>NC_007510.1:2462750-3694126 GCF_000012945.1 Burkholderia lata
CGGAACTCGACCTGCTCGCCGCATTCGCCGAACGCGCCAGCGCGCTCGACTGGGTCGCGCCGACCTTTACCGACGAGATCGGCATCGAAATCGAACAGGGCCGCCACCCGGTCGTCGAAGCGCAGGTCGAACAGTTCATCGCGAACGACTGCCGCTTCGGCACCGAGCGCAAGCTGCTGCTGATCACCGGCCCGAACATGGGCGGTAAGTCGACGTTCATGCGGCAGACCGCACTGATCGCGCTGATGGCTTACGTGGGCAGCTACGTGCCGGCCAAGTCGGCATGCTTCGGCCCGATCGACCGGATCTTCACGCGTATCGGCGCGGCGGACGATCTCGCGGGCGGCCGCTCGACGTTCATGGTCGAGATGACCGAAGCTGCGGCGATCCTCAACGACGCAACGCCGCAAAGCCTCGTGCTGATGGACGAGATCGGCCGCGGCACGTCGACGTTCGACGGCCTCGCGCTCGCGTGGGCCATCGCGCGCCACCTGCTGGCGCACAACGCGTGCTACACGCTGTTCGCGACGCACTACTTCGAGCTGACGCAACTGCCGGCAGAATTCCCGCAAGCGGCCAACGTCCACCTGTCGGCCGTCGAACACGGCCACGGGATCGTGTTCCTGCACGCGGTCAACGAGGGCCCGGCCAACCAGAGCTACGGCCTGCAGGTCGCGCAGCTCGCAGGCGTTCCGGCGCCCGTGATCCGCGCCGCACGCAAGCACCTCGCGTATCTCGAACAGCAGTCGGCGTCGCAGCATACGCCGCAGCTCGACCTGTTCAGCGCGCCGCCGGTGGCCGCCGACGATCTCGAATGCGCGGACGCGCCGGCGCTGCCCGACACACCGCATCCGGCGCTCGAAAAACTGCGCGACATCGATCCCGACGATCTCAAGCCGCGCGAAGCGCTCGACCTGCTGTACGAACTGCGCACGCTGGTCCGGTCGCACGATGCCGACGGGCACGCGTAAGCGCATCCCGCGCCGCCTGCCGGCTCGCACGGCCGCCGCGCTCGTCGCGGCCGTGCTGGCGCTCGCGCAGGCTGCCGCGCTGGCCGCGCCGCCGAAGCGCAGCACCACGCCCTACTCGTTCGCGGTCGTGTCGGGTGTGATCAACGCCCCTGCTGACGAACCGGCCGCCCAGCGGCTGCTCGATGCGATCGCGCGCGAGCGCAACCTCGCGTTCGTCGTCTATGCGGGCGATCTCAAGGGTTCGAAGGAAGCGTGCCGCGATGCGCTGTATTCGCAGCGCGGCGCGATCCTGGATGCGGCACGCGTGCCGCTCGTATTCATTCCCGGTCACGACGACTGGGTCACGTGCAACACCGCGGCCGGCGGCGGCTACGATCCGGTCGAGCGGCTCGACTTCCTGCGGCAGACGCTGCTCGCCGATTCGGCACTGCCCGACCCCGGCGCGCTGCAGATCACGCGGGAAAGCGAAGTCGCGCGGTTCCGGCCATATCGGGAAAACGCCCGCTGGATGCGCGACGACATCGTCTACGTCGCGCTCAACGCGCCGGCGCCGAACAACCACTACCTGACGGCCGGCGGCCGCAACGGCGAATTCGAGGACCGCATCATCGCGAACGGTTTCTGGATCGACCACGCGGCCGAATATGCGAAGCGGCGCGAGGCACGCGCGATGGTGGTGATGTTCGAAGGCGATCCGCAGTTCGAACGCTATGAACGTGCGGAACGCTTCGCATGGCTGCGTTTCAACCGGCCGCGCGTGCGCGACGGCTTCCGTGAGTTGAAACGAACGCTGGTGAAGGCGGCGGCGACATTCCGCGGCCCGATACTCGTGATGCACGCGAGCGGCGAACCACTTGCGAACGGCTTTCTGATCGACCGCCCGCTGCGAGCAGACGACGGTGAACTGGTAGGAAACGTGACGCGCGTCGCGATCGGACCGCGCCATCCGACGAATCAGTGGGTCAAGGTGAGCGTGTCGCCGGCTCGGCAAACGATCTTCAACGTGAGCCTGCAGGAGGTGCCGAAGAACCTGCCCGTGCCGCCCGCGCTGCCGCTCGTGCCGCGTGACGATGTGCCGCTGCCACAGATGCCGGAAATCCCTGCGTTGCCGGCGCTGCCCGACTCGTCGTCGGTCGCGCCGCCATTGCAGGGTGACAGCGCCGCACCAGGCGGCGCGTCATGGCCGGCGCCCGCCCCTGCGTCGGGGCCGGCACCCGGCCTGCCTGCGAGCTCAGTGCAGGGTACGCCCTGACGGCGCTTCGCCGTCTTCGTCTTCGTCCTCGTCGACGATCTCGAGCCCTTCCGCGCCATGCGCGTGCTCATGCTCGATTTCGTCTTCGGTGGCTTCGCGAACGTCCTTCACGGTGAGCGCGAAACGCAGTGCCATGCCTGCCAGCGGGTGATTGCCGTCGAGCACGACCTTGTCTTCGGCGATGTCGGTGACCGTATAGATCAGCGAATCGACTTCCTCGTCACCATCTTCCGGCGTGCCTTCGAACTGCATGCCCACTTCGAGCGGCTCGGGAAAACGATCGCGCGGCTCGATCTTCACGAGTTCGGGATCGTAGTCGCCGAACGCGTCCTGCGGTTCAAGCTGAACCTCCGCCTCGTAGCCCGGCTCATGGCCGTCGAGTTGTTCCTCGATCTTGGGGAACGTGCCATCATAGCCGCCGTGCAGATAAACCATCGGCTCGTCGCTTTCCTCGATCAGATTGCCCTGTGCATCCGACAGCTTGTAAGTGACCGACACGACAGTGTTTTTTGCGATTTTCATCCAATTCTCCCAAATACAAGTCTCATTATACGATGCGCAACCGGTCTCAAGCCGAACCGCGGGATGCCGCTGCCGCCCCGTTCGGCGCGCCGCCTTCCGATCTTCCCACACCGCTGCTCGGCGGTCTTACGCCGGCGCAATTCATGCGCGGCTACTGGCAGAAGAAGCCGCTCCTGATCCGCCAGGCGATCCCCGGCGTCGCGTCACCCGTCACGCGCGACGCGCTGTTCGAGCTCGCAGCGGACTATGACGCGGAATCGCGACTGATCACCCATTTTCGTAACAAGTGGCAACTTGAGCACGGCCCGTTCGAGCCAGGCTCGCTGCCGGCCGTCACGCGCAAGGCCTGGACCCTGCTCGTGCAGGGGCTCGACCTGCACGTCGATGCCGCGCGCGCCCTGCTCGACCGCTTCCGCTTCATCCCCGACGCGCGTCTGGACGACCTGATGATCTCCTATGCGACGGACGGCGGCGGCGTCGGCGCGCACTTCGACTCATACGACGTATTCCTGCTGCAGGTCGAAGGCCGGCGCCGCTGGCGCGTCGGCGCGCAGAAGGACCTGTCGCTGCAGCCGGACGTGCCACTGAAGATCCTCGAAAACTTCGAGCCGAGCGACGAATGGGTGCTGGAACCCGGCGACATGCTCTACCTGCCGCCGCACATCGCGCACGACGGCGTCGCCGAAGGCGAATGCATGACCTGCTCGATCGGCTTCCGGGCCCCGTCCGCCGGCGAGCTGGGCGCCCAGTTCCTGTACTATCTCGCGGAGCGTGGCGGCCTGCGCGACAGTGGCGACGACGACCTTTACCGCGATCCGAAGCAGCCGGCCGTCGACACGCCCGCCCAACTGCCCCCGGCGATGGTCGAGCGCGTTGCCGAGATCGTGGACGCGATCCGCTGGCGCAAGCGGGACGTCGCCGAATTCCTCGGCTGCTACCTGAGCGAGCCCAAACCGAACGTCGTTTTCGACCCGCCCGCCCGTCCGCTGTCCGAGTCCGCGTTCATCACGCAAGCGTCACGTCGTGGCGTGTGTCTCGACAGAAGGGCCGCATTGATGTATAACGCGCGCTCGTACTTCATTAATGGTGAAGAAGGACCGCTCGAGCAGGCCAGCGAATGGCTGCCCGAACTGGCCAATCAACGCCAGATGGAGGCGAAACGGTTTGTAACACTATCCCGGGTTCCCTCAATGACAGCCTTATTGCACGAGTGGTATCGTGCGGGCTGGATACGGGTCGGAAACCGGAATTAGTGTGAGTCGCCCCGTATGCCCGTACGGATCAAATTCTGTATGGGAAAGACAACGTATTGACCCCGCATTTGTCGACGGTCGATAGGAAAGTGCATATAATTTCCGCCCAAGCCGTAGGGAAGATTCACGCTCTAGAAGTGCATCTCCACCAGCGGCCCAGGTCGGTGTTGGAGCACATTACCGGTATTGTTTCGCGCTGTTGCTTACCTTTAACCATAAAAGGACGTGATCATGAAGAAATCCCTCCTCGTAGCTTCCCTGTTGGCTGCTGTTGCACTGGCTGCTTGCAACAAGAGCGCTGATCAAGCTGCTTCGTCGGCTGCAAGCGACGCGGCTGCTGCTGCATCGACGGCTGCTTCGGCAGTTGCTGGTGCTGCGAGCGACGCTTCGGCTGCTGCTTCGTCGGCAACGGCTGCTGCGAGCGACGCTGCTGCTGCAGTGGCGTCGGCTGCTTCGGCAGCGACGGCTGCTCCGGCTTCGGGCGCAAGCCAGTAAGCCTCAGCGTCAGCTGAAAAAAAACCGGCCCGAGGGCCGGTTTTTTTACGTCTGTCGTTTCCGCGTTTGTCGCACGGCAGTCGCACCGGGCCGCCGCAGCGGCCCTGCCCCGCTCATCCGAGCGCGAGCCAGTCGAAGCCCGCTTCCTGCGTGGCCACGACCACCTCCTCCCCGCTCGTCCCCAGTACGCCGCCAAACGCCTGGCGGACCAGTTCCGGCAGGTTGTTCTGCTGGCTCAGGTGCGCCGCGACCAGGTGCTTGAGGCGGCTGCGCTCGAGCGACGCGAGGATGTCCGCCGCGGCGTCATTGCTCAGGTGGCCGTGGTTGCCGCCGATACGCGCCTTCAGCGACTGCGGATAGCGGCTCGAGGCCAGCATCGCGGTGTCGTGGTTGGATTCGAGCACCAGCGCGTCACAGCCGCTCAGGACGGCCGTGATGTGCGGCGTGGCCATCCCGACGTCCGTCAGCACGCCGAGCCGGCTGGCGCCGTCCATAAAGACGAACTGGAGCGGCTCACGCGCGTCGTGAGGAACCGTATAGGGCATCACGGCCAGATCGCGTATCGCGACCGTCTCGTCGCCCCACAGCACGTGGAGATCGACATCGGCCTCGTCCGCGCCGACCGCGCGTGCGGTGCCCCAGCTCATGTAGAGCGGCAGCGATCCGCGACGAGCGAGCGTCAGCGCACTGCCGACGTGGTCGCTGTGTTCGTGGGTAATGAGGACCGCATCGAGATCGCCGATGCAGAGATTCAGTCGGCCGAGCCGGCGCTCGACCTCCTTGGCAGAAAAACCGCAGTCGAGCAGCACGCGGGTGGTCGTCGTGCCGCTCGAGGCCTCGACGACCAGCGCGTTGCCTTCGCTGCCGCTTCCGAGGCTGGAGAATCGCACGCGCTCAGTTCAGCTGCGCGTGGAGCAGCGAAATGATCCGCTGCGCGTCCGACGAGTTGTCAACCTGGCCGTTTGCGCCGACCACCGCAACCTGCGTGCTGCCGTTGCCCTGTGCGCGCACGTTGACCAGGAATTCCCTGCCCGGCTTCGCAGCCGACGGGCCACCGTAGAACAGCTTGCCAAACAGGCCGTCGCGCTTCAGCTCTTCCATCGTGTTCGCATAGCGCACGGTGTACACACCCTTCTCGCGATCGCGATTGTCGACCGCGAAGTTGGTGCGGTCGAGCGCCAGACCCACACGCAGCCATGCGCGGTCGAACGACTCGGCCAGTTGCAGCGTCGCCCCGCCGCTGCTCGTGTCGCTGACCTGCGTCGGCGCCGTCGCGGGATGTGCATCGGTCAGCAGCTGCTTCGCCTGCGCATCGGTCAGGCCGAACTTCTGCATCAGCTTCGACAGGAATACGGCTTCGAGCACCGGGTTGCGCGGACGCTCTTCCCAGCGCGACGACGTGCCGCCCTGCGGGCCGACCATCATTTCTTCCATCGCGCTGTGCGTGATCGAGATGTCGGTGTTGCCGTCCGACGTGCGGTTCACGAGCGTCCGGAAGCGGTCGCGCGTGCCGGACGAGTACGCGAAATCGATGACCTTGCCGATCGTGCGGCGGAACCAGTCATCGGGGATGTTCGCGCGGTTTTCAGCCCAGTCGGTGGCCATGATGCCCGTCGACGGCGCGTCGGTCTTCAGCGAGAAGCCGTTCTCCTGCCAGAACTCCTTCAGGATCGGCCACAGCTGCTCGGGCGTCCGGCCATCGACGACGAGCCAGCGGCGGTCGCCGTCGCGCTCGATGTGCATGCCAAGCGGATCCTGCGCGCTCGGGATGCCGTCGGTCGCGTTGCCGGCCTGCGTCGTGACCCGCGGGGGCAGCGTGCCGAGGCCCGCGTTGCTCGGCGGCGCGACGAACTGCTGCGTCGTCGGCACCGGCTTCAGGTCGCTCGGCACAGCGAGCGGCGGCGCCGAACCGGTGTTCTTGTAGTTGACCCGGTCAGGGGCCAGGTAGTCGTTCAGCGTATCGCAGCCGGCGAGCGCGCCCAGCGCCAGCGCCACCACCGACATCTGGATGGCGCGAGAAGAAAAGGCGAAACGTTTCATGAAATCCTTCGTCTTGCTAGAACGCTCGTCAGGAGCGGCGCCGGACGGAGCCGGCCGGTGCGGGTTGATCAGGGTTCGAGCCGGCGGCCGCAGGACGCGGCCGCCTCGGCATCAGGCGAGGACGCCGGCCTCGACGAGGGCCGAACGCACGGCTTCGTGGCAGCGCTCGTCGAGCGCCGTGAGCGGCAGCCGGATGCCGCCCTGCATCTTGCCCATCGCCTGCAGCGCCCACTTCACCGGAATCGGGTTCGCCTCGATGAACAGGTTCTTGTGCAGCGACAGCAGCTTCATGTGCAGCGCGCGAGCCGTCTGTACGTCGCCGGCCAGCGCCGCGCGGCACAGATCGCTCATCGCACGCGGTGCGACGTTCGCCGTCACCGAGATGTTGCCGTGGCCGCCAAGCAGCATCAGCGCGATCGCGGTCGGATCGTCGCCGCTGTAGATCGCGAAATGCTTCGGCGCGGCCTTGATCAGGTGCGCGGCGCGATCGATGTTGCCGGTCGCTTCCTTCACGCCGATGATGCCCGGGACTTCCGCGAGGCGCAGCGTCGTCTCGTTCGCCATGTCGGCGACCGTGCGGCCCGGCACGTTGTACAGGATCACCGGAAGATCGACCGCTTCGGCGATCGTCTTGAAGTGACGGTACATGCCTTCCTGCGTCGGCTTGTTGTAGTACGGCACGACCTGCAGCGTCGCGTCCGCGCCGACAGCCTTCGCGTGCTTCGTCAGCTCGATCGCCTCGGCGGTCGAGTTGCCGCCCGCGCCCGCGATGATCGGGATGCGTTTCGCCGCATGCTCGACCGCCGTGCGGATCATCAGGATGTGCTCTTCGACGTTGAGCGTTGCCGACTCGCCGCTCGTACCGACCACGACGAGCGCATCGGTGCCTTCCGCGATATGCCAGTCGATCAGTTTGCGAAACGCCGGCAGGTCGAGACTGCCGTCTTCGAGCATCGGGGTGACGATCGCGGGGATGCTGCCGCGGATTTGAATGCCGTCTTGGGTGCCGTTAGCCATGAAACGCGATTGAGAGTATGTACCGGTAAACGTTGAGATTGTAGCGGATTAGCCGGGCAGTTCGTAACGTGGAATTCCCGCCCCCGCCTTCGGGGTCGCGCCCTCGCGCACTGCGCAGAGACGCTGGACGAACGCCTCGCGCGGCGCGGCGACGAACCCGTCCTCGTACGCGACCACCCGCAGGCGGCCGTGCACGGCGTCCAGCAGCTCGCCCGGGGCGAGCAGGAACGCGGGGTTGGACGGTTTCCCGACCGTTTCGTTTCCTTGCGCGAAGGTTTCGTAGATGAGCACGCCGCCCGGCGCCACCGCATCAAGCAGATGGGGCCAGAGCGGACGATGCAGGTAATTCGTGACGATCACGGCCGAGAACCGCTCGCCGGCCGGCAGCGGCCACGGCGCGCCTTCGAGATCGGCGGCGCGGGCATCGACGCCCGGTATCGCCCTCAATGCGGCCAGTGCAGTCGGGTCGCGGTCGAGTGCGACGACCGGATGCCCGTGCGACGCGAACCAGCGCGCATGGCGGCCGCCGCCCGCAGCGACATCCAGCACCGCGCCGCCCGGCGGCACGAGCCGCGACCATTGCGCGACCCAGCGCGACGGCTCGGCCTGCGCGACGTGGCCGCCCGCGGCGGTCATGACGGATGCGTTCATGCGGTCGATCAGTTGTACGACAGGCCCATCGCGTCGCGCACGTCGCGCATCGTTTCCGTCGCGTACTTGCGCGCCTTGTCGCAACCGTCCGCGACGATCGCGCGCAGCAGCGACGGATCGTCCATGTACTTCTGTGCGCGCTCGAGCATCGGCTGCTGTTCGCGCAGGATGCCTTCGACGACCGGCTGCTTGCAGTCGAGACAGCCGATGCCTGCCGAGCGGCAGCCCTTCTGCACCCAGTCGTGCGTCGCTTCGTCGGTATAGACCTGGTGCAGCTGCCACACCGGGCACTTGTCGGGATCGCCCGGATCAGTGCGGCGCACACGCGCGGGATCGGTCGGCATCGTGCGGACCTTCTTCGTGATCGTCTCGGCGTCTTCACGCAGGCCGATCGTGTTGCCGTACGACTTGGACATCTTCTGGCCGTCCAGGCCCGGCATCCGCGATGCTTCGGTCAGGAGCGCCTGCGGCTCGACCAGGATGATCTTGCGCGCGCCTTCGAGATAGCCGAACAGGCGCTCGCGGTCGCTCATCGACAGGCTCTGCGATTCCTGCAGCATCGCGCGCGCCTGTTCGAGCGCCTCGTCGTCGCCCTCCTGCTGATACGCGTTGCGCAGCTCGTGATAGAGCTTCGCGCGCTTGCCGCCGAGTTTCTTCGCGGCGTCGAGCGCCTTTTCCTCGAAGCCCGGCTCGCGACCATACAGGTAGTTGAAGCGGCGCGCGATCTCGCGCGTCATCTCGACGTGCGGCACCTGGTCTTCACCGACCGGCACGAGCGAGCCGCGATACAGCAGGATGTCGGCCGCCATCAGCACCGGGTAGCCGAGGAAGCCGTACGTTGACAGATCCTTGTCCTTCAGCTTCTCCATCTGCTCCTTGTAGGTCGGCACGCGTTCGAGCCAGCCGAGCGGCGTGCTCATGCCGAGCAGCAGCGCGAGTTCCGCATGCTCGGGCACCTTGCTCTGGATGAACAGCGTGGCCTGCGCCGGATCGATGCCGGACGCGAGCCAGTCGATCAGCACGTCCCATACGTTCTTCTCGATGACCTCGGGAGTCTCGTAATGCGTCGTCAACGCATGCCAGTCGACGACGCAGAAGAAGCACGGGTACTCGGACTGCAGTTTCACCCAGTTTTTCAGCACGCCGTGGTAGTGACCGAGGTGCAGCGACCCGGTGGGTCGCATGCCGGAGAAAATACGTTCAGGGAACATGATTGTCGTTAGAGAAGCGAGGCGAATGGGGACAGGATGGCGCTCAGGACGGCGTAGCCGACGTTGACGAGCGGGCGCAGCCAGAAGTTCGTCAGCACGCCCGTCATGACCAGCACGAGGACGATGATGAAACCGTACGGCTCGATCCGCGACAGCGCGATCGATTGCTTCGTCGGCAGCAGCGCCGCAAGGATGCGGCCGCCGTCGAGCGGCGGCAGCGGGAACAGGTTCAGCACGCCGAGCACGAGGTTCGCGCTGACGCCGGCAAACGCCATCCGCGTGAAGAACGGCTCGTCGATGCCGACGGCGGGCAGCACGAGGGTCAGCAGGCCCCAGATCAGCGCCTGCACGAAGTTGCAGGCCGGGCCCGCAAGCGAGACCCACAGGCTGCCCCAGCGCGGATTGCGCAGGTTGCCGAACGACACCGGCACCGGCTTCGCATAGCCGAACAGGAACGCGCCGCCCGTCAGGAAGTACATCGCGAGCGGGATCGCGATCGTGCCGAGCGGATCGATGTGGCGCATCGGATTGAACGACACGCGCCCCATCACGTAGGCGGTGTTGTCGCCGAGCAGCCGGGCGGCGTAGCCGTGCGCGGCCTCGTGCAACGTGATCGCGAAGATCACGGGCAGTGCGTAGACGGCGATGGTCTGTATCAGGGAAGCATCCATATCGCGTTATTGTAACAAGCGCACTCGCGCAAAAAATGGAACGGCGCGCTTACGCCGCCGATAGCCCGAACGGTTCGAGCGCGCCGCGCCCCGCGCGCACGAGCTCGGGCTCCTCGCCGGTCAGGTCGATCACCGTCGACGGCTCGCGCGGGCATGCGCCGCCGTCGATCACGAGGTCGACCTGTTTCTCGAGCCGCTCGCGGATTTCTTCGGGTTCGTTGAGCGGCTCGTCGTCCGGCGGCAGGATCAGCGTCGTGCCGAGCAGCGGCTGGCCGAGCGATTCCAGCAACGCGAGCGTGATCGCGTGATCGGGCACGCGCAGCCCGATCGTCTTGCGCGACGGGTGCGACAGCCGGCGCGGCACCTCCTTCGTCGCCTGCAGGATGAAGACGTACGGGCCGGGTGTCACCGACTTGATCTGACGGTACTGGCGGTTATCGACCATCGCGAAGTTGGCGAGCTCCGACAGGTCGCGCACGAGCAGCGACAGGTGCTGCTTCTCGTCGAGGCCGCGAATCCGGCGCACGCGCTCGACCGCGTCCTTGTCGTCGAGATGGCACGCGAGCGCATAGCTCGAATCGGTCGGCATCGCGATCACGCCGCCCTTGCTGACGATTTCCACGGCCTGCTTGATCAGGCGCGGCTGCGGATTATCCGGGTGAATCCTGAAGAACTGGGACATGGGGAGTCGTAAAGGGGGAAAAGTCGGATGCGCGCCGACGGCAACGCGGACGGCAGGCCGCCGCCCAGTGTCAGAGCCAGCGCTCCCAGACCGGAGTCAGGTCGGGCGGCAACGGCGGCAGGCTGCCGAGCTCGACACGGCCCTCGCCTGGCGCATGGAAATCCGAGCCGCGCGACGCTTCGAAGCCGAAGCGGCGGGCGACGTCCGCGTATTCGCGGTACTGGTCGGGGGTGTGGCTGCCCGTGACGACCTCGATCGCGCGGCCGCCCAGATCGATGAACTCGCCGAAGAACGCGTCGAATTCGACGGGCGTGTAACGGTAGCGGCCCGGATGCGCGACCACGGCTTCGCCGCCGGCCGCCCGAATCCACGCGACAGCGTCGGGCAGCGTCGCCCAGCGGTGCGGGACGAACCCGGGCTTGCCGTCGCCGAGCATGCGATCGAACACATCGGACGTCGACGTGGCGTGACCGTTCTCGACGAGAAAACGGGCGAAGTGCGTGCGCGAGATCAGGTCGGGATTCGACACGTACTTCAGCGCGCCTTCGTACGCACCGGGAATGCCGAGCGTGGCGAGCTGCTCGCCGATCGCCACCGCGCGTGCCGCGCGGCCATGGCGCGTGCGGTACAGGCCGTCGACGAGCACCTGGTTCGCGGGATCGACATTCAGGCCGACGATGTGCACGGTGCGCGACGCCCACGTGACCGAAATCTCGACGCCGCTCAGGTAGCGCATGCCGAGCGCTTCCGCTTCGCTGCGCGCCGCTGCCTGGCCGCCGATCTCGTCGTGGTCGGTCAGCGCCCACAGGGTCACGCCGCCGGCATGGGCGCGGCGCGCGACGTCGGCAGGCGACAGCAACCCGTCGGAAACATTCGAATGGCAGTGGAGATCAGCGTTCATTGTCGGCATGGCAGGTAAGGCTTCATTCTACTGCAACGCGGCAATGCGCCGCCCGCCTGCCCCGCCGCTGCCGCCGCGCGCTTACGCGCAGAACGCCTCGATCAGCGCCGCGATCTGCTCGGGCTGGTCGTGATGCACCATGTGGCCGGCATCCTCGACGAGCTTCTCGCGCCAGTCGGGGAATGCGTTGAAACGCGCCTTGAATTCCGACAGCGGGATGTCGCCGGCGATGTGGGCCAGCGTCGGCGAATTGACGGCCTCGACGTGCAGCACCTTCGCGCGCACCTGCGCCCAGGTAGCCATCACTTCGTCGAGCCGGTACAGCAGCGGGCCCGGCATCTTGTGCGCCGCGTCGGCCAGCAGGTGGTACTGGCCGTCGTCGCCGCGCTTCGACCAGTGTGCGGCGAGAAACGCCGCACGGCGCGGATCGAGCCGCGGATTGGTCTTGGTCAGGCGCGCCGCGACGGCGTCGAGTGACGCGTAAGGACGCAGCGCGGGCGGTTCGCGCAACTCGTCCAGCCAGCCGCGCAGCCGGCGCGGCGCCTGCTCGGCCCGCGCGGGCGCGAGCCCGAAACCCTCGAGATCGACCACGCGCCGCACGCGCTCCGGCCGCGCGCCGGCATACAGGCACACGACGTTCGCGCCCATGCTGTGCCCGACCAGGTTGACTTCGCCGGTCGGCGCATAGTGGTCGATGAGCGCATCGAGGTCGCCCAGGTACTCGTGGAACCAGTAGTGACCGCCGCCCTGCCGAGCGACCGGCCAGTCGGAGAGCCCGAAACCGCGCGCATCGGGCGCGATCACCTGCCAGTCGCCCGCGAGCGCATCGACGACGAACTGGAACGACGCCGCGACGTCCATCCAGCCGTGCAGCATGAACAGCGTCGGCGCATCGGGCCGGCCCCAGCGCCGGACATGCAGCTGAACGCCGCGCACCGTGACGAAATCGGAAACAGAACTCGAGGCACTCATTGCAGCCGCCAAAAAAAAGAATGATCGTTCGATTATAGCGGCGACGCCCTCTTTCCGGCGTCCGGCAATCGAGGCGCCGCTCTAGCAACACCCGCACGCAACAGGCCATGAGGGAGCACCATGCGCCGGGGGCCCAGGAACGGCTGGCGGCAATCGAAACGCGGCCGAGCGCGAGCCGGCTAGCGTGGCGCGTTGCCGTCCACCACGTCCTGCGCGGCCAGTTCGTCGAGTTCGGCCTGCTCGAATCCGGCATCGCGGCGCGCATCGAAATTGAACGGGCCACGCAGCCGTGGCGCATGGTACTGCTCGGCGAGGCGCCGGTAGGTCGGCACGGGATCGTGGCCGGCTCCGTCGCACAGATGCCGGAACCAGCGGTTGCCGATCGCGACATGGCCGATTTCGTCGCGCAGGATCACGTCGAGGATCGCGGCCGACGCATCGTCGCCCGCCTGCACGAGCCGCGCGCGGATCGGCGGCGATGCATCGAGCCCGCGGGCCTCGAGCGTGCGCGGCACGAGCGCCATGCGCGCCAGCACGTCGCCCTTGGTCCGTTCGCACATGTCCCACAGACCGTTGTGCGCGGGAAAATCGCCGTACGCATGCCCGAATGCCGCCAGGCGGTCGGACAGCAGCGTGAAGTGATAGGCCTCCTCGGCCGCGACCTTCAGCCAGTCCGCGTAGAACGGGGCCGGCAGGCCCGTGAAGCGCCAGACCGCGTCGAGCGCCAGGTTGATCGCATTGAACTCGATATGGGCCAGCGCGTGCAGCAGCACGGCGCGCCCTGCGGGCGAACGCATGCTGCGCCGCTCGAGCTGGCGCGGCTCGACGAGCGGCGGACGCGCCGGGCGCCCGGGCAGATCGGCCGGCTCGGGCAATTCGAGCGACGGGGCGATCACCGCCTGCCCGGCCAGCAGCGCATCGTAGAGCGCGCGCACCTGGGCAGCCTTGGCCACGGGTTCGGCGTCGCGCAGCGCGGCAAGCGCGGCGCGGCGCACGCAGGCACGCGCATTGCGGAAAGAAGAAGACTCCATGCTCATAAACGGGGACACCCTGCGTGCGCATCGCGGGAGCGTACGCACGCGACGGTTTACAATAGGCGATTGTTCCGCGGCGCATGCGAATGCGCCGGGCAAACCAGACGCGCCATTCTACCGGCGCCCTTCATCGAAGAGACAAGGAGACTCCGTGACGATCTACAAGCTGGGCGATACGGCCCCGACGATCCACGAAAGCGTATTCGTCGCCGATACGGCGGCCATCATCGGCAAGGTCGTGCTCGAGGAGAACGCGAGCGTCTGGTTCGGCGCGACGATTCGCGGCGACAACGAGACGATCACCGTCGGTGCGGGCAGCAACGTCCAGGAAGGCGCGGTCCTGCATACGGACCCCGGCTTTCCGCTGACGATTGCCGAAAACGTGACGATCGGGCACCAGGCCATGCTGCACGGCTGCACGATCGGCGAAGGTTCGCTGGTCGGTATCCAGGCGGTGGTCTTGAATGGAGCGGTCATTGGCCGCAACTGTCTGGTTGGTGCCGGCGCGGTCGTGACGGAAGGCAAGACGTTCCCGGACAACTCGCTGATTCTCGGCGCACCGGCGAAAGTCGTGCGCGAGCTGTCGGCGGAAGACATTGCGCGGCTGCGCACGAACGCGCAGACGTACGTCGAGCGGCGTGCGCATTTCAAGGAGCAACTCGTGCGGATCGGGTGATTCGCACGGATTTCAAGGAAGAAGAGTGAGCGACCAGTTACAGAAATTCATGTTCAATGCGGCGCCCGTGCGCGGCGAGATCGTTTCGCTGCGCAATACGTGGCAGGAAGTGCTCTCCCGCCGCGACTACCCAGCCCCCGTGCGCACGGTGCTCGGCGAGATGATGGCCGCGTGCGCGCTGCTGTCCGCGAACCTGAAATTCAACGGCACCCTGATCATGCAGATCTTCGGCGACGGGCCGGTCCAGATGCTGGTCGTCCAGTGCGGTTCGGATCTGTCGATGCGGGCCACCGCGAAGTTCGCCGGCGATTCCGCGCAGACGATCGGCGACGACACGAGCTTCGCGTCGCTCGTCAACGCGAGCGGCCACGGCCGCTGCGTGATCACGCTCGACCCGGCCGACAAGCTGCCGGGCCAGCAGCCGTACCAGGGCATCGTGCCGCTGAACGGCGTCGACGGCGCGCACGAATCCGTCTCGCAGGTGCTCGAGCATTACATGCATCACTCGGAGCAGCTCGACACGCGGATGTGGCTCGCGGCCGATCGCGACCGCGCGGTCGGCATGCTGCTGCAGAAGCTGCCGGGCGACGGCGGCATCGTTCCGCGTAACGCCGAAACCGATATCGATACGTGGGAGCGCGTCTGCACGCTCGGCGGCACGCTGTCCGCGAAGGAACTGCTCGAAGTCGAACCGGAAGTCGTGTTCCGCCGGCTGTTCTGGCAGGAAAACGTGCAGCACTTCGAGCCGGCCGGCACGCGCTTCCAGTGCTCGTGCTCGCGCGAAAAGGTCGGTGCGATGCTGCGCATGCTCGGCCGTGAAGAAGTCGACAGCGTGATCGTCGAGCGCGGCCACGTCGAGATCCATTGCGAGTTCTGCAATCAGCGCTATGAATTCGATCCGGTCGACGTCGCGCAGCTGTTCGCGGCACCCGGCGTCGAGACGGGCATCGCGCCCGCGACCGAGCAGCGTCACTGAGCAGTGGCCCGATGCCCGCCTTCCGGGCACGGGCGCATAATGACGCACGAGCGTCGCACGCACGGCTCCGGCGCCGAAGTCACGCACTTCGGCGCAAGCCGCTTCCCGTCGTCGGCGTGCTGCAGGAGAAACACATGAATCGCCCACTTCATCGACCGTTTCATCGACCGTTCCGCACCATCGTCCTGACGAGCGTTGCCGCCGGCACGCTCGCACTCGCCGGCTGCGCGATGCCGCCGCCGACGTCCACGATCCTGAGCCGCCTGCCCGAACCCGGTGCATCGGGCGGCCAGCCGCCCGCGCTGTCGAGCGCCGAACGCAAGCGCTATGACGAGATCGACCAGCAGGTGCTGCGCGAACAGAACAGCGCGATGGCAGCCGAGGCCGCCGCGCGCGCGTGGGCCTATTACTCGCCGCCGCCGGTGACGGTCTATGGCGGGTATTACGGCGGATGGGGCAATCGCTGGGGCTCGGGCATCAGCTACGGCTACCCGGGATGGTGGTGGTGAGCGTGCATCGCTCAGCCGATTGATTACCGGCAGGAAATAAAAAAGCGCGGCATTTCCCGCGCTTTTTCAATGGATTCGAGCCATCGCGCTCAGTGATGCGCGGCCTTGCCCTTGTCGCCGCCATGATGCCGCGACGGCCTCGCGATCGACTGCGGATTCGGCACGACACGCACCGGTGCCGCGGATACGGCACCGCGCGTCGACGTATTCGACGGCGTGTTGTTCAGCGGTGCAGCAGGCGCATTCGGCGACACGAACTGCACGAATACCTCGCCGTCCTTCACCATGCCCATCTCGTAGCGCGCGCGCTCTTCGATGGCCGCGGTGCCGCTCTGCAGATCCTGCACTTCGCCTGCAGTGCGCTCGTTGCGCAGCTTCTCGTCCGCGTTCTTCTGGAGCTGGTCGTCGAGCTGCTGACGCAATTCATGCACCCGCAGCCAGCCGCCGTGTCCCCACCATAGGGGGTACTGAATGAGCGCCAGCAAGGCAATCAGGACGACAGTGACAAGCCGCATTTAAGAACCGCAGATATAAGAAGCGCCGCTCCGCGCACGTGCACAGAGCGGCGTCGATATGACGAACCCGATAGTAGCGCGTTAGCGCAGGTTATAGAAAGCCGATTTACCCGGGTAGCTTGCGATGTCGCCGAGATCTTCCTCGATGCGCAGCAGCTGGTTGTACTTCGAGATACGGTCGCTGCGCGACAGCGAACCCGTCTTGATCTGACCGGCGTTCAGGCCGACCGCGATGTCCGCGATCGTCGAATCTTCCGTTTCACCCGAGCGGTGCGAGATCACGGCCGTGTAGCCTGCGCGCTTCGCCATTTCGATTGCCGCGAACGTTTCGGTCAGCGTACCGATCTGGTTGATCTTGATGAGGATCGAGTTCGCGATGCCCTTCTCGATGCCTTCCTTCAGAATGCGCGTGTTCGTGACGAACAGGTCGTCGCCGACCAGCTGCACCTTCTTGCCGAGGCGATCGGTCAGCAGCTTCCAGCCTTCCCAGTCGCTTTCGTGCATGCCGTCCTCGATCGACACGATCGGGAACTTGTCGGCGAGCGTCGCGAGGTAGTCGGTGAATTCGGCCGACGACAGTTGCAGGCCTTCGCCCGCGAGCTGGTACTTGCCGTCGTGGTAGAACTCGGATGCCGCGCAGTCGAGTGCGAGCAGCACGTCTTCGCCCGCACGGTAGCCGGCCTTCTCGATCGCCTGCAGGATCGTCGACAGGCACTCGTCGTTGCTGCCGAAGTTCGGCGCGAAGCCACCTTCGTCGCCGACTGCCGTGCTCATGCCGCGGTCGCTCAGGATCTTCTTCAGTGCGTGGAACACTTCCGCGCCGCAACGCAGGGCTTCACGGAACGTCGGCTGGCTCACCGGGACGATCATGAATTCCTGGATGTCGAGGCTGTTGTTCGCGTGCGCGCCGCCGTTGACGATGTTCATCATCGGCACCGGCAGTTGCATGGCACCCGAACCGCCGAAGTAGCGGTACAGCGGCAGGCCTGCCTCTTCGGCGGCTGCCTTCGCGACGGCCATCGACACGGCCAGCATCGCGTTCGCGCCGAGACGCGACTTGTTGTCGGTGCCGTCCAGCTCGAGCAGCGTCTTGTCGAGGAACGCCTGCTCCGACGCGTCGAGGCCCATGATGGCTTCGGAGATTTCGGTGTTGATATGCTCGACTGCCTTCAGCACGCCCTTGCCGTTGTAGCGGCCGGCTTCGCCGTCACGCAGTTCGATCGCTTCACGCGAGCCGGTGGACGCGCCCGACGGCACCGCCGCGCGGCCCATCGTGCCCGATTCGAGCAGCACGTCGCATTCGACGGTGGGGTTGCCGCGCGAATCCAGAATCTCGCGGCCGATGATATCTACGATTGCACTCATGGGTTTCCTCTGAGAATGACGATGGATTCTTCAAACTGCGACGGCGCACGCGCCTGAACCGCTTTCGCTACAGACGCGCGAAGCCGTCGCAAGGTTCATTCGATCTTTAATTGAAATCGTTTTCCAGGAACGGATTGCGCTTCACCGCCTGGTCGAGCGTGACGAGGGTCTCCAGCAGCGCACCCATCCGGTTCAGCGGCACCGCGTTCGGGCCATCCGACTTTGCTTCGGCCGGATTCGGGTGCGTTTCCATGAAGAGGCCCGCGACGCCCGTCGCGACCGCCGCACGTGCGAGCACCGGCACGAATTCGCGCTGGCCGCCCGAGCTCGTACCCTGCCCGCCCGGCAGCTGCACCGAGTGGGTCGCGTCGAACACGACCGGCGCGCTCGTCTCGCGCATGATCGCGAGCGAACGCATGTCCGACACGAGATTGTTGTAGCCGAACGAGACACCGCGCTCGCACGCCATGAAGCGGTCTTCCGACAGCCCCGCTTCACGGGCCGCTTCGCGCGCCTTGTCGATCACGTTCTTCATGTCGTGCGGCGCGAGGAACTGGCCCTTCTTGATGTTGACGGGCTTGCCCGAGCGCGCGCACGCATGGATGAAATCGGTCTGGCGGCACAGGAACGCCGGCGTCTGCAGCACGTCGACGACCGATGCGACCTGCTCGATCTCGTCGATCGAATGCACGTCGGTCAGCACCGGCAGGCCGAGCTGGCGCTTCACCTCGGACAGGATCCGCAAGCCCTCGTCCATTCCAAGGCCACGAAACGACTTGCCCGAGCTGCGGTTCGCCTTGTCGTAGGACGACTTGTAGATGAACGGAATGTTCAGCTTCGCGCAGATCTCCTTCAGGCGGCCCGCCGTGTCGATCGTCATTTGCTCCGATTCGACGACGCAGGTACCCGCGATCAGGAAGAAAGGCTTGTCGAGACCGACCTCGAAATCGCACAGCTTCATGCTTACACTCCGCGCGCTTGCTTGTTGGCAAGCGCAGCTTCGACGAATGACTTGAAGAGGGGATGACCGTCACGCGGCGTGGACGTGAATTCCGGGTGGAACTGGACGCCGACGAACCACGGGTGCATCGAACGCGGCAGCTCCATCATTTCCGGCAGATCCTCGCTCGGGGTACGGGCGCTGATGATAAGGCCGCCGGCTTCGAGCTGGGGCACGAAGCGGTTATTGACTTCATAACGGTGGCGATGGCGTTCGTTCACGTCCTTGCCATAGATCTCTTCCGCCATCGTGCCCGGCTTGATCGGGCAGCGCTGCGACCCCAGGCGCATCGTACCGCCGAGATCGGATTCCTCGGTGCGCGTCTCGACCTTGCCGTCGCGGTCGTACCATTCGGTGATCAGCGCGACCACGCGTTCCGGCGTGTCCGGCTCGAATTCCGTGCTGTTCGCCTGCTTCAGGCCGACGACGTTGCGCGCGAACTCGATCACTGCGAGCTGCATGCCGAGGCAGATGCCGAGATACGGCACCTTGGCTTCACGCGCATAGCGGATCGCCGCGATCTTGCCTTCCGTGCCGCGACGGCCGAAACCGCCCGGCACCAGCACGGCGTCGAGGTGCTTCAGGCTGTCGACGCCGTTCGTCTCGATCTCTTCCGAGTCGATGTATTCGATGTTGACCTTGGTCGACGTGTGCAGCGATGCGTGGCGCAGCGCCTCGATCAGCGACTTGTACGACTCGGTCAGGTCGACATACTTGCCGACCATGCCGATCGTCACTTCGTGCTTCGGGTTCTCGAGCTTCTCGACGAGCTCCGACCACATGGTCAGATCGGCATCCTTCGGCGACAGCTTCAGCTCTTCGCAGATGATGCGGTCGAGGCCCTGGTCGTGCAGCATCTGCGGAATCTTGTAGATGCTGTCGGCGTCCCACACCGAGATCACGGCGTCTTCCGGCACGTTCGAGAACATCGAGATCTTCTTCGATTCGTCGTCCGGAATGCGGCGGTCCGCACGGCACAGCAGCACGTGCGGCAGGATGCCGATCTCGCGCAGCTTCTGCACGCTGTGCTGGGTCGGCTTCGTCTTCAGTTCGCCGGCCGTCGCGACGTACGGCACCAGCGTCAGGTGCACGAAGCACGCGCTGTTGCGGCCGAGGCGCAGGCTCATCTGGCGCGCGGCTTCCAGGAACGGCAGCGACTCGATGTCGCCGACCGTGCCGCCGATCTCGACGATCGCGACATCCGGCTCACCGCAGGTGGCCGACGCGGCCCCGCGCTCGATGAACGCCTGGATTTCGTTCGTGATGTGCGGAATGACCTGCACGGTCTTGCCCAGATAATCGCCGCGGCGTTCCTTGCGGATCACCGATTCGTAGATCTGGCCGGTCGTGAAGTTGTTGGCCTTGCGCATCTTCGTGCTGATGAAGCGCTCATAGTGGCCGAGGTCGAGGTCCGTCTCCGCTCCATCTTCCGTCACGAACACTTCGCCGTGCTGGAACGGGCTCATCGTGCCGGGGTCGACGTTGATGTAGGGATCGAGTTTGAGGAGGGTGACTTTCAGACCGCGCGATTCGAGGATCGCGGCGAGGGAAGCGGCGGCAATACCCTTGCCAAGGGAAGAAACTACGCCGCCGGTGACGAAAACATATTTGGTCATCGCTGGATGCTCGCGGGAAAAACGGATTATACCGTAAAGCCCACCTTTCTCTCAGCAATTGACTCGATGATCGCGCCCTTTCGTGCCGACCCGCACCAGCCGTGCGCGCCCAGGCGAAGCCGCCCGCCGGCCGGTGCAACCGTGCGTGCCGGAGGCAGCGCCCCGGCCGCCAAACCCTGCGTCAGGCGCGCTTCGCGAGCGGGGTGACGCCCTGCGACACATCGCCCTCCACCGCCTTCAGTGAATTCAGCATCCGCTGCAATGCGCGGGCGGTTTCGAGCGGCCGCTCCATCGGGAACAGGTGGCTGCCTTCCAGCCATTCGACGCGGCCGCGCGCCGCGCGACGCGTCGCATCGAGCCCGACCTGGCGCACCTCGCGCGAACGCGTGCCGGCGAGAAAGCCGAGCGGCACCGGCGCGCCGTGCGCGAGCCGCGGGCCGAGCGTGTGCGGCAGCGTCCGGTAGATCAGGTATTCGACCTGCCGGTCGAACGCGAGCGAGCGCTCGCCATCGGCGCCGGCCTGCGGAATCCCGTAGTCGATGTAGTCGGCGAGCATCCGTTCGTCCCAGCGCGCGAACGCCGGTTTCTCGCGGAAGTGCCGCCAGACTTCGTCGCGGCTCACCCAGCGCGTGCGCCGGTTGCGCGTCGCGGCGGCCGGCGACAGCCGCTCGTCGAGCCCCGCCCACTGGCTCGCGCGCAATGCGCCGGCACGCCAGCCCGCGATGATCGGCGAATCGATCATCACGACGCCGCGCACCCATTGCGGCTTCTTCAGCGCGGCCATCAGCGACAGGTAGCCGCCGAGCGAATGGCCGACGAGCCAGACGGGACGCTCGTAGCGGCTGCCGATGTCGTCGAGCAGTTGCTCGACGAGATGCGGCCAGTCGCGCGTCACCGGGTAGCGGCGGTCGTGGCCGATCCGTTCGATGTAGCGCAGCTCGTAGTCGTCGGCCAACTCGGCGAAGATCGTGCGGTACGTCGACGCCGGAAAGCCGTTCGCATGCGAGAAGTGGAGGATGTCCTTCAAACGCCGATGTCTCCTTTGTCGGCGAGAGTTAGTGCTTCAGCACTTACTCTCGTCCCATGCTTCGCGGTCGGCCCGAGTTGGCGCTTCAACGCTCACTCCGGTCTTATGCTTCGCGTTCTGCCGGGCTCACGCTTCGGTATTGTGCGCGGGTCCCGGGCCTTGTTTCCTGATACGCGGGCTCTCGCCGCGCTCATCGATCCATCCAGTACCGTCGCCGAACGTCGCGATGACGCTCGAAGGCAAACCCGCCGTTAGCCGGCGCGACGTCGAACCGCACGGCGCCGTCGCGATCGGTGCGCGGCAGCGGGATCCCGCGCGCCTCGTAACGGGCGAGAACCGTCCGGTGCGGATGTCCGAATCGATTGCGATAGCCTACAGGAAATACCGCAACGCGCGGCCCGACCGAATCGAGGAAAGGCTCAACCGACGACGTGCGGCTGCCGTGGTGCGGAACGACCAGGATCTGTGCGGCCAGCGCGTCGCGCGCCGCGTCCACGAGCCGGCGTTCGCCGCGCGCGTCGACGTCGCCCGTCAGCAGCGCGGACGTCTCGCCCGCGTCGATGCGCAGCACGCACGACTGCCCGTTCGACGAGCCCGTGCCCGGGCCGCCCGGCGGCCACAGCATCGTGAACGTGACGCCGTCCCAGGTCCAGCGCTGCCCGGCCGCGCACGGCAGCTGATCGGTGACGCCGGCGGCGGCCGCATCGCGCCACAGCCGGCTGCCCGGCGCAATGCCGGCCAGCAGCTGACGCACGTCGGCAACGGCATAGACGGCCGATGCGCCGCCCGCGTGATCGGCATCCGCGTGACTGAGCACGAGCGAATCGATCACCGCGATGCCGCGTGCACGCAACGCCGGCGCGACGATCCGTGCGCCGGCGTGGGTCGACTCCGCACCCGGCCCGGCGTCGAACAGCAAGGTTCGCCGCGCGGTCTCCACCAGCACCGACGCGCCCTGCCCGACGTCGAGAACGGTCAGCCGGAAGCCGCCCGGCGGCGGCGCATCGGCAGCCGGCGCGACGAGCGGCAGCCACGTGAGCGGGGCAGCCCAGCGCAACGGCCAGCCGCGCGGCATCAACGCCCATGCGACGCCCACGCAGGCCAGCACCAGCGTCGGCCAGTCCGGCATGCGCAGCCAGAACACGCCGGCCGGCCAGTCGGCAAGGTGCCCGAGCAACGTCATCATCGGTTCGAGCGCCGCGTGCGCAAGCCGGAACGCATACGCATCGAGCGGCGCAGGCAACGCGATGCCGGCCAGCACGACCGGCGTCACGACCGAACTGACCCACGGAATCGCGAACGCATTGCCGAACGGGCCCGACAGGGAAACTTGCGCGAACCATGCGGCCGTCAGCGGCGCGAGACCGATCGTCACCGCGTACTGCACGCGCGTGGCCTCTGCAATACGGCGTCCGGCGCGTGCACCCCACGCGCGCAACCGGCTCGACAGGCCGGCCGCGCCGTCGCCCTCCTCGCCCTCCTCGCTCTCCGCATCGGCCTCACGCGCGGCACGCCAGCCGGCGACGGCCAGCAGGATCACGACAACCGCCCCGAACGACAGCCAGAACCCGGCCGACAGCACGGCCCACGGATCGGCAAGCAGCACGCCACCGAGCGCCACGCACAGCACCGCGGAAGCCGGTACGCTGCGCCCGGCCAGGTACGCGATGCCGCCGGCCGCGATCATCCACCACGCGCGCTGCGCCGGCACGTTGAAGCCGGCGAGCGCCGCGTAGCCGGCCGCGGCCGCCAGCGCGGCGAGCGCGGCCGCGTACGGTGCCGGCAACATCAGCGTCGCGGCCCGTGCGCGCCAGCGCAGGCGGCGCCAGACCATCGATACGAGCCCGCCTGCGATCGCACCGACGAGCCCGACATGCAGGCCCGAAATTGCGACCAGATGGCTCGTACCCGTGCTGCGCAGCACGCGCCAGTCGTCATCGCCGATGCCCGACTGATCGCCGATCGCGAGCGCGGCGACGATGCCGCGATGGCCGGCGTCGCTGCCGAGCGTCTCGCCGATACGCGAGCGCAGCGCGTCGCGCAGCCGATCGATCGATGCACGCCATCCCGATGCGCGCGCATCGATCAATTCCGCCCGCCGGGGCGCGCTGACATAACCGATCGCGCGAATGCCGGCGGCCAGCCACGCCGCCTCGCTGTCGCGCACACCCGGATTGGCCTCGGCATGCGGGCGCTTCAGTCGCACGACGAATCGCCAGCGTTGCGCGGCGCGCAAATCAGGCAGTGGATCGCGTGTCGCCGATGCGCCATATGCACGCCACGACAGCCGGATCAACGGCGGAAAGCGGGCCAGCCCCGCATCGTTCGACTCGACCGCGAACAGCAACCGCGCGCCTGTCTCGTCGACCACGGGCAGCCCCCGGATCACGCCGGTGACGACGATGTCGCGCCCTTCCCACTCGACGGGCAGGTTGTCGCCCAGCCGCCATTCGGCCCGCGCAGCTGCATAGCCAAACCCGACGTCACAGGCCGCGAGCGCGCACAGCATCCATCCGAACGCGACGGTCGTACGCGTGCGCCGGCCACGCATGCTCCACGTGCCGAGCACCACGCAGCCTGCGAGCACGGCTGCACCGATCGTCCATGCGAGCGCACCCGGCAACGCCGCCTGCCGCTGCAGCACGACCACGCCGAGCGCGAACGCGATCCACCACACGCGCATCGCCCCTCCTCGTCGACCCGGCACCGCCCTTGAGCATGCGGCGCCTTCCGGCAACGATTATGCGGACGAAAGTGCGAGTCGCGGCAGCGCGGCGAGCGCGTTAGCCGAAGTGCATAGGGACACTGCGCCGGCGTCGATCCCGCGCAGTTCGGCAAGCACGTCGCCGATGCGCGGCACCTGGTCGGGCGTGTTGCGGGATTTGTACGCCCATTCGGGCGCGATGTCGGGCGCGTCCGTCTCGACGACGATCGCCTCGAGCGGCAATTGCGCCGCGAGCCGGCGGATCTGCAGCGCGCGCGTGAAGGTCACGTTGCCGCCGAAACCGAGATGAAGCCCGTGTGCGAGATACGCTTCGGCCTGCTGGAAACTGCCGTTGAACGCATGCGCGATGCCGCGCCGCACGCCGAAACGGCGCAGCCCGGCGAGCACGCGATCCTGCGACTTGCGCACGTGGCACAGCACGGGCAAGTCGAATTCGCGCGCGAGCTTGAGTTGCCCCTGGTAGAAGAACTGCTGCCGGTCTTCGTCGAGCCCGGGCACGAAATAGTCGAGCCCGATCTCGCCGATCGCGACGAAGCGCGGATCGTCGAGGCTCGCCTCGATCTCCATGCGCAACAGGTCGAGATCCTCGTCGCGTGCGCGTGGCGTATACATCGGATGGATGCCGAGCGCGTAGACCGCGCCCGGCGTGTGCTGCGCGAGTTCGCGCACCGTCGTGAAGTTGTCGCGCCCGACGCTCGGGATCACGATGCGCGACACGCCGGCCGAGCGCGCCGCGTGCGCGACCGCGTCGCGGTCGGCGTCGAACTCGGCGGCATCGAGATGGCAGTGCGTGTCGATCCACATGGCGGCAGTCCTGCGCCCTGGCGCCGCGCCGGGGCAACCCCGGCAGCAGGCCAAGCGCGTTCGCTTCTTACACCGGCAGCGCCGGCTCCTCGTGCAGCACGCCGTCGCGCAACCGCATGATGCGGTCGCAGCGCGCGGCGAGATCGGGATCGTGCGTGACGATCACGAAGCTCGTTTCGAGCGTCTCGGACAGCTCGAGCATCAGGTTGAACACCGTATCAGCCGTCGTGCCGTCAAGGTTGCCGGTCGGCTCGTCGGCGAGCACGCACGCGGGCTTCGTGACCAGCGCGCGCGCAATCGCGACGCGTTGTCGTTCGCCGCCCGACAGCTCGCCCGGCCGGTGCTTCGCACGCGGGCCGAGACCGACGCGCTCGAGCATCGTCTGCGCCTGCTCGCGCGCGTCCTCGGTCGTCATCCGGCGAATGCGCAGCGGCATCGCGACGTTGTCGAGCGCGGTGAACTCGGGCAGCAGGTGATGGAACTGGTAGACGAAGCCGAGCGCACGGTTGCGCAGTTCGTTGCGCTCGCGCTCGGCGAGTTGCGTGAACGGCTTGCCGAGCAGCGACACCTCGCCCGCGCTCGGCTCGTCGAGCCCGCCGAGCACGTGCAGCAGCGTGCTCTTGCCGGAACCCGACGCGCCGACGACCGCGAGCTTCTCGCCGCGCCGCACCGTCAGCTCGGTATTGTTGAGCACCTGCACGTTGAAGCCGCCCTGCACGAAAGCCTTCGTGACCCCGCGCGCCTGAAGCACGTATTCCTGCATACCTGCCGAATCCTGTCTGTTGTGTTGTCGTGAATCCGCGAATGCGGTCGCGCGATCATTCATAACGGAGCGCCTCCGCCGGCTTCACCTTCGCGCCGCGCCAGCTCGGATAGAGCGTCGCGATCGCCGACAGCGCGAATGCGATCAGCCCGATCCGGATCACGTCGCTCGCGACGAGTTCCGACGGCAGTTCGCTGATGAAGTACACGGACGGCGGCAGGAACTGCACGCCGAACAGGTGCTCGATCATCGGGATCAGCCACGGGATGCTCCACGCGATCAGGCAGCCGAGCGCGACGCCCGACGCCGTGCCGACGAAACCGATCGTCACGCCCTGCACGACGAAGATCTTCATGATCGATCCCGGCTGCGCGCCGAGCGTGCGCAGGATCGCGATGTCGGCCTGCTTGTTGGTCACGGTCATCACGAGCGACGACACGAGGTTGAACGCGGCCACCGCGATGATCAGCGTGAGGATGATGAACATCATCCGCTTCTCGATCTGCACGGCCGAGAACCACGTCTTGTTCTGCTGGGTCCAGTCGCGGATGTACAGGCTGCCCGACAGCGTATGCGACAGCTCGACCGCCACGTCCGGCGCCTTCTGCATGTCCTTCAGCCGCAGCCGCACGCCGGTCGGCGCGGACATCCGGAACAGCGCCTCGGCGTCGCGGATGTTGATCATCGCGAGCGTGCTGTCGTATTCATAGTGCCCGGACTCGAACACGCCGACGACCGTGAACTGCTTCAGCCGCGGCATCATGCCGGCCGGCGTGATCGACCCTTCCGGCGCGACCAGCGTGACCTTGTCGCCGACCGTCACGCCGAGGTTGCCCGCGAGCGCATCGCCGAGCACGATGCCGAACTGGCCCGGCACGAGCGCGCCGAGCTGGCCCGCCTTCATGTCCTTGCCGATGTCCGACACCTGCGGCTCGAGCGTCGGTTCGACGCCGCGCAGCATCACGCCGCTCACCGCGTCCTGGCGGGTAAGCAACGCCTGCGCATCGACGTACGGCGCCGCGCCGATTACCGACGGATTGCGGCGTGCTTCCTGCGCGGTCAGTTGCCAGTCGGGCATCGACCCCGTCGGCGAGAACACCTCGACGTGCGCGAGCACCGACAGCATGCGGTCGCGCACTTCCTTCTGGAAGCCGTTCATCACCGACAGCACGACGATCAGCGCCGCGACGCCGAGCGCGATCCCGAGCATCGACACGAGCGCGATGAAGGAAATGAAGCCGTTACCGGTCGTGCGTTTGCCGGCGCGCGTGTAGCGCCAGCCGATCTGCCATTCGTACGGAAGTTTCAAGCGAATCCTTTCTGCTGGTTACGGCGGGGAGGCGCCCCGCGGCCGGACCGCCGCCCGGTGGCGGCCACCGGCCCGGGCACGGTCGAAAAACGGCCGCCGGACGCGAACGGGCCGTCAGCCGGCCCGATCACGCGCGCAGTTTGCCATACAATGCGCACCATCATGCACGACCGACGCCTCCATTTTCTCGTTCCGTTCGCGCTGCCGTCGGCGGCCGATGCGGCCTCGTCCCTGCACACGCTGGACAGCCCCGCGCTCGAAAAGTTGCTCGCCCGCGCCAGCCTCGTCGAGCGCGTGACCGGCGAGGACTTCCAGCGCACGCTGCCGCACGAGCGCTGGCTGGCCCGCCAGTTCGGCGCAACCCAGGGCAACGCCGCGGACGAGGCGCCGCTCGCGCCCTACATGCTGCTGGCCGACGGCGGCGACCCCGGCGCGCACGCGTGGGCCTGCGTCGAGCCCGTCCACGTCGAAATCGCGCACGATCACCTGGTGCTCGTCGATCCGGCGGCCCTCGCGCTCAATGACGGCGACGCAGCCGCGCTGCTCGCGGTCGCGCGGCCGCTGATCGAAGAGCTCGGCGTCCGGCTCGAGGCGCCGAACCCGTCACGCTGGTACCTGTCGAGCGAGCAGCTCGCCCGCCTCGCCGGCGCCGCGCCGCTGCGCGCGAGCGGCCGCAACATCGAAATCTGGCTGCCGCACGAGGCCCATACGGGCGAGCGCTCGCGGATGTGGATGAAACTGCAGAACGAAGTGCAGATGGCGTGGTTCCAGCATCCGGTCAACGAGGCCCGCGAGGCGCGTGGCCTGCCGACCGTCAATTCGATCTGGTTCCATGCACAAGGCACGCTGAAGCCGGTCGGCAAGCCGTTCGCGCGCGTGCTGTCCGCGTCGCCCGCGGCGCTCGGCCTCGCGCACGCCGCGCAAGCCGACGCCGGTGCGCCGCCTGCCGCGTTCGGCACGCTGCCCGCCGCCGATGGCGCGACGCTGGTCGAACTGCCGGCGCTGACCACCCCGTTCATCGAGCAGGACTGGGCGCGCTGGCACGACGGACTCGCCGCGCTCGAGCGCGACTGGTTCGCGCCGGCCCTCGGCGCGCTGCGGAACGGCGAACT
The DNA here is from genome assembly GCF_000012945.1 of Burkholderia lata. Classification (NCBI taxonomy): domain Bacteria; kingdom Pseudomonadati; phylum Pseudomonadota; class Betaproteobacteria; order Burkholderiales; family Burkholderiaceae; genus Burkholderia; species Burkholderia lata. The sequence continues at coordinate 2,490,820 of NC_007510.1, forward strand.
CGCGAGCGTCGATTTCACGCTGTGCGGCGACACGAGCTCCGTAACGCTGCACGCGACGCGCGGCGACCTGCGCAAGTTCTGGCGCCGCCGCGCGCTGGCCTCCCTGTTCGAATAACAAGCAGACCCCGTATGACCCGGATCGTTACCCGCCCCGTCGCGCCCGCCGACGCCGAAGTGCTCGCGCGCCACGGCCTGCATCCCGTCCTTGCGCGCCTGTACGCGTCGCGCGGCGTGCAGTCCCCCGCCGACATCGAGACCGCGCTCGCGCGGCTCGTTCCGCCCACCGAGCTGAAAGGCTGCGCCGACGCGGCATCGCTGCTCGCCGACGCGATCGCCGACAAGCGGCGCCTGCTGGTCGTCGCCGACTATGACTGCGACGGCGCAACCGCCTGCGCGGTCGCGGTGCGCGGCCTGCGGATGTTCGGCGCGCAGATCGACTACCTGGTGCCGAACCGTTTCGAATACGGCTACGGCCTCACGCCCGAGATCGTCGAACTCGCGGCCGCGCGCAAGCCCGACCTGCTGATCACCGTCGACAACGGGATCGCGAGCGTCGCGGGCGTCGAGGCCGCGAACGCACGCGGCATCGACGTGCTCGTGACCGACCACCACCTGCCCGGCGACGCATTGCCCGCCGCGCGCGCGATCGTCAACCCGAACCAGCCCGGCTGCGTGTTCCCGAGCAAGCACCTCGCCGGCGTCGGCGTGATGTTCTACGTGCTGCTCGCGCTGCGCGCCGAGCTGCGCCGCCGCGGCGCGTTCGCGAGCAAGGAAGCCGAGCCGCGCCTCGACGGCCTGCTCGACCTCGTCGCGCTCGGCACCGTCGCCGACGTCGTGCGGCTCGACGGCAACAACCGCGTGCTCGTCGCACAGGGGCTGCAGCGCATCCGCAACGGCCGCATGCAGCCGGGCATCGCCGCGCTGTTCCGCGCGGCCGCACGCGAAGCGCGCACGGCGTCGGGCTTCGACCTCGGCTTCGGCCTCGGCCCGCGCCTGAACGCCGCCGGGCGGCTCTCCGACATGTCGCTCGGCATCGAGTGCCTGATCACCGACGACATCGGCCGCGCGTGGGATCTCGCGCAGCAACTCGACGTGATGAACCGCGAACGCCGCGAGATCGAGGCCGGCATGCAACAGCAGGCGCTCGCCGATCTCGCCGACGTCGATCCCGCCGACGCGTGCACGATCACCCTCTTCAACCCCGAGTGGCACCAGGGCGTGATCGGCATCGTCGCCGGCCGGCTCAAGGAAAAATTCCACCGCCCGTCGTTCACGTTCGCGCACGCGGACGACGAAGGCAAGCGGGTCAAGGGGTCGGGCCGCTCGATTCCCGGCTTCCACCTGCGCGACGCGCTCGACCTCGTGTCGAAGCGCGAACCGGACCTGATCGTCGCGTTCGGCGGCCACGCGATGGCGGCCGGCCTCACGCTCGACACCGAGAACGTGCCGCGCTTCGCGGCCGCGTTCGAGGCCGTCGCGCGCGAATGGCTGTCCGACGACGCGCTCGCCCGCGTGATCGAGACCGACGGCGAACTCGAGGACGCATATTTCACGCCGCAGTTCGTCGGGCTGCTCGACGAGGCCGTCTGGGGGCAAGGTTTTCCGGCCCCGCTTTTCTCGGGCGAATTCGACGTCGTGTCGCAGTCGCTCGTGAAGGAAAAGCATCTGAAGCTGCAGCTGGCGCGCGGCCGGCAGCGCTTCAACGCGATCTGGTTCAACCACACGGAGCCGCTGCCGGAGAGCGCGCTGGTCGCATACCGCCTCGTCGCCGACACGTGGAACGGCGTCACGCGCGTCCAGCTGATCGTCGAACACGCGGCCGGCTGAGCGCGGGCCGCCCGGCCTGCGCAGCCCGCCGAGGCATGCACGCCGCGCCGGACGGGGCCGCGGCGCGCGTGCGAGCACCGTTTGCGTCACCGGGCAACCCTGCCGATCGGCTATAATTCCGCTTTTTTACGAAGCAAGAATAGCGAACGATCATGGAAGCGGAACGTCTCAACGCGATCGAAAGCTCCCTGCTCGACCTGCGCACCCGCGCGGGCGAGCTTCGGGGGTATCTTTGACTACGACGCCAAAGCTGCGCGTCTGACCGAAGTCAACAAGGAACTCGAAGACCCGAACGTCTGGAACGATTCGAAGAACGCCCAGGCGCTCGGTCGCGAGAAGAAGCTGCTCGAGGGCGTCGTCACGACGCTGACGGCGCTCGATAGCGACCTGCGTGACGCGCTCGACCTGTTCGAGTTGGCCCGCGAGGAAGGCGACGAGGACACCCTCGTCGCGTCGGAAGAAGACGCCGCGAAGCTCGCGTCGCGCGTCGGCGACATCGAGTTCCGCCGGATGTTCTCGAACCCGGCCGATCCGAACAACTGCTTCATCGACATCCAGGCCGGCGCCGGCGGCACCGAGGCGTGCGACTGGGCATCGATGCTGTTGCGCCAGTACCTGCGCTACTGCGAACGCAAGGGCTTCAAGGCCGAAGTGCTCGAAGAGTCCGACGGCGACGTCGCCGGCATCAAGAATGCGACGGTCAAGGTCTCGGGCGAATACGCGTACGGCTTCCTGCGCACCGAAACAGGCATCCACCGCCTCGTGCGCAAGTCGCCGTTCGACTCGTCGGGCGGCCGCCACACGTCGTTCTCGTCGGTGTTCGTCTATCCGGAAATCGACGACTCGATCGAAGTCGAGATCAACCCGGCCGACCTGCGCATCGACACGTACCGCGCATCGGGCGCGGGCGGTCAGCACATCAACAAGACCGACTCCGCGGTGCGGATCACGCACATGCCGACCGGTATCGTCGTGCAGTGCCAGAACGACCGCTCGCAGCACCGCAACCGCGCCGAAGCGATGGCGATGCTGAAATCGCGCCTGTACGAAGTTGAAATGCGCAAGCGCCAGGCCGAACAGGACAAGCTCGAATCGAGCAAGACCGATGTGGGCTGGGGCCACCAGATCCGTTCGTACGTGCTCGACCAGAGCCGCGTGAAGGACCTGCGCACGAACGTCGAAATGAGCAACACGCGCGCCGTCCTCGACGGCGACCTCGACGACTTCATCAGCGCGAGCCTCAAACAGGGCGTGTAAGCGCCGCGGCGCGACCCTGCCGGGTCGCGCCCCCTTGCCCTTCCCGTTTGCGTTGCCGCACCCACTCCGAATTCCGACCATCATGACCGAACCGACCCAAACGCAGCCCGCCGTCACCGCGGACGAAAACCAGATCATCGCCGAGCGCCGCGAGAAGCTGCGCGCCCTGCGCGAGCAAGGCGTCGCCTACCCGAACGATTTCCGCCCGACGCATCACGCAGCCGATCTGCAGACGACCTTCGCCGACTCGGACAAGGCCGCGCTGGAAGCGAACCCGGTCGAGGTGTCGGTTGCCGGCCGGATGATGCTCAAGCGCGTGATGGGCAAGGCAAGCTTCGCGACGGTGCAGGACGGTTCGGGCCAGATCCAGTTCTTCGTGACGCCGAACGACGTCGGCGCGGAAACCTACGACGCATTCAAGAAGTGGGACCTCGGCGACATCGTCGCCGCGCGCGGCGTGCTGTTCCGCACCAACAAGGGCGAGCTGTCGGTCCAGTGCAAGGAACTGCGCCTGCTGTCGAAGGCGCTGCGTCCGCTGCCGGACAAGTTCCACGGCCTGTCGGACCAGGAAATGCGCTACCGCCAGCGCTACGTCGACCTGATCGTCACGCCGGAAACGCGTGATACGTTCCGCGCCCGCACCAAGACGATCGCGTCGATCCGCAAGTTCATGGACAACGCCGAGTTCATGGAAGTCGAGACGCCGATGCTGCACCCGATCCCGGGCGGCGCGGCCGCGAAGCCGTTCGTCACGCATCACAACGCGCTCGACATGCAGATGTTCCTGCGCATCGCACCGGAGCTGTACCTGAAGCGCCTGATCGTCGGCGGCTTCGAACGCGTGTTCGAAATCAACCGCAACTTCCGGAATGAAGGCGTGTCGCCGCGTCACAACCCGGAATTCACGATGATGGAGTTCTACGCCGCGTACACCGACTATCGCTGGCTGATGGACTTCACCGAGCAACTGATCCGCCAGGCGGCGATCGATGCGCTCGGCACCGCGACGATCCAGTACCAGGGCCGCGAGCTCGACCTCGCGAAGCCGTTCCACCGCCTGACGATCACGCAGGCGATCCAGAAGTACGCGCCGGACTACACCGCCGGCCAGCTGTCGGACGACGCGTTCCTGCGCACCGAACTGAAGCGCTTCGGCGTCGACGTATCGCAGCCGGCGTTCCTGAACGCGGGCATCGGCGCGCTGCAACTCGCGCTGTTCGAGGAAACGGCCGAAGCGCAGCTGTGGGAGCCGACCTTCATCATCGACTACCCGGTCGAAGTGTCGCCGCTCGCACGTGCATCGGATACGGTGCCGGGCATCACCGAGCGTTTCGAGCTGTTCATGACCGGCCGCGAAATCGCGAACGGCTTCTCGGAGCTGAACGATCCGGAAGACCAGGCTGCGCGCTTCAAGAAGCAGGTCGAGCAGAAGGATGCGGGCGACGAGGAAGCGATGTTCTTCGACGCCGACTACATCCGCGCACTCGAATACGGGATGCCTCCGACCGGCGGCTGCGGGATCGGCATCGACCGTCTCGTGATGCTGCTGACCGACAGCCCGACGATCCGCGACGTGCTGCTGTTCCCGCATCTGCGCCGCGAAGACTGATCGCCGCGCCCGCGTGTGCGCCGCGCCCTGCGGCGCGCACGCATCAGCTTTGTAACCACGCGTAAATCCCGCCAGCCGGCGTCCGCCGGCTTTCGACCCCGCCCCGTTTTATCCCCTCGTCGCGACGGCCTTCTCCGGGTTTTCCCTGTCATGACTGCCGGCGCCCCGCTGCAATTCGTTACACCTTGATACGGCGCGCCGCGTGCCGGTGGACGACACTCCTCTTGCGTCACCACGCATGACCACGGGACCAGAACAAGGCGCAGGAACGCCAAGTCTGCTCGAGCCCGCAGCGTGGGGTCCGGCCCGGCACCGCAACGCCGATCCGGATCGACATCGGAGAAAAAAATGGACAACCAGAATCAGACCACGCCGCAAAAGCAACGCCTCCACCCGCTCATCGCTACCGCCGCCGGCGCCGTCATCGTCGCCAGCCTCGCGGCGACGGCCGCGATCACCGGCGTGTTCCCGAAGGCCAGCAGCAGCAACGAACAGAACGGCCAGACCCAGGCCGCACTGATCGCATCGCAGCCGGCCGTCGATACGGCCGCCGCTGCCAGCGCCGCACTGGCCGCTCAGGCCAAGCAACAAGCGGCTGAACAGGCCGCCCAGGCCGCCGCGCAGCAGAAAGCCGCCGTCGCGCAGGCCGAGCCGAAGCCCGCACCGCGCCCGGCCGCGCCGCATCGCCGTCACACGACGGCACCGCAGCCGCCGCAATACGCACAGCAACCGTCGGCACCCGCGCAGACCTACTGCCAGAGCTGCGGTACGGTCGTCTCGGTCACGCCGATCCGCACGCCTGGCCAAAGCTCGGGCATCGGTGCGGTCGGCGGCGCCGCGGCGGGCGGCCTGCTGGGCAACCAGTTCGGCCACGGTAACGGCCGTACCGCGATGACGATCATCGGCGCACTGGGTGGCGGCCTCGCCGGCAACCAGGTGGAAAAGCAGGTGCGCGCGGAAACCGACTACCAGGTGCAAGTGCAGATGGAGAGCGGCGCGACGCGCACGTTCACGTACCGCAACCAGCAGCCGCCGTTCGGCCAGGGCCAGCGCGTGCGGATCGAGAACGGGTCGCTGGTCGGCGCGTGATCGCGTGACGCCCCTGCCCGCGTATCGACCGCGGGCAACCGGCCTGAAAATGAAAACGGCTCGTGAGCGATTGCTCACGAGCCGTTTCTTTCATTACCGGCCGGCTGCGCCATTGCGGCGCACGCGGTATTCAGTCTTCGTCGTCGAAGTCCGATTCGTCGATCCAGTGGGCCTGGATCGCCTCGAGGATCTTCTCGCCGGAATGCGTCGGATCGTCGTTGAAGCCATCGAGCTCGAGCACCCACTGGCGCAAGTCGACGAAGTTGATCCGCTGCGGGTCGATGTCCGGGTGCTTGTCCGCCAGCGCAATGGCTATTTCACGCGAATCGGTCCATTTCATCGCCTGCCTCCGGTTCCTGTCAGTGGTTTTCCTTCGCGTGGTTGATCGAGTACTTCGGAATCTCGACCACCAGGTCCGAATCTTCCTTCACGATTGCCTGGCACGACAAGCGCGACGTCGGCTCGAGGCCCCACGCCTTGTCCAGCAGATCGTCCTCGTCCTCCTCGGACGGCGTCAGGTCGTTGAAGCCTTCGCGGATCACCACGTGGCACGTCGTGCACGCGCACGATTTCTCGCATGCATGCTCGATCTCGATCCCGTGTTCGAGCAGGTTGTCGCAGATACTCTTGCCGGGCGTCGCGTCGATCACTGCGCCATCCGGGCACAGTTCGACGTGAGGCAGCACCACCAGTTGAGGCATGTCCGTTCCGTCAGTCAGGGTGCGGCGCCAGGCGCCGCACGGTTCATTATCGCGCGGGCCGTCCCCGGCCCATGCGCAGTTCGTGAGTTCAGATTTCGTCGAGCCGGCGGCCCGACAGCGCGCGCTTGATGCTCTTGTCCATCCGGCGCGCCGCGAATTCGTCGGTGCCTTCGGCCAGCGCCTTGGTCGCCGCTTCGATCGCGTTCGTATCGTCGCCTTGCGCGACCGCGCGCAGCGCCGCGGCCAACGTGTCGACTTGCGTGCGCTCGTCCGCGTCGAGCAGTTCGCCGTCGGCCGCCAGCGCAGCCTGCGTCGCCTCGAGCATCCGCTCGGCCTCGACCTGCGCTTCGCGCAGCGCGCGGGCGCGCATGTCGATTTCGGCGGTCTTGAAGCTGTCCTCGAGCATCTTCGCGATGTCGTCGTCGGCAAGACCGTACGACGGCTTCACGACGACCGATGCCTCGACGCCCGACAGCTGCTCGCGGGCAAACACCGACAGCAGGCCGTCCGCGTCGACCTGGTAGGTCACGCGAATGCGTGCGGCGCCGGCCGTCATCGGCGGAATGCCGCGCAGCTCGAAGCGCGCCAGCGACCGGCAGTCGGCGACGAGCTCGCGCTCGCCCTGCACGACGTGGATCGCCATCGCGGTCTGGCCGTCCTTGAAGGTCGTAAATTCCTGCGCGCGTGCGATCGGAATCGTCGAGTTGCGCGGAATGATCTTCTCGACGAGGCCGCCCATCGTCTCGACACCGAGCGACAGCGGAATCACGTCGAGCAGCAGCCAGTCGTCGCCGGTGCCGCGATTGCCTGCGAGCAGGTCGGCCTGGATCGCCGCGCCGAGCGCGACGACCTGGTCCGGATCGAGGTTGACGAGCGGCGGCTGGCCGAAATATTTCGCGACCGCGTCGCGGATCACCGGCATGCGCGTCGCGCCGCCGACGAGCACGACACCCTTGATGTCGGCCGACGTGACCTGCGCGTCGCGCAGCGCCTTGCGGGTCGGCGTGAGCGTGCGTTGCACGAGCGGCTCGACGAGCGACGCGAACGTGTCGTGCGAGATGGTCTGCACGAGGTGCGCGCCACCCGACAGCGTGACGTCGAGCGACGCCTGCGGCGCGGACGACAGCGCTTCCTTCAGCACGCGCACACGATCGAGCAGCAGGCGCACATCCTCGGGCGCGAGCGTCTTCACATCGATGCCGGCTTGCGCGAGCACGTGACCGAACAGCGCGTGGTCGAAATCGTCGCCGCCGAGCGCGGAATCACCGCCCGCGGCCAGCACTTCGAACACGCCCTTGGTCAGCTTCAGGATCGACAGGTCGAACGTGCCGCCGCCGAGGTCGTACACTGCGTAGAGGCCTTCGGACCCGTTGTCGAGACCGTAGGCGATCGCCGCGGCGGTCGGTTCGTTCAGCAGGCGCAGCACGTTGAGGCCCGCGAGGCGTGCGGCATCCTTGGTCGCCTGGCGTTGTGCTTCATCGAAATACGCGGGCACCGTGATCACCGCGCCGACCAGATCGTCGCCCAGCGAATCTTCCGCGCGATAGCGCAGCGTCGCGAGAATCTCGGCCGACACTTCGACCGGGCTCTTCACGCCGTCGATGGTGCGGATCTGCACCATGCCCGGCGCATCGACGAATTCGTACGGCGCGTTCGCCGCGCCTTCGACCTCGGCCTTGCCGCGGCCCATGAAGCGCTTGACCGACACGATCGTGTTGCGCGGATCGGTCGCGGCCTGCTCTTTCGCCTCGTGGCCAATGCGTCGGCCGCCCTTCTCGAGATAGCGGACCACCGACGGCAGCAGCACGCGGCCTGCTTCGTCCGGCAGGACTTCGGGCACGCTGTTGCGCACCGCCGCGACGAGCGAGTTCGTCGTGCCGAGATCGATCCCGACGGCGAGTCGCCGCTGATGCGGCGCCGGCGCCATGCCCGGTTCGGAAATTTGCAGTAAAGCCATCTTGGTTCGTTCGGGCGCTCGGCCCGTTTGCTGCGCGTGCCGCAAGGCACGCGGTTAAGTTTCGAGGCGCTCGATCTGCGCGCCCACTTCCGACGCGACCCGTTCGATGAACATCAGCTGGCGCACGGCCTCGGCGGCCGCCTGATCGGCGCCGCTGTCAAGCAGCGTGCCGAGGCGCTCCACCCGCACGCGCCGCTCTTCGCGCAACTCGGCGAGCAGCGCGTCGAGCGCGTCGACGTTGCGGGCGGCCGCGGCATCCTCGATGCCCTCGCGCCACTCCATCTGCTGCATCAGGAACGCAGGCTCCATCGCGGTGTTGTTTTCCGCGCCGATATCGACGCCGCGCAGCGACAGCAGATACGACGCGCGCTTCAGAGGATCCCGCAGCGTGCGATACGCCTCGTTCGCGCGGGTGGCCCATTGCATCGCGATGCGCTTCTGCGCGTCGCCGGCCGCCGCGAAGCGGTCCGGGTGCACCTGCGTCTGCACCGTTCGGTAAGCGGCGTCGAGCACCGTCTCGTCGAGCGCGAATTGCGCCGGCAGGTGAAACAGGTCGAAGTGGCTGTCTTTCAGCGAGACCATCGTCGCGTTCAATTCCGGTTCGTCGCGCGGCAAACGCCGCACATTAAAAAGGCGGCCCGTGCCGCCTCTTGCCCGCATCGCGCGGAGATCCGCGTGGTCACACGCGGAACGATTCGCCGCAGCCGCACTCGTCCTTCACGTTCGGGTTGTTGAACTTGAACCCTTCGTTCAGGCCTTCGCGTGCGAAGTCGAGTTCGGTGCCGTCGATGTAGGCCAGGCTCTTCGGATCGACGATGACCTTCACGCCATGGCTCTCGAACACCTGATCCTCGGGAGCCAGCTCGTCGACATACTCGAGCTTGTACGCGAGCCCCGAGCACCCGGTCGTGCGAACGCCAAGCCGCAGGCCCACACCCTTGCCGCGACGGACGAGGTATTTCTGGACGTGCTGTGCTGCTTTTTCGGTCAGTGAAATTGCCATGATGTCCTTGCCGCGGCGCGCCACCGGGGCCCGCCGCGTTCCTTCTGAAAGCCGCTCGATGCCGCTCAGGCTGCTGCCTGATCGCCTTCCGTGGTGTCGTGACGCTTCTTGTAGTCGGCCACGGCTGCCTTGATCGCGTCTTCCGCGAGGATCGAGCAGTGAATCTTCACCGGCGGCAGCGCGAGTTCTTCCGCGATCTGCGTGTTCTTGATCGACAGGGCTTCATCGAGCGTCTTGCCCTTCACCCATTCGGTGACGAGCGAGCTCGACGCGATCGCCGAACCGCAACCGTAGGTCTTGAACTTCGCGTCTTCGATCACGCCGTCCGCGCCGACGCGGATCTGCAGCTTCATCACGTCGCCGCAGGCCGGCGCGCCGACCATGCCCGTGCCGACCGTGTCGTCGTCCTTCGCGAACGAACCGACGTTGCGCGGGTTTTCGTAGTGATCCAGAACCTTGTTGCTGTAAGACATGACTCAGACTCCTTGACTCGTAACGTCTGCGTGCGCGAATCCGCCCGCGGGTATGTTCTTCAATCCGGCGCTCAGTGTGCGGCCCATTCGATCGTCGACAGATCGATGCCTTCCTGGTGCATTTCCCAGAGCGGCGAGAGTTCGCGCAGCTTCGCGATCTTGCTGTTCAGCAGGTTGATCACGAAGTCGACTTCCTGCTCCGTCGTGAAGCGGCCGACCGTGAAGCGGATCGAGCTGTGTGCCAGCTCGTCGTTGCGGCCGAGCGCACGCAGCACGTACGACGGCTCCAGCGACGCCGACGTGCATGCGGAGCCCGACGACACCGCGACGTCCTTGATCGCCATGATCAGCGACTCGCCTTCGACGAAGTTGAAACTGATGTTGAGGTTGTGCGGGACACGGCGTTCCATGTCGCCGTTCACGTACGTTTCCTCGATTTGCGACAGGCCGCGCAGCAGCTTGTCGCGCAGCATGCGGACGCGCTCGTTTTCCGTCGCCATTTCTTCACGTGCGATACGGAACGCTTCGCCCATGCCGACGATCTGGTGCGTCGCCAGCGTGCCCGAACGCATGCCGCGCTCGTGGCCGCCGCCGTGCATCTGCGCTTCGATGCGCACGCGCGGCTTGCGACGCACGTACAGCGCGCCGATACCCTTCGGGCCGTAGGTCTTGTGCGCCGAGAACGACATCAGGTCGACCTTCAGCTTCGCGAGGTCGATCTCGACCTTGCCGGTCGACTGGGCGGCGTCGACGTGGAACACGATGCCCTTCTCGCGGCAGATTTCACCGATCGTCTCGATGTCCTGGATCACGCCGATCTCGTTGTTCACGTGCATCACCGACACGAGGATCGTGTCCGGGCGCAGCGCGGCCTTGAACACGTCGAGGTCGATCAGGCCGTCATCCTTCACGTCGAGGTAGGTGACTTCGAAACCGTCACGCTCGAGCTCGCGGCACGTATCGAGCACGGCCTTGTGCTCGGTCTTCACCGTGATGATGTGCTTGCCCTTGCCCTTGTAGAAGTTCGCGGCACCCTTGATCGCGAGGTTGTCCGATTCCGTGGCGCCGGACGTCCAGATGATCTCGCGCGGATCCGCGTTCACGAGCGCGGCCACGTTCTCGCGCGCTTCCTCGACCGCACGCTCCGCGTCCCAGCCATACGCGTGGCTGCGCGACGCCGGGTTGCCGAACTGCTCGCGCAGGTACGGCACCATCTTGTCGACCACGCGCGGGTCGACCGGCGTCGTCGCGCTGTAATCCATATAGATGGGCAGGTGGAGAGTGTCTTGGGTCATCTGTCGCTCCGGGAATTCTGTGCAGGGACTATGTACGTTGTGGGGTATGGCGGCGCTTTCGCGCTCACGAACTCGCGATGTTGAACACCGAATTGGGGCCGAGCGGCATCGTGCGAACCGGCTCGGCCGGTGCCGCAACGGGCTCCGGCGTGCGCCGGTCGCGCAGCACCGCAGGTGCGCCCTCGCGAGCGCGCTGCTGATCGACGAGATCCTGCAGCGACACCGAATCGAGGTACTCGACCATCTTCTGGTTCAGCGTCGACCACAGCTCGTGCGTCATGCAATGGCCGTCGGGCTGCTTCGAGCCGTCGCACGTGCCTTTGCCGCCGCACTGCGTGGCGTCGAGCGGTTCATCGACCGCGATGATGATGTCGGCGACGGTGACGTCCTGCGCGCGACGCGCGAGGTTGTAGCCGCCGCCCGGGCCGCGCACGGATTCGACGATTTCATGCCTGCGCAGCTTGCCGAACAGCTGTTCGAGATACGAGAGCGAAATCCGCTGGCGCTGGCTGATGCCTGCAAGCGTCACCGGGCCCTGCTCCTGGCGCAGTGCCAAGTCAATCATCGCCGTGACGGCGAAACGGCCTTTGGTGGTGAGTCTCATGGTGTCTAGGGGACTGCAATCTTGACGATTTTGGTCAAGTATAAATATTTGACGATTTTAGTCAAGTATCCATGTCTTTGAAAGGGTATTCGCAGACCGCTGAATACCGCGCGATCAGCGCTCGGTGCGGGCCCGGAGCGTCTCCAGCAGGCCTGCGCACGCGCGCTCGACCTGATCGAGCACCTGCTCGAAGCCCTGCGCACCGCCGAAATAGGGATCGGCCACTTCGGTTTCGGTCGAATCCGGCGCGAATTCCATCAGCAGGCGCACCTTGTCGTGATGCTGCGGCGGACAGCGGCGGCGCAACTCCGCGAGATTCGCGTCGTCCATCGCGAGCAGCAGGTCGAAGCGCTCGAAATCCGCCGCGCTCACCTGTCGTGCGCGCAGCGCCGACAGGTCGTAGCCGCGGCCACGCGCGGCAGCCTGCGCCCGCGTATCGGGCGGCTCGCCGACATGCCAGTCGCCGGTACCGGCCGAATCGATCGCGATCCGGTCCGCCAGCGCGGCCGCGTCGACCTGGTGACGCATCACGCCTTCCGCGGTGGGCGAACGGCAGATGTTGCCGAGACAGACGAAACAGATCGAAACGCGGGTCATCGCACTATCGGAAAGCCGCGGCGAGCCGCGTGGGAGAAGAACACGCCATTATACAAAGGCGGCCGAAATCGCGCCGCCGCGCAAAGCGACGGCGCCATGCCCTACAGCGCCTTCGGCGCGGCGAGCACGACGTCGCCGGATGCCGCCGGCAGCGGCTTCGCCGCGTCGCCGACCAGCCCGAACGACACCGCGCGCGCCAGCTCGGCCGAAGCCTGATGAACCGCGAGCGGACCACGCGACGGCGCCTCGGCCATCGCATGCAGATAGGCAGCCGCGGCCAGCGGAACGACGATTGCCAGCGGCCAGTACATCGATATTGTCTTTTTCATGATGCGGACCTCCTTGACCTCGTACCCCGAAACCCAATTCCGGGGACTACAGACAGGATTCTATAGACCGCACCTATCGAGATAAATATACAAATAGCGAACGCACTGTTGTCACCGGATGAACAGTCGTCAGCCGAGGTGACTTTGCGAGGCCGCGTACAGCTCGCGGAACGTGCGCCCGGTCGGCGTCGGCATGTCGCGCGTATCCATCCAGCCGCCCATCATCGGCAGGCGCCGCAGCGTGCCGCCGTTGCCGCCCAGCCGCTCGAGGATGCGCACCGCGAGCTTGGTCGTCAGCGCGTACAGCATCGGCCGGCGTGCGAAGAAGCCCCAGGCGGCGAGTGCCGCCCGCTCGCGCCACGGCCGCAGGTGCCGCTCGACCTGCTTCTCGCGCAGCGTGCGCAACAGGTGCGACAGCGGAATCCCGGCCGGGCACACGCTGTCGCATTCTCCGCATAGGGTTGCGGCCTGCGGCAGGTCGAGAGAGCGGTCGAGCCCGACGTAGCTCGGCGTCAGCACGGACCCCATCGGCCCCGGATAGACCCAGCCGTACGCGTGGCCGCCGACCTTCTGGTACACCGGACAATGGTTCATGCATGCGCCGCAGCGGATGCAGCGCAGCATCTCCTGGAATTCGCCGCCGATCAGCCCGGTGCGGCCGCCGTCGACGAGCACGACATAGTTGTGTTCGGGGCCATCCTCGTCGCCCGGGCCCCGCGGCCCGGTCAGCAGCGAGAAGTAGTTCGACGTCTTCTGCCCCGTCGCGGAGCGCGGCAGCAGGCGCATCGCGGTCGCGAGATCCTCGAGCGTCGGCAGCACCTTCTCGATGCCCGTCACCGCCACATGCACGCGCGGCATCACGGTGCACATCCCCTCGTTCCCTTCATTCGTCACGATCGCGACCGAACCGGTCTCGGCAATCACGAAGTTGCCGCCCGTCACGCCCATGTCGGCCGACATGAAATGCGGGCGCAGCACCTCGCGCGCCTCGCGCGTCATGTCCGGAATCTCGGTGAGCCGCTCGCGATGGTGCGTGCGCGCGAACAGGTCGGCGATCTCGTCCTTGTCCTTGTGCACGACGGGCGCAATGATGTGGCTCGGCGGCTCGTTGTCGTTGATCTGCAGGATGTATTCGCCGAGATCCGTCTCGATCGACTGCACGCCCATCTCCGCGAGCACCGCGTTCAGGCGCATTTCCTCCGACACCATCGACTTGGTCTTGATGACCTTCTTCACGTCGTGACGGCGCGCGATGTCGGCCACGAGCCGTGCGGCATCCGCGGTCGTTTCGGCGAACAGCACCGTCGTGCCGCGCCGCGTCGCCTCGCGCTCGAACGCCTCGAGCCACACGTCAAGGTTCTCCAGCGCGCGGTTGCGGCGGGCCTTCAGTGCGGCGCGCGTGGCCGGGAAGTCGATCGCGGTCATCGCGTCGGCGCGCGCGGACACGAATTTCGTCGACAGCTTCTTCAGGTTCTGCTGCAGGCGCTGGTCGGCCAGCTTCTGGCCGGCGCGCGCTTTGAAATGCATCGATTGGACTTGCATCGCGGTATCGGGGAAAAGTGAGCGGAACCGGGCGTCAGACGTCGCCCGCCAGCACCTGCGCGACGTGCAGCACGCGCGTGTCGCGGTCGCCGGTGCGGCGCAACCGCCCTTCGATGTTCAGCATGCAGCCGAGATCGCCAAGCACGACGGCGCCGGTACCGGCCGCGCGCACGTTCGCACATTTCTCGTCAGCGATGGCCGCCGAAATGTCGCCGTACTTGACCGCAAACGTGCCGCCGAAGCCGCAGCAGTGCTCGCAGTCCTTCATCTCGGTAACCGCGATGCCGCGCTGCGCGAGCAGCGCGCGCGGCTGCGCCTTCACGCCGAGCTCGCGCAGGCCCGAGCACGAATCGTGATAGGTGACCGGCCCGGTGAATTCACCCGGCGCGAGCGACACCTTCGCGACGTTCGCCAGGAAATCGGTCAGTTCGTAGACCTTCTGCTGGAACCGCGTGTAGCGCCCCATCAGCTCGGGGTCGTCGCGGAACAGGTCGCCGTAGTGCGCACGGATCATCCCGCCGCACGAACCCGACGGCGCGACGACGTAATCGAACTGCTCGAACTCGCGCAGCGTCTTTTCCGCGAGATCGCGTGCGAGCGCGCGCTCGCCCGAGTTGTAGGCCGGCTGGCCGCAGCAAGTCTGCGCGGGCGGCACGATCACCTCGTAGCCGGCGTCGCGAATCAGCTTGAGCGCCGAAAAACCGATTTCGGGGCGCATCAGATCGACCAGGCAGGTCACGAACAAACCGACTCGCATACGTGCTCCTTCGAGAAAACGGCTCTCATTATCCGCCGTTTGGCCGGCAAGACCAACGCCGGCGCTCACGCAAGCCCGCACGGCGCGAAACGAGGATTTCCTCGAACGGCGTTCGCTTTTTTCACGATACGAGATACAATCGTTCCAACACCGCTTGACGCGTCAACCGATTTCTCCCCCGACATGAGCCAACCCACCCCGGATTCAAAAACGTCGATCCAGGTGATCGAACGCATGATGCGGTTGCTGGACGCGCTCGCCGCGCACAGTGACCCTGTCAGCCTGAAGGAGCTTGCGCAGCGGACGGAGCTGCACCCGTCGACCGCGCACCGCATCCTCAACGACATGGTGACCTGCCGTCTCGTCGACCGCTCCGATCCCGGCACGTACCGCCTCGGCATGCGGTTGCTGGAGCTCGGCAACCTCGTGAAGGCGCGCCTGTCGGTACGCGACGCGGCGCTGATGCCGATGCGCGAGCTGCACCGCCTCACCGGGCAGACCGTGAACCTGTCGGTGCGCCAGGGCGACGAGATCGTCTACATCGAGCGCGCGTATTCGGAGCGCTCCGGGATGCAGGTCGTCCGTGCGATCGGTGGCCGCGCGCCGCTGCACCTCACGTCGGTCGGCAAGCTGTTCCTCGCGGCCGACGAGACGTCGCGCGTGCGCGCCTATGCGACGCGCACGGGGCTGTCCGGCCATACGCAGAACAGCATCACCGACATCGCGAAGCTCGAACGCGAGCTGACGATCGTGCGCCAGCAATCGTGCGCACGCGACAACGAGGAGCTGGAGCTCGGCGTGCGCTGTATCGCGGCCGGCATCTACGACGATTCGGGCAAGCTCGTCGCGGGCCTGTCGCTGTCGGCGCCGGCCGATCGCCTCCAGGATGCGTGGCTCGGCCAGTTGAGCCGCACGGCCCTCACCATTTCGGAATCGCTCGGCTACCGGCCGGCGCCCACGAAGGATACGGACGGGCTGCAGCGGCAGGCGTAAGCCGCTCCCGCGCACCCAATGAAAAAGCCCCGCGATTGCGGGGCTTTTTTTTAGCCGTCGGCGCGGCGGCGAACCGCCACGCCTTCGTGCGATCAGGTCCCGCCGGCCGGCGTGTTGGCCGCCGTCAGGCGCTCGCCGCCGCCGGCATCGAGCCAGTTGCGCAGGCGCGCCGCATCGGCGAAGCGCGAATACTTGCCGAACGAATCCAGCAGCACCATCACCATCGGCTTGCCGTGGATCGTCGCCTGCATCACGAGACATTCGCCGGCTTCGTTGATGAAGCCCGTCTTCTGCAGACCGATGTCCCACGAGCCATTGCCGCGGATCAGCGCGTTCGTGCTGTTGTAGACCAGGTTGCGCTTGCCCGTGTACACCTCGTAGGTGCGATCGGTCGAGAACTGACGAATCATCGGGTACTGGTACGCCGCATTGACCATCTTCACGAGGTCGCGCGCGCTCGACACGTTCGAGCTCGACAGACCCGTCGAATTCTCGAAGTGCGTATCGGTCATGCCGAGCGACTTCGCCTTCGCGTTCATCGCGGCGATGAACGCCGGACGACCACCCGCGTAGTAACGCGACAGCGCAGCGGCCGCGCGGTTTTCCGACGCCATCAGCGCGATGTGCAGCATGTCTTCACGCGACAGCACCGAGCCGACCGACAGGCGCGAGCCCGTGCCCTTCTCGTAGTCGCGGTCTTCGTCGGTGACTTCGATCTGGTCGGTCATCGGCGTCTTCGAGTCGAGCACGACCATCGCCGTCATCAGCTTCGAGATCGACGCGATCGGCACGACGGCGTGCGAATTCTTGTCGAACAGCGGCTCGCCCGAATTCTGGTCGACGACATACGCGACGCTCGAACGCAGCGCGAGCGCGTCGGGCGTGTCGTGCAGGCCGAACGCCTGGCCGACGGTCGGCCGGCGCGGCTGGAACGCGACCTTGCGCACTGCGCCGTGATGGCCGCCATGCACGTTCGACGCGAGCGTCACGCGCTTGCGCGATGCCTTCGCGCGCGGCGCGTCGGCGGCCGCGACTTTCGCGGATTTGTCGGAGCTGGCCTTGGCCGACTTCTTCTTCGCGGACGAAGCAGGAGCGACAGCCTTTTTCTTGGCGGCTTGTTGGGTCTTCGCAGTGGCGGCAAAGGCGTCAGCGGGCGCGACGGTCGCGGTGGTCGCCAGCAAGGCGACTGCGATCGACACAGCCGTGCCGAGCGTCATGCTCTGCAACAATCTGCGCGGTGAAAACGATTCGGCTTTCATTGGGGTCTGGACAAAGCGGGCGGGAGGTTTCCGCAAGTGTAGTTAAAGCTGAAAAAAAGAGCAATATTAGGCACTTACCGATCGTCGTTAAACCGGAATGTAAGGGTTGGCCAACCTCTGGCCAATGAACCCTCCCGCTCCCATCGAAAAAATTGATGGGATGCGCTGCCCGACAGTACCCGTCTCCCGATTACACACGGTTAATTGAGATAACGTCACTTCGGAGGCGATTTAAAGCGGGGAAACTACGTATCCGGCGCTCGGGGTGCCAGGGGCGCCGGTCTCGGCCGTGGCAGCGGCACGTCGCCACGGTACGCGCATCGAAACGGCGCGTTTTTCGACAGGAACAGAAGGATAACGTTCCACGGGCCTGTCAGGTTTACCTGTGCATGATCATGGTGCGCCGCGCCTGCCCCTCAACCGTGCGCACCATCTGGGATCGCGGCATGAAACCGATTCCGAACGACCACGATAACTCGTTGTTTTATCGATAATTTGTCACGATTGTGCAACGCACAAAAAATACTTGACATTGGTTTTCTCTGCCCTAAAATAAGCCTCATTGTTGCGTTGCACAAAGCACGCACATCCGAGGTTCCCCAGCGTAGTGCCCTTTACCCTGCGATCGACGCGATCGCTTTTCAGGAGCTTGACATGTCCTTGCTGACCCCCGAGCAAATCGCCGCCGCCCAGAAAGCCAACCTCGAAAGCCTGTTCGGTCTGACGACCAAGGCGTTCGAAGGCGTCGAAAAGCTGATCGAACTCAACCTGCAGGTCGTGAAGTCGACGCTGGCCGAAGGCCAGGAAAACGCACAGCGCCTGCTGTCGGTGAAGGACGCACAGGAACTGATCGCGCTGCAAGCGAGCCTGTCGCAGCCGGTCGCGGAAAAGGTGCTGTCGTACGGCCGTCACCTGTATGAAATCGCATCGTCGACGCAAGCCGAGTTCGCGAAGGTTGCTGAAGCGCAATTCGAAGAGCAGAACAAGAAGGTCCAGGCACTCGTCGACAACGTCGCGAAGAACGCCCCGGCTGGTTCGGAAACGGCTGTCGCTGCACTGAAGTCGGCACTGAACGCTGCGAACACCACGTACGAAACGGTTCAGAAGGCAACGAAGCAAGCCGTCGAAATCGCTGAAACGAACTTCAACGCTGCTGCTGCCGTCGCAACGAAGGCTGCTACCGCCGCTGCTGCACGTCGTACGAGCAAGCCGACCGCGTAAGCGTCCCCTGCTCCTGAAAGAGCCGCGCCCAGCGCGGCTTTTTCGTTTGTGGTGCCGGAATACGCTGGAACCGGCGCATTGCCGGCCGTTCTCGAACGGTCGTTTGAGCATCGGCCGCAAATAAAAGAAAACGCCGCCGCCCGGATGGCCCGGGAGGCGGCGTTTTTTCGTGGCCGGCAGATTGCCGGTCGAGCCCGCTGAGTTACTTCTTGCGTTGCGGCGGCAGGTCCGTACAGACGCCTTCATACAGCTCGGCGGCCATGCCGACCGATTCGCCGAGCGTCGGGTGCGGATGGATCGTCTTGCCGATGTCTTCCGCGTCCGCGCCCATCTCGACGGCGAGGCACACTTCGCTGATCAGGTCGCCTGCGTTCAGGCCGACGATTGCGCCACCGATCACGCGATGGGTTTCCTCGTCGAAGATCAGCTTCGTGAAGCCTTCATCGCGACCGTTCGCGATCGCGCGGCCCGATGCGGCCCACGGGAACACGGCCTTGCCGTACTTGATGCCTTCGGCCTTGCACTGGTCTTCCGTCTTGCCGGCCCAGGCCACTTCCGGATCGGTGTACGCCACCGACGGGATCTGCAAGGCGTCGAAGTACGCCTTCTCGCCGTGCGCGGCTTCCGCTGCGACGTGGCCTTCATGCACGGCCTTGTGCGCGAGCATCGGCTGGCCGACGACGTCGCCGATCGCGAAGATGTGCGGGACGTTCGTGCGCATCTGCTTGTCGACGTCGATGAAGCCGCGATCCGTGACCGCAACGCCAGCCTTGTCGGCGCCGATCTTCTTGCCGTTCGGGCTGCGGCCCACCGCGACGAGCACGAGGTCGTAGCGCTGCGCTTCCGCCGGCGCCTTCTCGCCCTCGAACTTCACGTAGATGCCGTCTTCCTTCGCTTCCGCGCCGACCGTCTTGGTCTTCAGCATCACGTTGCCGAAGCGCTTCGCGTTGTACTTTTCCCAGACCTTCACGAGATCGCGGTCCGCGCCCATCATCAGGCCGTCCATCATTTCGACGACGTCGATCTCGGCGCCGAGCGTCGAGTACACCGTGGCCATTTCGAGGCCGATGATGCCG
The DNA here is from genome assembly GCF_000012945.1 of Burkholderia lata. Lineage (NCBI taxonomy): Bacteria > Pseudomonadati > Pseudomonadota > Betaproteobacteria > Burkholderiales > Burkholderiaceae > Burkholderia > Burkholderia lata. Next base: position 2,510,409 of record NC_007510.1, read on the forward strand.
CCGCCGATCACGAGCATGCGTTTCGGCAGTTGACGCAGTTCGAGTGCGCCGGTCGAATCGACGACGCGCGGGTCTTCCGGCATGAACGGCAGCTTCACGGCCTGCGAGCCCGCAGCGATGATCGCCTGCTTGAACTTCACGACCTTCTTGCCGTTTTCGCCCTGCACTTCCATGTGGAACGGATCGACGAATGCGCCGACGCCCGTGACCACTTCGACCTTGCGTGCCTTCGCCATGCCGGCAAGGCCGGTCGTCAGCTTCTTGACGACGCCGCCCTTGAAGTCGCGCAGCTTGTCGAGATCGACTTCCGGCTTGCCGAACGTGATGCCGTGCGACGCGAGCGCCGCGGCTTCTTCGACGACGAGCGACGTATGCAGCAGTGCTTTCGACGGGATGCAGCCGACGTTCAGGCACACGCCGCCGAGCGTCGAATAGCGTTCGACGAGCACGGTCTTCATGCCGAGGTCGGCAGCGCGGAACGCGGCCGAGTAGCCACCGGGGCCGGCGCCGAGCACGAGCATGTCGCATTCGACGTCGACGGCGCCAGCGTAGCTGCCGGCTTGCGGTGCGGGAGCCGGAGCGGCTGCGGCCGGTGCGGGTGCAGCTGCGGCGGGCTTGGCCGCTTCGGGTGCTTTCGCGGGTGCGGCGGCGCCTGCTGCTGCTTCGACGATGGCGATGACGGTGCCTTGCGAGACTTTCTCGCCGGCTTTGACCTTGATTTCCTTGACGGTGCCGGCGACGTCGCTGGGCACTTCCATGGAGGCTTTATCGGATTCGAGCGTGATGAGCGTTTGCTCTTTTTCGATCACGTCGCCGGGTTTGACGTTGACTTCGATGACATCGACGCCGCTGAAATCGCCGATATCCGGAACCTTGACTTCGATGAGACTCATTACTGTCCCCTTCTTGATTAGCTGCAGACAGAGAGGGAGAAACCCGCAGAGAAAACCCGCGACTACGGCCTGATCAAAGAGCGCGAACCTGGGCAGAACCACCTTTGCTGTCCGCCCAAGGACGCGCCTTTCTTTTGGTTACTTTTCTTTGGAAGACAAAGAAAAGTGACCGCCGCCCCGCGCAGGGGCGACGCTAATAGACCGTTAGCGAAACAGGTTCAACGACCGGGCGCGGATGACAAACAAAAAACCCACGCCCCCGCGAGCACTCTCCCCGCTCATCAAAGAATGATGCGACGGAAATCCGCGAGCAACGCGCCGAGATACGCATTGAACCGCGCGGCTTCCGCGCCATCGATCACGCGATGGTCATACGACAGCGACAGCGGCAGCGTCAGACGCGGCACGAACTGCTTGCCGTCCCACACCGGCTTCATCTGGCCGCGCGACAACCCGAGGATCGCCACTTCCGGCGCGTTGATGATCGGCGTGAAGTTCGTGCCGCCGATCCCGCCGAGCGACGAGATCGAGAAGCAGCCGCCTTGCATCTGGTCCGGCTTCAGCTTGCCGTCGCGTGCGGCCTTCGACAGCTCGGCCATTTCCTTCGCGATATCGACGAGCCCCTTCTTGTCCGCATCGCGGATCACCGGCACGACGAGACCGTTCGGCGTGTCCGCAGCAAAACCGACGTGGTAGTACTGCTTGAACACCAGGTTGTCGCCGTCGAGGCTCGCGTTGAAGGTCGGGAACTTCTTCAGCGCAGCGACGACCGCCTTGATCACGAACGCGAGCATCGTGAACTTCACGCCCGCCTTTTCGTGTTCCTTGTTCAACTGCACGCGCAGTGCTTCGAGCTCGGTGATGTCCGCTTCGTCGTTGTTCGTGACGTGCGGGATCATCACCCAGTTGCGATGCAGGTTCGCGCCCGAGATCTTCTTGATGCGCGACAGCGGCTTCGCCTCGAACGGGCCGAACTTCGAGAAGTCGACCTTCGGCCACGGCAGCAGGTTCAGCTCACCGCCGCCTGCCGGCGCGGCTGCCGCGCCCGGTGCTGTGCGCTGGCCGGTCATCACGCCCTTCACGAAGCCCGTGACGTCTTCCTTCGTAATGCGGCCCTTCGGACCCGAACCCTGCACGCGTGCGACTTCGACGCCGAGTTCGCGCGCGAACTTGCGCACCGACGGCGATGCGTGGCTGGCGCGGTATTCACCCGACGGCGCAGCGGCCGGAGCCGGCGCAGCAGCAGCCGGTGCTGCGGCCTTCGCGGGCGCGGCGGCAGGTGCCGGTGCGGCAGCGGCCGGAGCCGGTGCGCTCGCCTGCGGTGCGGCTGCTGCCGGCGCTGCGCCTGCCGCGTCGAGCAGCACGATCAGCGTGCCTTCCGACACCGAATCGCCCACCTTGACCTTGATCTCTTTCACGACGCCGGCGGCCGGGCTCGGCACGTCCATCGTCGCCTTGTCGGACTCGAGCGTGACGAGCGACTGCTCCTTCTCGACCGTGTCGCCAACCTTCACGCCGATCTCGATCACCGGCACATCCTTGTAATCGCCGATGTCGGGGACCTTCACTTCGAGCGTGCCACCGGTCGCTGCCGGGGCAGCCGCCGGGGTTGCTGCAGCCGGTGCCGGCGCTGCCGCCGGAGCCGGAGCAGCTGCGGGCGCTGCCGCGCCGTTCGCCTGCGCCGCGGCGCCGCCTTCGAGCAGGATGATCAGCGAGCCTTCCGACACGGAATCGCCCACCTTGACCTTGATTTCCTTCACGACGCCGCCGACCGGGCTCGGCACGTCCATCGTCGCCTTGTCCGACTCGAGCGTGACGAGCGACTGCTCCGGCTCGACGGTATCGCCGACCTTCACGCCGATCTCGATCACCGGGACGTCCTTGTAATCGCCGATATCCGGCACCTTCACTTCGATCGCTTGACTCATCTGTTTCTGTCTCCATGACCGCGCGCGCCCCTCGCGGGAGCGGCGCGCGGCATCACACGGCGTGTGCGTTAAACGGTCATCGGGTTGGGCTTCGACGGATCGAGGTTGTACTTGGCGATCGCTTCCGCGACCACCTTGCGCTCGATCGTGCCCTCGTCGGCCAGCGCATTGAGCGCGGCGACGGTGACCCAGTGACGGTCGACTTCGAAGAAGTGACGCAGCTTCTCGCGGGTATCCGAGCGGCCGAAGCCGTCCGTGCCCAGCACGACGAAGCGGCGATCGATCTGGCCGCGGATCTGGTCGACCAGCGCGCGGACGTAGTCGGTCGATGCGATGACCGGGCCCTGCGTGTCCTTCAGGCACTTCTGCACGTGCGACAGACGACGCTCTTCGGTCGGATGGAGCAGGTTCCAGCGTTCGACCTGGTGGCCTTCACGCGCGAGCTCGGTGAAGCTCGGCACGCTCCACAGGTCGGCAGCGACGCCCCAGTCGTTCTTCAGCAGGTCGGCGGCAGCGATCACTTCGTTGAAGATCGTGCCCGCGCCGAGCAGCTGGACGCGCGGCGCCTTCTTGTCGGCGTCGGCCTTCTTGAACGCGTACATGCCCTTGATGATGTCGGCCGCCACGTGCTCGCCCTGCGGAATCGCCGGGTGCTCGTAGTTCTCGTTCATCACCGTGATGTAGTAGTACACGTCTTCCTGGTCCGCCACCATGCGGCGCAGGCCGTCCTGGACGATCACGGCGAGTTCGTAGCCGAAGGTCGGGTCGTAGCTCACGCAGTTCGGCACCGATGCCGCCCACAGGAGCGAGTGGCCGTCTTCGTGCTGCAGGCCTTCGCCGTTCAGCGTCGTGCGGCCCGCGGTACCGCCGAGCAGGAAGCCGCGCGAACGCATGTCGCCCGCGGCCCATGCCAGGTCGCCGATCCGCTGGAAGCCGAACATCGAATAGAAGATGTAGAACGGCACCATGATCTCGCCGTGCGTCGAGTACGACGTCGCCGCAGCGATCCAGTCGCACATGCCGCCCGCTTCGTTGATGCCTTCCTGCAGGATCTGGCCGGTTTCCGATTCCTTGTAGAACATCAGCTGGTCGGAATCTTCCGGCACGTACTTCTGGCCTTCCTGGTTCCAGATACCGATCTGGCGGAACAGGCCTTCCATGCCGAACGTACGCGATTCGTCCGGGACGATCGGCACGATGCGCTTGCCCAGCGCCTTGTCCTTCAGCAGGATGTTCAGGATCCGCACGAACGACATCGTCGTCGAGATCTCACGGCCTTCGCCCGTGCCCTTCAGCAGCGGCTCGAACACGTCGAGCGCCGGCACCGGCAGCGACGTCGCCTTCTCGCGGCGATGCGGCAGGTAGCCGCCGAGGTCCATGCGCTTCTGGCGCATGTATTCGAGTTCCTTCGAGCCTTCCTCGAACTTCAGGTACGGCACGTCGGCGATCTGCTCGTCGGTGATCGGCAGGCGGAACTGGTCACGGAACTTCTTCAGTTGCTCGACCGGCAGCTTCTTCTGCTGGTGCGTGATGTTCATCGCCTGGCCCGACTCGCCCATCCCGTAGCCCTTGATGGTCTTCGCGAGGATGACGGTCGGCGCGCCCTTCGTGTTCGTGGCTTCGTGGAACGCCGCGTAGATCTTGTGCGGATCGTGGCCGCCGCGGTTCAGCGCCCAGATGTCGTCGTCCGACCAGTCGGCGACGAGTGCCTTCAGCTCAGGCGTGTTGAAGAAGTGCTCGCGCACGAATGCGCCCGACTCCGACTTGTACGTCTGGTATTCGCCGTCGACGGCTTCCATCATGCGGCGCATCAGCGCGCCCGACTTGTCGCGTGCGAACAGCGCATCCCAGCGGCTGCCCCAGATGACCTTGATCACGTTCCAGCCGGCGCCGCGGAACTCCGATTCGAGTTCCTGGATGATCTTGCCGTTGCCGCGCACCGGGCCGTCGAGACGCTGCAGGTTGCAGTTGATCACGAACACGAGGTTGTCGAGCTTCTCGCGGCTCGCCATCCCGATCGCGCCGAGCGATTCCGGCTCGTCCGTCTCGCCGTCGCCGAGGAATGCCCACACCTTGCGGCCTTCGGTCTTCGTGATGCCGCGCGCCTGCAGGTACTTCATGAAGCGCGCCTGGTAGATCGCCATGATCGGGCCGAGACCCATCGACACGGTCGGGAACTGCCAGAAGTCCGGCATCAGCCACGGGTGCGGGTACGACGAAATGCCCTGGCCGTCGACTTCCTGGCGGAAGTTGTCGAGCTGCTCTTCCTTCAGGCGGCCGAGCAGGAACGCGCGCGAGTACACGCCCGGCGACGAGTGGCCCTGCACGAACACGAGATCGCCGCCGTGCTGCTCGGACGCTGCGTGCCAGAAGTGGTTGTAGCCGACGTCATAGAGCGTCGCGGCCGATGCGAACGAGGCGATGTGGCCGCCGACGTTCGTGTCCTTGCCTGCGCGCAGCACCATCGCCAGCGCGTTCCAGCGCGTGTACGAACGGATGCGGTGCTCGAGGTCCTGGTCGCCCGGGATCTTCGCCTGCGCGGCGACCGGGATCGTGTTGATGTACGGGGTGTTGGCGGAGAACGGCAGGTGTTCGCCGTGCATGCGGGCGAACTCGATCTGCTTTTCGATCAGGTAATGCGCACGGCCGGTGCCCACGGAGGAGATCACGCCATCGAGCGACTCCAGCCACTCGACGGTTTCTTGCGGGTCGTCGTCACGTTCGGCGGCGACATATTTCATCACTTCGTTCGGTACAGCGGACATTCTCGTCTCCTGGGTCCTGGAATGTGAGGATCGCTCTCGTGCAGACGACGCGACGCGACCGGCTGCGGGCAAGCTCCGACGGATTGTAATGAGCGTGCACGGGCCTGCGCAACAAAATTTTCGAATTGTGAGATCTTTTCTCGCAATGCGGAATATTGCTGCGCTGCACCCATATTTCGGGGCTCTCCGGCGCGTCTCGGCTGAACAAATCCGTTTCCGTTCAACATATCCGGTATAGGTTTTCCATGTATTGCGCTGCGCTACAATCGTCGAATGTTGACCGATCGGCTTTTCGCACGCTCGGCGCGACCGTCGGGCCCGCCGGCGGAGTCGCAGCCGTCCCGTTGGCACCACGGACCGTGGTGGTCCAATTCCTATTTGCTGACGCCCCTGCTGTCGATCCTGGTGTTCCTGGTGGTGATGAGTCTCATCCTGTGGAGCCTCAATCGCCGCGAACAGCAGCAGCAGGAAGACACCCTCTTCCGTAACGTTGCGTGGGCGCAGCAACAGATCCGCCTGTCGATGACGGGGGCGCAGGAACAGCTCCAGGCCCTCTCCCGCGATCTCGCGTCCGGCCGCCTCGACCAGAACGCGTTCCAGATGGCCGTCGCGGACGTGATGCAAACGCATCCGGAAATCCTCTACCTGAACTGGTACACGTCGCCCGGCGTGCAGCGCTGGCCGACCGTGCATCCGCCGCTGCTCGGCCAGCGGCTCGCGAAGCCCGGCGAAGCGCAGATGCAGGATGCCGTGCGCGGCGCGTACGACGAGGCGCGCAGCACGCGCCGCCAGGCCTATTCGCCGCTGATCTACGACGACTTCGGCAACGGCTTCATCACGCTGCAGACACCGGTGATGCGCGGCGACCGCGAGTACCTCGGCTCGATCGCGGCGGTGTTCTCGGTCGAAGGCATCCTGAAGCACGACATCCCGCAGGAACTGTCGTCGAAGTACAAGATTTCGATCACCGACGCGAACAACCGCGAGCTGTCGTCCACGTCGACGCGCCCGCGCCTGCCGCGCGACTCGCACTACGACCTGCCGCTCGATCCGCCCGGCCAGGGGCTGACCGTGCGCGTGTACGCGTTCCCGCAGCTCACGAACCTGACCAACAACACGCTCGTGTGGCTCGTCGCGGGCCTGTCGTGCTTCGTGCTGTGGAGCCTCTGGAGCCTGTGGAAGCACACGCGTCAGCGCTTCGAGGCGCAGCAGGCGCTGTACGCGGAAGCGTTCTTCCGCCGTGCGATGGAAAATTCCGTGCTGATCGGCATGCGCGTGCTCGACATGCACGGCCGCATCACGCACGTGAACCCCGCCTTCTGCCGGATGACGGGCTGGGACGAAACCGACCTCGTCGGCAAGGTCGCGCCGTTCCCGTACTGGCCGCGTGACGCGTACCCGGAAATGCAGCGCCAGCTCGACATGACGCTGCGCGGCAAGGCGCCGAGCTCGGGCTTCGAGCTGCGCGTGCGGCGCAAGAACGGCACGCTGTTCCATGCGCGCCTGTACGTGTCGCCGCTGATCGACAGCTCGGGCCGCCAGACCGGCTGGATGTCGTCGATGACCGACATCACCGAGCCGAAGCGTGCGCGCGAGGAACTCGCGGCCGCGCACGAGCGCTTCACGACGGTGCTCGAAAGCCTCGACGCCGCGGTGTCGGTGCTGGCCGCCGACGAAGCCGAGCTGCTGTTCGCGAACCGCTACTACCGCCACCTGTTCGGCATTCGCCCGGACGGCCATCTCGAACTGTCGGGCGGCGGCTTCGACCGCGCGCAGGCCTCGTCAGACTCGATCGACATGGTCGACGCGTTCGCAGGCCTGCCGGCCGCCGCGCTGACGAGCAGCACCGCCGATGCGCAAGAGGTGTACGTCGAGAGCATCCAGAAGTGGTTCGAGGTGCGCCGCCAGTACATCCAGTGGGTGGACGGCCACCTCGCGCAAATGCAGATCGCGACCGACATCACGACCCGCAAGAAGGCACAGGAACTCGCGCACCAGCAGGAAGAGAAGCTGCAGTTCACGAGCCGATTGATGACGATGGGTGAAATGGCGTCGTCGATTGCTCACGAATTGAATCAGCCGCTCGCCGCGATCAACAACTACTGCTCGGGCACGCTCGCACTCGTGAAGAGCGGCCGCGGCACGCCGGAGACGCTGCAGCCCGCGCTGGAAAAGACCGCGCAACAGGCGCTGCGCGCGGGGATGATCGTCAAGCGGATCCGCGAATTCGTGAAGCGCAGCGAGCCGAAGCGCCAGCCGGCGCGGGTCGCGGACATCGTCGCCGACGCGGTCGGGCTCGCCGAAATCGAGGCCAGGAAGCGCAGGATCCGGATCGTCACGGAAATCCTCGCAAGAATGCCTATTATTTATGTCGACCCCGTGCTGATCGAGCAGGTGCTCGTGAACCTGATGAAGAACGCGGCCGAAGCGATGGCCGACGTGAAGCCGGCGTCGGTGGACGGCGTGATCCGCGTCGTCGCCGACATCGAGGCGGGCTTCGTCGACATCCGCGTGATCGACCAGGGCCCGGGCGTCGACGAAGCGACCGCCGAGCGCCTGTTTGAACCGTTTTACAGCACCAAGTCCGATGGCATGGGCATGGGGCTGAATATCTGTCGTTCGATTATCGAATCGCATCGGGGGCGTCTGTGGGTGGTCAACAACGTCGAGCCGGATGGCCGCATATCCGGCGCAACGTTCCACTGCAGCTTGCCCATTGGGGAACCCGCTGATCTCGGCCAAGGGGGGCGCGAGGCATCGGCATCACATACCGTTACGGGAGAACTATGAATAGCCCTGTCACCACCACTCAGGAAACCGTCTTTGTCGTTGACGACGACGAGGCCGTACGGGACTCGCTGCGCTGGCTGCTGGAGGCGAACGGCTATCGCGTGCAATGCTTCTCGAGCGCCGAGCAGTTCCTCGATGCCTACCAGCCTGCACAGCAGGCCGGCCAGATCGCGTGCCTGATCCTCGACGTCCGGATGTCGGGCATGAGCGGCCTCGAACTGCAGGAGCGCCTGATTGCCGACAATGCCGCGCTGCCGATCATCTTCGTCACGGGTCACGGCGACGTGCCGATGGCCGTCTCGACGATGAAAAAGGGTGCGATGGACTTTATCGAGAAACCGTTCGACGAAGCCGAGCTGCGCAAGCTCGTCGAGCGGATGCTCGACAAGGCCCGAAGCGAAAGCAAGAGCGTCCAGGAGCAGCGTGCCGCGAGCGAACGCCTGTCGAAGCTGACCGCGCGCGAGCAGCAGGTGCTCGAACGGATCATCGCGGGCCGCCTGAACAAGCAGATCGCCGACGATCTCGGCATCAGCATCAAGACGGTCGAAGCGCACCGCGCGAACATCATGGAAAAGCTCAACGTCAACACGGTGGCTGACCTGCTGCGCCTCGCGCTGTCGAAGAAGCAGGCCTGAGCGAGCGCCGGCCGCGGCGGCACTGCCCGCCCGGCCCGCGGCCCGCCCTGGCCGCCCCGCGCGATGCGGCCCACTCGCGCGGCGGCGGCCTTTCTCCCGGCGCGCAAGCGCCGCGGCCATGACGCTTCCTGCTTATTCGCTGTCGGGCGGCAGCAGGCGAACGGTATAATCGCGTGCTTTGCTGCGACGCTTCGGGCGCCGCACGACCGCATTCCAACTTCCCGGCAGGACCACCACCATGACAGCCCTCCTCATCGACGGCAACGCCCTTTCGAAGACCCTGCGCGCACAGGCCGCCGAACGCGCCGCCGCCCTGACCGCACGCGGCCACCAGCCCGGTCTCGCGGTGATCCTCGTCGGCGCCAACCCGGCGAGCGAAGTCTACGTGCGCAACAAGATCAAGGCGTGCGAGGACAACGGCTTCTTCTCGCTGAAGGACGCGTACCCGGACACGCTGTCGGAGGCCGACCTGCTCGCGCGCATCGACGAGCTGAACCGCGATCCGAAGATCCACGGCATCCTCGTCCAGCTCCCGCTGCCCAAGCATATCGACAGCCACAAGGTGATCGAGGCGATCGCGCCGGAGAAGGACGTCGACGGCTTCCACATCGCGAACGCCGGCGCGCTGATGACCGGCAAGCCGCTGTTCCGCCCGTGCACGCCGTATGGCGTGATGAAGATGTTCGAGGCACATGACATTCCGCTGCAGGGTGCGAACGCGGTCGTGATCGGTCGCTCGAACATCGTCGGCAAGCCGATGGCGATGATGCTGCTCGACGCCGGCGCGACCGTGACGATCTGCCACAGCAAGACGCGTGACCTCGCCGCGCACACGCGGCAGGCCGACATCGTGGTCGCCGCGGTCGGCAAGCGCAACATCCTGACCGCCGACATGGTGAAGCCCGGCGCGACGGTGATCGACGTCGGCATGAACCGCGACGACGCCGGCAAGCTGTGCGGCGACGTCGACTTCGCGGGTGTGAAGGAAGTCGCCAGCCACATCACGCCGGTGCCGGGCGGTGTCGGCCCGATGACCATCACGATGCTGCTGATCAACACGATCGAAGCCGCCGAGCGCGCCGCCGACGCGGCCGCCTGAGCGCCAGCCCATTCAGCCGGCGTGCGATTCCGCGCGCCGGCGCCTCGCCGGCCACACCGCACCGCGTCGGCCGCGCCGTCAAACGCCTTCCCCCCGCATTCGACCCCGCGTCAATCGCATCGTTAGAAACTAACGATTGGAAAGCGCGCGATGCGCCCCAATAATGTCGATATCGGGCGCCGCGTTGCCTTGCGCGCCTTACCCTTTTCACTCCGGTTCATCCGGCAACAGACAGGGAGTCTTATGTCCGCCAGCGCCAACACCAACCCGCTTCTCGATTTCTCGGGCCTGCCCCGCTTCGGCGAGATCCGTCCGGAACACGTGACGCCCGCGCTCGACACGCTGCTCGAAGCCGCCAACCATGCGGTCGACACGGCAAGCGCGGCCGCGACGCCGGCAACCTGGGCAGAAGTCGTCGAGACGGTCGAGCACGCAACGGAGCCGCTCGGTCGCGCCTGGGGCATCGTCGGCCACCTGAACGCGGTCGCCGATACGCCCGAGCTGCGGGCCGCCTATGGCGAGAACCTGCCGCGCGTAACCGAATTCTGGTCGAGCGTCGGCCAGAACCTCGCGCTGTACGAGAAGTACAAGGCGATCGCCGCAAGCGCCGAATACGCGACGCTGTCCACCGAACGCAAGAAGATCCTCGACAACGCGCTGCGCGATTTCCGCCTGTCGGGCGCCGAGTTGCCCGAGGACCAGAAGCCGCGCTTCGCCGAACTGCAGGAACAGCAGGCCGCACTGTCGAAGGCCTTTTCCGACCACGTGCTCGACGCGACCAACGCGTACGCGTATTTCGTTCAGGACGAAGCCGACCTGGCCGGCCTACCCGGCGACGCGATCGAGGCCGCGCGCGAAGCCGCGCAAAAGGATGCCAAGGAAGGCTGGAAATTCACGCTGCACTTCCCGTCGTACTTCCCGGTGCTGCAATACGCGGACAACCGCGCACTGCGCGAGACGCTCTACCGCGCCTATGCGACGCGCGCGTCGGAACTCGGGCCGCAGTACGGCGACGGCAAGGCCGAATGGGACAACACGGCGATCGTCGCCGATGCACTGAAGCTGCGCCGCGAAGAAGCGCTGATGCTCGGCTTCCGCAACTTCGCCGAAGTATCGCTCGCGCCGAAGATGGCCGAATCGCCGCAGCAGGTCATCGCGTTCCTCGAGGATCTCGCAACGCGTGCGCGCCCGCACGCGGACAAGGACTGGGACGAGCTGCGCACGTTCGCCGCGAAGGAACTCGGCCTCGCCGAACTCGCGCCGTGGGACGTCGCATTCGCAGCCGAAAAGCTGCGCCAGCAGCGCTATGCGTTCTCGGAAAACGAGGTCAAGCAGTACTTCCCGGAGCCGGCCGCGCTGAAGGGCCTGTTCACCGTCACCGAGACGCTGTTCGGCGTGCAGATCAAGCCGGACGACGCGCCGGTGTGGCACAAGGACGTGCGTTTCTTCCGCGTCGAGAACCGCGACGGCTCGCTCGTCGCGCAGTTCTATCTCGACCTGTACGCGCGCGAAGGCAAGCGCGGCGGCGCATGGATGGACGACGCGCGTTCGCGCGCGAAGCGCGGCAGCAGCGTGCAGACGCCGGTCGCCTATCTCACCTGCAATTTCTCGGCACCGGTCGGCGGCAAGCCCGCGTGCTTCACGCACGACGAAGTCATCACGCTGTTCCATGAGTTCGGCCACGGGCTGCACCACATGCTCACGCGTGTCGACGAGCTCGGCGTGTCGGGCATCAACGGCGTCGAATGGGATGCCGTCGAACTGCCGTCGCAGTTCATGGAAAACTTCTGCTGGGAATGGGACGTGCTGTCGTCGATGTCGTCGCACGTCGACACGGGCGCCACGCTGCCGCGCGAGCTGTTCGACAAGATGATCGCGGCGAAGAACTTCCAGAGCGGGCTCGGCACGCTGCGCCAGATCGTGTTCTCGATGTTCGACATGCTGCTGCACGTCGACTTCGACCCGGCGGGCGCCACCGGCGTGACCGCGTTCGCGCGCGAGATCAACGAACGCTATCACGTGATCCCGCAAGCCGCGTTCTCGCGCTGGCCGAACACGTTCAGCCACATCTTCGCGGGAGGCTACGCGGCCGGCTACTACAGCTACAAGTGGGCCGAAGTGCTGTCGGCCGACGCGTACGCGGCGTTCGAGGAAGCGGCTGCCGCGAGCGGCAGCGTGCTCGATGCGGCGACCGGCACGCGCTATCGCCGTGAAATCCTCGAGGTCGGCGGCAGCCGCCCGGCGATGGATTCGTTCAAGGCGTTCCGCGGCCGCGAGCCGCAGATCGATGCGCTGCTGCGCCACAACGGGATGGCCACGCCCGCGCACTGAGTGCCGCCCGGCCCTTCCGGCTGCATGCAAGCAAAGGCACCGCTTCGGCGGTGCCTTTTTTCATGGCGCGGGCGATGCGTCGTCGAATAGCGAGAACTGCCCGTGGCGCTCGGCCGTATCCTCGTCGATGCGCACGCCGACGCCGAGCAGCCGCACCGCCTGCGCACGCCGTTGCAGCCCCTTCGCGAGCAGCGTGACGGCCGTGTCCGCATTCGTCGCATCGGCCACGCACTCGACCGTCGTGCGCTGGAAATCGGCGAAGCGGATCTTCACGTACAGCTTGCGGATCGAGCGCGCGGCGCCCGCCCGTTCGATCCGCGCGTCGAGTTGCACGACGAGGCGGCGGATTTCCTCCGCGCACTGCTCGAGCGTCGTCAGGTCGGTCACGTAGGTCGTCTCGACGCTGACCGACTTGCGCCCCTGGTCGGCCTGCACGCGCCGCTCGTCGATCCCGCGCGACAGTTCGTACAGCCGCTTCCCGAACGCGCCGAATTCGCGGTGCAGGTCGATCAGCGGCCAGTCGCGCAACTGCGCGCAGGTCTGGATGCCGAGCCGGTCGAGCCGCGTGGCCGTTACCTTGCCGACGCCGTGCAGCTTGCGCACCGGCAGCGCCGCGACGAACGCGTCGATCTCGTGCGGCCGCACGACGAACAGCCCGTCGGGCTTGTTCCAGTCGGACGCGATCTTCGCGATGAACTTGTTCGGCGCGACACCGGCCGACACGGTCACGCCGACCGTGTCGAACACGCGCTGACGGATCTCGCGCGCAATCAGCGTCGCACTGCCCTGGCACCGCTCCGACCCGCTGACGTCGAGGTACGCCTCGTCGAGCGACAACGGCTCGACGTCGGGCGTGTAGTCGCGATAGATCGCCATGATCTGCCGCGACGCCGCGCGGTATTTGTCCATTGCGGTCGGCAGGATCAGCAGATCCGGGCACTTGCGCATCGCCAGCGCCGACGACATCGCCGAATGCACGCCGTAGCGCCGCGCCTCGTAATTACAGGTCGCGATCACGCCACGCTGGTCGGGCCGGCCGCCGACCGCGAGCGGCCGGTTGCGCAGCGACGGGTCGTCGCGCATCTCGACCGACGCGTAGAAGCAGTCGCAGTCGCAGTGAATGATCTTGCGCATGCGCGGCAGCGCGTCGCCCGGCAGCGGCACGTGCGGATCGGCAGGCGGAATGATGGTCGGGTTCACGGTGCCGATACTGTACAAAAACACAGTGCCGGTTTCAACTGTCGCGTGCGGCCGGGCCCGGCGGCGCCGTACTGGCCCGCTTTGCGCGGATCGTACCGGCCGGGCGCGGAGAGCGGCGCCTATACTCGTCTGCCGCAATACACGAAACGCACAGGTGACGGATGAAGACGATCGGATTGATCGGCGGGATGAGCTGGGAATCGTCCGCCGAGTACTACCGGATGATCAATCGCCATTCGAAGGCGTTGCACGGCGGGCACCACAACGCGAAGAGCGTGCTGGTGACGGTCGATTTCGCCGAGATCGAGGCGCTGCAGCGCACGCACGACTGGGCCGCGCTCGGCGAACGGATGGCCGGCGCCGCGCGACAGCTCGAAGCGGCCGGTGCCGATCTCGTCGTGCTGACCACCAATACGATGCATCGCGTGTGCGATGCGATCGAAGCCGCGGTGACGCTGCCGTTCCTGCACATCGCCGATCCGACAGGCAGTGCGCTGCGCGATGCGGGCGTCGAGCGCGTCGCGCTGCTCGGCACGCGCTACACGATGGAGTTGCCGTTCTACGCGGAGCGGCTGCGCGGCAAGTTCGGGATGGAGGTGCTCGTGCCGGACGAACGCGGGCGCGACGACGTGCACCGGATCATCTACGACGAGCTGTGCCACGGCATCATCTCGCCGGAATCGCGCGCGACGTACGTGACGATCATCGAGGAACTGGCCCGGCGCGGCGCGCAGGCCGTGATCCTCGGCTGTACGGAAATCACGCTGCTGATCGGCGCGGACGACTCGCCGCTGCCGGTGTTCGACACGACCGCGTTGCACGCGAAGGCGGCGGTCGAGTGGGCGGCACGCTGACCGGGCCCGCCGCTGCGATGCGGCCGATGACGCGAACGCGTCCCGGCACAATGGGCCGCTCGCCTCGACCGAACGGCCTCAGGAGCGGGAAGTAGCGAGGCAGGCGCCAGCATGGATGTACAACGACACCGCTGAATCGGTTCGCCTCGCATTCGCCGGCCAGTCAGGATGCTTCGGCCGTCGCGCCTGACCCGTCGCTCGGTTCGACTGGCCGCTCGAACGGGCACGCGGCAGCGAATGGCGCTCGCTCCCCCTGTCCCGGCGTGCCGATCAACGCGACCAGCCCGCACGCGAGCGACCCGCGCCAATGCAGGTAGTCGTGGCCGCTCGCCGTCGACGCATAGCGCACCGCATAGCCTTTCGCCTGCAGCACGTCGCGCATGTGGCGGCTCGTCGTGCCGATGCCGCCCGGCCCCTTGCCGTCCTCGAAACGGCCGCTCTCCAGATAGAAGCGCACGGGCAACCGCTCGCGCGACGCATATTCGCGCGTCAGCCATCCGGCGGCACGCGTGCGTGCATCGCCCTGCGCGGGTGCCCACCAGAACGAACCCGACTGGCTCAGCACGTTGCCGAACAGCTCCGGGTGACGCAGCGCCGCGTAGGCCGACGCGAGCCCGCCGTAGCTCGACCCCGCGATCACGGTGCGCGCCGCCGGCGCGCTCACGCCCTCGCGACGCGCCCACGGCATCAGTTCTTCCGCGAGAAAGCGCGCGAACGCGGGATTCGGCGGCAGTTCCCGGCCGCGCGTCGCGCCGTCCGGATTGCCGACGATGAGTGCAGCGGTGCGCGGCACGCGCCCTTCCGCGATCAGGTTGTCGAGGATCGTCGGCGTCGGCACCGTGTCGACGTACGCGTGTGCGTCGAACACCACGACGAGCGCGCGCGCCGGATCGTCCGCACGGTAGCCGGCCGGTCGATACAGGTACACGTCGCGGGTATTGCCGAGCACGGTGCTGGCGAACCGGTATGCGGCCAGCGAGCCGGCCGGCACGTTCGCGCGCGGGGCGATCCACGGCTGCGGCGGCGCGTCGCGCAACTCGAGCACCGACTTGCCCTGGAACGGATCGGGCGCCGGATTCATGAACGCGTGCGGATTGAGCGGATCACGCTGCGCGGTCGCGAGAATCGCGCGGCGCCGCGCACCGTCGTCGAGATCCAGTTCGGGTACGTCGGGCGCGAGCAGGTAGCTGATGCGCGTCGTGGCCGGCACCACGTAGCTGCGGTACCAGACGTCGCTGCCCGGCAGGTGCCGCAGCGTGTCGTGCTCGCCCGACGGGCTGCCGAGCAGCCGCACGTTGTCGCGCGCACCGCGCCACAGGAACGTGACGAGCCGCATCGCTTCGTCGGGCGGGTTCAGGCCGCGCGCGATCGTTGCGTCGCTGCGCGCCGGCTGCGCGGGCACCGGTTCGACGAGCGGCGTGCCGCTTGCCGCCACCTCGCGCCAGAACGCGTCGGTCGACCCGCCCGCCGCAAGTTCGACAGCGAGCGTCGCGATGCGCGGGCTCGCGATGCCGGGCACCGGTGCGTGCTGCTGCGCGCGCGGTACGCGACTTACGATCGCGAGCCGGTACGCTCGCCGTCCGTCAGCCGACAGTGCGCCGGCCTCGGGCGCCGACACCTGCAACACATAGCCACCGTCCGCCGGCGCGACGAACATGAAATCGCGCGACTGGCCATCGGCCGTCACGAGTCGCCGCAGGGGGTGCCCGTCGCTCGTCACGAGATCGACATTCGCCGCCGCGCCGTCGAGGCGCCCCTGGACGAACGTACCGGCATCGAGCGCCAGCGCGTGCGCCGTCTGCTCGCGCGCGACATTGCCCGTCACCACCTCGCCCGTCGCGAACGTGCCTTCCGCGTGCGCGGTCGACATGCCGATCGCCGCCAGCGCCACACCGACACGCCACGTACACGCCATGCGCATCGCCCAGTTCCGGAGAGTCATCATCGTGCGCCTCAGAAGTCGATGGTGGCCGACACCTTGAAGGTGCGCGGCGCATTCTGCGTGACGTAGCCGTCGTTGAAGGTGCCGGCCCAGAACGTGCGGTTCGCGACGTTCTCGACGGCGCCGCGCAGCACGACCGCCTTGCCGGCGACCTGCGTTGCGTAGCGCGCGCCGAGATCGAAGCGGGTCCAGCCGGGAATGCGCTGTGTGTTCGTCGAGTTGACGAACTGCGCGCTCGTCGCCACCGCGCGGCCGGACAGCGTCAGCCCGCGCACCCACGGCGCATCCCATTCGAGGCCGAGGTTCGCCGTCCATTTCGGCACGCCGTACGCCGTGTTGCCGTCATAGGCACCGCCGGCCGTGTGCGTCAGCAGCGCCTGCGTGTACGCGACGCCGCCCAGCACGCGCAGCCGCGGCACCACCTGGCCGAACACGTTCCATTCGACGCCGCGGTTGCGCTGCTCGCCATCGGCGCTGTACAGGTTGGTCGCGGGGTCCTTCAGCATGCTCGGCTTCGTGATCTGGAACAGCGACAGCGTGTTCGCGAAGGTGTCGGTCTCCCATTTCGCGCCGACCTCGACCTGCTTGCTCTTGTACGGCGCAAACATCTGGCCATAGTTCTTCGCCGTGACATCAGACACGGTGTCGCCCTGGGTCAGCCCTTCGACATAGTTCGCATACAGCGACACGTCCGGCCCGAACGGTCTGACGACGAGCGCGAACGCCGGCGTCAGCGCGGTTTCGTTGTAGTCCGCGGTCTTCAGTCCCGTCGCGGCCGCATAGGTCTTCGCATGGACGCGCTGGCTGCGCAACCCGACCGTGAGCTGCACGCGATCGCGTGCGAGCGACAGCGTATCGGCCAGCGCGACGCTCGTCAGCGCGGACTCCGACGTCTTCGGCGCCGGGCCCGGCGACGGCGCGAGCGGCGGATCGATCGGCGCGTAGATGTTCGACGCGAACGTCGCGCTCGTCCGGTTGATCGTGCCGGCCTCGATCTGCAGCGACGTCACGCCGAGCGACACCTGATGGCTGACGGGCCCCGTACGAAACCGGGCGCGGGCGCCGGCCTCGATCGACGTCGTGTCGGTATAGCCGTTCTGGTTGTACGTCACCGCGCGATAGTTGCCGTTCGGCTGGATCGCGCCGGCCCGCGTCCCGTTGATGAAACCCGCGTAGCGATAGCTGAGGCCGCCGATCCCCGCGTACGCGGTAATCCGGTCGGTCAGGTCGAGTTCGCCGCGCGCGACGACGGCCTGGTTGTCGAGCTTGCCCCATGCGCCGCGCAGCAGGTTCGTGCCGGGCGACGGCGGGCTCACGACCTGGCTCGCGAACGATGCCATCCACGGGCTGCCGTTGTCGAAACGTTCGGTGTCCGTATAGGCATCGAGCGAAAAACGCGCACGCTCGCCTTTCACGTCGAACGCGAGCGACGCGAACTCGCGCTTCTTGTTCTGCCCGTCCATCGTCGTGCGGCCGTCGCGATACGCGCCGTTCACGCGGATGCCGACCTGGTTTCTGTCGCCGAAGCGCCGGCCGAGATCGGCGTGCACGCCGAACTGGCCGTCCGAGATGTAGTCGGTGGTGAGCCGCGCGAGCGGCGTATCGCCCGCCCGCTTCGGGACGAGGTTGATCGCACCGCCGACGCCGCCGCTCGGCGAGATGCCGTTCAGCAACGCGTTCGGCCCTTTCAGCACTTCGATGCGCTCGATGAATTCGGTGGGCGAGTGACCGTATGGCGCGAGCCCGTACATCCCGTTGAACGCGAGATCGTCGGCGATCACGTTGAAGCCGCGGATCGTGTAGTTCTCGACGATGTGGCCGGTCGACGTCGTGAAACGCACCGACGGATCGTTCTCCAGCACGTCGGCGACGGTACCGGCCTGCTGGTTCTCGATCAGCGCCGAGGTATAGCTCGTGATGTTGAACGGCGCATCCATGAAGTCGGCGTTGCCGAGCATGCCGAGCCGGCCCCCGCGCGCGACCTGACCGCCAGTGTACGCCTCGGGCAACGCCCCCGCACGCGCATTCACGACGATCGTCGGCAACGTCGCGCCGGCGCCCGCCGCGGCCGGCACGGCCGACGCGCGGCGCCGCACGAGGTAACCGCCGCCGGTGCGCACAGCCTCGAGCCCGTGCGGCGCGAGCAGGCGTGCGAAACCTTCCGCGACGCCCACGCGAGCGTTCAACCCGTCGCTCGCGAGATGCTGCGTGAGTGCTGCGTCGCTCGCCAGTTCGACGCCTGCCGCCACCGCGTAGCGATTCAGCACGACGTCGAGCGCGCCGGCCGGAATCGCATACGCGCGCCGCTCGTCGGTGTCGACGCGCGACGGCGGATCGTCGGGCTGCGCTTGCGCGCCGATCGGCATCGCAAGCGCCAACGCGGCGGCAAGCGCCGGTTCGAACGCGCGCGACGCGGCGCGGCGGCGTACGGGCCGGTTGGCGGGACGGGAGGCTGCAGACGGGGAAAACCGGCGGAACGCCATGATGAAGAATCCTTTGGGTTCGGAATATTGCGAAGGTGCATCGTGTATTCCGAACGAACCGCCGAAACCCTCAATCGTCCCGTGAATTTTTTTACTGATGACCCTGCGCCGACGTTCAGCGCGGGACGACCGTGACCCAGTAGCGCGTGCGGTAGACGACGTCGACCGGCAACGCGGTACGCAGGCTGGCGAGTGCGCGATCGGTGTCGGTCAGCGAGAACACGCCCGACACCGACAGCCGCGCAAGCGCCGGATCGCAGCGCAGGACGCCCGGCCGGTAGCGTGCGAGCTCGGCGCACCATGCATCGACGCGCATGCGTTCGGCGATCAGCCGGCCCTGCGTCCATGCGCTCGCACGGACATCTGCCGGCTCACGCGGCGCGAAGCCGTCCGCATCGAACCGCACGGCTTCGCCGGCCTCGAGCCGCAGCAAGCGATCGGCTGCGCGGGCCGGCCGGATCTCGACCGCGCCGTCGAACACGTCGACGCGTGCGCGCATCCCCTCGTCCGAGGCCGTGAAGCGCGTGCCGAGCGCACGCGCCATCCCCTGCCGCATCTCGACGCGCAGCGGCCGCCCCGCCGTGTCGTGCGCGGTCTCGACATGAACCGCGCCACGCACGAGCACGATGCGTCGCTCGCGCGCGTCGAAACGCACGTCGATCGCACTCTCCGTGTCGAGCCATACGCGCGTGCCGTCCGCGAGCGTGACATCGCGCACTTCGCCCACCCCGCTCGCATAGTCGGATGTCGCCGATTGCCACAGACGCGTACTGCGCACGCCGTAGCTCGCGCCGCCGAGCGTGATCGCCCAGCCGAGCGCGCGCATCGCGCGCCGGCGTGCGGGCCGGGCCGGCTGGGCAAGCAGGACACCGCGCGCCGTATCGGCCGGCACGCTGCCGAGTTTCGCGTCGATGCCGGCAAGCCGCTGCCATGCGCGCTCATGTTCGGGATGCTCGGCACGCCAGGCCGCGCAGCGGCGCCGATTGTCGTCGGTCGCGTCGCCCGACCACAGACGGGCAAGCCAGCCGATCGCCTGCTCGACGACGGCCTCGGGCAATGCATCGCCCTGCCGCCCGCTCACGATGCGCTCCCGTAGAGCGCCGCATAGCACGCGCGCAGCGCGGACGCGACGTACTTCTCGACCGACGACACCGACACGCCGAGCTGCGCGGCGATCTCGCGATAGGTCAGGCCGTCTAGCTTGCACAGCAGCAGCGCCGTGCGTGCGTTGGCGGGCAGGCGGTCGAGCATCGCGTCGATTTCGCACAGCGCCTCGATCACGAGCGCGCGTGTTTCGGGAGAAGGCGCTTCGGCCTCGGGCAGGTATCGAACCGTGTCGAGATAGGCCGACTCGATATGCCGCCGCCGATAGAGATCGATCACGAGTCCGTTCGCGATCTGGGTCAGGTAGCGGCGCGAATCGTCGGGTTGAGGCGTCGTGCCGGATGCGAGCACGCGCAGATAGGTGTCGTGGGCGAGATCGGCCGCGTCGCACGCATTGCCGAGCTTCTTGCGCAGCCAGCCGCGCAGCCAGCCGTGATGATCGTTGTAGAGCGCACGGAAACCCCGCTGCGCATGACTGTCGATGACGCCCATGTTCCCCGACGCCGCGTGGTCGCGCAGCGCCCCATTAATGATAATGATTCTCATTAATTTTATGAGACAGGAGGCGGGACTGGCAAGCGGGAATCCGGCCGGCGACGCGTTTCCGGGGCCGGAAAACAAAAAACCCGGCACGGGGCCGGGTTCCTGTCGACGAAGCGCGCATCGGTCACTTGCGCTGCACATCGTCTGGTGTGCTTGGTTGCGGGGGTAGGATTTGAACCTACGACCTTCGGGTTATGAGCCCGACGAGCTGCCAGACTGCTCCACCCCGCGTCAGAGAAATAAATTATAGGGTGAGGGAGTACTCACGTCAATACTTTTGTCACAATTTCTTCTCGGTTCATCGAAACCGCTGCGCGCGGCGCCTCCCCCGCCCCGCACGAAGCGCGCGTTCGCGCCGCGTGCTCGCGGTAAGATGGCGGCCTTCGCATTCACCCCGCACGCACACTCCCGTTCATGAAAATCGCCACCTGGAACGTCAACTCGCTCAACGTCCGCAAGCAGCATGTGCTCGACTGGCTCGCGCAAAGCGGAACCGACGTGCTGTGCCTGCAGGAACTGAAGCTGCCGGACGAGAAATTTCCGCGCGCCGAGCTTGAAGCCGCCGGCTACCGCAGCTGGTTCACGGGCCAGAAGACCTACAACGGCGTCGCGATCCTCGCGCGCGACACGCTGTCCGTCGACGAATCGGATGTCGTGCGCAACATCCCCGGTTTCGACGATCCGCAGCAGCGCGTGGTCGCCGCGACGGTCGACGGCGTGCGCATCGTGTCCGCGTATTTCCCGAACGGCCAGGCGCCCGACTCCGACAAGTTCGTCTACAAGATGCAATGGCTCGACGCGCTGCAGGCATGGCTGCGCACCGAGCTGCAGCGCTACCCGAAGCTCGCGCTGCTCGGCGACTACAACATCGCACCGGAAGACCGCGACGTGCACGACCCGGCGAAATGGGAAGGCCAGAACCTCGTGTCGCCGCAGGAGCGCGCCCACTTCGCGCAGCTGATCGAGCTCGGCTTCGTCGATGCGTTCCGCCGCTTCGAACAGCCGGAGAAGACCTTCACGTGGTGGGACTACCGGATGATGGCGTTCCGCCGCAACGCGGGGCTGCGCATCGACCACGTGCTGCTGTCGCCGGCGCTCGCCGAGACGTGCACGTCGTGCGAAGTCGATCGCACGCCGCGCACGTGGGAACAGCCGTCCGACCACACGCCCGTCGTCGCGGTCGTCGGCTGATCGCTCGATCCGCCCGCGCGCGTTCAGCGCCGCGCGGGCGCCGGCCCGAGATGGGCCCACAGGAACCCGAATTCGGCCGCATCGGCTTCCGCGCGTTCCAGATCGTCGGCGCTGCCGTGGCCACCGTCGGTGTTCTCCCAGTACCACACCCGTTCGTGACCGAGCGCATGCATGCGCGCGGCCATCTTGCGCGCATGCGCGGGATGCACACGGTCGTCGCGCGTCGACGTCGTCAGCAGCAGCGGCGGATACGCGACACCTTCGCGCACGCGGTGATACGGCGAGTACGCGGCCAGCGCCGCGCCTTCATGCGGATCGTCCGGATCGCCGTATTCGTCGAGCCATGCGGCGCCCGCGTGCAGCTTCGGATAACGCCGCATGTCGAGCAGCGGCACGCGGCAGAGCACCGCGCCGAACAGCTCCGGCCGCTGCACCATGCACGCGGCGACCAGCAACCCGCCGTTGCTGCCCCCCTCGATGCCGAGCTGCGCGGCGGTCGTCACGCCGGTCGCGGCCAGATCCTCGGCCACCGCGATGAAATCGTCGAAGGAACGCTGGCGGTGTTCGCGCTGCGCATCGACGTGCCAGCGCGGCCCGAACTCGCCGCCGCCGCGGATGTGCGCGAACGCCATCACGCCGCCGCGCTCGAGCCACCCGATACCGAACGCATCGCTGTAGCCCGGCAGGTTCGGAATCGCAAAACCGCCATAGCCCGATAGCAGGCACGGCCGCGCAACGCGCGCGGCGCCGTCGGCCACGTCGAGTGCATCGCGTGGCCCGATCAGCGTGTACGGCACGATCGTGCCGTCTTGCGAGCGCGCGCTCGCACGACGCACGACCAGCCCGGCCGCATCGAACTGCACCGGCGGCCGGTCGAGCAGCACGCGACGCGACGGCGCGTCGTCCGCGCGATCGGCAAGATCGGCCAGCCAGCATTCGGGCGGATCGAGATAGGTGTCGACGTCCACGTAAATCTCGTCGTTCAGCGTCGCTTCGACCGGCTCGACGTCGATCTGCGCGTCGCCCGGCCCCGGCCACTCGAACGGCCGGGCATCCCACGTCCACGTACCGTCGTCGGCCTGGCTCGGCTGCCACAGCATCGTGCGGTTGTGCACGTCGTCGAGCCAGCTCGCGATCAGCGTCGTGCGCGTGTGCGTCCACGTGCACGCGGATGTCGTCGGTTGCGGCACGAACAGCGTCGTGAGTGCGCGCGACCCGGCGAGAAACGCCTGCTCGCGGATCGCGAGCAGCGAACCGCCCGCATGGCGCACGCCGTCACAATCCCAGTCGAGGCGCGGCTCCAGCATGAGCCAGCCCTCCCAGAACCCGACCTCGACATGGGTCGGCACGTCGTAGCGCGCCCACTCGCCCGTGTCGGTCAGCCGGTACGCATGTGCGTCGAAGAAATCGACGCTGCGCCACGCGACGTGACGGTTGTCGATCGGATCGAACCCCGCACCCGCACTGATGTCGTCGGGTTCGCCGCTGAACACGACGGGCGCATCGGCGAGCGCCGTGCCGCGCACCCAGCGCCGCGCTTCATACGGATAGCCGGCCGCGGTCGCATGCGCTTCGCCGCGATCCCAGCTCACGTAGACGGTATCGCGATCGATCCAGCCGACCGTGTGATGCCCCGGCTCGTCGATCGTGAAGCCGCCGTCGACGAAACGCCGTTCGACGAGATCGAATTCACGCACGACGACCGCGTCGGCGCCGCCCGGCGACAGCGACAGCAGCGCCCGATCACCGTCCGGATACAGGATCGAGTCCTGCTCGAACACCCACGACTCGCCCTCCTCCGCACCAAGCGCGTCGACGTCGAGCAGCGTTTCCCACGCCGGGTTTCCCGCGCGCCAGTCGTCCCAGCGCGTGCGGCGCCACAGCCCTTTCGGATGGAGATCGTCCTGCCACAGGTCGTAGGCCCAGTCGCGCCAGCGGGTCGGAATCACCGGGCGTTCGCGCGGCAGATACGCTTTGGCGAGGCGCGCGGTCAGCGCGCGATACGCGTCGTCGTCACGCAGCGCGGCGCGCGTGCGCGCATTCTGCTCGTCGACCCAGGTGCGGGCGCGCTTGCTGTCGAGCGATTCGAGGAAACGGAACGGGTCGGCCCCAGCGGGCCAGCGGAAGGAATCGGACATTGCGGATAGGCGGAATGGCAAACAGCGTGCAAACCGCGATTATGTCCGATTGCGGCATGCGCGATGCCCGCGCATGCCGCAAATCGTGCTCAGGGCTCCAGATGGAGTTCCTGGATCTTGCGCGTGATCGTGTTGCGACCGATGCCGAGCCGCTCCGCGGCCTCGACCTTGCGGCCGCGCGTGAAGTCGAGCGCCTCGCGGATCACGGCCGCCTCGAAGCGGCGTGCGAGTTCGTCCATCACGTCGGCCGAGTTCTCGCGCAACAGCCGTGCAACCTCGGTGCGCAGGCCGTGCTCCCACAGCGGATAGCCGGCCGGCGCGCTGCCGTTCGGCGCCGCCGCGACCGGTGCGGACGCCAGTGGAGCGCCGCCAATCGCCGGTTGCGCGAGCGTTGCCGCCTCGCCACTGCCGCCGTGCGCGTCCACACCGTCGCTCGTCGCAACCACCGGCGCACCGGCCGGCACGAGGTCGGGCGGCAGGTCCTTGATCTCGACCGTCTGCGCGGGCGCCATCACGGTCAGCCAGTTCGCGAGGTTCTCGAGCTGGCGCACGTTGCCGGGAAACGCCAGCGACGTGAGGTACACCAGCGCTTCGTCGGACACGCGCTTCGGCTCGACGCCGAGATCGCGCGCGCTCTTCTGCAGGAAGTGGCGCGTGAGCAGCGCGATGTCCTCGCTGCGCTCGCGCAGCGGCGGCAGGCGCAGCCGGATCACGTTGAGCCGGTGGTAAAGGTCCTCGCGGAACAGCCCCTGCCGCACGCGCGATTCGAGATTCTGGTGGGTAGCGGCGATCACGCGCACGTTCGCGCGCAACGGGTTGTGGCCGCCGACCCGATAGAACTGTCCGTCCGACAGCACGCGCAACAGGCGCGTCTGCAGGTCGAACGGCATGTCGCCGATTTCGTCGAGGAACAGCGTGCCGTTCTCGGCCTGCTCGAAGCGGCCCTGCCGCGTCGTCTGCGCGCCGGTGAACGCGCCGCGCTCATGGCCGAACAGCTCGGATTCGAGCAGGTCCTTCGGAATCGCCGCGGTGTTCAGCGCGATGAACGGCCCGTTTGCACGCGGGCTGTGACGGTGCAGCGCACGCGCGACGAGTTCCTTGCCGGTGCCCGATTCACCGGTGATCAGCACGGTCGCGGCCGAGTGCGACAGGCGACCGATCGCGCGAAACATGTCCTGCATCGCGGGGGCCTGGCCGAGCATCTCGGGCGCCTCGGCCACGCGCTCGTCCTGCGGCGCGCCGCCGCGCAGGCTTTCCTCGACCGCACGGCGGATCAGCTCGACCGCCTTGTCGACGTCGAACGGCTTCGCGAGATATTCGAACGCGCCGCCCTGGAACGCCGCAACGGCGCTGTCGAGATCGGAGAACGCCGTCATGATGATGACGGGCAGGCCCGGCAGGCGCTCGTGCATCGCCTGCAGCAACTCGAGGCCCGAGCCGCCCGGCATCCGGATGTCGGATACCAGCACCTGCGGGGTCTCGTGGTCGAGCGCGGCCAGCGCGTCCCGCACGTTCGCGAAACTCTTCGTCGCGAAGCTGTCCCGGGCGAGCGCCTTTTCGAGCACCCAGCGGATCGATTGGTCGTCGTCTACTATCCAGATCGGCTTCATAGGTCGGTCAGATATTGGTGAATCTGGTGAATCGCCATGCCGCCGCTCAATGGTCGAGCGGCAGCAGGATCTGAAATTCGGTACGTCCGGGCCGGCTTTCGACCTCGATCATCCCGTCGTGCTGCTGCACGAACGTCTGCGCGAGCGTCAGGCCGAGGCCGCTGCCGTCGTCGCGCCCGGACACGAGCGGGTAGAAGATCCGGTCGCGGATTTCCTCCGGAATGCCGGGCCCGTTGTCGATCACGTGCAAGTCCAGTGCCAGCCGGTACAGGCGCTTCGCGATCGTCACCTTGCGCGCGATGCGCGTGCGCAGCTCGATCTTCGCGTCGCCCTGCGCGATCCGTTCGCGCAGCGCCTGCGCGGCGTTGCGCACGATGTTGAGCAGCGCCTGGATCAGTTGCTCCTTGTCGCCGCGCAGGTCCGGCACGCTCACGTCGTAGTCGCGCTCGATCGAGAGCCCGCGCGGGAATTCCGCGAGCATCACCGCACGCACGCGTTCGCATACTTCATGAATGTTCACGTCGCCGACGATGTGCGGATGCCGGTGCGGCTCCAGCAACCGGTCGACGAGCGTCTGCAGGCGGTCGGACTCCTTGATGATCACCTGCGTGTATTCGCGCAACTCGCCGCGCTCGCGCTCGCCGAGCTCGAATTCGAGCAGCTGGGCTGCGCCGCGAATGCCGCCGAGCGGGTTCTTGATCTCGTGCGCGAGGTTGCGGATCAACTGCTTGTTGACCGCGGTCAGGTCGTGGATGCGCTCCTCGCGATCGGTGCGCGACTGCCGCTCGTTCTCGAACAGCTCGACGAGCACGAAATCGGGCGAGGTCTCGAGAAAGCCGACGATCGCGTGCACATGCAGCGGTTCGCGGCCGGGCCGGTCGAGCACGGTATCGAGGTGCGTCGCATGAAAGCGTTCTTCGCCGATCGCGGTGATCGTCGATGCCAGCTCGTTCGCATTCGGAAAAATCTCGCCCCACGGCCGCTGCGCGAGCTGCCGGCGCGAAATGTCGAGCATCGCCTCGGCTGACGGGTTCGCGAACGCGATCCGCAGCGTCTTGCGGTCGAGCACGATCACGACCGTCGGCAACGCTTCCAGCCCCGCCAGCAGGCCCGAGCGCGAGAGCCGCTCGTCGTCCGTCAGTCGCTCGGGCTGCCCCGTTTTCGCCTTGATCAGATTCTTCAGAACCATCTGCGTGCTTGTCGCGCCTTTACGGGCCAGAAAAGGAAAATCACCGGAACAAAAAAGGGACGGCTGGACGCCGCCCCTTTCAGACTCCGCCGTTCCCGCCGCAAGCCGCGCGACGGGAACGAACCGGCATGACGGCGCTGAATCGAAGCGCCATCGCCGATTAGAGCGAGTAGTACATCTCGAACTCGATCGGGTGCGTCGTCATGCGGAACTTCGCCAGCTCCTGCTCCTTCAGCGCAAGGTACGCGTCCAGCATGCCGTCCGTGAACACGCCGCCGCGCGTCAGGAACTCGCGATCCTTGTCGAGTGCTTCGAGTGCCTGGTCGAGGCCCGCGCACACGGTCGGGATCTTTGCATCTTCTTCCGGCGGCAGGTCGTACAGGTTCTTGTCCGCTGCTTCGCCCGGATGGATCTTGTTCTGGATCCCGTCCAGACCCGCCATCATCAGTGCCGAGAACAACAGGTACGGGTTCGCCATCGGATCCGGGAAGCGCGTTTCGATACGGCGGCCCTTCGGGTTCGACACGTGCGGAATGCGGATCGATGCCGAACGGTTGCGTGCCGAGTAGGCGAGCTTGACCGGTGCTTCGAAGTGCGGGACCAGACGCTTGTACGAGTTCGTCGTCGGGTTCGTGATCGCGTTCAGCGCGCGGGCGTGCTTGATGATGCCGCCGATGTAGAACAGCGCCATTTCCGACAGGCCGGCGTAGCCGTTACCCGCGAACAGGTTCTGGCCGTCCTTCCAGATCGACTGGTGAACGTGCATGCCCGAACCGTTGTCGCCAACGATCGGCTTCGGCATGAACGTCGCCGTCTTGCCGTACGAGTGCGCGACGTTGTGGATGATGTACTTCGACCATTGCGTCCAGTCGGCGCGCTCGACCAGCGTCGAGAACTTCGTGCCGATTTCGTTCTGGCCCTGGCCCGCCACTTCGTGGTGGTGCACTTCGACCGGGATGCCGAGCTGTTCGAGCAGCAGGCACATTTCCGAACGCATGTCCTGGAACGTGTCGACCGGCGCGACCGGGAAGTAGCCGCCCTTCGTGCCCGGACGGTGGCCCGTGTTGCCGCCTTCGAATTCCTTGGCCGACGACCACGGTGCTTCTTCCGAGTTGATCTTCACGAAGCAGCCCGACATGTCCGTGCTCCACTGGACCGAGTCGAAAATGAAGAATTCCGGTTCCGGACCGAAGTAGGCGGTGTCGCCGATGCCCGTGCTCTTCAGGTAAGCTTCAGCGCGCTTCGCGAGCGAACGCGGGTCGCGCTCGTAGCCCTTGCCGTCTGCCGGCTCGACCACGTCGCAGGTCAGCACCAGGGTCGACTCTTCATAGAACGGGTCGACGAATGCGGCGTTCGGGTCCGGCATGAGCAGCATGTCCGACGCCTCGATGCCCTTCCAGCCGGCGATCGACGAGCCGTCGAATGCATGGCCGCTTTCGAACTTGTCTTCGTCAAACGCCGAAACCGG
Source organism: Burkholderia lata (assembly GCF_000012945.1). NCBI lineage: Bacteria > Pseudomonadati > Pseudomonadota > Betaproteobacteria > Burkholderiales > Burkholderiaceae > Burkholderia > Burkholderia lata. Next base: position 2,538,572 of record NC_007510.1, read on the forward strand.
CACCGACACGTGCTGTTCCTTGCCGCGCGTATCCGTGAAGCGGAAATCGACAAACTTGACGTCCTCGTCCTTCACGAGCTGCATGACGTCGGCGACGGTTTTACTCATAACCTCTTCTCCTGATTGAACAATTCCGGCGGACTGGGAACCGCCTCGTTTATCGAGCTGACCGGGGTCTTGCTTTGGCGCAGCGCGCCCCGATTCGACCGAATCCTATAAAGCAGCTTCCGTGCCACCTATGCGCAAGATTGGCGCGAATCGCGCCGGCGCTCGTCGCGACGGGGCTGTGCTGCGCAATTCCGGGGCTCGGCTTCGCACCGCCTGCCAACCGAAGGCACCGCGCTGGTGCAATCGTTGCAGTGCGCCGCGCCCACTGGATCATCTTGGTGCATGCGCGCCATTCTGCACTCTTTTGGTGAATGCGTGTGGGGTGCGCGCACCGTATTCCACGCGGACATCCGTGCCGCGACGCCGCGCTAGAATGTTCGTTTGACCGATAGGAGACTCCCTGCCATGAGTACGCTCGACCAGCTTTACGCGAAGGCCGACGAACGCCGCGCACAAGCCGCGCTCAACTACGCCGGGGCGCTGCTGCCGGCCGAGGCCTTCGAACTGCTGCAGCTCGATCCGTCGGCGCGCCTCGTCGACGTGCGCACCCGCGCCGAACTCGACTGGATCGGCCGCCCGCTCGTCGGCGACGGCCAGTACCTGCACCTCGAATGGACGCGCTACCCGGGCGGCGTGCCGAACGCCGAATTCGTCAACGAACTGAAGGCGGCCCTCCCGGCCGATACGCCGATCCTGTTCCTGTGCCGCAGCGCCGCGCGCTCGAAGCTCGCCGCGATCGCCTCCACGCAGGCCGGCTACACGAAGGCGTTCGACCTGCTCGAAGGCTTCGAGGGCGCGAAGGACGCCGAAGGCCACCGCAAGACGGTCGACGGCTGGTGCTTCCGGAAACTGCCGTGGATCGGCGCCTGACGGCACGCCGCTCCCGCCGGTTGCGACAACCCCATCGTCGAGCCGGGCGATGACATGCCGATGACGGGCCGCGTTGCGCGGCCCGTGGCTTTTGTACCGCTGATCGAGGGGCCGCTCAGGCGCGCGGCGTCTCGGGCTCGACGACGTCGCCGCCGAGCAGGTGCACGCCTTCGCGCAGCTTCACGTACGCGGCCGCGACCGCTTCCGGCTCGCCCTTCACGCCGAGGTCGATGTGACGGCGCGCGTAGATCCCGCCGCGCTCCGCATCGCCGACGCTCGGCAGGCTGAACACGCGCACGCCCGGGAAATCGCGCTCGATGCGCTCCATCAGCGGCGTGAGCGTCGATTCCGGCAGCTCGAACACGTACAGCGAGCGCTCCGCGTGCGGCGTCGCGTGATGCAGGTGCGCGTACTTCGTGTCGAGCACCCATTCGATCATCGGCCACGCCATCACCGGGAAGCCCGGCACGAAGTGCAGGTCGCCGACCGAGAAGCCGGGAATCCGGTTGTAGCCGTTCGGGATGATCGTCGCGCCCACCGGGAACACGCCCATGTTGAAGCGGTGCTGGTTCTCCGGCGAATCGAAGTCGACCGGCGTGGCCGGATCGGTGTGCGTTTCGCGGATCCGCTCCGAAATCAGCACCTTCGCTTCTGGATGCAGCTCAAGGGACACACCGAGCGCGGCGGCCGCGCACTGGCGCGTGTGGTCGTCCGGCGTCGCGCCGATGCCGCCCGTCGAGAACACGATGTCGCCCGACGCGATCGCGCGTGCGAGGGTCGCCGTGATGCGCGCCGGATCGTCGCCGACGTATTCGGCCCAGTCGAGCGTGAGGCCGCGCGCGCCGAGCAGCTCGATGACCTTCGCCAGATGCTTGTCCTGCCGGCGGCCCGAAAGGATTTCGTCGCCGATGATGATGATGCCGATGCTCATGCCTGCCCCATGTCGATTGCGGTGGCGCGCGAACTCGCACGCAGGTCCTCCAGCGCGCGCAGGCAGTAATGCCCGAACCACAGCGCCGAGAAGACGAGGATGAAAGCGTATACCCAGATCATGGCGGCCGCGACGAACGGAAACAGCACCATCATCCAGACCGACGATACCCATACGAAGGTCGGCACGGTGCCGAGCAGCCCGGTCGCGACGCCGATGCCGATCAGCGGCCAGCGGTGCTGCCGCACGAGCGCGCGGCGCTCGTCGCGGCTCGCGTGCAGCGCGAGCGCGTCGTAGGTCATCACGCGATACGTGAGCCAGCCCCAGATCACCGGCGGCAGCAGCGCGAAGAACGGCGGAATCAGCCACAGCGGGATGGTGACGACGAGCACGACGACGCCGGCCAGCGCCGCCCACAGCGAATTGAACACGCTGCCGAAGAAAGTGCCGCCCCGCTTCGACTCGAGCGCCGCGAACTGCCGGTTCGACAGGTGCTTGATCACGACCGGCATCGAAATCGTCGCGATCAGCAGCAGCACGGTCAGCACGATCAGCGGAATCGCAAGCGACACGACCACGAACGGCGCGACGACCGCATGCAGCTGCGACATGCCGATCGCGTCGAACGCGCGGTACAGCATGGCCGTCAGCACGAAGCCGTCGAGCGCGCCGCGTGCGAGGTCCAGCAGCGACTGCCACGAGAACCACAGCACGGCGCCCCACAGGACGGCCGAGACGAGAAACGGCATCAGGGTGAGCCACAGCATGCGCGGATGCAGTGCGCTCGCCAATGCCCGGACGAAGGAACGCAGCAAATCGTTCATGCGAGCCTGTATCGACGGAGAAAAACGGGGAAAGGATAAACCACGCGGCCCGCATGCGCCAAAGCACATGCGGGCCGCGTGGGAGAGCCGCTCAACGCAGGAATGGCCGGATCAGGCCGATGCCGCGCCGCGCTTGGCGGGGAACAGGCGCCGGAAGATCCGCACGAACGCGAGGCCGTGCTGCGCCCAGAAGCCTTCGCCGTAGGACACGCCCTCGACCTGGTCGCGGATGCCGGTCGGCTCGACCGTGCGGCTCCACGACGCGGTGCCGAACATCATGTCCCACCACGGGAACAGCACGCCGAAGTTGCAGCCGTACTTCGTGCCTTCGTGGCCGTAGCCGACCGCGTGGTGGCGGCGGTGGAAGATCGGGCTCACGAACAGGCGCTCGCCGAGCCAGCCGAACGGCAGCCGCGCATTCGTGTGCTGAATGCTCTGCATGAAGTTGGTGAACGCGGTCAGCACGACGAACTGCGACGGCGTCACGCCGATCACGAGCGCGATCGCCGCGAAGAAGCACGACTGGATCACGTCGTCGAGCACGTGGTTGCGGTCGTCGCACCACAGCGACATCTGGCGCTGGCTGTGATGCACGGCGTGCAGTTCCCACCAGACGCCGAACTTGTGCTGCCAGCGGTGATACCAGTAGCCGGCGAAATCGAGCACGACGAGATAGATCGCGAACGTGACGATCGGCTTCGAGGTCACGCCCGGCCACAGGTAGTCGAGGTTGAGGTTCGCGACGCCGTGCAGGCGCAGCCACGCCTGGAAGTTGTCGAACAGCGGCTGCAGCGCGAAGAAGAAGAACAGCGAATAAATGCCGAGCTTCGCGATCGCCGTGTAGATCACGTCGACCCGCACGGCACGGCGATTCGTCCAGCGCTCGACGGGCAGCAGCGCCTCGAGCGGGCGCAGCAGCACGAACATCAGGACCATCTGCAGCGCGCCGACGATCACCCAGTACAGCGCGTCGTAGGTGTCCTCGTCATAGTCCATCAGGTTGAACTTGAAGAGGAGCGGCTGCACGACGTCGACGTACAGCCAGGTCTGGATGTCCGATACGAATGCATCGATCAGGTGCAGCATCGTTCTCCCCCGCCCGTCACGCGCCGTTCGCGGCGCGCCACGGCGCGCGGTCGTAGAAATAGATGCCGTGCGGCGAGCGGCCGACAGCGATCGTCTGCACCAGCTTGCGCGACGCCAGGTCGATGATCCCGACCTTCTTCGCGAAGCGGAACGTCACCCACAGCGTCTTCTTGTCGGCGGACAGCTCCATGTCGTCCGGGCCCGGCAGCAGGCCGGTGATGTCGCCGACGTTGGTGAGCGTGTTCTCGTCGATGATGCTGATCGTGTTCGCGACCCGGTTCGTCACCGCGACGTGCGTGCCGTCGGCGAGCGAGCGGAAGTTGTGCGCGCCCTTGCCGGTGTAGATCTGCTTGACGACCTTCTGGTTGCGCCAGTCGACCACCGCGACGTAATCCGCGCCGGTCATCCCGACGAGCAGGTACTTGTCGTCCGGCGTGAGCCACAGGCCGGCCGGCACCTTGCCGACCTTCATCTTCCACTTGACCGTCTGCGTCGGCAGGTCGATCGCCGCGATCTCGCCGGAGACTTGCAGCGACACGAGCAGCGTCTTGCTGTCCTTCGTGAACGCGAGGTGGCTCGGCATCACTTCGAGCGGCACGCGCTTCACGAGCTTCAGGTCGCGGCCGTCGTAGCCGTAGATGTCGACGCGGTCGAGGCGCAGGCCGGCCGCCGCGAACCACTTGCGGTCGGGCGAGAAGCCGAGCTGGTAAGGATCGTCGATCCCTTCGATGGTGCGCTGCAGCTTGCCCGTCTTCGGATCGAGGAACATCAGGCTGTTCGAGACCGAATTTGCAACGATCAGCGACGAATTGTCGGGCGTCGCCATCAGGTGATGCGGTTCCTTGCCGGTCGGCATCGTGCCGACGACCTGGCGGGTCTGCTGATCGATCAGGGAAAGCGTCGCTTCGGCCGAATTGAGGATGATGACGTTATTCGCGTGTGCGGCGGGCGCCAGCACGGCGGCGGCCAGCGCAAGCGTGCGGCCGAGGGAAAGGAAAGTGCGCATGAAGACTCACGTCGAGGAACAACCGTCATTGTAAAACGTTCAACCGGCCCGGCCGGTTGACCGAAGCCGGCATTGCGCCACTTCGACGCACGCCGCGGCGGCCCGGTCGGCCGGCGCGGCAGGCGCCGCGCGGCCGGCCGGGGCCGGCCGCCGGTGCGAGCCCGGGAAACCGATGTTGCGCTAGCGCTGCATCGACTCCCAGACCTTGTGCAGACGCTTGACAGAGACAGGCATCGGCGTGCGCAGTTCCTGCGCGAACAGCGAAATCCGCAGTTCCTCGAGCAGCCAGCGGAATTCCGCGAGCCGCGAATCGGCGACGCCGCCGCGCTGCGACACCGCGCGCTGGTACTGCTGGGCGAGCGGCAGCAGGTCGGCCGACTGCTTCGCGTCGCGCGCCGGATCGGCCTTCAGCTTGTCGATCCGCAGCGCGATGCCCTTCAGGTAGCGCGGGAAGTGCGCCAGTTGCGCGTACGGCGTATCGATCACGAAGCGCTTGCCGACCAGCGCGCCGAGCTGCTGCTGCAGGTCCGCGTGGGCCTGCGCGAACGGCTTCGCCTGCGCGAGCTTCTTCACGAGCCCCGCGTATTCGGCCAGGATCTGCCCGACCAGCCGCGCGATTTCCTGCGCGAGCAGGTTCAGGCGGCTCCGGCCCTCGTCGCGGCGCGCGTGGAAGCTTGCGTCGTCGTCGGGCAGCGGGTCCTGCAGGCACGCGCGGTCGAGCGCCGTGTCGATCAGCTGGTCGCGCAGCTCGTCCTGCGTGCCGAGCGACATGTACTGCATCGCCATCTCGCGCAGGCCCGGCAGGTTCTTCTCGAGGAACTTGATCGGCTCCTTCAGCTGCAGCGCGAACAGCCGCCGCAGGCCGGCCCGGTGGATGCGCGCGGCCTCCTCCGGCGAATCGAACACTTCGACGTCGCAATGCGTGCCGCGATCGACGAGTGCCGGGTAGCCGTACAGCGTCTGGCCGCGCCGGCGGATCTCCAGCAGCTCGGGCAGCTTGCCGAAATTCCACGTCGTCAGGTTCTCGTACAGCGCGGTCGCGCCGGCTTCCGCCGGAGCGGCCGTCTGCGGCGCCGCGCCCTTGCCGGCCTTCGCGTTGCGGCCGGCGGCACCGGTCGTGGCAGCCGTCGCCGGCGCCTGGCCGATGGGCTGGCCGTCATCGGCATCGCCGCCCGCGGCGATCGTCGACGCCGCCGCGATCTTCTGGAACTGCTGCTGCGCCTGCGCCCCCAGCTCCTGGCGAAGCTGCGCGAGATTGCGCCCCATCGCGAGCTGGCGGCCGTGCTCGTCGATCACCTTGAAATTCATGAACAGGTGCGCGGGCAGCGTCTCGAGCTTGAAGTCGGCCGTTTTCATCGCGATTTGCGTTTCACCACGCACGTCGGCGATCAGCGCCTCGACGAGCCCGCCCGCGCCGAAGCGCTCGCGGCCCATCCGCTCGACGAAGCCGGCCGCGTACTCGGGCAGCGGCACGCAATGCCGGCGCAGCTTCTGCGGCAACGACTTCAGCAGCAACTGCACCTTTTCCTTCAGCATCCCCGGCACGAGCCACTCGCAGCGGCGCGCGTCGACCTGGTTCAGCGCATACAGCGGCACCGCGAGCGTCACGCCGTCGCGCGGCGTGCCGGGCTCGAAGTGATACGTGAGCGCCATCTCGACGCCGGCCATCGTCGCGCGCTTCGGGAACAGCTCGGTCGTCACGCCGGCCGCCTCGTGGCGCATCAGGTCGTCGCGCGACAGATACAGCAGCCGCAGCTTGTCCTCGGGCTGGCCGCCCTTCTTCACTTCGTCGCGATACCAGCGCTCGAACGCGGCGCCCGTGTGAATGCCTTCCGGAATCGCCTGGTCGTAGTACGCGTAGATCAGCTCGTCGTCGACCAGCACGTCCTGCCGGCGCGACTTGTGCTCGAGCTGCTCGATGTCGGCGAGCAGCTTGCGGTTGTGCGCGAAGAACGCGAGCTTCGTGTCGAACTCGCCCTCGACCAGCGCGCCGCGGATGAACAGCTCGCGCGCCCGCGACGGATCCTGCTTGCCGAACGCGACGCGCCGGCGGTGGTAGATCGGCAGCCCGTACAGCGTCGCGCGCTCGTATGCGCTGACCTGCGCCGGGCGCTTTTCCCAGTGCGGCTCCGACAGTGACTTCTTCAGCAGGTGCGCGCCGACCTTCTCGACCCATTCGGGCTCGATCTTCGCGAGGCAGCGCGCATACAGCCGGCTCGTCTCGACGAGCTCGGCCGCCATCACCCAGCGGCCGGCCTTCTTCGCGAGCACGGAGCCTGGCCACAGGTAGAACTTGATCCCGCGCGCGCCGAGATAGTGCGGATCGTCGTCGGCCTTCAGGCCGAGGTTGCCGAGCAGGCCGGTCAACAGGGCCAGATGGATCTGTTCGTAGGTCGCCTCGACTTCGTTCAGCCGCCAGCCGTGCTCGCGCACAACCGTCAGCAGTTGCGAATGGACGTCGCGCCACTCGCGCAGCCGCAGGTGCGACAGGAAGTTCTGCCGGCACGCATCGATCAGCTGGCGGTTCGACTTCTTGTGCGCGACGGCCTCTTCGAACCACGCCCAGATCTTCAGCCACTGCAGGAATTCGGAACGCTCGTCGGCAAACCGGCGGTGCGCCTGGTCGGCCTGCTCCTGCGCTTCGATCGGGCGGTCGCGCGGATCCTGCACGGACAGCGCGCTCGCGATGATCAGCACCTCGCGCAGCGACTGCTGGTCGCGCGCGGCGAGAATCATCCGGCCGACGCGCGGGTCGAGCGGCAGCCGCGCGAGTTCGCGGCCGAGCGGCGTCAGCGCGTTGTCGTCGTCGACCGCGCCAAGCTCGTTGAGCAGCTGGTAGCCGTCCGCGATCGCGCGGCCGGGCGGCGGCTCGAGGAACGGGAACGATTCGATCGCCGTCAGGTGCAGCGATTTCATCCGCAGAATCACCGACGCGAGCGACGAGCGCAGGATTTCCGGATCGGTGAAGCGCGCGCGCGCCTGATAGTCGCTTTCCTCGTACAAGCGGATGCAGACGCCATCGGCCACGCGGCCGCAACGGCCCGCGCGCTGGTTCGCGGCCGCCTGCGAGATCGACTCGACCTGCAGCTGCTCGACCTTGTTCCGGTACGAATAGCGCTTCACGCGCGCGAGGCCGGTATCGACGACGTAGCGGATGCCCGGCACCGTCAGCGAGGTTTCGGCCACGTTGGTCGCGAGCACGATCCGGCGCGCATTCGACGCCTTGAACACCTTGTCCTGGTCGGCCGCCGAGAGCCGCGCGAACAGCGGCAGGATCTCGGTATGCGGCGGGTGGTGCTTGCGCAGCGCCTCGGCCGCTTCGCGGATCTCGCGCTCGCCGGGCAGGAACACCAGCACGTCGCCGGGGCCTTCGCGGCACAGCTCGTCGACTGCGTCGACGATCGCGTCCATCAGGTCGCGCTCGGCTTCGCGCGCGGTCTTCACGCGGTCGCGGCCGCCCGTGCCTTCGGCGTTCTTCACGGCCGGGCGATCCTCCGCCACGGGCCGGTAGCGCATCTCGACCGGATACAGCCGCCCGCTCACCTCGATCACGGGCGCGGGGCGCTCGTCGGAGCCGAAATGGCGCGCGAAGCGATCGGCGTCGATCGTCGCGGACGTGACGATCAGCTTCAGGTCCGGCCGCCTCGGCAGGATTTCCTTCAGGTAGCCGAGCAGGAAGTCGATGTTCAGGCTGCGCTCGTGCGCCTCGTCGATGATCAGCGTGTCGTACGCCTTCAGCAGCGGGTCGGTCTGCGTCTCGGCGAGCAGGATCCCGTCCGTCATCAGCTTCACGGACGCGCCCGGCGCGAGATTGTCGGTGAAGCGCACCTTGTAGCCGACCACTTCGCCGAACGGCGTGCCGAGTTCCTCGGCGATCCGGCGACCGGTGGACGACGCGGCGAGGCGGCGCGGCTGCGTATGGCCGATCAGGCCCGTGCCGCCGGCGCCGAGGCCGCGGCCGAGATCGAGACAGATCTTCGGCAACTGCGTGGTCTTGCCCGAGCCGGTTTCGCCGCAGACGATGACAACCTGATGACCGGCGATCGCGCGCGCGATTTCGTCGCGCTTGCCCGACACGGGCAGGCTTTCGGGGTACGTGATCGGCGGGACCGGGTTCGGCGCGACGACCGCGCGCGGCGGACGCTCGCGGCGCGGCGGACGCTCGCCCGTTGCCTGCGGTGCGCCCTTTGCGGCCGGCTGGCGCGCATCGCTGCGCCGTTCGTCGCCGCGCGGCCCGCGCGGCGCGTGTGCCGGCGTGCCCGCCGGCTTGTCCTGCTGCTGGCGAGGTGGCTGGCCCTGCTGCTCGCGTGCATCGGCCGCACCATCCGGGTGCCGGGCCGACGGCGTATTGGCCCGCGTCGGCGCGGGACTTTTAGAAACATTCGACATGGGGGCGCATTATAATCCCGCCCATGAATTCCCAAACCGACCTCCCCCCCGCCCAGACCGGCGCCACGACGCCGCCGGCTGCCGACGACTCGGCCGCCAGTCACGCGCAGTTCGTCGACTGGATGCGCTCCGTCGCGCCCTATATCCACAAGTTCCGCAACAGCACGTTCGTCGTGGGGTTTGGCGGCGAGGTGGTGCAGCAGGGGCTGCTGAATGCGCTCGTGTCCGACATCGCGCTGCTGCAGGCGATGGGTATCCAGATCGTGCTGGTGCACGGCTCGCGCCCGCAGGTCGAGGAGCAGCTGAGCCTGCATGGTGTCGAATCCGAGTTTTCGCACGGGCTGCGCATCACCGATGCGCGCGCGCTCGAATCCGCGAAGGAAGCGGCCGGTGAAGTGCGTCTCGACATCGAGGCCGCGATCAGCCAGGGTCTGCCGAACTCGCCGATGGCGCACGCGCACATCAGCGTCGTGTCGGGCAACTTCGTGACCGCGCGGCCGGTGGGGATTCTCGACGGGGTCGATTTCGCGCATACGGGCATCGTGCGCAAGATCGACGCCGAATCGATCCGTCATTCGCTCTCGAGCCGCAAGCTCGTGCTGCTGTCGCCGCTCGGGTTCTCGCCGACCGGCGAAGCGTTCAACCTGTCGATGGAAGACGTGGCGTCGGCCGCCGCGATCGCGCTGCGCGCCGACAAGATCGTGTTCCTGACCGAAGGCCCCGGCATCGTCGACGACGAAGGCGAGCTGATCCGCGAAATGTCGCTCGACGCGGCGGCCGAGCTGCTCGATTCCGGCAACGTCCAGGGCGACGACGCGTTCTTCCTGAAGCATTCGATCCGCGCGTGCCGCGGCGGCGTGACCCGGGCGCACCTGATCCCGCAATCGCTCGACGGCAGCATGCTGCTCGAACTGTTCCTGCACGACGGCGTCGGCACGATGATCTCGTACGAGAACCTCGAGAGCCTGCGCGAAGCGACGCCGGACGACGTCGGCGGCATCCTGTCGCTGATCGAGCCGCTCGAGTCGGACGGCACGCTGGTGCGACGCGGCCGCCACCAGATCGAACGCGACATCGACCACTTCTCGGTGATCGAGCACGATGGCGTGCTGTTCGGCTGCGCGGCGCTGTATCCGTACCAGCAGGAAAAGATCGGCGAGATGGCGTGCCTGACGGTCGCGCCGGAAGCGCAGGGCTCGGGCGACGGCGAACGCCTGCTCAAGCGGATCGAGCAGCGCGCCCGCGCGCGCGGCCTCACGCATATCTTCGTGCTCACGACGCGCACCGAGCACTGGTTCCTCAAGCGCGGCTTCGTCAAGGTCAGCGTCGACGACCTGCCGGAAGACCGCCGCAAACTCTATAACTGGCAGCGCAAGTCGCTCGTGCTGATGAAACAGCTCTGAGCGCAGGCACGACTGCCCTCCCCCAGACCGATTACAGGAGAAGTACACGATGGCTCGAATGATCCAATGCGCGAAGCTCGGCAAGGAAGCCGAAGGCCTCGATTTCCCGCCGCTGCCGGGCGAACTCGGCAAGCGCATTTACGAGAGCGTCTCGAAGGAAGCGTGGCAAGGCTGGCTGAAGCAGCAGACGATGCTGATCAACGAAAACCGCCTGAACATGGCCGACCCGCGTGCGCGCCAGTACCTGATGAAGCAGACCGAGAAATACTTCTTCGGCGACGGCGCGGACCAGGCGTCCGGCTACGTGCCGCCGACGGAAGGCTGAAGACGCGCTGCCGCGCGGCCGGCGCAAGTTGCCGGCCACGCGCTCCGGGAAAGACGGCACCGTGTTTCGCACGGTGCCGTTTTCTTTTGGGAACGCGCGAGGCGGTATGCCGCTCCGCTCAACCGGCCGGCTTCAGCGCGCCGCCCTCGCCTGGCTGCGTGTTCCCGTCGACCGCGGGCTCCACGCCGCCGCCTTCGGTGCCCCATTCGGCCGCGTCGCTGCGTTCGGCCGTCGACAGTTCGTCCGCGCGATATCCGGTGCGATTCAGCAGCGCCAGCATGCAGACGAGCGACACGAACGCGTAAAGCCCCGACGCAACCGCGACACCGACGATGCTGCCGGTCGAATTGAGGATCGCCTGCGCGAGCACGGGCGTGCCGCCGCCGACGACGAGCGCGCTCAGCTGATACGCGAGCGACAGGCCCGTATAGCGGATGTTCGCCGGGAACACGCGTGCGAGCACGCCGCCGACCGCGCCATAGAACATCGCCGATGGAATCGTCGAGATGCACATGCCCGCGACGGCCACCCAGTACGACCGTGTCGCGAGCGCGTGAAACATCACGGGCATCAGCACGATTTCCGGAATCAGGATCCAGCACATCGCGCGGCGCATGTCGACCTTCGACACGAACCACGCGCCGACCGGCTGCATCAGGAACTGCACGACGAGCGAGATCGACAGGATGCCGAGGAACGTACCCTGCGCGTAGCCGAGCTCCTTGGTCGCCCACGACAGCGCGAACGTGCTGCGGAAGTACGTGACGTTGATCACCGGCAGCGTGCCGGCCGCGAGCAGCACGACGACCCAGTGATCGCGCACGACGTCGCGCAGCGGCAGCTTCACGGTGCGCTTGCGCGCGAGCACGCGCTGCATGTCGGCCGACTCCTCGAGCTTCAGCCGGATCACCATGCCGATGATCACGAGCACGGCCGACAGCAGGAACGGAATCCGCCAGCCCCACATCAGGAACGACGGCGTCGGCAGCGCGCTCAGCGCGAAGAACGCGGCAGTCGCGAGCAGGTTGCCGGTGGGCGAGCCCTGCTGCGCGAACGCCGCATACAGGATGCTGCGATGCTTCGGCGCGTTCTCGCTCGCGATCAGCACCGCGCCGCCCCACTCGCCGCCGACCGCGATGCCCTGCAGCACGCGCAGCACGACGAGGCCGGCCGGCGCCCAGACGCCGATCTGCGCATAACCGGGCAACAGGCCGATGCCGGTCGTGGCCAGCCCCATCATCACCAGCGTGATCACGAGCGCGGTCTTGCGGCCGACACGATCGCCGAGATGCCCGAACACGATGCCGCCGAGCGGTCGCGCGGCAAAGCCGGCCCAGAACGTAACGAACGCCAGCAGCGTCGCAACGCCGGGATCCATTGTGCTCGCAAAGAACACCTTGCCGAACACGAGCGCCGCGGCCGTGCCGTAGATGTAGAAGTCGTACCACTCGATCGTGGTGCCGACGAACGCCGCGAAGGCGGCGCGGCCGGGCCGCGGTTGCGGTGCGGTAGTCGGGGATTGCTGACGGCTCATCGATGTCTCCATGTTTGCGTGTCGGGGGCGCGACTGTCGCGCGCCTTTCCCGGGTGGCCGGCATCGCGCCGCCGGCCGGCGGCGTCGTGCCGGTCGGCGGCGCCTAGCCGGGGGCTTCCCTCAGCACGCCGGCGTCGAGCAGTTGCTGCTGGAGCGCGGGATCGACGCCGAGGCGATCGAGCACCGCGCGCGTGTCGCCGCCCAGTGCAGGCGGCGGCGAACGATAGGTGGCCGGCGTGCGCGACAGCTTCACCGGCGACGCCGTGCCGCGATACGCACCGATTTCGACGAACAGGTTGCGGTGCAGCGCATGCGGATCGTGCGCGACGTCGGCGACCGTTCGCACCGGCCCGCACGGCACGCCGGCCGCCATCAGGTCGCGCGCGAGCGGCTCGCATGCATGCGCGGCGAGCCGTGCTTCCAGTTCGGCCTTCAGCTCGGGCCGATGCGCGCAGCGGCTACGGTTGTCGACGAAACGCGGATCGCTTGCGAGCGCCGGCACGCCGAGATGCGCGACGAGCCGCGCGAACTGCCGGTCGTTGCCGATCGCGAGGAAGATCGGCACGGTCGCCGTGCGATAGCTGTCGTACGGCGCGATGTTCGGATGCGCGTTGCCGCTGCGCTCCGGCACGCGCCCCGAACCGAAGAAGTTCGGCAGGTGCGGATGCAGCAGCGACACGCCGCAGTCGTACAGTGCGATGTCGATCGACTGGCCCTGCCCGCTCTTCTCGCGCTCCGCGAGCGCCAGCAGGATGCCCGCGAGCGCATTGAGTCCCGTGACCATGTCGACGATCGGCAGACCGATACGCGTCGCATCGCCGTCGCGCTCGCCGTTGACGCTCATCAGCCCCGCCATCGCCTGGATCACCGCGTCGTAGCCGGGCAGCCCGCCGAGCGGGCCGTCTTCGCCGAAGCCCGTCACCGCGCAGTGGATCAGGCGCGGGAAACGCGGCTGCAGGTCGCGCGCGTAATCCATCCCCCAGCGCGCGAGCGTGCCGGGCTTGAAGTTCTCGACGAGCACGTCGGCCTCTTCGAGCAGACGCCACAGGATTGCGCGCCCTTCGGCGCGAGACAGGTCGAGCGCGAGCCCTTCCTTGTTGCGGTTCACGCCCATGAAATACCAGGCCGTATCGCCGAGGAATGGCGGCCCCCAGCCGCGCGTCTCGTCGCCGTCCGGCGGCTCGATCTTGACCACCGTCGCACCGTGGTCGGCGAGCGCCTGCGTGCAGTACGGGCCGCCGAGCACACGGCTCAGGTCGACGACCTTCAGGCCGTCCAGAGCACCACGCGTCAGGCTCATCGTTCGACCTCCGGCAGCAGATCGAGCGCGGTATCGAGTGCGATCGGCGTGCCGCGCAGCAGTGCGTCGTACGCGGCCGATTCGTCGTCGCGCGATGCCGGCGCGAGCGGATCGATCGGCAGTAGCTTGTGGCGCACAACCAGGTGCGCGAGCGCGAGCCGCCGGAAATCCGGCGCGAGCCGCACGCCTTCGCACGCCATCAGCACGGCCGCGCTCGCGTAGTACAGCGCGGATGCGGCCTGGCGCACGCGAGCGTCGTCGCCTTCGGCCGCGACCCGCATAAGCGCGTCGCAGGCGCGCGCGAGAATGCGCCGCAGCGCCGCGCGGCTCGCATCGGGCAGCGGCGCCGCGCCGAGGCGGTCGCCGAGGAACGCGCGCAGCGCATCGAGCGCCTGCTCACGCTGCGCGGCCCGCGCGACGTCGAGCGCGACGATGTTGCTCGTGCCCTCCCAGATCGAGCCGAGATGCGCATCGCGCACGACGCGCGCGTCGCTCCATTCCTCGATGTAGCCGGTGCCGCCGCGCACTTCCATCGCATCGCCGGTCACGCGCCGCGCATCGCGGCACGCGCGGAACTTGATCAGCGGTGTCAGGATCCGCACGCAGCGCGCGGCCTGCTCGTCGCCCGCATCGGCCTGCGGCAACAGCAGCGCGATCTGCATGAACATCGCGCGCGCGGCTTCGGCCGGCAGCAGCATCTTCAGCAACTGGCGCTGCATCAGCGGCATCTCGATCAGCTTGCGGCCGAAGGCCTCGCGATGCGCGGCGACATGCAGCGCTTCGTTCAGCGCGCGCCGCATCAGCCCCGCCGCGCGCACGCCGTTCGACAGCCGCGACATGTTGATCATGTCGGCCATCTGGTGAAAACCGCGGCCGATCTCGCCGATCAGGTACGCCTGCGCGCCTTCGAGCGCGATCTCGCCGCTCGCCATCGAACGGCTGCCGAGCTTGTCCTTCAGGCGCACGATCCGGTAGCGGTTGCGCGTGCCGTCCGGCAGCGTCTTCGGCAGCAGGAACAGCGCGAGGCCCTTGATGCCGTCCGGCGCGCCGTCGGGCCGCGCGAGCACCATCGCAAGATCGGCGTCCGCGTTCGAGCAGAACCACTTGTCGCCAGTCAGGCGCCAGACGGTCTCGCCGAGCGCGTCCGTCTCGCGCGTCGCCCGCGTCGCGATCCGGGCGACGTCGGAGCCCGCCGCCTGCTCGGTCATGAACATCGCGCCCTGGTACAGCGTGTCGAAATCGCGCGACGCAAGCATCGGCAGGTAGCGCGCGACGAGCGCCGGATCGCCGAAGCGGCGCAGCGTGCGCGTCAGCGAATCGGTCATGCTGACCGGGCAGCACAGCCCGAATTCCGCCTGCACGAACAGGAACGTCAGCGCGTACTTGACGAGCGGCGGCACCGATTCGGACCCGTGGCTCAGCGACGCGAGCCCGAGTTCGGCATACGCGACGCGTTCGAGCGCGACATACGCGGGATCCTTGTCGATCCGCTGCACGGCCTCGCCGCGCCGGTTGCGGTGCTCGAGCACGGGCGGGTGCTTGTCCGCGCGCGATGCCCATTCGTCGAGCTCGCCCGACACGCGTGCGCCGAGCGCGCGCAGCCGCGGCTCCAGCTCGGCATAGTGCGCATCGCCGAGATGCAGCTTCAGCAACGCGCCGAGGTCGGGATCGACGGTGAAGAAATTGATGCCCCGGCTGTCGGGGATGTTGGATGCGCCGGCGTCCGGCGTGCGAGCGGTGTCGTTCATGCGTGCGTCTCCTGGGTTGCCTGCACGTCGGCTGGAAGCGGCGCCGCAGCGCCCGGCCAGTCCCGTGCAAAGCCTTCCGCAGAGCGTAGGCGCGCGATCGATAAGCGTCCAATACAGGATTTATCCGGTACGATAGATATCGCTTATCGATGCCGACGCCGCGAGGAGACACGATGGAACTGAGGCAGTTGCGCTACTTCGTGGCGGTCGCCGAGGAGCTGCATTTCGGGCGCGCGGCGAAGCGCCTGTTCATCTCGCAGCCGGCGCTGAGTTTCGACATCCGCAAGTTCGAGGACGCGCTTGGCGTGCAGCTGTTCTCGCGCACCAACAAGACCGTCGCACTGACCAACGCGGGCGAGGTGCTGCTCGGCGAAGCGCGCCGGCTGCTGCTGCAGGCGGCCGAGGCCGAACGCCTGACGGTGCGCTCCGCCTCCGGTCTCGCGGGCCGGCTGCGGATCGGCTTCGTTCATTCGATGCTGTATCGCGGGCTGCCCGATGCCGTGCGGCGCTTCGAGGCCGACTACCCCGGTGTCGAAGTCGTGCTGAGCGAAATGAACACGCAGGCGCAGGTACAGGCGATCCAGCGCGGCCAGATCGATCTCGGCTATGCGCACTGGGGCCACTTCCCGCCCGAAGTCGAATCGACGCCCGTCTATGCGGAGCCGTTCGTGTGCTGCCTGCCGGCCGCGCATCCGCTCGCGAAGCGCAAGCAGGTCGCGCTCGCCGCGCTGGCCTCGGAGCCGTTCATCCTGTTTCCGCGCGAAGCGGCGCCCCACTATCACGACCTGATCATCGCGCAGTGCGTGAATGCCGGCTTCAGCCCGCTGATCCGCCACGAGGCACGGCTGTGGCAGACGATCCTGTCGATGATCGAGTTCGGGATGGGTATCGCGCTCGTGCCGCGCGTGCTGCAGCAGGTGAAGAGCGAGCGGCTCGCGTTCCGGTCGCTGAAGGATGCGTCGCTCGAATCGCGCACGCTCGCGCTGAAGCGCAGCGGCACCACTGAGCCCGTGGCGCTGCGCTTCGCGGATTACGTCCGCGCGTCGATCGACGCACTGCCCGCGCTGGCAGGCTGAGCTGGCCGACGGCCAATGGGTCTTGCGCGGGGGCGTGAAAAAAATTGCAGAAAGGGCTTTACAGACCCCAAAAGCTCTGACATAATCTTTTCTTCTTTGGGCGGTTAGCTCAGCGGTAGAGCACTGCCTTCACACGGCAGGGGTCACTGGTTCGATCCCAGTACCGCCCACCAAAGAATTCAAGGCCCTGCGTCTCACGACGCAGGGCCTTTTCGTTTTTGGCACGCCGAATTCACGGCCCACCCGTGCAGACTCACGTGAACCGGCAGTCATCGCCTCCTCCACGAATCCGCCATCTCGATTTCGATCGCCCCCTTCGTTTTCGGCGCGTTGATTTACGCCCGCAGGAAATCAATGTCGATCCGGCCAACTTGCTGGACGCTGTGCGATTTTCCAACAGTAACGCCACACTACCGATCGGGAGCCGGTGCAGGGGCATGGTCCTCAAACGCTGCCCGACCATTGACGCGTCTCGATTCGCCAAACACCATTAGCTCGTATCGGTCGATGGAAATCCGGCAAATCCGCTATCAGCGGCAAAATCTACGATTTCTTCGCGCATCATGCCCCGTCGGGTCAACACCGCCTCCCGGTCGAGCGTACGAACAAAGTTCAGACATTTCATTTACGTCATACAAAATCTTTCAACACGAAAGAATGAAAATTGCTAGTGTAATTTTTGGTAATTCTTCTGTAACATTTGTAGAAATCCGGATGCATAGAATCCTTACACCAAATAACAGCCAGCCGAATCGGCATCGCATTTAGGCGCGAGATCATGACTTGCGATGATGAGAGTTGGCGATAGAGATTGCACACCCATGTCCCAAGAGAAGAACGACTACACCTTGTGGCTTACCGGTCTGAGCGGCGCCGGCAAGTCAACCCTCTCGCGCGAAATTGCGGCGCAGTTGCGCGCACGCAAAATTCCGACATGCATCCTTGACGGCGATGAATTGCGGGCAGGCGTTTCTCCTGATCTCGGTTTCTCGCGGGAAGATCGCACCGAAAACTGCCGACGCACCGCCGAGATCGCCAAGTTGCTCAATAGCCAGGGCTTCATGGTGATCGTCGCGCTGATCTCGCCTTATGAAGCCGACCGGCAGCGGGCACGACAGATCGTCGGCGTGGACCACTTCGTCGAGGTCTACCTGAAAACCGATATCGCCACTTGCTCGGCACGTGATCCGAAGCAGCTTTACGCAAAGGCGATCACCGGCCAGACAACGCAATTCACCGGCATTTCGGATCCATACGAAGTACCGACCACGCCTGATCTCGTCGTCGAAACGGGATCGATGGATATTGCCTCGTCGGTCGCGCTCATCATGAATTTCGAGCGGCAGCGATTCACGCACGCGTAATCTCGCCCCTTCGTTACCACGCATCCGAACAGCAACGCACCGCGCTCCGTCAATCGTGCCGCATCAAAAGTCGACACGATTAACGGACACGCTCTGTGCTGGGTAACGTCCAGCCCTGTCGCAAGAAAACCGCTCGCCAGTCCGGTCACGCGCGTCAAATCCCGATCGGGACAAATTCCACATGCGTCTCGCGTAATGGCATCCGCACGAACGCTGGGCGACGTGTCGCGCGACTACCCCACCCGCTCCGCCGTCGCATCGAACGCGCGCTTCGCCTTGTCGACGATCTCGTCAACTTCCGCCTCGCGAATCACGAGCGGCGGCGACAGCAGCATCCGGTCGCCGGTCGCACGCATGATCAGGTTGCCGTTGAAGCAGAAGTCGCGGCAGATCGTGCCGATATCGACGCTCGCACCGAACCGCTCGCGCCGGTCCCGGTCGCGCGCAAGCTGAACGCCCGCGACCAGCCCCGCTCCCGCAATCTCTCCGACGATCGGATGATCGCCCAGCGCATCGCGCAGCCGGCGCTGGAAGTACGGCCCGATGTCGTTCTTCACGCGCTCGACGATCCCTTCGTCGCGCAGCAGCTTCAGGTTCGCGACCGCGACGGCCGCCGCAACCGGGTGGCCCGAGTACGTGAGGCCGTGGTTGAATTCGCCGTTGTCGATGATCGGTCGCGCCACGCGCTCGTGAATGCCGACGGCGCCCATCGGCACGTAACCCGACGTGAGGCCCTTCGCCATCGTGATGAGGTCAGGCTCGAAGCCGAAATGCTGGTGTGCGAACCATTCGCCAGTACGGCCGAAGCCGCCGATCACTTCGTCGGCCGCGAGCAGGATGTCGTACTTGCGGCAGATCCGCTGGATTTCCGGCCAGTACGTCGACGGCGGGAAGATCACGCCGCCCGCGCCCTGGAACGGCTCGCCGATGAACGCGGCGACGTTCTCCGCGCCGAGTTCGAGGATCTTCGCTTCGAGCTGCTGCGCGCGGGCAAGGCCGAACGCTTCCGGCGTTTCACCGGCTGCCGCTTCGCCGAAGAAATACGGCTGGTCGATGTGCACGATGTTCTCGACCTTCGACGGCATCTGCTCGTGCATGTAGCCCATCCCGCCGAGCGTACCGCCCGCGATCGTCGAGCCGTGATAGCCGTTCTTGCGCGAGATCACATACTTCTTCTGCGGCTGGCCCTGCACGCGCCAGTACTGGTGCACGAGGCGCAGCACGGTGTCGTTGCCTTCCGAGCCGCTGTTGCAGTAGAAGAAGTGGTTGAAGCCCTTCGGCGACACTTCCGCGAGCATCGCGGACAGTTCGATCACCGGCGGGTGCGTGGTCTTGAAGAACGTGTTGTAGAACGGCAGTTCCTGGATCTGGCGATACGCGGCGTCGGCGAGTGCCTTGCAGCCGTAGCCGACGCTCACGCACCAGAGGCCGGCCATCCCGTCGATGATCTTGTTGCCGTCCGAGTCCCACAGGTAGACGCCGTCGGCTTTCACGATCACGCGGCTGCCCGCGCGGTTCAGCGCGCCCATGTCAGAGAACGGGTGGATGTGGTGTGCGGCGTCGAGCGCGCGATAGTCCGCGGTCGAATGCGGTGGGACAGCTTCGTTTCGATCGGTCATGTTTCCTCCGGATAACAGTGCCGCACGCTCACACGTGCAGCAGCAGATGCCTGCGTTCCCACGAGCTGATCACGCGGAAAAACGCCTCGTATTCGGTGTCCTTCAGCGCCAGGTACGCTTTCACGAACTTGTCGCCGAGAATGCCGGCCAGCGGCGTGCAGGCCGCCATCAGCGAGATGCCCTCCTCGAGATTGCGCGGCAGCTGGTACGGCAGCTTGTAGCCGTCCGACGCAATCGGCTCGGTCGGTGCGAGCTGCTGGGTCAAGCCGAGATAGCCGGCCGCGAGCGTCGCGGCGAAGGCGAGATACGGATTGCAGTCGACGCCCGGGATCCGGTTCTCGATGCGGCGGGCCGATGCGCCCGACTGCGGAATGCGGAAACCGACCGTGCGGTTGTCGTAACCCCACTGCACGTTGATCGGCGCCGCCATGAAGCGCGACAGGCGGCGATACGAGTTGATGTACGGCGCAAAGATCGGCATCAACGCGGGCGTGTACTTCTGCAGCCCCGCGAGATAGCTGTGGAACATCGGCGACACGGCACCGTCCTCGCTGGAGAACAGGTTGCGCCCCGTGCGCGCGTCGGCCAGGCTCTGGTGGATGTGCATCGCGGAGCCGGGCTCGTCCTGCATCGGCTTCGCCATGAAGGTCGCGTACATGTTGTGGCGCAGCGCCGCCTCGCGCACGGTGCGCTTGAACAGGAACACCTGGTCGGCGAGCGACAGCGCATCGCCGTGCACGAAGTTGATCTCCATCTGCGCGGCACCGACCTCGTGGATCAGCGTCTCGATATCGAGCCCCTGCATCTCGCAATATTCGTAGATATCCTCGAACAGCGAATCGAACTCGTTCACGGCCTCGATCGAATACGACTGCCGGCCGGTCTCCGCACGCCCGGTGCGGCCGACCGGCGGACGCAGCGGCAGGTCGGGATCGGCATTCATGTCGACGAGATAGAACTCGAGCTCGGGCGCGACGACCGGCTGCCAGCCCTTCTCCTTGTAAAGATCGAGTACGCGTCGCAACACATAGCGCGGCGAGATCTCGACCGGCGAGCCGTCGAAGTGCACGCAGTCGTGGATCACCTGCGCGGTCGGGTCGACGGCCCACGGAATCAGGCAGATCGTCGACGGATCGGGCACGCACACCATGTCGGGGTCGGTCACGCCGGTCAGCGTGCCGTCCTCCGGATAGTCGCCGGTGACGGTCTGCACCATCACGGCCTGCGGCAGGCGCATCGATTCGCCGGATTCGAACTTGTTGCGCGGAATGATCTTGCCGCGCGCAATGCCGGCCATGTCGGGAATGATCGCCTCGACCTCGGTGATGCGGTGCTGTCGCAGGAATTCGCTCAGTTCGGGTTGCATGATCGGCCTCTATCAGTCGACGTCGGATGCAGCCGGCGACGCCATCGCGCCGCCGGCTGCATGAATGCGATGCGTCATGCGCGCGCGGCACGCCGCGCCAAATGCCGCGAAGATGTCGCGCGACAGCGACTGTTCCGCGTAGCGCCATTCGGGATGCCACTGCACGCCGAGCGCGAACGCGCGCGCGCCGCGCACGCTGACGGCCTCGACCAGCCCGTCGGGCGCACTGGCTTCGACGACGAGCCCCGCGCCGAGCTGCGCGATGCCCTGATCGTGCAGCGAATTGACCGTCGCCGCCTGCGCGCCGCGCGCGACCCGCTGCAGCAGGCCGCCCGGCGCGAACTGCACGACGTGCGCGGGGCCGTACTGCCGTTCGAGCGGATCGGCGGGCCGCTCGCGGTGATCGTCGAAGCCGGTCGTCGCGTGCAGCCTCTGGTGCAGCGTGCCGCCGTACGCGACGTTCAGCTCCTGCATGCCGCGACAGATCGCGAGCACGGGCACGCCCGCGTCGATCGCCGCGCGGATCAGCGGCAGCGCGGTCGCATCGCGCGCGGGGTCGTGCAGCGTGTCGGGCGCGCTCGCGGTGCCGCCATAGTGATGCGGCTCGACGTTCGAATAGCTGCCGGTCAACAGCAACCCGTCGATCGCCGCGACGATCGCGTCGGCCGGCTGGCGCGCGCCGAGCGCGGGCAGCACGAATGCAAGCGCGCCGGCGCCGTCGACGAGCGCGGCCAGGTACTTCTCCCCCGCGGTGTGGTTCGGATGCGCACCGCGCAGGATGCGGTCGGCGGTGACGGCTACGATCGGGCGCGCACGCATGGGGGTCTCTCCGGTAATCGCGCGCGATACGGTCGCACGCGGAACAGTGAAGGCGGTTCGCGCCGGCGCCGCACACGCACACCACGACGCGGCGCATGCCCATGCGCGATCCTGCCGCGCGGATGATGCGGCAACAGGCGGTGCGACCCGGAACGGAAGCGGAAAACGACGCTAGGGCAACAACGATGCGCTGCCGTCGCACTGCACCGCGCTGAACACGAGCGCGGTCACGAGATTGAAGCGGCGCAGGCCGCGATGGGAAATGGCGAAGAAACGAGGCTCGCGTAAAGAGGCGGCACGCGTGCCGCGATCAGCATGCCGGATCGGCCCGGCCTGAGGCGGCGCGCCCGCCGACGGACTTCGCGTCCGGCGTATCGAAGGGCTGGCGGCTTTCACGATCGTACTCGACTGACTGATGGATGCAGGACACGTGTCGCGATGAAGCGCATGCGGCAATGCCGCGCGGCGACACGTCGGCAAGGTGTCTCGCAGCACATTCCGGCGCAGTGCGGCCACGATCGATGGCCCCGCCGCAAGTGCACGCGTGACGACTTCCTGACATTCAGCTTATATCACCTAAAAATTGCGTCAAATTTTCAGGTACCGATGACGACATCGGTCAGACGAAAGCTGCACGAAAAAAAACGGCATCGATCCCGTGGATCGATGCCGTGTTGTGCATTGCATCGGTGCGACAAGCTGCGTGCCGGCGGGCTGTGACACGCCTGCTCCACCGCGCTGCCGCATCCGTGCGGCCCGCGCTCAACGATGCGCGAGCGCGGTTTCGACGAGCGTCTGCAATAGCGGCACAATCCGCGCTGCACGCGTTTCGTCATACGCGTAAGGACGCGTCTCTTCCATGTAGGTGATCTGCGAGAGCTCGAGCTGCACGGCCTCGACGCCGGTATCGGGCACGCCATAGTGACGCGTGATGTAGCCGCCCTTGAAGCGCCCGTTCGCGACGGCCGTATAGCCGCCCTGTTCGAGCACGCGTGCGGCCAGCGCTTCTGCCAGGCCAGGCGCGGCACTCGCACCGCTCGACGTGCCGAAGTTGAAGTCCGGCAGGCGGCCGTCGAAGAAGCGCGGCACGTGCGAGCGGATCGAATGCGCTTCCCACACGAGCACACGGCCGTGCTCGCGCTTCAGGCGTGCCACCTCGCCTTGCAACGCCTCGTGATACGGCAGCCAGTAGCGGTCGCGGCGACGCATGATCTCGTCGTTGCCGGGCAGCGCATTCGCCGGATACAGCGGCGCCTTGTCGAACGTATCGACCGGCACGAGCCCCGTCGTGTCCTGCCCCGGGTACAGGTTCTCGTTGTCGGGCGGACGGTTCAGGTCGACGACGTAACGCGCATGGGACGGTACGAGGATCGATGCGCCGAGGTCGGCCGCGAATCCATACAGCCGTTCGAGATGCCAGTCGCAATCGTCGACGAAGCGCGCGTCGGCCGTCATCGTCGCGGCGATGTCGTCGGGGATGTGCGTGCCTGCGTGCGGAATCGAGATCAGCAGCGGCAGCGTGCCCTGCTTCAGCGTGAATACAGCCGGTTGTTCAGTCATGTCGCATCACCGTAGGAGGTCTGCCGGCGCACGCTTGCGGCGTGCGCCGGTTGCGCGCGTCAGCGCAGCAGTTGCGCCAGCGCGGCGCGGTAGTCGGCATACGCGACGGCTTCGTCGCGATGACGGCGGCCGCTCACGACGCGCTCGCCGCCCGTGTAGACGTCGAGCACCGGCGTCTCGCCGTGCTCCGCGAACACGATACCCGACAACCACGACGTGCTGTCGTGTTCGGCGATCGCCGGATGATCGGGATCGAGCACGAGCCAGTCGGCGCGGCACCCTTCGCGCAGCGCACCGACATGCCGCCCGCTGGCCTGTGCACCGCCCGCAAGCGAAGCGTCGAACAGGCGATCGGCGACGTGCGCCTGCGTGTCGCTCGCCAGCACGTTGCGCGCGCGATGCACGAGCCGCTGCCCGTATTCGAGCAGGCGCAATTCCGAGCGCCAGTCGACCGACGCGTGGCTGTCCGAGCCGACACCGATCACACCACCCTGCGCGAGATAGTCGACGGCCGGGAACACGCCGTCGCCGAGATTTGCTTCGGTCGTCAGGCACAGGCCGGCGACCGCGCGACGCTTGGCGAGCGCTGCCGTTTCGGCCGCGTCGACGTGCGTCGCGTGCACCAGGCACCAGCGCGCATCGACGTCGAAGCGATCGAGCAGCCATTGCACGGGGCGCGCACCGTAGGCACGCACGCAGTCGTCGACTTCGGCCGTCTGCTCGGCGATATGGATGTGCACGGGCGCATCGCCGGGCAACCCTTCGAGCAGCACGCGCAACCCGTTCTCGGATACCGCCCGCAGCGAGTGCGGCGCAACGCCGTAGCGCAGCCCGCCGTGCTCCGGCGCCACGCGACGCATCGCGTCGAGCAGCTCGAGCAGGCCGTCGGGCGTATTGATGAAACGGCGCTGGTCGTCGCGCGGCGGCTTGTCGCCGAAGCCGGCGAACTGGTACGACACCGGCAGCATCGTGATGCCGATGCCGGCCGCGCGTGCGGCGTCGATCACGCGCGTGCCGAGCTCGGCGATCTGCGGATAGCGCGAGCCGTCCTGCGTGTGGTGCACGTAGTGGAATTCGCACACCGACGTGTAGCCGCACTTGAGCATCTCGACATACAGCCAGCGCGCGATTGCCGCGAGCGCGTCGGGCGTGATCTTCAGCGCGAAGCGGTACATCAGGTCGCGCCAGCTCCAGAAGCTGTCGGACGGATTCGCGCGGTATTCGGTGAGCCCCGCCATCGCGCGCTGGAACGCGTGCGAATGCAGGTTCGGCATACCGGGCATCACGGGCCCGGCCGCGCGCGCGACGCCAGCGGGTGCGTCGGTGTCGGGCGTCACGCCGGTCAGCGTGCCGGCCGCGTCCCAGCGCAGCAGCACGTTACGGCGCCAGCCTTCGGGCAGGTACGCATGGTCTGCGAACAACAGGGTGTCGGTCATGAGGCTATCCATTCATCCGGCGAAACACGGTCGTGCCGCCGCGTACGACCTGCTCGCACAGCGGCCGGCCGATCCAGTAGGCGAGCTCCGCCAGCGAGCCGACCGACCACGCGGCGAAGTCGGCTTGTCGACCGACCTCGAGCGCGCCGTGGCGATCCGCGCGGCCGAGCGCCGCGGCCGCATGGCGCGTGACGCCCTGCAGCACTTCGGGCACCGTCATGCGGAACAGCGTGCAGCCCATGTTCAACGTCAGCAGCAGCGATTCGAGCGGCGACGTGCCGGGGTTGTGATCGGTCGCGAGCGCGATCGGCACGCCGTGCTTGCGCAGCAGCTCGATCGGCGGCAGTTGCGTCTCGCGGATGAAGTAGTACGCGCCGGGCAGCAGCACGGCAACCGTACCGGCTGCCTTCATCGCCTCGATGCCGGCTTCATCGAGAAATTCGAGGTGATCGGCGGACAGTGCGCGATAACGCGCGGCCAGCGCCGTGCCGCCCGCATTCGACAGTTGCTCCGCATGCAGCTTCACGGGCAGCCCGCGCCGCGTGGCGGCCTCGAACACGCGCTCGGTCTGCGCGAGCGAAAAGCCGATGCGTTCGCAGAACACGTCGACCGCGTCGACGAGCCCTTCGTCGGCCAGTGCCGGCAGCATCCGGTCGCACACTTCGTCGATGTACGCATCCGCGCGGCCCGCATATTCGGGCGGCAGCGCGTGTGCGCCGAGGAAGGTCGTGTAGACGGTGACCGGGAAGCGCTCGCCGAGCTGACGCGCGACGCGCAGCATCTTTCGTTCGCTCGCGAGGTCGAGCCCGTAGCCCGACTTGATCTCGATCGCGGTCACGCCTTCGGCGAGCAGCGGCTGCAGGCGTGCGGCGGCCTGCACGAACAGCGTCGTCTCGTCGGCCGCGCGCGTCGCGCGCACCGTCGACACGATCCCGCCGCCCTGCCGCGCGATTTCCTCGTAGCTGACGCCCGCGAGGCGCTGCGCGAATTCGTCGGCACGCGTGCCGCCGTACACGAGGTGCGTGTGGCAGTCGACGAGGCCTGGCGTCACCCACGCGCCGTGCAGATCCTCGCGTTGCCAGTGGGCATAACCGTGCGGCAGCGCGGACATCGCGCCGAGCCAGACGATCGTGCCGGTTTCGTCGACGGCGATCGCCGCGTCGTCGATCGTCTCGTCAGGATGGCCGTGCGGACACAGCCTCAGGTGATGCCAGACAGTCGGTTTCATGCGTTCAGTCTCGTTCGCCGATGGCGAGCGACACGGCCAGCAACGCGCCGCTCCCGCTCACGACGACGTCAAACGCACGCCGCGGCCCGTCGAGCCGCAACGTGTCCATTTCTTCCAGGGTGTAGCGCGTGCCGTCGATTTCAACGGCGGCTTCGCCGGCCGCGCAATACAGCAGCACGGTATCGGCATGCTCGATGCGGTGCGCGCCTGCGCGCCATACGTCGAGCGCACCGCGCGCGGCCGAACGGCGCGTCATCAGGTTGAAGTCGCGCGTCGCGCCGTCGTGCAGCGTCGCGTCGATCGCCGCCTCGCCCGCAAAATCCGCGCGGTCCAGCGGCGCGTCGAGCACGTGGCGTGCGCCGCCTTCCTCGGCGAGCGTCATGCCTGCGCCGGACAGCAGCACGAGCGTGCGGTCGATCCCGTCGAAACGCGAGAACGGGCCGGCCGTGCCGACGTCCGCGACGCTCACGCGCCACGCGAACGCGTCGAGCGCAGCGCCCGGCGGGAACGCACCGATTTCGCGCGTCACGCCGCCGCCGTTCTTCCATGGCGACGCGACGAGATCCGCTGCGCGGATCATCGTCGCGTTCACCGGCGCCTGGTGGAGCGCCGTCATGCTCAGCGGCCGAGCATCGGCAGCTTCAGGCCGGCTTCGCGGGCCGTCTGCTGCGCGAGTTCGTAGCCGGCATCCGCATGGCGCATCACGCCCGTCGCCGGGTCGTTCAGCAGCACGCGGCCGAGACGCTCGTGCGCTTCGGCGGTACCGTCGGCGACGATCACGACGCCCGAGTGCTGCGAGAAGCCCATGCCGACACCACCGCCATGGTGCAGCGACACCCACGAAGCGCCGCCTGCGGTGTTCAGCAGTGCGTTCAGCAGCGGCCAGTCGCTCACGGCGTCCGAACCGTCCTTCATCGATTCCGTCTCGCGGTTCGGGCTGGCAACCGAGCCGGTGTCCAGGTGGTCGCGGCCGATCACGATCGGGGCCTTCAGTTCGCCGTTCTTGACCATCTCGTTGAACGCCTGGCCGAGGCGATAGCGATCCTTCACGCCGACCCAGCAGATCCGTGCCGGCAGGCCCTGGAACGCAATGCGCTCACGTGCCATGTCGAGCCAGTTGTGCAGGTGCGGATCGTCGGGGATCAGCTCCTTCACCTTCTGGTCGGTCTTGTAGATGTCTTCCGGATCGCCCGACAGCGCGACCCAGCGGAACGGGCCCTTGCCTTCGCAGAACAGCGGGCGGATGTACGCCGGCACGAAGCCCGGGAAGTCGAATGCGTTCTCGACACCCATTTCCAGCGCCATCTGGCGGATGTTGTTGCCGTAGTCGAGCGTCGCCGCACCGCGTTCCTGCAGCGCCAGCATTGCGCGCACCTGGACGGCCATCGACTGCTTCGCGACCTTCACGATGCTCTGCGGATCGACCTTCTGCGCTTCGCGCCATTGCGCGACGGTCCAGCCTTGCGGCAGGTAGCCGTTGATCGGGTCGTGCGCGCTCGTCTGGTCGGTCACGCAATCCGGCGTGATGCCGCGCGTGACGAGTTCCGCGAACACGTCGGCCGCGTTGCCGAGCAGGCCGATCGACACCGGCTTGCCGTCGCGCTTCGCTTCCTCGATCATGCCGAGCGCTTCGTCGAGCGTCGTTGCCTTCTTGTCGACGTAGCGCGTCTTCAGGCGGAAGTCGATGCGGGTCTCGTCGCATTCGACCGCGATCATCGAGAAACCGGCCATCGTCGCGGCCAGCGGCTGCGCGCCGCCCATGCCGCCGAGGCCGCCCGTCAGGATCCAGCGGCCCGACGGATCGCCGTTGAAGTGCTGGTTCGCGACCGAGAAGAACGTTTCATAGGTGCCCTGAACGATGCCCTGGCTGCCGATGTAGATCCAGCTGCCGGCCGTCATCTGGCCGTACATCATCAGGCCCTTGCGGTCGAGCTCGTGGAAGTGATCCCAGTTCGCCCAGTGCGGCACCAGGTTCGAGTTCGCGAGCAGCACGCGCGGCGCATCCTTGTGCGTGCGGAACACACCGACCGGCTTGCCCGACTGGATCAGCAGCGTCTCGTTCTCTTCGAGATCCTTCAGCGACGCGAGGATCTGGTCGTAGCATTCCCAGTTGCGTGCCGCGCGGCCGATGCCGCCGTACACGACGAGCGCATGCGGATGCTCGGCGACTTCCGGGTCGAGGTTGTTCTGGATCATCCGGTAGGCCGCTTCGGCCAGCCAGGTCTTGCAGACTTTCTCGCTGCCGCGCGGCGCACGGATCGTGCGGGTCGGATCGAGACGGGGATCGATGTGTTTCGGATGGTTCATGACGACTGCTCCCGAAGGAAAATGAATATCAAATAGGAATCAGAAATGCCCGGTGAAGCGGTATCGGCTGCCGGGATGCCACAGATTCGCCACCGAGGCGACGACGCCCTGCGACCAGGTGCGTCGATGTAAAACCAGACACGGCTCGACGTCGTCCATCCGCAGCTGCTCGCGCCGCTCCGGCGCCGGGGCCGCCGCTTCGATCCGGTACTCGACGCGCTGCAGCGGAGCCGCGCGCATCAGGTACAGGTTCGGCGTCGTGTTCGTGAAATCCTGCTCGGCGTAATCCGGCGCGACCGCCGGATTCACCCATCGTTCTTCAAGCTGCACGGGCTCGTCATTCTCGAAGTGCAGCACCTGCGAATGAAACAGCTTCGTGCGCACGGCGACCTGCATCTCGTCGGCGAGCGCCTCGTCGGCGCGGATCGTGTCGAGGCCGAGGACGCTGGCGTGATACGCATGCCCGCGTGCACCGACTTCCTCCGAGATGCTGCGGATCGCCACCAGCGTCGATTCGTACTTCGGCCGCGCGACGTAGGTGCCCGCCCCCTTCATGCGGGTGAGCACCTGCTCGGCCGTCAACTCGCGCAACGCGCGGTTGACGGTCATGCGCGCCACCTTGAATTCGCGCGCCAACTCGTTCTCGGACGGCACCTGATCGCCCTCCTCCCACTCGCCTGCGTGGATGCGGCCCAGGATGAAATCCTTGATCTCCTGGTAGACCGGCGCGCTCATGGGCTTACTGTTCCGACGCGAACGAGAACGGCGCGACCTTCGCGAACGCACGCTCGCCGACCAGCTTCGCGATCACCGCGATATCCGGTGCGAAGTAGTGGTCGAGTTCGTAGTGCGCGACCTTGCCGCGGATCGTTTCCATCACGGGCGCCAGCTTCGGGCTCGTGTGGTACGGCGCGCGCAGGTCGACGCCTTGCGCGGCTGCCAGCAGTTCGATCGCGAGGATGTGCTTCGTGTTGTCCGCGATGTCGGCGAGCTTGCGCGCGGCGAACGTCGCCATCGACACGTGGTCTTCCTGGTTCGCGGAAGTCGGCAGCGAGTCGACCGACGCCGGGTGCGCGAGCGTCTTGTTTTCCGATGCGAGTGCAGCCGCCGTCACGTGGGCGATCATGAAGCCCGAGTTCACGCCGCCGTCCCGCACGAGGAACGGGGGCAGGCCCGACAGCGTCGCGTCGATCAGCAGCGCGATGCGGCGTTCGGCCAGTGCGCCGATTTCCGATGCGGCGAGCGCGAGGTTGTCGGCCGCGAACGCGACGGGTTCGGCGTGGAAGTTGCCGCCCGACAGCACTTCGCCGGTATCCGGGAAGATCAGCGGGTTGTCCGACACGGCGTTCGCTTCGACCAGCAGCACGTCGGCTGCATGGCGCATCTGGTCCAGACACGCGCCCATCACCTGCGGCTGGCAGCGCAGGCTGTACGGGTCCTGCACCTTGTCGCAGTCGAGGTGCGACTGGTTGATCGGCGAGCCTGCGAGCAGGTCGCGATACGACGCAGCTGCGTCGATCTGGCCCTGGTGGCCGCGCAGTTCATGAATGCGTGCGTCGAACGGCTTCACCGAACCGGCAGCCGCGTCGACCGACAGCGCGCCCGCGACGAGCGCGGTGCGGTACAGGTCTTCGATCGAGAACATGTTGTCGAGCGCCAGCGCGGTCGATGCCTGCGTGCCGTTCAGCAGCGCGAGGCCTTCCTTCGCCTGCAGCGTCAGCGGCGCGAGGCCGGCAACGCGCAGACCGTCGAGTGCGCTTGCACGCTCGCCGCGGATGAACACTTCGCCGACGCCCAGCAGCACGGCCGACATGTGCGCGAGCGGTGCCAGGTCGCCCGATGCGCCGACCGAGCCCTTCACCGGGATCAGCGGCAGCACGTCCGCGTTGAACAGCTTGATCAGCGCGTCCATCACTTCGCGACGGATGCCCGAGTGGCCGCGGCCGAGGCTCGACAGCTTCAGTGCCATCAGCAGGCGCACCGACGAGCGTGCCATCGGCTCGCCCACGCCGACCGCGTGCGACAGCACGAGGTTCTTCTGCAGCAGTTCGAGCTGGTCGTGCGGGATGTGCGTGCTGGCCAGGCGGCCGAAACCGGTGTTGATGCCGTAGGCCGGCTCGCCCTTCGCGGCGATGTCGGCGACGGCCTTCGCGCCGGCGTCGATCTTCGCGAAGCTGGCCGGATCGAGCGTCAGTTGCACGGATTCGCGTGCGATCTGGCGCAGTTGCGGGAGGGTCAGGTGGCCGGGGGTCAACGTAATCATGTGAGCAATCCTGTCTAGACAAGTTCGGAATGGATTGAAGTGTAGCCACGCCAACTTGTCTAGACAACCCGTATTTCACCGATTTCGACTCAGGAGTTTCCCTGATGCCCGGCGCGGCCCGCCGAATCGGCCCGCACGATCCGACGCTTAACAGTTGTTGCAATTATTTTGTCTTTGGCAACATACGGATCATCATTCGCCACGGAGACCGCCATGCCCTTCCCGCCACGATTCGCCGCCCGATTCGTCCGCCCTCTGCTGTTCGCCGCGTGCGCACTCGCATGCGGCGCGTCGCTCGCCGCGGAGCCGCTGTCGGGCACGCTCGATAAGATCCGGCAGAGCAACCTGATCTCGATCGGCCACCGCGAAACGTCGGTGCCGTTCTCCTACGCCGACGCGAACGGCAAGGTCATCGGCTTCTCGCAGGACCTGTGCGACCGCGTGATCGCCGCCGTGAAAGCGCGCACCGGCAAGCCCGACCTGCAGGTGCGCTTCATCCCCGTCACGTCGCAGAACCGCATTCCGCTCGTGCAGAACGGCACCGTCGATCTCGAATGCGGCGTCACCACGAACCTCGCCGCGCGACACGCGCAGGTCGCGTTCTCGACCACCTTCTTCGTCGCGACGACGCGCCTGCTCACGCGCACGAACTCCGGCATCCGCGACTTCCCCGATCTCGCCGGCAAGACGGTCGTGACGAACCAGGGCACGACGTCCGAGCGCCTGCTGCGCAAGATGAACGAGGAAAAGAAGATGAACATGCGGATCATCAGCGCGAAGGACTATGGCGAAGGACGCCTCACGCTCGAATCGGGCCGTGCGGCCGCGTACATGATGGACGACGTGCTGCTCGCGGGCGTGCGCCAGCTCGCGGCGAAGCCGGCCGACTGGCAGATCGTCGGCACGCCGCAATCGTCGGAAGCCTACGGGTTCATGCTGCGCAAGGACGATCCGCAGTTCAAGGCGCTCGTCGACGGCGTGCTCGTGCAGTTGATGAAGCGCGGCGAGATCGACACGCTGTACGACAAGTGGTTCACGAAGCCGGTGCCGCCGAAGGGGCTGTCGTTCGACTTCGCGATGAGCGACGTGATCAAGGCGCGCTATGCGGCGCCGAACGACGCGCCGCTCGAATGAGCGTCGCGCGCGGATCCCGGCTCACGCACGCGTCCACGCGACGCACGCCGCGTAGCCGGGCGCCGCGTCGAGCCACGCCGCCTCGAACGCCGCGACGCCGGCGGCGGGCGCGGCCGGCTCGACGATCGTCGTCGCCGGGGTCGTGACATCGCGCGGCGGCATGACCGCGAACGCGCTCAGCCCGCCGACGATGCCCGTGCCGAGCGCCTTGAGCAGCGCCTCCTTCGCACACCAGACGCGCATGAATTCGCCGGCGCGCGCGGCAAGCGGCACGCTGTCGAGATAGGCGGCCTCGGCGGGCGCGCAGACTTCGCGCGTCAGCGCGCGCCAGTCGGCCGCGCGATTGCAGCACTCGATATCGACACCGACGCGGCCCGCGGGTACCCACGCAAGCAGCGCATGGTCGCCCGCATGCGACACGTTGAAGTCGAGCGATGCGCGATGCGCGCCGTCCAGCGACGGTCGCCCCGATGCATCGACGACGATCGCCACCGCCTGCGGCGCAATGCCGAGGGCCGTGCCGAGCACGTCGCGAAGCGCGGCACGCGTCGCGGCGCTGCGCACCGCATCCTCATGCCGCATGAAGCGTGCGGCCCGCGCGCGCTCGTCATCGCTGAGTGCCGCATACGCGGGCGACGCAAGCGGTACGCGCCAGTCGAAATCGACACGCGCAACCTGCACGCCGGCGCGGGACGCGGCGGGCGGCGCGTCGAGCCGCTGCATGCGCCACGCGCGGGGGATGTCGGACGGGGAAGCGGAATCGGGCGGGACGAGCATCGACGTGCGGCGGCCTGTGGAATGAAACGTCCGATGTTAATCGATCAGGCGGTACGGCGAGCCGTTGCGGCCCGTCGGTGGCAATGCTGCCGGCACTGGGCGCCGCGCTGACGCTTGTTGTCCTCGCGGCAGGCACCCGCGTGACGCGGCCGCCCTGTCACCCGTTCGCGGCAACGCCCGGCACACCGCTGCCGGGCCCACGTCTGCGCGATGCCGGGTGGATCGCATGTACTTTGCCCGGCGCATCGGCCGGCAGCACGCCGTGTTGCAGCCAGTGGAGCGCCAGCGGCCACAGTGTTTCGGTGAAGCGACTGTGGAAAAACGCGAAATGGCCGATCGCGTCGACGCCGATGTCGGCCGGCGCGATCCGCAGGTGCGTGACGTCGCTGCCCGTGTAGTAGCCGACCAGCCGCTCGATCGCCTCGACCGTGCCGAACCCGTCGTCGTCGAGACCGATCGCGAGCATCGGCGCCGATAGCGCTGCGAAGCGGGCGGGCAACGCGGCGCGGCTCGCGGCGGGTTCGGCGAGCAGGCCGCTCGTATAGCTGTCCTCGAAGCGCGCCTGCGAGCGCACCCACGACAACGCGACGCCGCGCGGCGTGTCCTCCATCCAGCCGAGCCGCTTCGCTGGCACGTAACCGAACACGGCCGCGAGCACCGGCATCGCGACGTGCCACTTCCACCACATGCGCCGCCGTTCGGCCGGCATGTAATCGCGCCAGTACGCATACTGCGCGCCGACCGTCACCGCATGCCGCACGTGGACGTTCGATGCGGCGAGCCCGAGCGCAACCCCGCCGACGCTGTGCGCGACGACGTCGATCGGCTGGCCCGGAAACGCGTCGTGTGCGTATTGCAGCGCGGCTTCGCAATCGAGCCGCCCCCAGTCGAGCCAGTTCGCGCGCAGCTTCGCGAGCTGCGCCGGGCGCGACCCGCCGATGCCGCGATAGTCGTAGACGAGCACGTCGCGCCCCTGGGCAAACAGCCA
Organism: Burkholderia lata; assembly: GCF_000012945.1. NCBI lineage: Bacteria > Pseudomonadati > Pseudomonadota > Betaproteobacteria > Burkholderiales > Burkholderiaceae > Burkholderia > Burkholderia lata. Next base: position 2,572,033 of record NC_007510.1, read on the forward strand.
GGCCGCGAAACGAAAGTAGTAGTCGCAACGCACCGACGTCGCGCAATTGATGACCGTTACGGGGCGAGCGCCACTGCCGCCGCGATGGCGCCATACGTGGCCGCGCAATGCATAGCCGTCGGCCGCGCGCAGCGTCACGGGTTCGGGGGGCAATGCGTCTGCCGCGCGGGTGCCCTGCTTCATTCCGTTGCCTTCGTTCGAAATTGTCATCTTGTCTCCTGTCGGTCCGAGTTGGCGCTTCAGCGCTTACTCGGACCCCATGGCGTGGATGGGTGGAGTTAGCGCTTCAGCGCTTACTCCACCCCCACGGCGGTCGGCCGGAGTTAGCGCTTTAGCGCTTACTCCACCCCCACGGCGGTCGGTCCGAGTTAGCGCTTCAGCGCTTACTCGGCCCCCCCTCCTTCGTGATCCGTCCGGGTTATCGCCTCGGTGCCTGCTCGTGCTCACGCTTCGCGGCCGGCCAACGCGTCAACAGACGAGCGCCCGCTCCCGCCCCATCCTTCGCCTTCCACACCAGCCTCCATTGAACTTGACGCGCCCGGCGTTCTCAACCAATCTTGCTGCTCCGTTCGCATGAGTCACGCGCATGTCAACGCCGCTCGTCCGTCTCCCGTCGCTCGACCTCGTCCGCGGTTTCGTCGCCGTCGGCCGCCGCATGAGCATCACGCTCGCCGCGCAGGACCTGTGCGTCACGCAATCGGCGGTCAGCCGCCAGGTGCACGCACTCGAAGCGCATCTCGGTGTCGCGCTGCTGCAGCGCGGCTACCGGAAGATCGCGTTCACACCCGAAGGCGAGCGGCTGTTTCGTGTCGCGGATGCGGCACTGCACGGGCTGCAGGACACCGTCGCGTCGCTCGCCGCCGCGCGCGAGCGCCAGCCCGTCACGATCACCGCGAGCATCGGCGTCACCGCGCTGTGGCTGCTGCCGCGGCTCGGGCGGCTGCAGGCGCGCCTGCCGGAGATCGACTTACGCGTCGCCGCGAACGACAAGGTACTCGATTTGCGCGCCGAAGGCATCGACCTCGGGATCCGCTATTGTCCGCGCGACCGCGCGCCGGCCGGCGCGCTGCGGCTGTTCGACGAAATCGTCGTGCCGGTCGCGCATCCGGCGCTCGCCGCGCGGCCCGTCACGAACGCGGCCGCGATCGCCGACCACGTGCTGCTCGAATTCGACGGGCCGCCGCAGCCGCAGTTGCAGTGGCGCGCACACCTGCACGCGGCCGGGCTCGGCGACGCGCGCCCGAAAGGCGTGCTGCGTTTCAACCAGTACGACCAGGTGATCCAGGCCGCGATCGCGGGCCAGGGCGTCGCGCTCGGCCGCCTCGCGCTCGTCGCGCCGATGCTCGCGGACGGGCGGCTCGCGGTGCTCGGCCCACACACGCAGGCGCTGTCGGATGCGTACGGCTACTGGCTGTTCCAGCACGATCCGGCCCCGCGCCGCGAAGTTGCCGACGTCCGCGACTGGATGCTCGCCGAAGCGGCCGAATGCGATGCCGCGATGCGTGCGCACGGCCCGACTTCGGCGTAAGCCGGCGCAACGGTGACAAACGAAGCTGACCGTTGCCGGGCGCTCCCGCCCCACTCCGCACGCCCCGCGTCGCATTCCCTGCACGCATGCCAACCTGACCGAATGATCGCTTGAGCGACGGCGAGCCCGATCGTCTAATCGGATCGAGCGCGGCCGTCTTGCCGCGCCTTCATCCGGAGACACGCATGACCCCGATCGAGCAGGAAGTCCGCCGCCGCTGGCTGCCCGTACTGGCCGGCGGCTTGATCATGGGCGCCGCGCTCGGCATCCGCCACGTGCAGGGCCTGTTCCTCGCACCGGTGTCGCTCGACCACGGCTGGTCGCGCGAGGCGTTCGGCCTCGCCCTGGCGCTGCAGAACCTGATCTGGGGCGTCGCGCAGCCGTTCACGGGGATGGTCGCCGATCGCTTCGGCTCGCTGCGCGTGATCGTCGCCGGGATGCTGCTTTACGCGGCCGGGCTCGTCACGATGGCGCACGCGGCGACGACCGGCATGTTCACGATCGGCGCCGGGCTCGTGATCGGCGTTGCGCTGTCAGGCTCGGCGTTCGCGTCGATCTATGGCGCGCTGAGCCGCCTGTTTCCGCCCGACCGGCGCGGCTGGGCGCTCGGCGTCGCAGGTGCGATCGGCGGGCTCGGCCAGTTCTGCATGGTGCCCGTCGCGCAAGAGCTGATCGGCGGCATCGGCTGGCGGCATGCGTTCATCGCGCTGGCGCTCGTCGCGGCGCTGCTCGCACCGCTCGCCGTGTTGTTGCGCGACCGGCCCGCGCAGGCGGCCGGCGTAGCCGCCGGCCCCGACCAGTCGATCGGCGAAGCCGTGCGCGAGGCGTTCGCGCATCGCGGCTTCTGGCTGCTGAACGCGGGCTTCTTCGCGTGCGGCTTCCAGCTCGCGTTCATCGCGACGCATCTTCCCGCGTACCTGCTCGACCACGGGCTGCCGGCACGCCACGCGAGCGTCGCGCTCGCGCTGATCGCGCTGACCAACGTGGCCGGCACCTATGCGTGCGGCCATCTCGGCGGGCTGCTGCGGCGCAAGTACGTGCTGTCGGTGCTGTACCTCGTGCGGGCGCTCACGATGGCCGTGTTCGTCGCCGCGCCGCTGTCGCCCGCGAGCGTCTACGTGTTCGCAGCCGTGATGGGGTTCACGTGGCTCGGCACCGTGCCGCTGACGAACGGCGTGATCTCGCAGGTGTTCGGCGTGCGCTACATCGCGACGCTGTTCGGCTTCGTGTTCTTCGGGCACCAGCTCGGCAGCTTCTTCGGCGTCTGGCTCGGCGCGGTGGTGTACGACGCGACGCATTCGTACATGCCGCTGTGGATCGGCTCGATCGCGCTCGGCGTACTCGCGGCGTTGCTGCACCTGCCGATCAACGACGCGCGCGTCGCGCGTCCCGCATCGGGCAACGCGGCATGGGCATGATCCGCGCGGCGCTGGCCGCCGGCACGCTCGCGTTCGTCGCATGGTGCGGCGCGGCCTATTTCAGTTCGGGCGTCGCGTACGCGCTGCTCGAACACGTCGCGTTCTGCAATTGATGCGACAGCCCGGAGCGTGCGGTCAGCGGCGCTTCGGCAATGCCGCCAACGCATCGAGCGCACGGGCACGCGCGGCCGCATGCTCGACGAGCGGTGCCGGATAGTCGACGCCGAGCCGCACGCCGGCCGCGTCGAGTTCCAGCGGCGATGCTTCCCACGGCGCGTGGATCGATGCGTTGTCGAGGCCGGCAAGCTCGGGCACCCAGCGCCGCACGTACGCACCGTCCGGATCGAACTTCTGCCCCTGTGCGACCGGATTGAAGATGCGGAAATACGGCGCGGCGTCGGCACCGCAACCGGCCACCCACTGCCAGCTCGCCGCGTTGTTCGCGGGATCGGCGTCGACCAGCGTGTCCCAGAACCACGCTTCGCCCGCGCGCCAGTCGATCAGCAAATGCTTGATCAGGAACGACGCGACGACCATCCGCACGCGGTTGTGCATCCAGCCGGTCGTCCACAGTTCGCGCAGGCCCGCATCGACGAGCGGATAGCCGGTCCGCCCGCGCTGCCATGCACGCAGCGCGGCGGGATCGTCGCGCCACGGCATCGCATCGAATTGCGCGCGGAAGTTGTCGCTGGCGAGCGCCGGGAAGTGATACAGCAGCGTGTAGCTGAACTCGCGCCAGCCGAGCTCGCTCAGGAATTTGTCGGCGTCCGCGGCCACCGCCGCGCCGCCTGCGTTCGCGGCACCCTGCACCGCATGCCACACCTGTCGCGGCGACAGGTTGCCAAAGCGCAGGAACGGCGACAGCCGGCTCGTCGCGGGACGGTCGGGAAGGTCGCGCGCATCCGCATAGCCGGCGAGCGATGCCGTCAGGAATGCGTCGAGCCGGGCGTGCGCGCCAGCTTCGTCGGGCGCGGGCCACGCGTCGCGCAGGCCGCCGGCCCAATCCGGCACCGGCGGACGCAAAGCAAGCACGTCGAGCGCCAGCGCGCAGTCACGCACGGCTTTCGGCCACGGATGAAACGCGATCCGCTCGGGTTCCGGCAGCGGCACGGCGACCGTGCGGTCGCGACGCGCCGCACGCCAGTAGGCCGTGAACACCTGATACGGGCCGCCGCTGCCTGTCAGCACTTCCCAGGGCTCGTTCAGCAGGCTGCCGTTGCTGCTCTCGACCGTCACACCACGCGCCTTGAGCGACGCCTTCAGCGCCGCATCGGCGTCGCGCTGCGGTTGCGCATAGCGGCGGTTCCAGTACACGGCTTCCGCGCCCGTGTCGTGCACGACGCGCTCGATCTCGCGCTGCGCGTCGCCACGCAACAGCAGCAGGCGCCCGCCATGACGCGCGAGCGCCGCATCGAGCCCCGCCAGCGACCCGTGCAGCCACCAGCGCGCCGCGCCGCCGAGCGCTCGCCCCGCGCCGTCGCCCGTGTCGTCGACGAATACGCACACGAGCGGCCGGCCCGATTCCACCGCGCGCGTCAGCGCGGGCTGGTCGGTCACGCGCAGATCGTCGCGGAACCAGACGATCGCGGGAGCAACGGACGACTTGGCGGGCACAGGCACCTCGATGACGAAAGCGGAAAGAGACACGTATTGTCGCGGCTGCGCTGCGTGGTGTCGACGTGCGACGCACACGGCGCGCCGGCGCGCCCATGCCGCCGGCCGTCACGGCAATCGCACCGCCCTGCTGCCCCGGTGAAACGCCTTAGTCCATTCCGACGATTCTTCGCCGCGTGCGCGGGCCTACGCTCGATGTCGGGTGCGCCGCACTGCGCGGCACGTGCGGGCGGCGAACGCCCCGCAGGTCCCGATCCGCACCCGTCACGCGCGCCGACCGATATCGGCGCGGCTCCTTCCGACCGCCGCGACGCTTCCCGCCACCCGGGCACGCGCGGCTTCATCCGATACGCCGCCATGACCAAACCCTCGAATCTCGTCACCTCGATCACCGTCGACATCGACGCACCGGCCTCCGTCGTCTGGGAAGTGCTGACCGACTTCCCGCGCTACGGCGAATGGAACACGTTCTGCGTCGGCTTCGAAACGACCGGCAAACTCGGTGATTTCGTGCACATGCAGGTGCGCATCCCGGGCACGGAGACCGTGATTCCCGTCAACGAGATCCTCGTCGCGTACGAACCCGAACGCCTGCTGTCGTGGGAGCAGCGCCCGACCGACGACAACAAGGACGCCGCGCGCCGCGACCAGTACATCGATGCGATCGGCGCGGAGCGCTGCCGCTATTTCACGACCGACCAGTTCCTCGGCCTCAACGCAGACACGATCATGCAGAACCACGGCGGGTGGGTGAAACAGGGCTTCGACCAGTGCGCGCGCGACGTGAAGCAGCGTGCCGAAGCGCTCCACGCGGCACGCCGGCGCAACAACGCGTGACCGGGAGCCGCCGATGCCCGATCTGCAAACACTGTCCGACCATCACGACATCCGCGAGCTGATCGTCGCGTATTCGACTGCGATCGACACGCGCGACTTCGACGCGCTCGACGCGGTGTTCACACCGGATGCCGCAATCGACTATCGCGCGATGGGCGGCATCGCCGGCCGCTATCCGGAGGTAAAGGCGTGGCTGCGCACCGTGCTGCCGCAGTTTCCGCAGTACCAGCACATGGTCGGCAACCTGTCGATCCGGCTCGAAGGCGATACCGCGCGCGGCCGCACGATCTGCTTCAATCCGATGGAGGTCGCGCTGCCGGACGGCAGCACGCAGGTGATGTTTCTCGGGCTGTGGTACGTCGACCGGTTCATGCGCACCGCGCAGGGCTGGCGCATCGCCGAGCGCGTCGAAGAGCGCTGCTACGGCCACAACGTGCCGGCCGTGCTCGCGGGCGCGACCGGTTGATCCATGCGCGACGCGCGCGCCGTGCGAAAGCTGCACGGCGCGCGCATCCTGGACCATCGCGTCGATCAATCGAGCCGGAACGCGGCCTCGAATCGCTCGGCGAACGCGTCGAACTCGGTTTCCGGCAGATGGTTGATGCCGCCCGCGCGCTTGCGCCCGCCGCCGGTCGGGAAGCCGCGACAGAACTCGTCGGCGCCGAGCGGCCGGCCATCGGGCACGCGCACGCTGACGACGAGCCCGCCGTCCGCGCGCGGCGACAGCACCGCGAGCGCCGCATGCGGCGCGTTGCGTATCCGCTCGTTCGCGAGCATGCCCGTCGCGCGCCGTGCCCACGGATGATCAGGCATCCGGACCAGCGTCGCACCGGGCACCTCGCGCAGCGGCGCGAGTGCGCACGCGTGCGCCATGTCGTCGCGGTAGCCGTCGCGCAGCGCGGCGAATACGGCCGTCTCGCGCACGAAATCGAGCGGGTCGACGCACGGCAGCATCGCGTCGGCGAGCGCGGCCGGATCGAAATGCAGATCGCCGACACACTCGCCGTACGCGTTGTAGTTCAGGTAGAGCCCGAGTTCGGCGAGCGTGTCGCGCTCGGCGTCGCCAATCCCGTGCTCGCGCGCGAGCGCGTGGCCGAGCGCCGGCAACTCGTCGCCGAACGCCGCGACGATCGCCCAGCGCACGTGCCGGCCGCCGAGATAGCGGTTCACGATTGCGCTCGTGCAGACGTCGGCTGCCGTGTCGATATGCGCGTCGAAGCGCGGCTCGTCAGGCAGCTCGCCCGCGAAGTGATGGTCGAAATAGCGGACCGTCGCGCCGTCGCGCAGCAGCCGCGCGCACGCGTCGCGATTCTGGTCGTGCGACACGTCGAGCACGGTGACGATGTCGCCTGCCCGCGCGTCGATCCGCTCGAGCAGCTTGATGTCGCGCTTCACGCCGGTCACGAGCGTGCCGTGCACGCCCTCCGCCAGCCGCAGTTGCTGAAGTGCGCACAGCCCGTCCGCGTCGCCGTTGAACGCAAAGAAATGTTGTGTTTCGTGGTTGTCCTGCATGTTCCCTTGCTCCATCGTCAGGGCATGAAATCGCCGCCATTCGCGTCGAGCGTCGCGCCCGTCACCGCGTTCGCGTAGTCCGACGCGAGGAACAGTGCGGCACGCGCGCAGTCATCGTCGGTCGGCAGCTTCGCGAGCGCGATGTTCGACGCGATCGGCGCGATGATCTGCTCTTCCGTCATCCCGTACTCGGCGGCCGCCTGCCGGAAATACGTCTGGGTCGGCACGCCCCACATCCACCCCATGTGGATGCTGTTCGCGCGAATGCCGTGCACGCCGAGTTCTCGCGCCAGGTATTTTGCCGCAACCGCGAGCGCGCCCTTCGATACAGCGTAACCGCCTTCCCCTGCAAACGGCTTGCGGGTCGCCTGCGTGTTGATCATCACGATCGCGCCGCGCTTCTGTCGCTTCATGTGCGGCACGACTTCCTGCGTGAGCGCCATCGTACCGAACACGTTGGTGTCGAACACCGCGCGCCAGCCATCGAGATCGGCCTCCTCCACCGGTTCCGGGAACGTGCCGTGCACGAATGCGCTGTTCACGAGCGCGTCGATCCGGCCGAAGCGCTCGACGGCCTGCGTCGCGAGCTGCCGGCATTGTGCGCGGTCGGTGATGTCGGTCTTCACCTTCAGCACATCGCAATCGACGCCGAGTGCTTGGATTCGCGCTTCGGCGTCGTCGAGCTTTTCCATCGTGCGCGCGGCGACGACCACGCCGCGCGCGCCCTCGCGTGCAGCTTCGACAGCGAGCTTCACGCCGAGCCCCGGCCCGATCCCTGAAATCACGACGATCTTGTCCTTCAGCAACATGGGTTGTCTCCTGGTTGTCGTTGATCTAGCGAGCAATGGCCGTCAGCCTGCCGCCCGCAGGTGCCGCGCGCGATACGCGGCGAAGTCGCGCGCGAGCTGCGCATCGGTGAAGCCGAAGCGCGCGATCGAATAGTCGTGTGCGGCGCGCTTGTCACGGCCGTTGCGCGCCATCCAGTCCGTCATCGCCGTGCGCTGCCGCGCATCGAGCGGCATCCCCGCAAACGCGTACACGGCCTCGGCCACGCCAAGCGGATTCGACACCGTATCCTCGAAGCGCACGTCGAGGAACCGGTCGGCCGGCAGCGCGTCGCGCGCGGCCATCGCCGCACCGATCGCGCGCGCCATCCCCGCGTTCCACTGCGCGCCGACGGCAAGCGGATCAGGATCGTCCGCATACATCTGCCACAACGTGTGCGCCATGCTCGCCATCGACGGAATCGTCTGCGCCGGATCGCGGTGCGTGAGCACGACCTGCGCGCGCGGAAACACCCGGCACAGCACGTCGAGCGCGTGCAGGTGCTGCGGCGTCTTCAGCAGCCAGCGCGCGGCCGGCGCGACGCCGCGTTGCGCCTTCTGCCACTGCAGGAACTGCAGCATCCGCTTCAGGTACGTATAGACCGGCGTGAGATCCTGCCGCGCGAGCCACGCCGTATAGCGAGGCACGTTCGCGTACGAATCCATCGCGCACACGAACGAATGCTCCATCAGCATGAACTCCTCGTCGGCGAGCATCGCATCGAGCGGGTGGATCGTCAGGATCTGCGGGATGCAGTCGATCATCGTCGCGACCTCGGCCTGCGCACGCGCGATGCGCACCGCCGGTTCGGCAAGCGTCTCGCCCGCGAGCGGCGCCGGGTAGCGGGTTTCCCACCACGCGGCCGTATGGAAGCGCGGGTCGACGGCCAGCAGGCGCTGCAGCAGCGTCGTCCCCGTGCGCGGCAGGCCGACGATCACGAGCGGATCGTCGATCTCGACGTCCGCGATCTCCGGATGACGCCGGAAGTAATCCTCGATAACGAGCCGGTTCACGAGTTGGCCGACGAGCTTCTCGCGCATCATCTCCGCGCCGCGCGCGGACAGCTTCGCGTCGTCGATCAGCGACGCGCACATCACGTCGAGCGCCTCGCGATACGGCCCGTCACCGAACGCGGTCAGTCCGCCCGTGCGCGACACGGCTTCGGCGATCAACCCGTCGGCCGCGAGCAGCGTGCGGACCCGGTCAAGCGGCGCGTTCATGCGGCCTCCTTCAGCGTCGCGAGCTTCACCACCCGCGTGCGCGGATGCACCGGCTGCGCGGCGCCCACCCAGCGCCAGCAGATCGTGCCGGTGCGATGGCCGGCCGTATCGAGCCAGTTCGCGTCACCCGGCCGCGCGGCCGCGACGACCACCGTCACGCCGCCGTCCGCGTTCAGCCGTGCGCTGTGCTTGTTCACGCAGATATCGAAGTGCCGGTAATCGAGCGACTCCATCCAGTAGTTGTTGAGCTGCACGTTCCAGAAGTCGCAATCGGGCACCGTGTCGACGTCGATCACGAGCGCTTCATCGTCGGCCAGCGCCCAGCATGAGTGGTAGTAATAAATGTTCGGATCGCCGCCGACCGACTGGCACAGCGCCTGGTCGGCAGGCGGCAGCGCGTTCACGTGCGACCGGTAGCTCGCGGCCCAGTCCGCGAACAGCTTCGACGTCTGCTCGACGAACTGCGCGGCGCGCGTGAGGCCGCCCTGCAGCACGAGCGGGTCGAGCGGCGCCGGGCGATCGTCGGCGCCGATGCGCTCGATCTTCAGCTGCGCCGGCGTTTCCGCACGACGGTCGAGGAAGGTCTGGCGCACCAGCAACGCGTTGGTGCCCGGCTCCATGCGCACCCAGTTGCCCGCACGCGGCGTTTCGCTCAGCACGATCTCGAAGCTGCCGTCCGGCGCGATCTCGAGCTGCTTCGCATCGAGAAAGCCCGTCTGCAGCATCTTGCCGTCGGTCTCGTAGCCGCCCTTCTGCGTGCCGAAGCTCAGGTAGGCCACCGTGCCGCGCCGCCCCGTCACGCGGTATTCGCAGCGGCCGTCGAGACGCGCGTACTGGTACAGGTTGTCGGGATTGTCGGCGCCGATCTTCGCGGTCTCGTGCGACGGCGAGAAAAAGCCCGGCCATGCGCCGTCCGCGAACTCGACGTGCATTTCGAGCGCGATGCGCATCAGCCGGCTCAGGTAGCGGAATCCTTCCGCGCGCGTCAGCGGATCGTCCGGCGCCTCGGCGCGCAGGATCTGTTGTCCGCTGCGTTTCAGGGTGTCGCAGAAATCGGCCCAGGTCTGGCCCGAAAGCAATTGCGTGGCACGTGTGTCGTCCGTCATGTGTTCTCTCCGCCGATGGTCGAGCGCTCACCTTAAGCGCCGCCGCCGCGCGCCACTTCGTCCGGGTGGACTAAGGAAAGATCCGCTCCACCGCCATGCCGCGATTTAGTCCACCCGGACGAAGATCGGCATGCCGCTCGCTCGATACCGTCGGTGTCATGCACGAAACGCCGCACATGTCGCGCGGCACCGGCATGAAACAAGGAGACGAACGATGTTGACCCACTTGGAGCGGCTGGAGGCCGAAAGCATCCACATCATGCGCGAGGTGGTCGCCGAGAGCGAAAACCCGGTGATGCTGTATTCGATCGGCAAGGACAGCTCGGTCATGCTGCATCTCGCGATGAAGGCGTTCTACCCGGCGAAGCCGCCCTTTCCGCTGCTGCACGTCGATACGACCTGGAAATTCCGCGAGATGATCGCGTTTCGCGACGAGACGGCCGCGCGCCTCGGCCTCGACCTGCGCGTGCACATCAACCCCGACGGCGTCGCGAACGGCATCGATCCGTTCACGCACGGCTCGGCCGTGCACACCGACGTGTGGAAGACGCAAGGGCTCAAGCAGGCGCTCGATCACTACGGCTTCGACGCCGCGTTCGGCGGCGCCCGCCGCGACGAGGAAAAATCGCGCGCGAAGGAGCGCATCGTGTCGCTGCGCTCGGAACAGCACCGCTGGGACCCGAAGCGCCAGCGCCCCGAGCTCTGGTCGCTGTACAACGCGCGCAAGCGCAAGGGCGAAAGCCTGCGCGTGTTCCCGATCTCGAACTGGACCGAGCTCGACATCTGGCAGTACATCCAGCTTCACGACATCCCGATCGTCCCGCTCTACTTCGCGAAGGAACGGCCCGTGGTCGAACGCGACGGCGCGCTGATCATGGTCGACGACGAGCGCCTGCCGCTGCGCGAAGGCGAAGTGCCGCAGATGCGCAAGGTGCGCTTTCGCACGCTCGGCTGCTATCCGCTGACGGGTGCGATCGACAGCGACGCGACGTCGCTCGACGACATCCTGCAGGAGATGCGCGAGACGCGCACGTCCGAACGGCAAGGACGACTGATCGACAGCGATTCGGCCGGTTCGATGGAAAAGAAGAAACAGGAGGGATATTTCTGATGGCACACGTTCTCACCGCGCCCGAGGCGCTCGCGCACCATGCACCCGATTCACACGCTGCCGACGAAGCGGACACGCCAACCCAGGACCTGTTGCGCTTCATCACGTGCGGCAGTGTCGACGACGGCAAGAGCACGCTGATCGGCCGCCTGCTCTACGAATCGAACATGCTGTTCGACGACCAGCTCACGCAGCTCGAGGCCGATTCGAAGAAGGTCGGCACGCAGGGCGGCGAACTCGATTTCGCACTGCTCGTCGACGGCCTGTCGGCCGAACGCGAGCAAGGGATCACGATCGACGTCGCGTACCGTTTCTTCGCCACCGCGCGGCGCAAGTTCATCGTCGCCGATACGCCCGGCCACGAGCAGTACACGCGCAACATGATCACCGGCGCGTCGACTGCCGATCTCGCCGTGATCCTGATCGACGCGCGCAAGGGCGTGCTCACGCAGACGCGCCGCCACAGCCATCTCGTCGCGCTGATCGGCATCAAGCGCGTGGTGCTCGCGATCAACAAGATGGACCTGGTCGACTACGACCAGGCCGTGTTCGATCGCATCGACGCCGACTATCGCGCGTTCGCGGCCGAGCTCGGGCTGGCGGAGATCGTCAGCATCCCGATGTCAGCGCTGCGCGGCGACAACGTGATCGTGCCGAGCGCGCGGATGCCGTGGTACGCGGGCCTGACGCTGATGCAGCATCTCGACACCTTGCCGCTCGCCGCACGCGTGACTAGCGACGAGCCGTTCCGGCTGCCGGTGCAGTGGGTCAACCGCCCGCACCTGAATTTCCGCGGCTACGCGGGCAGCATCGCATCGGGCGAGATCCGCGTCGGCGAGCGCGTGCGCGTGCTGCCGTCCGGCAAGGAGAGCCGCGTCGCGTCGGTGATCACGCAAGGCGGCGAAAGCGACATCGCGCGCGCCGGCGACGCGGTGACGCTCACGCTCGCCGACGAGATCGATATCAGCCGCGGCGACATGATCGCGCGCGCGGATGCGCCGCCCGAGGTGGCCGACCAGTTCGAGGCGACGCTCGTGTGGATGCACGACGCGCCGCTGCTGCCCGGGCGCCCGTATCTCGTGAAGCTCGGCACGCAGACGGTCGGCGCGACCTGCGCGACGCCGAAGTACAAGATCGACGTGAACACGCGCGAGCATCTCGCGGCGCGCACGCTCGCGCTCAACGAGATCGGCGTGTGCAACCTGAGCTTCGACCGGCCCGTTGCGTTCGATCCGTACGACCGCAATCGCCACACCGGCGGCTTCATCGTGATCGACCGCGTCACCAACGACACGGTCGGTGCCGGGATGCTGCACTTCGCGCTGCGCCGCGCGCACAACGTGCACTGGCAGGCCGTCGACGTCGATCGCGCCGCGCGTGCCGCACTGAAGGCGCAGACGCCGCGCATCGTGTGGCTGACGGGGCTGTCGGGCGCCGGCAAGTCGACGATTGCGAATCTCGTCGAGAAGCGGCTGCACGCGCTCGGCAAGCACACGTACCTGCTCGACGGCGACAACGTGCGGCACGGGCTCAATCGCGATCTCGGCTTCACCGAGGCCGATCGTGTGGAGAACATCCGGCGTGTCGCCGAAGTCGCGCGGCTGATGCTCGACGCGGGGCTCATCACGCTCGTGTCGTTCATCTCGCCGTTCCGCGCGGAGCGCGACATGGCGCGCGCGCTGGTCGGGGCCGACGAGTTCGTCGAAGTGTTCGTCGACACGCCGCTCGCGGTTGCCGAGGAACGCGATCCGAAGGGCCTGTACAAGAAGGCGCGACGCGGCGAGCTGAAGCACTTCACGGGCATCGATTCGCCGTACGAACCGCCCGCGCAGGCCGAACTGCGTGTCGACACGGTCGCCGAGTCGCCGGAAGAAGCGGCCGATCGCATCGTCGCGTACCTGCTGCGCGAGCGCGCGGCGTAAGTGCCGCGAGTGGGCCGCCCGGCGGCGGCCCGCTCGCCCGCGTCGCCTACTCCGTTCGGATGACGCGGGCCGCCAGCCGGCCGGTATGCTGGTCCGGGAATCCTTCATCCCGACCAGGAGAACACAAGCATGCCCATCGCGCTGGCGCCCGGCGACCCGGCCGCGCACGACGGTTTCGACGACGCCGCATGGACGGCGCGCGAACTCAGCGCGTGGCTCGGGCTCGTCTATCAGGGCCCGTCGGAACCGACCCCGTGGGGCGGCTTCCTCGAAGCGGTCCGCGCGCGGCTCGACGCGAGCTTCACGACCCTGGTGCTGCGCAATCCGGGCAGCGCACGGCACGGGCTCATCATCAATGCATCGGCGCAGGGCCCGCTGCTGCCCGGCGAACCGTCGTACAGCGAGCAGTTCTACGCGCTGTGCCCGTTTCTCGACCAGCCCCCCGGCCAGGTCTTCACGGCCGACCGGCTGTTCGGCGAAACCGCGTGGTGCGCGCACGATTTCTACCGGCAGTACCTGCAGCCGCTCGACCTGCGCTACATCCTCGGCGCGAACCTGCGCGGCGAACGCGGCGTCGAATGCGCGTTCTTCGTGAGCCGCGCGCACGGCGGCCGCGATTTCGATGCGGCCGAGCGCGCGCAGGTCGCGACGCTGCTGCCGCACCTGCAGCGGGCGGTCGAACTGCACGCGGCCTTCGACGTGCTCGATGCCGAACGCGCGCTGTACGCGGGCACCGTCGACCGGCTCGACGTCGGCACAGCGATCGTCGACGAGGACGGCCGCGTGATCAAGCGCAACCGCATCGCCGAGCGGCTGATCGAGCAGCAGGACGGGCTGTGCGTGCGCCAGGAGCGGCTCCACGCGTCGTGTCCGCTCGATGAGCGCCGGCTGCAGAAGGCGCTGCAGGCCGCGCTCGAGCATTTCCGCGCGGGCGCGCTCGCCCGCATCGAAGCCACCACGCTGTCGCGCCCCGGCGGCGCGATGCCGTTGAGTGTGCTGCTGCGCCCGCTCGCGCCCTACCGCGGTGCGGAGGACCGCCAGCACCGGCCGGCCGTCGCGGTGTTCGTCCGCGATCCGGCGTCGTCGCCGCAGACGTCGCGCGACATGCTGCACCGGTTGTTCCGGCTCACGCCGATGGAAACCGAAATCGCGCTGCTGCTCGTCGACGGGCTGACGCTCGACGAGGCGGCCGCCGCGACCGGCATCACGAAGAACACCGCGCGCGCGCACCTGCGCGGCATCTTCGCGAAAACGGGCGCGACGCGGCAGGCCGTGCTCGTGAAGACGCTGCTCAACAGCGTCGTGTCGATGGCATAGCAACCGCACCGGCAGCCTCGCGACGGGCTGCCCGGTCGATGCATCGCGCGCGGGTCGCGACCGAAACCACGAAAATCGGCTCGCACTCATTTCATGTCATACGTCATCAGACATGAATGAATCATCGAAGCGTCTCATCAAATTCCCCAATATCTGAGCAATTCACGGGTAAACCCGCGACCTCATCATCGGCACTCAGGCGTACCATGTCATACGACGACATACTACACAGACTGCCACCCAGACGCTGACGCGAGCACCCGCCCCGTCCGCCGCCGCCCGACCGGAGACACGCTTGAACCCGCCCTCGCCCGCTCTGCCCGGACGCGACCCGCTCGCGTCCGCCGTCTCGAAAGTGAAGTGGCACGTGCTGCCGCTCGTGCTGATCATGTTCATCGCGAACTACATCGACCGCGTGAACGTCGGCTTCGTCGATCGTCACCTCGAAGCGTCGATCGGCATCGGCGCGGCCGCGTACGGGCTCGGCGCCGGGCTGTTCTTCGTCGGCTACGCGCTGTTCGAAGTGCCGTCGAACCTGCTGATGCAGCGCTACGGCGCACGCGTGTGGCTCGCCCGGATCATGGCGACGTGGGGCATCGTCGCGGCCGCGATGGCGTTCGTGTGGAACGACACGTCGTTCTACACGCTGCGCTTCCTGCTCGGCGTGGCCGAGGCCGGCTTCTTCCCCGGCGTCGTGCTGTACCTGTCGCAATGGCTGCCGCCGCAGGAGCGCGGCAAGGCGATGGCGATCTTCCTCGGCGGCTCCGCGTTCGCGTCGGTACTGTCCGGGCCCGTTACGGGCGCGCTGCTGTCGATTCGCGGCTTCGGCCTCGAAGGCTGGCAATGGATGTTCCTGATCGAAGGGCTGTTCTCGGTCGCGCTGTGCGGCGCGAGCTGGCTGCTGCTGAAATCGCATATCCGCGACGCGACGTGGCTCACGGCCGAAGAACGCACGGCGCTCCAGAACGCGCTCGACGAGGAGCGCGCGACGCGCGACGTCCGCTCGAACGTGCCGGTGCGCGCCACCGCGCTGCTGCGCGACCCGCAGATCATGCTGTTCTGCTTCCTGTATTTCTCGATCCAGCTGACGATCTACGCGGCCACGTTCTGGCTGCCGACGATCATCCGCAAGATGGGCGGCCTCACCGATTTCCAGGTCGGCCTGTACAACACGATTCCGTGGATGATCGCGATCGGCGCGATGTACGGCTTCGCGGTGCTGTCGTCGAAGTGGAAGCATCCGCAGCGCTGGCTCTCAGTCGCGCTCGTGCTCGCCGCATGCGGGCTGTTCGCGTCGACGTCGCACGATCCGGTATGGTCGTTCGCGTCGATCTGCTTCGCCGCGCTCGGCTTCAAGGCCGCGTCGTCGCTGTTCTGGCCGATCCCGCAGGGCTATCTCGACACGCGCGTGGCCGCGGCCGTGATCGCGCTGATCAACTCGGTCGGCAACCTCGGCGGCTTCGTCGCGCCGACGGCGTTCGGCTATCTGAAGCAACATACGGGTTCGATCACGGGCGGGCTGTATGCGCTCGCGATCGCTTCGCTCGTCGCCGCGGTCGCCGCGCTGTTCGCGCGCACGCACCGGCGTAGCGATCCGCCGCGCGGCCTGCCGGCCGACGAATCCTTCACGAACGCTTCGATGCTCCGCCATGCCGAACACTGACCGCCCGACCGTCGTCGTCTCGAATGCCGCAGACGGCGATCTCTCCACCTTCTCGCTCGCGGCCGACGGCACGCTTGCGCCGCTCGCCCGCTATCCCGCAGCCGACGTCGCGATGCCGATCGCCGTGCAGGCCGACCGGGCTCGCCTCTACGTCGCGACGCGCGGTGAACAACCGACGATCGTCGCGTTCCGCGTCGTGCCGGCCACCGGCGCGCTCGTGCGCATCGGCACGACCGCGATCGACGCGAGCCATGCGTACCTGTCGCTCGACCGCAGCGGCCGCTGGCTGCTCGGCGCGTCTTACGGCGGGAACTCGCTGAGTCTCTACGACGCCGCGCACGTGCGCGACGGCGACGGCACGCCGTTGCAAGTCGCGAGCGGCATCGCGAACGCGCACTCGGTGATCGTGTCGCCGGACAACCGTTTCGCGTACGTCAGTTCACTCGGCTCGGATCGCGTGTTCAGCTTCGCGCTCGTCGAAGACGCGGCCGGCCTGCGCGCGCTCGAACACGGCGAAACGCGCGTGCCGACCGGGTTCGGCCCGCGTCACCTGCAATTTGCTGATGACGGCCGTGCGCTCGTCGTCGTCAGCGAATTCGAGGCCACGCTCGCGACGTTCACGCGCGATCCCGACACCGGCCGGCTCGGCGATGCGCATGTCAGCGCGCGCCATCCCGCCGTCGCCGAACTCGCGCAAGGCCATGCGCGGCCGCCCGCGCCCACCGAACCGTCCGTCTGGGCCGCCGACCTGCACCTGACGCCCGACGAGCGTTTCGCCTATGTCAGCGAACGCACGTCAAGCCGCCTGCTCTGCTATCGCCGCGGCGAAGACGGCACGTTCGAACCCGCGCACGCGACCGCCACCGAGACGCAGCCGCGCGGGTTCGCCATCGACCCGTCGGGGCGCTGGCTCGTCGCCTGCGGCGAACAGTCGGAATACGTATCGGTGTATGCGATCGCGCCGGACGACGGCGCGCTGTCGCCGCACGCGCGCGTGCCGGGCGGACGCGGTGCGAACTGGGTCGCGATCGTCTGATGAAGTCGTGGCGCACGGAACCTGACTCGGCAGGCCCGCCATGCAGGCCGGTGCGGCCCCGCGTTCAGCGCCGCTCGCTCGGCGCGACGCCCGTCCAGCGCTTGAACGCGCGCGTGAAATTGGCGCGATCCGTATAGCCGACGCGCGCGGCGATCTCGTCGACCGGCAGCCGTGTCCCCTCGAGCAGCCGCAGCGCGTCGCGCAGCCGAATCTCGTCGAGCAGCGCCGAATAGGTCGCGCCGTACTCGGCGAGCTTGCGCTTGAGCGTCCGCGCCGACACATGCAGTTCGCGCGCGACGTCGTCGACCGACGGATAGCCGCCCTCGCCGCAAATCAGCAGGTTGCGCACGCGCTCGACGATGCTTTCCGCATAGCCGAGCCGCGCGAGTTCGGCCTCGCACTGCTGCACGATCATCTGCGCGGTGTGCGCATTCGCGGTACCGATCGGCTCGTCGAGCAGCGCGGCGTCGCAGCGGATGCGGTTGGCGCTCGCGTCGAAGTGACAGCGCGGCAGTCGCGCGCGATAACGCTCGAACCACGGCGGCTCCGGCCATTCGAAATGGAGTTCGGCACGCGACTGCAGCGTGCGCCCTGGCACCGGATACAGCAGCGAATTGAACAGGATCGCCGTCTCGACCAGGAAGTTCTCGACCGCAAACTGCCGCAACCGGCCGAGCGGAAACGCCTCGAGCACGTCGATATCGACGATCCCGTCGAGCTGCGCGAGCCGCACCGAGAAGAACGGCACGCGTGTCGGCAGGTAGCGGATGCCGAGCGAGATCGCCTCGCCGAGCGTCGCGCAGCTCATCAGCCCGAAGCCGATCAGTCCCGCTTTCGTCAGGCTGCTGCGCAGGCCGATCTCGATCGCGATCGACGGATCGTCGGTCGCGTCGAGCAGGTTGAACACGATCGCCGCCTGCTGCAGCGGCGTGATGCGCGCATCGGGCTGCGCGAGCCGGTCGCGCTCGACGCCCGAGCCGGCAAGCACGCGGTCGCCGTCGATGCCGCGCTCCTCGGCCAGCATCAGCATGAACAGCGCATACGCGGACGATACCGTCGCCTTGTTCAGCTGGCGCGCGGCATCCGGGACGGACAGGACCATGCGGCGGACTCCGAAGCGGTTTCGGCGGATTGTAGCGTCGCTGGCCCGCAATGACACCGGGGCAAGACTCTAGCCGCGCCGGCCGGCCATCGTGGCCCGAAATGACACCGCCATTGGCACCCACGGCCCTCGCGTGCGGTCCGGCGCGCGCCTATGCTTGTCACATCGGCATTGCGCCCCACCCTTTCCGCAGGAATCCCGGTCGATGAGCCAACCCGCACGAACCGCCTTTCGCAACGACGCGGACAAGGTCGCGTACGTCCGCCGCGAGGTCAACGCCGCGAGCGACGCGATCCGCGCGCGCTTTCCGCTGCTCGACAACCAGAACCTCGTCGGCGCGACCGTGATGGCCGTCTCGGTGAGCGCGATGCTCGCGATCGCCTGGCTGTATGCGCGCGGCGCGATCGCATGGTACGTCGCACTCCCGCTCGCCGCGTTCGTCACGTCGCTGATCCACGAGCTCGAGCACGACCTGATCCACCTGATGTACTTCAAGAAGACGCCGTGGGCCTACCACCTGATGATGGCGCTGTGCTGGCTCACGCGGCCCGGCACGATCAACCCGTGGACGCGGCGGCGCATGCACCTGCATCACCACAAGGTGTCGGGCGGCGAATCGGATCTCGAGGAATTCGGCATCACCAACGGCGAGCGCTGGGGCGTGAAACGGCTGCTGATGATCGCGGACGGCATGCTCGCCGTCGTGCTGCGCCCCACCGCGATGCGCCGCAAGGTGAAGCAGTATGTGGCCGCGCAGCCGGTGCAGGATCCGTCCGAGCGCCTGCAGCTGCGCGTCGAGCAGGTGTCGTCGTACATGCCGGTCGGTCACGTGTATTACGTGCTGTGGCACGCGTTCATCGTCTATCACGTCGGCCTGTTCGCGCTGCATGCGTTCGGCTTCCCGGTGACGGTGCCGGCCGTCGTCGAACGCGTGATGAGCGTCGTCGATTTCCTGGCCGTGGTATGGCTCGGGCCGAACTTCGTGCGCAGCTTCTGCATCAACTTCGTCAGCTCGAACATGCATTACTTCGGCGACATCGATTCGCGCAACGTGATCCAGCAGACGCAGGTGCTCAACCCGTGGTGGATGCTGCCGTTCCAGCTGTTCTGCTTCAATTTCGGCAGCACGCACGCGATCCATCACTTCGTGGTGCGCGACCCGTTCTACATCCGCCAGCTGACCGCGCGCACCGCGCATGCGGCGCTGCGTGAAGTCGGCGTGCGCTTCAACGACGTCGGCACGTTCGCGCGGGCGAATCGCTGGAGCGGTTATCGCCCGTCGCGTGGTACGCGCCAGGCTCAGGCCGACGCGTAACGCCCCCCTCAGCCGCCGATCGGCGGCATCGGCCCTTGCCCGCGGATCCACGACCAGTTCGCGAGCTCGGCCATTTCCTTATCGCCGCGGCTGTCGCCGTACGCGAACAATTGTTTCGGCGGCCGGTTGCCCCACCACCCGCGCAGCCGCACGACCTTCTGCGGCCCCCAGCAGTTTTCGCCGTCGAGCCGCCCGGCGAAGCTGCCGCGCTCGAACGCCAGCCGCGTCGCGAGCACCGCATCGAAGCCGGCCGTCTTCGCCCACTTCTCCAGATACAGCGACGGCGACGCGCTCACCAGTACGACTTCGTGCCCGCGTGCCCGATGCTCGCGGATGCGTTCGAGCATTTCCGGACGCACGAGGCTCGGCAGATAGCTGTCGACGAACGTGCGCGCCTGCGCATCGAGCGCGTCCTCGCGCACCGGCCCGAATGCGAACGACGCAAATTTCGCTTTCGCGTCGCCACGCGATATCAGCCCGGCCTTCATCGCGATAATCCACGGCAGCGCGCGCAATCCGGCCCACGCGAAGCGCGGCGTGCCGACCGCATAGCGGACGAAATGGCGAAAGCTGTCGGTGGTCGTGATGGTGCCGTCGAAATCGAATGCGGCAACGATGCGGTCAGTCATGGAGAATCGGCGGGAAAGCGATGAGATGCCCGGGAAGATAGCAGACTCGCGCCGGTGCACGTGAAATGAAGTGATGCGGCGCGGCCCGCACAGCGAACGCGCGCGCCGCCGCGCACGCGTTCGTGCCCTTCGTGCCGTGCGCTCAGCGTTGCGGCCGCGCCGCCAATGCCGCCGGCAGCACGACATTCATCAGGTGATCGGCGCGCGACAGCAGATCGGTCACGCGCTCGTCGAGCCCGCGCAATTGCGCAGGCTGCATGCGGATCTGCTGCACCGCCTGCCCGACGATGTTGCGGCGGTCGAACAGCGTGCGCTCGACGCCCGCATCGTCCGGCGCGCGCACGACGTCCGACACCGCGCTCAGCGCCGCGAGCACGACCACGAGGTTTTCTTCCGCATGACGGACCTTCGCGGCAAGGTCCTCGGTACGACGGGGGAAGAACCCGAGCGACTGCTTGAGTGCCCCGATCGCCGCACGATAGTCGACATGGCCCGTCGCCGTGCCGAACCAGCGTTCGAACATGCCGGCCTTGCGGGTCGCCTGTGCGAGCATCCCGGCCATCATGTCGGCCGCGCCGAGTTCGTTGAATTCGCGCGTCGTGGCCGCGACGGCTTCGACGAGGTTGCCCGCCGTTTCCAGCGCGCCGTCGCCGATCGTCGCGACCGTCGCGAGCTTCAGCGGTACCAGTTGCCGGATGTGCCGCTCGATGCGCGGCGCGAAGTCGGGATAGAGATTCGGGAAACTGGCCTGCGCGGCGCGGAAGCACGCCTCGAGCTGCGGATGGTTCGATTCGCCGAACACCGCGCGGCCGACCGCCTCGGCCGGCGCTGCGCGCACCGCCTTGTCAGACGCGGGCGCCGGCTCGAAGTCGAGCGCCTGCGGCGTCGGCCGCTCGGGTCCACGCGCAACCGGCGCCGCGGCCGCGGGCGGCGCGTCGAACGCAAGACGCCCGGGCGTGCGCTCGGGCGTCGTATCGAACTCGAGCCGCTTCGGCTCGTCGGACGGATTCGTCATCGCTGCTTCCTGCCCGGTGCGGCGGTATCCCGCCGGCCGGGCTGCCGCCAGTCAGACCGCGCCGCCATAAGCGCGCACGAAATCGCCCAGGCCGCGGTTGTAGCCGGCGCCGACTGCCTTGAACATGAAGTGGCCGTCGCGGCGATAGAAGCTGCCGACCTGCACCGACGTCTCCATCGAGAAGTCTTCCTCGAGCGCGTACTTCGCGATCACCGCGCCCGACACCTCGTCGGCGATCTGGATGTAGCTGTTGCGCACCTGGCCGAAATTCTGGCGACGCGCTTCGGCCTGGTCGATCGTCACGACCACCGAGATTTCCTCGATGTCCGCGGCAAGCTTCGTCATGTCGATGAAGATCACCTCGTCGTCGCCGTCGCCGCTGCCCGTGCGGTTGTCGCCGCTATGCACGACACCCAGGCACTTCGACGCGGGCATCCCGCGCTTCGGGAAATCGTCGCCCGGCTGGATGAAGGTGTCCTTGCGCTCCATCGTGCGCACTTCGCTGTTGTAGAACACGAAGTGCTGATCCGAGATCAGCTTCGGATTGCTCTGCGGGTCGTACTTGCACAGGAACACCGACACGTCGAGATCGAAATCCGTACCCGTGTCGGTCGAGTTCGCATCCCAACCGAGACCGATGCGGAACTTCTGCGTGCCGGGCGCTTCCTTCGACAGGTTGACGCGACCGCCTTTCGACAAATTGATCATCTGAACCTCTTCTGCTGGAACCGCCGTGGTGCCGGCGGCAATGCCGGGCCGCCCTGCGCGGCCCCTCGTTGATGGTGTTCGCCCCGCGCGTGACGCGCGATTACTCGCCCGCCACGGCCGTCCGGTCTTCCTTGCGTTGCACGATGATCGACGACCATACGGCCGCCGCGATCATCGCTGCGCCGACCAGGCCCGTGATGACCTCGGGCACCTCGAACTTCACGCCGAGGAACATGATCGTTGCGAGCGCACCGATTGCCCAGAACGCGCCGTGTTCGAGATAACGGTATTGCGCGAGCGTGCCCTTCTTCAGCAGCACCAGCGTCATCTCCCGGATATAGGCCGCGCCGACGCCAAGGCCGAGCGCGATCAGGAAGATGTTGTTCGACAGCGCGAATGCACCGATCACGCCGTCGAAGCTGAACGACGAATCGAGCACTTCGAGATACATGAAACCCGCGACGCCTTCGCGCACCACGCGCGTACCCGTCTCCTCGCCGCCGATCAGGTCGCCGATGCCGTGCGCGATCACGAAGCTGATCACGCCGAATGCACCCGCGAGCAGGAAGGCCACCTGCTCGGCTGCCGGCACGTAGAGCGACGCAATGATGATGATCGCGAGCGTCAGCGCCACTTCCAGCGCCGTGATGCGGCCGAGGTGGCTCATCGGGCCTTCCAGGAAGCCGATCCAGTGCTCGTCCTTCTCGGTGTCGAGCATGAACTTGAAGAACACCATCAGCAGGAATGCGCCGCCGAATGCGGATACCTGGTGATGCGCGGACGTGAGGATCGACGCGTACTGCTCCGGCGACTCGATCGCGAGCTTCAGCGCGTCCCACATGCCGATGTGGCCGATCACCGCGACGATCAGCAGCGGGAACACGAGCCGCATGCCGAACACGGCGACCGGCAGGCCGAACACCATGAAGCGGTTGCGCCACTTCTCCGACCAGTTCTTGAGCACCGATGCGTTGACGACCGCGTTGTCGAGCGACAGCGAGATTTCGAGCACCGACAGGACCGCGACGATCAGCATGTCCTTCACGCCGCCGAGGAAATAGGCCGCGACGAGCGCGAGCACCGTGAGCGACAACGGGATCTTGAAGTCTTTCAACATGATGGGGGTATTCGAGTTCTGGATAAAAGGCGTACGGGCTGCGCTTACTTCGCGCGCACCCATTCGCAGAATTCCTGCGTGATCAGCTGTTCGTAGATCTGTTCGTCGCTGAGGTCGAGCGATTCGAGATGCAGGAAGCCGACGTTCGGCATCTCGTCCGCGACTTCCGCGAGGAAGCCGAATTCGCTCGGATCGCCGACGCCGACGAGCGACCAGTACAGCGGGTAGTGCTGCGACTCGGCCAGCAACTGGCGCACGCGCTTGCGGTCGTTCTTCGGGTTCTGGCCGTCGGTGACGAACAGCACCCATGCGGGCAGATGGCCGTTCACCGGCGCGGAAGCGGCCGGCGCGGGCGTCTCGTCCGCCCCGCCGAACAGCCGGCTCAGGAAGCCGCGCTTCTCTTCGCGCTTCGGCGACGGCTCCGGCGCGCGGAAGAAGAAGTCGACGATGTCGTTCATTACCGGCGCGTACTGCGTGCCGCCCCACTTGTCGATCCGCGCCTCGAGCACGTGGTCGGAAATGTACGAGCCGTAGTTGTCCGGCGTGGCGGTCGGCAGGCGGTCGTAGCCTTCGGTGAAGGTCCACGTGTCGACTTCGCCGTTGTCGTCGAACTTCAGTGCAATGCCGAGGATCCGGTCATGCGTCTCCTGGATCACGCCCGACTGGTACAGCGGCTTCGCGGAGCCGGAGATGTCGAGCGCCGCGCCCACGCGCACGACGGGCGGCTTCAGGATCTGGCGTTTTTCGAGGACGATCGCGACCTTCGCCGCGCGTTTCTCAAGCGTAATCATGCGGTGTTCTCTCAGTTCTCTCAGTTGTGCTTCGGAGCGAATCGGGTGATCAGGTCCTGTTCGAGCTGGCGCAGGCGCGGCGCGTCCTGCTCGCGCTGGCGCTTGCCGTCGGCGATGATCTGCGTGACGTCGTCGAATGCGCCGAACAGCTGCTGCTGCGCGTATTCGAACGTATCGGTCGAGATCACCGGGCGCTGGCCGAGCTTCGCGACTTCCTGCGCGTTCTGGCGGTTCAGGTCGGCCTGCGCGCGGATCGCCTCGTCGGCTGCGTCGTACGTCGCGTTCGCGAGTGCCGCCGCGCGTTTCGTGCTGAGCTGCTCGAGGTAGAGCGCGAACGCGTTGGTCCACGCGGGGATCAGCACGGTCTTGATCGTCATGAACTTCGACGTCAGCGTGCGTTTCTGGTCCTGCTCCATCCGGATTTGCGGCGCGAGCTGCTTCGACATCAGCATCGCGCGATCGAGGTCGTCGAGCTTGCTTTCGAGCGCGTCGACCTTGCGCTTCACGTCGAGCAGGCGCTGTGCGGCGAACGCATCGTCCGCCGGCTGCTGGCCGGCCGCGAGATGCGCGCGCAGCGTCGCGAGCGCCGTTTCGCCGTGCGCCTTCGACTGCGCGAGCTCCTGGTGCAGCGCGTAGTTGTCGTTGTACATCCGCTCGAGCTCGTCGATGCCGGCCTTCTGGCGCTGCGCATGGTTCTCGAGTTCGACGACGAGCGTGTCCATCCGCTTGCTCACCGACTCGTATTGCGACAGCAGCTTCTCCTTGGTCGAGCGGAACAGCCGCGTGACCTGCGTGAGCAACCCGCCCTTGTCGGCGCCGCGCGGGTCGAGCCCCTTCGCGGTCGAGATCAGTTCGTTGAGCTTGTCGCCGAACTGGTCGGCATCCGACGCACGGACGCTTGCGAGAATCTGCTGGGAGAAGGCCGCGATCCGCGTGCCCTGCGTCGCGCCGAGCTGGTCGATCTCGTCGACGGTGATCAGGCGGACATTCTCCGCCGGGCGTGCTGCCGGCACGGCAACGGCGGCGGCAGGCATGACGACGGGTGACGAAGACGGGGTGGAAGGACGATCGCTGACCGCATCGGAGTTCTTGTCATCGAATAGCGGCTTCATGTGGCTACCACGTTTCCTTTTCTGCTTTCTGCTGCGTGTTGTCATGCGCGCGAGGCGCGCATCCGCGATTGCCGCCGTGCTCTCTCACGGGCGGCAGACGGACAATAAAGGGCGACGACGCGGTGCGTCAAGGGATGCGAATCTTTCATTTTCCATACGCTTTGTAATGTATGAGATGGAAATCTCGATACGGCTCCGGGTGACGTGAGGACACATGCCTTGATGGAGCGTGAATCCGGATTTCTCGGGAAACGTGGGCAGCGAATAATAGAAAGTGTTTTGAAAGAATTAGTCTTTTGTTATTCCGCTGATTGTTACAGATTGCTTAATACGGTGAGCGCCATTGTCGCGACGCATCACGCGGCGGTGAATGTGTCAAAGCCCGTCATGCAGGCTTGCGATGTTCTCTCTCCCGCAATCGTCCTGTGGCGGGTTCTACTCCGAATAGCCCTGCGACGTCGGACCTGCATCATGACGACGGCCCCACCACGGCAAGTACGCGTTGTTTCCACCGCGCGCGCGGAACCAGTTCTTGCTGGTGTCGATCGGTGTCAGCTTCGACGGTGCGACCACCACCACTGCCGTCGGATGCTCGGTGTCGGTCGTTCCCGCCACGAGCACGTTTCCGCCGAGGTGCTTCGCTCGGCCGATCGCCAACGCGACATCGGTCAACGCCGCGCCGGCACCCATGTCACCGAGCAATGCCGACGTATTGAAGGTCTGTGCGTGGAGGTCGTATTCCGGCAGCACTTCGGTCAGTGATTGCGATAGCGCGGCGGCCCTTGCCGACGCAGCATCGCTGCCCTTGCCTGCGTCGTGAATGACGTAGTTCAGTGACGAGACCGTGACGCCGGCATTGCTCGCCGCTGCGTCGATCGTCGATGCCCATGCCCGCACCACGCGGCTCGCGCCTTGCTTCGCCTCGAAATCGTCGACGTTGCTTCGTGCAGCCTTGCCGATCCACGCCAGCGGTTCGCGCTCGGTCTTCAAATTCGGGCCGGCGAGGAACAGCAGCACCATGTTCTCGTTGATCTGTTCGTCCTGCGGCGGAAAGCTTGGCGCGTCCCAGTTCATCACCCAGACGCTTTTGTCGGGGTGTACGGCCAGATAGTCCAGTGCAGCGTTCAGCGACGTGAAACCGGCGTTTCCTTGACCTGACGTCACGTGCACATCGGGCGGCGTATCGCGGCTCCATAGATTTTTTGCAGACGGGTTGCCGATTTCGAAGATGGTGACAGCGCGATCCTGCAAATAAGCCGCTGCCAGTTCAGGGTTCAACCGATCGCTGGGAACAGCCAACTCGACATGAATGCCGGCCAGCTCTCGCCAGTTCCACCGCCAGCGCGGGCTGACGGTATAGAAGTAGTCGCCGTTCAAAAAATAGCGTGTGCGAAACAGCACCAGGAGTTTGTCGACATACTTTTCATAGAACCCGGAAAACGACTCACTGCCCCGATTACCATCTGCAACGATGGATATCGGTTGCAAGGTCGTGTATTTCGCGGGTTTGGTCCGCACCATATCGTCGTTGCTGTTCGGCTTGACCAATCCGAGCGTCCACAGCAATTGCCACTCGGTCGGATAATCTCGACGCTGCAGCGGATTAAGCCATTCCAGCCCCACAACCTGCGCAACGAAGGGCGCGTCAGACGCACCTACGGCAGTTTGCGCCGATATAGCGCTCGCCTCCGCCCGCACCGGCAAGGCCGACAGGATTACCGCCGCCGCACTCACAACGAATCCGACGTGCCTGACAAGAGTGAAGCGGTACATGAGTATTCCTGACCTAGTCGGTCGATAACCCGTTGAACGCCGACCAGCCCGCATCGGAGCCCGGTCGAAACCGGAACCCCAACTCCATTCCCAATGATGAGTTCGTCGCGGTAGCCGGCCCAACGACTCATTCCCGCCCTGACGACGCCAGACTCGAAATCAGCGTCGCGCCACACGAAGTCTTGTGACCATCGAACGCCGCGGGTTTTCCGTCGACGATCACCTGCGGATCGCCTTCGGCGATAAAGCAAGCCTGATGCCCCGAGATCGGGCAGACGCACGTGTCACCGAGCCGGGCAACCGGCCGCCCCATCACTTCACTGACCGCGCTGCCCGTCACGACCTGGCCGCCGTGGCTCGTCGCGTCGCCGACCCGAATGATTCCGCGCATGCGGGCTCCTTATTCCGAATAGCCTTGCGATGCCTGACGCGCATCGTGACGGCGGCCCCACCACGGCAAGTACGCGTTGTTTTCACCGCGTGCGCGAAACCAGTTCTTGCCCGCGTCGATCGGCGTCAGCTTCGACGGTGCGACCACCACCACTGCCGTCGGATGCTCGGTGTCGGTCGTTCCGGCTACGAGCACATTTCCGCCGAGGTGATTCGCTCGGCCGATCGCCAGAACCACATCAGTCAATGCCGCGCCGGCACCCATGTCACCTAGCAGCGCTGCCGTATTGAAGGTTTGCGTACGGAAGTCGTATTCCGGCAGCACTTCCGTCAGCGTTTGCGACAGTGAGGCAATCCGCGTCGATGCGGCGTCGCTGCCCTTGCCTGCGTCGTGCACGACGTAGTTCAACGATGACACGGGTACGCCCGCATTGCTCGCCGCCGTATCGATCGTCGATTTCCAAGCCTGTACCGCGCGGCTCGCGCCTTGTTTCGCCTCGAAATCCTTGACGTTGCTTCGTGCAGCCTTGCCAATCCAGGCAAGCGGCTCACGCTCGGTCTTCAGATCCGGGCCGGCGAGGAACAGCACCGCCATGTTCTCGTTGATCTGTTCGTCCTGCGGCGGAAAGCTCGGCGCGTCCCAGTTCATCACCCATGCGCTTTTGTCCGGATGCACGGCCAGATAGTCGAGTGCCGCGTTCAGCGACGTGAAGCCGGCGTTGCCTTGACCTGACGTCACGTGCACATCGGGCGGCGTATCACGGCTCCAGAGATTTTTTGCGGACGGATTCCCAATTTCGAAAATATTAACAATCTGGCCTCGCAAATGTGAGGCCGCAAACGCAGGGTTGAGTCGACCAGCGGGAATGGCCAGCTCAACATGCATTCCAGCCAACTCCCGCCACTTCCTCTGATCATCTGAGCTAACCGTATAAAAATAATCCTGATTCGTAAAATATCGCGTACGAAAAAGTATCAGCAGCTCATTGACGTATTTTTTATAGAATCCGGAAAAAGATTCACGCCCCCAACGACCGTCAGCCACGATGGAAATCGGCTGTAACGTAGAATATTTTTTCGGATTGGTCCGAACCATGTCATCGTTGACATTCGGCTTTACCAAGCCCAGCGTCCACAATATCTGCCACTCCGTGGGGTAATCCCTGCGCTGCAGCGGGTTCATCCAGCCAAGCCCGACGACCTGGGCAACGAACGGTCTGGACGCCTCTGCTCCGACAACTGGAATCGCCTTTTCCGCCGATGAGGCAGCAACTGCACGCGGCCCTGCAATCAGCGTTGCGAATGCAAATACCATGATTGCCACAAGCCCTGGAACCAATACCAAACGCTTCATCAGAGTTCCCATACTTAACGATGCTCCTGTCGCCCCATCAGACGAAACCAATATCAAAAATGATGCTCCCAACGCGAGAAGCAACGCAGCGACTGCAATTCCAAATCGGCGCGGCCAGGTAGCGATGACCGACCTCATAAAATGCCCCCGATCTTCAGGAAAAGTCCGCCATCTCTTTCATCATGTATCTTGGGCGGCATTTTTGCGTACTCTTCCGTATCAATCCAGTCCCGCAAAAACAATCTATTACACTTTCCGGTTGAAATATATTCCGCCATCTGACCGTTTGGATTGCTACCATCACCGCCATCGTCGACATCAGCACTGCCATCGTCGACATCAGCACTGCCATCACCGCCATCACCGCCACCATCTTCGGCATCATCACCCAGGCCCTTTACGAACCTCCAATCAGCCTGGATTCTGAATTCCTCCAAATCAGCCGCAGTCAAATAGCAAAGTCCAATGGCCACATCGTAAGCCAACGCCTTTTCAGCATGGTCCTTGTTGGTCATGATGGTCGAATGATTGGTGGGATTATTCTTGTCCCCGCCGTTCAGAATCTCGAAGATCTCCTTGTTCCGCCATTCGGTATAGTCAGCGCTCGCTGCGTCCGGATCGTCCTCTCCGACCACCTTTCCGTCCTTGTCGACCCAGCTGCGATTCCCTGATCTCCGCGCCTCCATCCGCAGAATGGAGTGATCCTCGTATCGCTGCGCAGCCTCGGATAATGCGTCACCCTTTGCTTTCAGCGGGTCGCCCGCGGGCGTCGCAAATTTTTCTGACTTTGTGTCGAAGTTGTCGTACGGATCGTCATCCCGCTTGTCCTTCTTACCGGCATCGCGTCCGGCGGACGGGGGATCGTAACCCTCGTTGAAGTCTGCTCCTTTGAGCAGATTCCCATCCGCATCGCATGCGCCCGATGCCTTGCCGTAGCGCAACGCCTTTGGAAAGAAGCGAGTTTCCTTGTCAAGCATCGGTGCCGTAATCGGGATTTCCCATTTTTCCGGCGGCAGGGCATTGACCTCCATGTGCGACAAGTTGAACAGGTAGAGGGCTGGGCTCGTTACAAACGTGACAAACTTCGCGAGCCAACCTTCATTGGAATGCATGCCTCGCGCAAAACCGTACCGCGCGGGCGGTGACGGCGGATACCAAAACCCCTCCTCCTTGTTCGTGCTGCTACGCCAGTCATTCTCCCAATACTGGTATTTCTTGTTGTCACCGCCGACCTCGAAATTCGACGCGAATACGCGTTGCGAGAAAACACCCCATGCGTTCGTCGCACTGATCTCTTCGATGCTCATGCCGCGCCAGCCGATCCCTTGAACGGGCAGCGCGGAAATAACCTGATCATGCGGGCAGCAATACAGTGTCACTCTCCCGTAGGTGTTCTTCTGGTACAACCCGTGCGCCTCCCGGTCCTTGGCTGCGCTATACGGTTTACCGCCGTTCTTCGACGGTCTTGCGTTTTCCATCGCGCGATCAAGATCTTCCGCAGGCATCTCCAGATCGGCTCGAGCGCGCAGGATATCGAAGTACTCCCTCAGCGTTTCCGTGCGCGCGACATAGGTCTCGCGCCCCACATGCCCGTTCTTGTCGCGTACCCCGCGCTGTGCCCAGGTATCGGTGAAGTTGCTCTCCACGAGGCTGTACGGCGGATTGGCGAGAACATAAGTGTCCGCGACGCAGCGTCCTTTCTTGCCCAACCGGTCCTTCACCTCGGGCAACCGGTCGCCGAGGAATGCAGCGGCGAGACCGATCATGTTGCCCTGGCTGTGGCACACGATCGTGATCGGCACGTCGGCCTGGCGCTTGCGGATCGACTCGACCAGGCGCGCAAGCCGCATTGCACCCAGCACGCCGTAGGTACGCGGCGGCGTCGAATAGATCTTGCGATTGCCGACCGAGTTCATGTGCTGGACGGTCAGCCACAGAAAAAGCCGGTCATGCAGCCCGTCATTCCACAGATCCGGCAGGCTCGAACACCCACCCGCGAACGGCCCGCCACCCCAGTAGTTCTTCTCGTTGAGCATGATCTTGTCGCCATACTCTTTCAGCTCCTCGGCATTCGCGGCGTAACCCCACCGGAAATGAATGACGGGCGAAAAGGACGGATCGCGCTTGATGTACGTCTTCGACGACATTTCCGGATTCAGAAATCCGTCAGACGTCAGGCTTTCGATATAGCTGACCGGCGACATCTGCCCGGCCACCGGCCCAAAATGGAACAGTTGATCGTCATACCGCCCCATGCGCCGGTTCAATCCAGCGCACAGCCCTTCCTCGGCGTCCTTGAACCATTCGCCCTCCGAATTCACCCCGTGAACGAAAATGACGACACCCGGCAGCGGCATCTGCATCACGCACTGGAGGTCGTTGCGGTTGAACAGCGTCGTCCCCGCTCCACCACCCACCGACGTCTGCGACGGGTCGTCCGTCGACGGCTGTCCGCCCGGGTTCTGCGAAAAGTTGTAGTTGAACATGTTGTTTTTCTTGAAGACTCAGCTCAGGTTCTCGACTTGAAGAAGCGCACCGCCAATTGTTCGAACTGATCGCTGCTGACCGGCGCCAGCTTGCCTTCCGCGTCGGTCTTCCCCTTGATCAATTCGCCCGATGCCTTGCGCACCTCGGCTTCCATCCCTTCGACCGGCTGCCCGTCGGTCGCCCGGACCAGTTTCGGCACCCGTCCCAGCGAGCCCTGGTCGAACTTCGGGAAATCGGCGCTCATGCTCGCCGGCCCGGCCCACGTATGCGACGCGGACTTGACGGTGAAACTCCCCGGACACCCGAGCTCGATATCCCCGCCCTGCAGCTTCAGATACGCGCCGCCCGACGTCACGAACACGACTTGCTCGCTGGCCATGCCCGCGAGCTTTCCGCCCCCCGCCGTCATCTGGATGTTTTTCGCCGAATCGATCTGCGTGTCGTCGTTCTGGCTCTGCAGCGTCACCTTCCCCTGGTTGGCGATCGCCGAGACCCCTTCGCTGTGCGCGAACATCGCCACGCCATGGCCGGCCTGCAGGTTGATCCGCTGCCCGCTCGTGTACTGCAAATGGTTCTGCGCGACGATATCGACGTTGCCGCCCGCATGGGTCGCGACGGTCTTCGGCGTCGCGATGCTGATCCCGGCCGGCGCGGTGATGCCGATCGCCGCCATCGACGCGCCCGACGCCTCACCGCCACCGGCGGCTTCCCCGTTCGGCCAGCCTTTCACCGTGGTCATCAGCGCGTCGTGCGGCTGCGTATCGGGCACCACGCCCTGATGCTGGCCCGCATAGTCGCCGAGACTCTTGAACAGCTCGACGCATTCCTGCATCAGTTGCAGATACTCGTCCCGCGCCAGGTGGCCGTCGCTCGCGCGCAGCCGTTCCCAGGCCGAAATCAGCATCGCCTTGCCGCTGCGGATCGCCACATGCGCATCGCTGCGCAACTCGGCGCCCTCGCCACGCGCCGTGCCCTGGCCGTTGTCGCGCGGCTGCGTCAGATAACCGAGGTTCAGCTGGCTATGCGCATGCTCGCTCGCCAGCTGGCTGCTGATCTGCCCCGGCGTATCGTCGAAGCGGATCTGGTTGTACCGCTGCCCCTTGATTTCCTTCGTCTTCGTGCCGGACAGGTAACGGTTGCCCGGCAGTGCGCCGGTGTGGCTGAAGGTCGCCGGCATGTTCGGCCCGTTGGCCAGCACGCCCATCACGACGAGCCGGTCCGGATCGCCGCCGATATGGCCGATCAGCACCTCCATGCCGACACGCGGCAAGGTATTCGCGCCGAAGCTCGGCCCGGCGAGTGCGCAGGCGACTCGCACCGGCGCGCTGTCGGTCGGCGTGCCGCTCGTGCCGGCGCCTTGCGCATGCGCGTGATCGTCCGCGTTCAGCCCCTGGATCTGCACCCGGATGCGGCCCATTTCATCGCAGAACACCTCTTCCCCGTCGGGTCCGACGACGACGGCCGTCATCGGATGCACGGCCGGCAGGTCGACATGGGGATCGTAGGCCGGGGTCAGCGGCACGCCGCGTCGCACGCACGAGAACGTGTTCTCGTAGCGCCGGTCGTTTTCATCGCCTGGCTTGCTGTTCACGTCGGTCGGCACCGCGTTGAACAGCACGCGGCTTGCCGCGAACAGCGACTGCGCGCGCTCGTTCAGCTCCTTCGGCAGGTTGTTCCGTACCCGGTGATGAAGCGACGTGACGACGAACTGCCGCTGCTCGGCCGGCAATGTGTCGAGCTGCGGATGCTCGGCGAGCGCAAACCAGTGGCCGACGGCCAGATCGCGCACGTTGCTCACGCCGTCGACGGATTCCGCGCGCAGTTCGTGCGCAAGCATGCGGTCCTTGCCGATCCGGTCGAGATCGGACGACGAATTTCCCGCGTGCGGAATATCGATGACGCTGTCGGCCAGCAAATGCCCGAGATCGTTGCCGCCGTCGCCCTGGTCGACGATCGTCGCCTGTTCGGTTTGCGACATCCGGCCGGTCTTGTAATCCCACGTCGGCCGGACGATCTTGCCCGGGATCAGGCTGCGGCTCGTCGCCCACAGTGTGATCGAGTCGCGCTCTTCGGTGGCGGCGTCGCGGTGATAGCGCACGGTACCGGCAAGCGTCTCGGGCAACTTCATCGAATCGTCGGCAAAGACCAGCGTATGAACCGGCGTGTCGTTCGCGTTGCCGTTCGCCCGCTCGCCGGCCTTGCCTGCCTTGACGAAGACGGTCGCACCGTCGCGCCGCAGCAGCCGCCGGATGAAGTGCGCGTCCGACTCGTTGACCTGCCGCGTGAGTTCGCGCGCCGGGTAACGTTCGCCTTGCAGGCCGGACAGGTCGAACTCAAATGCGCCCGCCAGCGCCGAGCTGCGCTGGCGCCACTCCTGCAGCAGCACGCCGAGGATGTCGGGCAGGTTCTTGGTGCGGAACAGTCGCGAATTGATTCGCCGCTCCATGACCGACAGCACGTCGCGAACCGTCAACTGGTAGCAGGTCAGTGAACCGTCCGACTGCCCGGTACGGACGTCGGTAACGATGCCGTTGATGGTATGGAGACGCCCGCGATCGGTCGTCATCTCGACGGAAACCGGTAGCCCGATAAAGCTGCGGATCGGGAGATCGGCCCGCGCGGACACGCAGGTCAGATGTCCCTCGATGCCCGTCATCAACCCTTCGCGGATGTCCGCATACTGGAGCGCGAGCACCTGCTCGAGCGTTTTCTGAGCAGGCCCCCAGTTCATGCGAACCGGTCGATTGTTCTGATCGACCACCCCGGACGCAAATGTGCGTAGCAATTCGGCTGTATTCACAGCATGACTCTCAGGATTTTGTTTTACTTCGTTGTTCACCGGGAAATCACGCCCGATGGTCCGTCCTGGGAGTGCTGCCCGCCTGGTTTTTTGGCGAGCATATCAAATTTGTCAGGCAGGTGACGAAATTTTGAAAGGATTTAGAGCGCTTTGTGTAATGCTCCTGACCAGATTTAAAACTTCACAATCTTTCAAAGGGATAGCGCCTCGTCCGGCGGCACCCGATCGTCGTCATGGCGTCGCGCCGGCAGGCACTTGCCGCATACCTAGCCGCGGCAACACGAACGGCACCGATCGGTCACGAATCGTGAAATCCCACCGTCCTTCAATGTCCACGAACGTCGCGCTGAAATGCCGGTCGTCGGCCCACGTCATGTCATCCAGATGGCACGACGCGTACATCGCGCCCACCGTGCGCCGCGCGAGCTCCTTCAACGGAGCCTTCGACACGAGCGTGAACGTGATGGCCTCCTCGAACGGGCAGTCGTAGTCGGTGACGAGCAGATAGGCGTCCGGCGTCTCGAACTGGCGAAGCAGGACAAAGCCGGAAACGGTGAGGCCGGAACGCTCGCCATTCACGAGCACACGGGTGCGTGACGGCCACGCTTCATACGGACCGTCGTGCGTTTCGAGCGTGAAGCGCTCGATCGACTTCATCGCCGAGCCGGTTGGCGAGGGGCTTGCTCCCGACGCATCGCCGCGTCAGTTCGCGGCCTTGCGATACAGCGCGACGTACCCCGCGAGCATCAGCAGCAGCGACCCGCTGACGCGGTTCAGCCACTTCTCCCCCGCCGCTTTCCACACACGCACCGAATGCACGCCGAGCAGCGCATAGCCGGTCATCCCGACGACATCGATCGCGACGATCGTCGCCGCGAGGATCGCGTACTGCGGCGCGATCGCATGCGACCGGTCGACGAACTGCGGCAGCAGCGCGGACATGAACAGGTAGTACTTCGGGTTGCTCATTGCAACGAAGAAGCTCTTCAGGAACGCGGCCCGGCGATCGGGCGTCGCGTGCTCGAGCGACGGTGCAGCGGCAGAACCGCCGGACGACAGCAGCATCCGCACGCCGACATAGGCGAGCCACGCGGCACCGGCCAGCTTCAGCGTGACGAATGCCGTTTCCGACGCGTCGAGCAGCATCCCTAGACCGAACCCGACCAGCGCAACGAGCACGACATCGGCCGTGACGGCGCCGAGCATGCCGACCGTCGCGTGACGCAATCCGTACCGCGAGCCGTTGCTCATTGCGAGCAACACCGTCGGGCCGGGCGTCGCAACGCCGACGGACAGGATCAGGGCAAAAGCGAGCAAGGCGGACAGCGACATGGCGTGGCGTTCCTTCTGAAGGGAGCTTGCGTACGGGGTGGCGTCGCCGTCTTCGGCCATGCGGGCCGCTGCCGGCACGCACGCATCGTTACGACGAATTCGGGCGACTCATGATCGCACGTTCGTCCCGATGTGCGCTCGGCGGCTCTATGACGTCGATCCTGCACGGCGCCCCCCGCCATCCCAAATAGTGAGCGATCATTTTCGCAAACGACAATGATTCTCGTTTACGTTAGACTCCGCCGCTCAATAAAAAAACCGTCCGCGACTGCACGGACGCATCACACCGCCCGGATTCCGACTTGCCGCCCTGGGATGGATTACCGACCACACCCGATTTGCGTCCCATGTCGACACTTTCGTTACCCGCCCGGCGTCTCACGCCGATTGCCTTCGGCATTGCGCTGACCTGCGCGCTCGCGACCTCGGCGCAGGCCCAGCAGGCCGCGTCCGCCACCGCTGTCGCGCCCGACACGTCCGTGCTGCCGTCGATCAACGTCACGGGCGCCGCCGAGCCGCTGCCCGGCGACCTCGCGCCGACCTACGCGGGCGGCCAGGTCGCGCGCGGTGCGGATTACGGCGTACTCGGCCGGCAAAAGGCGAGCGACGTGCCGTTCAGCATGACCACCTACACGTCGAAGCTGATCGAAGACCAGCAGGCACGCACCCTCGCCGACGTGCTCGACAACGATCCGGCCGTGCGCAGCGCGACCGGCTACGGCAACTTCTCGCAGGTATTCGTCATTCGCGGCTTCCAGCTCGCCGGCGACGACGTATCGCTGAACGGCCTGTACGGCATCACGCCGCGACAGCTCGTCCAGACCGATGCGGTCGAACGCGTCGACGTGCTCAAGGGCGCGAATGCATTCCTGAGCGGCGCATCGCCGAACGGCTCCGCGGTTGGCGGCGGCGTGAACCTGCAGTTGAAGCGCGCGGACGACAAACCGCTCACGCGTGTCACCGTCGACGGCTCGGTGTCCGGCTCGATCGGCACCCACGTCGACGTCGGCCGCCGCTTCGGCAGCGAGGGCCAGTTCGGTGTGCGCGTGAACCAGTCGATCAGCGGCGGCGACACGGCCGTCAGCGACGAGCGCCACCGCAACAACGTGACGGCCGTGTCGCTCGACTGGCGCGGCGACAAGCTGCGCCTGTACGGCGACTTCCTGTATCAGCGCGAACGGATCGACAACGGCCGCCCCGTCGTGCTGGTCAGCGGCAACCAGGTACCGGCCGTGCCGTCCGCGACGCACAACTACGCGCAGCCGTGGAGCTTCAGCGAGCTCGAGGATACGGTCGGGATCGTGCGCGCCGAATACGATTTCCTGCCCGCGTGGACGGCCTATGTGTCGGCCGGCGCCCGACATACGAACGAGCACGGCGACTACTACACGCCGACCTACTCGTCGTCCGGCACGACCGGCTCGCGCCTGAGCGTGCCGCACAAGGAGGATGCCCAATCGGCCGAAGCCGGCGTGCGCGGCCGCTTCACGACCGGCCCCGTGTCGCACTTCGTGACGGCCGGCGCGTCGTTCATCCGCATCGACAGCCAGTCTGCGTACACGATGTCGAGCGCGTTCCCGACGACGCTCTACGATCCGGCGCCGGTCGCGTTCCCGCCGACTGCCTATGCGGGCGGCGACATGAGCGATCCGGGCACGGTCACCAAGACCTGGCTGCGCAGCGTCGCGGTGTCAGACACGCTCGGCTTCCTCGGCGACCGCGTGCTGTTCACGATCGGTGCGCGCCGCCAGTCGATCTCCGTCGACAATTTCGACTACACGGGCGCGGTGTCGTCGACGTACAGCGACGCGATCACGACGCCCGTGTTCGGTCTCGTCGTCAAACCGTGGCAGAACGTATCGATCTACGCGAATCGCAGCGAGGCGCTCGCGCAGGGCGAAATCGCGCCGAACACCGCGCGCAATGCGGGCCAGTCGCTGTCGCCGTTCCGGTCGAAACAGGTCGAGGCCGGCATCCGCTACGACACCAGCAAGTACGGTGCGTCGCTCGCGCTGTTCCAGATCGAGAAGCCGATGGCGTACACCGATCCGACGTCGAACCTGTTCGGCGCCAATGGCACGCAACGACACCGCGGCGTGGAAACGGCCGTGTACGGCGAACCGTGGAAAGGCGTCCGGCTGATCGCGGGCGCGACGTACATCAACGCGACGCTGCAGAACACGGCGGGCGGCGCGAACGACGGCAACCGGCCGATCGGCGTGCCGTCGTTCCTGCTCAACGCGGGCGCCGAATACGACGTGCCGATGCTGCGCGGCCTCACGCTGACCGCGCGCTGGATCCACACGGGCCCGCAGTACGTGGACGTCGCGAATACGGCGTCGATCCAGGCGTGGGACCGCTACGACCTCGGTGCGCGCTACGCGACGGCGCTGTTCGGCCGGAAGACGACGTTCCGTGCGACCGTGCGCAATGTCACGAACAAGTCGTACTGGTCGTCGACGACCGGCGGGTACCTGACGCAGGGCGATCCGCGCTCGGTGTGGCTGTCGATGACGACGGATTTTTGACGATTGCCGAAGGGAGTGGCGGGCGGCCCCCAGAGTTTGCTATACTCTCGGTCTTCCGGAGAGATGGATGAGTGGTTTAAGTCGCACGCCTGGAAAGCGTGTATAGGTTAATCGCCTATCGGGGGTTCGAATCCCCCTCTCTCCGCCAGATTTGAATGCCCGCGCAAGCGGGCATTTTCGTTTCCGGAGAGAAGCAAGCCGACAGTTCGGCTTGCGCGGGGGATTCGAAGGGATTCGCTTGCAAGCGAATCCGCGGCCCGCGCTCGTGTGGGCGAATCCCCCTCTCTCCGCCAGGACATCTGCAAAAACGGGCCGCTCGGCCCGTTTTTCATTTCTGCACGTCAAAGCGCCCGTCGATCGCCGGTGCCGCAACTGTTGGCGGCACCCATGATGCGCTCTTGCAGCGTCGCCCCAGCGCAAACTCGCCAGCCATCGCACGCTTCGCATCGATTTCCGCCACCGGGCATAGAGCGATGTGCGCGGGCGCGGGTCATGCAATTCAAAGCGTTTTTATCGCTCGCATGTCTTGCTCAGCCTGAAAACGCCCTATTCGATCCGTCATTCGAAATGGAATAGCGATCACATATCCGCGTCGCAGATTGTCGGCAACTCAAATATTCCGGTATGCGGCCGTTAAAATGACGTCCCGATAA
Organism: Burkholderia lata; assembly: GCF_000012945.1. Lineage (NCBI taxonomy): Bacteria > Pseudomonadati > Pseudomonadota > Betaproteobacteria > Burkholderiales > Burkholderiaceae > Burkholderia > Burkholderia lata. The sequence continues at coordinate 2,610,248 of NC_007510.1, forward strand.
ACAATATGAACGCGTGTAGAGACCATGAAAAAGAAAAAACTGATGGCGATCGCCGGAATCGCAATAGCTGCGGGCGTGGCGTCCAGTTATGCGAGCCCGTACATCACCCTGTATCAGATGCGATCGGCCCTGGTCGACAACGATGCCGACTCGTTTTCTTCCTATGTCGACTATCCATCGATGCGAGAAAGCCTGCGTGCACAATTCATGACCATGATGCACGCGAAATTGGCGAATTCCCCCGAGATGAACGGCAATTCACTCGCCGACCTGGGAATGATGATGGCGGTGGGCGTCGTGAATCAAGCCATCGACACGATGGTTACACCAGCGGGTGTCATGGCCATGATGGCTCAGGGACCCGCCAGGCCCGCGCACGCCAGCGTGCCTGCATCCGCTCCCGAACCATCGGAAACAGCCCACGCTGGCTCCGGCGGCAACGCCGCGCCGCAAACATCGGGGAGCAAGCCGAAGGCCGACTATTCGATCGGCTACAAGAACTGGTCCACTGTCACCGCAACTTCTCGAAAAGGAACCGACGACGAGGTAACGTTTGTCTTCAAGCGTGACGGCCTATGGTCCTGGAAGCTGAGCGCAGTCAATCTGCCGATCGACAAATTCGGTTCAAACTGATTGCCAGGAAACGGACGGGACCCTGCGCGGTCCATCCGCTTCCTCGTTTGGGCCGAGCGTGCGGCGCACCGCAACTCCCGAACACGGCATGCTAAAGATGTGTATTCTCCTGACGATATCCAGGGTTTCATCACCGCGAGTCAGATCCATGCGATTGAGTCCACGGTTCGCCATGCTGGCTGTCGCGGCGACGATGCTGTCAGCCTGCACAACGGCATTTTCGCCCGCGTCGATCAGCACCACCGTCGCGGTGACCTCTCCCCCGCCGCTCGAGAAATCGCTGCGCGACGGTGGATCGTCGACCGACCTGTCGGTCATCGGTCAGCCTGCATCGCAATTCCGCACGCTGCTTTCCGTTCGTGAATGCGCTGCCGCCAAATGCGCGGCGGGAATCGCCAAGCCGACGCTCGCGGTCACGGTCCAGCGCGTGTCCGAAGGACAGGCAGCGATACGGTTCTCGGTCAACGGAGAGATCGGCAGCAGCCAGACGCTGAAATCGCAAACCGGGAACGCCGCGTCGGAAGTGACCATGTCGATCCCGTCGGGCGTGACGCCGATCAACGATCAATTTGCCGTCGATCGGGCCGCGACGATCAAGATTGGCGAGTTCCGCCACGTGGCCTTGCCGCATGGCATCCGTGCCTATGTCTGCGTCGCCATACCGAATGCCAAAGGCGTGACGGACGGAAGCTGTGATTTCAGCCGGGTGCAGATGACCAAGGGAGCAGAGCTCGGGATTTCCTCGCTCTGACCCACCCGTCGCGGCGCCGACACGAACACGTCCCGACACTTGAGCCGTGTCGAACGACACCCGCGTCACGGATGCCGGATGTAATCCACCAGCGCCCGCGTATATTCATCCGGCTTTCGATCAAGCAGACTCACGACGATCGCCACCGCGAACCCCGCCGGTACCCCGAACACCCCCGAACTGATCGACTCGATCCCGAACCACGTGCGCCCCGCGAACCCCGTCAGCTGCGTGAAGAACGGATAGGTCGACACGATGTAGTACACGCACACCGCGAGCCCCGTCACCATCCCGGCGATTGCACCGCGCGTCGTCGTGCGCTTCCAGAACACGCCGAGCACGAGCACCGGAAAGAAGCTCGAGGCCGCCAGCGAGAACGCGGCGCCGACGAGAAACAGGATCTTCCCGGTATTGAGCGACGCGACATACGACGCGAACAAGGCGACGCCGAGCAGCAGCACCTTCGAGATCGTCACGCGCCGCTGGCTCGATGCATCGGGCGCGACCATGCAGTAATAGACGTCGTGCGACAGCGCGTTGGCGATCGTCAGCAGCAGCCCGTCCGCGGTCGACAGCGCCGCGGCAAGCGCACCGGCCGCGATCAGCCCCGACACGACATACGGCAGCCCCGCGATCTCCGGCGCGGCCAGCACGACCATGTCCGGCTGCATCTGGATTTCCGACCAGTGCACGATGCCGTCGCGAATCACTTCGACGACGCTGATCAGGTCGGGTTCGAAGTGATGCCATTGCGTGACCCACGCCGGCAATTCGGCGAACGGCCGTCCGACGAGGTTCGCGAGGATCTCGTACTTGATCAGCACCGCGAGCACCGGCACGCTCAGGTAGAACAGCGCGATGAAGAACAAGGTCCACCCGACCGAGCGCCGCGCCGACGCAACCGACGTGGTCGTGTTGTAGCGCGTCAGGATGTGCGGCAGGCTCGCGGTGCCGAGCGACAGGCACAGCAGTAGTGCAAGGAAATTCCGCTCGCGCGGCTTGCGTTCGTCATCGCTCGCGGCGGGAAACGGCTCGTGCATCGGCACGGGCGGCTCGGCACGGGCCAGCAGATCGTCGCGCGCCTGCGTCCACGCGACGCGCGCCGCCGCCGGATCGCGCGGGAAGTCGGCCAGCTCGCGCTCGCGCTGGTTGATCTCGCGCAGCGGCCCGTTGTGGCGCCGCAGGTCGGCCAGTTGGTCGGTGAGATGGCGGCGTGCGTCCGCATAGGATGCCGGCAGCCGGTCGAGCCGCGTCTGGATATCCGCCGCTTGCCGGCGATACGCGTCGCGCACCTGCTGCTCGTCGAAGGCATCGCGCACCTGCGCCTCACGCGCCGCGACCCGCTCCATCAGCTTGCCGTAATTGAACTGCGGCACGGGGCCGAGCCCGTTTTTCATCGCGATCAGCGACACCGGAATCAGGATCGCGCTGATCAGGATGATGTACTGCGCGACCTGCGTCCACGTGACCGCGCGCATCCCGCCGAGAAACGAGCACACGAGAATGCCCGCGAGCCCGCAGAAGATCCCGATCGCGAAATCGACGCCGATGAAGCGTGTCGCGATCAGGCCAATCCCCTGGATCTGCGCGACCAGGTACACGAACGAACACAGGATCGCCGCACCGGCCGCCAGTGCGCGCACGGCTGTGCTCGAAAAGCGCGTACCGAGAAAATCGGGAATCGTGTAGCGCGCGAGCTTGCGCACATAAGGCGCGAGCAGGAACGCGACGAGGCAGAACCCGCCCGTCCAGCCCATCACGTACGCGAGTGCATCGTAGCCGGTCGAGTAGAGCGATCCGGCCAGGCCAATGAACGATGCGGCCGATAGCCAGTCGGCCGCCGTCGCCATTCCGTTGAAGGCAGACGGCACGCGCCGCCCGGCCACGTAGTACTCGACGAGATCGGACGTGCGCGACAGCAGCCCGATCACCGCATACACGGCAATCGGCACGAACAGGAACACGTAGCCGATCCAGACGCCGGAGCCGGTGGCACGCTCGATCCGCCACATCAGCAGCACGAACCCGAGAAACCCCAGCGTGTAGAGCGCGTATGCGCGGATCAGTCGATGCGTCAGCATGAATCAGGGCCCGCCGCGTGCGTTGCCGGCAAGCGCCGCATGGTCGTCGTATGCGCGGCGCAACGTCCGGTCCGCGCGTTGCATCAAGCCGATGTAGACGACGATCAGCACGAGATACACGAGAATCGCGCCCTGCGCACCGACGTAGAACGGCAGGCTGAACCCGGCGAAGCGGATCCCTGCGAGCGCGGGTGCGAAGAACGGCACGATGAACGACACCGAAAAGCCGATCACCATCAGCACCGCGATCAGCGCGACGTTGAAGCGCCAGTAGCGAGCGTGGGCACGCGCGAGCGGCTCGGGAACGGGCGGCGGTGCGGCAGGCGCGGGACGGGTCGGAACGGTCATGCCGTTATGTAACAAAAAGCCCCTGCGCGGGCAATCGGGATTGCCGCGCAGGGGCTCGTGCGCGAGATGCGCAACCGGTACCGATCAGCGCACTTCGGCGAGCTGATCGAGGATGGCCGGGTTCTCGAGCGTGGACGTGTCCTGCGTGATCGCTTCACCCTTCGCGAGCGAACGCAGCAGGCGCCGCATGATCTTGCCCGAGCGGGTCTTCGGCAGGTTGTCGCCGAAGCGGATGTCCTTCGGCTTCGCGATCGGCCCGATCTGCTTGCCGACCCAGTCGCGCAGCGTCTTCGCCAGCGCCGCTGCTTCCTCGCCTTCCGGACGCGAACGCTTCAGCACCACGAACGCGACCACCGCCTCGCCCGTCGTATCGTCCGGACGGCCGACCACAGCCGCCTCGGCCACGAGTTCGTGCGAGACCAGCGCCGATTCGATTTCCATCGTGCCGAGCCGGTGGCCCGACACGTTCAGCACATCGTCGATCCGGCCCATGATCGTGAAGTAGCCGGTGTCCTTGTCGCGCACGGTGCCGTCGCCGGCCAGATACAGCCGCCCGCCGAGTTCCTCGGGGTAGTAACTCTTCTTGAAACGCTCCGGGTCGCCCCAGATCGTGCGGATCATCGCGGGCCACGGACGCTTGACGACGAGGATGCCGCCCTGCCCGTTCGGCACGTCCTGGCCGGTTTCATCGACCACCGCGGCCATGATGCCGGGCAACGGCAGCGTGCACGAACCGGGCACGGTCGGCGTCGCGCCCGGCAGCGGCGTGATCATGTGGCCGCCCGTCTCGGTCTGCCACCACGTGTCGACGATCGGGCAGCGCTCCTGGCCGACGTGCTTGTGATACCACATCCATGCTTCCGGATTGATCGGCTCGCCGACGGTGCCGATGATGCGCAGGCTCGACAGGTCGTAGCTCTTCGGATGCACCTTGTCGTCGGCCTCGGCCGCCTTGATCAGCGAACGGATCGCGGTCGGCGCGGTGTAGAACACGGTGACCTTGTGGTCGCCGATCATCTTCCAGAAGCGGCCGGCGTCCGGGTAGGTCGGCACGCCTTCGAACACGACCTGCGTGCCGCCGCATGCGAGCGGGCCGTACGTGATGTACGTGTGGCCCGTGACCCAGCCGATGTCGGCCGTGCACCAGAACACGTCGGTGGGCTTCCAGTCGAAGGTCCACTTCATCGTCTGCGCGGCCCACAGCAGGTAGCCGCCCGTGCTGTGCTGCACGCCCTTCGGCTTGCCGGTCGAGCCCGACGTATACAGGATGAACAGCGGATGCTCGGCGCCGACCCATTCCGGCTCGCACTGGTCCGATTCGCCGGCCGTCAGTTCGTGCATCCACAGGTCGCGCTCGGCGTGCCAGTCGATCTTGCCGCCGGTGCGGCGATAGACGATCACGCTCTTCACGGCTTCGCAGCCGCCCAGCGCGATCGCTTCATCCGCGATGCTCTTCAGCGGCAGCGTCTTGCCGCCGCGCGCCTGTTCGTCGGCCGTGATGAGCGCCGTTGCGCCGACGTCGACGAGCCGCTCGTTCAACGACTTCGCGGAGAAGCCGCCGAACACGACCGAGTGCGTCGCGCCGATGCGCGCGCAGGCCTGCATCGCGACGATGCCTTCGATCGACATCGGGATATAGATGACGACGCGGTCGCCCTTGCCGATCCCGCGCTTCTTCAATGCATTCGCGAAACGCGATACGCGCGCGAGGAGATCTGCATAGGTGACGCGCGTGACGGTACCGTCGTCGGCTTCGAAGATCACCGCGACGCGCTCGCCGTTGCCGGCTTCGACGTGACGGTCGAGGCAGTTGTACGACGCGTTCAGCTCGCCGTCCTCGAACCACTTGTAGAACGGCGCGTTGGACTCGTCGAGCACTTTCGTGAACGGCTTGTGCCACGCAAGACCCTCGCGCGCGAGACGCGCCCAGAATCCTTCGTAATCGTTCTCGGCCTCGGCGGCGAGCGCACGGTAGGCCGGCATGCCGGAAATGGTCGCCGCCTGTTCGAGCGCCGCGGGCGGCGCAAACTGACGGGTTTCGTGAAGAACCGATTCAATCGCAGACATCGACTACCCCTTGGTGAACATGAATCCTCTGCATGGCGGCGCGATCGTGCGCACCGCGCGTCTTGGCCGGCGCAAGCGCGCCGCTGTCTCCTACCACCCGCGCACCGCCCGAAGGCTGCTGCACGATGCTGCGCCGCACCACGTCGCACAATGGCGACCAGGCGACCCGACAGTTTCCACGATAAGCGCTTGAACTTACCCGTCACTTACGCGGCACGGCCGTTTCGCCCGTCGGGCGGCGCCCGCTTGTAGCTTTACGCTGTAACGAGCGCGACCCTACAATCCTAACTGAACTCGCCTTCCGGATTCCAGCTTGAATCGCTACGCTTTCTTTCTCGTGCTGTCGATGCTGTTCGTCGGCAGCAATGTCGGTATCGGTAAATCGATCGTTGTCTTCGTTCCCGTCGCCATCCTCGCCACGCTGCGCTTCGTGATCGCAATTGCCGTGCTGTGGCCGTTGTTCAGCCCGGTGAAGATGCGCACGGTCAAGCGCGGCGAATGGCTGAACCTGTTCCTGCAGGCGTTCTTCGGCACCTTCATGTTTACGCTGCTGATGCTGAACGGCGTGCAGCGCACGAGCGCGGTCGCCGCCGGCGTGATCACCAGCACGATCCCGGCGATCGTCGCGCTGTTCGCGTGGCTGATCCTGCGTGAAAAACCGAACGGCCGTGCGCTCGTGTCGATTGCACTCGCGATCGCCGGCGTCGTGACGATCAACCTCGCGAACGGGAGCGCGGCCGGGCACGGCGCGTCGTCGCTGACCGGCAACCTGCTGATCCTCGGCGCGGTGTGCTGCGAATCGATCTACGTGATCCTGTCGCGCCGCCTCACGCAGACGCTCGCGCCGATCGACATCTGCGCGTACACGCACCTGTTCGGCCTGTGCCTGATGCTGCCGCTCGGCGCGACGGCCATGTGGCATTTCGATTACGCGAGCGTGCCGGCCGGCACCTGGGCGCTCGTCGTCTGGTATGGCTTGTCGGCCAGCATCTTCTCGTTCTGGCTGTGGATGAAAGGCATCCGGCACGTGCCGGGCAGCCTCGCCGGCGTGTTCAGCGCGGTGCTGCCGGTCGCGGCCGCCGCGTACGGCATCGCATTCCTCGGCGAGCGCCCGACGCTCGCCCACGGCATCGCGCTCGCGTGCGTCGTCACCGGCATCGTGCTCGCGAGCCTGCGCGTGAAACGCGTGCCGGCTGCCGCCTCCTGATCCGTCCCTGGCAGGGCCGGCGCGTCACTGCAGTCGCGCTGGCCGACGCGTTACAATAGCGCGCCTTTTCAAGATTACCCCCGATACCTGCGCACCGCGCCCGACTTTTCACCATGTCTGCCCCGCATTCGCCCGGCCGCCCCGCGCGTCGCCCGCTTCGCCCGCTTCCCGCGCTGATTTTCATGAGCCGCTGGCTCCAGGTTCCGCTTTACCTCGGCCTGATCGTTGCGCAGGCCGTCTATGTGTTCCTGTTCCTGAAGGAAGTCTGGCACCTGCTGTCGCATGCGACGAGCCTCGACGAAATCAGCGTGATGCTCGCGGTGCTCGGCCTGATCGACGTGGTGATGATCTCGAACCTGCTGATCATGGTGATCGTCGGCGGCTACGAAACGTTCGTGTCGCGGCTCGGCATCGAGGGCCACCCCGACGAGCCCGAGTGGCTCGACCACGTGAACGCGGGCGTGCTGAAGGTCAAGCTGTCGATGGCGCTGATCAGCATTTCGTCGATCCACCTGCTGAAGACGTTCATCAACCCCGACCAGCACACGATGCACGCGATCATGTGGCAGGTGATCATCCACGTGTCGTTCCTGGTGTCGGCGCTCGTGATGGCGTGGGTCGACCGCCTGACGACGCACACGCACCCGGCCCATTTCCACGAGCAGCACGCCCGCGACGCGCACGCGCCTGCGGCGAACGAGCCACGCAAGCCGGCCGAAGCAGCCGTCAACGCATAAACGCATTCCCCACAGTCCCCACAGAGTCTCAGCCATGACCGTCATCAAACAGGAAGACCTGATCCAGAGCATCGCGGATTCGCTGCAGTACATCAGCTACTACCATCCGCTCGACTACATCCAGGCCCTCGGCCGCGCGTACGAGCTGGAAGAAAGCCCGGCCGCGAAGGATGCGATCGCGCAGATCCTCACGAACAGCCGCATGTGCGCGGAAGGCAAGCGCCCGATCTGCCAGGACACCGGCATCGTCACGATCTTCGTGAAGGTCGGCATGGACGTGCGCTGGGACGGCGCGACGATGGGCCTGACCGACATGATCAACGAAGGCGTGCGCCGCGGTTACACGCACCCGGACAACGTACTGCGCGCGTCGATCGTCAATCCGCCGGAAGGCGCCCGCAAGAACACGAAGGACAACACGCCGGCCGTGATCCACTACGAGATCGTGCCGGGCGACAAGGTCGACGTGCAGGTTGCGGCGAAGGGCGGCGGCTCGGAGAACAAGTCGAAGTTCGTGATGCTGAACCCGTCCGACTCGATCGTCGACTGGGTGCTGAAGACGGTCCCGACGATGGGTGCGGGCTGGTGCCCGCCCGGCATGCTCGGGATCGGCATCGGCGGCACCGCTGAAAAGGCGATGCTGATGGCGAAGGAATCGCTGATGGAGCCGATCGACATCCAGGAAATCATCGCACGCGGTCCGAAGGACTGGGTCGAGGAACTGCGCGTCGAACTGCACGAGAAGGTCAACGCGCTCGGCATCGGCGCACAGGGCCTCGGCGGCCTGGCAACCGTGCTCGACGTGAAGATCATGGCCGCACCGACGCACGCGGCGTCGAAGCCGGTCGCGCTGATCCCGAACTGCGCAGCAACGCGCCACGCGCACTTCGTGCTCGACGGCTCGGGCCCGGCCAAGCTTGAAGCACCGTCGCTCGACGCGTGGCCGAAGGTCAACTGGGAACCGAATACCGAAACCAGCAAGCGCGTCGACCTGAACACGCTGACGCCGGAGGAAGTTGCAAGCTGGGCGCCGGGCCAGACGCTGCTGCTGTCGGGCAAGATGCTCACCGGCCGCGACGCCGCGCACAAGCGTATCGCCGACATGCTCGCGAAGGGCGAGAAGCTGCCGGTCGACTTCACGAACCGCGTGATCTACTACGTCGGCCCGGTCGATCCGGTCCGCGACGAAGTGGTCGGCCCGGCAGGCCCGACGACGGCCACGCGCATGGACAAGTTCACCGAGACGATGCTCGCGCAAACCGGCCTGATCTCGATGGTCGGCAAGGCCGAGCGCGGCCCGGTCGCGATCGAAGCGATCAAGAAGCACAAGGCGGCCTACCTGATGGCGGTCGGCGGGGCGGCTTACCTCGTGTCGAAGGCGATCCGCGGCGCGAAGGTGCTCGCATTCGAAGACCTCGGCATGGAAGCGATCTACGAGTTCGACGTGCAGGACATGCCGGTGACGGTGGCTGTCGATTCGTCGGGCACGTCGGTGCACCAGACCGGTCCGAAGGAGTGGCAGGCGAAGATCGGCAAGATCCCGGTCGCAGCCGCTTAAGCGCGATCGAACGAAAGGCCGGACGCAAGTCCGGCCTTTTTACTTCTCATTCTCATTTTCGTGTTTCGTCGGTCATTCAAGGCTGATTCTCATTACACGCAAAAAGCAGGCCCGACAAGGTTTTGAGGCTTGGCTTTTCTCGTTCGAGCGATTATCTTTCGGTTTCTGAAGCCCCACTGAACAAGGAACAAGCCATGCAAGGCGACAAGAAAGTCATCGAATATCTGAACGCCCAGTTGAAGAATGAACTCACGGCGATCAACCAGTACTTCCTGCATGCGCGCATGTACAAGCACTGGGGCCTCGAGAAGCTCGGCAAGCACGAGTACGACGAGTCGATCGGCGAAATGAAGCACGCCGACTGGCTGATCGAGCGCGTATTCATGCTCGACGGCCTGCCGAACCTGCAGGATCTGCACAAGCTGCTCGTCGGCGAGGAAACCGAAGAGATCCTGAAGTGCGACCTGAAGCTCGAGCAGATCTCGCAGTCCACCTGCAAGGAAGCGATCGCCTACTGCGAATCGGTTCGTGACTACGTGTCGCGCGAGATCTTCGAAAAGATCCTCGACGACACCGAAGAGCACATCGACTGGCTGGAAACGCAGATCGACCTGATCGGCAAGGTCGGCCTGCAGAACTACCAGCAAACGATGATGGGGTCGCCGGAGTAAACTCACTCCACGCTTCCCGTTATCGCCCCCAGCCCGTTCATGTCGACATCTTCCGTTATTGCAGCGACGGCTTCGACCGTCGCCCCCATCGGCATCTTCGATTCAGGGCTGGGCGGCCTGTCGGTGCTGCGCGCCGTGCGCGCGCAGCTGCCCGACGAATCGTTCATCTACGTCGCCGATTCGCACCATGCGCCGTATGGTCCGCGCGATGAGGCGTTCATTACGGAACGCACGCTGGCAATCGGCGAGTGGCTGGCCCGCGAAGGAGCGAAAGCGCTCGTCATCGCCTGCAATACCGCAACCGCACGCGCGATCGCCGCGACCCGCGAACACCTGTCGATGCCGCTCGTCGGCGTCGAGCCGGGCATCAAGCCGGCCGCCGCCGTGTCCGCGAGCGGCGTCGCGGGCGTCCTGGCCACGCAGTCGACGCTGAACAGTCCGCGCTTCCAGGCGCTGCTCGACCGCTACGGCGCCGGCCGCCGCTTCATCTGCCAGCCCGGCCACGGGCTCGTCGAGGCCATCGAGCGCGGCGACACGAATTCGCCCGCCTTGCGCGCGTTGCTCGACAGCTACCTGCAACCGATGCTCGACGACGGCGCCGATACGCTGGTACTCGGCTGCACGCATTACCCGTTCTTCACGGAAACGATTCGTGACCTTGTGGGCGATCGCCTGACGCTCGTCGACACCAGCGACGCGATCGCGCGCCAGCTCGTGCGGGTGCTCGACGAGCGCCACCTGCGCGCACCGGCCGGCACGCGCGCGGCACCGCCCCGCTTCTGCTCGACTAGCGACGGTCGCCAACTGCAGGCGCTCGCGTCGACGCTGCTCGGCCTCGCTGCGCCGGTCGAATCCGTCACCATTTCCTCGCCGAACGCGCGCGCCTGCGCGACCGCCTGACACGGGCCGGCACGCCCTGCTCCGCGTGCCGATCCACCCCCTCGACGTTTCAAGGGTCCGATGACCTTAAAAAAAGCCCGCCCCAGGCTTGTCAACGTCCGCAAATTTAATGATAATAATTCGCATTACCGTTAGCTATCGCAACTCATCATGATCGTCTGCGTGTGCAAGTCTGTTTCCGATCGCAAGATTCGCGCGTCCCTCGCAGAGGGCGTGAACTCTTTCGATGAACTCCAGTTCGAGCTCGGCGTGGCCACGTGCTGCGGCAAGTGCGAGGAGTCCGTACGCGACCTCATGGCCGAACAAGGCGTCTGCGCGAGCCAGTGCGGTGTCGAGCATCATGCTCACCCGATCCCGGTCACGTTCTACGAACGCAAGGCCGCCTGACCGGCGCCGAGTGTGCGCATGCGGCCCAGGCCGCATTTTTTGTTTTGACCGTCAGCAAGCCACCGTCTGCGCGAGCCAGCGGCTTACCTGCCAAGGAGCCTGTCATGGAATTGCTGATCGGATTTGTGACCACCGTTTGCATCTCGCTGCTGATCTTCCGCAAGTGATGCCGATTCACCCGCCGCGCCCCGGGTGCGACATCGTTCTTTCAAGCTAACATGCAGGCTTCGCATCTCGCTCCTGCCGGCGCCGTGCCGGCTGCACCACGTATGAATCCCCGAGTGATCGTCGTCGCGGTCGGTGTGCTTGCCGCACACGCGATCATGCTGACGGCCGCCTGGCTCCATCGCAACGCGCCGCCGCCGCCGAAGGAGATCGAGGTTCAGTCGATCACCGCGCAGCTCATTCCGCCTGCGCCCCCTGCCCAGCCCGTCGCGGTCCAGTCGGCCGCGCAGCAGCCTACGCCGCCCAAGCTCACGCCGCGCGTGAAGCCGAAGGTCGAGCCGAAGCCGGTGCAGAAAGCAGTCCTGACGCCTAAGCCGGTCTCGCAGGCACCGTCGCCGACACCCGCGCCGGCCGTTGCCGATCCGACACCGGCCCCCGCCGCGCCGGCGCCTGCTGCACCGGCTGCAGCCCCCGGCCCGGCGCGCGAGACGATGCAGGTCAGCGCGCCGAAGAACGTGTCGGCGCTCACCTGCAATTTCGTCAAGCCGACCTATCCGTCGATGTCGCGCCGTCGCGGCGAAACGGGCACGGCCTATGTTCACTTCATCATCGGCGTGACGGGCAAGATCGAAAGCGTCCAGCTTCAGAAGAGCAGCGGCTACCCGCGTCTCGATGAAGCCGCACTCGAGGCGACGCGCGCCAGCACCTGCCCGCCGTATCTCGAGAACGGCCAGGCGATCCGCGCCGCCCATACGCTGCCCTTCAACTTCACGCTTGACGACTAACCCGTCATATTCGGTAGATTCAAAGGAAATAAGAAAATGCAAAGCTACGGTATCGCGCACGTCTGGGCGCAAGGTGATTTCGTCACGCGCGCCATCGCGATCACGCTGCTCGTGATGTCGGTCCTGTCGTGGATCGTGATCGTCATCAAGGGCTGGAACGTGATCCGCCTGAACCGCCTGACGAAGAACGCCGAACAGGCATTCTGGCATTCGGACGATTTCGACGACGGCATCAAGAAGCTCGGGCTCGCCGCATCGACGCCGAACGACAACCCGTTCCTCGCGCTCGCGCTGTCGGGCAAGGAAGCCGCCGATCACCACCATCAGACTCAGCCGCACCTGCACGACCGCATGGACGTGTCGGACTGGGTCACGCGCTGCCTGAAGGACACGATGGACGAAGGCATCTCGCGCATGCAGAGCGGCCTCGCGATCCTCGCGTCGATCGGCAGCACGGCGCCGTTCGTCGGCCTGTTCGGTACGGTCTGGGGGATCTACCACGCACTGCTCGCGATCGGCGCATCCGGCCAGACGTCGATCGACCAGGTCGCGGGCCCGGTCGGCGAATCGCTGATCATGACCGCGTTCGGCCTGTTCGTCGCGATCCCGGCCGTGCTCGGCTACAACGCACTCACCCGCGCGAACAAGGGTATCGTCAGCAAGCTGCGTCGCTTCGCACACGGTCTGCATGCGTACTTCGTGACGGGCGCGAGCCTTGCCTCGTCGTCGACGCGCGACGGCCTGCGTCTCGCGACGCGCGCCAGCTGAGACGGGGTGAACCATGGCAATGAACACCGGTTTCAGCGACGATGACGACGATGCAGTGATGAGCGAGATCAACATGACGCCGCTCGTCGACGTCATGCTCGTACTCCTGATCATTTTCCTCGTGACGATCCCGGCGATGCAGCATGCGGTGAAGATCGACCTGCCGCACGCCAGCAGCCAGCCCGTCGACGAAAAGCCGCAGACGGTCGACGTCGCGATCCAGGGTGACGGCACGATCCTGTGGGACGACCACACGGTCACGCGCGAACAATTGCAGGAACGCATCGCGGAAGCGGCAAAACGCACGCCGCAACCGGAGTTGCACCTGCGTGCGGACCGCAAGGTCGCGTACGAACACGTCGCGGAAGTGATGTCGGATGCGCAGGCAGGCGGGCTGACGAAGCTCGGCTTCGTGACGGAGCCGACCGCGAAAGCGAAGTAACGCACGCGCCATTCGACGCGCAGGCCGCACCTAGCCGGCCGCGCCTAGCCGGCCGCACACAAAGTAAAAGGCCTTCATCGCCAGATGAAGGCCTTTTTTCATGCGCACGCGGGCGCCTTCGGGCGGCGGGCTCTTTGGCGGTATCGGTTGCGCCTCGAGCAACGCAAATGCGACTCTGCCGTGGTCTGCACGGACTGCGCGTTCTGCCCTATCTGGCTCACAATATATGCGGCCACCTGATTTCGCTCAGAACTTCCTTCACGAAATGGGATTTCAATATAGGCCCGCGCGCACGCGCATTCAAGGTTCCGGCGATTGAAACTTGCGATTGCAGGCGACGCTTCAATGACAAAACAAATTTGCCTCGCCGTGCGTGTCGTGTTCAGGTCGCCGAAACATCGGCCGCCGCTTCCTTCTTCGCCCGTTCCGGGCACCCCGGATCCTTGTAGGCGCCGTGGTCGAGCTTCTCGACCAGATAGTCGACGAACGCACGCACCGCGGGCGGCATCCCCTGCCGCGACACGAACACCGCGTACAGTTGCGGCACCGGCAGCGTCCAGCCCGGCATCACTGGCGACAGTTGCCCCGCGCGCAGCGCGTTGCCGTACATCATCTCCGGCAGTGCCGCGATGCCGAGGCCATCGAGCACGGCTTCACGGATCGTCATCAGGTCGGCCGTCACGAGCCGCGGGTCGTGCTCGTGCACGTGACGCGTGCCGTCCGGCGCGATCAGGTTGAACACGTGTCGCCCGTCGACGCTCGGTGTATCGAGCGTTTCGAATCCGCTCAGGTCGTCCGGTACCAGCGGCGGCGCATTCTGGCTCAGCAGGCTCGGCGCGCCGACCAGCATCTGCTCGGTGCGCCACAGCGGCCGCACGACGATGTTCGCGTTCTGCGGCGGCTCCGAGCGCACGCGCAGCGCGACGTCGATCGAATCCTCGAACAGGTCGATCACGCGATTCGTCACGCGGACGTGCACCTTCACCTCGGGATAGCGACGCAGGAATTCGGGCAGGATGCGCGACAGCATCGTCTGCGACAGCGTCACGGGCACGCTGACGCGCACCGAGCCGCGCGGCGACGAGCGCAGCTGCTGGACTGCGTTCATCGCCGCCTGCGCTTCGGCCAGCATCGCCTGGCAATGCTGGTAGAACAGCTCCCCCGCCTCGGTCAACGCGAGCTTGCGTGTGGAGCGCTGCAGCAGGCGCACGCCGAGCGCCGCCTCGAGTTCGGTCAGGCGCCGCGACAGGCGCGATTTCGAGATGCCCAGCACGCGCTCCGCGGCCGAGAAACCGCCATGTTCGACGACCTGCGAAAAGTACATGAGGTCGTTCAGGTTATGTGCATCGATATTCATCTCATCGTTCCATTTTCAGAACAATCCATTGCGAACCGTCGCGAATCGAACGGTAAAACGCCCAATATAATAGCGCTATGTTTCAAAAATAACGCTATTCCGATCATTTCGAGGGTATCCGCATGACGACCGCTCGCTCGCTTGACCGCACGTACCCCGCACTTCGCACGACCGAAGGCGGCGGCTTCGTGGTTCACCGCCCGTTCCCGACCCGGCTCCTGATGGATTTCGATCCGTTCCTGCTGCTCGACGAAATGGGCCCCGTCGACTACGCACCCGGCGAAGCCAAGGGCGCCCCCGACCATCCGCATCGCGGCTTCGAGACCGTGACCTACGCACTCGACGGGCGCTTTCGCCATCGCGACTCGTCCGGCCATGCCGGCACGCTCGGCCCGGGCGACGTGCAATGGATGACGGCGGGCGCCGGCGTCGTGCACAGCGAAATGCCCGATCCTGAATTCGCGCAGACGGGCGGCCGCTCCCACGGCTTCCAGCTGTGGGTCAACCTGCCGCGCCGCGACAAGCTGATCGCGCCGCGCTACCAGGAGATCCCTGCCGACCGCGTCCCGACCGCGACGTCGCCGGACGGCCGCGCGCGCGTACGCGTGATCGCCGGCGAAGCGTTCGGCGTCCGCGCCGCGATCGAAACGCGCACACCGATCCTCTACCAGCATTTCACGCTGCAGCCCGGTGCAACGGTCACGCAGACCGTCCCGGCAGGCTATCGTGTGTTCGCCTATCCGATCGACGGAACGGGCCTCTACGGGCCCGCCAGGCAGGCGGTCGACGCACGGCACATGGTCGTGTACTGCGACGACGGCGACACGGTCACGTTCTCCGCCGGCGACACGCCGCTCGACCTGCTGCTGATCGGCGGCGTGCCGCTCAACGAGCCGATCGTCCGCTACGGCCCGTTCGTGATGAACACCGAGGAAGAGATCCGGCAGGCGGTCGTCGACTACCAGACCGGTCGCATGGGTCGCATCGAAGCATGACGCCCGGACGGGCGCGCAGGTGCCGCGAAACTGCCCGTTTTGCGTCACAATGACTTCTTGAACCATGTGGCCGCCCGCCACCAGAAGGAACCCGTCCCCTTGAACTTCGAACATCTGATCCAGATCAATTCCGACGATCCGGCCGTGCCGACCCTCACCCGCGACCAGCTCTGGGAAGGTCTCGTGCTGCGCGCCGAACAGCCGCAACTGTTCGTGCTCGGTCTCGACAGCTGCGTCGTCCACGAGCGCACGGATACGACGCTCGAACGCGAACTGCACTACGGTCACGCGACCGTGCGCGATCACGTCACGTTCACGCCGAACCAGCAGGTCCGCTACGACATCCTCGCCGCCGGCGGCGAGATCGGCGGCTCGCTGACGATGACGATCGAGGAACGCGACGACCACGAGCTGTTCCTGCGTTTCGAATACCGCACGACGCTGGTCGTCACGGACGACAGCGAAGACGCGCGACAGACGCACGGGATCGTCAAGGAGGCGTACCGCACGTCGGATATCGACACGGTCCGCCTGATCCGCGAGTACGCACAGGGCCGCAAGGACCCCGATCCGCTGCACTGAACCCGATGGCGGCCTGCGGGCCGCCTCTTTGACTCAAGCTATCAGGTTCACGATTTCGATCGATAAAGAGTTTTTGTAAATGGGAATAGTTATCATTTAGAATTCATTCCATCGTATCGACAGTCACCGATCAAACGAATGACCGACACCATGCGCCCGACCCCGACCACGCTGACCTTGCGCCGCACGACCGGCCCTGCAGGCAGCAGCCGTCAGAAGACGGCAGCGGTCACCACGCCGGCGAAATCCGCCGGCAACCGCGAAGCAGGCACGCGGGTCGTCAGCAGCGATGCGCTGCTGCAAGGCCAAAGCCACGTCAGCATCGCGCATAACGGAGAGACCTATCAGTTGCGCGCCACACGGCTCGGCAAACTGATCCTGACGAAGTAACGACAGAGTATTGTGGGGACCACCTCCCTGAGAGGTGTTGGGCAGTAGCCAGCGTAACGGCTTGCACGCGAGATCTAGACCCCTTCGTGCAAACACACTCAAGCAGCCGTTGCAGCAAGCCAAGCCACTTTTTTTGGTTCTCGCACAAGGAAGAAAAAAAGCGACACGTCCTTCGACGTGTCGCTTTTTTTATTTAGGCGGCCAATGCGTGAAGCACGCCGCCCGGGTTCGTTATCGCGTCGCTGCGTGACCGCCGAAGCGGTATGCGATCCGCTTCAGAAACCCCAGAACATCAACCACCATGCGCTGTCGATGACGGCAAGCCCGGCGGCGAACCACGCGAATGCCGCAAGCCGGCGCAGCCAGCCCGCATAGCGCCCCGTCACTTTCCATGCGAGCCACGCACTCCATGCGTTGGCGCCGACCAGGATCGCGATGCGCACATCGGTCGCCCAGCCGAGCGGTACATGCTCGGCACGCAGCAGCGACAGTGTCGTGGCCGACAGGCCAAGGAACACACCCGCGCCTGCAATCGGAATCAACGCCTGCGCAAGATGATGCAGCCGCACGCGATCGAAGCGGCCGAGCATCAGCGTGGCGCCGGCCAGCAGCACCAGCAGCGCCGTGCCGTACACGAGCCCCGTACCGACGATGTAGCTGATGACCAGCCCGCCGTCGAGCCACGAGAACACGTCGTTGCGATCCGGATAGTGCGTGAGCAGGAACCAAGGCGCGTTGGTCTCGAGCGGCCACGTGATGTCATGGTCGATCAGCCAGCCCGCGAGCCATTGCTTGATCTGCACGAACCACGGGCTGACGGTCCAGTGGAACGCGCCGATCGCGACGCCAAGCAGACCGTAAAGGATCAGCGCGGTGTCCCACGGGTTCGCCTGCTGCGCGCCGAGGTTCACGACTTCGTCGGACGGCGAGCGCAGCGACAGCGAGATCGCATCGCGGTGCCCGCTGCAGCGGCCGCACATGTGGCAGTCCGCCGCGCCCTTCATGTTGCGCAAGGGCACGAGCGGCGCGCAGTTGATCGGAATCACGCGATGGCCATGCTCGCCGTTCTTGTACGAACGGCGCCATGCATCCTCATCGACCTTGTAGCGCATCGGCGCGAGCCGCGCGAGCAGCCCGAACACGCCGTTGACCGGACACAGGTACTTGCACCACACGCGCTTCTCGCGGCCGTACAGCACGCCGATCACGATCGCGCCGACGGTCGAGCCGCCGAGCACGAACAGCACCGCGAGCGGGTACTGGTACACGCTCACCATCTGCCCGTAGATCGTCGTGAGCCCGAACGCAACGAACGGCCAGCCGCCCCACCGGATCCAGCGTGGAATCGGACCGCCGCGGCCGAACTTGCTCGCGAATTCGGTAAGCGCCCCTTCCGGACACAGCACGCCGCACCAGACACGGCCGAGCATCACCATCGACAGCAGCACGAACGGCCACCAGATGCCCCAGAACGTGAATTGCGCGATCAGCGTGAGGTTGCTCCACAGGTGCGCGGTGTCGTCCGGCAGCGGCAGCACCGCCGGCACGATGATCAGGAACGCATAGACGGCGACGACGGCCCACTGGATGCCGCGGATCAGCGCACCGTGGCGCTGCATCCACTGGCCGGCCTGCGCGAGCCAGCCCTGCTTGGCTGCGGCGACAACGCTCATGCCGCGCGACCTGCCGCGACGGCCGGACGACGGCTCGCACGCTTCATCAGCAGCCAGACCACCGCCCAGTACACCGCGTAGGCAACCAGGTTGGTCAGTGCCGGGTGCGCACGATAGCCGGTCAGCGTTGCGACGAGCGAGCCGAACGTGCTCGAATCATCGAGGATCGCGGACGTGTCCCACACCTGCGAAATGCCGAGCGGCAGGATTTCCTTGTCGATCAGCTTGTCGACGCCGGTCTGGAACAGGCCCGCGCCGAGGAACAGCAGCATCACTTCGGTGACGCGGAAGAAATGCCGCCACGAGAAGTACTTGCCGCCGAGCTGCAGCAGATAGAACGTGAGGAATGCGAGGCCGAGACCGATCACGACCGCAAGCATCTGGCTGCCGTCGACGTGACCCGACTGGCCGAATCCGAGACCGTACAGGAAGATCACCGTTTCGCTGCCTTCGCGCGCGATCGCCAGCGCGACCAGCACCGCGACGCCCCACCAGTTCGAATCGCGCGTGCTCTGCTGCAGCGATTGCTCCATGTCGCGCTTCAGCGTGCGGCCGTGGCGGCGCATCCACAGCACCATCTGCACGATCAGCACGCATGCGATCAGCACCATGGCGGTCTGGAAGTAGTCCTGCGCGTCGCCGGACAGCACTTCAGTGAAACCGACCAGTGCGGCACCGAGGCCGACGGCCATCAGCAGGCCGACACCGACGCCGGTCCAGAGAAAAGGCAGGCCGCGGCGCGCGTCGTCGTCGCCGTTTTTCAGCCATGCATAGAGAATGCCGACGACGAGCAGCGCTTCGACGCTCTCCCGCCAGACGATGAACAAGATCTGACCCATCGATACCTCCTGACGCGCAGTACACCGGGCAGGTGTGCCCGCGCGCAGATAAAACGCGTTACTTCGCGACGATCACGCCCTGCGCCTGCTGGTGGAAATCGTCGAAAAACTTGTATTCACCCGGTGACAACGGTGCGACGACCACGAACGAATCGGCGCCCGGAGCGAGCACCTTCTCCTTGCGCAGTTGCACGCTCTCGAATTCGGCGGCGCCCTTGCCGGTGTTCTTGATCTCGATCTTGAAACGCTGGCCGGCCGGCACTTCGATGCGGGCGGGATTCAGCTTGCCGTCCGTCATTTCGAGCTTGAACGTCGGCAGATCGGCAGCGTACGCTGCGCCGGCAAACCACAACGCAGCGGCTGCGGCAAAGACTTTCTGGGGAATTTTCATTCTGGGTTCTCTACGCCGACGGCGCGCCGAAGCGCGCCGTCCGTGATGCCACCGATCAGTAACCGCCCTTCTTGCCGATACCGGCGAACGGGAAGTCGTACTCGAGGGTAACGGGCTTGAACCATGCGCCCACGCCCGTTTCCTTGTCGATGTGACGGCCGAACGCCATGTGGCCCGTCTGCATCGGCGGCTTGACGACCATCGTCAGGTGATACTTGCCCGGGCCGTTCAGCTTCACGTTGTCGCCGTAGTGCGGGCCGTCGCTCGCGACCATGCCCATCAGGTCGCCTTCAGCCTTCCACTTCGCGTCGCCCTGCTTCGTCAGCTTGTACGTGACCTGCAGGTACGGCATCCAGTCGCCTTCCGCGAAACCCGTCGGGTTGTTCTTGACCGCATGGATGTCGGCCTCGAGGTGGATGTCGGAATCCGACGCCTTGCGCATCATCCCTTCCGGGTCCATCGTGATCGGCTGCAGGTACACCGCGCCGATTTCCATGCCGCCCTGGATCTGCTGCTTGCCGATCGGATATTCGGCAGCCGAGGCCGACATCGCGGCAAGCGCCGCCGCTACCGCAACCGTCGTGCGGATGAACGAAGAACCCAACATGGACACTCCTTGTTATTTGATCTGGAACCATGCGGACCGACCGCCTGGCCGGCCCACTGAAAACACTAACGCGACGAAGAACGTTAATGCGAACAATTCTCAATAATTGTGGAGTTTAGCACCGAACCTGTTTCGGAACAAACGGGGAGCCGTGTAAACCCCTGATCCGACAAGGCTTACAGGCTCGTTACCTCCGGGTTTCGGTGACGCTTGGAAAGAATTACCGGCCGCCGTTGATGTGATCGCCGACGTTCGCACCGAACACGCGCTCACGAAGCAGCGCAAGCTGGTCGCGAGTCGAGGCTGCCTTCTCGAACTCGAGATTCTTCGCGTAGTCGGCCATCTGCTTCTCGAGGCGCTTGATTTCCTTGGCGAGCTGCTTTTCCGACATGTCCTCGAATTTGGCGCGCTGCTGCGCTTCCTTCAGCTCGGCGCGTGCCTCGTCCGCGTTGTAGACGCCGTCGATGATGTCCTTGATGCGCTTCACGACACCGCGCGGCGTGATGCCCATCTTTTCGTTGTGCGCGATCTGCTTCGCACGGCGCCGCTCGGTCTCGCCGATCGCGCGCTTCATCGACTCGGTCATGTTGTCCGCGTAGAGGATCGCCTTGCCGTTCACGTTCCGGGCCGCACGGCCGATCGTCTGGATCAGCGAGCGCTCGGCGCGTAGGAAGCCTTCCTTGTCCGCGTCGAGGATCGCGACGAGCGACACTTCGGGAATATCGAGCCCTTCCCGCAGCAGGTTGATCCCGACCAGCACGTCGAACGTGCCGAGCCGCAGGTCGCGGATGATCTCGACGCGCTCGACCGTGTCGATGTCGCTGTGCAGGTAACGCACCTTGACCCCGTGATCGGCGAGAAACTCGGTGAGCTGCTCGGCCATGCGCTTCGTCAACACGGTGATCAGCACACGCTCCTCGGCCTTCACGCGCGCATTGATCTCGGCCAGCACGTCGTCGACTTGCGAGCTCGCCGGCCGCACTTCGATTTCCGGATCGACAAGGCCCGTCGGCCGCACGACCTGTTCGGCGATCTGCCCGGTCACGCGCTTCTCGTAGTCGGCCGGCGTAGCCGACACGAACACGACCTGGCGCATCTTGCGTTCGAACTCCGGGAACTTGAGCGGCCGGTTGTCCAGCGCCGACGGCAACCGGAACCCGTAGTTGACGAGGTTTTCCTTGCGCGCGCGATCGCCGTTGTACATGCCGTTCAACTGGCCGATCAGCACGTGCGATTCGTCGAGCAGCATCAGCGCATCGGGCGGCAGGTAGTCGACGAGGGTCGGCGGCGGATCGCCGGGCGACGCGCCCGAGAAATGCCGCGAGTAGTTCTCGATGCCCTTGCAGAAGCCGAGCTCCTGCAGCATCTCGAGATCGAAGCGCGTGCGCTGCTCGAGGCGCTGCGCCTCGACGAGCTTGCCGTCGCTGTGAAAGAACTCGAGCCGCTCGCGCAGTTCGTCCTTGATCGTCTCGACCGCGCGCATCACGGTGTCGCGCGGCGTCACGTAGTGCGACGACGGATACACGGTGAAGCGCGGGATCTTCTGCCGTACGCGCCCGGTCAGCGGGTCGAACAGCTGCAGCGTCTCCACCTCGTCGTCGAACAATTCGACGCGCACGGCCAGCTCCGCATGTTCGGCCGGGAAGATGTCGATCGTGTCGCCGCGCACGCGGAACGTGCCGCGCTGGAAATCCTGCTCGTTGCGTGTGTACTGCATCGCGATCAGCCGCGCGATCACGTCGCGCTGGCCGAGCTTGTCGCCGGCGCGCAGCGTCAGGATCATCTGGTGGTATTCGGACGGGTTGCCGATACCGTAGATCGCCGACACCGTCGCGACGATCACGACATCGCGACGCTCCATCAGGCTCTTCGTCGCCGACAGCCGCATCTGCTCGATGTGCTCGTTGATCGACGAGTCCTTCTCGATGAACAGGTCGCGCTGCGGCACATACGCTTCAGGCTGGTAATAGTCGTAGTACGAGACGAAGTACTCGACCGCGTTGCGCGGGAAGAACTCGCGAAATTCCGAGTAGAGCTGAGCGGCGAGCGTCTTGTTCGGCGCGAACACGATCGCCGGGCGGCCGAGTCGCGCGATCGTGTTCGCCATCGTGAAGGTCTTGCCCGAGCCCGTCACGCCGAGCAGCGTCTGGAACGAGAGACCGTCCTCGACCCCTTCGACGAGCGTCTCGATCGCGGTCGGCTGGTCGCCTGCGGGCGGATACGGTTGATACAGCTGGAACGGCGACCCTTCGAAGGTCACGAATTTCGATTCGTCGAGCGCGTCGCCGGTTTCGGCTTTATGTTCGTACATGGAATGCGGCCGGAGCGAGGGCAAAGAAAGCATTCTAGCGCTTCGCGGCGTCGCGAACTGCTGTCGGCTCCTGACGCGCGGCGGCCGCCCGGCATCTCGATTTGCCGCCGAATTTCGCCACCGATTCGCCGCCCCCGCCTGCACGAATTCGCTACAATGTCAGGCTGCTGCGCTTTCCGGCGTCGTGCCTGCCCGCGCGCGGTCCACCGCGACCGCCCCGCCAGTTGAAAGCCTGACCCTCTTTTCACTACTGCAGAATCATCATGTCGCTCTTCTCCGCTGTCCAGCTTGCTCCCCGCGACCCGATCCTGGGCCTGAACGAAGCCTTCAACGCCGATGCGCGTCCGACCAAGGTCAACCTCGGCGTCGGTGTGTACACGAACGAAGAAGGCAAGATTCCGCTGCTGCGCGCGGTTCGCGAAGCAGAGAAGGTGCGTGTCGACGCCGGCCTGCCCCGCGGCTACCTGCCGATCGACGGCATCGCTGCCTACGACGCGGCCGTGCAGAAGCTGCTGCTCGGCAACGACTCGCCGCTGATCGCAGCTGGTCGCGTGGTCACGGCCCAGGCGCTGGGCGGCACGGGCGCACTGAAGATCGGCGCCGATTTCCTGCGCACCGTGAACCCGAACGTGAAGGTCGCGATTAGCGATCCGAGCTGGGAAAACCACCGCGCGCTGTTCGAAGCAGCCGGTTTCGAAGTCGTTGCGTACCCGTATTACGACGCTGCCACCAATGGCGTGAACTTCGAAGGCATGCTGTCGGCACTGAATAGCTACGCGGCAGGTACGGTCGTCGTGCTGCACGCGTGCTGCCACAACCCGACCGGCGTGGACCTGACCGAAGCGCAATGGCAACAGGTCGTCGACGTCGTGAAGGCGCGCAACCTCGTGCCGTTCCTCGACATGGCCTACCAGGGCTTCGGCGAGAACATCGAGGCCGATGCTGCTGCCGTGCGCCTGTTTGCCGCGGCTGACCTGAACGCATTCGTGTCGTCGTCGTTCTCGAAGTCGTTCTCGCTGTATGGCGAGCGCGTCGGCGCACTGTCGATCATCACGTCGAGCAAGGAAGAGGCGACGCGCGTGCTGTCGCAACTGAAGCGCGTGATCCGCACGAACTACTCGAACCCGCCGACCCATGGCGGCGCCGTGGTCGCAGCGGTGCTCGCATCGCCGGAACTGCACGCTTCGTGGGTGCAGGAACTCGGTGAAATGCGCGATCGTATCCGCTCGATGCGCAATGGTCTCGTCGAGCGCCTGAAGGCAAGCGGCGTCGATCGCGACTTCAGCTTCATCAACGAGCAGCGCGGGATGTTCTCGTATTCGGGCCTGACCTCGGCGCAAGTCGATCGCCTGCGCGACGAGTTCGGCATCTACGCAGTCGGCACGGGCCGGATCTGCGTCGCAGCACTGAACACGCGCAACCTCGACGCGGTCGCCAATGCGGTCGCAGCCGTCCTGAAGTAACGCGGCTTGAGCGGGTGGCAGCCGTCATCGGCCCCGCCCTGCCAAAATAGAAACGCGCTCTACGGAGCGCGTTTTTTTATGCCATTCGCCGGCGGGCAACTACCCTGCCCACGCCCGCATCACTGCATGAACCAGCCGTGGCTGACGATGAACGACTGGCCCGTGAGCGCGGCGCTCGGGAAGGCCGACAGGAACAGCACCGTCTGCGCGACGTCCTGAACGGTCGTGAACACGCCGTCGACCGTGTTGCCGAGCATCACCTTCTTCACCACTTCCTCTTCGCTGATGCCGAGCTCCTTCGCCTGCTCCGGAATCTGCTTGTCGACCAGCGGCGTGCGCACGAAGCCCGGACACACGACGTGCGAGCGCACGTTGTGCTTCGCGCCTTCCTTCGCCAGCACACGGGCCAGGCCGAGCAGGCCGTGCTTGGCCGTCACGTACGCCGACTTCAGCGGCGACGCTTCGTGCGAGTGCACCGAGCCCATGTAGATCACGACACCGCCGCGATCGTCCTTGTACATGTGCTTGAGCGCGGCCTTGGTCGTCAGGAACGCGCCGTCGACGTGGATCGCCTGCATCTTCTTCCAGTCGGAGAACGCGTAGTTCTCGATCGGGTTGACGATCTGGATGCCTGCGTTCGACACGAGGATGTCGACCGAGCCGAACGTTGCGGCCACCTTGTCGATCCCGCTGTTCACGGCTTCCTCGTTCGTCACGTCCATCGCGACGCCGATCGCCTTGCCGCCCGCCTTGACGATCTCGTCGGCAACGGCGTTCGCGCCGTCCTGGTTCAGGTCGGCGATCGCAACGGCCGCGCCCGCCTTGGCGAGCTCGAGTGCGATTTCCTTGCCGATGCCGCTCGCGGCGCCCGTGACGACTGCGGTCTTGCCGCTCAGATCTGCTGCCATGTCCGTCTCCTCCGGTTGTCGGATCGATAAAACACGCGCCCGCCACATCCGCTACCGTCGCGCGATCGTACTGGCGGGCCAGCCATCATTGTGCACGATCGGCCCCGCCGTTCGCGCGCAAAACGTCTAAGCTTAAGGTCGGTTCTGTCACGCAGGAGATTCGCATGCACTATCGACGGCTAGGCCGCTCCGGCCTGCAGATCAGCGAGCTTTCGCTCGGTTCGTGGGTGACCTACGGCAACCAGGTCGACCAGCGGGTCGCGCGCGAATGCCTGGCTGCGGCGCGCGACGCAGGCGTCAATTTCTTCGACAACGCCGAAGTCTACGCCGGCGGCAAATCCGAGGAAATCATGGGCCAAGCGCTCAAGTCGCTCGACTGGCCGCGCGTCAGCTATATCGTGTCCACGAAGTTCTTCTGGGGCCTGGCCGAAGCGCCGAACCAGTATCACACGCTGAACCGGAAGTACCTGCTGAACGCCATCGACGGCTCGCTGCGCCGGCTGCAACTCGACTATGTCGATCTCGTCTACTGCCATCGCCCCGACCCGAACACGCCGATCGAGGAAACCGTCTGGGCGATGAGCGACATGATCGTACGCGGCAAGGCGCTGTACTGGGGCACGTCGGAATGGAGTGCCGACGAGATCCGCGCTGCGTGCGAGATCGCCGAGCGGCATCACCTGCACAAGCCCGTCGTCGAGCAGCCGCAGTACAACCTGTTCCATCGCACGCGGGTCGAACAGGAATACGCGCGGCTCTATGACGACTACGGTCTCGGCCTCACTACCTGGAGCCCGCTGGCATCGGGCCTGCTCACCGGCAAGTACCGCAACGGCGTGCCGCCAGGCAGCCGCGCACAGTTGCAGGGTTACGACTGGATGCGCGACCGCCTGACCAATCAAGCCGCCAACGACATCGTCGAACGGCTCGGCACAATCGCAGCCGTGCTCGGATGCAGCACGGCCCAGCTCGCGATCGCGTGGGTGCTCGCCAATCCGCGCGTGAGTTCGGTCATCACGGGTGCGTCGCGGATCGAGCAGATCCGTGACAACATGCGCGCGCTCGACGTTGCCGAGAAGCTGACACCGGATGTGAAGCAACGCATCGAGGAGGTGGTCGGCGACGCGTACGAGTAAGGCGATGCGCGGCCACTCGCGTACAATACGCGGCCCGCATCGGCGCCCGTCCTGACGGCCGCGCACGATCGACCGCTTTCATCGACTCACCTTTCGTTTCAGGCAGCCCGCCATGCTCAGTTATCGTCACGGTTTTCACGCAGGCAATCACGCGGACGTGCTCAAGCACGCCGTCGTCGTCCAGCTGTTGCGCTACCTGAACAAGAAAGACAAGTCGTACTGGTACATCGACACGCATGCCGGTGCCGGCGTGTACTCGCTGCGCGACGGCTACGCGGCGAAGACGTCGGAATTCGACACCGGAATCGGCCGACTGTGGAACGAAAAGAACCTGCCGGAGGCGCTGGGTGATTATGTGGATGAAGTTCGCGCGCTGAACGACGACGGTGAACTGCGCTTCTACCCCGGTTCTCCGTACATCGCCTGGCGATCGATGCGCGAGCAGGACCGCATGCGCCTGTTCGAAATGCACACGACGGAAATCGACGTGCTACGCCACAATTTCCGTGATGCGGGGCGACGCGCGATGATCTTCGCGGGCGACGGCTTCGAAGGCGTCAAGGCGCTGCTGCCGCCGCCGCCGCGACGCGCACTCGTGCTGATCGACCCGTCCTATGAGGACAAGAAGGATTACGCGCGCACGGTGACTTGCGTGACGGAATGCCTGAAGCGTTTCGCGACCGGCTGCTATGCAGTCTGGTATCCGCAGGTGACCCGGACCGAATCGCAGCGTTTTCCCGAGCAGTTGAAGCGCCTGCAACCGAACAACTGGCTGCACCTGACACTGACGGTATCGAATCCGCCGACTGACGGGCTGGGTCTCTACGGCAGCGGGATGTTCATTCTGAATCCGCCGTATACGCTCGCCCAGAGCATGAACGAGGCACTGCCCTACCTGGTCGAGATGCTCGGACAGGATAGCGGCGCCCGCTGCCAGATCGAACACCGCGGAAACTGATCGGGCGACTGGCCGTTACGGCTGAGGTCTCGGTGCGAGCCTGGGCTGGGGGGGCTGCTGTCCACCCCACGCGGGGACATTGATATACGGTGCGACGAACAGCGGAACCGACGTGTTCGGCGCCTGCCCGGCCGGCGCCCGCATGCCCGCCGGCTCGACGATCGGCTCGGAAGACAACGGTGCCGTCTGCAGCACCAACCCGCCCTTGCCGTCCTGGATTCCGCGTTGCGTATCGAGAATCAACGGTTTGGACGACGTCGCGGCAACGGCCGCGAGTCCATGGACAAGCACCGCCGCGCCCAGAACGAGACGCGCGCGGGCACTTCGACGCACATCGAGACGCAAACGCATGATCGTGTCCTTCAGGATGAAAAGCAGGTGCATACCATAGCGCTGGACTGACGATTGCGCCAGATCCGGCGCACAAAAAAACAAAGCCCCGTCAAATACGGGGCTTGCTTATCGTTCGGTGCCACGTGGCACCTGAAGGTGACTCCGATTACAGCGAGTAGCCGTTGGTTTCCAGCGAGCGGATGCGGCTTTCGAGCTGGACGATGTCCGACGACGTGGCGAGGTAGGCCTCACGGCGTTCACGTTCTGCGGATTCGAACCAGTTGCTCAGCTTTTCGACGATGTAGGCGATCATAACGTTCTCCAAGGAAGGGGGACCCCTGGTGAATCGGTGTTCAGGGATTTCCCGTATAGGGTTATCCCGAATTATAGCGATGCCGCACCAAGATGCTAGTGAAATACTTGCATGGAAACCATTCCCAATTGGAATGACCGCCCTCCGAAGCGTCGTAACTCATTGATTTTTATAAAAATCGAATCGAGGCCTGATTTGAGCCTCGAGTGCGCGCACTAATTTGGTTCACCAACGGGGTCAGAAAGACGCGCCAAAATCGGGCATTCGGGCCGTCCGTCACCATGGCAGTGCGCAGCAAGATCGGCCAGTGTGTCGCGCATGTCGCTCAGCTCGGCGATGCGCTTGTCGAGTTCGGCCACATGCTCGAGGGCAATCGACTTCACTTCGGCGCTCGCGCGGGAGCGGTCTTGCCAGAGCATCAGTAGCTTGCGGATGTCCTCGACGAGAAAGCCAAGGCGTCGCGCCTGACGGATGAAGCGCAGGATATGGATCTCGTCCGCACCGTAGATCCGGTAGCCGGCGTCGGTACGCTTGCTCGGCGCGAGCAGACCGACCTGTTCGTAGTACCGGATCATCTTTGCGCTGACTCCGGATTCGCGCGACGCGTCGCCGATATTCATTCCCGCCCTCTCCATCAAGCCCTGGTTTCGAACATGAACGTCGACTCGTGCAATCGCCGACGGCACGTCGATCGTATCAAATCGCGTGGTTTCGTTCCGGAGTAAGGCGTGACTGCAGAATCTCTGCTGAGTGAGCTGGCGTGCGTGCCAGTGGGATCTGAGGAATAGCGCGCTCGTCCTCAACGCCTATTCATTTCTGCCGCGCCAATGCAAAAACCCCCGCCTTTCGGGCGGGGGTTCTTGGCTTAGGGAGCCTGACGATTACCTACTTTCACACGGGAATCCGCACTATCATCGGCGTAGAGTCGTTTCACGGTCCTGTTCGGGATGGGAAGGGGTGGGACCGACTCGCTATGGTCATCAGGCAAAGAGGGATGTTGCGCTGGCTTCGCAGCACAACCAATCTTGGAAGAAGCAGTAATTTTGAGTTGTGTGTATCACACACGAGAATCAACCAGTCCGACGCGCTGTTTTCAGCGCGAGACAGACTTGTTATAGGATCAAGCCTTACGGGCAATTAGTATCAGTTAGCTGAACGCATTACTGCGCTTACACACCTGACCTATCAACGTCCTGGTCTCGAACGACCCTTCAAGGGGATCTAGTCCCCAGGGATATCTCATCTTAAGGCGAGTTTCCCGCTTAGATGCTTTCAGCGGTTATCTCTTCCGAACATAGCTACCCGGCGATGCCACTGGCGTGACAACCGGTACACCAGAGGTTCGTCCACTCCGGTCCTCTCGTACTAGGAGCAGCCCCCTTCAAATATCCAACGCCCACGGCAGATAGGGACCAAACTGTCTCACGACGTTTTAAACCCAGCTCACGTACCTCTTTAAATGGCGAACAGCCATACCCTTGGGACCGGCTACAGCCCCAGGATGAGATGAGCCGACATCGAGGTGCCAAACACCGCCGTCGATATGAACTCTTGGGCGGTATCAGCCTGTTATCCCCAGAGTACCTTTTATCCGTTGAGCGATGGCCCTTCCATACAGAACCACCGGATCACTATGACCTGCTTTCGCACCTGCTCGACTTGTCGGTCTCGCAGTTAAGCACGCTTATGCCATTGCACTATCAGCACGATTTCCGACCGTACCTAGCGTACCTTCGTACTCCTCCGTTACGCTTTGGGAGGAGACCGCCCCAGTCAAACTGCCTACCATGCACTGTCCCCGACCCGGATCACGGGCCAAGGTTAGAACCTCAAACAAACCAGGGTGGTATTTCAAGGACGGCTCCACCGAAACTAGCGTTCCGGTTTCATAGCCTCCCACCTATCCTACACAGATCGGTTCAAAGTCCAATGCAAAGCTACAGTAAAGGTTCATGGGGTCTTTCCGTCTAGCCGCGGGTAGATTGCATCATCACAAACACTTCAACTTCGCTGAGTCTCGGGAGGAGACAGTGTGGCCATCGTTACGCCATTCGTGCAGGTCGGAACTTACCCGACAAGGAATTTCGCTACCTTAGGACCGTTATAGTTACGGCCGCCGTTTACCGGGACTTCAATCAAGAGCTTGCACCCCATCATTTAATCTTCCGGCACCGGGCAGGCGTCACACCCTATACGTCCACTTTCGTGTTTGCAGAGTGCTGTGTTTTTATTAAACAGTCGCAGCCACCAGTTTATTGCAACCCCTTCACCCTTTGCCCGCAGGGGCATCAAGCTACAAGGGCGTACCTTATCCCGAAGTTACGGTACCAATTTGCCGAGTTCCTTCTCCCGAGTTCTCTCAAGCGCCTTAGAATACTCATCTCGCCCACCTGTGTCGGTTTGCGGTACGGTCATCATTAGACTGAAGCTTAGAGGCTTTTCTTGGAACCACTTCCAATTGCTTCGCTCCCTAAGGAGCTCGCGCCACACCCTTGAATTCCGCGCCCGGATTTGCCTAAGCGCCTTCTCCAATGCAGCGACCGGGACTTCCAACACCCGGACAACTTTCCGCGATCCGTCCCCCCATCGCATCTAACAATGGTGCAGGAATATTGACCTGCTTCCCATCAGCTACGCATTTCTGCCTCGCCTTAGGGGCCGACTCACCCTACGCCGATGAACGTTGCGTAGGAAACCTTGGGCTTACGGCGAGGGGGCCTTTCACCCCCTTTATCGCTACTCATGTCAGCATTCGCACTTCTGATACCTCCAGCATCCCTTCCGAGACACCTTCGCAGGCTTACAGAACGCTCTCCTACCATGCGTGCAAAGCACGCATCCGCAGCTTCGGTATATAGCTTAGCCCCGTTACATCTTCCGCGCAGGACGACTCGATCAGTGAGCTATTACGCTTTCTTTAAAGGGTGGCTGCTTCTAAGCCAACCTCCTGACTGTTTTAGCCTTCCCACTTCGTTTCCCACTTAGCTATATTTGGGGACCTTAGCTGGCGGTCTGGGTTGTTTCCCTCTTGACACCGGACGTTAGCACCCGATGTCTGTCTCCCGTGATTGCACTCTTCGGTATTCGGAGTTTGCTATGGCGGGGTAATCTGCAATAGACCCCCCAACCATGACAGTGCTCTACCCCCGAAGGTGAGACACGAGGCACTACCTAAATAGTTTTCGGAGAGAACCAGCTATTTCCAAGTTTGTTTAGCCTTTCACCCCTATCCACAGCTCATCCCCTAACTTTTCAACGTTAGTGGGTTCGGACCTCCAGTACGTGTTACCGCACCTTCATCCTGGCCATGGATAGATCACTTGGTTTCGGGTCTACGCCCAGCAACTGAACGCCCTATTCGGACTCGCTTTCGCTACGCCTGCCCTATACGGTTAAGCTTGCTACTGAACGTAAGTCGCTGACCCATTATACAAAAGGTACGCCGTCACCCCTTACGAGGCTCCGACTGTTTGTATGCATGCGGTTTCAGGATCTATTTCACTCCCCTCCCGGGGTTCTTTTCGCCTTTCCCTCACGGTACTGGTTCACTATCGGTCGATCACGAGTATTTAGCCTTGGAGGATGGTCCCCCCATCTTCAGACAGGATTTCACGTGTCCCGCCCTACTTGTCGCACACCTAGTTCTTTCATACTGTTTTCGCCTACAGGGCTATCACCTGCTATGGCCGCACTTTCCAGAGCGTTCGGCTAACAATATAAATAAAGAGTGCAAGGCTCATCCCATTTCGCTCGCCACTACTTTGGGAATCTCGGTTGATTTCTTTTCCTGCGGTTACTTAGATGTTTCAGTTCACCGCGTTCGCTTCGCATGGCCTATGTATTCAGCCATGGATACTCCAAAAGGAGTGGGTTTCCCCATTCGGACATCTACGGATCAAAGCTTGTTTGCCAGCTCCCCGTAGCTTTTCGCAGGCTACCGCGTCCTTCATCGCCTGTGATCGCCAAGGCATCCACCACATGCACTTGTTCGCTTGACCCTATAACGAGTCTGTCTCTCGACAGTCGTTACAGGTTGAGTTCTCGCATTTGTGCCGTATTCCAATTGAGTCAAACATAGAGTTCGAATCATCTTGAGATACATCGATACAATCACAACCCGGATAGTTTTCACGTCCATCTCATAGACGCTTCCGCTATCCAAATTACTTACTTCTTCCAGATTGTTAAAGAACGACAGCCGATATGGTTTTATTCATATCATCTGACTGGCTCAATCGCCAATGCAAAATTCTCGGTTCAGTGTCTGAACCAAGCCCTTAGCGTTGGTGATTGGTGGAGGCAGACGGGATCGAACCGACGACCCCCTGCTTGCAAAGCAGGTGCTCTCCCAGCTGAGCTATGCCCCCATGTACAGATATTCCTCAGGGTGTACCGCCAGTCAAGACGGTGGTGGGTCTGGTTGGATTCGAACCAACGACCCCCGCCTTATCAAGACGGTGCTCTAACCGACTGAGCTACAGACCCCTGAGTCTGTCTTTAAATTTACAGCCGATAAGCGTGAGCGCTCAACTTTGCGAGAAGCTCTAGAAAGGAGGTGATCCAGCCGCACCTTCCGATACGGCTACCTTGTTACGACTTCACCCCAGTCATGAATCCTACCGTGGTGACCGTCCTCCTTGCGGTTAGACTAGCCACTTCTGGTAAAACCCACTCCCATGGTGTGACGGGCGGTGTGTACAAGACCCGGGAACGTATTCACCGCGGCATGCTGATCCGCGATTACTAGCGATTCCAGCTTCACGCACTCGAGTTGCAGAGTGCGATCCGGACTACGATCGGTTTTCTGGGATTAGCTCCCCCTCGCGGGTTGGCGACCCTCTGTTCCGACCATTGTATGACGTGTGAAGCCCTACCCATAAGGGCCATGAGGACTTGACGTCATCCCCACCTTCCTCCGGTTTGTCACCGGCAGTCTCCTTAGAGTGCTCTTGCGTAGCAACTAAGGACAAGGGTTGCGCTCGTTGCGGGACTTAACCCAACATCTCACGACACGAGCTGACGACAGCCATGCAGCACCTGTGCGCCGGTTCTCTTTCGAGCACTCCCACCTCTCAGCGGGATTCCGACCATGTCAAGGGTAGGTAAGGTTTTTCGCGTTGCATCGAATTAATCCACATCATCCACCGCTTGTGCGGGTCCCCGTCAATTCCTTTGAGTTTTAATCTTGCGACCGTACTCCCCAGGCGGTCAACTTCACGCGTTAGCTACGTTACTAAGGAAATGAATCCCCAACAACTAGTTGACATCGTTTAGGGCGTGGACTACCAGGGTATCTAATCCTGTTTGCTCCCCACGCTTTCGTGCATGAGCGTCAGTATTGGCCCAGGGGGCTGCCTTCGCCATCGGTATTCCTCCACATCTCTACGCATTTCACTGCTACACGTGGAATTCTACCCCCCTCTGCCATACTCTAGCCTGCCAGTCACCAATGCAGTTCCCAGGTTGAGCCCGGGGATTTCACATCGGTCTTAGCAAACCGCCTGCGCACGCTTTACGCCCAGTAATTCCGATTAACGCTCGCACCCTACGTATTACCGCGGCTGCTGGCACGTAGTTAGCCGGTGCTTATTCTTCCGGTACCGTCATCCCCCGACTGTATTAGAGCCAAGGATTTCTTTCCGGACAAAAGTGCTTTACAACCCGAAGGCCTTCTTCACACACGCGGCATTGCTGGATCAGGCTTTCGCCCATTGTCCAAAATTCCCCACTGCTGCCTCCCGTAGGAGTCTGGGCCGTGTCTCAGTCCCAGTGTGGCTGGTCGTCCTCTCAGACCAGCTACTGATCGTCGCCTTGGTAGGCCTTTACCCCACCAACTAGCTAATCAGCCATCGGCCAACCCTATAGCGCGAGGCCCGAAGGTCCCCCGCTTTCATCCGTAGATCGTATGCGGTATTAATCCGGCTTTCGCCGGGCTATCCCCCACTACAGGACATGTTCCGATGTATTACTCACCCGTTCGCCACTCGCCACCAGGTGCAAGCACCCGTGCTGCCGTTCGACTTGCATGTGTAAGGCATGCCGCCAGCGTTCAATCTGAGCCAGGATCAAACTCTTCAGTTTAAACCTGTTACTGTTTTCGGTTCAGTTAAGAACCGGTCGCTCACTCAAAGCTGACAGGAATATGAATTGCTTCATAAACCTGACTTACTTTAGTGTGAGACTCTTGATACTTTCGCTATCTGATCCGAGGATCAGCTCGCTTCCATCAAGCGCCCACACTTATCGGCTGTTAATTTTTAAAGAGCATTCTGCGAGGAACTTCGTGTTTCTCAGCAGCGCTGCGTTTTCAGCAGCAGAGAAGCGAGATTATGAACCGTGTTTCGCATTTCGTCAACAACTTTTTTCACTACATCGTTGCGACTGCGGGGCTCAACTTCCAGGCCAGTTGCGCGCTCCAGACTGCTGCGCACCGCCGACCCTGCTTCCCTCTTCCGCGCCGTGTTTCCGTTAGCGCGAAAGAGGCGTGATTGTAGGTAGCTCGCGGCATTCGCGCAAGGGGTTTGAAGCAACTTTTTTACAAAAGCTGCAATTCGGCCGGCCGGCCATGCCTCGGCACGAGACCGCTTATGGTGCAAAGAACGGACTAGAATGTGAGGTTCTTCGCCTCTTTCTATATACGTCTTTAATATGCGCCAGCGAATCGCCAAACGCCTCCCCCCCGATGCCGACAAACTGGTCGGTCTGTCGCTTGCGCTCTTCGCGTCGGGCAGCCGCATCGAGGATCGCTTCTGGGAAGCGAAGCTCGACGCGCTGCTCGCCAAGATTGTCCGCAACGGCAACCAGACCACGCTCGACGCAGCGCTCGACCATCTTCAGCAGAATCACCCCGACGCCTATGGCGCGCTCGCCGACATGGCCGAGACGCACAGCGAGTCGATGGTGATCGAGCACGAAGGCCAACCGTTCGATGCGCTGCTGGTCGCCGTCCCGGTTCTCGCATGGACGCGCTACATGATTCCGTCGGGCCCGCTCAAGGGCGACGTTGCCGACGCGCTGCGAACACACCTGCAGGCGCACGTGCTTGCGAACGGCACCCTCGTCGGGCTTGCCCCGTTCCTCTACAGCATCGACCAGTTGCCGCGCCACCATGTCGAGACCTACCGGCTCGCCCAGCAGCTCGCGCATGCGGCGATCAGCCAGCACACGCCCAAGCTCAGCTTCGGCGACCTGCCCGAAACCTCGCCGATCCTGGCCGACCCGCGCTTCCTGCTCGCCGTCGTCGCGGCCCCCGCTGGCGCACCACTGTTCCGCTGGCAGGAAGAAGAAAGCGGCAGCCGGATCGAACGTGGTCAGTGCCTCGAGCAATGGACGGCCCAGGGCGGCCCGAACCTGTCGATTGCCCTGCCCGGCTGCGAGTTCGAATGCCTGCTTCCGGACGCGTACTATTCCGCCTGCCGCGATGCGGACGAACGTGTGCGTCCGCACACGGTGAGAACGGCCATTCGTTATCTTTTCGACACACTTGGTGCAGCACCGCAAGAGCTGCGCGCGGTGGTCGCCGGCTTCGGCGAACGCCGTATCGACGAGTACCGTGTCGGCTTCACGCGGCGTGCCAGCAACGACGTAATTTACGGCGTCGTATGGCCGCTCTACGGCCGTGAAAACGGCGACGTGTCGATCGACAGCGCAACGCTCGAAGGCGAAGCACCGATCGAAGGGCCGGTCGAGGAAATCGTGAGCCTGCTGAAGGAATGCGGCGTAACCGACGTCCGGCGGCACGCGGGCCGCTTCGAACCCGAATACTGCGATGACTGCGGCGTGCCGCTTTACGCGGATCCGCTCGGCGAAATCGTCCACGCAGAAATGCCGGAAGACGCGTCACCCGCGCAGCCGCATTTCCACTGACCCGCAGCACAGCAGGCCCTGATGGCCTGCCCACCTGAAGCCGCTCACGGTTCCCGCCGGAGCGGCTTTTTACTTGTCTGCCCTCCCGCCGCCCGAAATTTCATACTTTTCCTAAGCCTTTCAGCCAAGCAGACATCGTGTAAGGTCTTTGTCATCATCAGACCCAAGGCATGCCAGACGGCAGATCAATGGCTCACATAATGGAGGTTGAATATGCGGTTCCTGATGCTCAATTCAGACGCCGAGCGGCGTGACGGACTGAAGGCCCTGTTGCGACAGATCGACCGTCACGCCGGCATCAACGACGCGCCCGACAGTTTCCAGGCGCGCAGGCTGCTGCGTAACCAGCGCTTCGACCTCGTCGCGATCGACTGGCTCGACGTCGGCCGGCTCAGCGAGCTTCAGGCGATCTGCAACGCTTGCTCGCCGACACCCGTCGCCGTCCTGGTCGACGAAACATCGCCCGAAGCCATCCAGCGCTTCTTCAACTACGGTGTTGCCGGCGTGATCCCGCATTCCACGCGCCCACACCTGATCGTGCGTGCGCTCGAGATCGTGCTGCTGGGCGGGCACTACATCCCGCCGATCGCGCTCCGCCTGCTGCCCTCTACTGCTGCGGCGCGCTACGATGCCCATTTCCAGACACTCGCCGGGTCACTTCCCCGCCGGCCGCCCAGCGGCCTCTTGTCGCCACGGCAGGCGCAGATCATGCGCTTCGTCCACATGGGCAGCACCAACAAGATGATCGCCCGCACACTCGGCATCAGCGAGGGCACCGTCAAGATCCATCTCGCCAGCATCTTCCAGCAGCTTGGTGCCGCCAACCGCGCCGCCGCGGTGGCGATCTACAACGGCTGGCTGTCGCCCCACCTCGAGGTGCTGCTGGCGAACCGCAGTCGCGCGCGCAAGCCGCCCATCGGCGAACACGGCCCGGTGCCGCTGCGTACGCAACGGAATGACCGCCCGTACCCGTTGCCTGCCTCGATCGACAGCGCGCAGGACCTGCCGATCGCCGCCGAGCCACCGGCGCGGTTCCGGCGGGAACGCTAGGCAAACAGTCTCGATATTGCGACGGTCGGCGTGTGCGGATTCCCACCTTTGATGCTCAACGAGTAATATGGACGCATGGGTTTTCTTTTCACACCGCTTCCGCTCTGGGTTGGCATCGGTGGCTGGATCGCCGCCGTGGCCCTGCTCGCGCTCGCGATCTGGAATCGTCCATTCGTACGCCTGCAGGACGCCACGCTCCAGCACGTGTGGCTCGCGCTCGTCACCGCCATTGCGGTCCTCTGGGCCTCGAATGCGTGGCTCGAAGATGGCATCGTCATGCATCTGCTCGGCGCGACGCTGCTCGTCACATTGTTCGACTGGACACTCGCACTGATCGCGATGGGCGCCGTCACAGCGGTCGCCGCGATCATCTTCGACGCGCCCTGGCAGGGCATTGGCCTGACCTATCTGATCTACGGCGCGCTGCCGGTCGCCGTGTCGGCATTGCTGCAGCGCGCCGCACTCGCATGGTTGCCACACAATCTCGCGTCGTTCATTACCGGTCAGGGATTCCTGTCGCCGGCCATCGCGATCATCGCGGTCGCCGCTGCTGCGGCCGGGGTCCAGCTTGCGCTCGCGGATGGCGTGCCCGTCGTGATTCCCGCCGGCTATCTGCTGAACACCGCGCTGCTCGCACTCGGCGAAGCGTGGTTCACCGGCATGGCGACGGCACTCATCGCCGTCTATCGCCCCGCCTGGGTCACGACCTTCGACGTCCGGCGCTATCGTCTCGGCGGCCCGCGCGCCTGAATTGCCCTCTGGCGGCTGTACTGTCATCACGTACCGGCAGCCCCTCGCGCAGTGCGGCAGAATGCGACATCTACTGCCGCACAACTTTTTTACGCTAAGATTGAACTCCGGTTCTTCATCGGGCATCTATACGTGCCCGATGTCTCATTCGCTCCTCACCAATAACCAGATGGACAGCTCTCCTGCGTCGCTCCGGATTTTCCGGGCGCTCGGCAAGCTGGCAGCCTGTATTGCGGGCCTGTCGCTTGCGCTTCCGACACCGGCATTCGCCGATCTGCTCGACCAGCGCTCCGAACTGATCAACAAATTCGTCAACGAAATGCATGCCGATCCGCTCGCCGCCGATTGTGCAGCGCACGGCAGTTTCATCGCCAGCACGTCGTCGGCCTTCGACCGCGTCGACTTCGCGCCGAACGCATTCGACAGCGGTAACGCGACGATCACGCCATGGAACGACTCGTTCGACCAGGGCAAGCAGCGCGTGAAGGTCGACAATATCGTCACGGTCGACGGCCTCGGCATCCATAGCGA
Source organism: Burkholderia lata (assembly GCF_000012945.1). NCBI lineage: Bacteria > Pseudomonadati > Pseudomonadota > Betaproteobacteria > Burkholderiales > Burkholderiaceae > Burkholderia > Burkholderia lata. The sequence continues at coordinate 2,648,201 of NC_007510.1, forward strand.
CGGCAGCGACCCGACGCCGCTGAAATTCCGATGCGGCTATGTCGGTCAGCAAATGCTCGCGTTCAGCTGGAACGACCCGGTTCCGCCGCTGAAGCCGCGCGTCGAGCGCTCCTCGTCCTCGACGAAGAAATTCAAGGGCAAGTCGCACCGAGGCAAGGGCAAGGCAAAGGCATCGGGCCGCACCGGCAGCAAGAAGGCCGTCGCAACGAAAAAATCGAGCGGCCAGAAGAAGGTCGTGAAGAAGACCGCGAAGAAGTCCTGATACGGCGAAGCGACACCGACAGAAGCGAAAAAGCCGGGGCATCCTGAGATGCCCCGGCTTTTTTCATGTAGCGACGCTACGCTTAAGCGAACGTGTCGACGTGCACCAGGATCGCCGCCAGCATCGCCGCGCCAAGCGCCGCGCTGCGCTCGCCGTTCCAGCCGACTCGTTCGTCGGGCAGGTTCGCGTTGTCCTTGAACGGCATCTCGAGCGTCAGCGACAAACAGCCGAACTGGTGGCCGATGTACTTCGACGCGAGCTTGAGCGCGTCCTCCTTGTACTTGCTCGCGGCATAGCCATGCTCAGTCTGGAAGTCAGGGCTCGCGACCTTGAACGCGTCGATGAACGCGGTCTGCTCCTTGCCCTGCTGCTCGGTGAAGCTCGGCAGCATCTCGGACCCGGCAACGAACACGTACGGCAGATCCTCGTCGCCGTGAATGTCGAAGAACATGTCGCAGCCGATCGCATGGATTGCATCGCGCACGGCCAGCACCTCGGGACTGCGCTCGGCATCGGGCGCCATCCACTCGCGATTCAGGTTCGCACCTGCCGCATTGGTGCGCAGGTTGCCATGCACGCTGCCGTCCGGGTTCATGTTCGGGACGATATGGAACGTCGCACGATCGTACAGCTTGCGCGCGACCGGATCGCCGGCCCAGTCGCCCCATCCGGCCAGCCGCTTGACGAGGCCTTCGACGAACCATTCGGCCATCGACTCGCCAGGATGCTGGCGCGCGATGATCCACACCTTCTTCTTCGGCGTGCCGTCGGTTTCCGGCGTACCGAGCGTCAGCAGCGACATCGGGCGACCTTCGACCGTGCGGCCGAGTTCGACGACGCTCGCCTGCGGCAACTGCTGGACCGCGCCGAGAAACGCCGCGTGACGCTCTTCCGAGTACGGTTCGAAATACGCGTAGTAGATGCTGTCGAATTCCGGCGTGTGATCGATGGTCATCGTCTTGCCGTCGAACGTCGTCGGCACGCGGAACCAGTCGACCCGGTCATAGCTCGCCACCGCGCTGTAATTGCGCCAGCCCGACGGATACGCACATTCGGCAGCATTCTCGAACGTCATCACGCAGCGCTCGCCGCGCGCGCCCGTCAAACGGTAGTAAAACCATTGCGCAAATTCCGAGCGGGTGTCGCCGCGCACGCGCAGCCGAATCGCGTCGGGACTGTCGCAGGACACGACGTCGATTGCGCCTGCGTCGAAATTGCTGGTGATCGAAAGGGCCATCTGTCTCTCCTTGGGCGACCGGAACAGGCGGTGTAGCGCTTGCCCGGCCTCATGCATGCGCCGGCCGTCTCGTGAACGGCCGGCTGGGTCACTCGCCGACTCGCCGGCGATATACGTAAGTCGAATCGTTCGACGCGGCCGCATCGAACGCATAGCCTTCCGTCGCGAAATCCTTCAGCGCCTTCGGGTCGGTAATGCGGTTCTCGACGATAAAGCGCGCCATCAGGCCGCGCGCACGCTTCGCATGGAAGCTGATGATCTTGTAGCGGCCGCCCTTCCAGTCCTCGAATACCGGCGTGATGACGGGCGCGGCCAGCAGTTTCGGTTTGACCGACTTGAAATATTCGGTCGACGCGCAGTTGACCAGCACACGCGCCGCGCCGCTGCGCGTTTCGAGCTGCTCGTTCAGCGCCCGCGTGATGCGGTCGCCCCAGAACGCGTACAGATCCTTGCCGCGCGCAGTCGGGAAGCGCGTACCCATCTCGAGCCGGTACGGCTGCAGCAGGTCGAGCGGACGCAACAGCCCGTACAGGCCCGACAGCACGCGCACGTGCTGTTGCGCATAGTCGAGATCGGCGGACGACAGCGATTTGGCGTCGAATCCTTCATATACGTCGCCGTTGAACGCGAGCACGGCCTGCTTCGCGTTGGCCGGCGTAAAGGTCGTCGACCAGTCCGCGTAGCGCTGGAAATTCAGGCGCGCGAGCGGATCGGAGATATCCATCAGCGTCGCGATGTCCTGCGGCGAAAGCTTGCGCAGGCCGTCGATCAACTCGGACGCGTCGTCGACGAATGCAGGCTTCGTGTAAGACTGGACATGTGCGGGCGTATCGTAGTCGAGGGATTTGGCTGGAGAGAGAACGATTATCATAGAGGCTCGCTGGCACGCCGTGCCTTGCGGTCAGACGAAAACCACCGATTGTAACGAATGACCCGCTCTCTCGCCCCGCATGCCGCACATCGCGTCGTGCTCGACTCGAACGTCTGGATCGACATCCTCGTATTCGACGACCCCGCTACGCGCCCGATCCGTGCCGCGCTCGAACGCGGCACGCTTGCTGCCGTGATCGACGGCCGCTGCCTGACCGAACTCGAGTATGTGCTCGATTATCCGCAGTTCCAGGCGCGCGCTGTCGACAAGGCGGCCGCACTCGCGACCGTCGCTCGCCTCGCGAACCTCGTCGAGCCGCCGGCCGTCGACGCCGACGCCCCGCCCCTGCCGAAGTGCAAGGACCGCGACGACCAGAAGTTTCTGGAACTCGCCCGCGCCGCCCAGGCCGAGTGGCTCGTGTCGAAAGACCGCGCGCTGCTGAAGCTTGCGAAGCGCACCGCACGCGACTTCGGCTTCCGGATCGCGCAACCCGCACCGTTTGCCGAGGCCTGCGCGCTCGACGCCACGCCGGCCTGACGCACGCACCACCACCCGATTTCGACCGTATCGATGAACGCTCCTTCAGACATGCCAACGACTCCCGTTTTCCCCTCGCGCCTGCCGAACGTCGGCACGACGATCTTCACGGTCATGAGCGCGCTTGCCGCAGAAAAAGGCGCGGTGAACCTCGGCCAGGGCTTTCCGGATTTCGACTGCGATCCGCGCATCGTCGATGCGGTTGCCACGGCGATGCGCAACGGGCACAACCAGTATCCGCCGATGGCCGGTGTCGCGCCGCTACGGGACGCGATCGCAGACAAGATCGCGCAGGTCTACGGCCGGCGTTACGATCCGGCCACCGAAATCACCGTCACGGCCGGCGCGACGCAGGCATTGCTGACCGCGATCATGTGCACGGTGCATCCGGGTGATGAAGTGATCGTCGTCGAGCCGACCTACGACAGCTACCTGCCGTCGATCGAACTCGCGGGCGGCAAGCCCGTGTTCGTCACGCTGGAAGCGCCCGACTACGCGATCCCGTTCGACCGTCTGGCGGCCGCAATCACGCCGAAAACGCGCATGATCCTGATCAACACACCGCATAACCCGACGGGTACCGTGTGGCGCGAGGCGGACATGCGCAAGCTCGAGGAGATCGTGCGCGGCACCAACGTGCTGATCCTGTCCGACGAGGTCTACGAGCACATGGTCTATGACGGCGCGCGCCACGAGAGCGTCGCGCGCTATCCGGAACTCGCCGCGCGCAGCTTCATCGTGTCGAGCTTCGGCAAGACCTATCACGTGACGGGCTGGAAGGTCGGCTATGTCGCGGCGCCTGCCGCGCTGACCGCGGAATTCCGCAAGGTCCACCAGTTCAACGTGTTCACGGTGAACACGCCGATGCAGATCGGGCTCGCCGACTATCTGCGCGACCCGGCGCCGTACCTGACGCTTGCCGACTTCTACCAGAAGAAGCGCGACTTCTTCCGGGCCGGCCTCGAGCGCACGCGCTTCAAGTTGCTGCCCTGCACGGGCACATACTTCCAGTGCGTCGATTATTCGGCGATCAGCGACCAGCCGGAAGCGGAATTCTCGAAGTGGCTCACGTCGGAGATTGGCGTGGCCGCCATTCCGGTGTCGGCGTTCTATCACGAGCCGCACGAATCGGGCGTCGTCCGATTCTGCTTCGCGAAGCAGGAAAGCACGCTCGCGTCCGCGCTCGAGCGGCTCGCCCGCCTGTAAGACCCGCACGGGCGGCCGCACGCCGCCCTGCGGGAATCGCGCTTACGAGCGCGCGACGCTCGTCGCGTCGATATACGCCTTGCGCTCGGCCGCCACGCGCTGCGCGGCAGGGCGCTCGCCCACCTGCTTCACATGCGCCTTCCAGTCGATGCCGGCATCGAGCAGGAAATCGCGTCCGTAGATGGCCTTCGTCGCCATGCCGATGACCGGCAGATGGACCCAGGCGGCGATGTCCGCGAGGCCGAACGACTCGCCGAGCACGTACGGCGAAAACTGCGTCATCTGCTTGAACGCATCGATCGCGCGCGGCAGGCGCTTCTCGACGTGCGCCTTCATTCCATCGCTGACCTTGCCGCCGAAAAACGCTTCGGTGTAGACCTCGCGCGCCATCCATTCGAGATACAGCTCGAGCGTCTCGATCAGTTCGCGCACCTTCGCGCTCGCGAACGGGCTTGCCGGAAAAATGCCTTTCTCGGGATAGCGCGCGGCCAGGTACTCGATGATCACCTGCGACTCGAACAGCGCGCCTTCTTCGGTCTTCAGAAACGGAATCTTGCCGAGCGGCGAATCGACGAGCTGCGCCGGATCGCTGATCGGCAAACCGCATACCGACTCTTCGAACGGAATGTCGTGCTCGAGCAGGACGAACTTCACCTTGTTGTAATAGTTGGACAACGGAATACCGCACAGCTGTAGCATCGGAGTCTCCTTCCTTGCTGAAGCGCGGCCGCATCAATGCCGGCCGCATCGGGATTCATCGCGCTGAAAAGCACGTTCGTGCTAGTCTAAAGCAAGTTTTGCGTTCGTCACGACAACAATACATCTGCTACGGCATCGGCCGCGTCAGCACGCACGATGCGCCCGCCGCCGCAGCCCCGCCATCCGATGGAGACACGCTCGCATGAGTGCTGAACTGCTGGCCTCGCGTCCGCCCGAGAGCGAATCGACGCTCGTCCTCACGCTATCCAATCCCGGCGCACGCAATGCGCTGCATCCCGACATGTACGCGGCCGGTATCGAAGCGCTCGCCACCGCCGAACGCGACCCCGGGATCCGCGCGGTCGTGCTCACCGGCGCCGATCGCTTCTTCTGCGCGGGCGGCAACCTGAACCGGCTGCTCGACAACCGCTCGAAGGATCCGTCCTACCAGGCCGACAGCATCGATCAGCTCGCTGCATGGGTAGCGGCGATCCACGCTTCGACGAAGCCGGTGATCGCTGCGGTAGAAGGCGCAGCCGCCGGCGCGGGCTTCTCGCTCGCGCTCGCGTGCGACCTGATCGTCGCTGCGCACGACGCGAAGTTCGTGATGTCGTATGCACGCGTCGGCCTGACGCCCGATGGAGGCGGTTCGTGGTTCATCGCGCGCGCGCTGCCGCGTGCGCTCGCGGCCGAGATCCTGTTCGAAGGCAAGCCTGTCGCAGCCGAACGCCTGCACACGCTCGGCGTCGTCAACCGGCTTGCCGTGCCCGGCGCGGCACTGACCGATGCGCTGGCATGGGCCGATGCGCTCGCCGGCATCTCGCCGAACGCACTCACGCGCATCAAGTCGCTGCTCGACGACGCGACGATGCAACCGCTCGATGCGCATCTCGCCACCGAGCGCGATCATTTCGTCGCATCGCTGCATCATGCGGACGGGCTCGAAGGCATCACCGCATTTCTCGAGAAACGCCCGCCCCGCTACAAGCGCTGAGCCGCCGCGCCGGCTATTGAATAGACGCATCGCCGCCGCATCAACCCGATGCGGCGCGGCGCCCCCATCCAGACGACTCGGACGACATGTGATTGCCCTCGGCGCCGTGTCGCTCAACACGCGCACTCGCGCCTGCGCACGCGCATCGGCACGCACATTTCCGTCGCCAGCAGCCCATATCGATCCATGCTCTAATGACCGCCTGTCGCGGCGCTGCCGGCGCCGTTTTCGCGCATGCCACAAAGGAGTTCACAATGATCGACGTCTACAGTTGGGCGACCCCGAACGGCCACAAGGTGCACATCATGCTCGAGGAAACGGGCCTCGCTTATCGTGTCCATCCGGTCGATATCGGCGCGGGCGACCAGTTCAAGCCGGAATTCCTGACGATCAGCCCGAACAACAAGATCCCCGCGATCGTCGATCCGGACGGCCCCGGCGGCCAGCCGATCTCGCTGTTCGAATCCGGCGCGATCCTGATCTACCTCGCGGAGAAGACCGGCAAGTTCCTGCCGACCGATCCGGCCGCACGCTACGCGACGCTCGAATGGCTGATGTTCCAGATGGGCGGGGTCGGCCCGATGCTCGGGCAGGCGCATCACTTCCGCCTGTATGCGCCGGAGAAGATCGAATATGCGGTCAACCGCTACACGAACGAGGCGAGGCGCCTGTACAACGTGATGGACAAACGTCTCGGCGAATCCGAGTATCTCGCGGGCGATGCGTACACGATCGCGGACATTGCGACGTTCCCGTGGACACGCTCGTGGCAGAACCAGGGCATCGTGCTCGACGAATTGCCGAACGTGAAGCGCTGGTACGACGCGATCGCTGCACGACCGGCCGTGCAGCGCGGTGTCGAAGTGCTCGCATCGATGCGCAAGGCGCTGCAGGACGACAAGGCGCGCGAGGTGCTGTTCGGCGCGACGCAATACGCGAAGCACTGACGCGCATGTGAAAAGCGGAGCGGCATCCGTGCATGCCGCTCCCCGCTTCAGAAGTAATGCAGCGTGATGAATTCCGCCGCGCAAACAGGCAGCGGCGCATCGGGACGCTCGACCTGCATCGTCACCGACCACGTCACCTGCACACCGTCCCGCGCGGCCTCGGCGGTTTCCTTTACCGCAAACAGCGCCCGCACGCGCGCGCCGACTGGCACCGGCTTCAGGAACCGCACGCGGTTCAGTCCGTAGTTCACGCCCATCTTCTGCTCGAAACGCATCGCGTCGGCCATCAACGCCGGAATCAGCGATAGCGTCAGGAACCCGTGCGCGATCGGGCCACCGAACGGCGACTCGCGTCGCGCGCGTTCGGGATCGACGTGAATCCATTGATGATCGTCGGTCGCATCGGCAAAGCCATCGACACGACGCTGGTCGATCGAGAGCCAGCCGCTCGCGAGCGGCTCTGCGCCAACACGCGCCTGCAGCGCCTGTGCCGATGCGATCAGCGGCAAGGTCACGTCGGTCATGCCTGCTTGCCTCCCGGATGGCGCAGCCCGAAGATCACCTTGGTATGCACGGTGATCACCGTCTCGCCGGCGCTGTTCACGCCGACCCACTCCGTCGACACGATGCCGCGGTCGGGCTTGCTCTCCGACACGCGCTTGTCGTGCACCTTCTGATACATGGTGATCGTGTCGCCGGCGCGCACCGGCTTGAGCCAGCGGATCGAATCGATGCCGGGCGAGCCCATGCTCGTCGAATCCGACCCGAGCTTCTTGATGAGCAGGCTCATGAACACCGAACACGTATGCCAGCCGCTCGCGACGAGCCCGCCGAAATGCGACGCTTTCCCGGCCTCTTCGTCGAGATGGAACGGCTGCGGGTCGTAGCGTTGCGCGAACGCCTTGATGTCGTCGGGTTCGAACGTGTAACGGCCCACTTCGGTGGTGCTGCCGACCACCAGGTCTTCGTAACTGATGCCCACTAGGTGTCTCCTTGTCTGGCGCGCTCGCGCGTCACCGTCATGCCTCGTCGGTCTGCGCGAAATCGGGCAGCGCCGCGATACGGGCGAGATGATGATCGGTGTCGCCGAGCGTCGTCTCGATGATCGTCAGCCGCTTGAACAGATGCGCGGCGGCGACCTCGTTGGTCACGCCCATGCCGCCGTGCAGTTGAACGGCCTGCTGGCCGACGAAGCGCGCGGCGGCGCCGACACGTGCTTTCGCGGCCGACACGGCCTTGCGCCGCGCATCAGCATCGCCGCTCGCGTAGCGTACGGCAGCCAGGTAGGTCAGCGAACGCGCCTGCTCGGCATGGATCAGCATGTCGACCATCCGGTGCTGCAGCGCCTGGAAACGTGCGATCGGCACGCCGAACTGTTCGCGTGTCTTCGTGTATTCGACCGTGGCACGGTTCAGTTCGTCGAGTACGCCGACCGCTTCCGCGCACAGCAGGAACGTCGCGTAATCGGCAACCTGCTCGAGGGCCGCAGCGTCGCGCGCACCGCCCGTCAGCAGTCGCGCCGGCGTTTCGTCGAACCCGATCGTCGCGGCACGCTGACCGTCGATCGTCCGGTAGTCGGCCACCTTCGCGTTTGCGGCATTCCGGTCGACGACGAAGAGGCCGATACCGCCGCCGTCGACACGTGCGGGCACGATCCACACATCCGCCTGTGCACCATGCTGAACGACCGACTTCGTGCCGGTCAGCCGGTACGTGCCGCCCTGCTCACGCGCATGCGTGTCGAGTTCGAACAGGTCGTAGCGCGCATGCGGTTCGTGGAACGCAACCGCCACGCGCTTCTGCCCCTGCGCGATCGCCTCCAGCAGCACCGCATCCTCGCCGGCGCTCGAGCCGGCGATACGCAAGGCTTCGACGCCCACTGCCGTTGCCCAGTGCGGCTCGATCACGAGCGCGCGGCCGAGTTCCTGCATCACGACCAGCATGTCGACCGGGCCGCCGCCGAAGCCACCCTGCGCGTCCGGCACGGGCAGCGCGGTCAACCCCAGTTCGGCGAACGCGCTCCATTGCGTGTCCGACACGCCCGCATCGCTGTGCACGATTGCCTGGCGCGCTTCGAAGCCGTATTGCTCGCCGAGATAACGGCGCAGCGCATCGGCAAACTGCTGCTGCTCATCGGTAAAGCTGAAATCCATGGTTGTCTCCGTTCCCTGATCACAGCCCCAGAATCATCTGCGCGATGATGTTCTTCTGGATCTCGTTCGAGCCGCCGTAGATCGACGTCTTCCGGTAATTGAAGTAGTACGCGGCAAGCGGCGCCGCATCGTCGTCGCCCGCGATGCTGTGCTCGCGCTGCCCGTCGAGGAACGGTACGTCGAACGGTGCAGCGAGCGGGCCGATCGCATCGACCATCAGCTCGGTGAGTGCCTGCTGCACTTCCGTGCCCTTGATCTTCAGCATCGACGCCTCGGGGCCCGGCCCCTTGCCGCTCGTCTCGCGGCTGACGACGCGCAGCACCGTCACCTCGAGCGCCATCAGCTCGACCTCGAGCGCCGCGACCTTCGCGGCGAACACGGGATCGGCGAGCAACGGCTTGCCGTTCTTGCGCTGGTTCGACGCGACGCGCTTCAGGAATGCGAGCTCGCGCTTCGACGCGCCGACGCGCGCGATACCGGTGCGCTCATGGCCAAGCAGGTATTTCGCGTAGGTCCAGCCGCGGTTCTCGTCGCCGACGAGGTTCTCGACCGGCACCTTCACGTCCTCGAAGAACACCTCGTTGACCTCGTGGTCCTCGTCGAGCATGACGATCGGGCGCACCGTGATACCGGGCGTCTTCATGTCGATCAGCAGGAACGAGATACCCTCCTGTTTCTTCGCGGCCGGATCGGTGCGTACGAGGCAGAACATCATGTCGGCGTACTGGCCGAGCGTCGTCCAGGTCTTCTGGCCATTGACGACGTAGTGGTCGCCCTGGCGCTCGGCGCGCGTGCGCAACGAGGCGAGGTCGGATCCCGAACCCGGCTCCGAGTAGCCCTGACACCACCAGTCGGTGCCATCGAGAATGCGCGGCAGATAATGACGTTTCTGCGCTTCGCTGCCGTATTTCATCAACACGGGCGCGACCATCGATACACCGAACGGCAGCACGGTCGGCGCGCCGATCCGCGCGCACTCCTCGTCCCAGATGTGTCGTTGCGTCGCGTTCCAGCCCGGGCCGCCGTATTCAACCGGCCACGCGGGCGCAGACCAGCCGCGCTGGCCGAGAATCCGGTGCCAGCTCGCGAAATCTTCGCGGTCGAGTCGTTTGTGATCGAGTACTTTGGCGCGCAGTGCGTGAGGCAGGTTGGCCTCAAGCCAGGCGCGGACGTCGACGCGGAACGCGTCGTCGGCGGGGGAATAATCCAGATCCATGCGCAGTGTCTCCTCGCCGCGGCCGTCGTCCGACCGGGCAAGGACTCACTGCATACGTCATTGCAGCGGTTCTTTCAGCGCGGCAGGAATCGGCAGCGGCATCACGTCGATGCCTTCTTCAGCCAAGGATTGCGCATCTTCGGGCGTCGTAACGCCACGAATGCTGCGTGCCGGCGCCTCGTTGTAATGGATGCGCCGCGCTTCCTCGGCGAAGCGCTCGCCCACATTCTCGGTTTTCTCCAGCACCTCGCGCAGTGCACGCATCACCTGCGCCTGCAGCGCACGCGGATCGGCCGGCTGTGCCTGCGTCGCGCCCGACAAGTTCAGGCGCGGCGCCGACGGCAGACGGTTGACCTGGGTCGTTCCACACACCGGACATTCGACCAGCTTGCGGGACAACTGCGCTTCGAATTCATCGGCGGAAGCGAACCAGCCTTCGAACCGATGACCGTGCGGGCACTGTAAATCGAGGACCTTCATGCTGAATCAGGGCGTGTGAGGAGTGTAGCGCAAAAAGCCGTTTTGTGAACGATCGTGCTAAATTTCGATGGCGCGACGCGGCGGCACCGCGTCACCGGATTGTAACGCGGCGCCCCACCCGCCGCTGACGCCGCGCTCAGGGCGTCAGGACGGGCCCGAGCGGCCACGTGCCGGACAGTACCTTGTCGAGCCACATCGTGCCGATGATCGTCTTCACGTCGGAGATCTGGCCCGTGCGCACCCACTCCTGCAGATCGGCCTGCGTCGCGGTGAAGGTCTCGAGGAATTCGCCTTCGTCGAGCTTGCGTTCGCCAGCCGTCAGCCCGCGCGCCAGGTACAGGTCGATGAATTCGGTCGAATAGGAAATGATCGGGTGAATCCGGGCGAGGAACACGTATTCGCGTGCCGTGTAGCCGGTTTCTTCGCGCAGTTCGCGCACCGCGCATGCGAGCGCGCCTTCATTCGGATCGAGCTTGCCGGCCGGGAATTCGGCCATCACCTTGCCGATCGGGTAGCGATACTGGCTTTCCATCAGCACGCGCCCGTCGTCGAACAGCGGGATCACCATCACCGCGCCCGGATGCTGGACGTATTCGCGCGTGGCTTTCTTGCCGTCCGGCAGACGGACGGTATCGCGCTTGAGCTTGAGAAACGAGCCTTCGAAGATCGCCTCGCTTTCGAGGCAGGTTTCGGTCAGTGCGGCGTCGTGATTGGGTAGTTCGGCCATCGGCGGCTCCGGGAATGAGCGCGACGGCCAAGGGCCCGTCCGCGCTAATAACAAGCTTGCGCTGGCCGCCAGAAGGGCCGAGCGCAAGGACTGCGACGCAGCGAATACTCGACGTATTCGCAAGGAGCATGACGCCGCGATCGGCCCTTCTGGCGGCCAGCCCCACTACAGTATTTTTTCAATCAGGGGAGCGCGCCTTGCCGGCCGTACTGCGGCGTCGATCGTCGCTTGTTTGGCGCGGCCAAACGGCGCTCCTCACTCCTTGCATTACGGCCGGCAAGGCGCGTTCGCAAGCTTGTTATTAGCGCGGACAGGCCCTTGTCAGCGTCGTTTGACGAGATACTGGAACGTGAAGCCGGGAAACGCGAACACGATGAAAAGACTGAACGTGATCGCGTAGAACTGCCAGCCCTGTTCGAAGCGGTTGCCGGCGCGCGACTCGAGCCAGAAGCCCAGCGCGCCAACGATGAAATACAGCACGATCAGCTCGCCGATCCGCACCCACCCGCTCTTCTTCGCCGTGCCGAACGGCACGACGGCGAAGAGGCGTTGGTTCAGGAACGGCAGGTTGGCGCAGACGAGCGCCAACAGCACGATAAACCAGCCGGCTGCCGACATTACAGCGGCGGCAGCGTGTGACGAATTGCCTGCAGGCAGGCCGTCAGCAGCGGGCTCGGGATCAGGCCGAGCACCACGACCGCCAGGCCGTTCAGCACGAGGATCGTGCGCTTGCAGAAATCGCCCGAGATCGGGGTCGTATCCTGCGGTGCATCGAAGTACATCAGCTTCACGATGCGCAGGTAGTAGAACGCGCCGAACAGCGACGTGATCACGGCCAGCACGGCCAGCCACGTGAGACCCGCGTTGACGGTCGCCTCGAGCACGGCGAGCTTCGCGTAGAAGCCGACGGTCGGCGGAATACCAGCCAGCGAGAACATCATGACCATCATCACGAACGCGAACACCGGGCTGCGCTTGTTGAGGCCCTTGAAGTCGTCGATCGTCTCGGCTTCGAAATCGCGGCGTGCGAGCAGCATCACCACGCCGAACGAGCCGAGCGTCGTGATCAGGTAGACGATCGCATAGAACATCGCCGAGCTGTATGCGTTCGCCGGTGCCGTTGCGTCGCCCTTCACGATGCCCGCGAGCAGGCCGAGCAGCACGAAGCCCATGTTCGAGATCGCCGAGTACGCGAGCATCCGCTTGATGTTGCGCTGGACGATACCCGTGATGTTGCCGACGATCAGCGACAGTGCGGCCAGGATCACGAGCGCGGTCTGCCAGTTCTGTGCGAGCGGCAGCAGGCCCATCACCAGGAAGCGCAGGCCCCACGCGAACGCGGCAACCTTCGGGCCGCCGCCGACGAACAGCGTCATTGCGGTCGGTGCGCCCTGGTAGACGTCCGGCACCCACATGTGGAACGGCACGGCGCCGAGCTTGAACGCGATACCGGCGACGATGAAGACCACGCCGAACATCAGCACGGCTGCGTCGGTGTTGCCGCTAACCGCCTTGTACACCTCGCCCAGCTCGAGCGAGCCGGTCGCGCCGTAGAGCATCGAGATGCCATACAGCACGAAGCCCGATGCGAGCGCGCCCAGCACGTAGTACTTCATCGCAGCTTCGCTCGACTGCGCGGCGTCGCGGCGCAGCGCGATGACGGCGTACAGCGACAGCGACATCAGTTCGAGACCGAGGTACAGCGTCAGGAAGTTGTTGCCCGACACCATGACCAGCTGACCGAGCAGCGAGAACATGCCGAGCAGGAACACGTCACCGCGGAACATGTCGCGATCTTCGAGGTACTTGCGCGAATAGACGAGCGAGACCGCGAAACCGAACGACACGACAGCCTTCATCGTGCTCGCGAACGAGTCGACGACGACCATCTTCGAGAAGAAGTAGTACTGCTGCGGGTCGAGTGCCTGCACCGCGAACCACACGCCGGCGACGACCGACGATACGACCGCGATCAGATAAGTCAGGCGGCGGCCGGAAGCACCGGTAAAGGTGTCGTTCAGCCATGCGACGACGATGGCGGCCATCACCAGCGCGTCAGGCAACAGGACATTCATAGGAGCGTTCATGATCTTGAGTTCCTCCGCTCGCGATTACTGGGCCAGCGGCAGCTTCGACTGCGCGACATGGGAGAGGAGGTTTTCCACGGAAACGTGCATCACGTCGGTGAAGGGCTTCGGATACAGGCCCATCAGCATCGTGAACGCGGCGAGCACAGCCAGCATCAGGAATTCGCGACGGCCGATGTCCTTCAGCTTGGCAACGTGATCGTTCGCAACCGCGCCGAAGTACACGCGCTTGTACATCCACAGCGTGTAGGCAGCGCCGAGGATCAGCGTGAATGCCGCACCGAATGCGATCCAGAAGTTGTACTGGACGGCAGCGAGAATCACCATGAACTCGCCGACGAAACCCGACGTGCCCGGCAGGCCGCAGTTGGCCATCGAGAACAGCATCGCGAATGCCGCGAACTTCGGCATCACGTTCACGACGCCGCCGTAATCGGCGATCTGGCGCGAGTGCACGCGGTCGTACAGCACGCCGATGCACAGGAACATCGCGCCCGACACGAAGCCGTGCGAGATCATCTGGATGATCGCGCCTTCGACGCCGAGCTGGTTGAAGATGAAGAAGCCGAGCGTGACGAAGCCCATGTGCGCGATCGACGAATACGCGACCAGCTTCTTCATGTCGGACTGCACCATCGCGACGAGGCCGATGTAGATCACCGCGATCAGCGACAGCGTGATCACGACGGGAGCCAGGAAGTGGCTCGCGTCAGGCGTGATCGGCAGCGAGAAGCGCAGGAAACCGTACGCACCGAGCTTCAGCATGATCGCAGCCAGCACGACCGAGCCGCCCGTCGGCGCTTCCACGTGCGCGTCCGGCAACCAGGTGTGGACCGGCCACATCGGCACCTTCACCGCGAACGCGAGGAAAAAGGCAATGAACAGCAGTATCTGCGGCGTCATCGCGATCTTGGCGTTCTGCCACGTCGCGAGGTCGAACGAATGCGTTTCCGTGTACAGGTAGATCAGCGCGACCAGCATCAGCAGCGAGCCGGCCAGCGTGTACAGGAAGAACTTGAATGCCGCATACACGCGGTTCGGGCCGCCCCACACGCCGATGATGATGTACATCGGGATCAGGGTCGCTTCGAAGAACACGTAGAACAGCAGGCCGTCGGCCGCCGAGAATACACCGATCATGATCCCGGACAGGATCAGGAATGCCGCGAGGTACTGCGCGACGTTCTCGGTGATCACTTCCCATGCGGCGATCACGACGATCACCGTGATCAGCGCGGTCAGCACGACGAACCACATCGAGATGCCGTCGACGCCGAGGTGATACGCAATGTCGAAGCGTTCGATCCAGGTCGACTTCTCGACGAACTGCAGCGCAGCCGTGCTCGAGTCGAAGCCCGTGATCAGCGGGATCGTGACCGCGAGACCGAGCAGCGAACCGATCAGTGCGATCCAGCGGGCCGTCCCCGGATTTTTGTCGTTACCCACCGCAAGCACGAGGAGGCCGAAAACGATCGGCAACCAGATCGCGGTACTGAGAATCGGAAAAGCGTGCATTAAGTTGTCCCCCGCCTTATTTGCCGCCGAGCGTTACAAACAGGGTCAGGAGCCCCAGCATGCCGATGATCATGGCGAACGCGTAGTGATAGATGTAACCGGATTGGAGGAAGCGGATCACGCCGGCGAACCAGCCGATGAACCGGGCGCTGCCGTTGACGAGGCCGTCGATCACCACGACGTCACCCTCCTTCCACAGGCCGCGGCCGATCGCCACCGAACCACGGGCGAACACCACTTCGTTGATCTTGTCCATGTAGTACTTGTTGTCCAGCAGCGTGTAGATCGGGCCGAACGCGCGGCGGATCGACGCCGGCAGTTCCGGACGCTTCAGGTACAGGAACCACGCGACAACGACACCGGCGAGCGCGAGCCAGACCGGCAGGCCCGACACCGAGTGCAGGCCCATGCCCACCCAGCCGTGGAACTCTTCGGCCATCTCGGCCAGGGCCGGATGGTTTTCGCCGATGAAGATCACCTTGTCGAATGCAACGCCGTGCTGGAAGAAGTCGCCGAACAGCATCGGGCTGATCGCGAACGCGCCGATGATGACTGACGGGATCGCCAGCAGGACCAGCGGCACCCACACGACCCACGGGGTCTCGTGCGGTTCGTGCGCGTGGTCGTCATGACCGTGGCCGTGGCCGTGGTCGTCGTGGCCATGCGCAGCCGCCATGCCCATCGGCGATTCCGGATGCTTCGGCTTGCGGAAGCGCTCTTCGCCGTGGAACACCAGGAAGTACATGCGGAACGAGTACAGCGCCGTGACGAACACGCTCGCGACGACCGCGAAGTACGCGAAGCCCGAACCCGGCAGGTGCGACAGCTTCACCGCGTCGATGATCGAGTCCTTCGAGTAGAAGCCCGAGAAGAACGGCGTGCCGATCAGCGCGAGCGAACCGACGAGCGACGTGATCCACGTGATCGGCATGTACTTGCGCAGGCCACCCATGTTGCGCATGTCCTGGTCGTGGTGCATGCCCATGATGACCGAGCCTGCGCCAAGGAACAGCAGTGCCTTGAAGAACGCGTGCGTCATCAGGTGAAACACGGCGACCGGGTAAGCGGACACGCCGAGCGCGACGGTCATGTAGCCGAGCTGCGACAGCGTCGAGTACGCAACCACGCGCTTGATGTCGTTCTGGACGATGCCGAGGAAGCCCATGAAGAGCGCCGTGATCGCGCCGATCACCGTGATGAACGACAGCGCGGTATCCGACAGTTCGAACAGCGGCGACATGCGCGACACCATGAAGATGCCGGCGGTCACCATCGTCGCCGCGTGAATCAGCGCGGAGATCGGGGTCGGGCCTTCCATCGAGTCCGGCAGCCACACGTGCAGCGGGAACTGTGCCGACTTGCCCATCGCGCCGATGAACAGGCAGATACAGGCAACGGTCAGCAGGCCCCAGTCGGTGCCCGGGAAGTGCAGGCTCGCGAGTTCCGCGCGCTTTGCGAACACTTCGCCGTAGTTCATCGAGCCGGCGAATGCGAGCAGCAGGCCGATGCCGAGCAGGAAGCCGAAGTCGCCCACGCGGTTCACGAGGAACGCCTTCATGTTCGCGTAGATCGCGCTCTCACGCGTGAAGTAGAAGCCGATCAGCAGGTACGACACCAGACCCACCGCTTCCCAGCCGAAGAACAGCTGCAGGAAGTTGTTGCTCATCACGAGCATCAGCATCGAGAACGTGAACAGCGAGATGTACGAGAAGAAGCGCTGGTAGCCGTCTTCTTCCGCCATGTAGCCGATCGTGTACACGTGCACCATCAGCGAGACGAAGGTCACGACGACCATCATCATCGCGGTCAGCGAATCGACGAGGAAGCCGACTTCGAGCTTCAGCGAGCCGACGTTCATCCATTCGTAGACGGTCGCGTTGAAGCTTGCGCCGCCCATCACGTCGAAGAAGACTTTCGCCGACAGGAGGAACGCGATCATTACGCCGAGGATCGTGATCCGGTGTGCGCCCTTGCGCCCGACTGCGTTCCCGAACAGCCCCGCAATCAGCGAGCCGGCCAGCGGAGCGAGCGGAATCGCCAGCAGCAGGTTTTCATTGAGTGTCGTTGACATAACAGCGTTGCCTGAAATTAACCTTTGAGCTGATCGAGATCCTCGACATTGATCGTGTCGAGCTTACGGAACAGGGTCACCAGAATCGCGAGGCCGATCGCGGCTTCCGCTGCGGCGACGGTCAGCACGAAGAACACGAAGATCTGGCCGTGCACATCGCCGAGGTAATGCGAAAACGCGACGAAGTTGGTATTCACCGCCAGCAGCATCAGTTCGATCGACATCAGGATGATGATGACGTTGCGGCGGTTCAGAAAGATCCCGACGATCGCGATCGCAAAGAGGATCGCGCCGAGCACGAGGTAGTGAGCAAGAGTCAGCATGATTTTCTTTTCCTCCGCTTAGCCGTTGGTGCCCGAACCGGCTTCGCTCTGCGCCGCTTCCGGCTGCGGCTTTTCCGCTTCCATCTTCACGAGGCGCACGCGGTCGTTGCGGCGCACCTTGACCTGATCCGACACGCGCTGGCGCTTGCTGTCCTTGCCCTTGCGCTCGGTCAGCCCGATCGCGGCAATGATCGCGACCAGCAGCACGAGGCCGGCGATTTCAAACGCGAAGATGTAGTCGGTGTAGATCACCTTGCCGATCAGGCGCGTGTTCGACCAGTTGGCCATCTCGCCCGTCGCCATCGCGTGCACGGTCTGCGTGTCGCCGTAGCCGCGCCACAGGATCAGCGCGGTTTCGATCACGATGATCGCGCCAACCACGGTCGCCATCGGGACAAAGCGCTTGAAATCGCGGCGCAGGTAGTCGATGTTGATGTCCAGCATCATCACGACGAACAGGAACAGCACCATCACCGCGCCCACGTAGACCAGCACCAGCAGGATCGCGAGGAACTCCGCTTCCAGCAGCATCCAGATCGCGGCGGCGTTGAAGAACGCCAGCACAAGGAAAAGCGCAGACGCCACCGGGTTGCGCGAAGTGATCACCTTCAGCCCTGATACCACCAGGAGCAGCGCGAAGATGTAGAACAGTACGGTCGTGAATTCCATGATTACCGGTTCATCGTTAGGCCATAGTCAGGCGCGGCTTGCGGGACGCTCTTGCGAGCCGCACCCGTCGCGGCGGCTCGGCCCGTACTTCGGGCCGGCACTGCAAACACAATCAACGATACGGCGCGTCGGCAGCCTTCGCCGCGGCGATGTCCTTCTCGTAGCGATCGCCCACTGCGAGCAGCATTTCCTTCGTGAAATACAGGTCGCCGCGCTTTTCGCCGTGGTACTCGAGAATCTGCGTCTCGACGATCGAATCGACCGGGCAGCTCTCTTCGCAGAAACCGCAGAAGATGCACTTCGTCAGGTCGATGTCGTAGCGCGTCGTGCGGCGCGTGTTGTCCGCGCGCGTTTCCGATTCGATCGTGATCGCCATCGCGGGGCACACGGCCTCGCACAGCTTGCACGCGATGCAGCGCTCTTCGCCGTTTTCGTAGCGGCGCAGCGCATGCAGCCCGCGGAAACGCGGCGAAATCGGCGTCTTTTCTTCCGGGAACTGCACGGTGACCTTGCGCTTGAACGTGTAACGGCCGGTCAGCGCGAGCCCCTGCAGGAGCTCGGTCAGGAAGAAGGTCTTAAAGAAGTGTTGGATTGCGCTCATGATTTCGTCCGATTACTTCACCCAGATGTTGAGCGGCGACATCATCCAGAAGCCGACCACGACCACCCAGACCACCGTGACGGGCAGGAACACCTTCCAGCCCAAGCGCATGATCTGGTCGTAACGGAAACGCGGGAACGTCGCGCGAACCCAGATGAACACCGACAGCAGCGCGAATATCTTCAGCACCAGCCAGAAGATGCCCGGAATGAACGACAGGAATTCGAACGGTGCATCCCAGCCGCCGAGGAACAGCGTCGCGGTCAGCGCCGAGATCACGATCATGTTGATGTACTCGGCGAGGAAGAACAGCGCGAACGCCATACCCGAGTAATCGATCATGTGACCGGCAACGATTTCCGACTCCCCTTCCACCACGTCGAACGGGTGGCGGTTCGTTTCGGCGATGCCCGAGATGAAGTACACGACGAACGCCGGCAGGAGCGGCAGCCAGTTCCACGACAGGAAGTTCACGCCGTGGCCGGCGAAGAAGCCGTGCTGCTGCGAACCGACGATTTCCGACAGGTTCAGGCTGCCGGCCGTCATCAGCACCAGCACCAGCGCGAAGCCCATCGAGATTTCGTACGACACCATCTGTGCCGCGGCGCGCATCGCGCCGAGGAACGCGTACTTCGAGTTCGATGCCCAGCCCGCGAGAATCACCGCGTACACGCCGATCGACGAGATCGCCATCGCGTACAGCAGGCCCGCGTTGACGTTCGCGAGGACCGCTTCGGCCTGGAACGGGATCACGGCCCACACGGCGAACGCCGGCACGACGGTCATCACCGGCGCGATCAGGTACAGCCAGCGGCTGGCGGCGCTCGGCTGAATGACTTCCTTCAGCAGCAGCTTCAGCACGTCGGCGATCGGCTGCAGCAAGCCGCCGGGGCCGACGCGGTTCGGGCCGAGACGCACGTGCATCCAGCCGATCAGCTTGCGTTCCCACAGAATCAGGTACGCGACGCACAGCAGGATGACGACGGAGACGACGAGGATGCGCACGATTGCCCACACCGTCGGCCATGCGAAGCCGAGAAGCTGGGACCCGCCCGCGTTGATCGTATCGAACAAGCTCATTTACGCCTTCTCCACCACCAGTTCACCGGACAGGCTGCCGAGCGCTGCGCCGGCAGGCGTTGCCGCCGACACGCGAACGACGGTCTCCGCAAGATTCGCGTCGCGCACGGCCGGCAACTGCACCGCACGCTCGCCCTGGCGCACGCGCACCGCGTCGCCTTCCTTCAAGCCCAGCTTGTCGAACAGCGCGGCCGGCAGGGCTGCGGCATTCGCCGCCTTCGCGGCGGTCGTCAGGTGCAGCGCACCTGCGCGGCGCACGAGTGCGTCGGCGTGATAGATCGGCACATCGGCCAGGCGCTCGAAACCGCCGTTCGCGGCATTCGCCGCGACGCGCACCGGCGCGACCGACGTCTGGTTCGACAGGCGGCCCGCGACGCCGGCATCGCCGAGCGCGGCGAGACGCACTTCTTCCGAGGTCTCGTATTCGAAGTTCGGCAGGCCGAGCACGCTGCCCAGCACACGCAGCACCTTCCAGCCCGGACGCGTGTCGCCGAGCGGGCGCACCACGCCGTTGAAGCTCTGCACGGTGCCTTCCGCATTCACGTACGTACCGGCCGTTTCCGTGAACGGCGCAACCGGCAGCAGTACGTCGGCGTAGTCGAGGCCATGCTTGAACGGCGACATCACGACAACCATTTCCGCCTGGTTCAGCGCGGCGAGTGCCTGCGCCGGATCGGCGGTGTCGAATTCCGGTTCGACGTTCAGCAGCACGTAACCCTTGCGCGGCTGCTCGAACGCTTCGCGTGCGTTCAGGCCGCCTTCGCCCGGCAGTGCGCCGACGACGTGCGCGCCGACCGTGTTGGCCGCTTCCGTCAGGAAGCCGAACGTGGCGCCGGTGTTGTCGGCGATCCACTTGGCGACGGCGTGCAGCTTGGCGAATTCCGGATGGCGGACCGCGACGTTGCCGAGCAGCACCGCGCGGCGTTCGCCGTTCGCGAGCGACTGGGCGACAGCCTGCGCGGCCGGCGATGCCGTGACGCCTGCCAGCGCGTCGGGCAGTGCGACGCCGCGCAGTTGCGCGACGGCCGCTGCGATACCGGCCAACTGGTCGAGCCATGCCGACGGCGCTGCAACGATGCGCTGCGCGGTCGGGATCAGTGCGTCGTCACCGGTTGCGTGCAGGAAGTGCAGCTTCGCGCCGTTCTTCGCGGCCTGACGCAGGCGCGAGGCGAACAGCGGGTGGTCGCGGCGCAGGAACGAACCGACGACGAACGCGGCATCCACGTTCGACAGGTCGGCGATCGGCATGCCGAGCCACGGTGCGCCCTGGACCGGCGCCGAGAAATCCTGCTGACGCAGACGGAAGTCGACGTTCGGCGTCTTCAGTTCGTTGGCGAGCTGCTTCACGAGGAACAGCTCTTCGGCCGTGCTGTGCGCGCTCGCGAGCATCGCCAGCGCGTTCGCGCCGTGATCCGCGGCGATGCCCTTCAGGCCCTTCGCGACGTATTCGAGTGCGGTCTGCCAGTCGGTTTCGATCCACTGGCCGCCCTGCTTCAGCATCGGCTTCGTCAGGCGCTCTTCGCTGTTGAGGCCTTCATACGAGAAGCGATCCTTGTCCGAGATCCAGCATTCGTTGATGGCTTCGTTCTCGAACGGCAGCACGCGCATCACGCGGTTGTTCTTCACTTGCACGACGAGGTTCGCGCCGACGGAATCGTGCGGGCTCACCGACTTGCGGCGCGACAGTTCCCACGTACGGGCGCTGTAGCGGAACGGCTTGCTGGTCAGCGCGCCGACCGGGCACAGGTCGATCATGTTGCCCGACATTTCGGAATCGACCGTCTTGCCGACGAACGTCGTGATTTCCGAATGCTCGCCGCGGCCCAGCATGCCGAACTCCATCACGCCGGCGATTTCCTGGCCGAAGCGGACGCAGCGCGTGCAGTGGATGCAACGCGACATTTCTTCCATCGAGATCAGCGGGCCCACATTCTTGTGGAACACCACGCGCTTCTCTTCCGAGTAACGCGACGACGACTTGCCGTAACCGACCGCCAGATCCTGCAGCTGGCATTCACCGCCCTGATCGCAGATCGGGCAGTCGAGTGGGTGGTTGATGAGGAGGAATTCCATCACCGACTGCTGCGCCTTCACGGCCTTGTCGGATTGCGTATGGACGATCATGCCGGCCGACACGGGGGTCGCGCAGGCAGGCACGGCCTTCGGCATCTTCTCGACTTCGACGAGACACATCCGGCAGTTGGCCGCAACCGACAGTTTCTTGTGATAGCAGAAGTGAGGAATGTACTTGTCCGCCTTGTGCGCAGCCTGGATCACCATGCTGCCTTCGGGCACCTCGACCTTCTTGCCGTCTATTTCAAGTTCAACCATGATGGTGAATGGTCCTTAACCTATTTCCGCCCGTTCGCGCCTTCGCCCGACCGTGCGCTCAAATTCCGCAACCGGGTTCGCTTCAGGCTGCCGCCGCGTGCGCGTGGCCGCCGACCATGCAGTGCTTGTGCTCGACGTGGTACGCGAATTCGTCCCAGTAGTGCTTGAGCATCCCGCGTACCGGCATCGCCGCCGCATCGCCGAGTGCACAGATCGTGCGGCCCATGATGTTCTCGGCAACCGAGTTCAGCAGGTCCAGATCTTCCTGGCGGCCTTCGCCGTGCTCGATACGATTCACGACGCGATACAGCCAGCCGGTGCCTTCACGGCACGGCGTGCACTGACCGCACGATTCTTCGTAGTAGAAGTACGACAGGCGCAGCAGCGAGCGCACCATGCAGCGCGTCTCGTCCATCACGATCACCGCGCCGGAACCGAGCATCGAGCCCGCCTTCGCGATCGAATCGTAGTCGAGATCCGTCTGCATCATGATGTCGCCCGGGATCACCGGCGCCGACGAACCGCCCGGAATCACGGCCTTGATCTTCTTGCCGCCGCGCATCCCGCCTGCGAGCTCCATCAGCGTCGCGAACGGCGTGCCGAGCGGCACTTCATAGTTGCCCGGACGCTCGACGTCGCCCGACACCGAGAAAATCTTCGTGCCGCCGTTGTTCGGCTTGCCGATCTCGAGGTAATTCTGCGGCCCGATGGACAGCAAGAACGGCACCGCGGCGAACGTCTCGGTGTTGTTGATCGTGGTGGGCTTGCCGTACACGCCGAAGCTCGCCGGGAACGGCGGCTTGAAGCGCGGCTGGCCCTTCTTGCCTTCGAGCGACTCGAGCAGTGCCGTTTCTTCGCCGCAGATGTACGCGCCGTAACCGTGGTGCGCGTGCAGCTGGAACGAGAATTCCGAGCCCATGATGTTGTCGCCGAGGAACCCGGCAGCGCGCGCTTCATCGAGCGCGGCTTCGAAGCGTCGATACACTTCGAAGATTTCGCCGTGGATGTAGTTGTAGCCGACGGTGATGCCCATCGCGTACGCGCCGATGGCCATGCCTTCGATCAGCGCGTGCGGGTTCCAGCGCAGGATGTCGCGATCCTTGAACGTGCCCGGCTCGCCTTCGTCCGAGTTGCAGACGAGGTACTTCTGCCCCGGGAACTGACGCGGCATGAAGCTCCACTTCAGGCCGGTCGGGAAGCCCGCACCGCCACGGCCACGCAGGCCCGACGCCTTGACGTCGGCGATCACCTGCTCGGGCGGAATCTTTTCTTCGAGAATGCGGCGCAGCTGCTTGTAGCCGCCGCGCGCAACGTAATCTTCGAGATGCCAGTTCTCGCCGTTCAGACCAGCGAGGATCAGCGGTTTGATGTGACGGTCGTGGAGGGACGTCATTTCGAGAGCTCCTCAAGCAGCTGGTCGATCTTCTCGCGGCTCATGAAGCTGCACATTCTGTGATTGTTCACCAGCAGCACCGGCGCATCGCCGCACGAGCCCATGCATTCGCCTTCCTTCAGCGTGAACTTGCCGTCGGGCGTGGTCTCGCCGAAGCCGATGCCGAGCTTCTGTTTCAGGTAGTCGGCAGTCGCTTCCGCGCCACCGTCCGGGCCGAGCTGGCACGGCAGGTTCGTGCAGAGCGTGATCTTGTGCTTGCCGACCGGGTTGAGCTCGTACATCGTGTAGAACGTCGCGACTTCCTGCACGGCAACGGCCGGCATGCCGAGATAGTCCGCGACGAACTGCATCAGTTCGGGCGACAGCCAGCCGTGCTCTTCCTGAGCAACGGCCAATGCCGACATCACGGCGGACTGTTTCTGATCGGCGGGATACTTCGTCAACGCTCGATCGATTTCCTTCAGGCCTTCAGCTGAGATCATTTTCAGACACGACTCTTTCAATTCCTACCGAACGAACAACCTGCCGCACATTGGGGTGCATGGACGGCAGACCTGGCGCTCACTCTGTTGACAGCTTGCGAAGCCGCGCCGGTTCAGCGCGCATCGCGTGTGACTTGCTGCTCGCCGCCCGCTCGCGCGGGCGGCGCTAACCATTAGCGATCGATTTCGCCGAACACGATGTCCTGCGTACCGATGATCGTGACGGCGTCGGCGATCATGTGACCGCGCGCCATTTCGTCGAGCGACGCCAGGTGCGCGAAACCCGGTGCGCGAATCTTGAGGCGATACGGCTTGTTCGCACCATCCGACACGAGGTAGATGCCGAACTCACCCTTCGGATGCTCGACCGCCGCGTACGCTTCGCCTTCCGGCACATGGAAACCTTCGGTGAAGAGCTTGAAGTGGTGAATCAAGTCTTCCATGTTGGTCTTCATGCCAACGCGCGACGGCGGTGCAACCTTGTGATTGTCCGTCATCACCGGGCCCGGATTCTTGCGGAGCCACTCAATACACTGTTTCGCGATGCGGATCGACTGGCGCATTTCTTCGACGCGCACCAGATAGCGGTCGTAGCAATCGCCGTTCACGCCGACCGGCACATCGAAATCCATGCGATCGTACACTTCGTACGGCTGCTTCTTGCGCAGATCCCAGGCGATGCCCGAGCCGCGCAGCATCGGGCCCGTCAGGCCCATCTGCAGCGCACGTTCCGGGCTGACCACGCCGATCCCGACCAGACGCTGTTTCCAGATCCGGTTGTCGGTGAGCAGCGTTTCGTATTCGTCGACGCACTTCGGGAAGCGCGCGAAGAAGTCGTCGATGAAGTCGAGCACCGAGCCGCTGCGCGCTTCGTTCATCTTCGCGAGCGCCTTCTCGTTGCGAATCTTCGACGCCTTGTATTGCGGCATTGCGTCAGGCAGGTCGCGGTAGACGCCGCCCGGACGATAGTACGCCGCGTGCATCCGGGCGCCGGACACCGCTTCGTACACGTCCATCAGGTCTTCGCGTTCGCGGAATGCGTACAGGAACACGGCCATCGCGCCGACGTCGAGTGCGTGTGCGCCGATCCACATCAGGTGGTTCAGCACGCGCGTGATCTCGTCGAACAGCACGCGGATGTACTGCGCGCGCTCAGGCACTTCGATGCCGAGCAGCTTTTCGATCGCGAGCACGTAGCCGTGCTCGTTGACCATCATCGACACGTAGTCGAGACGGTCCATGTACGGCACGGACTGGATGAACGTCTTGGATTCCGCGAGCTTTTCCGTCGCGCGGTGCAGCAGGCCGATGTGCGGATCGGCACGCTGGATGACTTCGCCGTCGAGCTCGAGCACGAGGCGCAGCACGCCGTGCGCTGCCGGGTGCTGCGGGCCGAAGTTGAGCGTGTAGTTCTTGATTTCTGCCATGACGCCCCCTTAATGTTTCAGACCGCCATAGCGATCCTCGCGGATCACGCGCGGCGTGATTTCGCGCGGTTCGATCGTCACCGGCTGGTACACGACCCGCTTCTCTTCCGGGTCGTAACGCATTTCGACATAGCCCGACACCGGGAAGTCCTTGCGGAACGGATGGCCGATGAAGCCGTAGTCGGTGAGGATGCGGCGCAGGTCGGGGTGGCCTTCGAACACGATGCCGTACAGGTCGAACGCTTCGCGCTCGTACCAGTTCGCGGAGGTCCAGATGTCGACCAGCGATGCCACGATCGGCAGGTCGTCGTCCGGCGCGAATGCGCGCAGGCGCAGACGCCAGTTGTTCGTGACCGACAGCAGGTGCGACACGGCCGCGAAACGCGGGCCGTCGTAGGCACCGTCGCCGAAGGTCTGGTAGTCGACGCCGCACAGGTCGAGCAACTGCTCGAAACGGAGCTTCGGATCGTCGCGCAGCATCTTTGCGACTTCGAGGTAATCGCTCGCCTTTACGACGAGCGTCAGTTCACCGATCGCTTCGGTGAGGCTCACCACGCGCGCGCCGAGCGCGGCTTCGAGGTTTGCCTTGAGGGTCTCGATTTTGCTTGCCATATTGAGGGGACGCTCGGGGCTTTATTGACGGGCGATGGTATTGGTGCGGCGGATCTTCGCCTGAAGCTGGATCACGCCGTAGACCAGCGCCTCGGCCGTGGGCGGACAGCCCGGCACGTAGACGTCGACCGGCACGATCCGGTCGCAGCCGCGGACCACCGAGTACGAGTAGTGGTAGTAGCCACCGCCGTTCGCGCACGATCCCATCGAGATCACCCAGCGCGGTTCGGCCATCTGGTCGTACACGCGACGCAGCGCGGGTGCCATCTTGTTGCAGAGCGTGCCAGCGACGATCATCACGTCCGACTGACGCGGGCTCGGGCGAAACACGACGCCGAACCGGTCCAGGTCATAACGGGCTGCGCCCGCATGCATCATTTCGACGGCGCAACACGCGAGCCCGAACGTCATCGGCCACAGCGAGCCGGTACGCGTCCAGTTGATCAGCTTGTCAGCCGTCGTGGTGACAAACCCTTCCTTCAAGACCCCTTCGATACTCATTTGCTTTCCACTCCAGACGAGCGACCGAGCGTGGCCGCCCATGCAAACCGGCGATTAACCCATCACTCCCAGTCGAGCCCGCCTTTCTTCCAGATATAGGCAAAGCCCAGCAGGAATTCGAGCAGAAAAATCATCATTGCGATGAAACCCGGCCAGCCGATATCCCGGAGCGCGACGCCCCACGGAAACAGGAAAGCGGTTTCGAGATCGAAGATGATGAACAGGATGGCGACGAGGTAGTACCGGACGTCGAATTTCATCCGGGCGTCTTCAAAGGCTTCGAAGCCGCACTCGTACGGTGCGTTCTTCTCGACGTCCGGCTTGTTGGGACCAAGGAGCTTGCCGATGCTGACCAGCGCTATACCTAAACCAGTGCCCACGAGGAGGAACAACAAGACGGGGTAATAGGCTGCGAGGTTCAAGGCAATCCTCTATCGGTTGGTTCTGAGCGTCCGGAGAATACCACTATCCGGCGGAAGGGATCATTTCGGAGTGCATGCGATCGCAAGACAACCGCAAGCACACTCCAGAAATGAAAAATGCCAGCCACTAGAAGCGGCTGGCATTGAGTAACTTTGGTGCCGACGGCGAGACTCGAACTCGCACAGCTTTCGCCACTACCCCCTCAAGATAGCGTGTCTACCAATTTCACCACGTCGGCACTGCATGCAACCGGGGTTGTAACTACTTGTTTCCCGCGAATCGCTTCAAGAATTAAATTCTAACCCGAGTTCCAGAATTGTTCAACGCACAATCGCAAAAAATTTAACTTTTTATTTCGGGACGTCCTGGCCCGGCGCACTTGCAGCCGAACCTGCGGCAGCGGATGCCGCGACAGCCGGCGCCGATGCTGCAGGTGCCGATGCCGGTGCGGTCGCAACCCCACCCAGCACGCCTGCCGACGGCGTCGACTTGTACGAACCGAGGTACGTCAGCGCGAGCGTCGCGACGAAGAAGATCGTTGCGAGAATGCCCGTCGTACGCGACAGGAAGTTCGCCGAGCCCGTTGCACCGAACAGGCTGCCCGACGCGCCGCTGCCGAACGCAGCGCCCATGTCGGCACCCTTGCCGTGCTGCAGCAGCACGAGACCAATCACACCAAGTGCAGACAGCACCTGCACCACAATAATCAGCGTCTTGAATAACAGCATCACACCCACCCGAATGGATCAGGCGACCGGAACGACCGGCCACCGTCATGGTTCAATTCGATCCCGGACCGCTCAACGCGCGGCCCGGCAGATCGCCAGGAAATCTTCCGCCTTCAGCGACGCGCCGCCGATCAGGCCGCCGTCGATGTCCGGCTGCGCAAACAGCTCTTCCGCGTTGTCCGGCTTAACGCTGCCGCCGTACAGCACGGACACGTCCGCCGCACCCTTTGCCGCGAGACGCGCACGCAGGAACGCGTGCACGTCCTGTGCCTGCGCCGACGTCGCGCTCTTGCCCGTGCCGATCGCCCAGACCGGCTCGTATGCGACGACGATGCGCGTCGCTTCGTCAGCCGTCAGCACGGCCAGCACTGCGTCGAGCTGCGCACCGACCACCTGCTCGGTCGCACCCGACTCGCGCTCGTCGAGCGTCTCGCCAACGCACACGACTGGCGTGAGCCCCGCTGCGAGCGCGCGCTGCGTCTTCGCGGCGACCGTCTCGTTGCGTTCGCCGTGATACGCGCGGCGCTCCGAGTGACCGACGATCGCATAGCGTGCGCCGAACTCCGCGACCATCGCGGCCGCGACTTCACCGGTGAACGCGCCCTGTTCGTGCGCCGACACGTCCTGCGCACCCCAGGCGACACGGCCGCCGTCGAGCTGCGCCTGAACCTGCGCGAGATACGGGAACGGCACGCACACGCCGATCGACGTTTCGGCCGCCACCGCGCCCGCGCCCTGCACCACTTCGTTCAGCAACGCCTGGTTGCCGGCCAGCCGGCCGTGCATCTTCCAGTTGCCGATCACACGCTTAGTTCTCTGTTTCGACATCGTGTCTGTCTCGTCACCGCTTGGTCATTAACGTGCCGGAAACCGGCCGTCAGGTTTGATCTGGCGAAGCAAACCGGCGATTTTACTGCGCGCGGCTTGAACCGGTCAAACCGCGCATGTCAAGCCCGGTCGCACGGGCCGTCAGGCGTTCGTACCCCAATCGAGCACGATCTTGCCGGTGTGCTCGCTGCTTTCCATCAGCGCGTGCGCCTGAGCGGCGTCCGCAGCCGGCAATACGCGATAGATCACCGGCTTGATGCGGCCGTCGGCAAGCAGCGGCCACACGCGCGACTTCAGCTGCGCGGCGATCTGCGCCTTGAACTCGACCGGACGCGGGCGCAGCGTCGACCCCGTGATCGTCAGCCGGCGGCGCAGGATCTCGCCCAGGTTGACGTCGGCCTTCGCGCCGCCGAGCAGCGCGATCAGCACGAGACGGCCGCCATCCACGAGCGCGGACAGTTCGCGCGGCACGTACGAGCCCGCCACCATGTCGAGGATCACGTCGACGCCGCGATCGTGCGTCAGCGACTTCACGACCTCGACGAAATCTTCCGTCTTGTAGTTGATCGCGCGTTCGGCGCCGAGCGCCTCGCAAGCGCGGCATTTATCGGCCGTGCCGGCCGTCGCGAACACGCGAAAGCCGAGCGCATGCGCGATCTGGATCGCCGTCACGCCGATGCCGCTCGAGCCGCCCTGCACGAGCAGCGTTTCCTGCTCGCCGCCCTCGCCCGCGCCGAGCTGCGCACGGTCGAACACGTTGCTCCACACCGTGAAAAACGTTTCGGGCAGCGACGCGGCCTCGATATCGGTGAGCCCGTCGGGCACCGGCAGGCATTGCGGCAGCGGTGCGACCGCGTACTCCGCATAGCCACCGCCTGCAAGCAACGCGCACACGCGATCGCCGAGCTTCAGGCCGAACGGGTTCAGCGCAGCGTCCGACAGGTCACCGCCGACGATCTC
The DNA here is from genome assembly GCF_000012945.1 of Burkholderia lata. Classification (NCBI taxonomy): domain Bacteria; kingdom Pseudomonadati; phylum Pseudomonadota; class Betaproteobacteria; order Burkholderiales; family Burkholderiaceae; genus Burkholderia; species Burkholderia lata. The sequence goes on from NC_007510.1 coordinate 2,677,561, forward strand.
GCCTGCAACCTCGAGGCCCGGCAGGTCCGACGCGCCCGGCGGCGGCGCATACGCCCCCTTGCGCTGGAACACGTCGGGCCGGTTCACGCCGGAAGCCGCCACCTTGATCAGCACTTCGCCGCGCTTCGGTTCGGGGCGCGGACGCTCCGCAAGCTTCAGCACGTCGGGGGCACCGAATTCGGTGATTTCGATGGCTTTCATGGTGATGGTCGCTCCAGGATCAGGATCGGAATCGGATGGCGCGCCCGCGCGCGGCACAGGCGCCTGGCCGGCGCTGCTGCGCCGCACAACGATGCTACAGAAAAAACGGCCGGCACGCTTTCGCACTGCCGGCCGTTGGTCCGCCTGCCCGCTTACTGCTGCGGCGGCGTGTCCGACTGCGACGCCGCCGCTGCTTCATTCAGCAGCGCCTTCGCCGACAGACGCACGCGACCCTTTTCGTCCGTCTGGATGACCTTGACCTTCACTTGCTGGCCTTCCTTCAGGTAGTCGTTGATGTCCTTCACACGCTCGTTGACGATTTCCGAGATGTGCAGCAGGCCATCCTTGCCCGGCAGCAGGTTCACGATCGCGCCGAAATCGAGCAGCTTCAGAACCGTGCCTTCGTACACCTGGCCGACTTCGATTTCGGCCGTGATGTTCTCGATACGCTTCTTCGCTTCGGCCATGCCGTCGCTGTTCGTGCTTGCGATCGTCACGACGCCGTCGTCGGAGATGTCGATGGTCGTGCCGGTTTCTTCCGTCAGCGCGCGGATCACCGAACCGCCCTTGCCGATCACGTCGCGGATCTTTTCCGGGTTGATCTTGATCGTGATCATGCGCGGCGCGAATTCCGACAGTTGCGTGTTCGCACCCGAGACTGCCGACGTCATCTTGCCGAGGATGTGCATGCGGCCTTCCTTCGCCTGCGCGAGCGCGACCTGCATGATTTCCTTCGTGATGCCCTGGATCTTGATGTCCATCTGCAGTGCCGTCACGCCTTGTTCCGTGCCGGCCACCTTGAAGTCCATGTCGCCGAGGTGATCTTCGTCGCCGAGGATGTCGGTCAGCACCGCGAACTTGTTGCCTTCGAGGATCAGGCCCATCGCGATACCCGCGACGTGTGCCTTCATCGGCACGCCGGCGTCCATCAGCGCGAGGCAGCCGCCGCACACCGATGCCATCGACGACGAACCGTTCGATTCGGTGATTTCCGACACGACGCGGATCGAGTAGCCGAATTCGTCGGCGCTCGGCAGGCACTTGACCAGTGCACGCTTCGCGAGGCGGCCGTGGCCGATTTCGCGGCGCTTCGGCGAGCCGACGCGGCCCGTTTCGCCGGTCGCGAACGGGGGCATGTTGTAGTGGAGCATGAAGCGCTCGCGGTACTCGCCTTCGAGTGCGTCGATGATCTGCTCGTCACCCTTCGTGCCGAGCGTCGCGACGACCAGCGCCTGCGTCTCGCCGCGCGTGAACAGCGCCGAGCCGTGGGTACGCGGCAGCACGCCGGTACGGATTTCGATCGGGCGCACGGTGCGCGTGTCGCGGCCGTCGATACGCGGCTCGCCGTTCAGGATCTGCGAACGGACGATCTTGGCTTCGATGTCGAACAGCACGTTGCCGACGGTAGCCTTGTCCGCTGCGACCGTACCGGCCGCCGATGCGTCTTCCTCGAGCTTCGCCGAGGTTGCTGCATAGACTTCCTTCAGCTTCGTCGAGCGTGCTTGCTTGTCGCGGAGCTGATAAGCCGCGAGCAGGTCGTTCTGTGCCAGCTCGGTCACGCGCGCGATCAGCGGTTCGTTCTTCGGGGCCGGCTGCCAGTCCCACTCGGGCTTGCCGCCTTCGCGCACCAGTTCGTGGATCGCGTCGATCGCGACCTGCATTTGCTCGTGGCCGAACACCACGGCGCCCAGCATCACGTCTTCCGACAGCTGATCGGCTTCCGATTCAACCATCAGCACGGCACGTTCCGTACCTGCGACGACGAGGTCGAGGCTCGATGCCTTGATCTGGTCACGCGTCGGGTTCAGCACGTATGCGTTGTCGATGTAGGCCACGCGTGCGGCACCGACCGGGCCGTTGAACGGCAGGCCCGACACGGCGAGCGCAGCCGATGCGCCGATCAGTGCGGGGATGTCCGCCGGGATTTCCGGGTTCACGGACAGCACGTGGATCACGACCTGGACTTCGTTGTAGAAGCCTTCCGGGAACAGCGGGCGCAGCGGACGGTCGATCAGGCGCGACGTCAGCGTCTCGTGTTCCGACGGACGGCCTTCGCGACGGAAGAAGCCGCCCGGGATCTTGCCGGCCGAGTAGGTCTTCTCGAGGTAGTCGACGGTCAGCGGGAAGAAATCCTGCCCCGGCTTCGCCGACTTCGCGCCGACGACGGTTGCCAGCACGACGGTGTCTTCGACGTCGACGATCACGGCGCCGCTTGCCTGGCGAGCGACTTCACCGGTTTCGAGGCGCACCTTGTGCTGGCCCCACTGGAATTCCTTCACGACCTTGTTGAACATGGACATGGTTGCTCCTTTGAATTCATGCATTTCATTCGCCGCGCCGGCCATCCCGCGCGGCGGCGTCCCGACCGAATCACCCGGAGCAAGGTGTGTTTTTTATGCCATTCCAGCGCGGCGCTCATGCAGCGACGCGCTGGAATGACACAAATCCTGCCCCGGTATCAGTCGTTGCGGCAGCCCTGCACAACCGTGCCGGACAGCCTGCGGTGCGTGTGACGCTACGCACCGCGCAAAAACAAAATGCCTGTATCAGCGGACTGACACAGGCATCTTGCTGGCGGCAATCGCCTCGATTACTTACGCAGACCCAGCTTCTCGATCAGTGCGCGGTAACGGTCGGCATCCTTGCCCTTGAGGTAGTCGAGCAGCTTGCGGCGGCGGCTCACCATGCGCAGCAGACCGCGGCGGCTGTGGTGATCCTTCGCGTGGGTCTTGAAGTGACCCGTCAGTTCGACGATACGTGCGGTCAGCAGTGCGACCTGGACTTCGGGGCTCCCCGTGTCGTTGGTACCGCGGGCGAACTGAGCAACAACTTCCGACTTCTTGATATCTGCAACAGACATGTGATTTCCTTTCTAACTGAACAGGCGGACACGGAAGAATGGCCGTGCCGTGACTTACAACCGGCGCGCATTGTAGCACAACTCCGCGCCGTTCTTACCGCCTCCTGTCACGGGCGCGTCATCGAGCAGGCGGACGGCGTCTCCGTGCGCTGCGCCGGCACCGCAAGCACCGTCCGGAAGCCGTAGCCGGAACCCTCGTTGTCGAAGCGCACGCCCGGCGTGCCGACCTTGTCCATCTCCATCACGTAAAGGGGCTGGATCAACTGATGATCCTGCGCGCGCATCTTCGACGCGTGGAAGCCGTCGTCGAACGACAGGCCCTCGAGCGCACGCGCGACCGCGACGGGGTCGGCCGAACCCGCGCGGTTCATCGCGGCGGCCAGCATCTCGATCATCAGGCTCATCCGTCGCACCGGATAGTCGTCCTGGGCGGCCGGAAAACGGTTCCGGAACGCACGGTAGAACGCATCGGATTTCACGCCGCCCGCGTTCGGATGCCAGTCCGCCACGGCCACGACCCGCCCGACACCGGCATCGCCAAGCGCGGCCGGCGCGCCGAGGCTGTTGCCGTAGAAGGTATAGAACTTCGCATTCAGCCCCTGCTCGCGCGCCGCCTTCACGAGCAGCGTCAGGTCGTTGCCCCAGTTGCCGGTCACGACGGCGTCGGCACCGCTCGCGCGGATCTTCGCGATGTACGGTGAGAAATCCTTGATCCGCCCGATCGGGTGGAATTCGTCGCCGGCGATCGTCACGTCCGGGCGCCGCGCGGCCAGCGCCTGCCGGGCGAGCGTGCTGACATCGTGGCCGAAACTGTAGTCCTGGTTCAGCAGATAAACCTTGCGGAGCGCACGGTCGCGCGCCATCACGTCCGCGAGCGCAGCCATCCGCATGCCCGCGTGCGCATCGAAGCGAAAATGCCAGAAACTGCAGCGTGCGCCGGTCAGCGCCGGATCGTCGGCCGAATAGTTGAGGAACAGCATCCGGTTGTCCGGATCGCGCGCGTTCAGCTTGTCGAGCGCGGCGACGAGCGCGGCCGCGACGGCCGAGCTGTTGCCCTGCGCGACGAACCCGATATGGCGGTCCGCGGCCGCGCGCAACTGCACGAGTGCCTCCTCGGGGCTGCCCTTGCTGTCGAGCACCACCAGTTCGAGCGGATGCGCGCCGTCGCGCAGCTTCACGCCGCCCGCCGCGTTGACCTGCTCGACGCCGAAGCGCAGGTTGCGTTCGACCGCCGCGCCCGCATTCGCGAACGGGCCCGACATCCCTTCGATCAGCGCGATCCGCACCGGCTCGCCGCCCGCAAACGCGGACGACACCAGCATCCACCCCGCGCTCAACGCGAGCGCACACCGCTTCCACCCCTGCATCGGCCACCTGCCCTTCAATCTGCCCGAGAAGCGCGGATCATAGGCCGGCGCGCCCGCCACCCGCAAGCGCGGCGCGCCCGGCGATCCGCACCGATTTTTTCCTCGCGGTGCGCGGCCGCGCGCCGTCCGTGATAAAACGGGACTTGTTTCCGTGTTCTGGAGAATCCCCATGCGCATTCGCATTTCCGCGCGCCTGCCGGTGCTGTTCGCCAGCGCCGCCGCGCTGCTGGCCGGTTGCGCGCAACCGTGGCAGCAATACCAGGCCGGCCAGGACGAGTCGGCGATCGTCGCACGCATGGGCCCGCCGCGCGAGATCTACGACCTGCCCGGCGGCGGCAAGCGCCTGATGTGGCCGACCCAGCCGATGGGCGAAATCACCATCGCGGCCGACGTCGACGCGGCCCACAAGATCGTCAACGTGCGCCAGGTCCTGCAGCCGAACGAGTTCTATCGCGCAGAGATCGGCAAATGGACGAAGACCGATGTGCTCGTCAACTTCGGACGCCCCGTCGAGACGTCCTACTTCCCGCTGATGAAGCGCGAGGTGTGGACCTATCGGTATCTCGAGGACAACGTCTGGTACATGATGTACAGCTTCTACTTCGATCCGCAGGGCATCCTGCGCATCACGCAGAAAACGCCCGACCCGCTGCACGATCCAGACCGCCGCAACCTGTTCTGACCGATTACGCATTTACGCGCAATTTTCATCATGGCCATTCACGAATCATTGCGTGAATGGCCATTTCCTTTTTTCCGCTTTCCTATTAATTCGGCAAATTCGACGGAAATCTTTTCCGATCGATGACAGGCCGATGGCACCACGCTGACATCCCCGTCATGCGGGCCTTTGCGCGGAAACAGGCATGCGCAGTGCATGTCATGCGGCGAATTGGTGCACGCAATGCACTACGCCAAATCAATTTGAAACAAATTGTTTCAACCCACCCGAAGCGCTAGGGCATACCCCTAATATCAGTCGAAACCAAACCTTTCAATTTAGAAAGAATGCCATTGCGTCATTTCTGCCGATATTCGTTTGCCTTTATCACAAAGGAGTCCTCATGAATCGCCCCAAGAGCATGCTGGTTGCCAACATCGCCTGGGCCCGCGAAACGCGTGAATACACGCCCGGCTTCTTCGACGCGCTCGCGCGCGGCCAGAACCCGCGCGTGCTGTGGATCGGCTGCGCCGACAGCCGCGTGCCGGCCGAAACCATCACGCACTGCGCGCCCGGCGAGCTGTTCGTCCATCGCAACATCGCGAACCTGTTCCATCCCGACGACGACAATTCCGCCAGCGTGCTGGAGTACGCGGTGCGCGTGCTGCAGGTCGACCACGTGATCGTGTGCGGGCACTACGGATGCGGCGGCGTACGCGCGTCGCTGCTGCCGCCGCCGTCCGACCTGCCGCACGTCGCGCGCCGCATCGCGCCGCTCTGCGCGCTCGCGCGGCGCCATCGCGACGCGCTGGACGGGCTCGACGACACGGCCGCCGCCGATCGCCTCGCCGAGCTCAACGTGCTCGAACAGGTGCGGCTGCTGCGCGCGTCGCCGATCGTGCAAGGCCGCGAACGGCCGCCGCTCGTGCACGGCTGGATCTTCTCGCTCGCCGACGGCCGCCTGCAGGAACTCGACTCCGGCTACACCAACCCGCCCGTCGACGTCGAAACCATGCAGGCCGCGACGGCCGGTGCGCTCGGCTGATCTACCCCGCCCCCAAGCCAATGAAATCGCCCCAACCATGAAACTGAACGAGCGCCTGTCCACCCTGCCGCGCGACATCGTCGCCGGCGTCGTCGTTTTCCTCGTCGCGCTGCCGCTGTGTCTCGGCATCGCCAATGCATCCGGCGTCGAGCCATTCGCCGGGCTCGTGTCCGGCATCGTCGGCGGTATCGTCGTCGCGCTGCTGAGCGGCTCGTCGCTGTCCGTCAGCGGGCCGGCCGCCGGCCTCGTCGTGATCGTCGTCGAAGGGATCGCCCAACTCGGCAGCTTCTCCGCGTTCCTGCTCGCGGTGCTGCTGTCCGGCGTACTGCAGTTCGGGTTCGGCATGCTGCGCGCCGGCCGCTTCGCCGCCTATGTGCCGTCGCCCGTCATCAAGGGCATGCTCGCCGCGATCGGCCTCCTGCTGATCGTGAAGCAGATTCCGTTCGCATTCGGTCTCGGCGGCTCGGCCGCGCAATCGTTTGCGAATTGGCCGGGCCTGCCGGTCGCGTGGGCCGCGACGGCCATCGCGCTCGCCTCGCTCGCGCTGCTGGTCGCGTGGGACACGCCCGCGCTGCACCGCTTCGCGCTGGTGCGCTCGGTGCCGGCTCCGCTTGCCGTGGTCGTGCTGGGTATCGGCGCCACGCTCGTGCTGGGCGTCGTCGCGCCGTCGATTGCACCGGGTGCCGCCCATCGCGTCACGCTGCCCGAACTCGGATCGTTCGCGGCCTTCGCAGCGTCGCTCAAGCATGCGGAGCTCGGCCCGAACTTCGCGCAGCTCGTGAATCCGGACGTGTGGCGCGTCGCAATCACGCTTGCGGTCGTTGCAAGCCTCGAGACGCTGCTGAGCCTCGAAGCAGTCGAGCAGATCGACCCGAAGCGCCGGCCGACCCAGCCCGACCGCGAGCTCAAGGCCCAGGGCGTCGGCAATCTCGTGGCGGGCGCGGTCGGCGGATTGCCGATCACGTCGGTGATCGTGCGCAGCTCGGTGAACGTCAATGCGGGCGCACAAAGCCGGATGTCGGCGATCGTGCACGGGATGCTGCTGCTCGCGAGCGTGTTCGCGCTCACCGGCCTGATCAACCTGATCCCGCTCGCGAGCCTCGCGGCGATCCTGATCCACACCGGCTTCAAGCTCGCGAAACCGGCGCTGTTCCGCTCGGTGATGAAACAGGGCCCGGCCGCGTTCGTGCCGTTCGCCGCGACGATTGCTGGTGTGCTTGCGGTCGACCTGCTGTTCGGCATCGCGCTCGGCCTTGCCTGCAGCGTGCTGGCAGTCGCCGTTGCGAACCTGAAGAGCCCCGTCACGCTCGCGCAGCACGACGACCACTTCCTGCTGTCGTTCCGCAAGGATGTGTCGTTCCTCGGCAAGGTGCAGGTCAAGCATCACCTGCGGCACATTCCCGACCGGGCCGCAGTGATCATCGACGCGACGCGCGCCGACTACATCGACCACGACGTGCTCGAACTGCTCGACGCGTTCGTCGCCGATGCACCGCGACGCGGCATCGCAGTCGAGTTCCGGCGGCGCAGCCCGGCGCAGCGCACGGCCACGCGTCGCTGGCTGTTCCGCGCGCCGGCCGCCGAATGAGCCGCGCATGAAAAAACGCCCCGGCGGCGCAGGGCCGCACGGGGCGTTTCAGTGATGCGCGGTACGCGGCGCTTACGAGCGCTGCGGATTGACCTTGTCGTCCTTCGAATGCAGCTTGTTCAGTGCGGAGATGTAGGCCTTCGCGGATGCGGCGACGATGTCCGGATCGGTGCCGACGCCATTGACGATCCGCCCGCTCTTCGACAACCGGACCGTCACTTCGCCCTGTGCCTGCGTGCCGGTCGTGATCGCGTTCACCGAGTACAGCAGCAACTCGGAACCGCTGCCGACTTCGCTCTCGATCGCGTTGAACGTCGCATCGACCGGACCGTTGCCGCGTGCCTCGCCGGTCACTTCCTTGCCTTCGACCCCGAACACGACCTTCGCATGCGGCTGCTCGCCCGTTTCCGAGTGCTGCGACAGCGACACGAACTTGAAGTGCTCCTGCTCGTGCGCAAGTGCCGATTCCTCGGACACGATCGCGATGATGTCTTCGTCGAAGATCTCGGCCTTGCGGTCGGCCAGATCCTTGAAGCGCATGAACGCGGCGTTCAGTTCGCTCTCGCTGTCGAGCGACACGCCGAGCTCCTGCAGGCGCTGCTTGAATGCGTTACGGCCCGACAGCTTGCCGAGCACGATCTTGTTCGCGGTCCAGCCCACGTCTTCCGCGCGCATGATCTCGTAGGTGTCGCGCGCCTTCAGCACGCCGTCCTGGTGGATGCCCGACGCATGCGCGAATGCGTTCGCACCGACCACCGCCTTGTTCGGCTGCACGACGAAACCGGTGATCTGCGACACGAGCTTCGACGTCGGCACGATCTGCGACGTGTCGATGCCGACGTCGAGACCGAAGTAGTCCTTGCGCGTCTTCACGGCCATCACGATTTCTTCGAGCGACGTGTTGCCCGCGCGCTCGCCGAGACCGTTGATCGTGCACTCGATCTGACGCGCGCCGCCGATCTTCACGCCGGCGAGCGAGTTTGCGACCGCCATCCCGAGGTCGTTATGGCAATGCACCGAGAAGATCGCCTTGTCCGAATTCGGAATGCGTTCGCGCAGCGTCTTCACCAAGTTGCCGTACAGCTCCGGCACGCCATAGCCGACCGTGTCGGCGATGTTGATCGTCGTCGCCCCCTCGGCAATCACGGCTTCCAGCACGCGGCACAGGAAATCCATGTCGGAGCGGCTGCCGTCTTCCGGCGAGAACTCGACGTTGTCGGTGAACTTGCGCGCGAAACGCACCGCGAGGCGCGCCTGCTCGAACACCTGGTCGGGCGTCATCCGCAGCTTCTTCTCCATGTGCAGCGGCGACGTCGCGATGAACGTGTGGATCCGGAAGCTCTCGGCCGGCTTCAGCGCGTCGGCTGCGCGCTGGATGTCCTTGTCGTTGGCGCGCGCCAGCGAGCAGATCGTGCTGTCCTTGATGAGACCGGCGATCGTGTGGATCGCGTCGAAATCGCCGTTCGAGCTGGCCGCGAAGCCGGCCTCGATCACATCGACCTTCATCCGCTCGAGGTGCTTCGCGATGCGGATTTTCTCTTCCTTCGTCATCGACGCACCGGGCGATTGTTCGCCGTCACGCAACGTCGTATCGAAAATGATCAGCTTGTCTGTCATGGGGGGCTCCAGGGCTCTTTATACGGAAGTCAAACGTAACGAGATCGCGCCACCGCTGGCGACGCTCAACAACAGACGAGGCTTGACGGGGGGGCGAGAACGGTCAGCGCGGCAGGCGCGCCAAAGCTAGCGCGCGTAGCGGCGCACCGGCTAGAAGGAGGGAGAGGCGGGAAAATGCAGTCATGCCGACGACTATAGCGGCATTCCGTTGGGTGCGCAATCGGACGGCACCCGGGGCCTCCGGCGGCCCGGTTCGAAAAAGGGGCAAATAAAAACGGCGGCCCGGAGGCCGCCGTTTTCGGGCAAAAAATGCGCGTCAGTGATCGCGCTGCGACGAGCGCGCCGGATTCGCGCGCCCGCGAATGGCCATGTAGGCCCAGAACACGTAGCCGGACAGCCCGTACAGCACGAACAGGCAGAACAGCATCAGCGGCGGATCGGACGACACGAGCACGAACGCGACGACGACCAGCAGGATCGCCGCGAACGGCACACGGTGCCGCACGTCGAGCGCCTTGCCGCTGTAGAACGGCGCGTTCGACACCATCGTCACGCCCGCGTAGATCGTCAGCACGAACGCGACCCACGGCAGCCAGCCGAGCTTCATCGGCACGCGGTTGTCGGTGGCGAGCCACACGAAGCCGGCAATCAGCGCCGCGGCCGCCGGGCTCGGCAGCCCCTGGAAGAAACGCTTGTCGACGCTGCCGATGTTCGTGTTGAAACGCGCGAGCCGCAGCGCGGCGCCCGAGCAATAGACGAACGCGGCGAGCCAGCCCCAGCGGCCGAGATCCTTCAGCACCCACTCGTACATCACGAGCGCGGGCGCGACGCCGAACGACACCATGTCCGACAGGCTGTCGAACTGCTCGCCGAACGCGCTCTGCGTATGCGTCATGCGGGCAACGCGCCCGTCCATCCCGTCGAGCACCATCGCGACGAAAATCGCGATCGCGGCGATCTCGAAGCGCACGTTCATCGCCTGCACGACCGCGAAGAAGCCGCAGAACAGCGCGGCGGTCGTGAATGCGTTCGGCAGCAGGTAGATGCCGCGCGTCTTCAGGAACCGCTGGCGCGCGGCGCGGCGGCTCTCGATGGGCACCGAATCCGGTGCCATCACCTTGTTGCGGCGGAACGGGCGTGGCGTCTGGCCGGCGCCGTTGCGCGGCCGACGCGGTTTGAATGCGGCCATCGTGCGCCCCGCCGCTTACTGTTCGAGCTCGGCGAGGATCGTCGACGACGCGTAGACCTTCTCGCCGATCGACACCTTCGCGCGGCTGCCGAGCGGCAGGTACACGTCGACGCGCGAACCGAAGCGGATGAAACCGTAGCGCTGGCCGCGCGACAGCGGTTCGCCGGCGCGCACGTAGCAGAGGATCCGGCGTGCGACGAGGCCGGCGATCTGCACGGCGGTCACGGTCTTGCCGCTCGCCGTCTGGATCACGACCGCGTTACGCTCGTTCTCGGTCGACGCCTTGTCGATCGCCGCGTTCAGGAACGCGCCCGGGAAGTACTCGACCTTGGAGATCGCGCCATCGACCGGCGAACGCTGCGAATGGACGTTGAAGACATTCATGAACACGCTGATCTTCAGCGCTTCGCGGTTCGCGTACGGGTCTTGCGCAGTCTCGACCGCGACGATGCGGCCGTCCGCCGGGCATAGCACCGCGTTCGGCTGCGCCGGGATCGGGCGCTGCGGATCGCGGAAGAACTGGACGACGAAGACGAGCAGCAGCCAGAACGGCCACGCGAAGCCGAAGCCCCCGACAGCATGGATCAACAGCGCGATGACGGCTGCAATCGCGATGAACGGCCAGCCTTCGCGCGCGATGATCGGATGAGGATAGTTCATGGATTCGTTCTGTGTTCGGTGAATTGCAAAGCCCGTAGGATAGCAAAAGCCGCCCGGGGCACTGCTGCCTTCGGGCGGCTTTTTGGTACCGGCCCTCTATTCGAGGGGCCGGAACAGCACGCGGTGCTTAGTTCTTCGACTGGTCGACGAGCTTGTTCTTCGCGATCCACGGCATCATCGCGCGCAGCTTCGCACCCACTTGCTCGATCTGGTGCTCGGCCGTCAGGCGGCGGCGCGACTGCAGCGTCGGTGCGCCTGCCTTGTTCTCGAGAATGAAGCTCTTCGCGTACTCGCCCGTCTGGATGTCGGTCAGGCACTGCTTCATCGCCTTCTTCGTCTCTTCCGTGACGATGCGCGGGCCCGTCACGTACTCGCCGTACTCGGCGTTGTTCGAGATCGAGTAGTTCATGTTCGCGATGCCGCCTTCGTAGATCAGGTCGACGATCAGCTTCAGTTCGTGCAGGCACTCGAAGTACGCCATTTCCGGCGCGTAGCCTGCTTCGACCAGCGTCTCGAAGCCCGCCTTGATCAGCTCGACGGTACCGCCGCACAGCACGGCCTGCTCGCCGAACAGGTCGGTTTCGGTTTCTTCACGGAAGTTGGTTTCGATGATGCCTGCACGGCCGCCGCCGTTCGCTGCCGCGTACGACAGCGCGATGTCGCGTGCCGCGCCCGACTTGTTCTGCGCAACCGCGATCAGGTGCGGCACGCCGCCACCTTGCGAGTACGTGCCGCGAACCGTGTGGCCCGGTGCCTTCGGCGCGATCATGATCACGTCGAGGTCGGCGCGCGGGATCACCGCACCGTAGTGAACGTTGAAGCCGTGCGCGAATGCCAGCGCTGCGCCCTGCTTGATGTTCGCGTGGACTTCCTTCGCGTACACGTCGGCGATCTGCTCGTCCGGCAGCAGCATCATCACGACATCTGCGCTCTTCACCGCTTCCGCGACTTCCTTGACCGACAGGCCGGCGTTTTCGGCCTTGCTCCACGACGCGCCGCCCTTGCGCAGGCCGACCGTCACGTTCACGCCGCTGTCCTTCAGGTTCAGCGCGTGTGCATGGCCTTGCGAGCCGTAGCCGATGATCGTGACTTGCTTGCCCTTGATGAGGGAGAGGTCAGCGTCTTTGTCGTAGAAAACGTTCATGATGGTTCCTTCGCTAATTCAAAAATTCAACAATTCGTTCGGATGGAGTACTGCGGGCCGGGACATGACGGCGCACCCGGCGTGCCTGTCTGGCATCACACCTTCAGGATGCGCTCGCCGCGTCCGATGCCGGAGCTGCCGGTGCGCACGGTCTCTAGGATCGCGCCCGCGTCCAGCCCCTGGATGAATGCGTCGAGCTTGTCGCTCGCGCCCGTCAATTCGATCGTGTAGGTCTTTTCGGTCACGTCGATGATGCGGCCGCGGAAAATGTCCGCCATCCGCTTCATTTCTTCGCGCTCCTTGCCCACTGCACGTACCTTGATCAGCATCAGCTCGCGTTCGATGTGTGCACCGTCGGTCAGGTCCACCACTTTCACCACCTCGATCAGGCGGTTCAGATGCTTCGTGATCTGTTCGATCACGTCGTCGGAGCCAATGGAAACGATGGTGAGCCGCGACAGCGATTGGTCTTCGGTCGGCGCCACCGTCAAGGTTTCGATGTTGTAGCCGCGTGCGGAAAACAGACCGACCACGCGCGACAGCGCGCCCGGTTCGTTCTCCAGCAGGACGGAAATGATGTGTCTCATGTTCGCTTCTTCCAGAATGTGTCCGTGTCGATTCACTCGCGCCGCGCGCTGCCGCGTGCCGCACCGCCCTTCGTGAAGGCGGCCGCATCGGGCTCAGGCGCGCGTCGCGCCGTTACAGATCTTCCGATCCGAGCAGCATCTCGGTGATGCCCTTGCCGGCCTGTACCATCGGCCAGACGTTTTCGGTCGGATCAGTCTGGAAGTCGAGAAACACGGTGCGATCCTTCAGGCGCAGCGCTTCCTTCAGCGCCGGCTCCACATCCGAGGTCTTTTCGATCCGCAAGCCGACATGGCCGTACGCTTCGGCAAGCTTCACGAAATCAGGCAGCGCATCCATGTACGAATGCGAATAGCGCTTGCTGTATTCGATCTGCTGCCACTGGCGAACCATGCCGAGATAGCGGTTGTTCAGCGAAATGATCTTCACGGGCGTGTCGTACTGCAGGCAGGTCGACAGTTCCTGTATGCACATCTGGATCGAGCCTTCGCCCGTGATGCACAGCACGTCGTCGTCCGGGTGCGCCATCTTGACGCCCATCGCTGCCGGCAGGCCGAAGCCCATCGTGCCGAGGCCGCCGGAGTTGATCCAGCGACGCGGCTTGTTGAAACGGTAGAACTGCGCCGCCCACATCTGGTGCTGGCCGACGTCCGAGCACACGAACGCATTGCCGTCCGTCAGCTCCCACGCCTTCTCCACCACGTATTGCGGCTTGATGATCTCGCTTTCGCGGTCGTATTTCAGGCAGTCCTTCGAGCGCCAGCCCTCGATGTCCTTCCACCATTGCGCGAGCGCCTCGGTGTCGGGGCCATGCTCGGCCGTCTGCAGTTGCTCGATCAGTTCCTTCAGCACTTCCTTCACGTCGCCGACGATCGGGATATCGACCTTCACGCGCTTCGAGATCGACGACGGGTCGATGTCGATGTGGATGATCTTGCGCGGACGCGACGCGAAGTGCGCCGGGTCGCCGATCACGCGGTCATCGAAGCGGGCACCGATCGCGATCAGCACGTCGCAGTGCTGCATCGCCATGTTCGCTTCGTAGGTGCCGTGCATGCCGAGCATGCCGAGGAATTTCTTGTCCGACGCGCGATAGCCGCCGAGGCCCATCAGCGTGTTGGTGACCGGGTAGCCGAGCAGGTCCGCGAACTGGTTCAGTTCACGCGACGCGTCGGCGAGGATGATGCCGCCACCCGTGTAGATGTACGGACGCTTCGCGGTCAGCAGCAGCGACACGGCCTTGCGGATCTGGCCCGAATGGCCCTTCGTGACCGGGTTGTACGAACGCAGCGACACGCTCTTGACGGGCTCGTATTCGCACGGCGTCTTCGAGATGTCCTTCGGGATGTCGATCAGCACCGGGCCCGGACGGCCGGTGCGGGCGATATAAAACGCCTTCTTGACGGTTTCCGCGAGGTCGCGCACGTCCTTCACGAGGAAGTTGTGCTTCACGCACGGACGCGTGATGCCGACGGTGTCGCACTCCTGGAATGCATCCTGGCCGATCGCGGCCGTGGGCACCTGGCCGCTGATCACGACCATCGGGATCGAATCCATGTACGCCGTGGCGATGCCGGTCACCGCATTGGTGACACCGGGGCCCGACGTCACGAGACAGACGCCGACATTGCCGGTGGAACGCGCATACGCATCGGCTGCGTGCACGGCCGCCTGTTCATGGCGCACCAGCACGTGCTGAATCTTGTCCTGCTTGTAAAGCTCGTCGTAGATGTAGAGTACCGAGCCGCCGGGGTAGCCCCAGATGAATTCGACGTTTTCATCGGCCAGTGCCTTCATGAGCACGGTACCGCCGATGGAGTCGCTATCGGGAGGGGAAAGGGGTTCCGACGTGGAGAATTCCGCGCTGGGCATGTTCATTTTGACCTTTCGAATTTTCGGCAAAAAATTGATCGGGTGCTCTCTGCCGGGCTTGTGGCTCGGGTTCAAGCGGCGCGTCCAGTTTGAAGGGCTGGCTTCTTGGGCCAACCTCAAATGAGACCATCACTTCATGTTGCGAATCATTGACGATAGCGGGTCGTGATTGGGTCGTCAAGCAAAATATCCCGCAGCGCATCATGGGCGCCGTCCGGCACCCCGCCGCCGCGGCTCGCGCGCAACGTACGGCGCCCAACCCGGTGCCAAGCGGCGCGAAAATTTGATAGCATCCGCGGGTTTTACGAAATTTTTCGACCTTTTACACCACGCAGCGGCCCGCAGCGCATACCTTCACGGAATGGCATCAGACAAGGAACTCGCCGACTTTCTGGCGGGCGTCGAAAGGCGCGCGTTCAAGCAGGCTGCGTACGCCGTGCGTGACGACGATGCGTCGCTCGACATCGTGCAGGACGCGATGATCAAGCTTGCGGAGAAGTACGGCGACCGGCCGGCGGCAGAACTGCCGCTGCTTTTTCAGCGGATCCTGCAGAACGCGATCCACGACTGGTTCCGCCGGCAGAAGGTCCGCAATACGTGGGTCACGCTCTTCTCGTCGCTGAACAACAGCGACGACGACGACTTCGACCCCCTCGAAACACTCGAATCCGCGGACGACAACGCGGGCGTCGAGAGCAGCGAGCACCGCCTCGAACGAGAGCAGGTTCTGGCCCTGATCGACGAAGAAATCCAGAAGCTTCCGGCGCGTCAACGGGAAGCGTTCCTGATGCGTTATTGGGAAGATATGGATGTCGCCGAGACGGCCGCCGCAATGGGGTGCTCCGAGGGCAGCGTGAAGACGCACTGCTCACGGGCCACCCACACGCTGGCGCACGCGCTCAAGGCCAAAGGAATCACGCTATGAGCTCCTCTCCCGCAAATCGAGAACACGAATTCGCGCTGAAGGTGCGCCGCGCGCTGGACGAGCGCGCGGCCGACCTGCCTGCCGCGACCACCGACCGTCTGGCCGTCGCCCGCCGGGCTGCGCTCGCGCGCAAGAAGCCCGAAGCCGCGACCGTGCCGGTGTTCGTGCCGGCCTTCGCCGGCGCGGCCGGTGCGTACGGCACGGCACCCGCGAGCCGCCCGCAGGCGTCGTTCGCGCGCCGCCTGCTGCGCGCGTGGCCGCTGGCGCTGCTGCTCGCGGGGCTCGTCGGCATCGCCTACTGGGAAGACATGCAGCGCACCGCCGAACTCGCCGACATCGACGCGGCGATGCTCAGCGACGACCTGCCGCTCAACGCGTATCTCGATCACGGGTTCAACGCGTATCTGTCGCGCGCTCACTAACAGACAATAACGAGGGGATCGCACGGGTGAGTCAGAAGCGCGGCCTGGCCGTATTTTTCGGATGCGTAATCGCGATCGCCGTTTCCTACGTCGCCACTTACCCACGATTCCGCCCGGCCCCCGCGACGACCACCGCCGCGGCCAGCAGCCCTGCCGCGCCCGCATCGGCCGCGACCGGGCTGACCACCGAACTCCCCCCGCTCCCCCTGCCGCTGCCGGCCGCTACCGGCCCGCTGTCGTGGGCACGCCTCACGCCGGCGCAGCACGCGGCACTCGCGCCGTTCGCCGACCAGTGGGACGGCTTCAGCGATGCCCGCAAGCGCAAATGGCTGAAGATCGCGTCGCGTTTCGCGAAGTTGACGCCCGATGATCAGAAGCGCCTGCAAGACCGGATGACCGAATGGGCAAAGATGACGCCCGAGCAGCGCCGCGTCGCGCGCGAGAATTACCAGAGTGCGAAGGAGCTTTCCGCGCAGGCTCGCGAGCGTGCATGGAAGGCGTACCAGCAACTCCCCGAAGAGCAGAAGGAACGTCTCGCGGCCGCCGAGCGCCGCCGCCGGCCGAGCGTCGTCAGTGCGCCGCCGACCGTCGCCGACCGTGACGTCCGTCGCCTCGTCAATTCGCACGAACACCCGGCAAGCGGCCCGGCCACCGCACCGGCGCCCGTCTCGGCCGCCGTCGCGCCGCCGGTGCCCGCCTCGTCGACGGCCGGCACCGCATCCGCGCCGGCCGCCGTGGCGCCCGTGTCGCCCGCCGACGCACCCTCGCTGTTCAAGGGTTCCTGAGCGCCCGTGGCGAACGCCCGCGCACCCGAAATTCCGGCCGCCGCGCCATCCGTGCGGCGGCGTCTCGCTGCCCTGCTCTACGAAGGCGTGCTGCTGTTCGGCGTGGTGTTCTTCGCCGGGCTCGCGTTCAGCCTTGCGACGCAGCAACGCAACGGCCTAGTCCATCACAACCTGCTCGCCGCCTGGATCGCACTCGTGGTCGGCGCGTACTTCGTCTGGTTCTGGACCCACGGCGGCCAGACACTGCCGATGAAGACCTGGCGGCTGCGGCTCGAATCGTCGAGCGGCCGGCCGCTGAGCGCGGGCCACGCGCTCGTCCGCTATGCGCTCGGCTGGCTGTGGTTCCTGCCGCCGCTCGCGCTGCATCCGCTCCTCGGCCTGTCGGTACCCGTCACGCTCGCGCTCACCGCCGCATGGATCGTCGTGTGGGCCGGCGCCGCGCGGCTGCATGCCGGCCGCCAGTTTCCGCACGACCGGATCGCACGTACGCGCGTCGTCGCGATACCACGCTGACGCACCGCATTCGCCTGACGAAAACGCCTCGCCGACGCGACTCCCGCCCGGCCTGACAGCCTTACCGGACAACGCTCGGCCGTTCCGTACGGCAGGTTGCACAACGCTCCGTCATTCACTGCTAAACACCCTGCAGCGGCCGTAATAAGAACGTCTCGTGACTGTCACGGCACAGTCACGCCCGCATGGCGGAATGCCGGTAATGTCAACCGGCGCGAGTCATGCATGGGCCAGAAAACGTCCGCGACCTCCCTGTTCCGTCACCCCATCGGCGCCCGCGCCGCTACCGCTTTCCTGTCCGGTTCTGCCGCAACCGACGGGCTGGTGTCGCAAGACCCGCCAGCCGGTCACGCCGCGCAGCATGACGACCCCGACTCGTCTGCCCACCGCTACCGCACCATCTGGCTGTCCGACATCCACCTCGGCTCGAGCGGTTGCCAGGCGCCGTACCTGCTCGACTTCCTGCGCCACAACGATTCGGAGTACCTGTACCTCGTCGGCGACATCATCGACGGCTGGCAGCTGAAGAAGGGCTGGTACTGGCCGCAGGCGCACAACGACGTCGTGCAGAAGATCCTGCGCAAGGCGCGCAAGGGCACGCAGGTCGTCTACATCCCCGGCAACCACGACGAAGGCGCGCGGCAGTTCTGCGATCTCGCGTTCGGCGACATCCAGGTGCGCGGCGAGGCGTTCCACACGACGCTCGCGGGCAAACGTTTGTGGATCGTGCACGGCGACCTGTTCGACGGCGTGATCCAGCACGCGAAATGGCTCGCGTACCTCGGCGACACGCTCTACACGCTGATCCTCGTGCTGAACCGCTGGTTCAACCGGATCCGCAGCCGGCTCGGCTTCCAGTACTGGTCGCTGTCGCAGTACCTGAAGCACCAGGTCAAGAACGCCGTCAACTTCATCTCGCAGTTCGAGACCGTGATGACCGACGAGGCGCGCCGCCGCGGCTGCGACGGCGTCGTGTGCGGCCACATCCACAAGGCCGAGATCCGCGACATCGACGGCGTGCTGTACTGCAACGACGGCGACTGGGTCGAAAGCCTGTCCGCGCTCGTCGAAACGATGGAAGGCGAACTGAAGATCGTCTACTGGACGGTGATGCGCACTGCCCCGACGGAGACCACGTCGCGCAAGGCCAAGGCCACTGCCTGACACACCCTTACTTACAGGACAAAGCCGCGATGAAGATCATGATCGTCACCGACGCGTGGGAACCGCAGGTCAACGGTGTCGTGCGCACGCTGAAGAGCACGTCGCGCGAGCTCACCGCGCTCGGCCACCGCGTCGAAATGCTGACGCCGCTGGAATTCCGCACGGTGCCCTGCCCGACCTATCCCGAGATTCGCCTGTCGATCCTGCCGTACCGCAAGCTGCGCGCGCGGATCGATGCGTTCGCACCCGACGCGCTGCACATCGCGACCGAGGGCCCGCTCGGCCTCGCCGCGCGGCGCTATGCGCGTTCGCGCAAGCTGCCGTACACGACCGCGTACCACACGCGCTTTCCGGAATACGTGCAGGCGCGCTTCGGCATCCCGCTCGCCGCGACCTACCGCTTCCTGCACTGGTTCCACGGCCCGTCGCTCGCGGTGATGGCGCCGACGCCGGTCGTCAAGCAGGACCTCGAAAAATTCGGCTTCACGAACGTCGTGCTGTGGACCCGCGGCGTCGATCTCGACGTGTTCCGGCCGATGGAATCGAAGGTGCTCAATACCGTGCGGCCGATCTTCCTGTACGTGGGCCGCGTCGCGATCGAGAAGAACGTCGAGGCCTTCCTGCGCCTCGACCTGCCCGGCTCGAAGTGGGTCGCGGGCGAAGGCCCCGCGCTCGCGGAGCTGAAGTCGCGCTATCCGGAAGCAAACTATCTCGGCGTGCTGTCACAGGCCGAGCTCGCGAAGGTGTATGCTGCGGCCGACGTGTTCGTGTTCCCGAGTCGCACCGACACGTTCGGCCTCGTGCTGCTCGAGGCGCTCGCCTGCGGCACGCCGGTTGCCGCGTATCCCGTGACAGGCCCGATCGACGTGCTCGGCGGAGGCGACGCCGGCGCGATGCACGAAGACCTGCAGGAAGCCTGCCTCGAGGCGCTGAAGATCGAACGCACCACTGCGCGCGCATGGGCCGAACGCTTCTCGTGGCGCGCGGCATCCGAGCAGTTCGCGTCGCATCTGAAGCCGCTGCCGAAGACTGCGTACTCGCCAGCAGAAGGTGCCGCCGTTTGAAACGAGACCTGAACGACAAGACCCCGCCCCCCGACGCAACGCCGCAACGGCACCGCCCGTTCGACGAGGAAGAGCCGCACGCCGACGCGGACGTGCATGCGCACGAGCCGCTCGGCCCCGACGATCGGCTCGCGCCGCTGCCGCCGAACCCGTACAAGCGCCATCGCGGCATCACGCGCGCCTGGTACGCCCTCAAGCATTCGCTGAACGGCTTTCGCGTCGCGATCCGCGAGGAGAGCGCGTTTCGCCAGGAACTCACGCTCGCCGCGCTGATGCTCCCGATCGGCGCGTTCGCACCGGTGCCGGCCGCCTCGCGCGCACTGCTGATCGCGTCGGTGCTGCTCGTGCTGATCGTCGAGCTGCTGAACTCGAGCGTCGAAGCCGCGATCGACCGCATCTCGCTCGAGCGTCACGAACTCTCGAAGCGCGCGAAGGACCTCGGCAGCGCCGCCGTGACGGTCGCGCTGTTTGCATGCGTGACGACGTGGGGCTTCGTGCTCGGACCGGTCGTTGCACGCTGGCTCGGCTTCTAGACAGCTGCCCTGCGGGCACCTGTCGTACCGCCCGCGTGCGGCGCTGCACCATGCGCCGCGCGGGGCCGCGATCACGAAATGCCCCGATGTGGCGAAACCCCGGTTTATAATCGTCCGCTAGACATAGAACAGCAACCCGCGCCGGACGAATCACGCAGCATCGATTGCAGCGCCCGCCAGTCCGGCACACACAGGGCCGGACGACATGGAAGCGAAACCTCCCCGCCGCACCCGCGAACGGATTCTCGAGTTGTCGTTGAAACTCTTCAACGAGATCGGCGAGCCGAACGTCACGACCACGACGATCGCCGAGGAAATGGAAATCAGTCCAGGCAACCTGTACTACCATTTCCGCAACAAGGACGACATCATCAACAGCATCTTCGCGCAGTTCGAGCAGCAGATCGAACGGCGGCTGCGCTTTCCCGAAGATCATCGTCCGACCATCGACGAAACCTGGTCGTACCTGCAGTACATGGCCGATTTCATGTGGACCTACCGGTTCCTGTATCGCGACCTCAACGACCTGCTCGCCCGCAACCGCACGCTCGAGACGCACTTCAAGCAGATCATCAGCCACAAGGTGCGCTTCGCGCGCGACATGTGCGAGCTGCTCGTGTCCGACACCGAGATGGTCGCGACGCCCGCCGAGATCGAGGTCATCGCCACCAACATGGCCGTCATTTCGACGTACTGGCTGTCGTATCAGTACGTGATGCATCCGCGCAAATACAACGACCAGGACGCGATCCGCGAGGAACTGCACCAGGTCAGCATGCACGTGATCTCCGTGATGGCACCGTACCTGCGCGGCCGGTCGCGCCAGCTGTTCGACGACCTGGTGTCCGGCAAGCTGCCGAAGCGCCAGTTCACCGACTACCTGCCGCCGCGCGACGGTTCGCCGCGCCCCGCCGGCAGCCCGGTCGTCACCGGGCAAGCCGCCGCCAAGGATTCCAAGCAATGAAGGCAGTGTGTGTTTACTGCGGCTCGTCGTCCGGCGTGCGGCCCGTCTATGCCGACGCCGCGCGCGCATTCGGCCGCGCGCTCGTGGATGCGGGCCTCACGCTCGTCTACGGCGGCGGCCGGGTCGGCCTGATGGGCGTGATCGCCGACGAAGTGATGGCGGCCGGCGGCCGTGCGGTCGGCGTGATCCCCGAACTGCTCGTCGACAAGGAAGTCGGCCATACGGGGCTGTCGGAACTGCACGTCGTGCCCGACATGCACCACCGCAAGAAAATGATGGCCGACCTCTCCGACGCGTTCGTCGCGATGCCCGGCGGCGCCGGCACGCTCGAGGAGCTCTTCGAGGTCTACACGTGGGCGCAGCTCGGCTATCACCGCAAGCCCGTCGCGCTCTACAACATCGATTCGTTCTACGATCCGCTGATCGCGCTGCTGCGCCATACGGTCGACGAGGGCTTCATGCGTCCGGCCTATTTCGACGCACTGTGCGTCGAATCGGAACCCGTCGAACTGATCGAGCGACTGCGTCGCTACCAGCCGCCCGTTCACGACAAGTGGGCGCCCGACGCAGCCAAGTAACCGTCACCGGAACCCGCACGCGATGACCGCACCGTCCGACCGCAAAGCCGTCCTCATCACCGGCGCGAGCCGTGGCATCGGCCGCGCAACCGCCGTGCTCGCGGCCGAGCGCGGCTGGGACGTCGGCATCAACTACGCGCGCGACGCGGCAGCGGCCGAACTCACTGCGCAGGCCGTCCGCGACGCGGGCGGCCGGGCGTGCGTCGTCGCGGGCGACGTCGCAAACGAAGCCGATGTCGTCGCGATGTTCGACACCGTCACGGCCGCGTTCGGTCGCGTCGACGCGCTGGTCAACAACGCGGGCATCGTCGCGCCGTCGATGCCGCTCGCCGACATGCCGGCCGACCGGCTGCGGCGGATGTTCGACACCAACGTGCTCGGCGCGTACCTGTGTGCGCGCGAAGCCGCGCGCCGGCTGTCCACCGACCGCGGCGGCCGCGGGGGCGCGATCGTCAACGTATCGTCGATCGCCTCCCGGCTCGGCTCGCCGAACGAATACGTCGACTATGCGGGGTCGAAAGGCGCGGTCGACTCGCTGACGATCGGCCTGGCCAAGGAACTCGGCCCGCACGGCGTGCGCGTCAACGCGGTGCGGCCCGGCCTGATCGAGACCGAAATTCACGCGAGCGGCGGCCAGCCCGGCCGTGCGGCCCGCCTCGGCGCAGCAACGCCGCTCGGCCGCGCGGGCGAAGCGCAGGAGATCGCCGAAGCGATCGTCTGGCTGCTGGGCGATGCGGCGTCCTACACGACGGGCGCCCTGCTCGACGTCGGCGGCGGCCGGTAATTCCGCACTGCGGCGCATCAAAAACCGCCGCCCGAAACAATCCGTCGTCACGGCACCACAAATCTCCACAATTCCGTGACACGAACGGTAAACCTCCGTAACAATTCCGTGGTCTACTACCGGACATTCAGACAGGTGTCATAAACACCTGTCCGTTACCCCTTGATGTGGCCCTAATCGGTCCTGCCCATGTCGCCGGACCGGCTCGACTCGACCCGAGATTCCTTCCATGCCCGGAACCGCAGCGCCCGGCCGGCGACGCACGACTGTGCCCGCTTCGGCCCCGCACACCCGCTCGCCCGCCGACGCCGACCTCACTGCAACGCTCGACGCCGGCGGCACGCCCGTCGTCGCCTCGACCGCCGCAGCCAGCACCACGCGCGAACGCTCGCTCCTGCTCGGCTGGCGCACGTGGCTGTTCGTCGCCGCGCTGATCTGCGCGTATACGCTGCCGGGCGTGCTCGGCCACGATCCGTGGAAGCAGGACGAAACCTACACGTTCGGCATCATCCAGCACATGCTCGAGACCGGCGACTTCGTCGTTCCGACCAATGCCGGCCTGCCGTTCATGGAAAAGCCGCCGCTTTACGCGTGGGTCGCGACCAGCCTCGCATGGCTGCTGCAGCGTGTGATGCCGCTGCATGACGCGGCACGGCTCGCGAGCGCATTGTTCGCCGCCCTTGCGTTCGGTTTCATCGCGCGCGCGGCGCGCGTCGCCAGCCGCGCGGACTCCTGGTTCGACCTGCGCGTGATCGGTCCCGTCGTGCTGAGCGCCGGCACGCTCGTCGTCATCAAGCACGTGCACGACATGATGACCGACGTCGCGCTGTTCGCCGGCACGGCAATCGCCTTCTGCGGACTGCTCGAACTCGTGATGCAGCACGTCGCGCGCGCGCAGCAGATGCGCCACGGGCTGCCGGTCCGGCCGTCGGGCCGCTGGGCCGCGCCGATCTTCGGCGCGGGCGTCGGCATCGCGCTGATGACGAAGGGGCTGTTCGTGCCGCTGGTGTTCGCGGCCACGCTCGTCGGCGCGCTGGTGCTCTATCCGGCCTGCCGCACCCGCTCGTTCGCCCGCTCGCTCGGCGTCGCCGCACTGGTGTTCGCGCCGTTCGCGCTCATCTGGCCGATCGCGCTGTTCCTGCGCTCCGAGACGCTGTTCATGACGTGGTTCTGGGATAACAACGTTGGCCGCTTCTTCGGTTTCTCCGTCCCCGAACTGGGCGCGGAGAATGACAAGCCGTTCTTCATCCTGCGCGCGTTCCTGGCCGTCGGCTTCCCGGTCGCACCGCTCGCGATCGTCGCGCTCGCGCGCGGTGCGTGGCGCGACTGGCGCACGCCGCGCATCGCGCTGCCCGTGATGTTCGCGGGCGTCGGGCTCGTCGTGCTGCAAGTGTCCGCGACGTCGCGCCAGCTCTACATCCTGCCGTTCTTCGCCCCGCTCGCGCTGGTCGCCGCACAGGCCATCGAGCGCCTGCCGCGCCAACTGCATCTCGCGTGGGACTACCTGAGCCGCATCCTGTTCGGCACGGCCGCCGCGCTCGCATGGGCAATCTGGGCGGTGATGGCCGATCCGGCCGCGTCGCGCAAGGATCTCGCGCTGCTTGGCCGCTGGCTGCCGCTCGACTGGACGATGCCGATCGAACCCGCGCTCGTGATCGGTGCGCTCGTGCTGACGGTCGGCTGGCTGACGCTGCTGCCGAAGCTGCGCGCGACGGGCGTCTGGCGCGGCGCGCTGTCGTGGGGCGCCGGCGCACTCGTCGCATGGGGGCTCATTTACACGCTGCTGCTTCCGTGGCTCGACGTCGCGAAGAGCTACCGCTCGGTGTTCGACGACCTGAACGCACACCTCGCGCTCGAATGGAACGACGGCGACTGCATGGCGAGCCTGCACGGGCTCGGCGAATCGGAAGCGCCGATGCTGTACTACTTCT
Organism: Burkholderia lata; assembly: GCF_000012945.1. Classification (NCBI taxonomy): domain Bacteria; kingdom Pseudomonadati; phylum Pseudomonadota; class Betaproteobacteria; order Burkholderiales; family Burkholderiaceae; genus Burkholderia; species Burkholderia lata. The sequence goes on from NC_007510.1 coordinate 2,702,013, forward strand.
CCGGCATCCAGCACACGCCGATCGCCGACGCGAAGACGACGCGCTGCACCTGGATGATCGTCCAGGGCGTGCGGGCCGTCGATCCGGCGCCCGGCAACGAATGGAAACTGTTCTGGACGGGCGCGCGCCCGGGCGACAACGACGAACTACTGCGCGTGTACGTACGCACGCCCGAACAGCACGTGGAGTAATTGCCGGGAGGCGCGGCGTCGTGCTTGCCCTCCCTCATGCCGGGTTTGCAGCGGTGAGCACCACCGTCTGAGCAGCGAACATCCAGCGGGAAATGCGCGCGGTCGACCGGCGTTCCCTACGGCCACCGTGCCCGCGTGAGCGTGACTCCGCGGGCCTGCCCCTCCCCTCGTCATGCCGCTGCCGGGATCGTCAGAACGAAGAACCGGGCTCGCGCAGAAATGCCGTCTCCTCGTCGCTTGATGCCCGACCGAGAATCGCATTCCGGTGCGGAAAGCGGCCGAAGCGCTCGACGACGGCCGCATGCAGCACCGCAAAGCGGTGATAGCTCTCGCACCCTGCTTCGTCCCGGATGCCCGCGCACAGGCGCACGGCCTCGCGCTGGCTCTCGACCGACTCGTCGTGCTCGAACGGCAGATACGCAAACGCGCGGTGATGCCCGCTCGGCAACTGCGCGTCCCAGCCGGCCGCAACGACGTGGCGCGCGAGCGCGAGCGCCTTCGGATCGGCAGCAAACGCGCGCGGCGTGCCGCGATGGATGTTGCGCGAGAACTGGTCGAGCACGACGATCAACGCCAGCGCCCCCGGCGGCGAGCCTGCCCAGTGATCGCAAGCGCCGTCGCACGCGGCGTCGAGCAAGGCGCCGTAGCGCGTGCGCAGCACGTCGTCGAACGCCGCGCCGCCGTTGAACCAGACCTTGCGGTCCTGCCCGAATTCGGCCGAGCCCGGCTCGCCGAACCAGAAATCCAGAATCTCCCGCGCTTGCGGATCGAGCGCCGCTGCGCCCGCGTGGGTGGTGTCAATCGTCATGCAAACTCCAGTACGAGGCGCCGGGTGCGCGCGCTCTTCTTTTCCAGTTTCGCGACCCGCAGCGCGCCGATTTCGGACGTGTTGCGCACATGTGTGCCGCCGCACGGCTGCAGGTCGACCTGTTCGATGCGCAGCAGCCGCACGCGGCCGAGGCCCATCGGCGGCTTCACGCTCATCGTGCGGACGAGGTCCGGCCGTGCGGCCATCTCGTCGTCAGTGATCCATTCGGTCGTGACCGGGTGCGCGCCGACCACCAGGCCGGCGAGGCGTCGCTCGACGTCATCGCGGTCGATTGCATCGGACGTCGCAAAATCGAGCCGCACGTAGTCGGCCGTCACGCTGCAGCCGTCGACCGCGTACGGCAGCACCGCGCACATCAGGTGCGCGGCCGTATGCAGCCGCATGTGGCGGTAGCGGCGCAGCCAGTCGATCTCCGCGACCACGCGCGTGCCGGCCACGAGCGCCGCGACGCTCGCCTCCTGCCCCGGTGCGGGCACGTGCACGGCATCGTCGGGGGTCGCGCCGTCGAACTTGGCCTTGCGCGTATCGGCAATCGCGATCGTGCTGCCGTCGGGCAGCGTCAGCGTGCCGGTGTCGCCGGCCTGGCCGCCGCCGAGCGGATAGAACACGGTGCGGTCGAGCCGGATGCCGTCGTCGCCGACGGCCAGGACGGCCGCATCGCATTGCGTGAGGTACGCGTCTTCGCGAAACAGCGCTTGTGTCGTCATCGGGCGAGCCTCGTATCGATTGGGGGAAGCGGCCAGTGTCGCGCCGCGCGGCGCGCGCGCCCAGACGCAGATCGTCCCGCGCGCGGGCGGCAGCGTACCGGTCGATCAACCGGGCCGGTTGCGCATCCAGTCGGCCGTGTCGTAGAACGAATGCATGAGCCGCTCGCGCAGCGGCTCGGGCAGCCCGATGTCGTCCATCGCCCACGCCATGCAGCGCAGCCACTGGTCGCGCTCGACCGACGCGATCGGGAACGGCAGGTGCCGCGCGCGCAGCCGCGGATGGCCGAACCGGCTGATGTAGTGGTCGGGGCCGCCGAGCCACCCGCACAGGAACCAGAAAAACTTGTCGCGCGAACCGTCTAGCGAATCCGGGTGCAGCGCGCGAATCTGCGCGAACTCGGGCTCGAGATCCATCAGGTCGTAAAAGCGGTCCACCATTTCGCGCACGCGGGCTTCGCCGCCCACGAGCTCGAACGCCGTGGGTTGCGACGGCGCATCGTCATTCACATCGGTCATACGGATAGTCGGAAAACAGGGGCTTCAGGGTTGCCGGCGACGCTCATGCGTCGCGCAGCGACTGCAGCGCGGGGCGCCGCAGCACATTATGCAGGCTCAGCCAGCCGGCCGCACCGGCGCACACGATGCCGGCCGCGATGCCGGCCGGCACCAGCCACGGATCGACGGCGAGCTGGAAGTCGAATACACGCGACGCGAGCACCCAGCCGACCGCGATCGCGCCCGCCGATGCCAGCGCACCAGCCAGCGCGCCGACCACGACGAATTCCGCGCGCTGCACCGCGTTGACCTGCGCGCGCGACGCGCCGAGCGCGCGCAGCAGCGCGGCCTCGCGCACCCGCTCGTCGCGCGTGCCGGCAAGCGCCGTGTACAGCACGAGCACGCCGGCCGCGAGCGTGAACGCAAACAGGAACTGCACCGCCCCGACCACCTGCAGCATCATCCGCTGCAGCTGCGCGAGAATCGGCGCGACGTCGATCGCGGTCAGGTTCGGGTAGCGCGCGATCAGCGGATCGAGCAGCGCGGCATCCGATGCGGGCAAATGGAAGCTCGTCAGGTACACGGCCGGGAAATCCTTCAGCACCGGCGGCGGCATCAGCACGAAGAAATTGACGCGGAACGAACCCCAGTCGAGCTTGCGCACGCTCGTGATCGGCGCGTCGACCGTCAGCCCCGTCACGTCGAAGCGCAGCATGTCGCCCGGCTTCACGTTCAGCGTCTTCGCGAGGCCGGCCTCGATCGAGATCTGCGGCGTGGCCGCGGTGCCGAACCAGTCGCCTTCGACGATCCGGTTGTCGGACGGCAGCTCGGTCGTATAGGACAGGTTGAACTCGCGGTCGACGAGCCGGCGCGCCTCCTCGGACGGGTACGCGTCCGGATTCACCGGCTTGCCGTTGATCGCGACGAGGCGGCCGCGCACCATCGGCGCGGGCTCCGCGTCGCGCACGCCGTGCGCGGTCAGGTAGGCCGCGACGTCAGCGCGCTGGTCGGGCTGGATGTCGATCAGGAACTGATTCGGCGCATCGGGCGGCGTCGACTGACGCCAGCCCGCGACGAGGTCGTTGCGCGTGATCGCGATCAGCAGCAGGCACATCAGGCCAAGCGCGAGTGCGGTGATCTGCAGCGCGCTGGCCGTGCCGCGCCGGTGCAGCGACGCGAGTGCGTAGCGCCAGCCGACGCCCGCAGCCACGCGCGCATTGCGCACCGCGCGCGCGGCGGCGAACAGCACGAGCCGCGCGATCAGCGCGAAACCGACCAGCGCGCCGGCGAAACCGCCCGCGACGATCAGCCCGAGTTTCAGGTTGCCGGCCGCCACGATCAGCAGCGCCGCGAACAGCACGACGCCGATCGCGTACGCGGCCCATGCGGTGCGCGACGCGTCGCCCCACTCGCGCCGCAGCACGCGCACCGGCGGCACGCGCGTGAGCGGCACGAGCGGCGGCAGCGCGAAGCCGAGCAGCAGCACGAGCGCAGCGCCCACGCCAATCAGCGCCGGCCACAGCGTGGGCGGCGGCAGCACCACGTCGATCAGGCCACCGAGCGCGGCCAGCAACGCCCAGTGGCCGCCGTAGCCGAGCACCGCGCCTGCGGCACCGGACACGATCCCGATCCCGGCGAATTCGAGCGCAAACAGCGCGCCGAGCGTGCGGCGGCTCACGCCGAGGCAGCGCATCGTCGCACAGCCGTCGAGGTGGCGCCGCATGTAGCGCTGCGCGGCCATCGCAATCGCGACCGCCGCGAGCAGCGCGGTAAGCAGTGCGACGAGCGTCAGGAAGTGGCGCGCTCGATCCAGCGTCTGCCGCACCTGCGGCTGGCCTTCCTGCAACGATTCCAGACCGACGCCGCGCAGCTTCCCGCCGTCGACACGTGCGTGCGCATACGCTTCGAAGCGTGTGACAGCCTGCTGGTCGCCGGCGACCAGCAGCCGGTACGTAACACGGCTGCCGTAGCCCGTGAGCCCCGTTGCGGCGAGTTCATCGGCGCGCATCATCAACCGCGGCGAAAAATTGACGAAGGAAAAGCCGCGATCGAGTTCGCGGGAGATCGATGCGGCGACCTTGAACGTGCGCAGTCCGACACGCACCGTATCGCCCGCTTTCAGGTGCAGCGCATCGAGCAGCGCCGGATCGGCCCATACGGTGCCGGGCGCGGGAATCTCGGCGGCCTTCTGCGCGACGGCAGCGCCGGCCGGCAGGATCTCGACCGCGCCGCGCAACGGATAGCCGGGCGACACGGCCTTCACGGCCGCGAGGCGAGAGGGCGCCGCGTCGGTCGCCTGCCCGCCCGTGGCGGACGCGATCATGCTCGGGAAGATGGCGGTCGTCGCGGTACGCAGCCCGAGCGCGCGGGCCTGCTGGTCGAACGACGGATCGACGGGGCGATCGGCCCGCACGACGAAATCGGCGCCGAGCATCTGGCGCGCGTCGCGCTCGAGCCCCTGGCGCAGCCGGTCGGCAAGGAAGCCGACGCTCGTCAGCGCCGCGACCGCGAGCACCAAGGCAAGGACGAGCAGCGTCAACTCGCCCGCGCGCCAGTCGCGCGCGGTCATGCGGGCGGCCTGGCGGATCAGGTCGCGCAGGCCGAAGCGGCCGGCATGCGCGCTCACCTCATGGCCGGGTTGCCCGGCCGGCGGCTGCGCCGCGTGTTGCCGCCCCTTCAATCGCGCTTCCCCCCGATCGAGTTGAGCCGCGACACCATGTGGTTCGCCATGCCGCGAAAGCCGCCCGAGACACCGCGCCACAGGCGCGGGAGCGCCCACGCGGAAGCCGCGATGAAGGCGGCAAGCAGCACGAGGAATGCAAGCGGCACGAAGAACGCGAGCACGAGCCCGCCGACCACGAGGCCGTCCTCGGTCGACGACGCGATCCAGTTCGAAATCGGTTCGGGTGACAGGTTGATCATCGCGCGCGTGCCGGCCTTCGCCACGTGCGCGGCACCGGCGAGCGAGCCGCCCGCGAGCCCCGCGACCGCGAGCACGGTCGGATCGGCATGGCCGAGCGCGCCGGCTGCGAGCACCGCGCCGGCCGGAATGCGGATGAAGGTGTGCACGGCATCCCACAGCGAGTCGAACGCAGGGATCTTGTCGGCAAGGAATTCGGTGACGGTGAGCACGGCTGCGGCGCCGATGACCCACGGCGACATCAGGACAGCCAGCGTATCGGGCAGGTGGAGCCAGCCGAACCGCGCCAGCACGCCGGCGATCAGCACCGTCAGGTACAGGCGCAGGCCGCTCGCCCACGCGAGCCCCGCGCCGAGCGAAATGGCTTCGATCATGGCCCTCTCCTTGCACTTTCCGTGCGCTTTGCCGATTGATCGGATCGAGGCGGACAGACCGGCCGCGCGGCGCGTGGCGACCGGCACCGCGTGCCGCGAGAAGCACGACGGTATTCAGGCCCGAATGCGTTCCATTATAGACAGGCTGGGCGGGCGGCCGGCGCAATTCCGCAGTGCGGCAGCCGGGTGCAGGCGCGCACGGCTGCCTTCGTCAGGCTGCCGACGACAGCTTGAGGCCGATCAGCCCCGCGACGATCAGCGCGGCGCTCGCGACCCGCGCGACGGTGAGCGCCTCGCCCATCATCACGATGCCGAACACGAACGCACCGACCGCGCCGATGCCCGTCCACACCGCGTACGCGGTGCCGAGCGGCAACTGGCGCATCGCGACCGCGAGCAGCCCGAAGCTGGCCAGCGCCGTCACGATCGTAAACACCGACGGACCGAGCTTCGTAAAGCCGTCCGACGATTTCATGCCGGCCGCCCAGGCCACTTCCAGCAAACCGGCAATGAACAACAATACCCACGCCATCTCGACGTACTCCGTATCGGATGGGGCCGTCCCCGTTGAAGCGAATGACCCGGGGTCGTCCCCGGGCGGCGCCGAGTATAACAAGATGCTTACGGACGCGGCGCGTGGCCGGCGGCCGATCGGGGGGCGACCGGCCGGGCCGGTCAGTTCGATACGCGCTTCGGCGTGGCGCCGCCGACGCAGCGGTCGTCGCGGTACAGCGCCCACTCCTCGCACACGCGGCCATCCTTGAACACGCACATGCCGACCTGCCCGCTCGACAGGTTGCGGACCGTGTGGCGGCCGCCGAGCTTGGCGCAATTGACCGACGCGGGATTGGCCATCGCCTGCTGCTGCGACGACGGTTGCTGCCCGGGCGGCAGCGGTTGGGCGAACGCGCCAGACGCAGCAAGCGCCAGCGCACAGATGACGACCAGACGGACGGACATTGCACGCTCCTCGTTTTCGTTCGCGGAACGGTCAGGATAACGGGGAATGAGCGCCGGGTGTGCAACGCGCGCGTCGGCCGCGAGACTGTCGCGCCGACGCAACCGTGCCGGCGCGCAACGTCACGTGCGCGTGCACCGCTGCGCCCCGGCCGGGCCCGTCATGCGGCGCCGACGAGCCGGTAGCCGACGCCCGTCTCGGTGACGATGTACTCGGGCTGCGCCGGGTCGCGCTCGAGCTTCTGGCGCAGGTGCGCCATGTAGATCCGCAGGTAATGGTGGCTTTCGACGTGCGACGGCCCCCACACGTCGCGCAGCAGCTGGCGGTGCGTGAGCACGCGCCCCGCATGCCGCACGAGCGTCGCGAGCAGCCGGTACTCGAGCGGCGTCAGGTGCACGATCTCGTTGTCGCGCCACACCTGGCGCAGCGCGAGATCGACGATGACGGTGCCGAAGGTCACCTTCGGCGACTCGTTCGCGCCACCCTGGTTGCGCCGGCGCAGTTGCGCGCGAATCCGCGCACGCAGTTCGGACACGCCGAACGGCTTGGTCAGGTAATCGTCGGCGCCCGCGTCGAGCGCCGCGACCTTCTCTTCTTCCTGCGTGCGCGCGGACAGCACGATCACCGGCACCTCGGACCAGCCGCGCAGCTCGCGGATCACGTCGAGGCCGTCGGTATCGGGCAGGCCGAGGTCGACGATCACGAGATCGGGCTTGCGCGTCGCCGCGTCGATCAGCCCCTGCTTGCCCGTCTCGGCCTCGAACACCGCGATGTCCTCCTCCTCGAGCGCGGCGCGCACGAAACGGCGGATCTGCTTTTCGTCCTCGATCAGGACGACGGTCAGGCTGGGTTCACTCATGGTCTGGCAATGATTCGGATGGGGACGACGCACCCGGTACATCGGGTTCGTCGTCGGGTACGGCAGGCGCGGCCGGCGGTGTCTCGACCGGCAGCGTGAACCAGAAACGCGCGCCCGTCACGTGGCCGTCGGGTGCCGTACGGTTGAGCGCGCCGATTTTACCGCCGTGCGCCTCGACGATCGCGCGGCAGATCGCGAGGCCGAGGCCGATGCCCGGCGTCGCCGATTCCTTCTCGCCGCGCGTGAACTTGTCGAAGATCCGCGTTTCCATCCCGGCCGGCAGGCCGGGACCGTAGTCGTCGACGAGCACGCGCACGAACGGCAGGCCGTCTTCCGTCATGCGCTCGGCACCGATGTCGAGCGGCGTATCGGCCGGCGTGTACTTTGCCGCGTTCTCGAACAGGTTGGTGAACAGGCGCTCCATCAGCACCGCGTCCATCTGCAGGAGCGGCAGGTCGGCCGGCAGCACGACGCGCGCGGGATGGCGGGCGAGCACGCGCTTGCATGCGGCGAGTGCGGCGCCGACGGTTTCCTCGAGCAGCGACCACTGGCGCTTCAACTGCAGGCTGCCGGCCTGCAGCCGCGCCATGTCGAGCAGGTTCGTGACGATGCCCGTCATCCGCAGCGCCTCGTCGTGGATCGCGTCGACGAGTTCGCCCTCGCGCTGCGCGAAGCGCTCGGCCGCCACGGCGTCGCCGCCCCGCGCGGCCGTGCGCCCGTTCGCGAGCATCGACGAGAAGCCGACGATCGTCGTGAGCGGCGTGCGCAGGTCGTGCGAGATCGCCGACAGCAGCGAGTTGCGCAGCCGCTCGGATTCCATGTTGACGAGCGCGTCGCGCGCGATCTCGACGTAGTGCACGCGTTCGAGCGCGAGTGCGATCTGCGCGGCGAATGCGTCGAGCATCCGCTGCTGTTCCGGCACCTCGAGTTCGCGCGGCTCGCGCGACGCCACCGCGAGCACGCCGCGCGTGCGCATCGGCGCCTTCAGCGGCAGGTACAGCGCGGCTGTCGCGGGCAACGTATCGGTGCCGCGGCCGGCCGGCTTCTGCTGGTCGTACACCCACTGGCCGACGTCGCTGTCGAGATCGGCGCCCGTCAGCGTGACGGCCGCATCGGGCTCCTCGATCTTCTGCCGCACCTTGTCCGCGCTGTCGGGCAGCAGGAACGCGACGCGCGCACGGAACACCTCGCCCACGTGGCGGCTGCCGATCTCGACGATCTGCTCGGTGGTCAGCGCCGCGCCCAGCTCGCGCGCCATCGCGTAGATCGCGCCGGTGCGCCGCTCGCGGCGCTGCGCGACGCTCGCCTGGCGCGTCAGCGTCGACGTCAGGTGGCTGATCACGAGCGACGTCAGCAGCATCCCGAAGAAAGTCAGCAGGTACTGCGTGTCGCTGACCGAGAACGACATGCGCGGCGGCACGAAGAAGTAATCGAACGCGGCCACCGACAGGAACGACTGCAGCACGCCCGGGCCGCGCCCGAGCCGCACGGCCGAGAACACGACGCCGAGCAGGTACAGCATCACGAGGTTCGTGAGGTCGAGCCGCTCGGACACGAGGCTCGCGACGACCGTGATCGCCGCGCAGATCGCGGCCGCGTACACGTAGTGCCGCGGCGGCGAACAATGCGTGCCGAACTGCGCGAACGCATCGCGCCAGTCGCGCGCACGCGCGTCGAGCGGTGCGGCGCGCGCCTCGTCGCTCGCGGACGCACGGATCAGCATCAGGTCGACGTCGCCCGCGCGTTCGGCAAGCTGCTCGCCGAACGGCCGCGCGAGGCGGCGCACGAGCCCGACCTTCGGCGAGCCGCCCGCGACGATCTTCGACACGTTGCGCACCTTCGCATAGCCGATCAGCGCGGCAACCGCGTCGCCACCGGCGAGCGTGGCCGTCTCCGCGCCGAGCTCGGCCGCGAGCTTCAGCGCGTCGAGCGTGCGTTGCCGTCGCGCATCGGGCAGCCGTTGCAGGCGCGGCGTTTCCACATAGACGGCGATCCAGTCGGCCTTCAGGCTCGCGGCGAGCCGCGCGGCCGCCCGCACGAGCGTCGGCGCTTCGGCGCCGGGACCGACGCACACGAGCAGCCGCTCGCGCGCCTGCCAGATGCGCTGGATCGAACGGTCGGCGCGGTATTCGCGCATCTGCGCGTCGACGCGATCGGCCGTGCGCCGCAGCGCCAGTTCGCGCAGCGCGATCAGGTTGCCCTTGCGGAAGAAGTTGCGCACCGCACGCTCGGCCTGCTGCGCGAGATAGACCTTGCCGTCGCGCATCCGCTCGAGCAGTTCCTCGGCCGGCAGGTCGACGAGCGTGACTTCGTCGGCCGCGTCGAACACGCGGTCGGGCACCGTCTCCCACACGCGGATGCCGGTGATCGCGCCGACCACGTCGTTCAGGCTTTCGAGGTGCTGGACGTTGACGGTCGTGTAGACGTCGATGCCCGCATCGAGCAGTTCGTACACGTCCTGCCAGCGCTTCAGGTGCCGTGCGCCCTGTACGTTCGAGTGTGCGAGTTCGTCGACGAGGATCAGTTGCGGCTGGCGCGCGAGCGCGCCGTCGAGGTCGAATTCGGCGAGCGTGCGGCCGCGATAGTCGATGCGCGCGAGCGGCAACACGTCGAGGCCGTCGAGCAGCGCAGCGGTTTCGCTGCGCCCGTGCGTCTCGACGATACCGACGACGACGTCGACGCCCTCCTGCAGGCGCTGGCGCGCGGCCTGCAGCATCGCGTAGGTCTTGCCGACACCGGCCGATGCGCCGAAGAAGATCTTGAGCTGGCCGCGCCGCTGTTTTTCTTCGTCGCGCTGCAGCTTGTCGAGGAGTTGGTCTGGATCTGGACGGTTCATGCGTCAGGAAGGCGGAGCGCCTGGATGCGCGCGAGTACGAGCATTGTTGTTCCAAATCGCCGCAAAAGGCAAAGACGGCGCATGCGCCGTCGGGAAAAAGCGCGTCCGGCGCGGATCGAGCCGCGCCGGACGCCGGTTGTCGCCGAAGCCGGACGCGCGCTCAGTGCGCGGCCTGCGCCGCGTCGAGCGCGAGGTTCAGCTTCAGCACGTTCACGCGCGGTTCGCCGAGCACGCCGAACTGGCGGCCCTTCGTGTTCGCGGCGACGAGCTGCGCGACCGCATCGGGCGCCAGGTTGCGCGCCTTCGCGACGCGCTCGACCTGGTACGCGGCGGCGGCCGGCGTGATCTCCGGATCGAGGCCGCTCGCCGACGCCGTCACGAGGTCGACCGGCACCGGCTTCGACATGTCGGTGCCCGCGTCGCGCAGCGCGGCGATGCGCCCCTTCACCTGGTCGGCGAGCGACGGGTTCAGCGGGCCGAGGTTCGAGCCGCCGGAACCGGTCGCGTTGTACGGCATCGGCGACGTGGCCGACAGGCGGCCCCAGAAGTACTTCGGCGCATCGAACTGCTGGCCGATCAGCGCGGAGCCGACTGCCTTGCCGTCCTTCTCGATCAGGCTGCCGTTCGCCTGCGACGGGAACACGGCCTGGCCGAACACGGTCATCACGGCCGGGTAAGCGAGCCCCGTCACCGCGGTCAGCACGACAAAGATCACGACGAGCGGACGAATCAACGTTTTCATGATGTTTCCTTCAAATACGGCCGGCTCACGCCCAGCCGAGTGCAGCGAGCGTCATGTCGATCAGCTTGATGAACGGGAACGGCAGCAGCACGCCGCCGAGGCCGTACACCAGCAGGTTGCGGCGCAGGAGCGAAGCGGCGCCGAGCGGCCGGTACGTGACGCCCTTCAGTGCCAGCGGAATCAGCGCGACGATGATCAGCGCGTTGAAGATCACCGCCGACAGGATCGCGGACGCCGGCGACGTCAGGTGCATGATGTCGAGCACGCGCAGCTGCGGGTACGTCGTGACGAACGCGGCCGGGATGATCGCGAAATACTTCGCGATGTCGTTCGCGATCGAGAACGTCGTCAGCGAACCGCGCGTCATCAGCATCTGCTTGCCGATCTCGACGATCTCGATCAGCTTCGTCGGGTTCGAGTCGAGGTCGACCATGTTGCCGGCTTCCTTCGCCGCCTGCGTGCCGGTGTTCATCGCCACGGCGACGTCGGCCTGCGCGAGTGCCGGTGCGTCGTTGGTGCCGTCGCCGGTCATCGCGACGAGGCGGCCTGCTGCCTGGTGTTCGCGGATCGTCGCGAGCTTGGTTTCCGGCGTCGCTTCCGCGAGGAAATCGTCGACGCCCGCTTCCGCCGCGATCGCCGCAGCCGTCAGCCGGTTGTCGCCCGTCACCATCACGGTCTTGATGCCCATCTTGCGCAGCTCCGCGAAGCGCTCCTTGATGCCGCCCTTCACGATGTCCTTCAGCTCGATCACGCCGAGTACGCGCGCCGCGCCTTCATGCAGGTCGGCCACGACGAGCGGCGTGCTGCCGCGGCGCGCGACTTCATCGACCGCGCGGCGCACCTCTTCCGGGAAGCGGCTGCCGTGCGATTCGACGTAGTTGCGGATCGCGTCGGCCGCGCCCTTGCGGATCTCGCGGCCGGGCAGGTCGACGCCGCTCATCCGCGTCTGCGCGGAGAAGCCGATGAACGTCGCGTGCAGTTGCCCCATGTCGCGCTGGCGAATGTTGAAGCGCTCCTTCGCGAGCACGACGATGCTGCGGCCTTCCGGCGTTTCGTCGGCGAGCGACGACAGTTGCGCGGCATCGGCCAGCGCTTCCTCGGTCACGCCCGGCGCGGGCACGAACGTCGATGCCTGGCGGTTACCGAGCGTGATCGTGCCGGTCTTGTCGAGCAGCAGCACGTCGACGTCGCCGGCCGCTTCCACTGCGCGGCCCGACGTCGCGATCACGTTCGCCTGCATCATCCGGCTCATCCCGGCCACGCCGATTGCGGACAAGAGACCGCCGATCGTCGTCGGGATCAGGCACACGAGCAGCGCAACCAAAGCGGTGATCGTCACCACGTGGCCGGCCTTCATCGCTTCCACCGAGAACATCGAGAACGGCAGCAGCGTCGCGGTCGCGAGCAGCATCACGATCGTCAGCGCGACGAGCAGGATCGTCAGCGCGATCTCGTTCGGCGTCTTCTTGCGCTTCGCGCCTTCGACCATCGCGATCATCCGGTCGAGGAACGCCTCGCCCGGGTTCGCGGTGACCTTGACGACGATCCAGTCCGACAGCACGCGCGTGCCGCCCGTGACCGACGAGAAGTCGCCGCCCGATTCGCGGATCACCGGCGCGGATTCGCCGGTGATTGCCGATTCGTCGACGGATGCGACACCGTCGACCACCTCGCCGTCGGCCGGGATCACGTCGCCGGCCTCGACCAGCACGACGTCGCCCTTGCGCAGCTCGGTCGCGGTCGTGATGCGGATCGGCGACTTCGGATGCGGCTCGTTGAGCTTCTTCGCCATCACGTCTTTCTTCGCGCTGCGCAGCGAGGCCGCCTGCGCCTTCGAGCGCCCTTCGGCGAGCGCTTCGGCGAAGTTCGCGAACAGGACGGTGAACCACAGCCACAGCGCGATCGCGAGGATGAAGCCCGCGGGCGCCTCGGCCTGGCCGGCGAGCGCCGCGATCCACAGGATCGTGGTCAGGATGCTGCCGACGTACACGCAGAACATCACCGGATTGCGGAACTGCGTGCGCGGCGTGAGTTTCTTGAACGAGTCCACGATCGCCGGGCGCAGCAGCGCCGGATCGAACATGGACCGTGTTGCGGAATGTTGAGTCATTGCGATCTCTTCAATCTCTTGAGTCTTTTCAAGGTGTCGCCATGCGGGCGCGCATCACGCGCCCAGCCACATCATCAGGTGCTCGACGCCCGGGCCGAGCGCAAGCGCCGGCACGTAGGTCAGCGCGCCCACCAGCAGCACGGTGCCGAGCAGCAGCACGACGAACAGCGGACCGTGCGTCGGCAGCGTGCCGCTCGTCACCGCGATGCGCTTCTTCGCGGCCAGCGAGCCGGCGATCGCCAGCACCGGCACGATCGTGCCGAAGCGGCCGAACCACATCGCGATCGCGGTCATCCAGTTGTAGAACGGCGTACCGACCGTCAGGCCCGCGAACGCGCTGCCGTTGTTGTTGGCGGCCGAGCTGAACGCGTACAGGATTTCCGAGAAGCCATGCGGCCCAGGGTTCGCGATGCCGGCCTTGCCCGCATCGGCGAGCACGGCGATCGACGTGCCGACCAGCACCAGCAGCGGCGTGAGCAGCACGACGATCGACACCATCTTCATCTCGTACGCTTCGATCTTCTTGCCGACGTATTCCGGCGTGCGGCCGATCATCAGGCCGGCGACGAACACCGCGAGCAGCGCGAACACGAGCATCCCGTAGAGACCCGAGCCGACCCCGCCGTAGATCACTTCGCCCAGCTGCATCAGCAGCATCGGCACGAGGCCGCCGAGCGGCGTCAGCGAGTCGTGCATCGTGTCGACCGCGCCGCACGACGCGGCCGTCGTCGCGACCGTGAAGATGCCGGTCTGCGCGATGCCGAAGCGCGTTTCCTTGCCTTCCATGTTGCCGCCGGGCTGCAGCGCGTTCGTCGACTGGTCGACGTGCAGCGCGGTAAGCGTCGGGTTGCCGCCCTGCTCGGCGCTCACTTCGACGCCGATCGCGATCACGAATGCCACCGTCATCGCCGCGAGCACGGCGATACCCTGCCGGCGATCGCCGATCACGCGGCCGAACACGAGACACAGCGCGGCCGGGATGATCAGGATCGAGAAGATTTGCAGGAAGTTCGCGAACGGCGTCGGGTTCTCGTACGGGTGCGCGGAGTTCGCGTTGAAGAAGCCGCCACCGTTGGTGCCGAGCATCTTGATCGCTTCCTGCGACGCGACCGGGCCCATTGCAAGCGTCTGCTTCGTGAGCTGGGTCGGCACCGTCACCGGGTTGCCCTTGTCGTCCTTCACTGGATTGCCCTGCGCGTCCAGCTTCGGCGCCGCATAGGTGCTCGTCTGCAGCACCGGCACGTCCTCGTACGCCTTCATGTTCTGGATCACGCCCTGGCTCATCAGCAGCGCGGCGATGATCGCGGCCATCGGCACGAGCACGTACATCGTCACGCGCGTGAGGTCGACCCAGAAGTTGCCGATCGTCTGCGCGGTGTGACGTGCGAAACCGCGGATCAGCGCGATCACGACGACGATACCGGTCGCGGCCGACAGGAAGTTCTGCACGGTGAAGCCGAGCATCTGCGCCAGGTAGCTGACGGTCTGTTCGGGCGTGTAGTCCTGCCAGTTCGTGTTGGTGACGAAGCTGACGGCCGTGTTGAACGCGCCATCGACCGTCATCGCGCCGAACTGCTGCGGGTTGCCGGGCAGGAAGCCCTGCAGGCGCAGCAGGCCGTAGAGGAACAGCGCGCCGAGCGCGTTGAACGCGATCGTCGCGACCGCGTACTGCTTCCAGTTCATTTCGCTGCCGGCGTCGACGCCGGCGATGCGGTACAGCGCGCGCTCGAGCGGCCCGAACACGCGCACGACACGCGAGCTGCCGTCCATCACCGCCGACAGGTAGCGCGCGACCGGAACGGCCGCCGCCAGCAGCACGACGATGAAAAGCCCCGTCTGAAAGAGATTGTTCGCGTTCATTCGATGTCCTCCGCGCGCAGCAGCGCAAAGACGAGATACGCAAACAGCAGCGCCGTCGAGGCGCCCGCCAGCCAAAGCATCCAGGTCATGCTCGCCCCCCGCGACCGTATTGCACCAGCTTGTCGCAACCGGCAACCAAACCGAGGATCAGCGCGGTGAAGAGCACCAGTGCGCCGATAAATACCCCATCCATTTTTCTGTTCTCCATCGTCGAAATCAGACGACTAGAACCTTATGGGAACGCACGTAAAGGACGGGTCAAAGGTATCGGGGCGCGTATAAAAAACGCGTAAACGCGGAATTCGGGAGAGGACGGCAGAAACCGGAGGGCGGGACGGACGGCGCGGTGGCGCCGTCCGGAAAAGCGCGTGCCAGCATGGCGCCGGCACGACGAGGAGGCAGGTCAGGGAACGAGGATCGTCGAGCCGGTGGTCTTGCGCGCTTCGAGATCTTCATGCGCGCGGGCGACTTCCGCGAGCGGATAGCGCTGGTTGATGCTCGTCTTCACCTTGCCCGACAGCAACACGTCGAACAGCTCGGCGGCAGCGGATTCGAGATCGGCGCGCTTCGCGATGTACGAGAACAGCGTGGGTCGCGTAAAGAACAGCGAGCCGCGCGACGAGAATTCCTTCGAGTCGATCAGCGGCAGCGGGCCCGACGCATTGCCGAAGCTGACGAACAGCCCGAGCGGCGCGAGGCTGTCGAGCGAGCCGATGTAGGTGTCCTTGCCGATCGAGTCGTAGACGACCGGTACGCCCGCGCCGTTCGTGATCTCCTTCACGCGCTGCGTGAAGTTCTCGCGCGTGTAGACGATCGGATGGTCGCAGCCGTGCGCCTTCGCGAGCGCGGCTTTCTCGTCGGAGCCGACCGTGCCGATCACGGTCGCGCCGAGCGCCTTCGCCCACTGGCATACAAGCAGGCCGACGCCGCCGGCCGCCGCGTGGATCAGGATCGTGTCGCCGGCCTTCACCGGATACGTGCGGCGCAGCAGGTAGTGCGCGGTCAGGCCCTGCAGCATCACCGACGCCGCGTCGTCGTAGCTGATGCCGTCGGGCAGTTTCACGAGCCGGTCGGCCGGCATCACGCGCTCCTGCGCGTAGGCGCCCGGCGGCTGCCCGACGTACGCGACGCGGTCGCCCGCCTTGAGCGTGGTCACGCCTTCGCCGACGGCCGTCACCTCGCCCGCCGCCTCCATCCCGAGCCCGCCGGGCAACGCTTGCGGGTACAGGCCGGTGCGGAAATAGACGTCGATGTAGTTGAGGCCGACCGCGTGCTGCCGGATACGGACTTCACCCGCCTTCGGTTCGCCGACCTCGACATCGACCCACTTCATCACGTCCGGGCCGCCCGGCTGGTCGTATCGGATTGCTTTCGGCATCGTTTCGCTCCTCGTTTCTGATTCGGTCAGGGAAAAATCCGGGTCGCCGATACGCGGAGCCGGCCGATTCATCAGGGAACCGGGCGGCCGGCGCGCGGCGCGACGCACGATTCTCGCGCGCCGCGGCCATCCGTGCATGGCCCTGCCGCCAGCAGGGGCAATCAGCCGCGGGCAGCGCCTAGCAAACGTCCTGCATGTTGCGCGCCAGATCGTCGAGCAGCATCCGCGCGGTGGCGACGTTGGTCGCGACCGGCACGTCGTGCACGTCGCATGCGCGCACGAGCGCGGTGATGTCGGGGTCGTGCGGCTGTGCGGTCATCGGGTCGCGCAGGAACACGACGATGTCGATGCGGCCGTCGGCCAGTTCCGCACCGATCTGCAGATCGCCGCCGAGCGGCCCCGACAGCTTGCGCTCGACTTCGAGCCCGTGCGCGTCCGCGATGCGGCCGCCCGTCGTGCCGGTCGCCACCAGCCGGCATTGCGCGAGCGTCGCGCGGAATTCGCCCGCGAGCGCGACGATCTCGTCCTTCTTCGCGTCGTGCGCAATCAATGCGATGCGGGGTTTGCTCATCTCCAGATCCTTCGTTTCAGGTTGTTGTCGTGAAAGGCGGTGCGCGCGTCAGAACGTGCCCGGATACGAGCCGCCGTCGAGCAGCCAGTTCTGCCCGGTGATGTAGCCGGCGTGCACGCTGCACAGGAACGCGCACGCCGCGCCGAACTCTTCGCGCGTGCCGAGGCGGCCGGCCGGGATGTCCTTCGTGCGCCGCGCGCGCATCTCGTCGACGCTCACGCCCTGCGCCTTCGCCGACGCGGCGAGCGTGGTCGCGATCCGGTCGGTATCGAACAGGCCCGGCAGCAGGTTGTTGATCGTCACGCCCTGCCCCGCGACCTTGCGCGACAGCCCCGCGACGAAGCCGGTCAGCCCCGAGCGCGCGCCGTTCGACAGCGCGAGCACGTCGATCGGCGCCTTCACGGCCGAGCTCGTGATGTTGACGATCCGGCCGAAGCCGCGCGCGATCATCCCGTCGAGGGTCGCGCGGATCAGCTCGATCGGCGTCAGCATGTTCGACTCGAGCGCGCGGATCCAGTCGTCGTGCGAGAAATCGCGGAAATCGCCGGGCGGCGGGCCGCCGGCATTCGTCACGAGAATGTCCGGCTGCGGGCATGCGGCGAGCGCGGCCGCGCGCCCGTCCGGCGTCGTGATGTCGCAGGCGACCGCGGTCACCGACACGTTCGCGCCGGCGCGGATCTCCTCCGCGGTTTCCTCCAGCGTGTCGCGCGTGCGCGCGACGATCACGAGGTTCACGCCCTCGGCGGCCAGCGCTTCCGCGCAGCCGCGACCGAGCCCCTTGCTGGCCGCGCACACGAGCGCGGTCTTTCCTTCGATGCCGAGATCCATCGTCGATTCCTTGGTGGCGACACGTGCCGGCCCGGCCCCGTCGCGCCGGCGCATGGACCCCGGGCGGGTCAGGCGGGCAATCGGGCGGGCGCGGGCACGCGGATTGTCGTAAGACGTCGATATTATCCGGATCACGCGGCGCGCCTTGGTAAAATTGCGGACATAAGCGCGCGGCCGGCTTGCGCCCGCCCCCGCCCCCGATCCTCTTTTGCCGCCAAGGCGCCCCCGTCATGAAACAGGACAGCCGTTTCCCGAATCTCTTCATCACCGATCACCCGCTGATCCAGCACAAGCTCACGCACATGCGCGACAAGGACACGTCCACGCGCACGTTCCGAGAGCTGCTGCGCGAAATCACGCTGCTGATGGGTTACGAGATCACCCGCAACCTACCGATCACGACCAAGCGGGTCGAAACCCCGCTCGTCGAGGTCGACGCGCCGGTGATCGCGGGCAAGAAACTGGCGATCGTGCCGGTGCTGCGCGCAGGCATCGGGATGTCGGACGGCCTGCTCGACCTGGTTCCGTCCGCGCGCGTCGGCCACATCGGCGTGTACCGCGCCGACGACCACCGCCCGGTCGAATACCTGGTGCGCCTGCCGGACCTGGAAGACCGCATCTTCATCCTGTGCGACCCGATGGTCGCGACCGGCTACTCGGCCGTGCACGCGGTCGACGTGCTGAAGCGCCGCAACGTGCCGGCCGCGAACATCATGTTCGTCGCGCTGGTCGCCGCGCCGGAAGGCGTGCAGGTGTTCCAGGACGCGCACCCGGACGTGAAGCTGTTCGTCGCGTCGCTCGATTCGCACCTGAACGAGCACGCGTACATCGTGCCGGGCCTCGGCGACGCGGGCGACCGCCTGTTCGGCACCAAGAACTGAGCATCTGGACGGCCGCGCGGCGCGCGGCCCGGCTCGCGGCGGCCTGCCTGGCCGTTCGGCCATGCGCGGCGGCCCCGATCCGGCGGTCGCCGCGTGATAAAATCTCGATCCACTCGACACGCGCGGCCCCGCGGCTTCATGCCCGCCGAAACGGCCGCCGATTCAACGACACATTGAAACAATCGCCCGCGCAGCGCGCCCGGGCACGGAGAAAGGTATGGCTGGTCATTCGAAATGGGCCAACATCAAGCATAAGAAGGCAGCGGCCGACGCGAAGCGCGGCAAGATCTGGACTCGCCTGATCAAGGAAATCCAGGTCGCGGCGCGCCTCGGCGGCGGCGATGTCAACTCGAACCCGCGCCTGCGTCTCGCGGTCGACAAGGCGGCCGACGCGAACATGCCGAAGGACAACGTCAAGCGCGCGATCGATCGCGGCGTCGGCGGCGCGGATGGCGCGAACTACGAGGAAATCCGCTACGAAGGCTACGGCATCAGCGGCGCGGCGATCATCGTCGACACGCTGACCGACAACCGCACCCGCACGGTCGCGGAAGTCCGCCATGCGTTCTCGAAGTTCGGCGGCAACATGGGCACCGACGGCTCGGTCGCGTTCATGTTCGATCACGTCGGCCAGTTCCTGTTTGCCCCGGGCACGTCGGAAGACGCGCTGATGGAAGCCGCGCTCGAAGCCGGCGCGAACGACGTGAACACGAACGACGACGGTTCGATCGAAGTGCTGTGCGACTGGCAGGCATTCTCGGCGGTGAAGGACGCGCTCGAAGCCGGCGGCTTCAAGGCCGAACTCGCCGAAGTGACGATGAAGCCGCAGAACGAAGTCGAATTCACCGGCGACGACGCGGCGAAGATGCAGAAGCTCCTGGACGCGCTCGAGAACCTCGACGACGTGCAGGACGTGTATACGAACGCCGTCATCGTCGAGGAATGACGTGCCGGCCGCCGTGCTCCTGTCGCGGCGGCGGCCCGACCGAATCCGCGGCCGGCGCGCCTGAGCGTGCCGGCCGCCCTGTTTTCTAGTCTGCGGGGAATCCCATGAAACTACTCGTCGTCGGTTCCGGCGGCCGCGAACATGCGCTGGCGTGGAAGCTCGCGCAGTCGCCGCGCGTCCAGATGGTCTACGTCGCGCCCGGCAATGGCGGCACGGCGCAGGACGAGCGCCTGAAGAACGTCGACATCACGGCGCTCGACGAACTCGCCGATTTCGCGGAACGCGAAGGCGTCGCGTTCACGCTCGTCGGGCCGGAAGCACCGCTCGCGGCCGGCATCGTCAACCTGTTCCGCGCACGCGGCCTGAAGGTCTTCGGCCCGACCCGCGAAGCCGCGCAGCTCGAGAGCTCGAAGGATTTCGCGAAGGCGTTCATGAAGCGCCACGGCATCCCGACCGCCGAGTACGAAACGTTCTCCGACGTGGCCGCCGCGCACGCGTACATCGACGCGAAGGGTGCGCCGATCGTCGTGAAGGCGGACGGCCTCGCGGCCGGCAAGGGTGTCGTCGTCGCGATGACGCTGGAAGAAGCACACGAAGCCGTCGACATGATGCTGTCGGGCAACAAGCTCGGCGATGCCGGCGCGCGCGTCGTGATCGAGGAATTCCTCGATGGCGAGGAAGCGAGCTTCATCGTGATGGTCGACGGCAAGCACGCGCTGGCGCTGGCTTCCAGCCAGGACCACAAGCGCCTGCTCGACGAGGACCGCGGCCCGAACACCGGCGGCATGGGCGCGTATTCGCCCGCGCCGATCGTCACGCCGCAGATGCATGCACGCGTGATGCGCGAGATCATCATGCCGACCGTGCGCGGGATGGAGAAGGACGGCATCCGCTTCACGGGCTTCCTGTACGCGGGCCTGATGATCGACAAGGAAGGCAATCCGCGCACGCTCGAGTTCAACTGCCGGATGGGCGACCCGGAAACGCAGCCGATCATGGCGCGCCTGAAGAGCGATTTCTCGAAGGTCGTCGAGCAGGCGATCGCGGGCACGCTCGACACGGTCGAGCTCGACTGGGACCGCCGCACCGCGCTGGGCGTCGTGCTGGCCGCGCACGGTTATCCGGATGCGCCGCGCAAGGGCGACCGCATCAACGGGATCCCGGCCGAGACCGAGCAGACGGTCACGTTCCATGCGGGCACGACGCTCGACGGCGACAAGCTGACGACGTCCGGCGGCCGCGTGCTGTGTGTGGTCGGCCTCGCCGATTCGGTCCGCGAAGCGCAGCAGCATGCGTACGAGACGATCAACCAGATCAATTTCGAAGGCATGCAGTACCGCCGCGACATCGGCTTCCGCGCGCTCAACCGCAAGAGCGCGTGACGTTGGAATTGCCGCCCCGCCTTCGTGCGGCGGCGGCCCCTCTGCCGGGGTTCGTTAGAATGCCCGGCAGAAGCCTTTTTTACGGCCCCCGCTTCGGGCGAGGGCACCCAGTCCAGACATGACCGATTCGACCTACGACGTAGCGCGCGTGCGCACGTACCTCCAGGACCTGCAGACACGCATCGCCGACGCGCTCGGCGCGCTCGACGGCACGCCGCTCGCGACCGACGCATGGCAGCGCGGGCCGGCCGAACGCCTGCGCGGCGGCGGCTGCACGCGGATTCTCGAAGGCGGCCGCGTGTTCGAACGCGCGGGGATCGGCTTTTCCGACGTCGCGGGCGATGCGCTGCCGCCGTCGGCGAGCGCGGCGCGCCCGCAGCTTGCCGGCCGCGGCTTCGAGGCGCTCGGCGTGTCGCTGGTGCTGCACCCGCGCAATCCGTACTGCCCGACCGTGCACATGAACGTGCGGATGCTGATCGCGACGAAACCGGGCGAGGAGCCCGTGTTCTGGTTCGGCGGCGGCATGGATCTGACACCGGTTTACGGTTTCGAGGACGATGCCCGGCATTTCCACCAGACCTGCAAGGATGCGCTCGACCCGTTCGGCGTCGAGCTCTACCCGCGCTTCAAGAAATGGTGCGACGAGTATTTCTTCCTGAAGCACCGCAACGAGATGCGCGGCATCGGCGGGATCTTCTTCGACGATTTTTCGGAGCCCGGTTTCGAACGCTCGTTTGACATGATGCAAAGTGTCGGCGACGCGTTCCTGCAGGCCTACCTGCCGATCGTCGAACGCCGCGCCGAGCTGCCGTACGGCGAGCGCGAGCGCGACTTCCAGGCGTACCGCCGCGGCCGCTACGTCGAATTCAACCTCGTGTTCGACCGCGGCACGCTGTTCGGCCTGCAAAGCGGTGGCCGGACCGAGTCGATCCTGATGTCGATGCCGCCGGTCGCGAACTGGCGCTATAACTGGCAACCCGAACCGGGTTCGCCGGAAGCGCGCCTGTACAGCGACTTCATCGTGCCGCGCGACTGGATCTGACCCCTGCTTCAAGAAAAGGACGCGTTTCTGGACACCACCGCCTGCCCCACCCCGCTGCCGCGTCGTATCGGCTTGCTGGGCGGCACTTTCGACCCGATCCACGACGGCCATCTCGCGCTCGCGCGCCGGTTCGCCGAGCTGCTCGGCCTGACCGAACTCGTGCTGCTGCCCGCCGGGCAGCCGTACCAGAAGCGCGACGTGTCGGCTGCCGAGCATCGGCTCGCGATGACGCGCGCGGCCGCGGGCTCGCTGTCCATGCCGGGCGTGACCGTGACCGTCGCCACCGACGAGATCGAGCACGTCGGGCCGACCTACACGGTCGAGACGCTCGCGCGCTGGCGCGAGCGGATCGGCCCGGACGCGTCGCTGTCGCTGCTGATCGGCGCCGACCAGCTCGTGCGCCTCGACACGTGGCGCGACTGGCGCAAGCTGTTCGACTACGCGCACATCTGCGTGTCGACGCGCCCGGGGTTCGACCTCGGCGCGGCGCCGCCGGACGTCGCGCAGGAAATCACCGCGCGGCAGGCCGGCGCCGACGTGCTGAAGGCCACGTCGGCAGGCCACCTGCTGATCGATACGACCCTTTCGTTCGACATTGCCGCGACCGACATCCGCGCCCACCTGCGCGAATGCATCGCGCGCCATGCGCAAATGCCCGACGCATCGGCCGAGCATGTGCCGGCCGCCGTATGGGCCTATATTCTTCAACATCGCCTCTACCATTCCTGAATCCATGGATATTCGCAAACTGCAGCGCGTGATCGTCGACGCCCTCGAAGACGTCAAGGCGCAAGACATCAAGGTGTTCAACACCAGCCACCTGACCGAACTGTTCGACCGCGTGGTCGTCGCTTCGGGCACCTCCAACCGCCAGACCAAGGCACTCGCGTCGAGCGTGCGTGACAAGGTCAAGGAAGCCGGCGGCGACATCGTCAGCTCCGAAGGCGAAGACACCGGCGAATGGGTGCTGGTCGACTGCGGCGACGCGGTCGTGCACATCCTGCAACCGGCCCTGCGCCAGTACTACAACCTCGAGGAAATCTGGGGCGACAAGCCCGTGCGGATGAAGCTCGGCGGCGGCAAGGGCAACGGCTTCGCCCAGGCCAGCGAAGGCGACGACGAAGAAGAGGAAGCCGCGCCCGCACGCCCGGCACGCAAGACGGCCGCCCGCCGCCGTTGAGCTTCGAGTCGTTACGCATCTCCCGATGAAGCTTTTCATCCTTGCGGTCGGTCACAAGATGCCGGGCTGGATCGCAT
The DNA here is from genome assembly GCF_000012945.1 of Burkholderia lata. Classification (NCBI taxonomy): domain Bacteria; kingdom Pseudomonadati; phylum Pseudomonadota; class Betaproteobacteria; order Burkholderiales; family Burkholderiaceae; genus Burkholderia; species Burkholderia lata. Next base: position 2,725,179 of record NC_007510.1, read on the forward strand.
CCGGCTTCGACGAATACACGAAGCGGATGCCGCCCGAGCTGCGCATCGAGTTGCGCGAGATCAAGCCCGAACTGCGTTCGGGCGGCCGTAGCGCGGAAAGCGTGATGGCGGCCGAGCGGCAGAAGATCGAGGCCGCGTTGCCGAAGGGCGCGCGCCTCGTCGCGCTCGACGAGCGCGGCCGCGACTGGACCACGATGCAGCTCGCCCAGGCGCTGCCCGGCTGGCAGCAGGACGGTCGCGACGTCGCGTTCGTGATCGGCGGTGCCGACGGGCTCGATCCGGAACTGAAAGCGCGTGCCGACACGCTGCTGCGCATCTCGAGCATGACGTTGCCGCACGGGATGGTGCGCGTGCTGCTCGCCGAACAGCTTTACCGGGCGTGGAGCATCACGCAGAATCACCCCTACCACCGCGCATGACGTGTCGTCCTCGAGACGCGCGCCACGCGCGCACACCGAGATAACGACACCATGCCGTCCAGCACGCCCCCCGCGCTTTTCCCGACTCTTTACCTCGCTTCGCAAAGCCCGCGCCGCCAGGAGCTGCTGCAGCAGATCGGCGTACGCTTCGAGCTGCTGCTGCCGCGCCCCGACGAGGATGCCGAGGCGCTCGAGGCCGAGCTGCCCGGCGAAGCCGCCGATGCGTACGTGCGGCGCGTGACCATCGCCAAGGCGGAGGCTGCCCGGGCGCGTCTCGTCGCGAGCGGCAAGCCGGCCTCGCCGGTGCTCGTTGCCGATACGACCGTCACGATCGACGGCGCGATCCTCGGCAAGCCGGCCAACGCCGACGACGCGCTCTCGATGCTGACGCGCCTCGCGGGCCGCGAGCACGCGGTACTAACCGCCGTCGCCGTGATCGATGCCGACGGCGAACTGCTGCCGCCCGCGCTGTCGCGTTCGTCGGTGCGCTTCGCGCCCGCGTCGCGCGACGCGTACGCGCGCTATGTCGAATCGGGCGAGCCGTTCGGCAAGGCCGGCGCGTACGCGATCCAGGGGCGCGCGGCCGAATTCATCGAGCGAATCGACGGTTCCCATTCAGGTATCATGGGTCTGCCCCTTTTTGAGACTGCCGCGCTGCTACGTGCCGCGCGCGTCGCCTTCTGAACCGCACCATGAACGAAGAAATCCTGATTAACCTCACGCCGCAGGAAACGCGGGTTGCACTCGTCCAGCAAGGCGCGGTGCAGGAGCTTCACGTCGAGCGCACGCTGTCGCGCGGGCGCGTCGGCAACATCTATCTCGGCAAGGTCGTGCGCGTGCTGCCCGGCATGCAGTCGGCGTTCATCGACATCGGTCTCGAACGCGCGGCATTCCTGCACGTCGCCGACATCTGGCATCCGCGCCTCGCAGGCGAGCCGCAGTCGGGCACGCCGCACCAGCCGATCGAGAAGATCGTGTTCGAAGGCCAGACGCTGATGGTCCAGGTGATCAAGGACCCGATCGGCACGAAGGGCGCGCGCCTGTCGACGCAGGTCAGCATCGCGGGCCGCACGCTCGTCTACCTGCCGCAGGAGCCGCATATCGGCATCTCGCAGAAGATCGAGAGCGAGGCCGAACGCGAGGCCGTGCGCGCGCGCCTGACGGCCGTGATCCCGGCGGACGAGAAAGGCGGCTACATCGTGCGCACGATCGCCGAAGATGCGACCTCCGACGAACTCGCCGGCGACGTCACGTACCTGCGCAAGACGTGGGCGACGATCGTCGCCCAGGCACAGCGGCTGCCGGCGACGAGCCTGCTGTACCAGGATCTCGATCTCGCGCAGCGCGTGCTGCGCGATTTCGCGAACGACGACACGACGCGCATCCAGGTCGATTCGCGCGAGACGTACCAGCGCCTCTCGGAATTCGCGGGCGAGTTCACGCCCGCCGTGAGCCCGAAGCTGCACCACTACACGGGCGAGCGGCCGCTGTTCGACCTGTACAACATCGAGACGGAGATCCAGCGCGCGCTGTCGCGCCGCGTCGACCTGAAGTCGGGCGGTTACCTGATGATCGACCAGACCGAGGCGATGACGACGATCGACGTGAACACCGGCGGCTACGTCGGCGCACGCAACTTCGACGACACGATCTTCAAGACCAACCTCGAAGCCGCGCATACGATCGCGCGGCAGCTGCGGCTGCGCAACCTCGGCGGGATCATCATCATCGACTTCATCGACATGGAGAACGCCGAGCATCGCGACGCGGTGCTGTCCGAGCTGAAGAAGGCGCTGTCGCGCGACCGCACGCGCGTGACGGTCAACGGCTTCTCGCAGCTCGGGCTCGTCGAGATGACGCGCAAGCGCACGCGCGAATCGCTCGCGCATGTGCTGTGCGAGCCGTGCCCGACCTGCCAGGGCAAGGGCCAGGTGAAGACATCGCGCACCGTGTGCTACGACATCCTGCGCGAGATCCTGCGCGAGTCGCGGCAGTTCAACCCGCGCGAATTCCGCGTAATCGCCGCGCAACAGGTGATCGATCTGTTCCTCGACGAGGAATCGCAGCATCTCGCGATGTTGATCGACTTCATCGGCAAGCCGGTGTCGCTGCAGGTCGAGTCGAACCTGAGCCAGGAGCAGTACGATATCGTGCTGATGTAATTATTTTTTCTGTTATAAATCAGTACGTTACTCAAAAATAACCTCGTGATTCGGTAGCTGACCACCCATCTAGCTACCCAATCGGTTACCGCTAGTGAGACCGTCGAAATGGCATGCCTTGCCAACGCTTCACTGATCAGTACCGCCCCCGCGGCGTTGATCAGCGCATACGTGGCCTGGGTCGCGTACCAGCAATACCGGACGAATCGCGAGAAGCTGCGCCTCGACCTTTATGACCGCCGGTTTGGCGTCTATACAGCAGCGATCGATTTCTATCACGTCTTGCCGCGCTACGACGACAACAACCTCCCGCCGCATCAAGAGGCGCATCGGGCGTTCATCAAGGCTGTTCGTGAATCGCGATTTTTGTTTGGTCGCGACAACGAGATCGTAAGCATCTTGGAGGAAATGCACACCCGAGCTGCACGCATCATGGGCTTCCGGGAAGGCGGTCAAGCTCTACGTTTCAGTGACCCGGCCGAATTTCACAAGCTCTTCACGGTTCAACAGAATGACTACCTGTGGATTGGTGGCACAGAAGGGCTGCTACGGCTAGAGTCGGCCCTCGCGCCGTTTCTTGATTTCAAGAAGGCGAGCAGCCAGTGAAACGCGTATTGCACGTCAACCGCGCAGCCGGTTGACCGCGTCACGGGCATCCTGCCGGATCTCCCGCCGCATCTCGTCATCCTCCGCGTAGGCCGCTCGGTACTTCTCGTCGAGTTCGGCCGGTCGGGCCCTCACCTTTCGCGCGGCGACGGCTTCGAGCTGTTCCTGAGAAAGTGCGGTACAGCCCGCATCCTCGCTGCGCGCCGCGGCGGCAAACTGACGCCCTACCCGCACGGTTTGGTCCCCCGCCGCGCGTGCGTCAACAGGCCGCGATCTTCGCTGTTCAGGGCTTCCCCTCCGACGCACCGGATACGAGCGCCTCGACACTGGCGGCCGTGATGCCGCTCGAACGCTTGCCAATCTTGACGAGCGTGAGCTTGCCGTCGCGCACAAGATTGTAGACGGTCGCCCGGCAGACGCCGAGCATCTTCGACACTTCGGCGACGCGGTACAGCTTCACGGGCGCGGTTTGGGGTGCGTGCATGTCGGTGCTCCTGATCGCCACACGTGTTCCAGCGTTTGACGTCTTCGATACGTAGGGCATGCGCCCTCCTTCGATGTCGACCACCACAAACAGCGCCCCACCCTGTCCGGCGAGACGCGCCGCATTCAATCCCACCCGATAGCCTTGTTGATCGCGGCGTCGAGTTCGTCAGTCGCAGCCTCCGCTCGTTGCCAAAACCACTCGGCACCGGGGATCGTATCGAGCTGGATCTGCCGCTCGAGAGCACCACGAAGGGCAAAGATGCACGTACGGAGTTCGCCCTGCAGGGCATAGATGGTCGCGATATCGCGTGACGACACCGCCACTTGATCAGGAATACTACCGATAGGGAAAGCAAGAGATTGAACGTTGGCGTTCATGGTGGCTCCGTATGTGATCGCACCGCCCCGCTGTCAAACGGGGTGGGCGGCAACGAGCGAAGTTGACAGACCGGGGCATACGGAACCCGGCAGGCCGAAGCCTCTCCACTCGCGCCACCCATAGAAGATGCGCGTTCTCAAACGAAGAAAAACCGCCATCGCGGCGGTTGTCTGCCGCATGCATTCGGGCTGTCAAACCCGGTCAACGTTGTGTACGTCGACGGGCTCAGTATAGAGCAGACACAATCAAAAATGCAACAAAATCAATGCGTTAGGCAACCCTGTACGACGTGTACAGCGATGCTTGACACAACTGAAGCGCGCCTCGTCGACGGACCCGCCGCGCGCTAGAATGCGCCCACCCACAACAACGAAACGGGGGAACAGATGAAACGAATCGCGGGAGTGTGCGCGCTCATGTGCGCGTTGTCCGGTTGCGTGACGTTCGGCCAGATGGGCAAGGGCCTCGGCGCGCTGCGCAACCAGCCCGTGTCGACAGCCGTTCAGGTGCTCGGCTTCCCCGCTGGCGAGCGCGAAGCCGCCGGCATGAAGATCGTGCATTGGGGTCGACAGCAGACCGGCCTGATGCCGCTCACGTCGTACGGTCAGAACAGCGGGTTCGGAACGGTCGGCACAACACCGTTCAGCTACACCGGCACATCAACATCGATGCAATACGTGCCGATGAATTTCAACTGCGACATCGATCTAGCGATCGGACCGGGCGGCTTCGTTCAGGGGTATCAGTACTCGGGCAACCTCGGCGGCTGCGAGGGCTACATCAAAGCGCTCAATCGATATCGGAAGTCCATTGGGTTCGACAACTGAGCATCGCGCCGTACAGCAAGCCAGGCCGCGCAAGCGGCCGGTCGCCTCGCTACGACGCTCGCAACTTCTTCAGCTCCCGTCGCATCAACGCCGCTTCCATCGCCAGCGCTTCCTCGTAGCGGATACCCCATGCCTCCCCGGCGTCAATGGCCGGCTTGATGACATTCCCTTCGTCATCCAGAACCGCAGACTGTGCCGGCCACGAATCCCAGCACAGCAACCCGATTTTGGCTGCGTCGATCCCATGCTTCGCGAAGGCATCACGAACCCGCTGCGCGACGAACCCGACGTGCCAGCGCGCGTTATCGGCTCCTTTCTCAGCCGTAGCATCTTTGAACTTGAACGCGAAGTAGTCGACATCGGCCCACGCATCGAGCCACGCGTCCGGAATCCCTTCGATCTGTTCCTTTTGATTCTCGTCCGATGTGTTGATCACGCCTGTAGCCGCGTAAACGACCGACCAGCGAAACCCGGCAGCGCCGCACGGAAAAGCATTGTCCGTGTACGGTTGAACCGATACGGTCTGCAAAGCGCTCGGGGACGATCCGGTGCGAGTGACCTGGAACGCCAGCGACCCGGCGGCCAGATTTCCGGAATCATCGGCCGCATAAAGCGAGTAGACCGACCCCAAGGCCTGCGTGCGCCACCGGCGTGTGCCGCTTACCGAAGCCGGATCGTAGTAGTCGAAACGCACTCCGTTCCGACCCACTACCCCCACTGTCGAACCGCCCATGGTCGCGAGCGAACAGTTCTCGTTTCCGCCGATCGCGAGGTTCAGGTAGTCGTTCGCAACCGCGGTTCTATAGGGCACGTTCGGCGTGTCATTCTGCTCATACGTCGCATTGAATACCACGCGCGTTACGTTCGCCGTATTGATCAAATAGCGCGGCTGCTTGGCGGGGATATTCACGACGAAGGTTCCCCCTTCGATCGTGACCTGCGTCATATTCGAGAGATTGATCTGATCGTAAGTGTTGTCGGCCTCTTGCGAATTGTCGCGCCAGACGCAGTTACTGAAGGCGTGCGACACAACATCGCCGTAGGAGCCGATGCCGACGGTACCGTGCCGCTGATTCGTATCGAAGTAGCAGTTCGCGAATAGGCACGACGCATTGACACCGGTATCGAGAAATAGCCCCGACAGCTTGTTGACGAAGATGTTGCAATTGATCATTTCGGTTGCCCCGCCGGCGTGTTGCACGTAGCCGTTCGAGTTCTGCGAGTTTCCGAAATCGCAATCAACGATGCGCCAGTCGTAGGCGCTGTTGTACACGCAGTCGGATCCGGAGTACAGAACCCTGACATTGGCCATCCGGCCGTTGTTTCGATTCGATCCGATAAAGACACCGTATTCCATTGCGGCCCGGATGTTCAAATTCCGCAGTTCAGCGCCGCCGTGATAGTTCGTGCCGACCGGAATGGCGGAGTCAGTCAGGGAAACGCCGCGGAAGTAGCCGCCTGGCGTTTGGCCGCTGCTGTTGCAGTTCAACGACATATCCGAAATGATCGGCATGATGTTGTTGTTGTCCGCGCCGGCCAAGCTGCCGCCCATATCGGTAACAGCGACGACGCTGGCATTTGAGTCGCTCATCAGATTCAGCGTCGTTGCGTTCTGGCCGTCACCGTGCAGGTGGATGGGGTACGAGATCGTCAAGCCGCGTACGAGGTAGGTTCCAGCCGGGATGCGAACGCTCGGAACGTACGTCGACCAGTAGTCGGTCTTGAATCGCGATTGCGCAAAATCGATCGCCGCTTGGATCGCTGCAGTGTCATTCGCAACGCCGTCCCCTACGGCGCCAAAGTCCCTGACATCGATAGTCCCGGTGATACGGTTGTCGAGTTTGGAGCCCGGCGCGATCTTCGCGTCTGTCACCGATTCATCGGGCGGTGTGTAAATCGAGAGCGTCGTGCCGCCCTTCACGTAGATTTTCTGAATCCCGAATGGAATCGCGGCGGGGTTGCCGTTGTCATCGAGAAACGTGAGCGTCGCCCCGTTCAAACGGAACGTGTCTGCGCCCTGTAGAGCGGCGTCCATGCTGACGGTAAGATTGGCCTTTGTGCCATACGCGCGCGAGAGCGTGACAGACGAATCGACACCTGCAATGAAATCGACGCCGGCAACGAGAATATCGTCCCGTAGATCGCCAGCACCAACGGAAGCCGGCACGGGCAGCATTGTTACGTTGCCGGCGACGTCGAAGCCGAGGACGTTCATAGCGCGCTGCGGCGCGGATGGCAGGGTTCCGTCTCGACCGTATTCGCTGATCGGGAACCGGATGGAATTCTGCGTGGCTGCGGCGTTCTGCTGCGCAATCATCGTCAGCTTATCGAGCGCCTTTTCCGTAGTTTTCGCAGGAAACGGGTCGTTCTGTTGGTATTCGGTTTCCTGCGTGGCCGGGACGTCACGATAGATATGCAGGGTGAAGCCGCGCGCAAATACCGACAGCGCCGTCAGTGTGCCACCGTTCACAGCCCCCGCGCCGCCCACCGTAAAATCGGTGCCGTACGTGAGACGCGTCAACCCGCCGTTCGCATCGATTTTGTCGACGACGATATGCGCGTTATCAAGAAAATAAAACGGAATCTGGAAATCTGTCGTCGCCCCGTCTGTGGCGTATGAGATATCCTGAGCGGAAGACGTGACGGTCATATGTAATCCTTATCTATTAAACACCCGCGCCAGAGGGTTCGAGCGCAGCAACAGCGGCCGGCGCGGCGCGTCTTCGCGGCGCTTGCCCGTCTTTTCGCACCAGAGATCGAGGATCAGCTCGCCGCGCACGTGCGACGGCTCGCTGATCACGCCGCGCAGTTCGCGCGCCACGTCTTTCGGCATGAGGTCGAGGCGCCGCAGGTCAAACAGCACCTCGCGCCAATTGATCGCCGTCACTTCAACCGCCCCGCGACACGCTGCCGGAGCGCTTCCTGCGCGAACCTGATGACCGTCTTGCGATCGGCGCCGAGGCCCGTGTCGACGAGCACCTTCGCAACGCGGGGGTCACGCTTCGCGAGCGCGTTCGCGGCGTCCCAGGCTTTCTCCCAATCGCTGCCGAACGTCTCTTTCATACCCTGCACAGCATCCGCGAGGTGGGCCTGCTTGTCGGCCTCGGACAGCGCCGGCCAGCCCTGCGCAAACAGGCGGGCATCGGAGAGGAATTCGCGCACGTCGGTTTGATTGCCACCGTGGTCGGCGACGATCGCGGCGAACTCCTTGCGATCGATCGTGCCGCCCAGGCCGTCGTCGATCGACGCGACAGTTTCCTGCCCCCACTGACCGGAGCCGGTGAGTTCGTCGTACAGCACGCCGTGCGTCCCCTCGTCGCCGTAAAACTTGCGCTCGCGATCATTGCGAACGAGCGCCAATGCGTCCGGGTCTGCGGCCTGCTGCGGCGCGCTCTGTCCGTCGTTGAGGCGCAGATTCTCCGCGGCGTTCCATGCCTTCGGCTGCTCGACCGGCGCGCCCGGGAACTTGGTATTCGAGTAGAACGCCGCGGCGCGTTCCTCGAGCGTCTTCTCGACGGGTGCGGTTTGCTGTTCGGCATCCATATCAAACCTCCTTCTGAAATCCTTCGTACGGGAACCGCCAGCCGGTGAGGTCAACGATGTGGACGAGTGGTGGCTTCCCGTCCTTCACACCCCACACGTGCTTCACGAATCGGTCGACCTGGTCGAGCTCGACAACGAATGGCGGCAGATATCCGTGACGCTCGACGTAAGCCGAAACCTCCGCGTCGCGGTCCTCACCAGGCCTCAGCACGAGAATTTTTGCGCGTGCTGGCGGCGCAAGCAGTTCGAGCGCTTCTTCCTGCTCGCCGGCGGCCAATGCACGGACCGCGTCGAGGATTGTCACGTGAACCTCCGGATAACGACGGTCGTCTCTGGCATGCAGGCATGCTCAGCAACGTACGCGGCGACGCGTGCGCGTCGGTCCTCGCGCTCGCCGACGATCAGCATAGGCGCATCCAGTCGCGGTGCGAGAAGCTGCTCCAGTTGGCTCAGCTCGGCATCGGTCAACTGCGCGAGGCGATCTGCGTCAATCCTCACCATGTGCGCTCCCGACGCCGATCAGTTCCTTGAGCCGTTCGAGGCGCTCCTCGCGGGTCATGTCGGTGACTTCGGCCTTGATCTCCCGTGGCAGCAACTTGCTCCAGATCTTGTAAAAGGCGGCCGGATCCGCCTTGCCGAACTTCACCAGCGCGGCCACGCCCCCCAGTTTGTCGAACGCCTCGACAAGCGCATCGCGGCACGCCTGCGTCGTCTTGTTCGGCACGCCTGGCTTGCGGCCCTTCCCTGCATTCGGGGGCAACGATTGGCGGTTCGCAGTCATTGGCCGCCTTCATGCAACGCGGTATGGCTGGTCAGCTCCGCGCCCGTGGGGCTGCCGTACGGCGACCGCGACACGCTCGGCGCCGGACGATTGACGACGCTTTCGAGCACGCGCATGGTCCTCGCATGGTATCGCCGCGCCTCGTCGGCCAACGGCTGTTGTACGCGCTCCTCGTCAAACACATGCCGGATATGGCGTCGAAGCAAATCGGTAGCGATACAGCTGTTCGAAACGTTGAAGTAGTCGCTGTTGTGCGTGCCGACGTTGAGGAGCACCTTCCGCACCGATACGCTGCGCAACTCTTCCTCGACCTGCATGAACTCGCTGCGAGCGACGAGCAACGCAGCCAGCGCAACGTCGAGCGCAGCGGCGGCCTTCACAAACTGGCGTTCGAGCTTGGCCGCCTCGCGGACACCATCCCGTGCCGCTTCCGCGCGTGCGGCGAGGGCCGCCGCACTATTTGCTGCGTATGCCGCTTTCCGTACCTGGATAAGCGTCGTCTCACGCGAGCGGTGCGTTTCCACGATGGTCCGCAATTGCGCCGTTTCTTCGTCTTCGGCGCCGTTGTTCTCGAGCATGCGCTCCTCGAGCTCGCGCTGCGCCGTGGCAGCCTGCTGACGGGCTTCCACGAGCCGCGACTCGATCAGTTCGATGTCTGCCATTGATCAGTCTCCATCGATGAGTTCGACATTCCACTCAAGCACGCGTGCCGCCTCTGCCTGCTCGGCCGTCGCACGGCCCCACGCGTGATCCGCGTTCGGGCGGATCCGCCACTCGCCACCCTTCAGCAGCCCGTGGCGTTCGATGAACTCGGCCAGGGCATCCGCGACGACGCGCGCCATCGACGCGCCGCGCAGCAGCGCACAGGTCTGGAGCGCCATCCGCGTGCGCGGGGCCATGTAAATGTGGGTTGCTGCCATGTCCTTCCCCAAAGTGGTCACGCTGCCAGCATCCCATCGACGCCGCGCAGAATCGTGCGTTTATGGCCATAAACGCATGGCCATAACAAGGAAGTGGGTAGCTCAACGGGTAGCTACGCGCCGTGTTCGTATACTGCTCGGCGCGCAACGCCCGCCAGATAAGGCGTTATGCCTCCAATTGAAATCGCCGATTGGGATATCAACCGGCCGATGACGCTCCGTTGAGCGTTTTGCGGCTCGGCGGAGCCCAGTGAATGGCACGCGCTATGTGTAAGGCACACCCTATCGGGCCTCTCGTGGGTGTCTGTATTTTTCACCACTCTGCTGCCCGTACACGCTGCGTCGCGGCGGGGGACCGCTCGGCTTCGTCAGGGGCGTATCCACCTGTATCCACCGTATCCCCTGTTTCCTATAAATCCCTGTATCCCCCTTATTTATCGCGCACACGTAAATAGAAAAAGGTGGATACGGTGGATACGGTGGATACAAGCGTTACTGCATAAGGCTTCGCACGTATCCACCTGCCCCGCATCAGATGGATACGGTAGCTACGCTGGCTTCACCCAAACCTTGACCGGGCGCCCCCCGACGCGCTTTTGCTGTCTCGAATACCCCATTTCTCGCAAAATTTTCCCGATTCGCATTTCGTCGCTGCGTGTCAGGCGACCGTGGGCCATTCCAAGGGGGCCGCTTGCGATCTCATGAACCTGCAAAAAATCGCGCGTACATGGTGGCTCACCGAGATCGCACGCATAGTCGCCTCGCCCCATGAGCCAGTCGTAAACGATCGGTGACCAGGGGTCGGATAGCTTGTGCTGCGCGTGCACGTCGCGTGCCAGCGTCTCGGCCTCTCGCCAGTCGACATTCCCGGCGCGCTCGTAGGCCGCGCGGGCCTCGGCCCACAACTGCAGGCAGTCGGCCGCGATTCGGTCGACGTCGCACCGACCGACGCGTACGGGCAGCCACCGGCGCTCCCCCGTTTCGTCGGCGAGAAACTCGTCCTGGTTGGTCGTGCCGACGAACAGGAACCGGCGCGCGAACGTCACGCTGAACTCCTTGTACTTCGGCACGAAGTTCTCGTGCGTGCGGCTGATGAACGCTTTGATCGACTCGGCGTCGCGCGTGTGCAGGCCGCGGAGTTCACCGAGCTCGACCACCAGGCGGCCGCGCATCATGCGGGACGCGTTGTCGTCGCGCTCGTCGAGCTTCAGCTCGCAGTAGAACTCCTGCGCCGGCACGAGCGCCTTTACCGCCCGCGTCTTGCCGGCGCCCTGCTCGCCGATCAGCACCGGCACCATCGGTGCTTCGCACCCTGGCGACAGCACACGGCCGGCCAGCGCCGTCCAGAGATACCGCGACACCGCGCGCGCGTACGGCGTGTCCTCGACGGCCATGTAGTCGCGCAGGAACGTTTCGATGCGCGGCACGCCGTCGTGCTGCAGCCCGGCCAACCACTCGACGGCCGAATCGATACGGTTGTCGTCGGCCACGAGGCCCACACCGTCGCGCAGCGCTTCCTTGCTGAGCTTGAGGAAACCCCGGCGCTCGAGCTGGATCTGCAGGCGCGTGTAGTCCGGATCGGTGAACGCGCGCAGGCCGCGCGGGTCTGCCACGTCGGCGAGCATGACCTCGGCGCGGAAGTCGTCATATCGGATGTGCCACCCACACTCATGCGGTGCGCGTACCGCCGTCACGATGTTCTCGGCGAGCGCGAGAATCTCGCCCTTCCCGTTGCGGCGATAGCCCGGACGCGGCGGTTCCTGTTCATCGACCGGCACCACGTCGAAGTCGTCCTCGCTCGGCTCGCGCGCCGGATCCTGCCAGCCGTGGGCCGCGGCCATCGCCTTGATCGTGCCGATCGTGATCGGCGTGCCCTGATTCTTGCCGGCGTAGCCCCAATCGCGCTCCGTCTTCGCCGGATCGTACTTGCTCGATCGCGCCGAGAACTCGTGCACGAGCGCCAGCCCCTCGTCCGAACCCTGCGATGCGTGATGAACGCCGAACAGCACGTTGCGCCAGCTGTCGTAATCGAGCTCGTTCTCGCCGCCGTTCGGGATTGCATCGAGCGCAGACTTCAGCGCACCGAACTCGGCAGGCGCGACGACCGCCGGCGGCGGCACGACAATCTCACGCTCGGCGCGCGGCACCGGTGCGCTCGACGGCCAATCCATTTCGGTGACGTACGCTTTCGGCATGTCGTCGAGCTCGAACGAATCGAGCGGCACCGACTTGCCGGCCAGCGGCAGCAGGAACATGTTGCCGTACCCGTTGTGCGAAACGCTATCCTGCTTAGGGAAAATTTCTACCTGCCCGGCGGCGACACCCTTCGTCCCATCGTGCAGATCGACAGCCGCGAGGATGCTCCGCAGCGCCTGGCGGGCGCTGTACGCGTCCTGCGGCTCATCCCACAGGAAATAGATGTGGATGCCCGCCCCGCCCGATGAGCGGAAAGGGATGCCGTTGAGCCCGGCCGCTGACGCCACGGTGACGATGCGCACCGCGGTGTCCTGCATTTCGTGCCACGGAGTCTCGCCCTTGTGCGAGTCGAGATCGAGCAGCGCGATCAACGTCACGTCGCTGCCCGGTTGCATCGGGTACACGCCGTAGGCCGGCCCACCGTTCACGTGATGCGCGAGCCGCTCGTTCGTCAGCGGCCGATTGATGTTCGACGTCGCACCGTCACGCTTGATGCAGCACGTCGACGTGCGCACGCGCGAAACGATCGGCGCGAGCGCCGCGACGAGATCCGAATGTGTACAGCTTGGCTTGACAGTATCTTCTGTAGGTGTACTATTCATTGTGTTTACCGAGCTTTGAAATTTTTGGGCCCGCATTTACTGCGGGCTTTTTCTTTTCACGAACTGCATGTCGGCGAGCCGCGGCGCTACGTTCTTCAGCATCCGCCGCCCTTCGGCCGGCGTCAGTCGCTTCGATCGTCGGAAGTGCGCGCGCAGGACTTCGAACGTCGCGGCATTGGCCTGGATCTCCGAGGTCGCGAGGGCAAGCGCTCGGGCGAAATGACTCATCGGTGCATCACCCGTGAACACGTCGAGTGCGCTGCATCGGGCCGCTGCGTTTTTGACTTCGAAGAAGCTCGACAAAGGATGGGAGTGACCGGCTACGCGTTCGCCTACAAGACCCGCGAGATCCATAACCGCTTCCGCAAAGAAGATGTCCGCCGTGTTGTTGAGATCGTGCGGCCGGCCGGTCAGAGAGTGCGCGCAGATCGTTGAGCCGATCCACGCTGAATCCTGCGGTCGAATGTGGGCACCCAGAAACTTCCACCCGAACGCCATTGCGATGATCGTATGCCCGGCTTCGTGCGCGGCCGTCTGTTCGCGCGTACACGGGTCGTCACCATGAACCGCGCGGAGCCTGAGCAGGTACTCGGCGGCGGCCTGCTTCGCGGCGGGGCTGAGGTAGCGAGCGTTGTCGATGGAATTCATGCCTCCACCGCCCGTTGTTTATCGGCCTGGTTGTTGAGCCAAGTGCGCAGCTCATCCTCGAAGAAGACGGTCACATTCCGGGCAAGAGGAACGCCCTTTGGAAAGTCCTCCCGAGTCTTCGTATAGCGCCAGAAGGTCGATAGTCCAACGCCGATAAATTCGGCGGCTTTCCGCGGACGCAATCCGCACCGGCTAGCTGCAGTCACCATGATCACTCCCATCGTTTATGGCGTCTCGGCGAATCTCGCCGCGCCTCAATAATCGAGGGGAGCCCGCGCAGGATTGTGCGTATCTTCCGAGCGATCGAACCCTATTAATTAAACATCCGGGCAGCCGCGAGCGCATCGCTCAAGATGTGCCGCCCAAGTGCCGAGCGCGTGACGGCGTTCGTCCCAATACGTGTACTGATCGTAGATCCCTTCCACGCCCGGAATTTTGTGGTTCAAGCACATTTCCGAAATGTCGCGCGGCACCTTCAGCCGCCGCATATGACTCTTCATCGTGCTTCGAAGATCGTGCGGCGTGAAGCGGCGAATCGCAGGTTCGTGGTGCTCGATCCAGTAGTCGATCGCTTCCCGAATCGCATCCTTCGATACGTGCGTGTCCCCGTGGTGACGATCCAGGCGATTGCTCAGGCGGGCCGGCAGGACGTATTCGGACGTCCCGGCCAGCGCGAGCAACCGCTCGAACCACTCAATTACAATCGGCACAAGCGGAATATCCATTTCCGGCCCCGTCTTGCTTTTCGGGACATGCCAACGACCTTCACTAAGGTGAAGATCACGACGAAGTGCGGTGTACAGCTCGGAAATTCGAACACCAGTCGCAAGCGCGATACGGACAGCGTAGAGATTCACGTCGCGCATTTTTGCGTTCAGCAGGACGTAGAGCTCGTCGTCGGTCAGCATTAATCGGGGTTTCACCGGCGGGCGCTTCCCGATGATCGCGTCGAGCTGGATTCCGGCGCAGGGATTGGCGACGATGATCTTCTTGCCGGCCGCATGCTTGAACAGGCCGCGTAGTACACACCAGAGCGTGAAGATTTCGACCCATCCCAGGTCGTGACGCTCGATCTCGGCCACAATGTCTGCGGGCCCTACAGACTGCACCGACATCGCACCCATGCCGTTCTCGACGCGCTTCAAATTTCGGCCGTAGCTGCGTTGCGTGCTGGTCGCGAGCGTGCTTAGAACCTTTACGCGGTAATCGGCTATCAGCTCGCGCATCGACCAGTCGCGCCGGCTCCTCAATTTTCGCTGCTCTTCCGCCGGGTTGATTCCATCGGCCAGCTGAGCCCGCTTCCGTGCCGCCATTGCCCGCGCCGCGGACAACGTGATATCAGGATATCGACCGAGCGTCAGCTCTTGCCGTCGACCGCGATGGTAGAACCGCAGAATCCACGAGGCCGTTCCGGTTGCAGACAACGTGAAGGTAAGTCCGTTCCCGTCAGCCTTCGCTGCCGGCACACCAGCGCGCACAAGCTGCCGCAGCTGGATATCGTTCAACACGTTCGTTAGCCGCTTCCCCACTTTTCGCTCCAGCTACCTTTACAGCTACCTATTTTAATCTGGATTCGTCGAGACGCGTCGATACACGTTGAGGCGATTTTGCCTTGAAATGAAGGGGGAAATTGGATTCAGCGAGATTCAATGAGATGCGGTAAGATCAAGTCCGGGACAGTACGATATCGTGCTGATGTAACGTTCCGTCCATCCGCCGCCGGCATCGCCCGCCACGCGGCACTTCGATGCGGCACCCGGGCCGCCCGCGCATGTCGCGCCGGCACCCGCCGCCGCCCTTTCACCCTACCTTTTTCGCTTCACCACACACCATGAGCCAAGGCCACAACCGCCGCCAGCGCAAGAAACTCCACATCGGCGAATTCCAGGAACTCGCGTTCAACGCCACCGCGCATTACCGCAACGAAATGACCGACCTCGAGCGCGGCGAACTGATCGATGCGTTCATCGACTTCGTCGAAGCGAACGGGCTGCTGACGGTCGCGTCGGCGGACGAAGGGATCGGCGCTTACGTGATTTCCGGTGCACCGCGCGGCACGACGACCGACGCCGACCGCGAACTCGTGCGCGGCTGGCTGGCCGCACGGCCGGAACTGACCGACGTCAAGGTCAGCGAATTCACCGACGCGTGGTATCCGGAAGCCTGAGTTTCCGGTTTCACTTCCCTCGCGCAGCGCCCGCGCCTGCCCGCCGCCACGGCGGGTGAGGCCGGCGCCGCCCCGCTCCCTCCGCACCGCCTCCGTCTCCCCTTCCGCCGTCGCGCGACACCCGCGCCACCGGCACCAACTCACACGATTCGCGCCGCGTCGACGGTGATTACCCCGATTTCGGCAGTGAATCGGATGCTTACTTCAATTTAACGTTGATTAAAAGACGTCTCACGCCCGCGGACCTACTCTGATCGCCAGGAATCCGGTGTTTTCCGGCGCGATCGGCAAGCAAGACGAAAGAATGCAAACCGCTCGCCCGACAGGTGTCCCGGATTCCGGTACGGGCGAAAACGCGACACGGCGACAGGTCAATCAGGGAGACAACCAACGATGCGCCAGCCGCTTCCTCATCGCAGCGACACATTGACGCACGCGAAGGCCGCCTGACCCCACTCTTCAATGCAATGAATACGAGGACGACATGGATACGCCGACCACTCATCAGGCAGGACTCCGAATGATCATGATCGCGGCTGGCGTCGCAGCGCTGGTGTCGCTGTCCGCGTGCGGCGGCTCCGGCTCGCTGAGCCAGGGCACCGGCGGCACCGGATCGGGTTCGGGCGACACGACGGCTACCACCGGCGGCACCGGTAACGGCACTGGCAGTGGCGGCGGGTCGGGGAGCGGATCGACCGTCGGCGGCACCGGGAGCGGCGCCGGCGGTGCCTCGAGCGCCGGCACGTCGGCCAATGCACTCGGCCAAACGATCGATTCGTCGAGCAACGTCGTGACGGCCGCGGGCGGCACCGTATCGGGCGCCGGCGCGACGATCGCCAGCCAGTCGCTGCCCGGCACGAACGCCGCGACCACGCAGGGGCTCGGCACCGTCGTGCAGGACGCCGGCGCCGCCGTCACGACACTCGGTACCGGGCTCGGATCGGGGCTCGGCCAGCTCGGCGCATCGTCGAACCCGGTCGGCACGACGGTCGCGAGCACCGGCGGCGTGGTCACGAATCTCGGCGACGCGGTCGCGGCAACCGGCGGCGTCGTGTCGAGCCTCGGTGGCAGCGGTTCGGCGCTGGCGCCGCTCGCGCCCGTCACATCGCCCGTCGGCGGTGCGATCACGACGCTCGGCAATACGATCGCGGGCGGCGGCGCGACGCTCGGCACGCAGTTGTCGACCGGCCCGGTCGCGCAGGTCACGGGCGCCGCCAGTTCGGCGATCACGCCGATCACGACGCAGGTCGGGTCGGTCACGCAGACCGTCGCGTCGAGCACGCCGCTCGGCGCACCGCTGACGAACCTCGTGACGACGGTCGGCAACGGCGTCGCGAACGCCGGCACGACGATCTCGAA
The DNA here is from genome assembly GCF_000012945.1 of Burkholderia lata. NCBI lineage: Bacteria > Pseudomonadati > Pseudomonadota > Betaproteobacteria > Burkholderiales > Burkholderiaceae > Burkholderia > Burkholderia lata. Next base: position 2,742,274 of record NC_007510.1, read on the forward strand.
AACCGGCGGGAATCCGGTGACGACCGGCATCGGCAACGTCGTGACCGCGACCGGCAACACGGTGGCCACCGCCGGCACGACGCTGCTGGGCGGTGGTGGCGCCGCGACGAGCCCGCTCGCGCCGGTCACGGGGCTCTTGTCGACGGGCGCACTCGGCGGCGCGACGGGCGGCAGCAATCCGGCAGGTGCGCTCACGTCGGCGGTCGGCACTGTGACGGGAGCCGTGTCGGGCGCGGCCGGCGGCTCGCCCGTCGCGGGGCTGACGGGTGGCAGCGGCACCGGCGCGCTCTCGAAGACGGGCGGTGGCGTGCTCGCCCCCGTGACGACGACGCTCGGCGCGCTGGTCAAGTAAGCGGCAGGCCGGCACGGCGCCCGCATCGTCGCAGACGATCAGGCGCCTTGGCCTTGGCCTTGGCCTTGGCCTTGGCCTTAACCTTAGCCTCAACTGAAGCCGAAGCCGGCATCCAGCCGCTTCCCCCACCCCGCGATCCCTTCCTTTTCCCGACAGTCCGCCTCCAGCAAGCCATCGAAATCGGACCTGAAAGCAAGACACGTTAAAATCTCACCTCGCGTGGTGCGCCGCCCGCACCCGCCATCCATCGCCAGCCGCGTGCCCTCGGGCCGCCCCCGACCCATGGAGTGAGTGTCAATGAGCGGCGGACTTCCGTTTCCCGCATCCCGCAAGTCGTTGCCGTCCTCGACGGTATTCCTGATTCTCGCCGCCGCCGCGCTGCTGTCCGGCTGCGGGCTGCTGCCGGTCCAGAACCCGCCCGCGCCGATCAGCGAGGCGCTCGTCGAGCCCATCGAGGAAACCGCCGGCGAACCGCTGACGATGCCGCCCGTGCCCGCGCCGACGCACCCGGGGGAACCGGAAGCGCCGAAGAAGCCGCACCGCGAAGTCGCGCGGCCGAAGCCCGTGCAGCGCCCCGAATCGCCGACACCGCCGCCGCCTCCGCCGCCGCCGATCGTCGCGACGCGCCCGCTCGACCGCACCCAGATCCATGCGCTGCTCGACAGCGAAGTCGCGCGCCGCAACGGCAAGGTGATCGGCCGCGCGGTCGACATGGTGACCGACGCGAGCGGCAAGCCGCGCGAGATGATCGTCAACCTGCAGGGCTTCATGGGCGTCGGCGACCGCAAGGTCATCTTCCCGTGGAACGTGTTCCGCTTCACGCCTGGCGGCAAACAGGAGCCGATCGTGCTCGACGTGCCGTCGGGCGACCTGCCGCCGGCCGCACGGCCCAAGGCCGTGCCGCTGTCCGGTTCGGCCGCGGCCTCGCCCGCGACGCGACTGCCGATGCTCGACAGCGACGTCGAGCGCCCGAACGGCACGAAGATCGGCCGCATCGTCGACGTGCTGATCGACCGTGCGTCGCAGCCGCAGGCGGTCGTGCTCGACCTCGGCGGCCTCGTCAATACCGACCGCCGTTCGATCGCCGCGAGCTGGGGCGCACTGCGCTTCGTCACGCGCGACAAGGCGCTGCACCCGCAGCTCGACCTGAACGACGCACAGATCAAGGCATCGCCACCCTACGCGGCCGACAAGCCGATCGTCGCGGTCTTCCCGCCCGTTGCCCCGGCACCGGTGCCGGCTTCGTCTGCGAGTGCGACCCGATGACGATCAAGCATTCCGTCAGCGTACGCAGTCTCCGGTCCCTCGACTGGCTCAACTTCTTCGTTGCAAACGTTCAAACAGGGTTCGGTCCGTTCATCGCGTCCTACCTCGCGTCGCACAAGTGGACGCAGGGCGAGATCGGCATGGTGCTGTCGATCGGCACGATCAGCGCGATGGTCAGCCAGGTGCCGGGCGGCGCGGCCGTCGATGCGCTGAAGAACAAGAAAGGCGCGGCCGCGTGGGCGATCGTGGCCATCATCCTGTCCGCGGTGCTGCTCGCGTCGAGCCCGACGATCGTGCCGGTGATCGCCGCCGAGGTGTTCCACGGCTTCGCGAGCTGCATGCTCGTGCCGGCGATGGCCGCGATCTCGTTCTCGCTCGTCGGCCGCGCCGACCTCGGCGACCGGCTCGGCCGCAACGCGCGCTGGGCGTCGATCGGCAGCGCCGTCGCGGCGGGCCTGATGGGGCTCACCGGCGAATACTTCTCCGCACGCGCGGTGTTCTGGCTGACCGCCGTGCTCGCGCTGCCCGCGCTGTTCGCACTCGCGATGATCCAGCCGACCCACGAGGTGATCCCGCAGTCGTCGAAGCCCGACGACCACGACGAAGCCGGCGAACGCGAAACGCTGCTCGAGTTGCTGCGCGACCGCCGGATGCTGATCTTCGCGGCATGCGTCGTGCTGTTCCACCTGTCGAACGCGGCGATGCTGAACCTCGCGGCCGGCGAAGTCACGGCCGGGATGGGCGAGAACGTGCAGCTCGTGATCGCCGCGTGCATCATCGTGCCGCAGGCGATCGTCGCGATGCTGTCGCCGTGGGTCGGCCGCTCCGCGCAACGCTGGGGGCGCCGGCCGATCCTGCTGCTCGGGTTCTCGGCGTTGCCGGTGCGCGCGCTGCTGTTCGCCGGCGTGAGCAGTCCGTACCTGCTGGTGCCGGTGCAGATGCTCGACGGCATCAGCGCGGCCGTATTCGGCGTGATGCTGCCGCTGATCGCGGCCGACGTCGCGGGCGGCAAGGGCCGCTACAACCTGTGCATCGGGCTGTTCGGGCTCGCGGCCGGGATCGGCGCGACGCTCAGCACGGCCGCGGCCGGCTACGTCGCCGATCACTTCGGCAACGCCGTGAGCTTCTTCGGGCTCGCGGGCGCCGGTGCGCTCGCGGTGCTGCTGGTCTGGCTCGTGATGCCCGAAACGCGCGTCGAGAACGGCGACTCGGCCGCCGACGAACCGGCCGCCGCATCGCCCGAACAGGCGCGCTGACACCGGCGCGCCGCCGTTACCCGCTTCTTGGCCAACGCATGATGGATACGATCAGGACACTCAACGAAGCCCGCCAGCAGATCCAGCAGTCGATCTTCGATCTGTTCAAGGGGCTGTCATTCAGCGAACGGCTCGCGCAAGGCGGGCTGATGGCGCTGCAGGCCGTATGCGGCGCATGCCTCGCGTACGTGATCAGCCGCGCGCTGCACACCGAGCAGGCCGTGTGGGCGGCGATCACCGCGATCGCCGTCACGCAGCACAACTACTCGGACACGATGTCGCTGTCGCGCGACCAGTTCGTCGGCGCGATGGTCGGCGGCGTGCTCGGCTTCGCCGGCGCGGCGCTCGGCGGCGACCGCCTCGTCGCGTATGCGATTACCGTCGCGGTCGTGATCGTCTGCTGCTGGTGCCTGAATGTCGGCAGCGCGGCACGGCTCGGCGGCGTGACCGCGACGATCGTGCTGCTGTTTCCGGGCGACGGCCCGCTGTGGGACATTCCGCTGATGCGGCTCGGCGAGGTCACGCTCGGCACCGTGTGTGCGCTGGGCGTGTGCTGGGTGATGTCGAAAATCGAGCGCCGCTGGTTCCGCCACGCGGCGGCAAAGTGACTCGGTGAGCCGGCTGCCCGGCGCGCATCGCGGCATCGCGATCCGTGCCGGGCCGTCGGCCAGGTCAGTCGCCGATCCGCAGCACGATGCCGGAACCGATCTGCACCAGCAGGTGATCCCCGCCGACGCCGACCCATTGATAGCCGCGCGGCGGCGGGCTCAGGTGATAGCCGCGCCAGTCGTCGATCACGTACTGGCGATCGCGGAACTCGGGGGGAAGCCGGTCGCCCTTGTGCCACTCGCGGCGCGGCTGGTCGGCCCAGCGCGGCGGCACGTCTTCCTCGTGGCGCATCTGGCCCGGCGGCATGCGTTTCGGACCATGACCGTGCTGCATGCCATGGTCGCCCTGGTCGTTGCGGTTGTCGTGGTCCTGCGCCATCGCGGCCGGCGCGGCGAAACCCGCCGCGATCACCGCGGCCAGCATCATCCCGTGCATCTTCTTCATCGTGCCTTCCCTCCGTGTTGTCACGTCGAACGAAACCACTCGGACTACCCGATGAAGACTAGCACATGGTTTCGTGGGGTCGCATGACCGCGCACATGACCGTGCGTTACGCCGCCTGCTGCTGGTACTGGATCCGGTGCAGGTGCGCGTAAAGGCCACCGTGGCGCAGCAATTCGTCGTGGCTGCCCTCTTCGACGATCTTGCCGGCCTCGAGCACGAGGATGCGGTCCGCGCGCTCGATCGTCGACAGCCGGTGCGCGATCACGAGCGTCGTGCGGCCTTCCATCAGCCGTTCGAGCGCGGCCTGCACGTGGCGCTCCGATTCCGAGTCGAGCGCCGATGTCGCTTCGTCGAGGATCAGGATCGGCGCGTCCTTGTAGATCGCACGCGCGATCGCGAGCCGCTGGCGCTGGCCGCCGGACAGCCGCATCCCGTTGCCGCCGACGAGCGTGTCGAGCCCGTCGGGCATCGCAGCGACCGCATCGGCAAGGTTCGCGGCCTCGAGCGCGGCCTGCACGCGCGCGCGGTCGGGCGTCTGCCCGTACGCGACGTTCGCGGCGATCGTATCGTTGAACAGCACGACGTCCTGGCTGACCATCGCCATCTGGCTGCGCAACGCGTGGAGGTCGTAGTCGGCAACCGGCACGCCGTCGACCAGGATTGCCCCGTCGGTCGGATCGAAGAAGCGCGGCAGCAGGTTCACGAGCGTCGTCTTGCCGCTGCCGGACGGCCCCGCGAGCGCAATCATTTCACCGGGCGCGACCTTGAACGAGATGCGGTCGAGCGTCGGCCGCTCGGCCGCGCCGTAGTCGAACGTCACGTTGCGGAACTCGATGTCGCCGCGCGACTGTGCCAGCGGCCGGCCGCCGCCCTGCGGCTCGGCCGGTTCGTCGATCAGCCCGAAGATCAGCTCGGCGGCCGTCATCCCGCGCTGCAGCGGCTGGTTGACGTCGATCAGGTGCTTGAGCGGCGAGATCACCAGCAGCATCGACGTGACGAACGCGACGAAGCCGCCGACCGTCGTCTGGTCGTTCGACGACTGCACGACCGCGATCGTGATCACGACCGCGAGCGCGATCGACGCGAGGAACTGCGTAAGCGGCTGCGCGAGGCCGCCGGAGATCGTCATGCGCATCGCGTAGCCGCGCAGGCGCTTGCTCATCTGCGTGAAGCGGTCCATCTCGTACGCTTCGCCGTTGTGCACCTTGACGACCTTGTAGCCGCCGACCGTCTCCTCGACGATGTACGACAGCTCGTTGGTCAGCGTCTGGTGCTCGCGGTTCAGGCGGCGCAGGCGACGGTTGATCTTGCTGACGAGCCAGCCGATGCCCGGCAGGATCACCGCGACGATCAGCGTGAGCCGCCAGTTCAGGTAGAACAGGTAGCCGAGCAGGAAGATCACCGTCAGCGAATCGCGCACGAGCGTGACCATCACGCCGGTCAGCACCGACAGGATCTGGTTGACCTCGAACACGATCGCGTTGATCACCGTGCTCGCCGTCTCGCGCTGGAAGAACGACGCGCCCGTGTGCAGCATCCGCTGGAACATCTCGAGCCGCAGTTGCAGCAGGATGCGGTTCGACACGTAGTTGAGCAGGTAATTCGACGCGTACTGCGACACGCCGCGCACGAGCGCGAGCCCGATCACGGCCATCGGCACGTACCATTTCGCGCTGTCGCTGCCATGCGAGCCGAAGCCGTGGTCGAGCAGCGGCTTGAGCAGCGCCGGGATCCCGGCCTCGGTGGCCGCGACGACGCCCATCGTCATCACGGCGAGCACCACGATGCCGATCAGCGGCCGGATGTACGGCCACAGGCGCTTGAGGACCGTCACGGGCGAGGTGCCCGTACCGTCCATCGGTTTGCGAAGAGTGTTCTGGGTTTCCAAGGCAATCCTTCTTGAGCCGCGAAGCGGCACCCGGACGTGGCCGCCCGGGATGTCGCCCTGTCGGGCGGGTGCCGAAAAGGGCTCAACATTATAGCCGCACCGCCCCGGCCGGCACGGTCATGGCCGATGCAGGCGGCGGCCGGGCCGCGGGTATACTGCCGCTCACCGTTTTCTCCGCCTTTCCGACGATTTCATGGCTGAACCCTCCCTCGGCGTCGCCCTCATCGCCCTCAACGCGTCCGCGCGGCTTGCGCAGTGCCTTGCCGCGCTGTCGTTCGCCGACGACGTCGTCGTCATCGACGGCGGCAGCACCGACGATACCGTCGCGATCGCCCAGGCGCACGGCGCGCGCGTGATCGTCGAGCGCGACTGGCCGGGCTTCGGCCCGCAGAAGAACCGTGCGCTCGACGCGCTCGACACCGACTGGGTCCTGTCCCTCGATACCGACGAAGTCGTCACCCCGGAACTCGCGCAGTCGATCCGCGACACGATCCGCACGCCGGCCGCGCAGGTCTATGCGGTCGACCGGCTGTCGAGCTTCTGCGGCCAGTGGATCCATCACAGCGGCTGGTATCCGGACTGGATCCCGCGCCTGTTCCGGCGCGGCGCCGCGCGCTTCTCGGACGATCTCGTGCACGAGCGCCTCGTGTTCGAGGGCGCCGCGCAGCGCCTGCCCGGCAAGCTGATGCACTACTCGTACGAGGATTTCGAGACTGTGGTGCGCAAGCTCGACGCGTATTCGACGGCCGGCGCGCGCCAGCGCCGCGCGGCCGGCCAGCGCGGCGGCTTCGGCAAGGCGCTCGCGCGCGGTGCCTGGGCGTTCGTGCGCACCTATGTGCTGCGGCGCGGCTTCCTCGACGGCCGCGCCGGCTTCATGATCGCCGTGTTCAACGCGGAAACCGTGTACTACCGCTTCCTGAAGCTCGGCCACGAACGGGCGCGCTGAGCACCCGCCCGGCATGCAGCCGGCCCGGCGTTACAATGCCGGGCTGCCCGCGCCGCGTGCCTGCCCGACCGGCGGCGCCACGCGCCGCCCGCCACGACGACTACCGAATCCGACCGCCATGTTCTCCATCATCATTCCGACCTGGAACAACCTGCCGTACCTCAAGCTCGTCGTCGACAGCCTGCGCCGCCACTCCGCGTACGACCACCAGATCATCGTGCACGTGAACGACGGCTCGGACGGCACGCTCGACTGGGTGCGCAGCGAAGGCATCGAGCACACCGCGTCGCCGACCAACATCGGTATCTGCCACGCGGTGAACTGGGCCGCCGCGCGCGCGACGCGCGACTACGTCGTCTACATGAACGACGACATGTTCTGCTGCCCCGGTTGGGACACGGCGCTCGTGCGCCGCATCGAGCAGATGCCGACCGACCTCTTCATGCTGTCGGGCACGATGGTCGAGCCGGTCGACACGCGCAACCCGTGCGTGGTGGTCAGCAATTTCGGCCGCGACGCCGAAAACTTCGACGCGGCGGGACTCGTCGCGGCAGCCCCGAAGCTCGTGCGCGCGGACTGGCTCGGCTCGACCTGGCCGCCGACGCTCGTGCATCGCGACTGGTGGAACCGGATCGGCGGCTACAGCAGCGAGCTGTCGCCCGGCATGAGCAGCGACAACGACTTCTCGATGAAATTCTGGGACGCCGGCTGCCGGATCTTCGTCGGGGTCGGCGACAGCCTCGTCTACCACTTCCAGCAGAAAAGCACGGGCAAGATCGTCAAGAACGACGGTCGCCGCCAGTTCCTGAACAAATGGGGCATGACCCAGGCGACGTTCGACCGCTATTTCCTGCATCGTGGCGAACCGGCCGGCACGCGCGTCGCGCTCGACACGCCGGCAGTTGAAGGACGCCTGAAGCGCGCACTGCTGCGCTCGCGGATCAAGCGCGCGTTCAGCTGATCAAGCCCCGAAAACGACACGGAAACGCGCCCTGCTTCGCGTATACTCTGCGCCGTTCGTCCCGGATCTCCCGCCGGGGCGCGCGGCGCGCAGCACGACGTGCGCAAGCCGCATTCGTCCATTCGACAGGTTCCGATGCTTTCGTTTTCCGCTCCCGCCTCGCGGCGCCTGACCGCCGCCCGTGCATTCGCCGTTGCCGCGCTCTGCATGGTGCCGGTCTCGACCGCGCTGACCAACGTGTTCTGCGGGCTGTTCGCCGCCGCGCTCGTGATTTCCCCCGAGTTCTGGCGCGACCTGCGCTCGTTCGTCACCGACCCGGCCTCGCTCGCGGCGCTGCTGATCCTGGCCGCGCTCGCCGCCAGCGTCACTTATACGGTTGCACCGCACAACAAGGCGTGGAACTGGGTCGCCAAGTACGACAAGCTGCTGCTGCTGCCGTTCGCCGTGCTCGCCTTCCGCCATTCGAACTGGGCACCGATCGTCCGCCGTTGCTGGTTCGGCACGCTGTGCGTGATCCTGCTGTTGTCGACCACGAACTATCTCGGCCTGACCGCGATCGGGCCCGCGCACGCGACCGAACTGCCGCTGTCGCGCGCGTGGGTGTTCAAGAACCACATCGCCGCCGGCATGTTCGGCGCGCTGCTGTTCTACCAGGCGGCCGATCTCGCGCTGGCGGCCCGCACGGCGCTGTCGCGCGCCGCGTATGCAGGCGTCGCCGCGTGGTCGCTCGTCAACGTGTTCGTGATGCTGCAGGGACGCACCGGGCAGGTCATCGCGCTGCTGCTGATCCTCGTCGTCGCCGTACGTTTCGTGCTGTTGCTGCGCCGGCAATCGGCGTTGCGCGCGGCGCTCGCCGCCGGCGTGTTCGTGCTGGCCGGCATCGCGCTCGTGATCGCCGCATGCACGGTTCACAACGGCCGGCTGACGAAGGTCGTGACGGAAGTGCAGCAATACCGGCAGAGCGATGCGGCCACGTCCACCGGGCTGCGCCTCGAGTGGTACAAGAAGGGGCTCGAGCTGTTTCGCCAGCGCCCGGTGATCGGCTACGGCGCAGGCGGCCTCGAATCCGAATTCGAGAAGCTCACGGCCGGCAAGACGGCGGCCGAAGGCCAGCTCACGTCGAACCCGCACAATGAATACCTGCTGATGGCCGTACAGCTCGGCGCGGTCGGCCTGCTGCTGTTCATCAACCTGATCGTGCAGATTGCACGCGGCAGCCGCACGCTCGATCCGCGCTCGCGGCATCTGCTGCTCGCCTGGCTCGCGATCTTCGCAATCGGCAGTCTCGCGAATTCGCTGCTGCTCGATTTCGCCGAAGGGCACCTGATCGTGCTGCTGGCCGGCATCCTGCTCGGCTGCGGCGAACGCGCCGAGGCGCTGCCGCGCGAAACGTCGGCGATCCGGCGCAGCGCGTAACGCTCAGCGGCCTACGCTCCGCCGGCGGCCGGCTTCGGCCACCGCGGAGTTCTCTACCCTCGAAGGAAACGGGCTGCGCGGCTGGCTCGTCGCCAGACAAGCCGCCTGCAACCGGCAGGCAACGCGCGTTGGCCGCGCGTCAGTCGGATCCGCTGCGATGCAGTCGCGACGTATCGACGACGGCTTCGGCCGGGCCCGGCGGATTCAGCCCGAGCATCTCGGCCGCCGCGGCTTTCACGCGCTGCGCACCGAGATTCGCGAGGCAGTCGCTGCGGCTGTCGACCTTGCGCTCGCAGCCTTCGTGCCGGCACGGCACGCAATCGCCCTCCCCCTGCAGCAGCCACACGTTCCCGTGCCGCCCCGAGCCGCGCAGCGGCCACGGATTCTCGGTCGCCGGCCAGTGCTGCGGCCACGGGCCCCAGCGCACCGGGTCGGACGGGCCGAACAGCGCGATCGTGTCGGTGCCGGTCGCGGCCGCGACGTGCGTCGCGCCGGTGTCGGGCCCGATGAAAAGCCGCGCGCGCCGCACGAGTTCGGCGCTTTCGCCGAACGTCAGGCGGCCGACCAGGTTCAGCACGTCGCCGCCCGCTTCGGCCGCAACCTGCTCCGCATACTCGCGCTCGCTGTCGGCCGGGCCGCCGGACAGCGCGACCGCGAAGCCGTGCTCGCGCAGCCAGCCGATCATCTCGACCCAGCCGTCGAGCCGCCATTGCTTGTAACGGAACATCGGATACGGATGCAGGACGACCAGCGGCTTGCCGTCGCGGATCGCCGGCGATTCGGCAAGCCACGCGCCGAAGCGCGCGCGCCGCGCCGGATCGTCACCGATGCCGGGCGCGACGACCTCGGACACCGGCTCGATGCCGATCACGGGAGCGAGTGCAAGCGTGCTGACGACCGTGTGCGCGGATTCGTGGTGATTGATCGCGATCCCGTTCAGCATCATCCGCGTGAGCCAGGTCACGCGGTTCGGATCGACGAGGCCCACCCGCTTGCGGCCCGCGAACCAGCTGTAGAAGCGCGGCCGGTCGGAGCTCAGCGCCGCGCACGCGAGATCGTAACGGCGCCACATCGACAGTGCGTCGCGCAGCCGCTCGCGGATTCCCGCGCGCTGCGCGACGACGATCACGCGCCGTACGTCCGGATTGTGCTCGAGCACGCCTTCGGTGCCGCGAAACACCAGCATGTCGATCTGCGCGTCCGGCCAGCGGGCCTTCAGCGAGCGGACGAGCGGCGTCGTCAGCAGCACGTCGCCAATGCGGCGCGGCGCGGCAACGAGGATGGTTCTGGGCGGGCGGGCAGAAGAAAACAGGGCCACGGCGGGTGTGTCTGGCTGGCTGAACAAGGCTGGCAATGTACAGGATTTTGCAGCAGCCGGCGCGGCGTGGCGAATCGGCCGTGCGGCTGGCCTGATGCGGCCCCGCTCGCGGGGTGCGGCGAGGCCGGCGCACCGCGCGCCGGTGCGGGTGCCGTACGCGGTGCTTGCAATGCCTGTGGCGCTACGAAGCGACAGTCATGACCGCCGGCGCCGCAGCGGCGGCAGCCGGCCGCGCGTATCCCGCATCGGCCAACGGTTCGTCGCGACGGATGGCCTGCGGCAGCAGGTGATTCACCGCCCGCTCGACTTCGTCGACGCCGATCGCGTCGACGGTCGCGCCGGCGCGCAGGATCACGTGCGGCACACCGAGCGGATGCCAGCGCAGGTATTTCTCGGGACGGTCCTCGAACAGCGCGGCGACAGGCACGCCGAGCGCCGACGCAAGATGCACGGGGGCGCTGTCGGCCGAGACGATCGCATCGAGCAGGCTCGTCGCGGCCACCAGCTCGGCGACCGACGACGGCGCGACATGGCGCGCGCACACGTCGCGCCACGAATCGTCCTCGGGCGCATGGCCGACTGCCGGGTCGCGGAACACGATCACATCGGCGTACGGCGCAAGCCGCTCGGCGAGGTCGCGCCAGCGATCCGCCGGCCAGCGGCGCTCGGCCGCCTTGTTCGTCACGAACAGCCCGACCCGCGGCTTCGTGCGTGCGCCGAGCAGCCGATACCACGCGTCCTGCAGCGCGCGGTCGGGATGAACCGACAACGCGAGGCGGTCGAGATCGGCGCGGCCGAGTTCGGGTACGAGCCGGAAACCCGACAGCGCTTCGTGACACATCGGCCGCTGCGCGACGTGATCGGGCTTGCGATCGTCGAATTCGGTCTCGGCATCGTGCCAGCGGCAATCCTTCGCGCCGATCTGACGCGCGAACTGCATGCTGCTGCGATGCATGCCGCCGTTCGGCACGACCACGAGGTCGAACCGCAAGCGACGCAGGCGACGCACGAGCCGCAGCCGGTCGAAGAATGCGCGCATCCGTCCGGGGCGGTCGTTACGCTCGCATTGACGGCTATAGACGTAGGTGTGGATCGTGTCGACGTCCGGGTTTCCGGCCAGCGCGGCCGCGTTGTAGCGGTTCGCGACCACATGGAGTTCGGCGCCGGGCCAGCGCTCCTTCAGCGCGCGGAGAAACGCCGTCGTGCACAGCATGTCGCCCAGAAAATCGATCCGGATCACGAGGATCCGCTGCGTCGGGTTCACATTGGCCATGGTCATGTGGAGGCTGTCAGTTCTTTGTCGTCGCGACGGGCCATTCCACGGCATCCGCTTCCGGGGCGGCCTGGTCGCATGTCACCGCTCGCCGCACGGATCCGCCCCCGTATATGTGCGCGATACTGGCGCCACCTGCCGGACGAGCGGCGGTCGACGCCGCGTTCGTGCGGCTAGCGCGCGATTGTATAGCGTCCGGATGGCCAACCCAAGACCCGTTTGTGTGCGCATGCAAAAACGGCCCGCCGCACCGCACGATGGCGATGCGACGGGCCGCATGGTGCGACAGCCGTCCGACGGACCCGCGGTCAGTACGTGATTTCGACGACGCTGCCGTCGAACGTCGCACGCAGCTCCGCGAGCAGCACGTCGCTCGGCTTCACGCGCCATGCGTCGCCGAGGCGCATTTCACCCTGTGCCCGCGCGTTGCTGTAGTGGACCTGGACCGCGAGCCCGTTCGGCAACGGCGCCTGCGGGCGACGACCGCCATCGCGCCCGCCGCCGCGCGGCGCCGGCGCTTCGACCACGTTCGCCGCCGGATCGTCCTTCGACACGTGCGGCTCGAGCACGCGGCGCAGTGCGGCCGCGTCGGCGTTGCCGTTCATCGTCAGCCGCACGGCCTGCGCATAGCGGCTGCGTGCGCGCTCGAGATCCATCACGGTATCGGTCGTGAAGCGGATGCCGCCCGTGAACGCATCGTTGCGCGCCTGCCCCTGCACGATCAGCAGCTCGTCTTCCTTGAACAGCGCCTTGTTCGCCTCGAACTGCTCGTTGAAGATCGTGATCTCGCACTGGCCCGAGCCATCGTCGAGCAGCGCGATCAGCATCTTGCCGCGCTGGGTCATCTGCGTGCGCAGCGACGCGATGATGCCGGCCACGAGCTTGTCGCGCCCTTCCTTCAGATCGCCGACCTTCTGCCGCACGAAGCGGCGCACCTCGTCGCGATACGCGTCGAACAGGTGGCCGGACAGGTAGAAACCGAGCGCGCCCTTCTCTTCCTGCAGGCGGCGCTTGTCGTCCCACGCGGGCTCGTCGACGAGCGCATGTGCGTGCGGCGACTCGGCGCCCATGTCGAACAGGCCGGCCTGCATCGCGTTCGCCTCGGCCTGGTCGGCCGCTTCCATCGCCAGCGGCACCGACGCGATCAGCTGCGCACGGTTCGTGTTCAGCGAATCGAACGCGCCGGCGCGGATCAGCGCCTCGACCGTGCGGCGGTTGACGACGCGCCGGTCGATCCGCTCGCAGAAGTCGAACAGGTCGGTGAACGCCTTTTCCTCGCGGGCGCGCAGGATTTCCTCGATCGCGTTCTGGCCGCTGCCCTTCACCGCGCCGAGACCGTAGCGGATCGTGCGCGAACGCTTGCCGTCGGCTTCGGCGACCGGCTCGAAGCGGTAATGCGACTGGTTGATGTCCGGCGGCAGCACGGCGAGGTTGTTCACGACGCAATCGTCGAACAGGATCTTCACCTTGTCGGTGTCGTCCATCGCGAGCGTCATGTTGGCCGCCATGAATTCGGCCGGATGGTGTGCCTTCAGCCACGCGGTGTAGTACGCGAGCAGCGCATAGGCGGCCGCGTGCGACTTGTTGAAGCCGTAGCCCGCGAACTTCTCCATCAAGTCGAAGATCTCGTCGGACTTCTCGCGCGTGAGACCGTTCGTCGCCGCGCCCTCCGCGAAGATCTCGCGGTGCTTGGCCATCTCCTCGGGCTTCTTCTTGCCCATCGCGCGACGCAGCAAGTCGGCGCCGCCGAGCGAGTAGCCGCCGATGATCTGCGCCATCTGCATCACCTGCTCCTGATAGACCATGATGCCGTAGGTCTCTTTCAGGACGGGTTCGACGCGCGGATCCGGATACTCGACCTTCTCGCGGCCGTGCTTCCGTGCGCAGAAGCTCGGGATCAGGTCCATCGGGCCCGGACGGTACAACGACACGAGCGCGATGATGTCCTCGAAGCGGTCGGGCTGCGCATCCTTCAGCATGCCCTGCATCCCGCGGCTTTCCAGCTGGAACACCGCGACCGTGTTGGCCTTCTTCAGGATCTGGAACGAGGCGGGATCGTCGAGCGGCACCTGCGCGAGCGCCCAGTCGGCCTTCGACGGATCGAGGCGGCGGATGTAGCGCTCGGCCCAGTCGAGGATCGTCAGCGTCGTGAGACCCAGAAAGTCGAACTTCACGAGGCCGACGGCTTCGACGTCGTCCTTGTCGTACTGGCTGACCACGCCGCCGTCGTCGCCCTGCGTGTACAGCGGGCAGAAATCGGTCAGCTTGCCGGGCGCGATCAGCACGCCGCCCGCGTGCATCCCGACGTTACGCGTGAGGCCCTCGACGCGCTGCGCGAGATCGAGCAGCTGGTGCACCTCGTCCTCGTGGTCGTAGCGCTCCTGCAGCTGCGGCTCTTCCTTCATCGCGTCGGCGATCGTCACGTGCTTGCCCGGCTTGAACGGGATCAGCTTCGCGATGCCATCGGTGAACATGTAGCCGAGGTCGAGCACGCGGCCGATGTCGCGCACGGCCGCCTTCGCGGCCATCGTGCCGAAGGTGGCGATCTGCGACACGGCGTCCGCGCCGTACTTTTCCTTCACGTACTGGATCACGCGATCGCGGCCGTGCTGGCAGAAGTCGATGTCGAAGTCGGGCATCGACACGCGTTCCGGGTTCAGGAAACGCTCGAACAGCAGGTTGTAGCGCAGCGGGTCGAGGTCGGTAATGCCGAGCGCGTACGCGACCAGCGAACCGGCGCCCGAGCCGCGGCCCGGGCCGACCGGCACGCCGTTGTTCTTCGCCCAGTTGATGAAGTCCGCAACGATCAGGAAGTAGCCCGGGAAACCCATCTTCGTGATGGTCCCGCACTCGAATTCGAGTCGCTTGTAGTACGTGTCGCGCTGCGCATCGCGTTCGGCTTCGGCCGGATACAGCTGCGCGAGACGGGTCTCGAGCCCTTCCTTCGACAGCTGGACCAGGTAGTCGTCGAGCGACATGCCGTCCGGTGTCGGGAACAGCGGCAGTTTCGGCTTGCCGAGCTCGAGCTTCAGGTTGCAGCGCTTCGCGACTTCGACCGTGTTCGCGATCGCCGACGGCAGGTCGGCGAACAGCGCGGCCATGTCGTCCTGCGTGCGGAAATACTGGTCGGTCGTGAACCGCTTCTGGCGCCGCGGGTTCGCGAGGATGTCGCCTTCCGAGATACACACGCGCGCCTCGTGCGCGGTGAAATCGTCGTCGGTCATGAACTGCGTCGGGTGCGTCGCGACGACCGGCAGCTTCAGCGCCGCCGCGAGCGTCGCGGCCTGCTGGATGTACGCCTCGGCGCCCGGCTGGCCGTAACGCTGCAGCTCGATGTAGAAGCCGCCCGGGAACACCTTCGCCCAGCGCTCGGCGTGACGGCGCGCGGCTTCTTCGTTGCCCGCGGCAAGCGCAAGCCCGATGTCGCCCTGTTGCGCGCCCGACAGCGCGAGCAGCCCCTGCGAAAGCTCGCCGTCGAGCCAGCTCGCGTCGAGCTCCGCACGGCCGCGGTACTGGTTCGTGAGCCACGCCTTCGACAGCAGCTCGCAGAGATTCAGGTAGCCGACCTTGTCCTTGACGAGCAGCAGCAGCCGCGACGGCTTGTCGCGGTCGTCCGGATTGGCGATCCAGACGTCGCAGCCGGCGATCGGCTTGATGCCCTTGCCGCGGGCTTCCTGGTAGAAACGGACGAGACCGAATGCGTTGCCGAGATCGGTGAGCGCGAGCGCGCCCTGACCGTCTGCGGCCGCCGCCTTGACGATGTCGTCAATGCGCACGATGCCGTCGGCAATCGAGAATTCGGAGTGAACGCGGAGATGGACGAAGCGGGGATCTGACATGGGCGCTATTGTAGCCGCCTCGCCGCGCAGGCTGCCCAAAAAATCCCCGCCCTGGCCGTTCGGCCGAAGCACGCGACCGCACGTCGCGCGGCTGGCCAAACGGCAGGATGCCGGCCTGAGCGCGGTTTGCGGGATAATACGGTTTTTCGAATCAACGCCCCGGCTTCGCACCCTTTTTTGCGGGCCGCCGTGCGGCCGTTTTCCCGTCGGACCATCATGACCATCGTCAACCTCGCCGCCTACCATTTCGTGTCGCTCGACACGAACGAGCAATGGCGCCCGCTCGTCACCGCCCGCTGCAACGAACTCGGCCTGCGCGGCACGATCCTGCTCGCGCCGGAAGGCATCAACCTGTTCATCGCCGGCACGCGCGAAGCCGCCGACGCGTTCATCGCGTACCTCCGCCACGATCCGCTGTTCGAAGGCAAGTTCGCGACGCTGCAGTTCAAGGAAAGCCTGTCCGACTCGCAGCCGTTCCGCCGCATGCTCGTGCGCCTGAAGCGCGAAATCATCACGATGAAGAAGCCGGCGATCAAGCCGGAACTCGGCCGCGCGCCGTTCGTCGACGCGCAGACGCTGAAGACGTGGCTCGACCGCGGCCATGACGACACGGGCCGCCCGGTCGTGATGCTCGACACGCGCAACGCGTTCGAAGTCGACGTCGGCACGTTCGACGACGCGCTCGACTACCGGATCGACAAGTTCAGCGAATTCCCCGAGGTGATCGACGCGAACCGCGCCGACCTCGAAGGCAAGACGGTCGTGTCGTTCTGCACGGGCGGCATCCGCTGCGAGAAAGCCGCGATCCACATGAAGGAAATCGGCATCGAGAACGTGTACCAGCTCGAAGGCGGGATCCTGAAATACTTCGAGGAAGTCGGCGGCGCGCACTATCACGGCGACTGCTTCGTGTTCGACTACCGCACCGCGCTGAACCCGCAACTCCAGCCCACCGAGAACGTCACGTGCTTCGCGTGCCGCGCGGTCGTCACGCCGGAAGCGCAACAGTCGCCGAGCTTCGTGCCCGGCCAGTCGTGCCCGGCCTGCGCACCGGCAGCCAGCGCCGCGTAAGCGCGCACTGCCCCGCGCCCCGATGACCGGCTATCGCGGCCGCTTCGCGCCGTCGCCCACCGGCCCGCTGCATTTCGGCTCGCTGGTCGGCGCACTCGCGAGCTGGCTCGACGCGCGCGCGCACGGCGGCGCATGGCTCGTGCGCATCGAGGATCTCGACGGCCCGCGCACGGTGCCCGGCGCCGCCGACGACATCCTCGCGACGCTCGCGCATTTCGGCATGACGCCCGACGAGCCGCCCGTCTGGCAGAGCACGCGCGATGCGGCCTATACGGCTGCGCTCGAACGGCTCGTCGCGGCGGGGCGCGTTTATCCGTGCGGCTGCACGCGCAAGGAAATCGCCGATTCACTGCGCGCCGCGCACGAGCGCCACACGACGCTCGCGTACCCGGGCACCTGCCGCACCGGCCTGCACGGCAAGCCCGCGCGCGCGTGGCGGCTACGCGTGCCGGATGGCGACGACGCGATCGTCACGTTCGACGATCGCTGGCAGCACACCCAATCGCAGAACCTCGCGACCGAAGTCGGCGATTTCGTGCTGAAGCGCGCGGACGGCCAATGGGCCTATCAACTCGCGGTCGTCGTCGACGATGCCAATGCGCACATCACGCACGTCGTGCGCGGCGCCGACCTGCTCGACTCGACCGCGCGCCAGATCCACCTGCAGCACTGCCTCGGCGTGCCGACGCCGCAGTACCTGCACGTGCCCGTCGTCGTCGATGAGAACGGCGAAAAGCTCAGCAAGCAGACGGGCGCAACCGCGCTCGAACGCGACGACCCGCTGCCGGCGCTGCAGGCCGCGGCCGCTCATCTAGGCCTCGCGCCCGACGGTGCGCTCGCGGGCACGACGCTCGATTCGTTCTACGCCGCCGCCACGGCCGCGTGGGCAATGCGCTTCGGGCCGCAGGCCGGCTGACGCGCGCAGCGCGCCGGTTTCGCGGCGATCCGGCGTAAGCCGGGGGCAACTGAATCGTTCGCCGCCGGCGCCTCGCGCCCGCTCCCACTTCCGCTTCCGCTTCCGCTTCCCATCAAACCACAGCCCCAATGAAAAACGGGCACATGCTCATCGCATGCACCCGTTTCTCCCGCAGCGCTCGCGCGCCGCACCGTCACTCCGCCCGGATTACGCCGACGGCTTGCGCGGCATGCCGAACCCGCCGAGCAGTGCGGCGACCTGACGCTTCGGCCCCTTCTTCTCGGGCTGCTGCGCAGGCTGCGCGTCGTCCTGCTGCTTCGCCGGCGCCGACGGCTCGTACGGCTTCAGGAAGAAATCGTCGACCGGCGCTTCGTGGCGACGGTGATGACCGCGCTCCGAACCGCCCGGCCGGCGCCCCGCCGACGCACCGCGATGCTCGTCGCGATCGCGACGGCCACCTCGTTCGCCGCCTCGCTCGCCGCCCCGTTCACCACCGCGCTCGCTGTTGCGATCGCCGCCGCGGTCGTTGCCGCGCTCGTCGTGACGATGGCGCGCCGGCTTGTCGAGCGCGAGCGTCTGCATTTCGAGCGGACGCTTGATCAGCTTCTCGATATCGGCGAGCTGCTTGCGCTCGTTCGGGCTGCACAGCGACAGCGCGTCGCCCGTCGCACCCGCGCGGCCGGTACGGCCGATCCGGTGCACGTAGTCTTCCGCGCTGAACGGCAGGTCGAAGTTGATCACGGCCGGCAGCTCGGCGATGTCGAGGCCGCGCGCGGCCACGTCGGTCGCGACCAGCGCCTCGATCTCGCCGCGCTTGAACGCGTCGAGTGCCTGCATCCGCTCGATCTGCGTCTTGTCGCCGTGGATCGCCGACGCGACCACGCCGTCGCGCTCGAGATTGCGCGCAAGCCGGCTCGCGCCGATCTTGCTGTTGCAGAACACGATCACCTGCTTGAGGCCGCGGTCGCGCAGCAATTGCACGACGGCCGCCTGCTTGTCGCCTTCGGCGACGTCGTAGACGATCTGCGTGACGTTCGCGTTCGTCGAGTTGCTGCGCGCGACTTCGATCGTCTGCGGGTTGCGCAGGTAGGTCGACGCGAGCTTCTTGATTTCGCCCGAGAAGGTGGCCGAGAACAGCAGCGTCTGGCGCTCCTTCGGCAGCAGGTTCAGGATGCGCTGCAGGTCGGGCAGGAAGCCCATGTCGAGCATCCGGTCGGCTTCGTCGAGCACAAGGATCTGCACCTGGCCGAGATTCGCCGTCTTCTGCTGCACGTGGTCGAGCAGGCGGCCCGGCGTCGCGATCAGGACCTCGACGCCGCGGCGCAGCTCGGCCATCTGCGGGTTCATGTCGACGCCGCCGAACACGACCGCGCTGCGCAGCGGCGTGTGCTTCGCATACGCGTGCACGTTCGCGGCGACCTGGTCGGCGAGTTCGCGGGTCGGCGTGAGGATCAGCGCACGCACCGGGTGGCGCGCCGGAGACGCGCTCGTGTTGGCCTGCGGCAGCAAGCGCTGGATGATCGGCAGCGAGAAGCTCGCGGTCTTGCCGGTACCCGTTTGCGCGGCGCCCATGACGTCGCGGCCGGCGAGCACGACCGGAATGGCCTGCGCCTGGATCGGCGTTGGCGTCGTATAGCCCTGCTCCGCAATGGCTTTCAGGATATCGGCGGCAAGGCCGAATTGATCGAAGGTTGCGTCGACGGGCTTGGCGACAGAATCGGACATGGTGGCGTTTCGCTCAAAAGGCGCGGCGGGGACATCGTGCGTCAGGCCAGCCGGGCCTGCGCTCATCACAATTCGGAAATAGACGGAGCCGCGGCGCGCCGCGCGGCGCCGCTCTGGCGCTTGGGACCGGTTCAATGCGAACGCTGGACGCCAGGCCGTGCGGACTCCGTTCGGCGCGAATGCCGGCGGAAAGGGGCGTATTGTAGCACTGCACGGCCATCTGTCCGTGACAACGCCGCGAACCGCTGCAACGGCAGTTCGCGCGGCGGGCTCGGGCAGGCCTGTGTGGCAGTCGGATGGCCCGGTCGGACTATCCCGATCGGCCGGTGGGCAATTTCAGGGGCCTGATCCCGGATCGACTTGCCCGATCGCCCGCCGCCAGCCCGCGTGCCGGGCCGTCAGGCCCGGGAGCCGGCCGCCGGCGGGCACCGGCAGCACCATCCACGTTCCCGCCCGGCGCTCAGCCCTTCTTCTTTTTCTTCTCGACCTGTACGCAGTCGCCCAGCAGCGGCGGCGAGCTCTGGTCGGCGATCTCGTCGCGCAGCGTCGCTTCCTTGCCCTTCGTCCACCACGTATAGCGGCCGGCCTGGTAGCGTGCGCCCGACGCCGACACGGTGTCGACGAACAGCATCTGCTTCCCGTTGACCGGCACGAGCGCGAAGCTCTGGCCGTTGCCGGCGAGCCAGTACGACACGCGCACCGGCTGCTTCTGGTTCGCGCACTGGTAGACGGTGAACTGGCGCGAATCGGCGTCGATCTCTTCGACGGTCAGTTGCGCGGCATGCGCGACGGAAACGGCCGTGCCGGCAAGCGCGAGCGCGGCGAGGGTTTGGCGAATCATGCAGGTCCTCTCACGAGACGGGTGAAAACGCGCCCTCGCGGGGCGCGCGATTATTGTTGGCGATCGGGACGGGTATCGTGATCAGGGATCGATGACACCGGCACACGCGTCGGTCGGCGCGGCCGCGACATGGCCGACGAGCGGCACGATCTTGAGCCCGGCCGAGGCGACCCGGCACGGGGCGGCCGCGAGGCCGCAACCCGCGAGGTTCACTGCAAGCGCCAGCGCGGCGGCCAGCTTTCCGATACGCAGCCACTTCGGCGTCATCGTCCTCTCCTGTATACGTCAGCGTGCCGACACGGGCCGCACAGCCGCGGCCGCGCGCTTCGCGCGTTCGCGGGCTTCGTCGACGGTCGCGCCGGTCGCCAGCGCGACACCCATGCGCCGCTTCGCAAAACTTTCCGGCTTGCCGAACAGGCGCAGGTCGGCGCCCGGCACCGCGAGCGCTTCACGCACGCCTTCGAACGCGATCCCGCGCTCGTCGAGCCCGCCGTAGATCACGGCCGACGCGGCCGGCGTACCGAGCGCCGGATCGACCGGCAGCCCGAGAATCGCACGCGCGTGCAGCTCGAATTCCGACTGGCGCTGCGACGCGAGCGTGACGAGGCCCGTATCGTGCGGCCGCGGGCTCACCTCGGAGAACCACACGTCGTCGCCGTTCACGAACAGCTCGACGCCGAACATCCCGCGCCCGCCGAGCGCCTCGGTGACCTTGTGCGCGATCTCGCGCGACTTCTCGAGCGCCACTGCGCTCATCGGCTGCGGCTGCCACGACTCGACGTAGTCGCCCGCGACCTGCACGTGGCCGACCGGCTCGCAGAAGTAGGTACGCGTGGCGTCCGTCGCCGGATCGATCGCGCGCACGGTGAGCTGCGTGATCTCGTAGTCGAAATCGATGAAGCCCTCGACGATCACGCGGCCGTGGTTCACACGTCCGCCCGCCATCGCGTAGTCCCACGCCGGCTTCACGTCGGCTTCGGTCTTCACGACCGACTGCCCCTTGCCTGACGACGACATCACGGGCTTCACGACGCACGGCATGCCGATCTTCGCGATCGCCGCGCTGAACGCCTCGAACGAATCCGCGAACGCATACGGCGAGGTCGGCAGGCCGAGCTCCTCGGCCGCGAGCCGGCGGATCCCTTCGCGGTTCATCGTGAGCTGCGTCGCGCGCGCGGTCGGGATCACCTCGGCGAGGCCGGCCGCCTCGATCGCCGCGAGCGCGTCGGTCGCGATCGCCTCGATCTCGGGCACGATCAGGTGCGGGCGTTCGGCTTCGACGATCGCCCGCAGCGCGGCGGCGTCCGTCATGTCGATCACGTGCGCGCGATGCGCGACCTGGTGGCCCGGTGCGTCCGGATAGCGATCGACCGCGACGACTTCGACGCCGAGCCGCTGCAACGCGATGATGACTTCCTTGCCGAGTTCGCCGGCGCCGAGCAGCATGACGCGCGTGGCCGAGGGTGAGAGCGGCGTACCGAGCCGCTGACCGATCTGCATGTGATTACCCGCTTCTGATGGAGGACGAAAACGGCTCCGATGTTAACACGCGCCACGACACCGGTTTTGCGCGTTTCGCCGCGCCGGCAACCGGCCACGGGCCGCTCGCAAGCAGGCTGCGAACGTTTTCACGCGTGAAGTGTCGGCTCGCCTGCCGCGGGGCGGGTGCGTTACTCTTACGCCTTGATCAGAATCCGATGAGGAACGAGGCTCATGTCCCACCTGTCCGCCGCCGCACGCGCACGCACCGGCCTGCTTCGCCCGTTGCGCGCGCCGCTCTGCGCGTTGACGCTTGCCACGCTTCTCGCCGCCTGCGCGATGCCGACCCACCCCGATTCCACCGCCCCCGCGCCCGACCCGTACAACCCGGCCGCCGTCCAGCTGCTCGACGACACGAGCTGGGAACTCACCAGCTGGGTGAATGCCGACGGCACGCAGCGCGCGATCCCGCACGGCGACAACGGCGAGCCGATCAAGCTCGCGCTGTCGACCGACTCGGGCATCCGGCGCGCCAGCGGGTTCTCGGGCTGCAATCGTTATATGGGCACCTACGCGATCAAGAACGGCCTGCTGAGCTTCGGGCCGCTCGCCGGCACGCGGATGGCCTGCCCGAATACGCTCGGCGGCCAGCTCGAAACCGCGTACCTCGACGCACTCGCGCACGTCGACAAGACCGGCGTGCAGATGCGCGAGCCGCGGCAATTGCAGCTCGTGACCAATTCCGGCGCAACACTGACCTTCACGCACCGGAGCCCCTGATGCACGGCGCGCGCGAAGGCCGACCGATCGCCTTCGCGTGGCGCGCCACGCGCGTGTGCCGGGCACACGCGTCGCGCGGCGTGAATCGGATGCACGCCGCGTTAGAGTCTTGTTCGCCGGCCGGTTAAACTCGGCGGGTCGCGCCCCGCGCGCCCCTCCCCACTCCTGTTTCAAAGCATGCACACGGTTGTCTTCGGCTGGTTCGGCATCTCCGCCGTCTGGTTCCTCCTTCTCTTCTGGCGTCTCGTGCAGGCGATGCTGCCTGGCGGTGTCGGGCTTGCCGGCCGCGGCTCGATCCGTCTGTGGCTCGGCTTCGCCGCGGTGTTCGTGGCGAGCTGCACGCTGACGAGCCCGCTGTCGGGCCCCGACACGAACGCGCTCGGCCATGCGTTCTCGGCAGGCTTCGCCCACGTGCTCGGCCCGATCGGCACGCCGGTCGCGATGGTCGTGCTGTTCTTCGCCGGGTTGCCCTGGCTGACCGGCATCGGCTGGCGGCAGTTCGCCGCGTGGGTCGACACGTCGTTCGGCGTCAAGCTGGCGCGCGACGGCGGTGACGACGAAGCGCGCGGCATCGCCGACCTGCCGCGTAGCGCGTTGCATCGCGACGACGATGTCGTCCAGCCGACCACCGCGCATACCGTCAATTCGATGGCGCCGCGCCAGAACGGCCGGTACTCGCGCCCGACGCTGTGGAAACCCGACCCGCAGGCGCGACCGAAGCCGCGCAGCAGCACGCCGCCGCGTCCGCACGTGGAACCCGTCGCGCCATCGGGCTGGTTGAAGCCGACCGCGCCCCAGCGCAGCGTGCCGACACCGCCCGCGCCGATCACTCCCGCCAGCGCGATGCCGCCGCCCACGACCGGCAGCACCGCCAGCCTCGCGCGCGCAGCAGCCAACTCGCAAGTCCCGCGCCCCGATCCGGCCCCGCTTCCTGCCGGATTCGAACCCGTCCGTCCGCGGCCGACAGCCGCGCGACCGGCCACCGCCGCGTTGAAGCCGACCCCGCCGCGTACCACGGTCACGCCGCGGCCGGCCGCCGCGCAGCCGCAGCGCCCGCCGGTACGCCCCGCCGCAGGAGCCGGTTCGAGCGGCCTGCCGTCGGATGCGGCACGACGCCGCCCGGCGCAGCCAACGCCGGCGCGTGCACCGCTCTATGCGTGGACGGAAAAACCCGCCGCACCGATTACGCCGGCGCCGAGCGTGCACGACACGCTGCGCTCGATCGAGGCCAGCACCGCGCAATGGGCGACGCTGAGCGGTGCACAAGACGATGCCGGGCACGCGGCGGCGGCAGCGGCAACTGTGGCCGGCGTGGCCGCGGCAGCAGCCGGCATTGCAGCGCCGGCAGCAGCGGCCGTGCCGACCGGGATCGCCTCCGCGGCCCACGGCCTCGCGGCGCATGACGCCAGTGCGCCGCTCGCATACGATGCAGCGCCCGCGTACGACGAAAACGCACCGATCGTGCTCGACGCGTTCATGCCGGCAGTGCCCGCTGTCCATGCGCCGGTTGCCGATGCGGGCGCCGTGGCGTTCAGCGCCGCCGCACCACACGCGCTGTCGCATACCGGCATCGACGATGCCGCGTTCTCGCATCACGCCGATGACGAGATCCTGCACGCCGACGATGCCCCCGCCGCGCTGGCATCGGGAATCTCGCCCGCGCCGTCGTTCGACGCGCCCATCGACCTCGCGCCGTGGGAAGACCTCTCCAGCCAGCCGGTTTCCGCGTTCGACGCATCCGCCTGGAACCCGGTCGCCGAATCGTCGACGGACGCGACAGGATCGGAACCGGCCCATGCCGCCTTCGCACAACCGAACACCGCGGCGGTTCACGACATCGCCGCGGGCAACCCGCCGGCATCGTTCGACACTGACGACCAGTCCACGGCGGCGCAACCTGCTGCCGCAATCGATCGCACGGCATCGGCCCGCGTGCCGCAGGGCATCGCCGATGCGCACGCCGACGCGAAGCCCGCCGGGAATATCGCGCCGTTCGCGGCCCTCCCCGCTTCGCCGATTGCCGACACGACATCGCGCACAAGCGCCGAAACCAGGCCGTTTGCGGCAGCGTCGGCACCGGCCGCAGCAAATGCCGCACCGGCAGCGGCGGCATGGACGTGGACGCCTTCGACGGCGCAACCGGCCACGACGAATCCGCCCGTCACCGCGGAATTGCCGAAATCGCCGGTTGCGGATCAACCGTTTGCCGCCGCGCAAACGGCGTCGGCTAGCGCTACGTCGCCGAGCGTCGGCACCGTCCACGGTTCGACCGCGCAAGCGCCTGCGTCCGTATCGGGCATTGCGCCTGTCACCGTTCCCGCTTCGTCGGATGGTGTGATCGGCACGGCATCCAGTTCGCTTGCTCAACCGGCTGCGTCGATCTCGGCCGTTGCCTCCGTCGCGCCGGCATCCCCGATCGGCGTGACTGGCACTGCCTCGGCTCCGCTTTCGCAACCGGCCGCTTCGGCATCGAACGCTGCATCCGTCGCACCCGCATCCCCGATCGGCGTGACCGGCACTGCCTCGGCTCCGCTTTCGCAACCGGCCGCTTCGGCATCGACCGTTGCAGCCGTCGTACCAGCATCCCCGATCGGCGTGACTGGCACTGCCTCGGCTCCGCTTTTGCAGCCCGCCACTTCGGCATCGAACGCTGCATCCGTCGCACCCGCATCCCCGATCGGCGTGACCGGCACTGCTTCGGCTCCGCTTTCGCAGCCGGCCGCCTCGGCATCGACCGTTGCAGCCGTCGTATCAGCATCCCCGATCGGCGTGACTGGCACTGCCTCGGCTCCGCTTTCGCAGCCGGCCGCTTCGGCATCGAACGCTGCATCCGTCACACCCGCATCCCCGATCGGCGTGACCGGCACTGCGTCGACCTCGCTTTCGCAACCGGCCACTTCGGCATCGACCGTTGCATCCGTCGCGTCGGCCGCACCGGTTGGCGTTGCGGGCACGATTTACGGTTCGTTCCCTCGCGCATCGGTGCCCGCGTCGTCCATTGCGCCCGCCGTGACGCCGTCGACGGTGGGCACGTCGGCTTCGACTTCCGGTTCAACCGCGCCGGCACCGGCACCGACCGCCACGCCGGCGATCGCTGCCGTAGCGCCCGCGAATACCGTGTCCGGCTCGATCACCGCACCGTCGTCCGCGCCCGCCGCGACGCTTCAGGCCAACCCGGCAACTTCGTCGACGGGTACGACATTCGGCACATTCGGTACCTCCAGCGCAGTCGCACCGCAGCCGGCCGCCAGCCTGCCCGTACCACCCGCCGCTTCCGACACGGCTACCACGCCGATCGCCACGGCGGCAGCAACTCCAGCGCAACCGATCGCCAACTCGCCCGTCACGCCGACCGGTTCACTGACGTCCTTCGGCGCAACCACCGCGACGCTGGCTCCATCGATCGTTTCCGCACCGGCAGCCATCGAAGCCACGACGTTCGCCACCCCGACCGCCTCGGCCTCGTCGCCGGCAAGCTGGTCCGTGTCGAATGTCTCCGCAGCACCGGCAGCCCCGTCGGCCACGGCTCAGCAACCCGCAGTGACAATCCCCGGCGCGAGCCTGTCCGCACCGGCGATCCCCACTGCCCCGCCGGCCGAAGCAATCACGACCACGGCAACCGAACCGGCCGCGCCAGCCGCAGCCGGCTCCCCAGCCCCCGACACCCCCGCGCGCCCACCGCGCCCGAACGCGTTCGAATTCCACGCCCCCGCGTCGTTCAGCGTCGAACTGCCGACGCTCGACCTGCTCGAGCCGCCATCCGGCGACGTCGAAACGATCACCGACGAACACCTCGCACAAACGGCACAGGTGATCGAACAGCGGCTGCAGGAATTCAAGGTGCCGGTGACGGTGGTCGGCGCGTCGGCCGGCCCCGTGATCACGCGCTTCGAGATCGAACCCGCGCTCGGCGTGCGCGGCAGCCAGATCGTCGGGCTGATGAAGGACCTGTCGCGCGGCCTCGGCCTCACGTCGATCCGCGTCGTCGAGACGATTCCCGGCAAGACCTGCATGGGCCTCGAACTACCGAACGCAAAGCGCCAGATGATCCGCCTGTCGGAAATTCTCGAGTCGCGCCAGTACCAGCACTCGGCCTCGCAGCTGACGATCGCGATGGGCAAGGACATCACCGGCCACCCGGTCGTCACCGATCTCGCGAAGGCGCCCCACATGCTCGTCGCGGGCACGACGGGCTCGGGCAAGTCGGTCGCGATCAACGCGATGATCCTGTCGCTGCTGTACAAGGCGACGCCCGAGGACGTGCGGCTCATCATGATCGACCCGAAGATGCTGGAGCTGTCGGTCTACGAAGGCATCCCGCACCTGCTCGCACCGGTCGTCACCGACATGAAGCTCGCGGCGAACGCGCTGAACTGGTGCGTCGGCGAGATGGAAAAGCGCTACCGGCTGATGTCGGCCGTCGGCGTGCGAAACCTCGCGGGCTTCAACCAGAAGATCCGCGATGCGGAAGCGAAGGAAAAGAAGATCGGCAACCCGTTCTCGCTGACACCGGAGGATCCGGAGCCGCTGTCGACGCTGCCGCTGATCGTCGTCGTGATCGACGAGCTGGCCGACCTGATGATGGTCGCCGGCAAGAAGATCGAAGAGCTGATCGCGCGCCTCGCGCAGAAGGCGCGCGCCGCCGGCATCCACCTGATCCTCGCGACGCAGCGTCCGTCAGTCGACGTGATCACGGGCCTGATCAAGGCAAACATCCCGACGCGCGTCGCGTTCCAGGTGTCGTCGAAGATCGACTCGCGCACGATTCTCGACCAGATGGGCGCCGAATCGCTGCTCGGGATGGGCGACATGCTGTTCTTGCCGCCGGGCACCGGTTATCCGCAGCGGGTACACGGCGCGTTCGTCGCCGACGAGGAAGTGCACCGGGTCGTCGAGTACCTGAAGCAGTTCGGCGAGCCGCAATACGAGGAAGGGATCCTCGACGGCCCTGCCGCCGACGGCGCGACGCAGGACCTGTTCGGCGATGCGCCGGACGCGGAAGCCGATCCGCTGTACGACGAAGCCGTCGCGTTCGTCGTGCGCACGCGGCGTGCGTCGATCTCGTCGGTGCAGCGGCAGTTGCGCATCGGCTACAACCGCGCCGCACGCCTCGTCGAGCAGATGGAGGCGGCCGGGCTCGTGTCGCCGATGGGCATCAACGGCAGCCGCGAGGTGCTCGTGCCGGCCGCGGCCGACTGAGCGCGGCGGCCGGTCGGCCGCCGGCAACCGACACGGGCGCACCGGGAAACCGGCGGCCCCGAAAAACAAAGGGCGCTGCATCGGCAGCGCCCTTTTTCATTTACTGCACCGGCACCAGCTTGAAGTCGACCGGCTTGCCGACCGCCACCTTCTGCGGATTCGGGCCGAGCTGCCCCGTTTCGGCATTGCGGCTGAACACGTAGAACGTATCGCTGTCCTGGTTGCCGACGATCAGCCACTTGCCGGTCGGATCGATCAGGAACTCGCGCGGCGTCTTGCCGAGGCTCGACTGGCGGCCGACCTGCTTCAACCGGCCGTCGCCCTGGTTCACCGCGTAGATCACCAGGTCGTTCGCGTCACCGCGGTTGCTCACGTACAGGAAGCGGCCGTCCGGCGACAGGTGGATCGCGCCGCCGCCGACCTTGCCCTTGAAGCCCGGCGCGGTCATCGATACGGTCTCGACCGGCGTCAGCTTGCCGTCGTGGTAGCCGAACACCTCGACCGACGCGTTGAGCTCGCTCGTCACGTACGCGTACCGGCCGTCGGCACTGAACACCATGTGACGCGGGCCCGAGCCCGCCTTCACCGGCGTGTAGCGCGTCTCGGTCGGGCTGATCAGCCCGCGGCTGCCGTCCACCGTGTAGCGGTAGCCGTAGATCTTGTCCGCGCCGAGATCCTGCACGAACAGGTAACGGCCGTCGGGCGAAAACACTGTCGAATGCACGTGCGCGCCGTCCTGGCGCCCCTTCACGGGCCCCGTGCCTTCATGGTGCACGGTCAGCGCGGCCTGGCCGACCGCGCCGTCGTCGCGCAGCGGAAACACCGCGAAGCTGCCGCCCGGATCCTTCGCGACCGAGTAATTGGCGGTCACGAGGTACTTGCCGTCCGGCGACAGCGCGAGATAGCAAGGATCGTTCCCTTCCGACGACACGCGGTCGATGAAACTCAGCGCGCCCGTCTTCGCGTCGAAGCGGAATGCGCTGACGCCGCCGCGCGTCGTTGCCGGCCCGTCGTCGCCGGGCAGTTCGTTGACCGCGTAGACGGTGCGACCGTCGCGGCTCGGCAACAGGTACGACGGATTCACGGTCTTCGCCGACGACACGGGCGCAACGCTGCCGGTTTTCGTATCGAAGCGGTAAACATAGATGCCGTCGCTGCCGCCCCCCGTATAGGTGCCGACGAGCAGGTTGTAGACGCCGTCGGCCGGGGCGGTCGATTGCTGCGCAAATGCGTGGGTCGCGGAAAGGGAGAGCACGATCGCGAAACCTTTCATCCAGTGAGCGAGCCTAAGCGGGAACCCTCGTGTCGAAGCGCGTGCGTCACGCTCGCGTAAACGGTTGGGCATTGAATCCTCCTTGCGTCGAGTCGCTTCAAGTGTTGAGATAGGACGAAACGCCGGCCGTTCATGCGCTCCGCCGCCCGGCCGAGTATACGGGGCGCGGCGCCAGCGCGTGAAGCCTTGGCCGCCGCCGTCCGCATTGTGAACTCGAATACCCAAGGATCGCCTGCCCATGCCTGCCCTGATCGAAGACTACGCCCTCGTCGGCGACGGCCACACCGCCGCGCTGATCGCTAAAGACGGCTCCGTCGACTGGCTGTGCTGGCCCCGCTTCGATTCGGGCGCCTGCTTCGCGGCGCTACTCGGCACCCCCGAGCACGGCCGCTGGCTGCTCGCGCCGGCCGCCGACGCCGCGATCACGCACACGACGCGCCGCTATCGCGGCGACACGCTGATTCTCGAAACCGACTACGAAAGCGCCGACGGCGCCGTCACCGTGGTCGACTTCATGCCGCCCGGCAACGGCTGGTCCGAGCTGGTGCGGATCGTCGTCGGCCGCCACGGCACGATGAAGATGCGGATGGAGCTGGTGTTGCGCTTCGACTACGGCTTCTCGATCCCGTGGGTCACGCAGCTGACCCGCGAGGACGGCATGAAGGCAATCGCGGGCCCCGACACCGTCGTGCTGCGCACGCCGGTGCCGCTCACCGGCGAAAACCTTCATACGCTCGCGGAATTCACGGTGAGCGCGGACGAGCGCGTGCCGTTCTCGCTCAGCTATGCGGCATCGCACCTGCGACTGCCGCCCGCGCGCGATCCGCTGTCGATGCTCGCGCGCACCGAGAACTACTGGCTCGAATGGTCGGGCCGCTGCCAGGTGCAGGGCCGCTACGCGGCCGCGGTACGCCGTTCGCTGATCACGCTGAAAGCGCTCGCGTACGAGCCGACCGGCGGGATCGTCGCGGCGCCGACCACGTCGCTGCCCGAGAAGATCGGCGGCAACCGCAACTGGGACTACCGCTACTGCTGGCTGCGCGACGCGACGATCACGCTGCTCGCGTTGATGCGCGGCGGCTACTACGACGAGGCGCGCGCGTGGCGCACGTGGCTGGGCCGCGTGATGGCCGGCTCGCCCGAACAGATCCAGATCATGTACGGGATCGCCGGCGAGCGCCGGCTGCCGGAAATGGAGCTCGACTGGCTGCCCGGCTACCAGGACTCGAAGCCGGTGCGCGTCGGCAACGGCGCCGCGAACCAGCTCCAGCTCGACGTGTTCGGCGAGGTGATGGCCGCGCTGCACCTCGCACGGGTGGGCGGCCTGCAGGCCGACGACACGGTCTGGTCGGTGCAGTGCGCGCTACTCGACCATCTCGAGAAGATCTGGCAGGAACCCGACGAAGGCATCTGGGAAACGCGCGGCGGCCGCCGCCACTTCACGTTTTCGAAGGTGATGGCGTGGGTCGCGTTCGACCGCGCGATCAAGTCGGCAGAGATGTTCCGGCTGCCGGGCACGCTCGACCGCTGGCGCGCGCTGCGCGACCAGATCCACGCCGACGTATGCGCCAACGCGTGGCATGAAAGCAAACGGGCGTTTGCACAGAGCTACGGCAGCGACGAGCTCGACGCCAGCGTGCTGCTGATGCCGCTGCTCGGTTTCCTGCCGCCGGAAGATCCGCGCATCGTCGGCACGGTCGAGGCGATCGAGCGGGAATTGCTGCACGACGGGCTCGTGATGCGCTACCGCACGACCGACTACGACGACGGCCTGCCGCCCGGCGAAGGCACGTTTCTCGCATGCAGCTTCTGGCTGGTCGACAACTATGCGCTGCTGGGCCGGATCGACGACGCGCACCGGCTGTTCAGCCGGCTGCTCGCGCTGTCGAACGACCTCGGGCTGCTCGCGGAGGAGTACGACCCGGTGGCCGGCCGGCTCGTCGGCAACTTCCCGCAGGCGTTCTCGCACGTTGCGCTCGTGCATACCGCGATGAACCTGATGCACCACGAGGACGCGATGGCGCGCGCAGCCGGCCAGCCCGCGCCGGCCGTGGCAACGGGTCGCTGAACGGGGGCGCGAGCGGCTTGGTCAGAGAACGTCAAATCGCAAAACTTTGATGAAAAATCGGGGAAATGTTGCATTGCACCACCCATCGTTGTCCGATATGATCGACGCGATTGTCCGGCTGCAGTGCAACATGGCCGGTCGCTGACCCACACGGCACGCCGCGACGCCCCACGCCGCCCTTGCGCACCGTCCCCCACGCGGGAGTAGTCTGCATGCTTTACCAACTGCACGAATTCCAGCGCGCCATGCTGAGCCCGCTGACGGCCTGGGCCCAGGCCGCGTCCAAATCGTTCGCCAATCCGTCCAGCCCGTTCTCGCTGATGCCGGGCGCGACGCGGATGGCCGCCGCGTACGAACTGATGTACCGGCTCGGCAAGGATTACGAGAAGCCCGAGTTCAACATTCATCAGATCGTCAAGGACGGTCACAACATCCCGATCGTCGAGCAGACGATCGTCGAGAAGCCGTTCTGCCGGCTGCTGCGTTTCAAGCGCTATTCGGACGACGCCGAAGCCGTCACCCAACTGAAAGATGAACCGGTCGTGCTGGTCTGCGCGCCGCTGTCGGGCCACCACTCGACGCTGCTGCGCGACACGGTGCGCACGCTACTGCAGGATCACAAGGTCTACATCACCGACTGGATCGACGCGCGGATGGTGCCGATCGAGACCGGCGCGTTCCACCTGCACGACTACATCGCGTACATCCAGGAGTTCATCCGTCACATCGGCGCGCGCAACCTGCACGTGATCTCGGTGTGCCAGCCGACGGTGCCGGTGCTCGCGGCGATCTCGCTGATGGCGAGCCGCGGCGAAGACACGCCGCTCACGATGACGATGATGGGCGGCCCGATCGATGCGCGCCGCAGCCCGACGTCGGTGAATTCGCTCGCCACGCAGCACTCGACCGCGTGGTTCGAGAACAACGTGATCCACACGGTGCCCGCGAACTACCCGGGCGAAGGTCGCCAGGTGTATCCGGGCTTCCTGCAGCACACGGGCTTCGTCGCGATGAACCCGGAGCGGCACGCGCAATCGCACTGGGATTTCTACCAGAGCCTGCTGCGCGGCGACGAAGACGACGCCGAAGCACACCGCCGCTTCTACGACGAATACAACGCGGTGCTCGACATGGCCGCCGAGTATTACCTCGAGACGATCCGCGTCGTGTTCCAGGAATTCCGCCTGGCCGAAGGCACGTGGGATGTCGAAGGCGAGCGCGTGCGTCCGCAGGACATCCAGCACACCGCGCTGATGACGATCGAGGGTGAACTCGACGACATCTCCGGCAGCGGCCAGACCCACGTCGCGCACGAGCTGTGCACGGGCATCCCGCAGGACCAGCGTCGCAGCCTGACCGCCGAGAAGTGCGGTCACTACGGGATTTTCTCGGGCCGCCGCTGGCGCACGATCATCTATCCGCAACTGCGCGACTTCATCCGCGAGCACGCACCGGAGCCGAAGCACGGCGCGACGAAGGATGTCCCGGAAGCACCGGCGGCCACGACGCTCGCAGCCGTGCCGGCCGGCGACGCGCCGGCCGAAGCGACGCGCGCCGCCGCGGCGAAGCGCACGCGCGCAAAGGCGCCGGCGAAGGCCGCCGCCCCCGCCAAGGCCGCACCGGCCGCGAAACGCGCCGCTGCCGGCAGCCCGCGCGCCAAGGCCGTACGCACGCGCAAGGCCGCCTGACGCACCGCGTTCCGACGAAAAAACGCCGCCGTTGCCTGCGCACGGCGGCGTTTTTACATCTGGCGGCCGCTTCGGCGCGGTCGGCGCATCAACGCATCAGCGCCGCAGCAGATACGCGAGCAGCACTTCGGTGTTCATCCGGACCATCTCCGCGCGCTCGTCGGAGTCGGTGAAGTCACGGCCGAGCGTCGCGGCGAGCGTGAAGCGGTTCGACACGATGTAGTAGCCGAGCCCCGACAGTGTCACGTAGAAGCGCAGCGGATCGACGTCGGTGCGGAACAGCCCGGCCTTCTGGCCGCGCGTCAGCACGTTGCCGAGCTTCGCGACGATCGGCGACATCATCTCGCGGATCCGCGTCGACTTGTGCAGGTAGCGTGCTTCGTGCAGGTTCTCGTTGTTGATGAGCCTGAGCAGTTCCGGATGGTCGCGGTAGTAGTCCCAAACGAAATGCGCGAGCCGCGTGACGGCTTCGACCGGCGCGACGCCGTCGAGATCGAGCTCGCGCTCGGCCTCGGTCAACGCGGAGAACGCGTGTTCGAGCACGGCCGTGAACAACTGCTCCTTGCTGCCGAAGTAGTAATAGAGCATGCGCTCGTTGGTTTCGGCCCGGCGCGCGATCTGGTCGACGCGTGCGCCGAACAGCCCTCCACTCGCGAACTCTTCGGCTGCCGCCATCAGGATGCGGCGGCGCGTACCTTCAGGATCTCTTTTGATTTTTGGCTGATTCATGGTGGCGTTTTGCTATGTGAGCCGCTTGATCCGGACCGGCACCCCCACCGCCTTGGCGCCGGCCGCCCTGGAACGGGCGCGCCGCGGGCGGCCGCCCTCCTGCTGAGCCCCTGCAAAAAAGCGGTTCGATTATGCGCACAGACGGCGTCCAGCGCAATGCGGGAAATCGGCGATAATCGAGCTTTGGCAAACCTTTCCGACCGCGTCCGACGCGGCCGAGAGCCATTCGGCGCCGCTGCGCCCGTTGTCACCGTGACCGATTCCAAAACACTCGCAGATCGCATCGAAGATCTGCTTCCCCAGACGCAATGCACGAAGTGCGGCTATAACGGCTGCCGCCCGTACGCCGAGGCAATCGCCGCCGGCGACGCGAACTACAACCAGTGCCCGCCCGGCGGCGCCGAAGGCATCGCGCGCCTGTCGAGCCTGCTCGGCAAACCGGTGATTCCGCTGAACCCCGTCAACGGCAGCGAGCATCCGCGCGCGGTCGCCTTCATCGACGAAAGCCTGTGCATCGGCTGCACGCTGTGCATGCAGGCGTGCCCGGTCGACGCGATCGTCGGCGCGCCGAAGCAGATGCACACGATCATCGAATCGCTGTGCACCGGTTGCGACCTGTGCGTGCCGCCCTGCCCGGTCGACTGCATCGCGATGCTGCCGGTGACCGGCGAACGCACCGGCTGGGACGCGTGGTCGCAGGAACAGGCCGATGCCGCGCGCGAACGCCACGACCTGCGGCTCGCGCGCCAGCGCCGCGAACGCGAGGCCGCCGAAGCGCGCGCGGCCGCACGCCGCGCGGCCAGTGCCGCGAAGCCGGCTGCGGCCCAGGCGGAAACGCAATCCGCCGCGCCGGCCGCCGCACCGGCCGCAGACGACGCCGAAGCGAAGAAGCGCGCGATCATCGCCGCCGCGCTCGAGCGGGCGCGCAAGAAGAAGGAAGAGCTGTCCGGGCAAGACGCCGGGCCGAAGAACACCGAAGGCGTGAGCGCAGCCGTCCAGGCGCAGATCGATGCGGCCGAGGCGCGCCGCAAACGGCTCGCCGAACAGCAGGCCCAACGCGACGCCGAAGCGGCGGCCGCGAACGGCAATGACAAAGAGAACGACGCAGGCAACGACGGCCCCGGTGGCCCGTCCGCACCGCCCGACCAGAACGCTCCATGAACGCCAGCAAACGACGCGCGATCTACGAAACGCTGCAGAGCCTCAATCCGCATCCGACCACCGAGCTCGAATACTCGACGCCGTTCGAGTTGCTGATCGCCGTGATGCTGTCCGCGCAGGCGACCGATGTATCGGTCAACAAGGCGATGCGGAAGATGTTTCCGGTCGCGAATACCCCGCGACAAATCGTCGCACTCGGCGAAGAAGGCGTCACCGAGTACATCAAGACGATCGGCCTGTACCGGACCAAGGCGAAGAACGTGGTCGCGACGTGCCGGATCCTGCTGGACCGCTACGACGGCGAGGTGCCGGCCGATCGCGAAGCGCTCGAAGGGCTGCCGGGCGTCGGCCGCAAGACCGCGAACGTCGTGCTGAACACCGCGTTCGGCCAGCCGACGATCGCGGTCGACACGCACATCTTCCGCGTCGCGAACCGCACCGGGCTCGCGCCGGGCAAGGACGTGCGCGCCGTCGAGGCCGCGCTCGAGAAGTTCACGCCGAAAGAATTCCTGCAGGACGCGCATCACTGGCTGATCCTGCACGGGCGCTACGTTTGCAAGGCCCGCAAGCCCGAATGCTGGCACTGCGTGATCGAGCCGCTGTGCGAATTCAGGCCGAAGACGCCGCCGCCCAACGAGTGACGCGCAACCGCGGCTGACGTGCCGCAGACCGGCCGGCGCGATGCAGCCGGATGCCGGATGCCCGCCGCGTCGGTCGTTGCCCGGCCGGCAAACCGCAACCGCGATAGCGCGTAGCCACTCGCGCCATCGCCGCCGCTTTCCCCTTCCTCACTACGCGTTGGACGTCGCCGTCGCATCGTCAGCCGCCGCGCCACCTGCGCGCACCAGCGCCAGCACGGCAGCCAGAATCGCGACGCCGCCCGCCCACTGCAGCGGCGACAGCGCTTCGCCGAACAGCAGCGCCGCGAGCGCGACCGTCACGACCGGTTCGAGCGTCGACAGCATCGACGTGCGCGCGGCCCCGAGCCGCTCGAGCCCGGCAAAGAACGCGAGCATCGCCGCAACCGTCGACACGAGCGCGATCGCGAGCATCGACGCCCAGCCACCGGCCGTCGCGGGCCAGCGCGGCGGCGCACCGAACGCGGCAGTCCGCACGACGGCGATCGCCACGAGCGTCGCAGTCGCCGACAGGCAGATGATCGCGGTGGTCGCGAGCGGATCGACGCCGCGCGTCGCCTTCGTGCCGCCGACGATGTACAGCGAGTAGATCACCGCGGCGGCCAGTGCGAGCGCGATCCCGAGCGGCTCGCCATGCCCGCCGCCGACCATCAGCGCCGAACCCGCGACGCACAGCACGAGCGCGACGGCCTTCGCGCGCGTGAGGCGCTCGCCGAGCCACCACGCGGCCAGCAGCGTGACGAAAGCCGGATACAGGTACAGCAGCAGCGCGACGAGGCTCGCCTGCGCGTGCTGCAGCGCGCTGAAATAGCAGAACGACTGCCCGACGTAGCCGAGCGCGCCCATCGCCACCAGCGGCGCGAGCGCGCGCCCGCGCGGCCATGCGACGCGACGATGCCGTGCGATCGCGGCGAGCACCGCGCCACCGATCGCGAAGCGCACGATCAGCAGCCCGAGCACGTCGACGCCGGCCGCATACGCGTAGCGGCCGAAGATCGCCATCGCGCCGAACGCGGCGGCGGACAGCGCGACGTAGAGCGTGCCCTGCAGGGCGGCGGACGATGGGCGGGTGGTGGCGGTCATGACGGAACGGGGGCAAGCGGCGTGGCGCCGGAAATCGTCGGAGTGTAACGGCGCGGCGGCGGCGAGCCTAGCCCGCGCTTACCCGTTCCCCGGCGCCGGCTCAGAATGCGGGCAACCGGCCGGCGCCGCGCGTCTGCACGGCCCGCGCGCCATCGCCATCGCCACGGGCACCGCGCAACCCGCTCCCGCCCGCCGCCAGCGCCGTCCGCCGACCCGGCGTACAATGCGCGACGCGGCATCACGCCGTCCGAATCACGACGTTTCCCCACCATGTTCAATCCAAGCCGCGACGAAGTGCGTCGCTTTTTCACCGAGACCTGGCGCAAGCAGCGCGCGGGCGAGATCCTGACGCCGCTGGAAGCGATGGCAGCCGACTGGATCGTCGAGCATCCCGAATACCACGACGAACTCGCCGACGCCGATGGCGCGACCGCGCGCGAGTACACGCCCGAGGAAGGCCGCACGAACCCGTTCCTGCACCTGTCGATGCATCTCGCGATCAGCGAGCAGTTGTCGATCGACCAGCCGCCCGGCATCCGCGCCGCGCATGACAAGCTCGCGGCCAAGCTCGACTCGACCCACGACGCGCAGCACGTGATCATGGAATGCCTCGGCGAGACGATCTGGGAAGCCCAGCGCACGAGCACGCCGCCCGATACCGACGCATACCTGCAGCGCATCCTGCGCCGCGCATCGCGCGACTGAGCGCCGCGGCGCCGGCCCCCGGGCGCCTGAGCGCAGGCAAAAAAATACCCCGCCTCGGCGGGGTATTTTTGCTGCGCGAGCCCGTCAGGCCCGTCGCGCTTACTTCTTGAACACGAGATCGGTCTCTTTCAGCGACTCGATGTAGGCAGCGATGTCCTTCATGTCGCTGACCGACAGGCTCTGCACCTGCGCCTGCATGATCGCGTTGTTGCGACCGAGCAGCGGATTCGTCAGGCCCATCTGGTACTGGCGCATCGCCCACACGAGGTAGTCGGCATGCTGGCCGGCGAGGCGCGGATATTCGGCGTTGATCGGCTTGTTCATCTGCGCGCCGTGGCAGGCGGCGCAGTTGTGCGACTCGACCAGCTCCTTGCCCTTCGTGGTGTCCGCCGCGTGCGCGGTACCGATCGCGAGGCCGGCCGCCAGTGCAACCGCCGCCGTCTTGAATGCGTTGTTCATGAATGCTCCTGTCCCGCCGGTCAGATCGGCGGCGCGCGCTTTACTTGTAGGGATTGTCCTTCGTGTCGGCCTTCTGCACGGCGTAGTACGCCGCCAGATCCGCGATGTCCTGGTCCGTCAGCGAACCGGCGATCGCATTCATCGACGGGAAGTGACGATCCTTCTTGCGGTAGGCCTTCAGCGCGTTCTCGAGGTATTGCTGGTTCTGGCCGCCGAGGACAGGCACCCGGTAGACCTCCGGGTACGCCGCGCGGTAGTCCTGGATGCCGTGGCAACCGATGCACATGGCGGCCTTGCTCGCCCCGTCCTTCGGGTTGCCGACCACACCGGCCGCCTGCGCGCTGCCCGCGAGCGCCACGAGCGCTGCGACAACGACGTGTTTGCCGACGAATTTGTTCATAGCTCTTGTAACCTAGCTTGAGGGGAAACTGGCGCCAAAGCGGCAACGGCCCGCGCCGTTATGCTTATCAGGTCGCCACGCAGGCCAAAAAAAACGGCCAGATTGTACCGCGTCGGTGGGGAATGCGTCCACAAGGCGCCCCCGTTCGCCCCGCCACAGCCCTGCAACGATACGCGGGCGTGGCCCAACCGGACAGCCCTTCTGACTTATACTGGGTTTTTTCCCCGATTGAGAAGAGCGCCGCCATGCGTTTCGAAGGGTCCTCGCACTACGTCGCCACCGACGATCTGAAGCTCGCGGTCAATGCCGCACTGACGCTGCAACGCCCGCTGCTGATCAAGGGCGAGCCCGGCACCGGCAAGACCATGCTCGCCGAGGAAGTGGCCGCCGCGCTCGACATGCCGCTGCTGCAGTGGCACATCAAGTCGACCACGAAGGCGCAGCAGGGCCTGTACGAATACGACGCCGTATCGCGGCTGCGCGATTCGCAGCTCGGCGACGAGCGCGTGAAGGACATCTCGAACTACATCGTCAAGGGCGTGCTGTGGCAGGCGTTCGATGCCGAGCACCCGAGCGTGCTGCTGATCGACGAGATCGACAAGGCCGACATCGAATTCCCGAACGACCTGCTGCGCGAGCTCGACCGGATGGAATTCCACGTGTACGAAACACGGGAAACGGTCCGCGCGAAGCACCGCCCGCTCGTCATCATCACGTCGAACAACGAGAAGGAGCTGCCCGACGCGTTCCTGCGCCGCTGCTTCTTCCACTACATCCAGTTCCCCGA
Organism: Burkholderia lata; assembly: GCF_000012945.1. NCBI lineage: Bacteria > Pseudomonadati > Pseudomonadota > Betaproteobacteria > Burkholderiales > Burkholderiaceae > Burkholderia > Burkholderia lata. The sequence goes on from NC_007510.1 coordinate 2,780,844, forward strand.
CCCGGCGACGATGCAGAAGATCGTCGCGGTCCATTTCCCGGACATCCGCGAGGAGCTGCTGCGTGCGGCCCTCGAGAGTTTCTTCGAATTGCGCGGCGTGTCGGGCCTGAAGAAGAAACCGTCTACGTCCGAGCTGCTCGACTGGCTGAAGCTGCTGCTCGCCGAGAACATCCCGGCCGACCAGTTGCGCGGCGTGGATGCGAAGCAGATCGTGCCGCCGCTTGCGGGCGCGCTGCTGAAGAACGAGCAGGACCTGAGCCTGCTCGAACGCCTCGTCTACATGAACCGGCACAACCGGTAATCCTCTCTCACCCGCGAAGGCCCGGCCATGCTGCTCAATTTCTTCTACGCGCTGCGCGCAGCCAAGCTGCCCGTCTCGGTGAAGGAATACCTGACGCTGCTCGAATCGCTGAAGGCCGGGCTGATCTCGCCGTCGATCGACGCGTTCTACTTCCTCGCGCGGATGACGCTCGTCAAGGACGAGCAGTACTTCGACAAGTTCGACCAGGCGTTCGGCGCGTATTTCCACGGCGTGTCCACCCTGCCGTCCGAAGCATTCGACATTCCGCTCGACTGGCTCGAAAAGCGCCTCGAGCGCGAGCTGTCGCCTGAGGAGAAGGCGCAGATCGACGCGATGGGCGGGCTCGACAAGCTGATGGAGCGCCTGAAGGAACTGCTCGACGAGCAGAAGGAACGCCACGAAGGCGGCAACAAGTGGATCGGCACCGGCGGCACGTCGCCGTTCGGGCACGGCGGCTACAACCCGGAAGGCGTGCGCATCGGCGGCCCGTCGAACGGCAACCGCACCGCGGTGAAGGTGTGGGAAGCACGCGCGTATCGCGACTACGACGATTCCGTCGAGATCGGCACCCGCAACATCAAGGTCGCGCTGCGACGGCTGCGCCGCTTCGCGCGCGAAGGCGCCGCCGAGGAGCTCGACCTGCCCGGCACGATTCGCAGCACCGCCGCGAACGCGGGCTGGCTCGACCTGCGGATGGTGCCCGAGCGCCACAACAACGTGAAGGTGCTGATGCTGCTCGACGTCGGCGGCTCGATGGACGACCACATCAAGCGCACCGAAGAGCTGTTCTCGGCCGCGAAGGCCGAATTCAAGCACCTGGAATTCTTCTACTTCCACAACTGCGTGTACGACCACCTGTGGAAGAACAACCGCCGCCGCCACTCGGAACGCTCCGCAACGTGGGACGTGCTGCACAAGTTCACGCCCGACTACAAGCTGATCTTCGTCGGCGATGCAACGATGAGCCCGTACGAAGTGCTGCAGCCCGGCGGCTCGGTCGAATACAACAACCCGGAAGCCGGTGCCGTGTGGCTGCGCCGACTCGCCGACCAGTTCCCCCATCATGCGTGGCTGAACCCGGAGCCCGAGCGGCTATGGGAATACCGGCAATCGGTCGCGGTGATCCGCGACCTGCTCGGCCATCGCATGTATCCGCTCACGCTCGCAGGCCTCGAAACCGCGATGCGCGCACTCAGCAAGTAACGACACCCACCAAGACACGAAGGCCGCGTCCGAACGGCCTCCCCCGGAGATAGCATGAACCCCTTGCCCACCGCGAGCGCCAGCCGCGCCGGCGGCCGCCGCTTTTTCGCCGATACCTCCGTGTCGGCACTCGTCGCCGGCTTCGTCGCGATGATGACGGGCTACACGAGCTCGCTCGTGCTGATGTTCCAGGCCGGCCGCGCCGCCCACCTCACCGATGCGCAGATCTCGTCGTGGATCTGGGCGCTGTCGATCGGCATGGCGCTGACGACGATCGGCCTGTCGCTGCGCTTTCGCGCGCCCGTCGTCGTCGCGTGGTCGACGCCCGGCGCCGCGCTGCTGATCGCATCGCTGCCCGGCGTGCCCTACCCCGAGGCGATCGGTGCATTCGTCGTCTGCGCGGTGCTGCTGATGGCCGTCGGCTTGAGCGGGCTGTTCGACACGCTGATGCGCAAGATTCCGGCCGGCATCGCCGCCGCCTTGCTCGCGGGCATCCTGTTCGAGATCGGCATCGAGATCTTCCGCGCCGCGCAGTTCCAGACGGCGCTCGTGCTCGCGATGTTCTTCACGTACCTGATCGTCAAGCGGCTCGCGCCGCGTTACGCGATCGTGACGACGCTGATCGTCGGCACGGCGGTCGCCGGCGGTCTCGGCCTGCTCGACTTCAGCGGCTTTCACGTCGCGTTCGCGAAGCCCGTGTTCACGATGCCCGCGTTCTCGATCGCGTCGATCGTCAGCATCGGCATTCCGCTGTTCGTCGTCGCGATGGCGTCGCAGAACGTGCCGGGTATCGCGGTGCTGCGCGCGGACGGTTATCAGACCCCGTCGTCGCCGCTGATCGCGACCACCGGCCTCGCGTCGCTGCTGCTCGCGCCGTTCGGCTCGCACGGCGTCAACCTCGCGGCGATCACGGCCGCGATCTGCACGGGCCCGGAAGCGCACGAGGATCATGCGAAGCGCTACACGGCCGCCGTGTGGTGCGGCACGTTCTACCTGATCGCGGGGATCTTCGGCGCGACGATCGCCGCGCTGTTCGCGGCGCTGCCGAAGGCGCTCGTCGTGTCGGTCGCCGCGCTCGCGCTGTTCGGCTCGATCATGAGCGGCCTCGCGAACGCGATGCAGGACGTGAAGCAGCGCGAAGCCGCGCTCGTCACGTTCATGGTCACTGCGTCGGGCCTCACGCTGCTGTCGATCGGCTCGGCATTCTGGGGGCTCGTCGCCGGGATCGTCACGCAGGTGATCCTGAACGCGCGCCGCCCCGCGTGATGCGGCACGGCGCCCGCCGCTGCGGCCATCGGACACGCCGGAACGTGCCCGACACGAATCGGGCCTAGAATAGCGGATCGGAGGCGGTGCCCGGCGCCGCCTCGCTTCGCCGCCGCGTTCGCGCGGCCCGTGAGAACCCGGCGCCTTGCGCCCTTCTTCCGAATCGCCATGACTACCGCACTCGACCAGCTGAAGCAGTACACGACCGTCGTCGCCGACACGGGCGATTTCCAGCAGCTTGCGCAATACCAGCCGCAGGACGCGACCACGAACCCGTCGCTGATCCTGAAGGCCGTCCAGAAGGACGCGTACAAGCCGATCCTCGAGAAAACCGTCCGCGATCATCGCAACGAAAGCACCGATTTCATCATCGACCGCCTGCTGATCGCATTCGGCACCGAGATCCTGAAGCTGATCCCGGGCCGCGTGTCGACCGAGGTCGACGCGCGCCTGTCGTTCGACACGCCGCGCTCGATCGACAAGGGCCGCGAGCTCATCAAGCTGTACGAAGCAGCCGGTATCGGCCGCGAGCGCATCCTGATCAAGCTCGCATCGACGTGGGAAGGCATCCGCGCGGCCGAAGTGCTGCAGAAGGAAGGGATCAAGTGCAACATGACCCTGCTTTTCTCGCTCGTGCAGGCCGCCGCATGCGCGGAAGCCGGCGCGCAGCTGATCTCGCCGTTCGTCGGCCGCATCTACGACTGGTACAAGAAGCAGGCCGGCGCCGAGTGGAATGAAGAGAAGGACGGTGGCGCGAACGATCCGGGCGTGCAGTCGGTGCGCCGCATCTACACGTACTACAAGACGTTCGGCTACAACACCGAAGTGATGGGCGCGAGCTTCCGCACGACCAGCCAGATCACCGAACTCGCCGGCTGCGACCTGCTGACGATCAGTCCCGATTTGCTGCAGAAGCTGCAGGACAGCAACGACACCGTCACGCGCAAGCTGTCGCCGGACGCGCTGCAGGACAAGCCCGCCGCGCGCGTCGCGATCGACGAGGCCGCGTTCCGCTTCCAGCTGAACGACGACGCGATGGCGACCGAAAAGCTCGCCGAAGGCATCCGCGTATTCGCCGCCGATGCGGTGAAGCTCGAGAAGCTGATCGACTCGCTGCGCTAAGCCGCGACACGCGTCAGCGGCTGTCAGCAACACTGGCAACAGCCGTCAGCACGCACGCCGCACACGGCCGCGAACGTCATGTTCGCGGCCGTTTTTATTTTTCATTCCATCGTCAAGCACGCGCACTACAATCCACGTCACGGGTGCGTCGGCCGCCTCCCGAGGCCCCCTTTCCCAGTCAGTCTTGCACGACGCCGAACCCGCGCAGATGCGCAGGCCGGCTCCCCACTACAGGAGACAACGATGCAAGTCCAACCGTACCTGACGTTCTACGGTCGCGCCGACGAAGCCCTTCAGTTCTACGAAAAGGCACTCGGTGCGAAGACGATGTTCAAGATGCATTTCAAGGACGCGCCGCCGAATCCCGACTACCCGATGACGCCGGAGATGGCCGACAAGGTGATGCACGCGAGCTTCACGATCGGCGACTCGATGATCATGTGCTCGGACGGCGACTGCAGCCAGCCCGGCGGCGGCATGCACGCCGGCTATTCGCTGTCGCTGAACCCGGCGACGGTCGAGGAAGGCCAGAAGCTGTTCAATGCGCTCGCCGACGGCGGCGAAGTGACGATGCCGTTCGGCAAGACGTTCTGGGCGCTCGGCTTCGGGATGGCGAAGGATCGTTTCGGCGTGCACTGGATGGTCAACGTCGAGGACCTGTCGCAGCGCGAGGATCTCGCGCAACGCGCGGGCCAGTAACGCCCGCGTCAACCGCCCGGACCGCCGCACAACCGCGGCGATCCGGGCGGGACCGTTATTTGCGCAGCACCTCCGCCAGCGCCTGCTCGAGCGTGTCGTTCGAGCGGCACGCGACGCGCGCCCCCTTCTGCTTGCCGGCCGCGACCACGCCGGCCATGCCCGCGACGTCGATCGACACGGTCACGCCCTGCGTCGCTTCGTCGACGCGCGTGACGACCTTCAGCGTGTGCGTCACGTTCGACGTCTGCTTGAGTTCGGAACAATCCAGGAAGTTGCCCGCGTTCGGATAGTCGGCATACGCGGCGGCAACGAGCCCCGCGTCGCGATCGCTGACGCGCACCGCCAGCTTGTGATCTGCGTAGAACTGCGCAACCGCCGCCCACACTTCGTAATACTTGCGATTGCCGATCACGATGCGCGATGCGGCGTCACCCTTTGCCGCGTCGGACGCGTCGGACGCTTCTGACGCGCCGGCCGCATCGTCGGCCGCGTCATGTTTTTCCTGCGACGCATTGCGCGCCGCGTAGCGCTGCCCGGGGCCATACACCGAAATGCAGCCGGTGAGCGCCGCGCACAGCACGGCGGCCGACAAGATCGTTTTCATCGCGGCCCGCCGTCAACGGTAGTACATGTTCGCGCAGCCGGCGAGCAGGATCGGTGCGACCAGCGCCCACATCAACAGGATTCTCATCGCGCGCCTCACCGGTAGTACGCATTGACACAGCCGGCCAGCGCCACGCAGCACATGCCCATTACCCAAACCCAAATCTTCGTCATTGCATCCCTCATATAATCGGATCGTGTGGAGATCGAATCACCCGGTACGGCCGGGCGGGACGCATTATTGGCAAGCAGGCCGCCGACCATCCAATCGGTCTTGCACCGATTTTCACCACGGCGCGGCCACCCTAGAATCGCTTGGAGATCGGCGCAAACGGGCGCACGGCCACACGCGGTATTCGCGGCGCACCATGCAAAACGCCCGCGATCTGCATCGCGGGCGTCGTGTCGAAACTGCAACAGAAGGCGGGGAAATCAGCCCTCGACGACGTCGAGATAATCCTCCGGCCGCGTGCGATCCTCCGCATGCGCCATGCCCATCACGCGCACCAGCACGCTCACCACCACCGCCACCACCAGGTTCACGATCAGCGACCACACGGCTGCATAGCCGGGGATCGCGAGGCCGAACAGGTGGATCGTGAAGATCGACCCGGCCAGCTTCAGCGAGATCGCCATCCACGTGCCGCACACGATGCCGGCCGCCCAGCCGGCCAGCAGGCCGCGATGGTCGAGCACGCGCGTGTACAGGCCGAGCACGATCGCCGGCAGCGTCTGGATGATCCAGATCCCGCCGAGCAGTTGCAGCTGGATCGCGTAGGTCAGTGGCAGCCCGAGGATGAACGCGACGGCGCCGACCTTCACGATCAGCGACACGAGCTTCGCGACGTGCGTTTCCTGCTCGTGCGACATGTTGCGGTTCACGAACTCGCGGTGAATGTTGCGCGTGTACAGGTTCGCGGCCGCGATCGACATGATGGCCGCCGGCACCAGCGCGCCGATGCCGATCGCCGCGAACGCGACGCCGACGAACCACGACGGGAAATACTCGAGGAACAGTGCGGGCACCGCGAAGTTCGGGCCGAACGCCTTGAAGTACGGCGCGTACTGCGGCATGTCCTTCACGCCCGATGCGAGCGCCATGTAGCCGAGCAGCGCGAGCAGGCCGAGCACGAACGAATACGCGGGCAGCATCGCCATGTTGCGGCGGATCGAGTTGCCGGACGACGACGACAGGATCGCCGTCACCGAGTGCGGATACAGGAACAGCGCAAGCGCCGAGCCGATCGCGAGCGTCGCGTACGCGCTGTAGCCGTTCAGGCTCATCGCGTCGGGCGCCTTCAGCAGCAGCTTCGCGGGCGGCACGCTCGCGAAGATGTGCCCGAAGCCGCCGAGCTTCGCCGGGATCACGATGACCGCCGCGGCGATCGTGATGTAGATCAGGATGTCCTTGACGATCGCGATCATCGCGGGTGCGCGCAGCCCCGACGTGTACGTGTACGCGGCGAGGATCGCGAATGCGATGATCAGCGGCAGGTCGCCGACGAAGCCGGTCGTGTCGAAGCCGAGTGCGCCGATCACCACTTCGATGCCGACGAGCTGCAGCGCGATGTACGGCATCGTCGCGAGAATGCCCGTCACCGCGATCGCGAGCGCGAGCATCCGGCTGCCGTAGCGCGCGTTGACGAAGTCGGCGGCCGTCACGTAGCCGTGCCGCTTCGCGATGCTCCACAGCTTCGGGAACACGACGAACGCGAACGGATAGATCAGGATCGTGTACGGCAGCGCGAAGAAGCCCATCGCACCGGCGCCGAACACGAGCGCGGGCACCGCGACGAACGTGTAGGCCGTGTAGAGGTCGCCGCCGAGCAGGAACCACGTGACGATCGTGCCGAAGCGGCGGCCGCCGAGGCCCCATTCGTCGAGATGGGCGAGATCGCCGCGCCGCCAGTTCGCGGCCAGGAAACCGATGATCGTGACGCCGATGAACAGCAGGACGAAGACGAAGGTTGCACCGAGATTCATCGCGCACCTCCCTGCGGGCCGCTCGCCTTCCACGCGTTCTTGGTCTTGAAGTACACGAACGCGGTGATCACCGCGCTGATGAAGACCCAAAGGAGCTGGTACCAGTAGAAAAACGGAAAACCCAACCATTGCGGTTCGATCTTGCTGTACGACGGTACCCAGACCATCGCAATCAGCGGCAGTACCAGCAGCCAGAGCCAGCGCTTGGCAGCCCGGTTGGCGTCGGCATCGTGAGCCATGACGTCTCCTCTTCTTTCCCGGTTATCGATCTTGTTGAGCGGGTACGGCGCCGAGAGGAGCGCAAAACGGGTAGGCTGCGGCTCCCCTGGCTTCGCGCCAGTATAGGAGCCGCGAGCACGCGGTCAAGCGGGGGCGAACCCGAGGTGATCCGCCCCTTGTCGCGTGGTTGCACCGGCATGCCGCCGGTGCATGAAGCGTCAGATCGCGAACGAAGCGTCGCGCGCGCCGGTCGTTTCTTTCAAAGCTTTCACCCACTTGCGTGCGGGCAGCTTCAGCGTGTCCTCGATCAGCTTCGCACGCTCGTCGAGCTGCGCGAACGACACGTCGAGCGCGGGGCCCGAGAACGCGATCGCGATCCGGTTGCCGTCATGCACTTCCGGCAGCGCGATCACGCGGTGATCAAACGCCGCGTTCAGGTGCTTCATGTTGCGCACGAAGCTCGGATGATCGCCGAACAGGTTGATCGTCGCGATGCCCGCGTCGGCGAGGCAGCCGCGCACCGCGCGGTAGAACGAAACGCTGTCGAGCACGGGGCCGCGCGCGGTCGCGTCGTACAGGTCGATCTGGATCGCGCCCGTGGTGCCGCGGTTGGCCGGATCGTTGACGAAATCCCACGCGTCGGCTTCGTGCACGGCGAGGCGTGCATCGTCGGGTGGCAGCGCGAACATCGTGCGCGCGGCGACGATTACGGCCGGGTTCAGCTCGACGGCCTCGACCTTCGCGTGCGGCAGGAAGCGGTGCGAGAACTTGGTCAGCGCGCCGGTGCCGAGCCCGAGCTGGACGACCCGCTCGGGCGTTTCGAGGAACAGCAGCCACGCCATCATCTGCTGGGCGTATTCGAGCTCGATATGCAGCGGCTTCGAAATCCGCATCGCGCCCTGCACCCATTCGGTACCGAAATGCAGGAAGCGCACGCCGCCCTCTTCCGAGAACGTGACGGGCGCGAAGCGCGGCTTGCGCGGGGCTTCGAGCACGGGCACGTCGTCGTGTTCGTCGATCTCCGGGCGGCGCTTCACGCGCGGCGGCTGGAGTTTTTCGGAGCCGTTGTAGGCGGACGGCTTGCTGCGCTTGGACGCGCGCGCCTCGGCGGACGCGCGCTTGATCAGTCGGGTCATGTGTGAATCTCGCTGGGTGAAGCTGGTTTTAGCGGACGAGAGGATAGCATTGGTGCAGAGCCGAAGCCGCGCCGACTGCCCGGCCGCGCATGACTTCGACTCCCGTTGGCGCTACGCTGCAATTGTTGATCGAAGGAGGACACATGACCTCGAACGACAAGAAGATCTGGTTTCCGGCAAAACGCTATGGCTGGGGATGGGGGTTGCCGGTCGCGTGGCAAGGCTGGGTGGTCCTGCTGCTCTTCGTGATCGGCGTCGTGGCGGTTGCGACGCACCTGTCGCCCGCCCAATCACCGTTCGCGTTCGCGGCATGCATCGTGGCGCTGGTGGCCGCGCTCACGATCGTATGCTGGCTGAAAGGCGAACCGCCGAAATGGCGCTGGGGGAAAGACGACTAGCCGCCGCCATCCCGGGCCATCAAGACAGAAGCCCCCGCCACTGCGCAAGCTTCTGCTCGAACGTCAGCATCGCATTCGCCGGGCTCGACGAAGGCAGCACGAGCGTGTCGTACCCCGCCGCGCCGATCACCTCCGCAAACCGCCCTGCCGTCTTGCCGTTGAAGCACACGCGCTTCAGCAACGGCGCATGCTCGCGCAACGCATCGAAATCGTTCGGCTTCGCATGCCGGATCGCCGAATCGAGGCTGCCTTCGCGATGGCACGCGGCCAGCACGTCCCAGATACCGATCCCGTGCGACAGCACACGCTCGAGCCGCGCGTCATACGCGAGCTCGTGCAGCCCGTGCTCGCCGAGCACCGTGCCGAGCAGCCGCCAGAACTGGTTGCGCGGATGCGCGTAGTACTGCGCGGCATCGAGCGACGCCTCGCCCGGAAAGCTGCCGAGGATCATCGTGTGCGTATTCGCCGCGACGACCGGCGGGAAACCCCGCAACATCACGCGCCTCCGCCCGGCCCGCCCGAGCGCGGCCCGTCGCCGTGCGCGTCGAGATGGCGCCACAGCGCCGGCAGCATGCACTCAGTGACCATCAACGGCTTGCCGTGGCGCTGGAACACCGAGCGTCGCGCGGCGAACGAATGCGGCGCTCGCGCCCCGCCAAGCGCATGGGTCGCCAGCGCATACAGCGGATGGCCGGCGATCACGCGCCGGCTGACGAGCGCCGAACGCTCGACCTGCGGATCGCTGTACAGCAGCTCCGCCAGCGGCCGCGTGCGCAGCCGCCGCATGGCCTGCCACACGCCCTTGCTGGCCGCGAGCGGCGCGATGCTGTGCGCGGCGACGTACGGCGTGCCGTCGACCGACAGGATCACCTCGCGCACCCACATCGGCGCGCGCGGTGCACTGGCGACCGCGTCCGGCTCGTCGAACCACGGGCAGTCGACGGCCTCGCGCGTCACGCGCACGTTCACGCGGCCGAGCCGCGCGAGGTGCGCGGTCAGCGATCCGCCACGCGTCAGCCAGTCGCGCTGATCGAGCGTGCAGCCAGGCCGCGGCGTCTCGCGCCAGCCGGCCTGACCGCCGTCGAATCGCATGCGTGTGTTCACGCGGCGCGCGACAGCAGCAGCGCGTTGGTCCGCTTCACGAAGCTTGCCGGATCGTCGAGCATGCCGCCTTCGGCCAGCAACGCCTGATCGAACAGCAGATGGCACCAGTCGCCAAAATCGGCGCTGTCGGCCTTCAACTGCTTCACGAGCGCGTGCTCCGGATTGATCTCGAGGATCGGCTGCATCGCCGGCGCGTTCTGGCCGGCCGCCTTCAGCATGCGCTGCAGGTAGCCGCTCATGTCGTTGTCGTCCGCGACGAGGCACGACGGCGAATCGGTCAGGCGGAACGTGACACGCACTTCCTTCACCTTGTCGCCGAGCGCTTCCTTCATCTTCTCGACGACCGGCTTGATCGCCTCGCCCGCCTCTTCCTGCGCCTTCTTCTCTTCGTCGTTCAGCTCGCCGAGATCGAGGTCGCCGCGCGCCACGCTCGCGAGCGGCTTGCCGTCGAATTCCTGCAGGAACGACAGCATCCATTCGTCGACGCGATCGGTCAGCAGCAGCACCTCGACGCCCTTCTTGCGGAACACTTCAAGATGCGGGCTGTTCTTCGCGGCCTGCCATGCGTCGGCGGTCACGTAGTAGATCCTGCTCTGCTCGGGCTTCATGCGCGACACGTAGTCGGCGAGCGACACGTCCTGCGCGTCGGTATCGCCGTGCGTCGACGCGAAACGCAGCAGCTTCGCGATGCGCTCGCGGTTCGCGTGATCCTCGCCGAGGCCTTCCTTCAGCACCTGGCCGAACGCGCCCCAGAACGTCTTGTACTTCTCCTTGCCGGCATCCTCTTCCGCATTCGCGAGCTCTTCGAGCATCGATAGCGCGCGCTTGGTCACGCCTTCGCGGATCGCCTTCACGTCGCGGCTTTCCTGCAGGATTTCGCGCGACACGTTCAGCGGCAGGTCGGCCGAATCGACGACGCCCTTCACGAAACGCAGGTATTGCGGCAGCAGCTGCTCGGCATCATCCATGATGAACACGCGCTTCACGTACAGCTTCAGGCCGCCGCGATAGTCGCGGTTCCACATGTCGAACGGCGCGTGCGACGGCACGAACAGCAGTTGCGTGTATTCGCTGCGGCCCTCGACGCGGTTATGCGTCCACGTGAGCGGATCCTGATGATCGTGTGCGATGTGCTGGTAGAACTGCGTGTACTGCTCGTCGGAGACCTCGCTCTTCGAACGCGTCCACAGCGCGCTCGCCTGGTTGACGGTCTCGTCCTCGTCCTTCAGGACCATCTCGCCCTTTTCCTGATCCCATTCTTCCTTCTGCATCAGGATCGGCAGCGCAATGTGGTCGGAATACTTCTGGATGATCGACTGCAGGCGATGCGACGACAGCAGCTCGTCCTCGCCTTCGCGCAGGTGCAGCGTGATCGTCGTGCCGCGTTGCGCGCGCTCGATCGCGTCGATCGTGAAATCGCCCTCGCCCGCGCTTTCCCAGCGCACGGCTTCGCTCGCCGGCAGGCCCGCGCGACGCGTTTCAACCGTGATCTTGTCGGCGACGATGAAGCCCGAGTAGAAACCGACGCCGAACTGGCCGATCAGCGCCGCATCCTTCTGCTGGTCGCCGGACAGCTTCGTGAAGAATTCCTTGGTGCCCGAACGCGCGATCGTGCCGAGGTTCGCGATCGCTTCGTCGCGGCTCATGCCGATGCCGTTGTCGTCGATCGTGATCGTGCGCGCGGCCTTGTCGTAGCCGATGCGAATGCGCACGTTCGGATCGTCCTCGTACAGCGCGTTGTCCGCGAGCCCTTCGAAACGCAGCTTGTCGGCCGCGTCGGACGCGTTCGACACCAGTTCGCGCAGGAAGATTTCCTTGTTGCTGTAGAGCGAATGGATCATCAGGTGGAGGAGTTGCTTGACCTCTGCCTGAAAGCTCATCGTTTCGTGTGCCATGGATGCTGTTTCCTCTTACTTGAACTTGAATGGTGTGGCGCGAGCGCCCGGCGCGCGATGCCGGCCGGCCCGTGAAAGGCGACCGCCTGACGCTGGCGGTTTGCGCGCGTATCTGGGGATGGCACGCCCGATTTCAAGGGCGGGCGTGCCGCGCCGCGTCACGACGCGCGGCGCACGGCCGAATCGATATAGCGCGACAGCAGCCCCGGCAGCGCCGGATCGCCGCAGTTCGCGACGTTGAAGCGCATCCACGTGGACGGCGATTGCTGCGGCGAGAACAGGCTGCCCGGCGTCAGCAAAAAGCCGGCCTCGTGCGCGACTGCCGCGAGCGCGTCCGAATCGACACCCGTGTCGGCCCACAGGAACATCCCGGCCGCCGGCATCGTGAACAGGCCGAGCCCCGTGCGCTCGAGCATCCGCGCGGTCTTGTCGCGCACGCCGTCGAGCCGCGCGCGCAGCCGCTCGACGTGGCGCCGGTAATGCCCTTCGGTCAGGATCTTGTAAAGCACGCGCTCGTTGAGTTCGGGCGTCGTCATCCCGACCAGCATCTTCTGGTCGGTGACCGCCTTCGCGATCTCCGGCGCGCATGCGACATAGCCGACCCGCAGGTTCGCCGCGAGCGTCTTCGAATAGCTGCCGAGGTAGATCACGCGCTTCAGCTGATCGAGGCTCGCGAGGCGCGTGGCCGGATAGCTCGGCGGGCACAGGTCGCCGTATACGTCGTCCTCGACGACGAGGAAGTCGTACGCCTCCGCGAGCTTCAGGATCCGGAACGCCTGCGCGGCCGACAGCGACGTGCCGGTCGGGTTCTGCAGCACCGAATTGATCACGAGCATCTTCGGCCGCCACATCTGGACGAGCGTCTCGAGCGCGTCGAGATCGGGGCCGTCCGGCGTGTACGGCATCCCGACGAGCTGCGCGCCCTGCGCCGCGAAGCGGCCGAACATCTGGAACCAGGCCGGATCGCCGACGATCACCGCATCGCCGGGCTTCACGTAGATCCGCGAGATCAGGTCGATCGCCTGCGTGATCCCGGACACCAGCACGATCTGTTCGGGCTTCGCGCCGATTTCCACTTCGGCGAGGCGCGTCTGCAGTTGCTGGCGCAGCGGCAGGAAGCCCTGCGCGGTGCCGAAGCCGAGCATCTGCGCGCCGGACTGGCGCCCGAGCGCGCGCAGCGCACCGGTGATCAGTTCGCCGTCGAGCCAGCGGCCCGGCAGATAGCCGAGACCCGGCCCCTTTTCCGGGCTGACGGTGTGCAGCATGTTGCGCAGCAGCCAGACGACGTCGATCGTGTTGTGCACCGGCGCAGCCTCGGCCACGCGTGCGACGCTGTCAGCCGGCTGCGGGCCGGCGGCCGTGCGCTCGCGCACGTAGAAGCCCGAGCCGCGCCGCGAGTCGAGGTAGCCCTGCGCGACGAGCCGCTCGTACGCCTCGACGACGGTGAAGCGCGACACGCTCTTGTCGAGCGCGAGCTTGCGGATCGACGGCATCCGCATGCCGGGCCGGAACACGCGTTCGTCGATGCGCCGCCGCGCCCACTGGACAAGCTGGTCGACGAGCGTGAGCGTGGCCGTGTCGTGCGGCACGGGAATCTGGGCGAGTGGGACGGTGGACATGGGCTGGAGCTCCAACTGTACCGAAGGCTATCGCGCCGATTGTACCGTTACTGTGCCGGTAGCGACGATTACAGTTGATCGCAATGGCGACCGTGCGGCCGCCGCTCCGGCCCCGCCGCATCGGGCATCGCGCCCACCGGCCTGCATCGCGGCCGGTACGCCGGCCGGTCCGGCCACCGCCCGGCGCATCGCCCGCCCACCATGACACTTTCGCTTCCCGACCGACGTTCATGCCAGCCCGCTCCCTGACACTCGACCATCTCGTGATCGCCGCGCGCACGCTCGACGAAGGCGTACGCCATGTCGCCGACGCACTCGGTATCGAACCGGCCGGCGGCGGCCGCCACCCGCTGATGCGGACCCACAATGCACTATTCGGCGCGTGGGGCGGGCTCTACCTCGAAGTGATCGCGATCGACCCCGATGCGCCGGCGCCGAACGACAGCGCGGAGCCGCCGCGCGCGCGGCTGTTCGGGCTCGACGAGCCGGCCACGCACACGCGGCTCGCGCAAGGCCCGTTTCTCGCGCACTGGGTCGCGCGGGTCGACCGTCCGCGCCAGCTCGCGCTGTGGCAGAGCCAGTACCCGGCGCGCATCCCGCCGGTCGTCGCGATGCGGCGCGGCGACCTGAGCTGGGGCCTCACGGTGCCGGACGACGGCACGTTCCCCGCGTGGCAAGGCACGGGCGACGGCCTCCTGCCGTCGCTGATCCAGTGGGACAGCGCGCGCCACCCGGCCGAATCGCTGCCGGGCGACGGCGTCGCGCTGAAGGCACTCAAGGGTGCCCACCCGCGTGCGGACGCGATCCGCGAGCAGCTCGACTGGCTCGGCGCCGCCCACCTGCTCGACCTCGAAGCCACCGACGGCCCGCCCGCGCTGGTCGCCGAATTCGACACGCCGCAGGGCACGCGCACGCTGCGCTGAACCCCCTGCCGCCCCCTGAACTACACCAATACCGGCAACACGGAGACACCCCTCACATGAATTCGCGCGAAACCCGGGGCATGCTGCTCGGCCTCATCGGCGTGATGATCTTCAGCCTGACGCTGCCGATGACGCGCATCGTCGTCTCCGAACTCCATCCGCTGCTCAACGGGCTCGGCCGCGCGCTGGCCGCCGCGGTCCCGGCCGGCCTGCTGCTGTGGTGGCGCCGCGAGCCGCTGCCGACCCGCGCGCAACTGAAAAGCCTCGCGATCACGTCGCTCGGCGTGATCATCGCGTACCCGGTGTTCTCCGCGTGGGCGATGAAATCGGTCCCGGCGTCGCACGGCGCGGTGGTCAACGGCCTGCAGCCGCTGTTCGTCGCGCTGTACGCCGCATGGCTGTCGCACGAACGGCCGTCGAAGGCGTTCTGGGCCAGTGCGGTGGCCGGGAGCGCGCTCGTGATCGCGTTCGCGCTGCGCGACGGCGGCGGCACCGTGCAGGCCGGCGACGCGCTGATGCTCGTCGCGGTTGGCATCGGCGCGCTCGGTTATGCGGAAGGCGCGCGCCTCGCGCGCCAGATCGGCGGCTGGCAGGTGATCTGCTGGGCGCTCGTCGTGTCCGCGCCGTTCCTCGTGCTGCCGGTCGGCTGGCTCGCGTGGATGCAGCATGCCGCACATCCGGGCCCGCTCGCCCTGCGCACGTGGCTCGCATTCGGCTACGTGACCCTCTTTTCGCAATTCATCGGCTTTTTCGCGTGGTATGCGGGGCTCGCGATGGGCGGCATCGCGCGCGTCGGCCAGGTGCAATTGCTGCAGATTTTCTTCACGATCGCCTTTTCCGCGCTGCTGTTCGGCGAAACGGTGACGCCGTCGACGTGGCTGTTCGCGGCCGCGGTGATCGCCACCGTGATGCTCGGGCGCCGCTCGGCGGTCACCACCGCCGCGCGACCGGCTCGCGCCGGCTGAACAGCTGCGCCATAATGGACGTTTTGCCTGATCGGTTTTGCCCACCCGGCCGCGAAGGCTCGATCGCGCTCGTGCCTGCCCACCCGGCAGCGTCGAAGCGATTTGCCCGAACGACCTTTCTTGACTGACCACGATATCCGAACGAGGAGACTATGAATCCGAGCGACCTGCATCCGCCGCACTGGCAGCTTTCCGAACGCGCACGCAAGCTGACGAGCTCTGCAATCCGCGAAATCCTGAAGGTCACGGAACGCCCCGAGGTCATCTCGTTCGCCGGCGGCCTGCCCGCCCCTGCCACGTTCCCGGCCGAGCGCATGCGCGCCGCCGCCGATCGCGTGCTGCGCGACGCGCCGGCCGCCGCGCTCCAGTACAGCGCGACCGAAGGCTACCTGCCGCTGCGCGAATGGATCGCCGAGCGCTACAGCGTGCGCGTGTCGCAGGTGCTGATCACGACCGGCTCGCAGCAGGCGCTCGACCTGCTCGGCAAGGCGCTCGTCGATCCGGGCAGCCCGATCCTCGTCGAAACCCCCACCTACCTCGGCGCGCTGCAGTCGTTCTCGCTGTACGAGCCGCGCTACGTGCAGGTGCCGACCGACGAGCAGGGCCTGCTGCCGGACGGCCTCACGCCCGAACTCACGCAAGGCGCGCGCCTGCTGTACGCGCAGCCGAACTTCCAGAACCCGACCGGCCGCCGCCTGCCCGTCGAGCGCCGCCGCGCGCTCGCCGCGTTCGCGCAATCGAGCCCGTTCCCGGTGCTGGAAGACGATCCGTACGGCGCGCTGAACTACCGCGGCGAGCCGCTGCCGACGATGCTGTCGATGGCGCCCGATCACATCGTGCACCTCGGCACGTTCTCGAAGGTGCTCGCACCGGGCCTGCGGATCGGCTACATCATTGCCCCCGAAGAACTCCACTTCAAGCTCGTACAGGCCAAGCAGGCCACCGACCTGCACACGCCGACGCTCACGCAGCGCATCGCGCACGAAGTGATCAAGGACGGCTTCCTCGACGAGCACATCCCGACGATCCGCGAGCTGTACAGCGCGCAATGCGACGCGATGCTCGCCGCGCTCGAGCGCCACATGCCGGAAGGCATCACGTGGAACCGCCCGGAAGGCGGGATGTTCATCTGGGTGAACCTGCCCGCGCAGATCGACAGCATGAAGCTGCTCGCCACGGCCGTCGACAACCACGTCGCCTTCGTGCCGGGCGCGCCGTTCTTCGCGGACAACGCGCAACAGAACACGCTGCGCCTGTCGTTCGTGACGGTGCCGCCCGAGAAGATCGAGGAAGGCGTCGCGCGCCTCGGCAAGCTGCTGCGCGAGCGTCTCTGATCCCCTTTTTCCTGTCACGACTCTCTACGAGGAATCGAATACATGGCTAACGTCTACGACAAACTCAAGTCGCTCGGCATCGAGCTCCCGACCGCCGGCGCACCGGCCGCCGCCTACGTGATGAGCGCGCAAACCGGCAACACGGTCTTCCTGTCGGGCCACATCGCGAAGAAGGACGGCAAGGTCTGGGCCGGCAAGCTCGGCGCGGATCTGCAGACGGAAGACGGCAAGGCCGCCGCCCGCTCGATCGCGATCGACCTGCTCGCGACGCTGCACGCGCACACCGGCGACCTGAACAAGGTCACGCGCATCGTCAAGCTGATGAGCCTCGTCAACTCGACGCTCGACTTCACCGAACAGCACGTCGTGACGAACGGCGCGTCGGAACTGATCGCGGAAGTGTTCGGCGACGCAGGCAAGCACGCGCGCTCGGCATTCGGCGTGGCACAGATCCCGCTCGGCGCGTGCGTCGAGATCGAGCTGATCGCCGAAGTTGCGTAACGGACGCACCGCGATGTCCGGTCATCGGGTCCGCTTCAAGCAGGTCGACGTGTTCACGGCGGTGCCGTTCAAGGGCAACGCGCTCGCCGTGGTGTTCGACGCCGATTCGCTCGGCGACGACGACATGCTCGCGATCGCCCGCTGGACGAACCTGTCGGAAACGACGTTCCTCTGCACGCCGACCGATCCGGAAGCCGACTACCGCGTCCGGATCTTCACGACGGAAGGCGAACTGCCGTTCGCCGGCCACCCGACGCTGGGCACCGCGCATGCGTTCCTGGAAAACGGCGCCCGACCGCGCACGCCGGGCCGGCTGATCCAGCAGTGCGGGGTCGGCCGGGTCGCGCTGCGCGAGCAGGCCGACGGCTGGGCGTTCGCCGCGCCGCCGGCACGCGTCACACCGCTCGACCGTTCGGACTACGCGGCGCTGGCTGCCGCGTTGCGCAGCGACGCGATCGACCTGGATGCCGAGCCGTGCGCGGTCGACAACGGCGCACCGTGGCTGGTCGTGCGACTGCAGTCGGCCGATGCTTGCATCGGCCTGACGCCCGATCCGGCTTTGCTGGAGGCGCTCACACGCCGCTACGGCACGGACGGCGTCGCGGTCTACGCGCCACACGCCGAAGGCGGCCCCGCGACGTTCGAAATCCGCTGCCTGATGACGGGCGGCAACTTCGGCTTCGGCGAGGATCCCGTCACCGGCAGCGCAAACGCCGCGCTCGCCGGGCTGCTGACGCGGCAGGAACGCCGCCCCGGCCAGTCGTATACGGCCCGCCAGGGTACGGCGATCGGCCGCGACGGCCGTATCTTCGTCAGCTATGACGAAGACGGCACCACATGGATCGGCGGCCACGTCGTCACGGTCGTCGACGGCACCTTCCTGTCACCTGCCTGACATTTCGCGATGTGCGATGGCGCCGGCCCGTCCGGCGCCCCCTACGATTCGCCCAACTATCGCAAAAACGTTCCAGCCAGTAATATCGGGCCTAATCCGTTGTTTCGGAGGTCTGTCCATGGTTGCGTGTCCCGCGAACGAACAGACGTCGGGACAACCCCAACCCTAGATAGCCATCCAGACGGATGGCGCACGCGAGCAGGACGCCGCCCTCTTCGATGAGATCATCGCGCGGCTGTCGGTGGAAAAGGACAGCGCGTACAAGGAAGCCGCGGCTTCCGCCGCAATCCTGTCCTCCGCGCTCGAGCAGCATACGGTCAAGGCGATCCACCAGGTCGACCAGATCACCCGCTTCGTCAAGTTCGAATTCGAGAAGTCGCCCGCGCGCTTCAATCTCGCCAGCGCCGTCGAGAAAGGCGTCGTGCCGAGCGACACGCTGATCCAGGTATCGCTCGTCAACGCGAAGGGCATCCTGTTCGCGAACACGGCCGAGCTGCATCCGCAGCCGATCAACCTGTCCGACCGCGAGCACTTCAAGGTCCACCTCGCGCACAACGACGACCGCCTGTTCATCAGCAAGCCCGTCCTCGGCCGCGTGTCGAGCCACTGGACGCTGCAGATGACGCGGCGCCTGAACAACCCGGACGGCAGCTTCGCGGGCATCGTCGTCGTGTCGGAAGACCCGAGCTACTTCACGAACGACTTCTACAACAACGCGGCGATCGGCAAGGAAGGCGTGATCGCGGTCGTGTCCGATACGGGCGCCGTGCTCGCGCGGCGCACGGGCTCGGTCAGCAACGCACCCGGCGCGTTTTCCGCGTCGGGCGTCTACCCGATCGCCGAGCGCGTGACGGGCACGATCATCGACCCGATCGACGGCGTGACGCGCATCGTGTCGTACCGCCACCTCGACGGCTACCCGCTCGCGGTGATGGTCGGGCTGTCGCAAACCGAGGAATTCGCGGACTACTACCACACGCGCAACGTCTACCTGCTGATGACGAGCTTCATCACGCTCGCGATGCTCGCGTTCTTCGGCGTCGCAACGGGCCTGATCGGCAAGCTGCTCGGCCGTGAGCGGGAAATGACGCAGCTCGCCGAATACGACCTGCTCACCGGCCTCGCGAACCGCTATGCGACGCTGCGCGGGCTGCGCAACGACGTGTCGATGCCGGCGAGCCTGTCGCGGCTCGGGCTGCTGTTCATCGATCTCGACAACTTCAAGACCGTCAACGACACGCTCGGCCACAACGCCGGCGACATCGTGCTGCAGATGACCGCGTCGCGCCTGTCCGATGCGGTCGGCGACGAAGGCTCGCTTGCGCGCATCGGCGGCGACGAATTCGTCGTGGTGATGAAGGGCGACGACGTCGAGCGGCGCGCGGTGCGGCTCGCGGAAGCGATCATCCGGATGTTCGGCGAACCGTTCGACGTGCGCGGCAGCTCGTTCGTGCTGCATGCGAGCATCGGCATCGCGCTGCACTCGGTGGCGAACGAAAGCGAGATCGACCTGCTGAAGAAAGCCGATCTCGCGATGTACAGCGCGAAGGATGCCGGCAAGAACTGCTACCAGTTCTATGCGCCGCACCTGTCGCACCGCGCCGACCACCTGATGCGCTGGGAGCAGCAACTGCGCGTCGCGCTCGCCGAGGGGCAGCTGTTCCTCGCGTACCAGCCGAAAATCGACCTCACGCACCGCCATATCACCGGCTTCGAGGCGCTCGCGCGCTGGGATCACCCCGAGCATGGGATCATCTCCGCGAACGAATTCATTTCGATTGCCGAATCAACGGGCCTGATCGTGCCGATCGGCGACTTCGTGATCCGCACCGCGTGCGAGCAGATCGCGCGCTGGCGCGACGAGGGCCACGACACGCTGACGCTCGCGGTCAACATCTCGCCGGTGCAGTTCTGGCGCGGCGACCTGATCGAGACGATCTCGCGCACGCTGCTGGAAACCGGCATCGACGCGAACCGGCTCGAAATCGAGATCACCGAAACCGCGATGATGGAATATCCGGAGCTCGTGTCCGAGAAGATCGTCGCGCTGAAGAAGCTCGGCATCCGGATCGCACTCGACGATTTCGGCACCGGCTATTCGTCGCTGTCGTACCTGCACCGCTTCTCCGTCGATACGCTGAAGGTCGACCGCTCGTTCGTGCAGGCCATCCCGAACGATCGCAGCGTGTGCGTGATGGTGTCGTCGATCGTGCATCTCGCGCGCTCGCTCGGCCTGACCGTCGTCGTCGAAGGCACGGAAACCGAGGAGCAGATCACGTGGCTGGCCGCGCTCGGCGAGATCGAGGCGCAAGGCTTCCTGTTCTCGCGACCGGTGCCCGCCGACGCGATTCCCGCGCTGATCGCACGCTTCGGCGTGCGTGGCGACGCCCCGCACGTCATCGCGCACCGCGCGACCGGCAGCACCGGCGCGTAAGCGCATCGCGGCCGTGGCGCGCGTTGCGCGCGCCGTCATTGTTTCGTTTTCCGATCCGATTGTTTAGTTCATGAACTAGCGTTTTCGCGCATGGCAGTGTCACGGTGCGCGGCGGACAATCGGGAGGGCCAACGTGTCGGCGGGCCGCCGGCATGGCCACACGCGAGAGATCGGGCCCCGCGCTCACACCACCAACATGACCACCGTAGAAATCGAAGCGACCGCTGATGTCGAACAGGCGCAGGCGTCCCTGTGGGACCTGTTCAAGGTCGTCGCCAGCATTTCGGCGGTGTCGTGGGGCGGGCTGTCGATGATGGCGCAGCTCGAGCGCCACTACGTGGAACGGCTGCGGCGCATCGAGCCCAACGTCTTCGGCGACCTCGTCGCGCTGGCCTGGCTGGTGCCGGGCCCCGTCGGCTGCAACGTGGCGGTGCAGGTCGGCCAGATCCTGCACGGCCGCGTCGGCGCGTGGATCGCCGGCATCGCGAGCGTGCTGCCGTTCTCCATCCTGATGACGCTGTTCGCGATCTTCTATCGCACGCCGCTCGTGCGCTCGCTGGCCGCGCCGATGCTGATCAATCATTTCGGGATGGTGCTCGCCGCGCTGATCGGCGTCACGTGGGTCAAGCAGTTGCGCTCGCTCGCGCAAACGCGGCGCGAGCAGTTGATCGCCGCGTTGTCGACGATTCTGCTCGGTTTTGCGCATAATCCGGCCGCCTTCGTCGGGATTCTGTTTGCGGCATTCGCGGCAGGCTGGCTGACGGGACCGCCGCAACGCGACGCGGTCGATTTCACGCTGTCGACCCGCGACCGCAACCTGCTCGTGCTGCTCGGCATATTCGTCACGCTGTTCGCGGTGCCGCTGCCCGGCGATTACCAGGCGACGCTGCTGTGGCCACGCCTCGCCGGCGCCGGCATGACGCTGTTCGGCGGCGGCTTTTCCGCGCTGCCCGTGCTCAAGACGCTGTTCGTCACGCCCGCAACGGGCATCTCCGATCACGACTTCACGCTTGCGTTTGCGCTGTCACCGGTCGCGCCGGGACCGCTGCTGAACGTCGTACCGTTTCTCGGCTACCTGACCGACGGCTGGGTCGGCGCGCTGCTCGCGACGGCCGCGCTGTTCATTCCGTCGGGGTGCCTCGTCGTGTTTGCGCAGAACCATCTGTCCCGGCTCAAGCGCCATTCGCGCTTCGAGTACGGGATGCGCCTGCTGCGTGCCGCGACGACGGGTTTTCTCGTCGTCGCCGTCGTGAGGATCCTGTACCGCGAACCAGCCGACCCCGTTTACTGGCTGACGGGCGCCTTCGCGACGCTGTGCTTTGCGCGCTTCAAGGTGCCCGTCTATGCCGTGTACGGCACGGTCGCGGTTGCGTGCGGCGTGTGGCTACTGGCCGCCGCGCGCTGACGGGCGACCGCCGCCGCCCTGCCGGGTTCTACCGGCATTCGTCCCGCTCGCCCGCCTGACCCGTCCTCAACCTGCCTGCACCGCGATCCGGCGTGCGATCCAGCGGGCGCGCAGCGCGTCGTAGGCGAGGTTGAAGCAGAACGTGTAAGGCAGGAAGAACAGCACGATGCCGAGGTCGAGCAGCAGCGCCTCGACGAGGCTCACGTTCAGCCACCACGCGGCTACCGGCACCACCATCGCGACGAGGCCGAGTTCGAACATGACCGCATGCGCGATCCGCATGCCGAGCGTGCGCTTCAACCCGGCCCGCCGCTCGAGGCGGTCGAACAGCGTGTTGAACGCCATATTCCACGCCATCGCGATCAGCGACACCATCACCGTCAGCACGCCGACGTGCGACACCGGCATGTCGAGCAGCCACGCACCGATCGGCGCGCACAGCGCGATCGCGACCAGTTCGAACGTCAGTGCATGCAGCAGCCGTTCCGTCACCGTTTTATTGACCTGTTTCATGATTCCCTCCGATTCGTCTACTTCGTTCATGGCGGCCATTTTGATCGGCGGGACCGTATGAATCCAGTTTGATATCATCGGTTTTACCAATATATCGCCACCAGGAGCGCCGCATGCGCCACGCCCCCGAAGCCCTGCTCGCCTTCGCCGAAGCCGCGCTGCTCGGTTCGTTCACGGCCGCCGCGCGCAAGCTCGGCAAGCGCCAGTCGACCGTGTCGGAGGCGATCGCGAACCTCGAGATCGATCTCGGCGTGCAGTTGTTCGACCGCTCGACGCGCACGCCGACGCTGACCGACGCCGGGCGCGCGCTGCTGCCGCAGGTGCAGCGCGCACTCGAGGCCGGCGCAGCGATCGACCGCACGGCCGCGCGGCTCGCGCGTGGCGAGGAAGCACGGCTGACGCTCGTCGTGTCCGATACGTACCAGTCGAAGCGCTACGAAGAAACGTTGATGGCGCTCGAACGGCGCTTTCCGGCACTCGAGCTCGAATGCCAGATCGCCGAGCACGAAGACGTGCTCGACCTGATCCAGCAGGGGCGCGCGCAGCTCGGGCTGATGGCCGCACGCGCGGCCTACCCGGCCGATATCGGCGCGGCGACGATTGCGGAGGAGTCGGAAATCGGGCTGTTCGTCGGCCGCACGCACGCGCTCGCCGAATACGGCGACGCCGACGTGCCGCACGCCGCGTTGCGCGACGTGCGCGAACTGCGCCTCAATACCTATGTGAAAACGGAAGGCCGCGGCGCCGACGACCGGATCGTCGTCGGCACGCAACACTGGCTGGCACCGAGCTACCTGATGCTGCTGGAGATGGCCGTGCTGGGGTTCGGCTGGGCCGAACTGCCGCGCTGGATGGTCGACCACTTTGCGCGCGATCGCCTGTGCGAGCTGCGCGCACGCGGCTGGCCGCGCCGCGTGCGGGTCGATGCGGTCTGGTCGCGCAACCGGCCGCTCGGCCCGGTCGGCTCATGGCTGCTCGACGCGATGCTGGCCGCGTAGCGGCGTTTGCCGGCGCACCGGCGGCTGCACGCGGGCCAGCCGGCTCCGGTGAATCAGAAGCCGCGCGACAGCACCGCCGCGCCGATCGTGACGACGCCGAGCACGAGGTTCACGAGGACGAGCAGGCGCACCGTATTCACCGCGCGTGCACCGTCCGGCCACTTCTGCGCCTGCACCGCACGGCGGATGCGCGGGAACAGCGCGAACCGGATATGCCCGAAGATCAGCATCATCACGACGCCGAGCCCGGCCATCGCGTGCAGCGACCACGTCGCGTGCGCACCGCCGAATTCCATGAGCAGGAAGCCGCCGGACAGCAGGATCACGATCACGGAACCCGACACCCAGTTGAAGAAGCGGCCGAACACGCCTTCGATCAGCGGCAACCGAAGCTGCGGCGACAGGTCGGACAGCGCCGGACGCAGGCAGAAGTTGGCGAAGACCATGCCGCCCACCCACACGGCGACGGCCAGCAGATGAAGAAACAGCGCGACGGAGACAGCATGGGACATGACGGCAATCCTGTGAGGAGTTGGGTGCGGCGAACGGCCGCGTCGTACGCGGCATCGAGCGACGTTCGACCGGATTGTCGCTGCTCGGTTCAGACCCCAGGCGCGATTTCACACTATTTTGCAAGTTCCGCGTGACAGCGCCACGCTTGCTTACCCGAATCCCCCTCCAAAAGAAAAGGCCGCACGTCCGCCGAAGCGGAGGTGCGGCCTTCGATCGCGGCCGAGCCGGACGATCTAACGGGTGCGGCGTCAGCCGAGCAGCGGACGCAGTTCGCTGACGACCTTGAGCTTCGTGTCCGGCGCGCGGCCCTTGCGTGCGCGCTTGCCGACGTGCGGCGCCAGCCCCGCATACGACAGCGTCTCGTCCATCGCCTTGCCGCCGCGACCGGTGCCGATCAGCACAACGCCGGCCGGATCGATCGCGAGCGCCTGAACGAGCGTCTCCTTGTCGTCGAGCGCCATCAGGATCACGCCGCGCCCGCCGCCGGACAGCGTCTTCATCTCGTCCATCCCGAACACGAGCAGGCGGCCGCCGCTCGACAGGCACGCGACCTGCGTGGCGTTCGGCAGCACGGGCATCGGCGCGAGCGGCACCGCGCCCGCATCGATCGTCATGAACGCCTTGCCGGCCTTCACGCGGCTCACCATGTCGCCGACCTTCGCGAGGAAGCCGAAGCCGTTGCTCGACGCGAGCAGCAGTTGCTGGTCGGCCGGTGCCGCGAAGTAGTGCATCAGGTGCGAGCCCGATTCGAGCTCGATCAGCGACGTGACGGGCACGCCGTCACCGCGCCCGCCCGGCAGCACCGACACGTCCACCGAGTACACGCGGCCGCTGCTGCCCCACGCGATCAGGCGGTCCGGCGTGCGGCACTGGAACGCCGCGTACAGATGGTCACCGGCCTTGAACGAGAAGCTGGCCGGGTCGAGTCCGTGGCCCTTCAGCGCACGCACCCAGCCCTTCTGCGACACCACCACCGTCACCGGCTCGTCGACCACCTTCGCCTCGAACGTCGCGCGCTTTTCCTGCTGGATCAGCGTGCGGCGATCGTCGCCGTACTGCTTCGCATCGGCCTCGATCTCCTTGATCATCAGCCGCTTCATCGCGCTTTCGTTCGCGAGCAGTTCCTCGAGCTTCGCCTTTTCGTCGCGCAGCGCTTCGAGTTCCTTCTCGATCTTGATCTTCTCGAGCCGCGCGAGCTGGCGCAGCCGGATTTCGAGGATGTCTTCCGCCTGCCGTTCGCTGAGACCGAACGCGCTCATCAACGCGGACTTCGGCTCGTCCGACTCGCGGATGATGCGGATCACCTCGTCGATGTTCAGGAAGACGATCATCCGCCCTTCGAGGATGTGGATGCGGTCGTCGACCTTCGCGAGACGATGGCGGCACCGGCGCGTCATCGTCAGCTGGCGGAACTTCACCCACTCGTCGAGGATCGTCAGCAGGCCCTTCTGGCCCGGCCGGCCGTCGGCGCCGATCATCACGAGGTTCAGTGTCGCGTTCGATTCGAGGCTCGTGTACGCGAGCAGCGTGTTCACGAATTCCGTCTGGTCGATCGTGCGCGACTTCGGCTCGAACACGAGCCGCACCGCCGCTTCCTTGCCCGACTCGTCGCGCACCGCGTCGAGCAGGTCGAGCATCGCCTTCTTCGTGTTGAGCTGCTCGGGCGTCAGCGTCTTCTTGCCGAGCTTGAGCTTCGGGTTCGTCAGTTCCTCGATTTCCTCGAGCACCTTCTGCCCCGACGTGTTCGGCGGCAGCTCGGTGACGACGAGCTGCCACTGGCCGCGTGCGAGATCCTCGATCTTCCAGCGCGCGCGCACCTTCAGGCTGCCGCGGCCGGTTTCATAGGCCGCCGCGATTTCGGTGTCGCTCGAGATGATCTGGCCGCCGCCCGGGAAATCCGGGCCGGGAATCAGGTTCATCAACTCCGCGTGCGAAAGCTTCGGATTGCGGATCAGCGTGACGGCCGCCGCCGCGACTTCACGCAGGTTGTGCGACGGGATTTCGGTCGCAAGACCGACCGCGATGCCCGACGCGCCGTTCAGCAGCACGAACGGCATGCGACTCGGCAGCGTCTTCGGCTCCTCGAACGAGCCGTCGTAGTTCGGCATGAAGTCGACCGTGCCCTGGTCGATTTCGTCGAGCAGCAGCTTCGCGATCGGCGTGAGGCGTGCTTCGGTGTATCGCATCGCCGCGGCGCCGTCGCCGTCGCGCGAGCCGAAGTTGCCCTGCCCGTCGATCAGCGGGTAGCGCAGCGAGAAATCCTGCGCGAGACGCACCAGTGCGTCGTACGCCGACTGGTCGCCGTGCGGGTGGTATTTACCGAGCACGTCGCCGACCACGCGCGCCGATTTCACCGGCTTCGCGTCCGGGCCGAGGCCCATTTCGTTCATCGCGAACAGGATCCGGCGCTGCACCGGCTTCTGGCCGTCGCACACGTCGGGCAGCGCGCGGCTCTTCACGACGCTGACCGCGTAGCTGAGGTACGCCTGCTCCGCGTAGTTGCCGAGCGTCAGCGCTTCGGCGTCCGGTGCATCGGAGCTGGCGAAGAGATCGGAAGTGTTGTCGTCCATCTGAATTCCGTATTCGTAAGTGGCGTGAGGCCGGGCCGGGCGTCAGGCCCGGCCGCGCAGGTGTTCGGCTTAGATGTCCGCTTCGACGTCGTTGCCCTTTTCCTCGAGCCAGCCGCGCCGCGCGGCTGCCTCGCCCTTGCCCATCAGCATCGTCATGCGTGCGACGGTCGCCTCGTAGTCGAGCTCGCCGAGCTTCACCGGCATCAGACGCCGCGTGTCGGGGTTCATCGTCGTATCCCACAGCTGCTCGGCGCTCATTTCGCCGAGACCCTTGAAGCGGCTGATGCTCCATTGCGTCTCGCGCACGCCGTCCTTGCGCAGCTTGTCGAGGATCGCTTCGAGTTCGCCGTCGTCGAGCGCATAGAGCTTCTGCGCAGCCTTCTTGCCGCGCGCGGGCGCGTCGACGCGGAACAACGGCGGGCGGGCGACGCACACATGGCCGCGCTCGATCAGTTGCGGGAAATGCTTGAAGAACAGCGTGAGCAGCAGCACCTGGATGTGCGAGCCGTCGACGTCCGCGTCCGACAGGATGCAGATCTTGCCGTAGCGCAGGTTCGACAGGTCGACGCTTTCATCGGGGCTGTGCGGATCGACGCCGATCGCGACCGAGATGTCGTGCACCTCGTTGTTCGCGAACAGGCGGTCGCGCTCGGTTTCCCACGTGTTCAGCACCTTGCCGCGCAGCGGCAGGATCGCCTGGTATTCCTTGTCGCGGCCCATCTTCGCGGAGCCGCCTGCCGAATCGCCCTCGACGAGGAACAGTTCGTTGCGCGCGATATCTTCCGTCTCGCAGTCGGTCAGCTTGCCGGGCAGCACCGCGACGCCCGAGCTCTTGCGCTTCTCGACCTTCTGGCCCGCACGCGTACGCGCCTGCGCCTGCTTGATCACGAGTTCGGCGAGCTTCTTGCCGTGCTCGACGTGCTGGTTCAGCCACAGTTCGAGCGCCGGACGCGAGAACGACGACACGAGCTTGACCGCGTCGCGGCTGTTCAGGCGTTCCTTGATCTGCCCCTGGAACTGCGGATCGAGCACCTTCGCGGACAGCACGAACGACACGCGCGCGAACACGTCTTCCGCGAGCAGCTTCACGCCCTTCGGCTGCAGGTTGTGCAGTTCGACGAAGCTTTTCACCGCCTGGTAGAGGCCGTCGCGCAGGCCGGATTCGTGCGTGCCGCCGGCCGGCGTCGGGATCAGGTTCACGTACGACTCGCGCACGAGCGAACCTTCCTCGCTCCATGCGACGACCCACGACGCGCCCTCGCCTTCGGCGAAGGTGTCGTCGCCCGAACGCGAATCGGCGAAACGCTCGCCTTCGAACAGCGGGATCAGCAGCTCGCTGCCGTTCATTTCGTCGAGCAGGTAGCCGCGCAGGCCGTCTTCATATTTCCACGTCTGGCGCTCGCCCGACTTCTCGTTGACGAGCACGACCTCGACGCCCGGCAGCAGCACGGCCTTGGAGCGCAAGAGGCGTTGCAGTTCGCCGAGCGGCAGGTTCGGCGAATCGAAGTACTTCGGATTCGGCCACACCTGCACGCGCGTGCCGGATTTCTTCTCGCCGCGGCCAGCACCCTGCGTCGCGAGCGGTTTCACGACATCGCCTTCGGCGAAGCCGAGCTCCGCGATCTTGCCGTCGCGCCAGACCGTCACGTCGAGGCGCGTGGCCAGCGCGTTCGTCACCGACACGCCGACGCCGTGCAGACCGCCCGAGAACGTGTAGGCGCCGCCCGCGGCCTTGTCGAACTTGCCGCCCGCGTGCAGGCGCGTGAATACGATCTCGACGACCGGCACACCCTCTTCCGGGTGCATGCCGAACGGGATGCCGCGGCCGTCGTCTTCGACCGAGACCGACTGGTCGGCGTGCAGCGTGACCGTGATCTGCTTGCCGTAGCCGCCGAGCGCCTCGTCGGACGCGTTGTCGATGACTTCCTGGATGATGTGCAGCGGATTCTCGGTACGGGTGTACATGCCGGGCCGCTGCTTGACCGGCTCGAGACCCTTGAGCACCTTGATCGATGCTTCGCTATAGGCCGCGCTGGGTTTCTTCGTTGACATAGGCGCTGAATTTCATCATTCATCGGGACGTTGTCCACACCTCGTGTGGATAACGTCGTGGACAAAACGTTGAGTTCCGTAAAAAAGCGAATCGAAACAACGGTGTGCTTGGACTGCTCCGAAAGCGGGCGCGCGGCGTGCGCTGCGCTGCCCGGGACGCGCGGTATTTTACTGGTTCCGCGTGGCACGCCAATCGCGGAATCGCGCGCGGCGGCCGCCGGCCGCGCGACGTGTCATGCGTTTTACGCAGGCTTGCGCTTCGCCTCGAGCGTTTCCCACCGTTCGAGCGCGGCGAGCAATTCGTCGTCGATCGCCGCGAACCGCTCGGTCAGGCGTGTGCCTTCCTGCGGATCCTTCGCGAAAATCGAACCGTCTTCGAGCCTGGCGTTGATCGTCTTCTGCTCCTCTTCGAGCGCGGCGATCTTCTCCGGCAGCGAATCGAGCTCGCGCTGCTCGTTGAACGACAGCTTCACCGTGCGTTGCGTGTTGCGGCCCGCGGCACTTTTCGCCGGTTCTTCCTTGACGGGTGCGGCTTCCTTGACCGCGCGCTTCGCGGCTTCCTGCTGTGCGAGCTGATCCGCGCGCGCGCTCTGGATCTGCCAGTCGCTGAAGCCGCCCACGTATTCGCGCCACTTGCCGTCGCCCTCGGCCGCGATCACCGACGTCACGACGTTGTCGAGGAACGCGCGATCGTGGCTGACGAGCAGCACCGTGCCGTCGTAGTCGGCCAGCAGTTCCTCGAGCAGCTCGAGCGTCTGGATGTCGAGGTCGTTGGTCGGTTCGTCGAGCACCAGCACGTTGGCCGGACGCGCGAACAGGCGCGCGAGCAGCAACCGGTTGCGTTCGCCGCCCGACAGCGACTTCACCGGCGAACGCGCGCGTTCCGGCGCGAACAGGAAATCGCCGAGATAGCTCATCACGTGCTTGCGCACGCCGCCGATCTCGACCCATTCGCTGCCGGGGCTGATCGTATCCGCGAGGCTCTTTTCCTGGTCGAGCTGCGCACGCATCTGGTCGAAATACGCGACCTGCAGGTTGGTGCCGATGCGCACCGTGCCTTCGTCGGGCTTCAGTTCGCCGAGAATCAGCTTGAGCAGCGTCGTCTTGCCGGCGCCGTTCGGGCCGATGAAGCCGATCTTGTCGCCGCGCATCACCGTCGTCGAGAAACGATCGACGACCGCCCGGCCGCCGTAGCGCTTCGTCACGTCGGTCAGCTCTGCGACGATCTTGCCGGACTTCTCGCCCTGCGCGACATCCAGCTTCACGTTGCCCAGCGTGTTGCGGCGCTCCGCGCGATCGTTGCGCATCTGCACGAGCCGCGCGATGCGGCCGACACTGCGTGTACGGCGCGCTTCGACGCCCTTGCGGATCCACACTTCTTCCTGCGCGAGCAGCTTGTCGAACTTCTCGTTTTCCACGCGCTCGATTTCGAGCTGCTGCTCCTTGCGCGTCTGGTATGCGGAGAAATTGCCCGGGTACGACAGCAGCCGGCCGCGATCGAGGTCGACGATGCGCGTCGCGACGCGGTCGAGGAACGCGCGATCGTGCGTGATGAACAGCAGGCCCGCGCGCTGCGCGACGAGCAGCTCTTCCAGCCAGCGGATGCCGTCGAAGTCGAGGTGGTTGGTCGGTTCGTCGAGCAGCAGCACGTCGGGCTGCAGCACCAGCGCGCGTGCCAGCGCGACGCGCTTCTGCATCCCGCCCGACAACGCATCGACGGGTGCATCGACGTCCGCCAGGCCGATCTGCGCGAGCGTCATCGACACGCGTGTGCGCCAGCTCCATGCGTCGTGCGCGTCGAGCGACGACTGCAGCACGTTCATCCGTGCGAGCAGTGCATCGTGCTCGGCGCCTTCGGGGATATCCGCGAGGCGGTGCGCGATCGAATCATATTCTTCGAGCAGTTCGCGCGTGTGCGCGAGCCCCGATGCCACGGCATCGAACACCGTCGCGCCCGGCTCGAATTCGGGCTCCTGCGGCACATAGACGGTCACGAGTTCCTGCTGGCGCGTGACCAGCCCGTCGTCGGGCTTCGCGAGCCCGGCGACGATCTTCAGCAGCGACGACTTGCCCGCGCCGTTGCGGCCGATCAGGCCGACGCGCTCGCCGGCTTCCAGCGAGAAATCCGCGTGATCGAGCAACGCGACGTGACCGAACGCGAGCTGCGCGCCGGAAATGGAATAGAGCGACATGGGGAGACGGCGAAGAGAGAAATCGGAAGCGCCCATTGTACCGGTCGCGGGCGGCGTCACCGGTATGGCCGGATGGATAAGGCAGGCAAACGGGTTGGGAGACGGGCTGGAACGCGCGTTTGACGGCTGGCGGATGGCGTCCATCGAGCGCATCGGCGCGATGCGATGGCACACCATGTGCGCCCGGCTTCCGTTAGCGGACGCCGGCAGTGGGTTCTGGGTGAAAGGTCCAATGCCGACCGGATGCCGGCGGTCGGCCTCGACCATGCCGCGCCGGACGCCTCGAGCGCCCGTACGCGGCACATACGCTTACTTCACGTTGACGTTGATCGTCGAGCTCATTTCGGGGCCGTACGAGCGGTGCGCGCCGTCGCCGAACTGCAGCGTCAGCGTGTGCGGGCCGGGCGGCAGCTTGATTTCGGTTCCGGTCTGGGCCTTGCCGAAGTGCAGCGAACGCTCGCTCGCGGGGATCACGTCGCCCTTCGGAATCGGCCGGCCGTCGATCAGCAGGTGATGATGGCCGGTATTCGGCGTCATGTCGCCGGCGGGCCGAAGCTCCATCCCTTCGAGCCCGAACTTCACGAGCACCGGGTTCGACACCGTCGCGCCATCGCTCGGCGCTTCGAAATACACGCGCGCCTCGGCCCGCGCCATCGTCGACACGGCCATCGCCGCCACACATACCGCACCTGCGATCCACTTTCTGTTCAGCATCGCATTCTCCTTATGATTGGACAGCCTCGGAAGCATACACCGCACGCACGGCAGTCGTGTTTCAGTT
The DNA here is from genome assembly GCF_000012945.1 of Burkholderia lata. NCBI lineage: Bacteria > Pseudomonadati > Pseudomonadota > Betaproteobacteria > Burkholderiales > Burkholderiaceae > Burkholderia > Burkholderia lata. Next base: position 2,812,468 of record NC_007510.1, read on the forward strand.
GCGTTGTTCGCGATGCGTACGTTTAAAACGACGTTGCGGAGCCGTTCGGCGAAATTCCGGTACCATTGCGCCTTTCGTCCGCCGGCCAGGCCGCGGACGGCATCACCGGATTTCCATTTTCCCGAGCGCTACATGAGCGAAGTAACCGAATACCAGAGCTGGGTCTGCCTGATTTGCGGGTGGGTCTACAACGAAGCGGAAGGGCTGCCCGACGAAGGCCTCGCGCCCGGCACCCGTTTCGCCGATATCCCCGCCGACTGGCGCTGCCCGCTGTGCGATGTGGGCAAGGAAGACTTTGTTGTCGTCGATTTCTGATTCGCCGACTCCCTGATTTCTGATCTCGGCTGATTGCGCGATCGCGCGCGTCGGCGTGCATTCCGCCCCGCCGACGCGCCGCGCGTTTGCTATACTCTGCGCGCTGTCCACACCGCCGTCCGGTTCGCGTTTTTTGCGTTTCACCCGGACATGGCTCTCCCCGTAGTTCAATGGATAGAACAAGCGCCTCCTAAGCGCTAGATACAGGTTCGATTCCTGTCGGGGGGACCAGCTAAGTTCCCAACTCTTCCCAAGTTTGCCCGGTACGAGCAGCCTAACTTGGGGGCATTTTTTGGGACATGCCTCCATACCCACGAACTTGATGCTCCCGCGCGATGCCGAAGCGCGCTACCCCGCTGACCGAAATGCAGATCCGCAAGGCCAAACCGACCGAGAAACCTTATCGCCTGGCTGACGGAAAAGGCTTGTATCTCGAGGTCATGCCGAACGGGTCGCACAACCGGCGGATGAAGTACGGCTTCGACGGCAAAGAGAAGCGTGCTGGCGCAGCAGTCATCCCAATCAATGTCGAGCGATGACTGCGTCGGTACGGACAATTTATTCGCGCTCTAAAAGGCAACGGTCTTTCAATTTGACGGAGCCTTTGTGCATCGCCACGGATACCGAAAAGATAGCCATCCAACTGATCGAGCGCGGAGACGGTTGCTATATTTTGAGATTTTGAAGGTACCGAGATGCCCGAGGAGAGGCAGCGAGCCCAGCTTTTAGCCTATTTAGCTGGGTGAAATCGAAGTCCGGTGGCTTCGGCACCCATATGCCAGACGTAACATTCCTCTCGACGTCTGCGACGAACAACGCCTGCGCGTACTTGTAAAAAGCGAAGCTGCTATGAGTGATGAACGGATGCTCACCTGCCTGGAACACACAAGTCGCATCGTATGATGTCGCTACTGGCACGCTTGAAAAGCCGACAACACAAACGCATTTTTGCGCTCCCATCGACGGAAACGCAATCGGATCATTAAGAATGGCGAAGAGGTGTGAGTAAGTCCCGGGGCCGGACGGCGCCAAAAATGCCGCCCCCGCATGAGCGGCCCAGGTCGGGACAGTGCTCACGCGTGGCTAAACGCAGCTCGGATGTGATCAGCTTCTTCCAGACGAGCTAGTAGCTCCTTGATTGCGACTTGATCGTAACCAAGGGCCTTAAACAGGCGCTCGTACGTCACTTCAGACGGAACCCCACGGCCGTCCGTCCACTCGCGACATTTCGAATGAATGTAGTCTGCGAGCGCCCAATGAGTCATTCCTCCGAACTCATCCCAGACCGCATCCAAGACCGCTATGTCAGCATCGCTGAGTTGCGTCGAATGGTCGAAGTACGCTTCCGGCTCTTCTGCAAATATCGGCACGCGAACTCTTAACTCGTGGTTCGCCAAATTCTCTATCCGATCTTCCCAGCCCGGGACGTCGCCGGCAAGCCTCTGATACGTGCCGTACAAGACCGGGCTCTTCTCAAAAACAAGGAGCTGATCGCCTGTCAGCGGCTCACCATAGCGGGCAAAGGACTCGCGCTCCGCCAGATAGAGTAAGCGGTTCAATTTGGCCCCATTTACCGGCGCGCGAGCACGAACGAGCAGATACATCGCTGCATCTGCCGCCTTCCTTTCGTCGTATAAGTGCTCGAACATGATATGTCCCCGGACGTGCCATTGACGGCGGAGTCGGTCTGCCAATCGGTTGGAAACTACGGAAACTTGACAAACCTCGAATTTTGCAACCGCAAAACACACCTCGACTGTATCTCGGAGCGTCCCGCACTGTCTATACGCAGATATCGGAATACAGTGACTGAATTTTAGTGTCGCAATTCCACCACTACCGAAAAGAGAGCAAGTTTTGCACCATTCCCCAATCGGCGGCCCTCAGAGCGTTGCGCCCTTTGCGAAAGGCAGAAAGGGCGCTCGATCCGTTGCATCCGCGAAACGCCTACTTGCCAAAATAAATCAGTGACAGAATACCTGTCCACCCCTGATCAGCGCTGCGTACCCCACTCGAGGTGTCTAGACAGTGCCAGCGATCGGTCGTTCAATATTGAAGCGTGGAGACAAGAATGAGCGAAGAGAATCTCGACCCAGTGGGAACCAAAGCGCTTGCCGAAGCCGCCAAGATCGTCACCGAAAAGACTGTGACCGGCATTGGCGCCTTTCTAAACAAGGTTTGCATGCCGGCAGCCGAGGAATTTGGACTCCTGCTCCAAGACAGAGTCCGAAGCTGGCGTGCGTCCAATGCAGTGGCCATTCTCGAGAGGAGCCGAGCCCACCTCGAGCGGAATGAACAAGCCGGCGAGATTCATGTACATCCCCGCATCGCAGGTAAGATCATCGACAAAAGCTCGTGGGTAGACGCTGAGAACCTGCAGGAGATGTGGTCGGGACTTTTCGTGAGTTCGTGCTCCCCCACTGGCACAGATGACAGCAACCTTATTTTCATCACACTGCTTGATCAATTGACGGCAAGCGAAGCAACGCTGATCGAATTTCTCTGTAAGGACACTCGGATATGCACGTCCGAACATCGCTTGGTACTTGCCGAAACTCAAGTAATTGTTCCGCTCGAAGGTCTGCGCAAAGTCACGAGCATCGATAGCGCCAGCGAGCTTGACATAGCGATCGACCATCTTCGTGAGGTTGGCCTTCTTCAAATGGAAAGTGGATTTAATCTGAATAGCAGTCCAACCCCAGTCGCGATCCTCACGCCCAGTGCACTCGGCCTAAATCTCTTTGCTCGGACTCAAGGATGGACGAGCGACCCATACGATTTTTACGAAAAAGGTTCGCCTGTAGGTGTTCGCGAGATCGCGCCCGTAGCACCGAACACTTCACACCCAAGTGGGTATCACGACGCGTTCTAACTCTAGTCACCTCGATACCAAACCAACCATGCGCCTCTACTATCTCACTGCGCAGCGATGGGCAGAGAAGATCCTGCAAGAACAGCGGTTTAAACTGTCAACTATCCATGAAGCTAACGACCCTTTCGAGCTTCTTGGCGCGTCGATAGGTGCAGCAAAGGCACGCCGCGCCTATAAGGCCCTACATGCACATTGGGCTCAATCCATCGGCATGCTCTGCACCACCAAATCATGGGATAACCCAGTCATGTGGGCGCACTACGGCGATCGCCATCGCGGAATTTGCCTAGGTTTTGATGTAGTGGACGCTGAGATACATCAAGTCCAATACGAGGCCAACAAACTTACGGGCCTACTCGAACACATAGAAAGCGGCTCGCACTTGCTCGAAGAGCAATTTAGGGCAATCCTGACAACCAAATTCAAAGACTGGGAGTACGAACGAGAATGGCGCATCTTTGCCAGCCTGAAAAATCGGGAAGCCCAGAGTGGTCTTTACTACTTGAACTTTGCCCCGCACTTCATGCTTCGAGAAGTGATTCTCGGAGCTCGATGCCCTGCAACGCCTGAGGAACTTGCGGGCCATGTGAAATCGGGCAGCGCATGCGTCGAGATCTTCAAAGCGCGACCAGCCTTTCAGAGCTTCAGAATAGTTCGTCAGAAGCAGATCCCTATCATAACGGTCACATCACAAACGACACCTTCGGAACGCACCGTATAAGCACCCAGATAGTCAGTCTCTCCGGAAAATGTGATCAACCATGAGCTCCATCTCCCCTAAGGAACCGCGAAGTGAACATCTACTTCGACAACAATACCTTGACCAATTTGGCTCAAGCCGGTATCGACCCTGTCGCCGCGCTAGCGCATAGCGAGTTCAGTCTAGCGGTTACGCCGGACCTCGCCACCGAGTATCAGCAGGGTGTCGACAGTGACAACACAACAGCGGCTGAGAAGGATCTGTGTCGGCGCCTTCTCGCCGCTGCGCCCGAGCGCGGCATCTTCGGTTTTGCTGGCCCTGACGGATCGAGTGGAGGTTACTCTGGTTTCGACCACGGCTATTGGGCAGATGAAGGCACGATCGGAACTCTACAGTCAGTCAAAGTCACCGAACGTCCCGGCAAAGCAATCCCGAAGAATCGCACGGATGCGTTCCTCGTCGCTCTAGCTGCTGATGCAGTAGTCGTTACGAACGATACCGGCAAGCACTTTCGGCTCGCACGGAAAAGCGGCCATCACGTCTACTCATGGGCAGAACTCGTCGACGTCGGCAATGCGCCCACCGTGATCGCGCGCCGCCTTGTGGCACTGTTGAATCAGCGGCATTAATCTGCACAAACCCTCATCGCCGATCGCCTACCGATCAATACAACGTTCCGAGATCCACTTGATCATGTGACTGCGAGACCTCAGCGCCGTCCGGCATATCCTCCGTGTCATGATCAAAATGTATTCCGGAAAGAAGGCGGTCGCGTACTGGCACAAAGAAGTCTTTTCCATCGTTCCACGCCACAACCAACGGGCCAAATGAGCCGTCCTTAGACGAAAGGACTTCAATCACCTGGCCAGTAGCCAATAGAGCCAAGGAGTATCTACCCTCATATGTCGATCCATTTTTCATAAAATTCGATTCGATCATAATATGCTCTTTAACATGAGCCCTATAGATCAGGGTAAATTCCGCCGCAATCTTCCCTTTCTCCTTCGACATTACAATACCATCGAAAACCGAACGATCTGCTCCAGCCAAACCTATGACGTACGGCTTGAGACTAAGAATCCGCCTCGATAGTGTTGAGGGATCAGATTTCACACGAAGACACGCCCCCCAGAGAAATGCAACGTCCTGTAGAGCAAGGTTCGCAATGTCCAACTCTCCTAACACACGATCTATAGCCCCAGAATCAGGCGTCAGCCCATGTGCTACCCACGTGTCTTGAATCGAACGAAGAAGTCGAACAATTGCGCTGGCAAAATATTTTTCCACCAAATCGGGGAATGCCAAGAGTAGGTCTTTAAGATCCTTCTCCTCAACGACGTGCAATCGATACGACCTCTGAACCTCAATTTTCCTCAACCAGTCGCGAGCTGGATTAGTCGGGTACGACGACATGAAGAACACAAGATGGTCTGGTTGCTCCGCATCCGCCCACGCAATTTTCGATGTTAAGTCGTCAGGCGGCACACCACCGGATGTGTAGTGCTTACATTCGAAAAACCACCGCTCTTCGATAGTTCCCACCACTGCATTGTGCAGCCGCAACGTCGCTTCGATGTCTCGGCCGCTATCTGCCCCTCCGCGACGCCACTTCAGTGCATAGAATCCATTCCTGCTCACTAGGTCATAACAAAGCTCTTCAAACTGTGACGGAGTAACTTTGCGAAAATCAATATCGAGGTCGGTGAATTTCATACTTAGTTGCGGGCGTCGTGGAATTCTTGATTCTATCTAACATCACGTCCTTTCAAAGCATCGAGGTTGTTTTCTCTGGTACCCACTTAACGCTAGCCATGGGGGTCGGCCAGATATCGGTGGATCTCACCGTTCTTCCACACTGTGCACCGTGACGACAATTGAATCGGCTGCGGCGCCCGTCCAGCCACGCAGAGCTTTCGCCATGTCTCCCGGCAGACGCCCACAAACGGAGCGATTTGCCTCCAGCACGATTGCCCAGTCAACCTGCACACCACGAATCGTCACGCTTGGTGAAGGCGAGCCGCAGATTCCATTCGATGCAAATCACAGATCGATTGACTCTCGACATCAGCCCTAGTACACTTCGCGCCGCGGGGTGGAGCAGTCTGGCAGCTCGTCGGGCTCATAACCCGAAGGTCGTAGGTTCAAATCCTACCCCCGCAACCAATACCGAAGCCCGCTCTGCGAAAGCAAGCGGGCTTCTTGCTTTCCGCATGCACGGCTGCGTGTGCACTGACTGCCAGCATCACATACGGATCAAGGAACATTCAGCCCCTGGCATCGCCTGCGACACACGATCGCATCCCACTCAATCGCCACGGCCCTGCACCGGAGATTGCGTAGAATTCCGAACCTTCTCCAGCATCCGGACTCCCGCAATGATTCGAGCGATCGTGGCACTCGCCGCGCTTTCAGCGACGACCGGCACGGCTACCGCCGCCGACACCGTCACCGCGCCCGCAACGCAGCGCTATGTCAGCCCCGGCATCGCCAACATCACGAACGCAGCAGCACCGCACGCGGAAAACCCCGCCCCCAACTCACGCTGCCGTGAACTGGCCGCCGGCATCGATGCCGTCACGCACGCTCCCGACCGCGGCCAGAAAATCGTGCGCGGGATGGGCCCGGACGGCAAGCCGCGCAACGAACTGCGCGCTTACGACAAGCGCGCCGATCTCGAAACCGAGCATCACCAGCTCGGCTGCCGATAACGAACGCAACACCGCCCGGTCGAAAACCCACGCCGGGCGTCGGCATTCACGCAATCACGCGTTCGCGCCACCATCGATCGTCAACCCCGTCCCGTTGATCGACCGCCCTTCCGGCCCGACCACGAACGCGACGAGCGCCGCCACGTCGTCGGCTTTGCCGTACTGCGGGATCGCCATCCGCGAACGCTGCGCATCGGCATGCTCACCGCCGGCCGGGTTCATGTCGGTATCCGTCGACCCCGGATGCACGATATTGACCGTGATGCCGCGCGAACCGAGATCGCGCGCGAGCCCCTGCGTCCAGCCGATCAGCGCGGCCTTGCTCGCCGCATAGAGGCTCATCCCCGCATCGGGCACGCGCGTCGCGAGGCAACTGCCGGTCGACACGATGCGCCCGCCCTCCCCGAGATGCCGTGCCGCCGCCTGCGACGCGACGATCACCGCGCGCACGTTCACGTTCAACGTTGCGTCGATATCGTCGAGCGTGAGGTCGCCCAGCGCGCCGGCCCTGAAGATCCCCGCGTTGTTGACGAGAATGTCGAGGCCGCCGAACGCCTCCGCAGCACGATCGACCGCGTCGCGCACGGCCACCGGATCGGCGCTGTCGGCCTGGATCGCGACGGCGCGGCGGCCCAGCGCCTCGATGCCGGCGACGACGGCCTGCGCCCGCTCGGCCGATTTCTCGTAGGTAATCGCGACGTCCGCGCCATCGGCCGCCAGCCGTTTCGCGATCGCCGCACCGATGCCGCGGCTGCCGCCCGTGATGAGTGCACGCTTGCCCTGAAGTCGGTTCATGTCGGTTCCTTTCCTCATTTATGTAACGACCGACACAGAATGTGGCAAGTTGCGCGACACAGTCAATTGATTTAATTTATCGATCGATACAGATATCTGCGAAGGAGCGGACGCAATGGCTGAACGGGGCCGACCGAGAAGCTTCGACAAGGAAGCGGCGCTGGAGCGTGCGATGGAGGTGTTCTGGCGCCTCGGCTACGAAGGCGCATCGATGACCGACCTGACGGCCGCGATGGGCATCGCGTCGCCGAGCCTGTATGCGGCGTTCGGCAGCAAGGAAGCGTTGTTCCGGCAAGCGCTCGAGCACTACGGCGCAACGGAAGGACGGGAAATCTGGGGAGGTGTCGAGCAGGCCGGCAGCGCGCACGACGCCGTGCGGAACTACCTGATGGATACCGCACGCGTGTTCACGCGGCGGTCGAAGCCGGCAGGCTGCCTGATCGTGCTGTCGGCGCTGCACCCGGCCGAGCGCTCCGATACGGTCCGGCAAACGCTGATCGCGATGCGCGAGCGCACGGTCGAGAACCTGCGCGAGCGCCTCAGGCAAGGTGTCGCGACCGGCGAGATCGCGGCACAAGCGAACCTCGACGCAATCGCGCGGTACTACGTGACGGTCCAGCAGGGAATGTCGATCCAGGCGCGCGACGGTGCGAGCCGTCGCGATCTGGAGGCCGTCGCACAAGCCGCGCTGGCTGCGTGGCCAGCGCTCGTCGGCACGGGCGGCGCGTAGCGGCAGGACGCTACCGCCGCACCGTTACGTTACTGCTTCGCTGCGTGCTGCACGTCCTTCGACGCATGCCACACGCGATAGCGCACATCAAAGCCGTCCGGCACATAGACGACGAGCGGCAGGCGGCTGTTGTAGCGCAGCAGCTGGCCGTCACCGCGCACCTGCACGAACCGTTGCTGCGGCGCCTGGCCCGGGCATGCCATCAGCGTCGATGCCGGCCCCTTCACGTCGGTGAGCTGGTAATACGTATAGCCCCAGCCCTTCACGTCCTCGGCGGTCAGCTCGCCGCCGAACCACTGCTGGTTGCAGTCGGTCTGCAGCGTCTTGCCGATCATCAGCTCGACGCGCGCATCGCCTTCGTTCTCGAGCGCGGGCAGCGCGATCACGACGCGCTGCTGGCCGGCCGCTGCCTGCGGAAACATCTTGATCGACTCGGCCGTCACGGCAGGCGCCGAGGCAGGCGCGGCCACGCAAGCGGCGGCAGTCGTCACGCAGAAGGCGGCCAGCGCGGCCCGGATCGCGAATTTCATCGATGTACTCCTGAAAAACAAAATGAGCCCCGGATGCTAACACTTTCGTCGCAGGACCTTACGGCGCTGTAATTTGACGACACAATTGCAAACAGCTGGCAATCCCCTTGCGCGGTACTTATAGGGGAACCAACGGAGAACATCATGCTGAAGCTCATTGCTGCCGCCGGCGTCGCCACCCTGCTGGCTGGCTGCGTCGTCGCCCCGGACGCCGGATACGGCTACGGGCAGCCCTACTATTCCGCTCCGGGCTATGCGTACAGCCCGTCGCCCGTGTACGGCACGGTCAATATCTGGGGCGGCGGCGGTGGCGGCGGACGCGACTGGGATCGCGGCCGGCGCGACTACCATCGCTGGGACGGCGATCGTGGCAACCGCGGCAACGGCTGGGGGCACGGCGGCGGACACCGCGGTGGCGACTGGAACGGTGGCGGCGGTGGCGGCGGCGGCCATCGCCACTGACGCGCATTTGCAACCGTTTGTATCCGCGCACGGCCCGCCGACGGCCGACGCGTCACGCAGTTGAACGGACGGTCCCGCAAAAGACAAAGGCCCTCGCACGAAGCGAGGGCCTTTTGTCGTCCGGTGCGGCGAAGCGAACGGCGGCGGCGCCGACCGCTCACGCTTCGCGCGTCCGCCGGCTTACCAGCCGGCCGGCTGCGCGTAACCGCCCGACACGGGCGCGCCGCACACATACGCGCGCTGGTAGCGGTCGTAGCAATAGTTCGGGCCGTCGTCCTGGTACTGCGCCTGCTGGTAGGTCGGATAGGCAGGCTGCTGATACGCGGGCGCCTGGTAGTACGTCGGCGGCTGATAGGCCGGTGCCTGGTACGCGGGCGCCTGATACGCGACGGGCGGATTCATCGCGGACGTCACGATCGCGCCCAGCACCGCGCCGCCGATCAACGCGCCGATCACGGCGCCACCGTCGCGGCCATGCGCGGACGCCGGACCTGCCACGGCAAGCGAACCGGCGAGGACACACACTGCGGCAATTTTTTTCATGATGGACTCCCACGCGAAGTGGTACTGGATGCGATGCATTGTGGCGGCTTGCGGCCGTAATAGATGCAGCAAGTGGTAACGCGCGATTACCGGCATCACGCCCATCGAAATGCGCCGTCGCCGTGCTACGATTTTCGGCATACAGGAGACGCCGTCATGCAGCCCGAAACCGCCCGCCGTTTCGATACCGAATTTGCCCCGCGCATCGCACAGGCAATCGCCGCCTTCTTCGCCGATCACGTGCTGACCGACGTCGTCCCGTATGGCGGTCACGGGCACCCGACGCGCGTGCAGATCCGCAGCGCGCCGCACGAGCACGTTAGCGGCTTCGACCATCCGCTGAACCTCGAGCTGACCTGGGACACCGACGAAATCGAGCGGCTGATGGAACCGGACGGCCGGCAACGCTTCGAGCACTACCTGGCCGCACTGCCGAAAAAGCTCGGTGCCTGGCAGGGCGCGCGCGACATCGATCTCCTGTCGCGCACGCAGGCCGACCCGCTCGTGCGGCTCGGCGGCCTCGACTTCGAAGGCTGAGTGCCGGCGTCGCGCCATGCGGCCCGGTGATACACTCGACCGGCCCCGCTCCGGTGCCGCTGCATCGGCCGGGCCGCTCATCGCCGCCTCCACCCCTCCGCATGGTTGCGCACGCAACCGGCAACCGGGCGCGCGGACAACCACGCATCTGCTCCCGCCATGAACGCCGATACCGGCCTGCCGCTTCCGCAACGCTACTGGGCGATCGTCTGCGTCGCACTGGGCATCACGCTCGCCGTGCTCGACGGTGCCATCGCAAACGTCGCGCTGCCGACGATCGCGCGCGACCTGCATGCATCCGATGCCGCATCGATCTGGATCGTCAACGCGTACCAGCTCGCGGTCACGATCACGCTGCTGCCGCTCGCGTCGCTCGGCGAGCGCATCGGCTACCGCCGCATCTACATCGCGGGGCTCGCGCTGTTCACCGCGGCGTCGCTCGGCTGCGCACTCGCCGGCTCGCTGCCGATGCTCGCTGTGATGCGCGTGATCCAGGGCTTCGGCGCGGCCGGCATCATGAGCGTCAACGCGGCGCTCGTGCGGATGATCTACCCGTCGTCGATGCTCGGGCGCGGGCTGTCGATCAACGCGATGGTGGTGGCGCTGTCGTCGGCGATCGGGCCGACGGTCGCGTCCGCGATCCTGTCGTTCGCCTCGTGGCCGTGGCTGTTCGCGGTCAACGTGCCGATCGGCATCGCCGCGGTATTCGGCAGCCTGCGCGCATTGCCGTCCAACCCGCTGCACGATGCGCCGTACGATTTCCCGAGCGCGCTGATGAACGCGTGTGTGTTCGGCCTGCTGATCACGGCCGTGGACGGGCTCGGTCACGGCGAAGGCCATGCGTACGTCGCGGCCGAGCTGGCCATCGCGTTCGTCGTCGGCTACTTCTTCGTGAAGCGCCAGCTGTCGCAGCCGGCGCCGCTGCTGCCGGTCGACCTGATGCGCATCCCGATGTTCGCGCTGTCGATCTATACGTCGATGGCGTCGTTCACGTCGCAGATGCTCGCGTTCGTCGCGCTGCCGTTCTGGCTGCAGAACTCGCTTGGCTTCTCGCAGGTCGAGACGGGCCTGTACATGACGCCGTGGCCGCTCGTGATCGTGTTCGCCGCGCCGCTCGCGGGCGTGCTGTCGGATCGCTATTCGGCCGGCATCCTCGGCGGGATCGGACTCGCGCTGTTCGCGGCCGGGCTGCTGTCGCTCGCGACGATCGGCGCGCACCCGGGCACCGTCGATATCGTGTGGCGGATGGCGCTGTGCGGTGCGGGCTTCGGGTTGTTCCAGTCGCCGAACAACCGCGCAATGCTGTCGTCGGCGCCGCGCGAACGCAGCGGCGGCGCGGGCGGCATGCTGAGCACCGCGCGCCTGACCGGTCAGACGCTCGGCGCCGCGCTCGTCGCATTGATTTTCGGGCTCGTGCCCGATCGCGGGCCGACGATTGCACTCTATGTCGCCGCGGCATTCGCGGCAGTGGCCGCGGTCGTCAGCATGCTGCGCATCACGTCGCCGCGACCGGACACGGCGACCTGACACCACCGCTCGCCGCCCTCGGACCCGCGCGTCATTCGGCGTCGAGCGCGTCCATCACGAAGCGCACGCGCGCCTGCACGCTCTCGCGCGGCAATTCGACCAGCCGGTAGCCATACGACGTGTAACACGCGACCATCGCGTCGTAGGTGCGCACGGCTTCCGCAAAATCCTGCCGACGCTCGGTGTCCTGCGCATAGATATCCGGCCACGGCGGCGCGATGAACACGCGCCGGTGATAGCGGAAACGGCGGGCGGCGGCGTCCGCATGCGCGGGCACCGCGAGCCCTGTCAGCCGTAGATAGCCGACCACGTCCGGCACGCCGCGATCGAAGAACACGGGCCCGCGCGCGTCGCGCGCGAGATCGTACGAGCGCATCTCCCAGCTCAGCATCAGCTCGGCGAACGCGGCCGAATCGCGCCATGGCAACGCGTGGCCGTCGATCGCCATCTGGTCGCGAATCACGCCGCGACCGGCTTCCTGCGAGCGCGCGAAACCGGCGCCTTCGAGCGCGTCGAGCAACGTGCTCTTGCCCGAGCCCGGACCACCGGTCACGACGAAGAAGCGGCGGGAGGCGTCGTCGTCGGCGACGCCGGGCCCTTCCACGACCTCACGCATGCGCGACCCGCCGGCCCGCGCGCCGCGTGACCGACGCGGCAGCCGCGACACTGCGCAAGTCGGCGACGAACGTATCGCGCCAGACCGACAGGTCGTTCACACGCAACCGCGCGAGGTTTTCCTCGTGGCGCGCCTGCCGCTCCGCGAGCGGCATCGACAGCGCGCGCTCGAGCGCCTCGGCCATCTGCGACAGGTCATACGGATTGACGAGGAGCGCGCCGGTCAGCTCGGCTGCCGCACCCGCGAACTCCGACAGCACGAGCACGCCCGGATCGGCCGGATCCTGCGACGCGACGTACTCCTTCGCGACGAGATTCATCCCGTCGCGCAGCGGCGTCACGTAGCCGACCTGCGACATCCGGAAGAACGCCATCAGCAGGTTGCGCTCGTACTTGCGGTTCAGGTACTGGATCGGGGTCCAGTCCAGCTGCGAGAAGCGGCCGTTGATGCGGCCGGCCTCGCCTTCGAGCGTTTCGCGAATGTCCTGATAGGTCTTCACGTCGGAACGCGTCGGCGGCGCGATCTGCAGGAGCGACACGCGCCCCTGCCAGCCCGGCGCGTTCGCGAGCATCCGCTCGAACGACTGGAAGCGCTCGACGAGCCCCTTCGAGTAGTCGAGGCGGTCGACGCTCATCACCAGCTTGCGGCCGTCGAGCGCCTCGCGCAGCATCTTCACCGGCTTGCGCGCGCTGTACTGGACGGCCGCCTGCGCGATCGCGTCGGGATGCACACCGATCGGATAGGCGGCGACCTTCACGACGCGGCCATGCGCGTGCAGCATTCCGTCGTCGCTCGCCGCACCGATCCCGCGCCGTTCGATGTAGTCGGTGAACGCCTGCTTGTCGGTCTCGGTCTGGAAGCCCGCGACGTCGTACGCGCACATGAACTTCACGAGTTCCTCGTGCGGCGGCACGAGACGCAGCATGTCGGGCGACGGAAACGGAATGTGCAGGAAGAAGCCGATCGGGTTCTTCACGCCGAGCTCGCGCAGGTAATGCGCGAACGGCAACAGGTGATAGTCGTGTACCCAGATCAGGTCGTCGGGGCGCAGCAGGGCGGCAAGCTGCTTGGCGAGCATCGCGTTCACGCGCAGATAGCCCGCGTACTCCTGACGGTCGAAGCGCGCGAGATCGCCGCGGTAATGGAACACCGGCCACAGCGTCGCGTTCGAGAAGCCGCGGTAGTACTGATCGTAGTCGCGCCGGTTCAGCCCGACCGTCGCATAGGTGACGTTGCCGTCCTGCTGGATCGCGGGTTCGGTATCGGGTGCGTCGACGATCTCGCCGTTCCAGCCGAACCAGACGCCGCCCGTTTCCTTCAGCGCGTCCATCACGCCGACCGCCAGGCCACCCGCGCTCGGGCGCGTGTCCTCGCCGGCGGCGACACGGTTCGATACCACGATCAATCTGCTCATGCGGCTTCCCCTCCTCGATTCGATTGGCTGGCGCGCGGCGCGCGCCAAGGCGGACACGGCGACCCGAAGGCGGCCGTGCGGCGATTCAGACGTGAGCAATGCAGGTGTGAAAAACAGCGGCGGAATGCGGCGGCAACGACATCAGGCGTCCTGTTCCTGGCCGAGATCCCGCTGATAGTCGAGCCCTTCCGGGCGAGCGCCGCCCTGGTTGTGATCGCCGTCCGACGGCGGCTCGCCGGGCGCGCCGGCAGGCGGTGCCGGTGGCGCGTCGGTCTGCGGACGCGAGCGGTCGGCCCCAGCTTCGGGCGGCCGAGGCGAAAACCGTTTCGAACGGCGCATGGCTGGGTGTCTCATGTGCGGCGCGGCCCGAGGCCGTCGTAGAAACCTTCCATAACTCAAAAGTCTAGGTCGCTTCCTTGCACGTCACGGTAACAATTGCCTTCAATTTGTAACGTTTCGACCCCTCTGGATTCATCTGTCCGACAATGGCGCCGCGCGCACGCGCGCAGCCTGCCGTCCGGCGATTTGTCAAAGCTTTGCAGTTTTCCTATGACAATTGCGAAACAATGACGCGGCATGACGGCGTGCATGCGACGCCGCTCACCCAGACAGGACTTGCACTCAGGGATGAACATTCGTTTCGAATCGCCGCGCCGGGCCACGCCGGCGCGCGTCGTGCTGGCCGTGATCGCCACGGCCGCACTGCTGTCCGGCTGCAACTCGCTGTACAGCGAGGGCGCGACAGCCGGCGCCGGTATCGCGGGCGCCGCGATCGCCTCCAAGGTCACCAACAACGCCGCCGTCGCGACGGGCATCGGCCTCGGCGCGGTCGCCGGCGCGCGCGCAGGCGTCCAGTACACGCAGCGCGTCGCACACCGTTACACACAGGAACAGATCGCGAAGGCCGCCGGCCCACTCGAAGTCGGTGGCGTCGCACCGTGGTCGACGCACCACTCGTTCCCGATCGAGGACGACGAGCAGGGGCGCGTGACGGTCAGCCGGATGATCAGTGTCGGCCCGCTCGACTGCAAGGAGATCGTGTTCGCGGTCGACACGCCCGCGAAAGCCGACAAGGCCGCGCAATCTGCGTTCTACGTCGCCACGATCTGCCGCGACGGCCCCGCGTGGAAATGGGCATCGGCCGAACCGGCAACCGAACGCTGGGGCGCGCTGCAATGAGCGTCGCGCTTCGTATCGCGGCCATCGGCGCGCTGTGCGCGGCGACGGCCACGCTGTCGGGCTGCGGGTCGGTCGGCGCAGCGAGCGGCGCACTCGCCGGCGCGGCGACGGGCCTCGTCACCGCGAACCCGGCGGTCGGCGTCGGCGTCGGGATTGCCGTGCAGGCCGCGACCGACGAAGCCGTCAACCGCACGATGAAGCAGCTCCATCAGAACCAGCAGGACGCGATCGCGAAGGTGGTCGGCAGCCTGGCCGTCGGCGAAGTGAAGCCGTGGAAGGTGAAGAACACGCTGCCGCTGGAAAACGGCGAAGGCGAGGTGCGCGTCGCACGCGCTTATTCGACTCCGCTCGCGCTGTGCAAGGAATTCACGTTCTCGGTGAAGGACGGCGACAAGGCCGACTGGTATTTCGCGAATGCCTGCCAGCAAGGCACGCACTGGAAGTGGGCGTCGGCGGAACCGGCGGTCGACCGGTGGGGGAATCTGCAATAAGGACGCAGTGGGCTCCATGCATGCAGCCCGCCCTGCCGCCCTGGACCACGACGATCTGTCGTCGTGACATACGCGCGTGATGTCGCACGCCCTCCCCTTGATCCCGGCGGGCAGCACGTCGTCCTCCGGACTCCGGAAAATCGACCCGGCTCAGCGGACGGCTTTCCCGATCAGATCGCTCAGGTAGCGTTCCAGCACGCTGAACCTGACGATCGACGCGTTCCGCCTCGTCGGATGCGCACTCGCCGCGGCCCTGACCTCGACTGGCAAATCATCCCTCAGCCACATCTCGGGAATCTGCAGCCTGGCATACGTTCCGCCCGCGATGTCCTCCAGAACCATGTGACCGCGCCACGGATACTCGCCGAACAACCCTGCCCGCGCGCCGACGAACATGAGAGCACGCTCACCGACTTCCAGCGGCACGTTGCCCCAGGTCGGCGGACCGCCGACGAACTCGATCTCTGCCCCGAGATGGTCCTGCGTGATGCCCTTTCCAGCGGAATAGATGTGTTCGACCTTCGCATGAAAGACCTGCGGCCGTGGAGAATCGACAACGGATACGCGCACCAGATCGTACTGTTTCGCCGCGATGGCATACGGCCCCTTCTTCTCGCTCATGGGTGCCCTTTGGATCACTGACGAGGGTCGAAGGCATCGAATCGCTGATGCAATCGATGGAATGCGTTGCACCAGCCTTCGGCGCCTTGCCCGTCAACGTATCAACGCATCAGCGATGCGTGTCGCAGGCAAACGTCCCGGCCGCGACAGACCCAGCGCTTTCTGCCCTGCCAATGAACCCGGCGCCCGTTGCAGGTGCCAGGGACAAGCCGCGTTCGCATTGACTCGAAGCGGCCGAACGAAACCGCGAAACCGGCATTCAGGCGACAGGCGCCCGAATGCCTCGCCGACTTCAGGACTCGACGTCCTCGAGACTGAAGATCTCGGTCTGGTCGTTGTACGAGAAGATCTCGCCGTAACGGCCCCAGTCGATCACCGCGTCGAGCGTCTCCTCGGCCGCACCGTCCGACAGGAAATCCTCCAGTTCCTGCTCGAAGCGCACGCGCGGCGCACGATGGCCCGGGCGCTCGTTCAGCACCTTCTTGATCCGCGCGGCGAGCGGCACGTGCTTCAGCAGGTGATCCGCGAACATCAGCTTGCGCTCCTGCGTGCCGAATTCCGCGAACACGCGCCCCGGCGGCGTCAGGAACACGTCGCCTTCCCGCACGTCCGCGAAACCGAGGTACTGCAGCACTTCGGCGATCGGGAACAGGTCGTCGACCTCGAGGTGCAGCGTGCGTGCGATTTCCGGCATGTCCGCGCGGCCGTGGTACGGCGCCATCGCGAGCGTTTCGATCAGGCCGGCCATCAGGTTGGTCGACACCTGCGGCAGCCAGCTGCCGAGCTCCAGCCCCTTCTTCGTCGCCTCGCCGGTCTGGCGGGCGGTCATCTTCGCGTAGATGTCGTCGACGAGCTTGCGGAACGCCGGGTCGAGACGGTTACGCGGATGCTTGAACGGCACCTTGATCTCGGCGATCACGCGGCCCGGGTTCGACGACAGCACGAGGATCCGGTCGCACATGAACACCGCTTCCTCGATGTTGTGCGTGACGATCAGCACCGACTTGATTGGCATCCGGCCTTGCGTCCACAGGTCGAGCAGGTCGGTACGCAGCGTCTCGGCCGTCAGCACGTCGAGCGCCGAGAACGGCTCGTCCATCAGCAGGATCGTCGGATCGACGACCAGCGCGCGCGCAAAGCCCACGCGCTGGCGCATGCCGCCCGACAACTCGCGCGGATACGCGTTCTCGAAGCCGTCGAGACCGATCAGGTCGATCGCGGCGAGCGCACGCTCGCGCCGCTCGCGTGCGCCGACGCCGAGCGCTTCGAGGCCCGCTTCCACGTTCTGCAGCACGGTGAGCCACGGGAACAGCGCGAAGGTCTGGAACACCATCGCGACGCCTTCGGCCGGGCCGCGCAGCGGCTGGCCGAGATAGGTCACTTCGCCGCCGGTCGGCTCGATCAGCCCGGCGATGATGCGCAGCAGCGTCGACTTGCCCGAGCCGGAACGGCCGAGCAGCCCGACGATCTCGCCCTCGCGCAGCGACAGGTTCGCATCGTCGAGCACGAGCAATTCGCCCTGCGTCTTGTTGAAGCCGCGACAGACGTGATCGACGCGCAGGATTTCCTCACCGAGGCGCGGCGGCTGGTTCGTCTGGACGGGGGCGTTTACAGCATTCGGATTGTGCATCGCGTTTCGCTCTCAATCGGTCTCAGTCGAGCCGCAGCTTCGCTTCGGCGAAGGCATACAGCGGACGCCACAACAGGCGGTTGAACAGGGTGACGAACAGGGACATCACAGCGATGCCCAGGATGATCTTCGGAAAATCGCCGGCGGCGGTGGTCTGCGCGATATACGCACCGAGGCCGTGCGCCTCGATCTTGGTATTGCCCCACTGCACGGCTTCCGACACGATGCTCGCGTTCCACGCGCCGCCTGATGCGGTAATCGCGCCGGTCACGTAGTACGGGAAGATGCCGGGCAGGATCGCCTGCCGCCACCACTGCCAGCCACGGATGCGGAAGTTCGTTGCCGCTTCGCGATAGTCGTTCGGGTAGGACGTTGCGCCGGCGATCACGTTGAACAGGATATACCACTGCGTGCCGAGCACGATCAGCGGCGACAGCCAGATATCGGCGTTCAGGTGGAAGCGCGCGATCACGATCACGAACGCCGGGAACAGCAGGTTGGCCGGGAACGCCGCGAGGAACTGCGCAAGCGGTTGCAGCTTCTCGGCGAGCCGCGGGCGCAGCCCGATCCACACGCCGACCGGCACCCAGATCACGGACGCGATCGCGATCAGCACGGCCACGCGCAGCAGCGTGATGAGCCCGAGCACGAGCACGTGGCCGACCTCGGCCAGCGTCACGCCGGTCGACACGAAGCTGACCACGCGCCACACGACATAGGCCGTACCGATCAGCACGAGAATCGCCCACGCAATGTCGACCGTGCGCGACGCCTTCTTCTCGACACGCGGCAGCGAGAAACGCATCGCGCCCGACAGCGGCAGGCGCAGCGGAATCCGCGCGGCCTTCGCGAAGAACCAGCCCGCCGGCACCAGCAGTTGATGAATCAGGCGCGTGCGGCGCACGAGGTCCAGCAGCCACGACTCCGGCGCGTTGCCCGAGCTGGTGTTCTCCATCCGGAACTTGTCGGCCCACGCGACGAGCGGGCGGAACAGGAACTGGTCGTACGCGAGGATCACGACCGACATCGTGAGGATCACCCAGCCGATCGCGCCGAGGTTCTTGTCCGAGATCGCCTGCGCGAGATACGCGCCGACGCCCGGCAGCGTGATGGTCTGGTTGCCGACCGTGATGGCCTCCGACGCGACGACGAAGAACCAGCCGCCCGACATCGACATCATCATGTTCCAGATCAGGCCCGGCATCGAGAACGGCACCTCGAGCTTCCAGAAGCGCTGCCACGACGTCAGGTGGAAGCCGCGCGACACTTCGTCCAGGTCGCGCGGCACCGTGCGCAGCGACTGGTAGAAGCTGAACGTCATGTTCCACGCCTGGCTCGTGAAGATCGCGAAGATCGCCGCGAGCTCGGCGCCGAGCACGCGGCTCGGGAACAGCGCGAGGAAGAACGTGACCGTGAACGAGATGAAGCCGAGCACCGGCACCGACTGCAGGATGTCGAGGATCGGGATCAGCACCATGCCGGCACGCCGGCTCTTGGCCGCGAGCGTGCCGTAGACGAGCGTGAACACGAGCGACGCGACCATCGCGGCCAGCATCCGCAGCGTGGTGCGCAACGCGTATTCGGGCAGGTTCGACGGGTCGAGCGAGATCTTCTGCGTCTGCAGGGTGCCGATCGGCGCCATCGTTTCGTGGAAACCGACGACCGCCATCGCGATCAGGCAGATGATCAGCGGAAACGCGATGAAATCCCACCGGTTCGGCAGAACGCGCCACGCGGACGCGTTGGCGGTCCGGTTCGGATTGAAGAATCCGACGTCCATCAGGCGCCCTCCCCGGTTAGGCCGAACGAAGCCGGCAGTCGATGTTGATTCATGGCAAAGCGCACGGGTGCGGTAATTCGATTGACTGACGATCGCGCGCGAGCGCGGGGCGCCGTGCGTGCATGCGCTGCCGCGCCCCGGACGAGTCGGCCCGCGACGGCACGACACTACACCAACCTGTATTTCAGGTACAACCGTCCGGGAACGGCGCAGGCGTCGCACGGATCGTGCCTGGCGCGTGGGTGGATGGCGGGTGCGCGGGTCGAGCAGCCCGGCCGCAGTCTTTCGGCCAGCATGCAGGCCCGAATTATGCCGTGATCCGGGCCGCCCGGGAACCCGCCAACCGCACGTGCGTGCAAACCATGTCGGGCGTCACCAGCCGGATACGACTATGCGGGTATGATCAGGGCTGGCCCTTGGGGTATGTTGCGGACGGTCCGATGGCAACGCATGCGCGTGCCCGATGTCAACAGGCCCTGGGGATCGATCGACGAGCGGGAGGAAAGGGAATGGCAGGAAACTTGGTGATCGTCTGCCGCGATCAGGATGCCGACGCGTTCTACGAACTGATGCAGGAGTACGGGTCGTTCCAGACGCGGCTGTCGTCGACGGCGTGGTACCTGAACATGAACGTCGTGCCTGAATCGCTGCAGGAGGAAATCCTGGAGCGCCTCGGCCGGTATACGACCGTCTACATCTTCGAGGCCACCACCGTGACCTACAACACCATCGACAGCAACGCGGCCGAGACGCTCGGCACGCTGTTCGAATGATGCCACGCGGCGCCAGCCCGGCCGGGCCGGCGCCGCAGCCGCTTATGCGGCCTGTGCGTGGGGTTCGTCCTTCGGCACGACCTCGAACGGGAACGTCATCGACACGCGCAGGCCACCTTCGGGGCGGTTGCCGATGTCGCACGCCCCGCCCAGCCTGAGCACCAGCCGCTCGACGATCGCGAGCCCGAGCCCGCTGTGGCCGTTCCCGCCGCGCGCGGGGTCGAGCCGTACGAACGGCCGCGTGGCCGCCGCGAGATCGCGCGGCGCGATCCCGCCGCCGCTGTCGCTGACCGACAGCACGTAGCCGGTCGGCGTGCGCGCCGTCTCGACGAGCACGGGCGGCGCACCGTATGCATGCGCATTGTCGAGCAGGTTCGACAGGATCCGGTCGAGCGTCGCCGTCGGCAGCCGGAAACCCGGATCGGCGTCGAGCCGGGTCTGGACCGTCGGCGCGTTCGGCGCGACCGCGCGATAGCTGCGCGCGATCCGCTCGCACGCCTGATCGACCGGCACCGGCTCGCTGCGATCGGACCCGCCGTGCGCAAACACCAGGAATTGATCGACGATGTGCGACATCGAATCGACATCGCGCACGACGCCGTCGCGCAACCGGACGTCGTCCATCATCTCCGCCCGCAGCCGCATCCGCGCAAGCGGCGTGCGCAAATCGTGCGCCACGCCCGCGAGCATCACCGCGCGGTCGCTCTCGGCCTGCGACACCTGTTCCACCATCTGGTTGAAGCCATGCGTGAGCTGGCGCAGCTCGCGCGGGCCGCGCTCGCGCAGCGGCGGCACCGGCTGGCCGCGGCCGAAGCGCGCGACCGCACGTGCCAGCGAGCGCAGCGGCTGCTGCAGTTGCCAGGCCGCGAACAGCGCGGCGATCACGCCGGCCGAGAAGATCGTGCCGAGCCACAGCAGCATCCGGTCGAGCGAGCGCGGCGGCCGCAGCGGCTGCACCGGCACCACGATCCAGTTGCGGTCGGTCGGCTCCTTCACCCACAGCACCGGCGGATGGCCGGGCGCGCCGATCTCGACGCGCGTGCCGGGCGGCATCCGCTCGCTCACGTCGTCGCGGAACCGCTTGAGCGGCGCCGGCAGGTTCGACGGATCGCCATTCGGTACGTCGGTGCTGTCGGGCGTCACGAGCCGCACGCGCGACGGCAACGGCTGGTCGGGCGTGCGCTCGACGTGCTGGCGCACCGCGTCGACCAGGAACGCGGCCTCTTCGACCGCGTAACGCGTCTGCATCTGGCTGCGCTCGAGCCGCATCGCGAAAAACCACGCGAAGTGCGACAGGAGCAGGACACCGACGACGAGTAGCGCCAGCCGCCCGAACAGCGAATCAATGGGTTTGCGCATGGGCCTCGCCGTCGGGCACGAACACATAGCCGCGCCCACGGACCGTCTGGATGAAGCGTGGCGTCGACGGATCCGTTTCGAGGATGCGGCGCAGGCGCCACACCTGGACGTCGATGCCGCGGTCGGTACCGTCGTACTCGGGCCCGTGCAGCAGCTCGAGCAGCCGCT
Source organism: Burkholderia lata (assembly GCF_000012945.1). Classification (NCBI taxonomy): domain Bacteria; kingdom Pseudomonadati; phylum Pseudomonadota; class Betaproteobacteria; order Burkholderiales; family Burkholderiaceae; genus Burkholderia; species Burkholderia lata. Next base: position 2,834,218 of record NC_007510.1, read on the forward strand.
CGCGCGTGAGCGTGCGCAGCGCATGGTTCACGAAGATCTTCAGCAGCGCGAATTCACTGCTCGACAGCGTGGCCGGCTTGCCGTCGACCGACAGCGTGCGCGCCTGGAAGTCGAGCACGAAGCGGCCGAACGCGAACGGCTCGCGCTGTTCAGGCGCCGCGGCCGACGGCGTCGCGCGGCGGCGGCGCAGCACGGCCTGCACGCGCGCGAGCAGCTCGCGCGGGTTGAACGGCTTGCCGAGGTAGTCGTCCGCGCCGAGCTCGAGCCCGACGATGCGGTCGACGTCGTCCGCGCGGGCGGTCAGCATGATCACGGGGATGTCGTCGCCGGCCGCGCGCAACTGGCGCAGCGCGGTCAGGCCGTCGACGCCCGGCATCATCAGGTCCAGCACGATCAGGTCGGGCCGCTCGCGCTCGAGGCGCTTCTCGAGCGTCGCCGCGTCGTGCAGCACGGACACTTCCATCCCCTGGCGCACGAGGTAGTCGCGCAGCAGGTCTCGGAGTTCTTGGTCGTCGTCGACGATGAGGATCTGGGTAGTCATGGCTCGAAGTTTACCGCGCGAGGGCGGAGTCAAAGAACGAAACAAAGGGACGAAAGGGTTACTGCGAGTTACCGCGCAAGGGAACTGTAATGCGCGGTAACCCAGCCACCGCCCCACGTAACACCGGCCGCGGCTTGCATCGCTAACCTGCGTCTTACCGGATGCGGTACTCGGCTTTCCCGGTACCGCATCGCCGGACCCTTTGGATACAAGGAGTTTCTGAAATGTATAAGAAGACTTCCCGCGTGGCCATCGCGGCCGCCACCGTGCTCGCTCTCGCATTCGGCACCGCGCATGCCCAATCGGCCGATACGCCGCCGCCGGGCGGCCCCGGCGCCCACCAGATGCACGGCGGGCACGAAGGCGGCCCGTTCGGCGCGATCATGAAACTGCACAGCCAGTTGAAGCTCAACGCGTCGCAGGAACAGCAATGGCAGGCGGCCGTCAACACGATGAAGCAGAATCGTGACGCGATGCGCAAGAGCCACGAGCAGATGCGCGAGCAGTTCAAGGCGCAGCAGAACCAGCCGATCCTCGACCTGAGCGCGATGCACTCGGCTCGCCAGCAGGCCGAGTCGCAGAACGCGCAACTGCGCGAGCAGACGTCCGCCGCCTGGCTCACGTTCTACAACGGGCTGAACGACCAGCAGAAGACGATGGTCAGCACGGCGCTCAAGCAGCAGTTCGCGAAGATGGAACAGCGCCACGAGAAGATGAAGGAACGCTGGGAGCAGCATCGCGCGGCGAAGGCCGCGTCGGCACCGGCGCAGTAAGCCGGCGGGCCGCTCCCGGGAGCGGCATCGAAGGGGACGCGGGCACCGGCCCGCGTCCCCTTTTTGCGTTTCAGGCGACGTCGAACAGCAGCACCTCGGCCGCCCGGCCGCGCCCGAACGCCACCGCGTCCACGCCGCTGATCCGCGCGCCGTCGCCCGCAGTCAGCGCGCGGCCGTTCACCTCGACGTCACCGCGCACCACGTGCACGTACGCGCGGCGCCCGGCCGGCACGTCGAACGCCGCCGCTTCATCGCCGTCGATCAGCCCCGCGAAGATGCGTGCGTCCGCCCCCATCTGCAGCGCGCCGTCGCCACCGTCCGGGGCCGCCACCAGCCGCAGCCGCCCGCGTTTCTCGTCGTCGGCAAAGCGCGCCTGCACGTAGCCGGGCCGGCCAGCCGCCCCGGCCGGCGCGAGCCAGATCCGCAGCAGGCGCAGCGGCTCGTCACACGACGCGTTGGTTTCGCTCAGCATGACGCCGGTGCCGGCACTCATGCGCTGCAGGCCGCCCGCACGGACAATCGCCCCGTTGCCGAGGCTGTCGCGATGCGCGAGCGCGCCGTCGAGCACATAGGTGACGATTTCCGCGTCGCGGTACGGCCGCATCCCGTAGCCGCGGGTCGGTGCGATGCATTCCTCGTTCAGTTCGCGCAACGCGCCGAACACCGGCGGCCCGCTCCGGCCGGACGCGCAAGGAAAGCTGTGAAGGAATTCGTGCCAGCCTTGGCTGCGCTGGTCGCGATCGGCGGCGCGGCGGATCTGGAACATGGGACGGACACTCCGTGAGATGCGTGGTTCGGGCATCCCGTCACTGTATGAGTGTGCCAATCGCGCCACAATCCGCCGCCTGCGCACCGCATCGTTGCACCGACGGATGCAATCGGTGCAATGTCCATTGCGAATGCGACGATTATCGCAACAGCCGGATCAATGCGTCGAAGAATCGATCGGTCGGCCCGGATTGCCGGTTTCCGGGTATCGCGTTCGGGTAAAATACCGGCCTTTTGGCGTTCGCCGTTCCGGCGGCCGCCATTGCCAGAGCGCCGATCGGCGATTTTTGGCCGTCTAGAATACGCCGCGGCGCCCGGTCCGACCGGCCGCGAGCACTCCCGGAAAGTCAGCAACAGAAGGATGGAAATGAAGAAGGCCGCCCTGTGCGCCGCCCTCGCCCTCATGGCGGGTAGCGCCTTCGCGAAGGAGTGGAAGACCGTGCGGATCGGCGTCGATGCCAGCTACCCGCCGTTCGAGTCGACCGCGCCGAGCGGCGAGATCGTCGGTTTCGACGTCGATCTCACCAAGGAAATCTGCAAGCGAATCAACGTGAATTGCGTGTGGGTGGCGCAGGATCTCGACGGGATCATCCCGGCGCTGAAGGCGAAGAAGTACGACGTCATCGTGTCGTCGCTGACCGTCACGGACAAGCGCCGCGAACAGATCGACTTCTCCGACAAGGTATACGACGCGCCGGCGCGGATGATCGCGAAGACCGGCTCGCCGCTGCTGCCGACGATCGCATCGCTGAAGGGCAAGCGCGTGGGCGTCGAGCAGGGCTCGACGCAGGAAACCTACGCGAAGGCGTACTGGGAGCCGCAGGGCGTGACGATCATTCCTTACCAGAACCAGGACCAGGTCTATGCCGATCTCGGCTCGGGCCGTCTCGATGCGACGCTGCAGGACGAGCTGCAGGCCGACTACGGCTTCCTGCGCACGCCGCGCGGCAAGGGCTTCGCGTTCGCCGGGCCGGAAGTGAAGGATCCGAAGACGATCGGCGACGGTACCGCAATCGGCCTGCGCAAGGAAGATACGGACCTGAAGCTCAAGATCAACAAGGCGCTGGCCGACATGCACAAGGACGGCACGTACGATCGGCTGTCGCACAAGTATTTCGCGTTCAGCGTCTATTCGGCTGCGGCCCGCTGAGCGACGAAAAGAAGAGACAACGGACGCGGGGGCGGCCTCGCATCCGGGCAGTACAGGCAGTCAACCACGCGCCGCCCGCTCCCTTGCCCGCCGCTCGCGCGACGGGCGGGCCCGGCACCGATGCCGGGGCGGACGGTCATGATACGCACGGGGCGTTCCGCGCAGCTTGGCGGGCGCGTCTTTCGCGGCGCACCGCGTGCGCCCTAAGGGACCACACCAGGGACCACATATGTTTCTACAAGGTTACGGCCCGCTGATCCTCGCTGGCACCTGGCAAACCGTCAAACTGGCGGTGCTTTCGCTTGCGCTGTCCTTCCTGCTGGGCCTGCTCGGCGCGGGCGCGAAGCTGTCGCGCAACCGCTTCACGAGTGGCGTCGGCACCGTCTACACGACGCTGATCCGCGGCGTGCCCGACCTCGTGCTGATGCTGCTGCTGTTCTACAGCCTGCAGATCTGGCTGAACATGGCTACCGACGCGCTCGGCTGGGACCAGATCGACATCGACCCGTTCCTCGCCGGCGTGCTCGTGCTCGGCTTCATCTACGGCGCGTACTTCACCGAGACGTTCCGCGGCGCGTTCCTGTCGGTGCCGCGCGGCCAGCTCGAGGCCGGCAGCGCATACGGGATGACGAACTGGCAGGTGTTCACGCGGATCATGTTTCCGCAGATGATGCGCTTCGCGCTGCCGGGCATCGGCAACAACTGGCAGGTGCTCGTGAAGTCGACCGCGCTCGTATCGATCATCGGCCTCGCCGACGTCGTGAAGGCGTCGCAGGACGCCGGCAAGGGCACGCTGCGGTTCTTCTTCTTCACGCTGATCGCGGGTGCCGTCTACCTCGCGATCACGACGATCTCGAACTTCGTGCTGATGTGGCTCGAAAAGCGCTACTCGACCGGCGTCCGCAAGGCTGACCTATGATCGAACTCATCCAAGAATACTGGCGCAACTATCTCTACACCGACGGCTATCGCATTACCGGTGTGGCGATCACGTTGTGGCTGCTGGTCGTGTCGATCGGCCTCGGCTTCTGCCTGTCGATACCGCTCGCGGTCGCGCGCGTGTCGAAGAAGAAGTGGCTGTCGGGCGCCGTATGGCTCTACACGTACGTATTCCGCGGCACGCCGCTCTACGTGCAGCTGCTGCTCTGCTACACGGGCCTCTACAGCCTGCAGGCCGTGCGCGGCACGCCGATGCTCGACGCGTTCTTCCGCGACGGGATGCACTGCACGCTGCTCGCGTTCACGCTGAACACCTGCGCGTACACCACCGAGATCTTCGCGGGCGCGATCAAGGCGACGTCCTACGGCGAAATCGAAGCCGCGCGTGCGTACGGGATGTCGACGTTCACGATGTATCGCCGCGTGATCCTGCCGTCAGCGCTGCGCCGCGCGCTGCCGCTGTACAGCAACGAAGTGATCCTGATGCTGCACGCGACCACCGTCGCCTTCACCGCGACCGTGCCGGACATCCTGAAGATCGCCCGCGACGTCAACTCGGCGACCTACATGTCGTTCCATGCGTTCGGCATCGCCGCCCTGCTCTATCTCGTGATCTCGTTCACGCTCGTCTGGCTGTTCCGCCAGGCCGAGCGCCGCTGGCTCGCGTATCTGCGCCCGCAAGGCAAGTAAGTTTTCGCAGGACTATTGATGAATTCCCAGACTCAGAAGCTTTTCGTCGACGATCTGCACAAGCGGTACGGCGACAACGAGGTGCTCAAGGGCGTGTCGCTGAAGGCGAACTCGGGCGACGTGATCAGCGTGATCGGCTCGTCCGGCTCCGGCAAGAGCACGATGCTCCGCTGCATCAACTTCCTCGAGCAGCCGAATGCGGGCCGCATCGTCGTCGACGGCGAGGAAGTGCGCACGACACCCGACAAGTCGGGCGCGCTGCGCGCGGCCGACTCGAAGCAGCTGCAGCGCGTGCGCACCAAGCTGTCGATGGTGTTCCAGCACTTCAACCTCTGGTCGCACATGAACGTGATCGAGAACGTGATGGAAGCGCCCGTGAACGTGCTCGGCATCCCGAAGAAGGAAGCCGAGGAGCGCGCACGCGAGTATCTCGAGAAAGTCGGCCTCGCGCCGCGCGTCGAGAAGCAGTATCCGTCGCACCTGTCGGGCGGCCAGCAGCAGCGCGTCGCGATTGCACGCGCGCTCGCGATGCATCCGGACGTGATGCTGTTCGACGAGCCGACGTCGGCACTCGACCCGGAGCTGGTGGGCGAAGTGCTGAAGGTGATGCAGAAGCTCGCCGAGGAAGGCCGCACGATGATCGTCGTCACGCACGAGATGGGCTTTGCGCGCAACGTGTCGAACCACGTGATGTTCCTGCACCAGGGCCGCGTCGAGGAAGAAGGCGTGCCGTCCGAGGTGTTTGCCAACCCGAAGAGCGAACGCCTGCGCGGGTTCCTGTCGGGCAGCCTCAAGTAACGCACGCGGCACGAGCGGGCGCCCGCGGTTCGCCGCGCGGCGCCCGTTTTGCGTTTACGCGGCGCTCACCGGCGCGCTGTCGGCGAACGCGCGCAGTTCGTCGCCCGCGAGCCGGTAACGCACCCATTCGCTCTGCGGCGCCGCGCCGACGCTCTCGTAGAAGCGGATCGCCGGCTCGTTCCAGTCGAGCACGCTCCACTCGAAACGCCCGCAGCCCGACTCGACCGCGATCCGCGCGAGCGCCTTCAGGAGCCGCAGCCCGGCGCCCGCACCGCGAAAGCGCGGCGATACATACAGGTCCTCGAGATACAGCCCCTGCCGGGCCAGCCACGTCGAATACGAGAAGAAATACACGGCAAAGCCGGCCGGCTCGCCGTCGACCTCGCACATCAGCGCGCGCGCCGGCGATCCCTCGCCGAACAGGCTGCGCTCGAGCGATGCGGGCGTCGCGATCACTTCGTGTTCCGCCTTCTCGTAGATGGCCAGCTCGGTAATGAAACGCAGGATCTGCGGCACGTCGGCGACGGTGGCGGAACGGATATCGATTTGCACGGGTTGAGCCCTCCTCCGGCCCTGACTTGAAACGGGAAACGGCGCCGCGCAGCCGCGCTGGCGCCCATCAGATCGTCATGCTACGTTCACGCAGCGCCTGCAGGAAGTGCAGTTTCTTCATCCGGACCTGAACATGATGCATCCCGATCTACGCCGCCTCGACCTGAACCTGCTGCTCGTGTTCGATGCGCTGTACCGTCACCGCTCCGTCGCCGCGGCCGCACACGAGCTCGCGTTGAGCCCGTCCGCGTTGAGCCACGCGCTCGCGCGGCTGCGCGACGCGATCGGCGACGCACTGTTCGTGCGCCTCGGCAACGAGATGCAGCCGACCGTGCGCGCCGACGACATCGCGACCTGGGCCGGCGATGCGCTCGACACGATGTCGAAGGGGCTCGCCCGCGCGCGCCGCTTCGATCCCGCGCAAAGCGACCGCACGTTCGTGTTCGCGGCGACCGACTACACGGCCTTCGCCGTATTGCCGGCGTTTCTCGCACGCATCCAGCATGTGGCGCCGCGACTGCGGATCCGCGTCGTGCATTCCGACCGGAAAATCTCCGTCGACGAACTCGCGGCCGGCCGCATCGATTTCGCGCTCGGCTATCACGAGGAATCGGCGGCCGACGCGCCGGGCATCGAGGACTTCGACTGGTTCTCCGACGACTACGTCGTGATCGCGAGCGCCACGCATCCGGACATCCGCCGGCGGCTGACGCTCGACCAGTACCTGGCGGCACGCCACGTGGTCGTCACGCCGTGGAACGAGTCGCGCGGCGTCGTCGACCATGTGCTCGACCGGCTCGGCCTCGCGCGGCAGGTCGCCGTGCAGTTGCCGACCGTGCTGGCCGCGCCGTTCGTGATCGCGGAATCCGCGCTGCTGATGACCGTGCCGAACCGCGCCGCGCAGGCGCTGCGGCACGCGGCGCCGATCCGCATCTTTCCCGCGCCGTTCGAGATCCCGCGCTACACCGTGAAGGTCTACTCGCACGCGAAGCATGCGCGCACCGATGCGCATCGCTGGATTCGCGCGCAGTTGCTCGAGGCCAGGCCCGCCACACCCTGACCAACGCACGTCGGAACATCGCGCTGCGCGTTGCCGGACAAGGGTTTCAGGCAGCGGCTGGCCCTCTCCGGCAGCCGCTCATTCATTACGAAATACTTACCAATTTTTTGTATCGGACGCTTACGCTCGCGCCCTCGCAGCGTCAATAGTGGCAATCCTTGATCCCTGTTTGCGAAATTCGTGTCTCCCTTGCGGCACAAGGGTTTTCCGTTAATTGCAAACCCTTGGCACCCCTGTTGCGCACCGTGTTGCATGGCAATTTGACGACAGGTGTTAGTCAAACAACGATTTCCATCGCCACAAAATTGTATTTTTGCTAAATTAGTAACCAAAGTAGCAAAACGAAGTTCGTGAAATGTAGTTTAGCTTCACGACACTACAAGGAGACCCCGCAGGCCGACCCGGCTGCGCGGGACCGCTCAACGGTTTTCCGTCCGCTTGCCCGCGTGCTGCGCTTACCGGCCCTGCACGAGGTCTCCCTGGTTATCCCGCTTTTGCCCGGCGCTCGCGCTCCGGGCATCTCGTGCAGTCTGGGTTGACTTTTTGACAGGGTATGGAGGAGATGATGAAGAAAGCTTTGGTCGCGGCCGCGCTGATGGCTGCTGGGGTGGTGACGGCGCACGCGCAGAGCAGCGTCACGCTGTATGGCCGCCTGGATGCCGGCATCGAGTACATGAACGGCCTGCAAAACGGCCACCAAGTGCGCGCGGAAAGCGGCGACTGGGGCACGAGCCTCTGGGGCTTGAAGGGCACCGAGGACATCGGTGGCGGTAACAAGGTCCTGTTCCACCTCGAAGGCGCATTCAACACGATGACGGGCGGCTTCAGCGGCTCGATCTGGGATCGTTATGCGACGGTCGGCATCTCCAACGACCGCTACGGTACGCTGCTGCTGGGTCGCGAACTCGCGATCGCCAACGGCGTGTGGGACTTCGACCCGTTCGGCCAGTCGGCCTGGTCGACGGCCTCGCTGGTGCGCGGCCGCAACTGGAACAAGACCAGCAACAACGTGTCGTACCAGTCGCCGCAGTTCTACGGCCTCGACTTCTACGGCCAGTTCTCGTTCTCGAACTCGACCAGCTTCAACGGCAACACGACGGCCGGCCAACCGGGTCGTGCAGCCGGCGCACAGGTCACCTATACGAATTCGCTGTTCCAGTTGCGCGGTATCTACGACGAAACGCGCGACAGCAACGGCCGCTTCTCGGACGTGTTCAACTACTCGCGTGAATACTTCGCGGGCGTGAACGTGTTCCTCGGCCAGTTCAAGGTTCAGGCAGCCTACCAGGCATCGCGCGCTGACGGCAGCGGCGGCCCGGCAGTGAACGCCGGCGTGACGGGCACCCAGCAGGTCTGGGGCGGCGTGACGTGGCAGGCAACGCCGGCAGCGGCACTGATCGCAGCCGTGTATCACGTGAACGCGAACCACGGCGGCGGCAACGCGAACATCTATACCGTCGGCGGCTCGTACAACATCTCGAAGCGCACGCTGTTCGACCTGCAGGTCGCAACGGTGCGCAACAGCAAGAACGCCAACTTCGGCCTGAACGCGAACGGCGCCGGTACGGCCGTGTCGACGGGCAACCCGAATCCGGGCGGCAGCCAGACGGGCGTCTACGCCGGTATCCAGCACCTGTTCTGATCAGGCGCCGTTCTCAAAGAATCGATTCGACAACGTTTTCCACGCTGCTGCGAGAGGCGCGTATCGGTGCGGTACCCAACCGGGTATCGCACCGTTTTTTATTGGCGGGCCGGCTTTGCGCGGCCCATCGACGAATGCGGCGCTCAGACGGCCGCTTCGTTCTCTTCGCCGGTACGGATGCGGATCACGCGCTCGACGTCCGACACGAAGATCTTGCCGTCGCCGATCTTGCCGGTGCGCGCCGCGCCGATCACCGCATCGATCACCTGGTCGACCTGCGCTTCCGCGACGACCACCTCGATCTTCATCTTCGGCAGGAAATCGACGACGTATTCGGCGCCGCGATACAGCTCGGTATGGCCCTTCTGGCGGCCGAAGCCCTTCACTTCCGTCACGGTCAGGCCCGTGAGACCCACTTCGGCGAGCGCTTCGCGGACTTCGTCCAGCTTGAACGGCTTGATGATGGCAGTGATGCGTTTCATGGTGGTTGTCCCCCAATGCTCGTTTGGATGAAAAATCGCGACCCCGATTGTAAGCCTGCGAGCCGCATGCGGCCCAGCACCGCTCAATCGAGGCGTTCGGTAAAACGTGACGTGATCGGGTAGCGCCAGTCGCGCCCGAACGCGCGATGCGTGACGCGAATGCCGATCGGCGCCTGGCGGCGCTTGTATTCGTTGATCTTGATGAGCCGCGTCACGCGTTCGACGTCGGTCTGCGCATAACCGGCCGCGACGATCTCGGCGAGCGGCCGGTCCTCTTCCATGTACATCCGCATGATCGCGTCGAGCACGTCGTACGGCGGCAGGCTGTCCTGGTCGGTCTGGTTCTCGCGCAGCTCGGCCGACGGCGCGCGCGTGAGGATCCGTTCGGGGATCACGTCGCGCAGCGGGTACGCGGTGGTTTCGTTGCGATAGCGGCAGAGCCGGTACACGAGCGTCTTCGCGATGTCCTTGATCACCGCGAACCCGCCAGCCATGTCGCCGTATAGCGTGCAGTAGCCGACCGCCATCTCGCTCTTGTTGCCGGTCGTCAGCACGATCGAGCCGAACTTGTTCGACAGCGCCATCAGCAGCGTGCCGCGGATGCGCGCCTGGATGTTTTCCTCCGTCGCGTCTTCCGCGCGGCCCGCGAACTCACTCGCGAGCGATGCGCGGAATGCATCGAACATCGGCGCGATCGCGATCTCGTCGTAGCGCACGCCGACGCGCCGCGCCATCTCCGCCGCGTCGGTCGTCGAGATGTCGGCCGTGAAGCGCGACGGCATCATCACCGCGCGCACACGCTCGGGCCCGAGCGCATCGCAGGCGACGGCCAGCACCAGCGCCGAGTCGACACCGCCCGACAAGCCGATCAGCGCACCCGGAAACCCGTTCTTGCCAATGTAGTCGCGCACGCCGGTCACGAGCGCACGGTACACCTGCGCGTCCGTCGACAGCTCGGGCGCAATCGCGCCCGGCAGCGGCCGCGCGCCGTCGAATTCGACGATCGCGTGCCCTTCGTCGAACTGCGGCATCTTCACGACGAGCGCGCCCTGCGCATCGAGCACGAACGAGCCGCCGTCGAACACGAGCTCGTCCTGCCCGCCGACGAGGTTGATGTACACCATCGGCAGCCCGGTTTCGCGAATCCGCGCGCGCAGGATGTCGAAGCGCACCGCTTCCTTGTTCATGTGGTACGGCGAGCCGTTCGGGATCAGCAGCACCTGCGCGCCGGCCGCCTTCGCGATCTGCGCGGCCGATGCGTGCCACGCATCCTCGCAGATGATCACGCCGTACTTCACGCCGTTCAGCTCGAACACGAGCGGCTCGGCGTCCGTCGCGAAGTAGCGCTTCTCGTCGAACACTTCTGCGTTCGGCAGATCCTGCTTGCGATAAGTGCCGACGATCTCGCCGCCGACGATCAGCGATACCGCGTTGTAGGTATCGGTGGGCGGCACGCCGCGCTCGATCGGGCGGTTTGCATTACCATCGACGGCTGGCGCGTGCGCGCCTTCGCCTGCGCCGCGTAGCGGATGGCCGACCAGCACCGCGAGCCCGTCGAATGCCTTCAGCGCATCGGCGAGCGCGTCGAGTGCCGAGGCCGCCGCTGCATAGAACGCGGGCCGCAGCAGCAGGTCTTCCGGCGGATAGCCGGACAGCGCGAGTTCCGGCGCGACCATCAGCTGCGCACCATCGTTGTGCGCGGCGCGTGCGGCCGCGACGATCCGCGCGACGTTGCCGGCGAAGTCGCCGACGGTGACGTTGATCTGGGCGAGAGCGAGTCGGGTCTTCATGGCGGGATCGGCGCAGCCCGGCGGCGCGCCCTGAACGGCTGACGAAATCGTCCCGGTGCGGGCCGCGCAGGCCCTCGCATCCGGCGACACAGAACGGTACGGATTCACGCTTGAAACACGAACGCATCGATTATCGCACGGGCATCCTGTCGTCCCCCGCAGAGGTGCCGGCCGAAGAATGGAACGCGCTGCTCGCCCGCGACGCGCAGCCGACGCCCTTCCTGCGCCACGAATTCCTCGACGCGCTGCACGTCGCGCGCTGCGCGGTCGACGATACCGGCTGGTCGCCGCACTTCGTCACGCTGACCGACGAGCGCACCGGCCGCCTCGCGGCCGCCGCGCCCGTCTACGCGAAGCAGCATTCGTACGGCGAATACGTGTTCGACTGGGCGTGGGCCGACGCGTACCAGCGCAACGACCTGCCCTACTACCCGAAGCTGCTGTGCGCGGTGCCGTTCACGCCCGTGCAGGGCACGCGCCTGCTCGCGGCCGACGACGACGCGCGCCGCCGGCTCGCGGCCACGCTGCTCGCGTTCGCCGAGCAAAGCGACGTGTCGTCGCTGCACGTGCTGTTCCCGACCGGCGACGAAGCGGCGCTCCTCGAATCGATGGGAATGATGCTGCGCGAAGGCGTGCAGTTCCACTGGATCAACGACGGCTACCGCCACTTCGACGACTTCCTCGGCACGCTCGAACAGAAGAAGCGCAAGAACATCCGCGCGGAGCGGCGCAAGGTGCACGACGCGGGCGTGACATTCCGGCGGCTCACCGGCGACCAGATCACCGACGCCGACTGGCGCTTCTTCTCGCGTTGCTACCGGCAGACCTATCGCGAACACTATTCGAGCCCGTACCTGAACCTCGACTTCTTCCGCACGATCGGCGCGACGATGCCCGAGAACCTGTTGCTCGTGATCGCGGAAGCCGACGGACAGCCGATCGCGAGTGCGCTCGCTGTCTACCGGCGCGGCGAAAACGGCGGCGGCACGCTGTACGGCCGCTACTGGGGCGCGGTCGAACACGTCCCGTGCCTGCATTTCGAAACGGCCTACTACCAGTTGCTCGAATTCTGCATCGAGGCCGGGCTCGATACGTTCGAAGGCGGCGCGCAGGGCGAACACAAGCTCGCGCGCGGCTTCCTGCCGACCGTCACGCACTCCGCGCACTGGCTCGCGCACCCGGCGTTCTCCGACGCGGTCGCGCGCTTTCTCGAACGCGAGACCGAGCATATCCACGCGTACGTCGACGAACTGCGCGAACACGATCCGTTCCGGCGCGGCGCCGAGTAACGTCATCAAGCATGCCGGCATGCGACGAAGCCGCGACCGGCTTCGCCGCATGCCGCACGGCCCCGGTCAGCTCAGTGCGCGGCGAGCGTCACCGTCGTCGTCGGCACCTGCGGGTCGCGCGACGAAGCCGCCGCCGACAGCCCGTAGTACCCGCCGCGATCCGCCACGCGTACGCGTGCGCATTCGCATCCCGGATGGCACAGCGCTGCGCCGGCACCGCGACGCTAACGGTCAGCGCCGCGCCCGGCTGCCGCGCGCGACCTTGGTCCAGCCGACGAGCCGCTTCGGCGGTTCGCGGAGCGATGCGGGCCGCACCGCGAGCGCGCACGCGGACACCATCGTCGAACGCCGGGACAGTGAAGTTTTCGTTGATCCGACTGAATTGATCTGTTGTACTTGTCACCACACTCCAGCGTCCAAGCAAAAAACGACCGGTCACCATGCTTGACCGGCAAGAGCAGTACTTGACCTCTCGCAGCGGGGGCAAACCCGAAGGTCATGGAGAGAGACATGGAGTTACGACAGAAATCGGTATCCGTCCGGGTCTACCGACAGGCGCTCGACGACATGCGCCGCAACGGCTTCGACCTCGCGCCGTTGTATGCGACGCTCGGCATCGGCGCGACCGATCTCGCCGACGATGCGCGGCGCATCCCCGGCGATCGGCACGTCGCCGCGATGCGGCTGATGAGCGAATGGCCGTTGTCCTGGCATCGGCCGCCGCCGCAGGTCGTGCCGTGGCTCGCGCCGTTCCCCGAGCTCGCGGGCATCACCTGCAACGCCGCGACGCTGCGCGATGCGCTGCACGGCTACTTGCGCTACCGCGAACTGATCGGCAACGTCGACTGGGTGTTCGCGCATGAAACCAGCGGCGCGATCGCGCTCGAGTACGTGAACGAGGGCGACGGCCGGCCCGCCAGCAGCGCGTTCGCAAATTTCGCGATCCTCGTCGCGCTTGCGCGCCTGTACGATCCGCACGTGCAGGTCGACGAAGCCGCGTTCGCGGGCCGCGCGTTCGCGCCGACGGCCGCGCTGCGCGACCTCCTCGGCGCGGCAGTGTCGTTCGATGCCGCGTACAACCGCGTCGTGCTGCGCTCCGCGCGCCTCGACACGCCGTTCGAGCGCTACAACGCGCCGCTTGCGGACATCCAGCGTCATGCAGCCGACGCCGCGCGCGCGCGCGTGCGCGCCCGCTCGACGTTCGGCTCGTCGGTCGAACAATGCGTGCGTGACTGGCTGCGCACGTCCGACGACGCCGACGTGCCGTCCGACACGCTGATGGAGCACGTCTGCACACGCTTCGCGATGTCGCGCTGGACACTGCGCCGGCGGCTGCATCGCGAAGCGGTCGGGTTTCATGCGCTCGTCGCACAGGCCCGGCTCGGTGAAGCGCGCGACCTGCTGCTGAATACGCAACTGCCGATCGGCGAGATCGGCGTGCGGGTCGGCTTCCGTTCGACGAGCGCGTTCACGCGCTTCTTCACGCGCGAACTCGGCGCGGCGCCGAGCCGCTTCCGCGACGGGCACGGCGATCGGTGGCGTTGACGGGCACTTTTTCTGAGACACTGGCGGCTTCGCATCCCGCCGCCCTGCCATGTCCTGGTTTCTGTATCTGATCGAATGCGCCGACGACAGCGTCTACACCGGCATCACGACCGACGTTGCCGCGCGCTTCGACGAGCACGCATCCGGCAAGGGCGCGCGCTACACGCGCTCACGCAAGCCGCGCGCGGTGCTCGCGTCGTTTCCGCTGCCCGACCGGTCGAGTGCATCGCGCGCCGAATACTGGGTGAAGCGGCTCACGGCGGCGCAGAAACGGGAGCTGGCGGCCGGGTTGCGGACGCTGGAGTCGGTGCTGCCGGCCGTGGTGGCCGTCGATGCGAGTGGTGATGTGGCCGGGTTGAAGGCCGGTGCTCGCGGGCGGAAGAAGGCGAAGGCGGAGAACGTCGATAGCGCGGCGAAGACGGTTGAAGCGGGTAAAGGCACGAAGAAGGCTGGAAAGGCGGGGAAAGCCGAGACGGTCGACAAGGTCGTAAAGGTCTCAAAGGCCGGAAAAGCGGAGAAGGTCGACAAGCCCGCGAAGACCGCCAAGCCGACAAAAGCCGCACCGGTCGCGAAACGCAAGAAGCCCGACAGCGATGCGGCCTCACGCAAAGCTTCGTCGCGCGACGCCCTGGCAAAAAAGGACAAGCCGGCCGCACCCTCTTCGTCGAAAAAAAAGGTGCCGGCAGCCAGTGGCAAACCCGTCACGACCGGACGCGAAGACGCCGCGCCCGCACCGGGTCGCCGCCGCCCGGCAGCCACGAAAGCCACCAAAGCCACGGCGGCCTCCGTTGCACCCGTTGCCCCTCGCCGCGCGAAGCGCACGAAGGATGCGCAGGCCACCGCCACACCGCGTGCGTCCGTGGCCGCCTCGGCGCGCAAACAACCTCAACGCACAAAACAAAACCGCGCGGCCTCCTGAGGAGACACGCGCGGTTTGCGTTTCGCACGAACCGGCCGTCGGCCGGTACGCCGCTTACTTCTTGTAGTTCGCTGCGCCGTCGGTGATTTCCTTGTGCGCGGCTTCGATGCCTGCCCAGCCTTCGACCTTCACCCACTTGCCCTTCTCGAGCGCCTTGTATTGCTCGAAGAAGTGCTTGATCTGGTCCTTCAGGTACTCGGGCACGTCGTCGATCGACTTCAGGTTCGCCGTCATCGGGCAGACCTTGTCGTGCGGCACGGCGACCAGCTTCGCGTCGACGCCCGACTCGTCGGTCATCTGCAGCATGCCGAGCACGCGCGAACGCACGATCGAGCCTGCCAGCAGCGGGAACGGCGTGATCACCAGCACGTCGACCGGATCGCCGTCGCCCGACAGCGTCTGCGGGATGTAGCCGTAGTTCACCGGATAGCGCATGCCCGTGCCGATGAAGCGGTCGACGACGAGGAGGCCCAGTTCCTTGTCTGCCTCGTACTTCACCGGATCGCTTTGCGCGGGAATCTCGATGATCACGTTGAAATCTTGCGGCAGGTCCTTGCCGGCCGGAACATGATTGAAGCTCATGAGCACTCTCTGTAGGTCGATGGGAATTCGGGACAGGGCGCCGCGGCCGATGCACCGCCGCAGACGTCCCGCAAGGGAATGCGCCATTATAGCCAATCGACCGGTGGCGTCCGGATGACGATCGGCCGATAATCGTTCCGGATGCCCGGCCGTCGAACCACCGGCCGCGTTAGGTGGAACCGGCGTTGGTGGCTGAAGCGCTGTCGCCGGTCGACCGCGAAACATGGGGCCCGGGTGAGCGCTGAAGTGCTGACTCGGGTCGATCGTGAAGCATGGGGCCTGGGTAAGCCCTAAAGCGCTAACTTGGATCGACCGCAAAGCATGGGGCCCAAGCAAGCGCTAAAGCGCTAACTCGGGTCGACCGCAAAGCATGGGGCCCAAGCAGGCGCTAAAGCGCTAACTCGGGTCGACCGCGAAGCATGGGGCCCAAGCAAGCGCTAAAGCGCTAACTCGGGTCGACCGCAAAGCATGGGACCCAAGTAAGCGCTGAAGCGCTAACTTGGGTCGACCGCGAAGCATGGGACCCAAGTAAGCGCTGAAGCGCTAACTTGGGTCGACAGGAGCTGGCATGGAAGAGGCGAAGCACTTCATCGCGGGCGAATGGACGTTGCCCGCGCAACTGGAAACCATCGCGGTCGTCGATCCATCCGACGGCCAGCCATTCGCGTCGATCGCCCGCGGCACGGCGCCCGACATCGAGCGCGCAGTCGCCGCGGCCCGCGACGCATTCGCAGGCCCGTGGGGCGCGGCCAGCGCCGCCGAGCGCGGCCGCGTGCTGATGCGGCTGTCAGCGCGCGTCGCCGGCTCGATCGAGGAGCTCGCCGCGATCGAGGCGCGCGACACCGGCAAGCCCCTGAAGCAGGCACGTGCCGACGCAGCCGCGCTCGCGCGCTACTTCGAGTTCTACGCAGGCGCCGCCGACAAGCTGCACGGCGAAACCCTCCCCTATCAAGCCGGCTACACGGTGCTGACGGTGCGCGAGCCGCACGGCGTCACGGGCCACATCGTGCCGTGGAACTACCCGATGCAGATCTTCGGGCGCAGCGTCGGCGCCGCGCTCGCGGCCGGCAACGCCTGCGTCGTCAAGCCGGCCGAGGATGCGTGCCTGTCGTTGCTGCGCGTCGCCGAGCTGGCCGTCGAGGCCGGGCTGCCGGCCGGCGCGCTCAACATCGTCACCGGCTATGGCCATGAAGCCGGTGCCGCGCTCGCGCGCCATCCAGGCATCGACCACATCTCGTTCACGGGTTCACCGGCCACCGGCAAGCTGGTCACGCAGATGGCGGCCGAGAATCACGTACCCGTCACGCTCGAACTCGGCGGCAAGTCGCCGCAGATCGTGTTCGCCGACGCCGATCTCGAAGCGGCGCTGCCCGTGCTCGTGTCCGCGATCGTGCAGAACGGCGGACAGACCTGCTCGGCCGGCAGCCGCGTGCTGATCGAGCGCGCGGTGTACGAGCCGCTCGTCGAGCGCCTCGCCACCGCATTCAACGGGCTGCGCGTCGGCCCGAGCCGCGCCGACCTCGACTGCGGCCCGCTGATCAACGCGAAGCAGCAACAGCGCGTGTGGGATTTCCTGTCCGACGCGCAGCATGACGGCATTCCGATGGCCGCGCACGGGCAGGTCGTCGCCGACGCGCCCGAAAGCGGCTTCTACCAGGCGCCCGCGCTATTGCGCGACGTACCGCCGTCACACCGGCTCGCACAGGAGGAAGTGTTCGGCCCCGTGCTCGCCGCGATGCGTTTCGTCGACGAAGACGAAGCCGTCGCGCTGGCGAACGGCACGCCGTACGGCCTAGTCGCGGGCATCTGGACGCGCGACGGCGCACGCCAGATGCGTCTCGCACGGCGCCTGCGGGCGGGCCAGGTGTTCATCAACAACTATGGCGCGGGCGGCGGTGTCGAACTGCCGTTCGGCGGTGTCGGCCACTCGGGGCATGGCCGCGAGAAAGGCTTCGAGGCACTGTACGGCTTCACAATGCTGAAAACGATTGCGATCCGGCACGGCTGATCACGCCGCAAGCAGCATGCGGCATACGACCGGCAGCGCCCGGTCGCGTGCCGAAGCACGACGACACTCATATCCAGCACAGGAGACACACCATGCGGTTGAGCGGCAAGACGGCAATCGTCACGGGCGGTGGTTCGGGGTTCGGCGAAGGCATCGCGAAGACGTATGCGCGCGAAGGCGCGAACGTCGTCGTCAACGACCTGAACGGCGCGGCAGCCGAGCGCGTCGCGAGCGAAATCGCGCTCACGGGCGGCAAGGCCATCGCGGTGGCCGGCGACGTGTCGAAGCAGGACGACTGGCACGCACTGCTGCAGGCCACGCTCGACGATTTCCACGCGGTGCAGATCGTCGTGAACAACGCAGGCACCACGCACCGCAACAAGCCGGTGCTCGACGTGACGGAAGCCGAATTCGACCGCGTGTACGCGGTCAACATGAAGAGCCTGTTCTGGTGCGTGCAGACCTTCGTGCCGTACTTCCGCGAACAGGGCGGCGGCGTGTTCGTGAACGTCGCGTCGACGGCCGGCGTACGGCCTCGGCCGGGCCTCGTCTGGTACAACAGCACGAAGGGCGCGATGATCACCGCAAGCAAGTCGCTCGCGGCCGAACTCGGCGCAGATCGTATCCGCGTGAACTGCATCAACCCCGTGCTCGGCGAAACGGCGTTGATGACCGAATTCATGGGCTGCGAGGATACCCCCGAGAACCGCAGCCGGTTCCTCGCGACGATCCCGCTCGGCCGCTTCTCGACACCGCAAGACATCGCGAACGCCGCGCTTTACCTCGCATCCGACGAAGCCGAATTCATTACGGGCGTCTGCCTCGAAGTCGACGGCGGGCGCTGCATCTAGCCGCACCGGGCTGTTCACGCGCCGAGCCGGGATTCTTCGGCAGGCACGGCATCCACGCACTGCTTCGCACGAAACCGGGCCTGCCACTGATACGCCGGTCCCGGCCAACTATAAGGACAGCGGTGCATGGGATCCAAGTAACCGCTAAAGCGCTAACTTTGATCGACCGCGAAGCATGGGACCCAAGTAACCGCTAAAGCGCTAACTTTGATCGACCGCGAAGCATGGGACCCAAGTAACCGCTAAAGCGCTAACTTTGATCGACAGGAGACAACATGGCAACATCGACGCAGTCGCTGCCGGGCTCGTCCGGCGCATTCGAGGAAGCAACCTACCGCAAGGTGTCGTGGCGGCTCGTGCCGCTCCTGCTGCTGTGCTACGTGGTCGCGTATCTCGACCGCGTGAACGTCGGGTTCGCGAAGCTGCAGATGGCGAGCGACCTGAACCTCAGCGACACCGTCTACGGGCTCGGCGCCGGGATCTTCTTCTTCGGCTACTTCCTCTTCGAAGTGCCGAGCAACATCATCCTGCACAAGGTCGGCGCGCGCGTGTGGATCGCACGCATCATGGCGACGTGGGGCGTGATCTCGATCCTGACGATGTTCGTCACGACGCCCACGATGTTCTACGTGATGCGCTTCCTGCTCGGCGTCGCTGAAGCGGGCTTCTTCCCCGGCGTGATCCTCTACCTCACCTACTGGTATCCCGCGCACCGGCGCGGCCGGATGACGACGTTCTTCATGACGGCCGTCGCGCTGTCCGGCGTGATCGGCGGGCCGCTCTCGGGCTTCATCCTGAAAGCGTTCGACGGCATCAGCGGGTGGCACGGCTGGCAATGGCTGTTCCTGCTCGAGGGGATCCCGTCGGTGCTGGTCGGCGTGGTCGTGTTCCTCAAGCTGGACGAGCGGATCGAGAAGGCGAACTGGCTGACCGACGACGAAAAGGCACTGCTCACGCGCAACGTCGATGCTGAAGAAGCCACCAAGGAAGACCTGCCGCTCGGCGCCGTGATGTCGAGCCCGCGCGTGTGGCTGATGGCGCTGATCTACTTCTCGTTCGTGATGGGGCTCTACGGCGTCGGCTTCTGGCTGCCGACGATCATCAAGGCCACCGGCGTGACCGACACGTTCACGATCGGCCTGCTGTCCGCGATTCCGTATGCGGCCGCAGTGGTCGCGATGATCCTGATCGCACGCAGCGCGGACCGGCACCGCGAACGCCGCTGGCACGTCGCGATTCCGGCCGCAATCGGTGCGCTCGGGCTCGTCCTGTCGGTGATCTGGGCGCACCAGACCGCGCTTGCGATGCTCGGCCTCACGCTCGCGACGATCGGCATCCTGACGACGCTGCCGCTGTTCTGGAGCCTGCCGACCGCGTTCCTTGGCGGCACGGCGGCCGCGGCCGGCATCGCGATGATCAACTCGATCGGCAACCTCGCCGGCTTCCTCAGCCCGTACATGATGGGCTGGCTCAAGCAGGCAACGGGCGCCAACGATTCCGGCATGTACATGCTCGCCGGGTTTCTCGTGCTCGGCGGGCTGTTGGCATTGTCAGTGCCGAAGCGACTGGTCGACAAGTAACCCTGAACGCATGACGTCCTCCGGCCGATAACCGACCGACACCCGAAACGCCCCGCTGGCCGGAACCGCTCCGGCCGGCGGGGCGTTTCTGCTTCCGCGCACGCACCGCCTGAGCGATACGGGTTCGGTATCCCGCAAACGATGACTTTCCCGCCGCAAAAATGCTCCCTATTAATCCGTTTACCATGGAACAATAAGGAACATTTTGAGCACCACTGGCCGAACATGCTCCATACCATCGAAGAGTCCGCCGCCCGCCTGCGTCTCCACCCGAAGACCGTCCTGCGCTTCATCCGCGAGGGCAAGCTGCCCGCAACGCGGGTCGGCCGTGCATACCGCATCCTCGACGCCGACCTCGCCGCGTTCGCGCAAACGAAGCCGGCCGCGCCCATGCCGCGTGCGGTGCGCGTCACCAGCATCGTCGACATTCCGGACGCATCGCAGTCGCTGCACCAGTACCTGTCGCGGTCGCTGCATGCGATGGCATCCGGCCGCACGTCGTATGTCGACCCGGTGCGAATCGACGTCACGTTCGATCCCGCCGGCAGCCTGGTCAAGATCATCGTTGCCGCAACGCCGGCCGACACGGCCGCGCTGATGTCGTCGGTCGAGGCACTGTTGCAGCAAAGCGGGACATGAGCGCGATCGTCAGGTCGCCCCGCCACGCCCGCGCGATTCGCTCGGCTTACGAGGCTGCGCTGTCGCACTGGCCGGCTGGACATCGGCGCATCACCGTGCAGACGCGCCATGGCACCACGCATGTGATTGCCTGCGGTCCGGAGCACGCGCCGCCGGTCGTACTGATCCACGGCGCGCAGACGACAGCGGCGAGTTGGCAGCACTACGCGGGCGAAGGGTCGAAGCATTTCCGGCTCTACGCGATCGACGTGATCGGCGAAGCGGGACCCAGCGCCCCGTCGCGGCCACCGCTCGCGAGCGACGCGTACGCGCAGTGGCTCGACGACGTACTCGACGGCCTGGGCGTGTCACGCGCCGCGTTCGTCGGCATCTCGCTCGGTGCGCGAACCGCGCTCGATTTCGCGTTGCGGCGGCCGGCGCGCGTCACGCGGCTTGCGTTGCTTTGCCCGTCCGGCATCGGCCGGCAGAAACCGTTTCTGTGGTGGGCGCTGCCGCTGTTACTGCTCGGCGATGTCGGGCGCGCCGGCGTGCGACGGCGCGTGCTCGGCCGCCTGCCGCCCGCATCGACGCCGGCCGAGCGCGACACGTTCGCGCTCATGCGCGCCGTGGATCGCGGCTTCCGGCCGCGCCTCGAAGCGATCCCGGTGTTCGGCGACGGCGCGCTGCGCACGCTGTCCACGCCCGTCATGGCGATCGTCGGCGGTCGCGACGTCATGCTCGATTCGCGCGAGACGCGCGATCGCCTGACGCGTCTCGTGCCGCACGCGCAGGTCCTGTTTCTTCCGGATCAATACCACTTCATCCGCGGGCAGCGCGACACCGTGCTCGCATTTCTCATGTCGACGGAGCCAACCCGCATGCACCACCGAATCGTCCAGGCAGCCGGCCACCGTGTGCTGGTCCGCGATCCCGCCGCCGGCCTGGTACAACGCGAAAGCGATGCGCTCGACCTCGTTGCGCTCGCGCACGAGCATGAAGCCGACTGGGTCGCGGTGCCCGCCGACGCGCTGCACGATGATTTCTACCGGCTCGAAAGCGGCCTCGCAGGCGCCGTGTTGCAGAAGCTCGTCAACTACGGCGTCCGGCTCGGCGTGGTCGGTGAAATCGACCACCGGCTCGCGCGCAGCGAAGCGCTTCGCGCGCTCGTTCGCGAGTCCAATCGCGGTACCTCGGTGTGGTTCGTCTCGAACGAGGGGGATCTGCTGCGCAAGCTCGGCGCGTGACGCGTCATCCAGGCTCACCCCGGACGAACAAAAGCCCCGAAGGCCTTCCGGCATTCGGGGCTTTTGTTGCGCAAGTTGCGCGAGCCGCCTGCATCAGGCGGCCACGCCACCCGCGTCAGACCACCGTAATCGCGAGCGCGCTTTCGCGGTAATGCTTCGCAGCCTTGTCGGTTTCGCCGAGATGCTCGAACAGTCGCGCGAGCGCGCGATGCGCGCGCACCTTCAGCGCCTCGTTGTCGGCCAGCTTCAGTGCCGATTCGAGGAACGACTGCGCCTTGCCCCACAGTTGCTGCTGCTGGCACAGGCGGCCGAGCGCGAACAGCAGGTCGGCATCCTCCGGGTGATCCTTCTTCCACCCTTCCGCCTTCTGGATCAGCGGCAGCGCATCGGCGCCGGCCGTGTCCGGATAACGGCGCAGCAGGCGCGCATCCCAGTTGTGCGCGAGCGCGTCTTCGACGATGCGGCGCGCTTCGTTGCGGCGTTCGAGCGGGACGAGCAGATCGGCGGCGAGATCGGCGAGACGCGGCGACTGGCGCTCGACCGGCGACAGCGACTGCCATACCTCGAGCAGTGCATCCGGGTCGTGCCGGCGTTCACGCAGCAGGTTTTCCGCAGCCTGCTGACGCAGCCGCACGGCCGCGGCCGGATGCAGCGCCTCGCGCTTCTCGAGCGCCTTCGCCAGCTTCAGCACCTCGGCCCAGTTCTTCAGCTGCTGCTGCGCGCGCAGCGCAACCTGCTGCGCATGGATGCGCTTGCCGCCCGCCTGCAGGTCGGCCAGCGCGGCGAGCGCACCGTCGGCATCACGTGCATCCGCGCGCATGTCGGCCGCGGCGAGCAGCCGTGCGTCCTGCCATTCCGGCGCGTCGACCTTCGACAGCCAGTCGTCGCGGCGCGTGTACTCGTGCATCCGGTGCGCAGCGGTGGCCGCGACGAGACTCGCCGCGCCCTGGTTCGCATCGACCGACAGCGCTTCACGCGCGGCCTTCTCCGCGCGCGAGAAGCGGCCTGCGTACAGGTTCGCGATCGCGTCGCGCAGCGATGCCTGCGCCTTCTCGTTGCGCGAACGCGCCCGATACGCGGCGACCCGCTGCGGCATGCGCCAGATGTTGCGCACGATGCGCAGCAGCGCATACACGACGATGAACAGCACGACGATGGCGATCACGAACAGGTTCAGCGACACGTCGATCCGGTACGGCGGATAGACGAGCAGCACCTGCCCCGCGTCGAAACGGCCAACCGTGGCGAGCGCAGCGGCGATCGCGAACAGGACCGCGAGCCAGACGATTCCTCGAAGCGTCATCGTTACCCCCGGCTCTTGAACTGCTGAACGGCGTTCAGGCTCGTGTTCAGGTTCGGCACCGCAACCGTCAGCGATGCGCCGTCAACCTGCTTGAGCAGATCCTCGACGGTCTGCGTATCCTTCGAGGCCTGGTCGAAATACTTCCCGAGCGACGCCTGCGCAGCGTGCAGGTCGGCCTTCATCGCGCTGTCGTTGCGCGCGAGCAGCGACAGGCGCGCGGTCAGCAGGCGCAGCTTCACGTTCTCGCGCACGAAGGAGCCCTGGTCGGGCGACGCGAGCATCGCGTCCGCGTTGTCAATGCGACGCACCTGCACGAGCCCCTTCAACTGCTGGCCAAGGCCGGCCGAGAAGTCATGCCACCACACCTTCCAGCGCGGCTCGCCGGCCACGGCCGACGACGCGGCGTCGGCCGGTGCGGCCTTCGGCGCTTCGTGCGGGACGATCGCCTCGCCGGACAGCGGCAGCGCGTCGATCTTCGCAATGGCATCGTCGAGCTTGATCGCAAGGCCCGTGAGGTCGGCCGCCGGTGCGGCCTTCAGCTTCTCGATGTCCAGCGCGAGCGCCTTGCGCACCGTGACGGCCTGCGCGCTTTGCGACGTTGCGAGGCGTGCGTCGGCGTTCTGCAGCGCGATCAGCGCGAGCTGCGTGTTGCCGGTCAGCTGAAGCTGCTGGCTCGCGCTCGACAGCATCTGGTCGACTTCCTCGAGCATCCACGCATCGCGGTTACGCGACAGGTCCTGATATTGCTGCTGCAGCGCCTGCTGCGCGCTCTGCGCGTCGGCGAGCTTGCCGTCGAGCTGCGCGAGCTGCGTGTCGACCTGGTGCGTGCTCGCGAGCGCCTGCTCGGTCTTCAGGCGCGTCTCGGCGGTCTGCGCATCGAGCGCCTTCTGGCGCGTGACGAACGTGCCGTCGAGCCTGTCGATCTTGCGGTTCAGCGCGTAGCCGCCGACGCCCGCCGCGCAGCCGAGCACGACGACGACGAACCACAGCACCGCGCTGCCGCCGCGGCGCGCAGGCGGTTCGGCGCCCATATAGGCGGGACGGGACGGCGGTGCGGATGCAGCGGCCGGCTGGGAAGCGACGCTTTTGGAATCGTTGGTATCTGTCATGCGTTTAGTCACCGGTGCGGCTGTCGCCGGTTGGACGGCCTCGTCGGCCATCGTTCGAAACGCGCGGACGATGCGCTCATCGCCCGCGCCGGTCAGCGTAATCCTATCAAAACCCAATGAACGCGCGGTCTGCTCGATCCGCGGATGGGGCGTCACGAGCGGCGCGTGCTTCAGCGCGTCGATCTCGGCGTCGTTCAGGTGCGACCGCGCGAGTTCGTGCAGGTTGCGCACGCCTTCCGAGCTCGTGACGAGCCACGCATGCGGCTCGCCGTGGAGCAGCGCGTGCACGCGCTCCCACGCGCCGACGCGCGGATCGGGCACGACGCGCCGGTACGCGGCGACGAGCGTGACGTCCGCGCCGGCCTCGCGCAACCGGTCGGCGAGCCATTCGCGCCCGCCGTCGCCGCGCACGATCAGCACGCGCTTGCCCGCCAGCGCCTGCGCGCCGCCGAATGCGGTCTCGATGCACGCGAACAGGCTTTCCGAATCGTAATGGGGCACGCCACCGTCGGCCGGCGCCTGCGGCGCGATCACGCGATGCGCGGGCGCCGCGATGCCGTGACGCTCGAGCGCGGCGACGCTGCCGGGCCCGACCACGCCGACCGGCAGCGCGTTCGGCCAGATCGCGCCGTACTGCGCGAGCGCGCGGTCGATCGCGTTCGGCGACACGAAAATCACCAGTGTGTAGTCGGCGAGCGCCGCGAACGCCGCGTCGAGCGGCGCCGGATCGTCGACCGGCGCAATGTCGATCAACGGGAATTCGAGCACGTCGCAACCGGCCTCGGCCAGTTGCGACGCAAGCGCGCCGGACTGGCCGTCCGGGCGCGTCAGGACAGCGGTGAACGCGCGCGCGCCGCCCGCCATCAGGCGTCGCCCTTGCCGGCGGGCGGCGAGCCCGCGAGCAGCGCCTGGACGATGTCGAGCGCGCCTTGCGCCTCGAGTTCGTCGGACACGGCGCGGCCGAGCGCGAGCGCATCGGCGACGGTCACGACGGCCCCGCACTCCTCGGCCGTCAGCACACGCTTGCCGTCGGTCGTCGACACGCGGCCGGTGAGGTACAGTTCGCCCGCGCGCCACACCGCGTGCGCGGCGAGCGGCACCTCGCAGCTGCCGCCGAGCGCGCGCGACACCATCCGCTCGGCCTCGACCGCGAGCGCGGTCTGCGGGTCGTGCAGCGGTGCGAGCCACGCGGCGACGTCGCTGCGGTGCGATGCGATCTCGATGCCGAGCGCGCCCTGGCCTGCGGCGGGCGGGCTCGCCTCGACGTCGAGCAACGCGCGGATCCGCGTTTCGAGGCCGAGGCGCTTCAGGCCGGCAGCCGCGAGGATGATCGCCGCGTAGTCGCCGCGGTCGAGTTTCGACAGGCGGGTATCGAGGTTGCCGCGCAGCGGCAGCACTTCCAGGTGCGGATAGCGCGAGCGCAGCATCGCCTCGCGGCGCAGGCTCGACGTGCCGACCACGGCGCCGGCCGGCAGCGCGTCGAGCGACGCGTAGTCGTTCGACACGAATGCATCGCGCGGGTCTTCGCGCTCCATGATCGCGGCGAGCGAGAAGCCGTCGGGCAGCGCCATCGGCACGTCCTTCAGCGAATGCACGGCGAGATCGGCGCGGCCGTCGGCCAGCGCGGCCTCCAGTTCCTTCACGAACAGGCCCTTGCCGCCGACCTTCGACAGCGTGCGATCGAGAATCTGGTCGCCGCGCGTCGTCATCCCGAGGATGTTCACGTCACAAGCTGGATATAATTTGCGCAGCGCATCACGCACATGTTCGGCTTGCCACATCGCCAGGCGGCTCTCGCGCGAAGCAATCGTCAACGTCGCGGGCAGCTGTGCCTGTTGCGGCCCGGCCGCAGGGGTCTCGGAATTCATTGCTGGAACATCGAAGGACGGGATTGAAGATCGAACAATGGTAGCACGCACGCCCCTGCCCGCCCGGGCCTGGAGCCTGCGCCCGGCCTGCCGCCACGCGGGTCGCGGCGCCGATGTGCGAATGTGCCGCACGTAGCTGGTTGCTTGACCGCAGTTTCGCAGTTTCCGCAGTTCCTTTTGACTCGAGCTTTCCCAAGGAAACCCATCGTGAAGTCTTCCGGATCGGCGCGTACGGCGCGCCGCAATGCTGCCCTGTCCTCCTCCGACGCCTCGACGGACACCGTCGCCACCGCCGCGAACGGCCGTGCGAAAACGGCAACGAAACCGAAAGACCCGATACGTCAGACAAAACGCACGGCGAAAGCCGCCGGCCCGGCTGCCCGCACCGCGGCCCGCACGGCCGCCGCGCCGAAGTCCGGCACGCGCACGCGCGAAGACAAGGACGGCCCGCTGTTCGACGACATCCGCTTTCTCGGCCGCCTGCTCGGCGACGTCGTGCGTGAGCAGGAAGGCGACACCGTGTTCGACGTCGTCGAAACGATCCGCCAGACCGCGGTCAAGTTCCGCCGCGAGGACGACAGCGAAGCCGCGCAGACGCTCGAGAAGAAGCTGCGCAAGCTGACGCCGGAGCAGACGGTGAGCGTCGTGCGCGCGTTCAGCTATTTCTCGCATCTCGCGAATATCGCGGAAGACCGCCACCACAATCGCCGCCGCCGCATCCACGCGCTGGCCGGCTCCGCGTCGCAGCCCGGCACGGTCGCGTACGCGCTCGAACAACTGAAGACGACCGGCAACGCGTCGAAGCGCCTGCTGCAGCGCTTTTTCGACGATGCGCTGATCGTGCCGGTGCTGACCGCGCACCCGACCGAAGTGCAGCGCAAGAGCATCCTCGACGCACAGCACGACATCGCGCGCCTGCTCGCCGAACGCGACCAGGAACTGACCGGCCGCGAGCGCCAGTACAACGAATCGATGCTGCGCGCCCGCGTCACCGCGCTGTGGCAGACCCGCATGCTGCGCGACGCGCGCCTGACGGTGGGCGACGAAATCGAGAACGCGCTGTCGTACTACCGCGCGACGTTCCTCGACGAGCTGCCCGCGCTGTACGGCGACATCGAGGCCGCACTCGCCGAGCACGGCCTGTCGGCGCGCGTACCCGCGTTCTTCCAGATGGGCAGCTGGATCGGCGGCGACCGCGACGGCAACCCGAACGTGACCGCACCGACGCTCGAAGAAGCAATCAACCGCCAGGCCGCGGTGATCCTCGAGCACTATCTGGAACAGGTGCACAAGCTCGGCGCCGAGCTGTCGGTGTCGAACCTGCTCGTCGGCGCGAACGACGCCGTGAAAGCGCTCGCAGCAGCGTCCCCCGACCAGTCGCCGCATCGCGTCGACGAGCCGTATCGCCGTGCGCTGATCGGCATCTACACGCGCCTCGCCGCAAGCGCGCGCGTGCGTCTCGGCGAAGGCACGGTGCCGGTGCGCAGCGCAGGCCGCGGCGCGGCGCCCGTGCGCGCGACCCCGTATGCGGATTCCGAAGCGTTCGTCGCCGACCTGAAGGTGCTGACCGCGTCGCTCGACGAACACCACGGCACGTCGCTCGCCGCGCCGCGCCTCGCGCCGCTCGTACGCGCGGCCGAAGTGTTCGGCTTCCATCTCGCGAGCATCGACCTGCGCCAGAGCTCCGACATCCACGAAGCCGTAGTCGCCGAACTGTTCGCACGCGCGGGCGTCGAGGCCGACTACGCGGCGCTCGCCGAGGAAGACAAGCTGCGCGTGCTGCTCGCCGCGCTCGCCGATCCGCGTCCGCTGCGCTCGCCGTACTTCGAATACTCGGCGCTCGCGCAGAGCGAACTCGGCGTGTTCGAGAAGGCGCGCGAAGTCCGCGCGCAATTCGGCGCACGCGCGGTGCGCAACTACATCATTTCGCATACGGAAACCGTCAGCGACCTCGTCGAGGTGCTGCTGCTGCAGAAGGAGACGGGCCTGCTCGACGGCGCGCTCGGCGTGCCGGGCGGCGATGCGAAGAACAGCCTGATGGTGATCCCGCTGTTCGAGACGATTCCCGACCTGCGCGACGCCGCGCGCATCATGCGCGAATACTTCGCACTGCCGGGCATCGACGCGCTGATCGCGCACCAGGGCGCCGAACAGGAAGTGATGCTCGGCTATTCGGACAGCAACAAGGACGGCGGCTTCCTCACGTCGAACTGGGAGCTGTATCGCGCGGAACTCGCGCTCGTCGACCTGTTCCGCGACCGCAAGATCACGCTGCGCCTGTTCCACGGCCGAGGCGGCACGGTCGGCCGTGGCGGCGGCCCGACCTACCAGGCGATCCTGTCGCAGCCGCCGGGCACCGTGAACGGCCAGATCCGCCTGACCGAACAGGGCGAGGTGATCGCGAGCAAGTTCGCGAACCCGGAGATCGGCCGCCGCAACCTCGAGACGGTCGTCGCCGCGACGCTCGAGGCGACGCTCCTGCCGCAGAACAACGCGCCCGCGCAGTTGCCGGCGTTCGAGGCCGCGATGCAGACGCTGTCCGATTCGGCGATGGCCGCGTACCGCGCGCTCGTCTATGAAACCCCGGGCTTCACCGACTACTTCTTCTCGTCGACGCCGATCACCGAGATCGCCGAGCTGAACATCGGCAGCCGCCCGGCTTCGCGCAAGCTGCAGGATCCGAAGCAGCGCAAGATCGAAGACCTGCGCGCGATTCCGTGGGGCTTCTCGTGGGGCCAGTGCCGGCTGCTGCTGACCGGCTGGTACGGCTTCGGCAGCGCGGTGAGTGCGTATCTCGACGGCGCGCAGGACGACGCCGAGCGCACGAAGCGCGTCGCGCTGCTGAAGAAGATGAACAAGACCTGGCCGTTCTTCGCGAACCTGCTGTCGAACATGGACATGGTGCTCGCGAAAACCGACCTCGCGGTCGCGTCGCGCTACGCGCAGCTCGTTTCCGATCGCAAGCTGCGCAAGCACGTGTTCGAGCGGATCGTCGCGGAATGGGAGCGCACGTCGCAGGCGCTGGCGGAAATCACCGGGCACGAAGGCCGCCTCGCGACCAACCCGCTGCTCGCGCGCTCGATCAAGAACCGCTTCCCGTATCTCGATCCGCTGAACCACCTGCAAGTCGAGCTGATCAAGCGTCACCGCGCGGGCGATACGAACGCGCGGCTGCGCCGCGGGATTCACCTGACGATCAACGGGATCGCGGCCGGCCTGCGCAACACGGGCTGATCCGCCTGCGGCGCGGGGCGGTTCCGCGCCGGCCCGGATAACGAAAGCCGCGATACGCAATGGTGCGTATCGCGGCTTTTTTCATGCGCGGGCGAAACCGCGGCGGCACACCTCGCGCTCAGTGCGCATCGATCAGCAGTGCGTCGTGCTCGAACGAGCCATCGGGCTGCACCGCGTAGTAGCCGCGCACCTCGTCCGGCGCATGCGCCCACAGCGCGCGAATGCCGGTGACGCTGTCGGCCGGCGTGCGGATGCGCGCAACCCACGTATCGAAATCGATCGGCAGCCGCCAGCGGCTGTGCACGTGCGCGTCGAAGCCGGCGTCGCGGAACATCGCGAGCCATTCGTCCGCCCGGTAATCGCGCACGTGCGACGCGTCGCGCAGCACTTCCGCGGCCTGCAGGTACGTATCGAGAAGCGGATGCTCGTTGCCGGCGATGTCGATCATCAGCACACGGCCACCCGGTTTCAGCACGCGGCGCACCTCGGCGAGCGCCGCGCGCATGTCGTGCCAGTGGTGCGCGCTCATCCGGCTCACGACCCAGTCGAACGTCGCCGTCTCGAACGGCAGTTGCTCGGCCGGGCCCTGCTGCGTGCGGATGTTCGCGAGCCCGCGCTCGCGCGCGGCCGCGTCGACGGTCGCGAGCATCTGCGCGGCGAGATCGTAGGCGACCACGTCGCGCACGTGCGGCGCGACCGCGAAGCTCGCATGGCCGGCGCCGCAGCCGAGATCGAGCACCGCGGCGTCGGGCGTCGCGCGCACTGCGTCGGCGAGCGTCTGCAGATCGGCGCCCGTCGCGTGGACCGTGCTCGTCAGATAGGCGGCGGCCGTCGTGCCGAATGCGTCGGCGACCTGATCGTGGTGTTTCATCGTTCGCTCCTTTGTACCGTTGCCGGTGCGACAGACGCATCAGCGCCTGCTCCGGCCCCATGCAACGCGTTTTGTGGGACGCTCGCTGCCCTGCCAGCGCGCGAGCCGCTACAATAGGCCTGCGTTTGTACCAGTACAAGTTAAGCAGTTATTCTGGTATTCGATACACCTGTCTGATCGTTGCCGCGTCCCCGCTTCCATTTCGCCGTTTCCGCATGAACCATCCGTCCTCCACCCCCGTCCCGCCGCTCGACGCCACGCCCGCCCGTGCACTCGGCGAATTCATCCGCGCCCACCGCGAGCGGCTGTCGCCGCAGGCCGTCGGCCTGCCGCCCGGCCCGCGCCGCCGCACGCCGGGGTTGCGGCGCGAGGAAGTCGCGCAACTGTGCGGCGTCAGCCCGACCTGGTACACGTGGATCGAACAGGGTCGCCCGGTGTCGGCCTCCGCCGACGCGCTCGCGCGAATCGCCGTCGCGCTGCAACTGTCGAAGGCCGAGCGCGCGTACCTGTTCGAGCTGGCCGCGCAGCGCGACCCGGCCGAGCCCGACGTCGCGGGTGGCGACCTGCCGCCGACGCTCGCCGCGACCGTCGCGGCAATCGCGACGCCCGCGTACGTGCTCGACCGTCAATGGAACGCACTCGCATGGAACACGCCGGCCGCCGCGTTGTTCTCCGGCTGGCTCGACGGCGAGCACGATCGCAACCTGCTGCGCTTCACGTTCATGTCGCCGGCCGCGCGCACGCTGATCGTCGACTGGGAAACCCGCGCGCGGCGGCTCGCGGCCGAATTCCGCGCCGATTCGATCCGTCACCTGACCGATGCGCCCACGCGCGCGCTGATCGACGCGTTGACCGCCGGCAGCGATGCGTTCGCGCAGTACTGGGCATCGCAGGACGTGTTCGAACGAGAAGGCGGCCTGCGCGAATTCGACCATCCGGCCGACGGCCGCCTCGTGTACCAGCAGATCACGCTGAAGCCCGCGCACCGCGAAGACCTGAAGCTGGTGGTGCTGGTGCGCGACTGACGCAACTCAGAAGCTGATCGTTGCAGTAATCGAATCGCTGTAGTTGCCCGGCGCGGGGGTTGTCTGCGCGGGCACGCGCCCGTACACGGGTATCGTCTGGCTGAATCCGCTGCCCGACCCCGTCGCCATCGACGTGCCGCCGGTACCGTCGCCCCATGGCGTCGTATAGCCGCCGTCCGCGTAAAGCTGATAGCCGACCGACCCGCCGCCGCCCGTACGCGACATGGTGCGTGCGGCGACGTTGCCGCTGCTGCCGCCGTTCAGCGCAATCTGGAACGCGTCGCCGTTCGTGCAGCGCGCATTGATCGACCCGGCCGCTGCCAGCGGAGACGTCAATACGCCGGTGGCCGGAAACGCGACGCCGGTCGCGGTGATGATGCAGTCGTTGGCGACCGTGGCCGTGGCGGAGAAGCTCACCGTGCCGGCCGCCGACTGCGCCGCGCAGGTCAGCGTCGGCAGGATGCTGAGCAGCGAAAAGCTCTGGCTGTAGGTCGCCTGGTTGCCGCTGAAGCTCTGGGTGTAGACGGTGCTGCTGTTGTTCACGGTCGGCACGGTCGGCTGGTTGGCCGTGACGCGGCCATAGATGGTGATATTCGCGCTCGCGCTGGTGCCGAGCAACGGTTTCTGCAACGTCACGGAGATCGGCGTGGTGCCGGCGCTGACGGAACCCCACGCCTGCGAGTAACCGGAGTCCTGGTACAGGTCGTACTGCATCTGGTTCGTCCCGTTGCTCAGGTAGCGCGGGCTCGTGCCGCCGAGGTTCACGCAGACGAGCACGCCCGTGTTCAGGCTCAGCACATCCCACGTGCAGTTGACGGTCATCGTGCTGGTGGTCGTGACGGCCAGCAGCCGGATCGGGCTGACGGAGCCGAAGCTCGGCGCCGGTGGCGTGACCGAACAGGCATCCGCGCGTGCCGACGCCCACGGCGCGCCGAGCGCCACGACCAGCAGCAGGCACGACAGCATGCGCAGCCAGCCGCGCGCCGTGTCGAATCGCTCATCCGCCATGGTTTTCCCCGTAAGCACGCTCGCCCCGCGACAACCGTCGCCAGGCCACGCGCCCCTCGATGGTAGCCGGCCGCGTACTGCGTCGTTCGCGCCGATTCTTGATCCAGGTCAAGCCGCCCACAGCAATCTATCAGGAATCCGGCACAAAACCTGCCGCTTCGGCATTTTCACCATTGCCGGCGCCCGAAAGCGTGGAGTAGTCTTCCGTCAACGACAGCGCAGTTCCGTCGGCACGGCAGGCACAACGCGGGAGGCCACCCGCGAGCCGGGCGACACCCCTTGAACGGCTGGAGATAACCACAATGAACGCTACCCGACGTCGTGTCCTTTCCGCTGCGCTCGCGACCGCCTTCGCATTCGCACCGGCGCTGCAACCCGTTACCGTCGCCGCCACTTACTCGAACGGCAACGCCACCGCCCAGTTCAACGTCACGCTGACGATCCAGGCGAACTGCACGATCGCCGCCAACCCGCTCGCATTCGGCACGACCGGCGTGCTCGCGTCGACGATCAGCCAGCAGACCACCCTGTCCGTCACCTGCACGAACTCGACGCCGTACAACGTCGGGCTCGATGCGGGCGCCGTCACGGGCTCGACGGTCGCCAGCCGGCTGATGGCCGGCACCGCAAGCGGCAACACGAGCACGACGGTCGGCTACCAGATCTACCAGGATTCGGGGCACGCCACGGTCTGGGGCAACACACAGGGAACGGACACGGTCGGCGGCACCGGGACCGGTTCCGCGCAGTCGCTGAACGTGTACGGCCAGGTGCCGGCGCAGGCGACACCGAAGCCCGACACCTATCAGGCGACCGTCACCGCCACCGTCTACTTCTGACGCCCCGTGGCGTTCCTTCCGCGCGCGCTCGCCGCGCTGTGGGCCGCGTCGGCGGCGGCCGTATCCGCGGCCACGCTGCAGATCACGCCCGTGACGATCGAGCTGCCGCCGTCGGCCGCCGCGGCCAGCGTCATGCTCGACAATCCGGGCGGACGGCCGATCTACGGCCAGGTCCGCACGTACCGCTGGACGCAGGAAAACGGCGACGACGTGATGACGCCGACCGACGCGCTCGCCGCATCGCCGCCGCTGCTGCAGATCGGCGCGAACGCCGGGCAGCTGATCCGGCTCGTGCGCACGGCCCTCGACGCGCCGGCCGCCGAGGAAAGCTATCGCGTCCTGATCGACGAACTGCCCGCGCCTGGCACCCCGGTCGAAAACGGCATCACGATCCGGCTGCGCTATTCGGTGCCCGTGTTCGTCGAACCGCCCGGGATGCCGGCGCCGCCGCGTCTCGCGTGGCGCGTCGAACGCGACGCGCAGGGCCTGCGGCTCGCGGTCGACAATCGCGGCGGGCGGCGGGCGCAGCTTTCCGCGGTCCGGCTGGTCGACGCGCAAGGCGCCACTCACGAGGTCGCACGCGGCCTGCTCGGCTATGCGCTCGCCGGCAGCACGCGCCGCTGGCCGCTCAGGCTCGACGCGCGCGCGGCATCGTTCGTCAAGGTGCAGGCAACCGTCAACGCGCAGCCGGTCGAGGCGCAGTTGACGCCACCCTGACGCGCGGGCACGAACCCGCCACGCTGCCCGTGCCGACGACGCGCGATGCCCACCGGGCCAACGCCCCCGCGCGACACGCGCGGCTCGCTGCCACCCTCGCGATCGCGCTGGCGCTGCATGCCGTCGCGGCACGCGCCGAGCCGGCACCCGCGCGGCCCGCCCCCGCGGCGGCCCCCGAACCCGGCGTGCTGTTTCTCGACGTGTCGCTCAACGGCGAGCCGACTCACCGGATCGCCCGCGTCCAGCAGATCGACGGGCGACTCTACGCGGCCTCCGCCGACCTGAACGATCTCGGCGTCGCGACGGGCGACCGCACGCACGAGCCGTCGAATGCGCTCGTCGCGCTCGACACGCTTCCGGGGCTGCGCTACGACGTGGACACGAGCCGCCAGACGCTCGACCTGCGCGTGCCCGACGCGCTGCGCATTCCGCACACGTTCGATACGCGCGCGCTCACCGCCGCGCCGCCCGCCACGGCCGGCCGCGGCTTCGTGCTGAACTACGATGCCTACGCGCAGACCCTCGCCCATTCGCCGCTCGCGATCTGGAGCGAGGCGCGCTACTTCGACCCGGCCGGCGTCTTCAGCAGCACCGGCATCGCATACCTGTACGACGATCGCCAGCGCTACCTGCGCTACGACACGTCGTGGACGCGCTCGAACCCGGCGACGCTCACGACCACGCAGTTCGGCGACACGATCTCGTCGTCGCTGTCGTGGACGCGCTCGCTGCGCATCGGCGGCGTGCAATGGCGCAGCAACTTCGGCCTGCGTCCCGATCTCGTGACGTTCCCGGTACCGGCGCTGTCCGGCAGCGCGGTCGTGCCGACGTCGGTCGACCTGTACGTGAACAACGTGCGCCAGTTCAGCGGCGACGTGCCGGGCGGGCCGTTCGTGATCAACAGCGTGCCGGGCATCACCGGCGCGGGTAACGCCACGGTCGTCACGCGCGACGCGCTGGGCCGCTCGGTGTCGACGTCGATCCCGCTGTACATCGATACGCGCCTGCTCGCGCCGGGCCTCGCGAGCTATTCGGTCGAGGCGGGTTTCCTGCGCCGCGCGTACGGCATCACCTCGTTCGACTACGCACACACACCGGCGGCGAGCGGCTCGCTGCGCTACGGCATCAGCGAGCGGCTGACCGTCGAGGCGCACGCGGAAGCGACGACCGGCGTCTACAACGCCGGCGCGGGCGTGCTCGCGCGCATCGGCAACGGCGGCGTCGCGAACGCGTCGCTGGCCGTCAGCGCGCAGCGCAGCGCCGGTGCGCAGGTGGGCCTGGGCTACCAGTACGTGACGCCGCATTTCTCGATCGATGCGCAGACGCAGCGCGCATTCGGCGGCTACGGCGACCTCGGTGCGCGCGAAGGGATCCCGGTGTCGAGTGCCTCGGACCGCATCACGGTGTCGTTTCCGTTCCTGCGCGCGCAGACGCTGTCGTTCAGCTATCTCGGCCTCAAGTACCCGGGCATCGATGCATCGCGCATCGGCTCGATCGCGTACCTCGTCAATCTCGGCATGCTGACCTCGCTGACCGTCAGCGCGTTCCAGGATTTCCGGCAGCGCGACACGCGCGGCTTCTTCGCGAGCCTGAGCATCGGCCTCGGCGGCAACACATCGGTCTCGGCCAGCGCGGGCCGGCAGAATGGCGAATCGACCTTCGCGGTGAACGCCACGCGCCCGCCCGACTACGGCGGCGGCTTCGGCTGGAACGTGCAGGCGGGCACCAGCGCCGCGCTGCGCTACGGGCAGGGTCAATTGCAGTATCTCGGCCGCGCCGGCGAGGTCACGCTGCTCGCGCAGTCGTTCGGCGGGCGCGGCAACGCGTCGGTCGACGTCACCGGCGCGCTCGTGCTGATGGACGGCCGGCTGATGACGGCGCGCCGCATCGACGACAGCTTCGCGCTCGTCTCGACCGATACGGGGCGCGTCCCCGTGCTGCACCAGAACCGGCTGATCGGCGAGACCAGCCGCGCCGGCTACCTGCTGGTGCCCGATCTGAACGCCTACCAGAACAATCGCGTCGCGATCGACGGCGCGACGCTACCGGCCGATGCGCGCATCGCCGACACGACGCTCGACGTCGTGCCACAGGCGCGCTCCGGCGTGCTCGCGCATTTCGCCGTGTCGCGCTACAGCGCGGCGTCGATCATCCTGCACGCGCCCGACGGTACGCCGCTGCCGCCGGGGCTCGAAGTCCGCGACGTCGAGAACGGCCAGCGCACGATCGTCGGCTACGACGGCCTCACGTTCGTCGACGGCCTCGTCGAGCACAACCGCCTGGAAATCTCCGGCAACGGCCACGATTGCGCGGTTGCCTTCGCGTACCGGCGGCCGGACGACGGCACGCTGCCGCGGATCGGCCCGCTGACCTGCTCGCCGCGCTAGCGCCCGCGCCGCTCCCGCCCCCGACGGGCTTGTGCCGGACACCCGGCCGCGAATGCTAAAATCACCGGATTCCTCGGCGGCGCACGCCGCTCAATCTCCCTTCGAAGAATCGCCATGACGTCCCAACTGCACAAAAAGGGCGAGGCCTGGTCGGCCCGCTTCTCGGAACCGATGTCCGAGCTGGTCAAGCGCTACACGTCGTCGGTATTTTTCGACAAGCGCCTCGCGCTCGTCGACATCGCCGGCTCGCTCGCGCACGCGAACATGCTCGCCGCGCAGAAGATCATCAGCGCCGACGACCTGGCCGCGATCGAACGCGGGATGGCGCAAATCAAGGGCGAGATCGAGCGCGGCGAATTCGAATGGCAGCTCGACCTGGAAGACGTCCACCTGAACATCGAGGCGCGCCTGACCGCGCTGATCGGCGACGCCGGCAAGCGCCTGCATACGGGCCGCTCGCGTAACGACCAGGTCGCGACCGACATCCGCCTGTGGCTGCGCGGCGAGATCGACCGCATCGGCGGCCTGCTGAACGACCTGCGCGGCGCGCTGCTCGACCTCGCGGAACAGAACGCCGACACGATCATGCCGGGCTTCACGCACCTGCAGGTCGCCCAGCCCGTCACGTTCGGCCATCACCTGCTCGCGTACGTCGAGATGTTCTCGCGCGACGCGGAGCGCATGCGCGACTGCCGCACCCGCGTGAACCGCCTGCCGCTCGGCGCGGCCGCGCTCGCCGGCACGAGCTACCCGATCGACCGTCACGCCGTGGCGAAGACGCTCGGCTTCGACGGTATCTGCGCGAACTCGCTCGACGCGGTGTCGGATCGCGACTTTGCGATCGAATTCACGGCCGCCTCCGCGCTCGTGATGACGCACGTGTCGCGCTTCTCCGAAGAACTCGTGCTGTGGATGAGCCCGCGCGTCGGCTTCATCGACATCGCCGACCGCTTCTGCACCGGCAGCTCGATCATGCCGCAGAAGAAGAACCCGGACGTGCCCGAGCTCGCGCGCGGCAAGACGGGCCGCGTGAACGGCCACCTGATGGCGCTGCTGACGCTGATGAAGGGCCAGCCGCTCGCGTACAACAAGGACAACCAGGAAGACAAGGAACCGCTGTTCGACACGGTCGACACCGTCGCCGACACGCTGCGGATCTTCGCCGAGATGGTTGCCGGCATCACCGTGAAGCCGGACGCGATGCGCGCGGCCGCGCTGCAGGGCTTCTCGACCGCCACCGACCTCGCCGACTACCTCGTGAAGCGCGGCCTGCCGTTCCGCGATGCGCACGAAGCCGTCGCGCACGCCGTGAAGGTCTGCGACGACCGCGGCATCGACCTGGCCGACCTGACGCTCGACGAGATGAAGCAGGAACTGCCGAACGTCGCGCACCTGATCGGCGAAGACGTGTTCGGCTACCTGACGCTCGAGGGCTCGGTCGCCAGCCGCAACCACCCGGGCGGCACCGCGCCCGACCAGGTGCGTGCGGCGGTCAAGGCGGCGCGCGCCGCGCTCGGCCAGTAAGCCTGCTGTTCCGGACGGACGCCTTTGGCGTCCGTTTTTCATTCGGGCGGCCGTCGCGCCGCCCATCGCCTTCCCTGCTTCCCGAATGCCGCCGATGACCTTTTCCGCCGCGCTCTTCGACATGGACGGCCTGCTCGTCGATTCCGAGCGGACCATCATGAACACGTGGATCGACGTGTCGAATGCGCACGGCGTCACGCTGACCGCCACCGACTACCTGCAGATCGTCGGCCGCTCGTTCGCCGAGGGCCAGGTCATCCTGGCGCGCCTGATCGGCCACCCCGATACGTTCGACGCGGTGCGCACCCGCGTGCGCGAGCAGCTCGCGGCGCCCGAACCGCATCCGAAGTTTCCGTTGAAGCCCGGCGCGTTCGCGCTGCTCGACACGCTCGCGCAGGCCGGCATTCCGTGCGCGGTCGCGTCGTCGTCCGCGTGCGACGTGATCCGCGCGCGGCTCGACGCGGTCGGCGTGCTGCCGTTCTTCCGCGCGATCGCGGGCGGCGACGAAGTCGCGCGCGGCAAGCCCGATCCGGCCGTCTACCGGCTCGCGGCCGAGCGCCTCGGCGTGCCGGCACACGCATGCGTCGCGTTCGAGGACAGCGATTTCGGCGCGCAGTCGGCCGCCGGTGCGGGCGCATCGGTCGTCACCGTGCCCGACCTGAAGGCGCCGACGCCCGAAATCGTCGCGCTGAGCCTGCACGTGCTCGCGTCGCTCGACGATGCGGTCGCGCTCGTGCCGTCGTGGTTCGGCGGGCACGCTCCGCAACGGCCCGCATGAATCGCTGCCGCCAAATGAAAAACGGGCACCTTCGGGTGCCCGTTTTGCTTTTTGACGTGTCGCCGAACCATCGGCTACGCGATTGCGCTTACTTGTTGCCGGCCGTCTCCGACAGCCGCTTCATCGTCGCGATGCGCGCGCCGATCAGGTCGACGCGGCCGTCCTCGCCGACGAGCGGCGCCGTCGCATCGCGGAACCCGACCCACGCGCGCTGCGCACGGACGAGCGTCGCGGCCGAATGCGCGGGCA
This sequence comes from Burkholderia lata, assembly GCF_000012945.1. NCBI lineage: Bacteria > Pseudomonadati > Pseudomonadota > Betaproteobacteria > Burkholderiales > Burkholderiaceae > Burkholderia > Burkholderia lata. The sequence goes on from NC_007510.1 coordinate 2,872,951, forward strand.
TCTTGCGGCGCAGCTTCTGGTAATAGCGGTTCAGGTCGAACAGCGCGTGCTCGCACGCGGCATCCTGTTCGCACGGCCGCACGCGGCGCACGGCCGGATCGCGCTGCGCATTCGCCGGCTTGGCGTTCGGTTTGGCCGCACCCTGGGCCGCACCCGGGGCATCGCTCGCGCCACCCTGCGCACCACTCGTGGCCGCGACCGGCACGGCAGCGGGCGGCGGCGCATAGCGATCGGCCGCACTGCGCAGCGCCAGCGCGCGATCGCGCACGGGCTGCAGTTGCAGGTCGGCGCTCGACATCGCGTACGACGTCCCGCGCGTCGTGTCGTACACGGCCTTCAGCAGATGCACTTCGTCCTTGCGCCACGTGAGCCAATGGCGCTGGCTGTCCTGCCAGCCGCGCTTCGCGTCGGCGGGCGCATCCTTCAACAGGCGCTGGTACGCGCCGTCCATCACGGCCTGCCACTGCTGCTGCGCTTCACCCATGCACTGGATTTGGCCGGCCGGCGAGGACCGGTCGCGCCGCGCGAGGCATTGCCGCATCGCGACGTCGATCGGGTCGGCCGCCGCGACTTCCGCGTGCGCGACCCCGACTCCCGCCAGCCCTGCCGACCCTGCCGCCCAGACGACGAGCGCGGCCAACGCCGCACGCATCGCCCGGATTCGTCCGTGCGTCGCCATCAGTCGCGCACGCAGTCGACGAAGTACTCGACGCGGCCGTTCACCTCTTCCGCGACGAGGCCGTGGATGTCGGTGTGGAAGCCCGGGAAACGCTCGTTGAAGTCGCGCGCGAACCGCAGGTAGTTCACGATCGTCTTGTTGAAGCGCTCGCCCGGGATCAGCAGCGGAATGCCCGGCGGGTACGGCGTGAGCAGGATGCTCGTCACGCGGCCTTCGAGCTCGTCGAGCGGCACGCGGTCGATCTTGCGGTGCGCGAGCTTCGCGAACGCGTCCGACGGCTTCATCGCCGGTTCCATGTCCGACAGGTACATCTCCGTCGTCAGGCGGGCGATGTCGTTCGCGCGGTACACGTCGTGGATCTGCGTGCACAGGTCGCGCAGGCCGACACGCTCGTAGCGCGGATGCTGCGCGACGAATTCCGGCAGCACGCGCCACAGCGGCTGGTTGTTGTCGTAGTCGTCCTTGAACTGCTGCAGCTCGGTCACCATCGAGTTCCAGCGGCCCTTCGTGATGCCGATCGTGAACATGATGAAGAACGAGTACAGGCCGGTCTTCTCGACGATGATCCCGTGCTCGGCCAGGTACTTCGTGACGATCGCGGCCGGAATGCCGGTCTCGCCGAACTCGCCGTCGACGTCGAGCCCCGGCGTGATGATCGTCGCCTTGATCGGGTCGAGCATGTTGAAGCCTTCCGCCAGCGGGCCGAAGCCGTGCCAGTGGTCGTTCGGCTTCAGCATCCAGTCTTCGCGCGAACCGATGCCTTCTTCCGACAGGTTGTCCGGGCCCCACACGCTGAAGAACCAGTCGTCGCCGTATTCGGCGTCGACCTTGCGCATCGCGCGGCGGAAGTCGATCGCCTCGGCGATCGATTCCTCGACCAGCGCGGTGCCGCCCGGCGGCTCCATCATTGCGGCCGCGACGTCGCACGACGCGATGATCGCGTACTGCGGGCTCGTCGACGTGTGCATCAGGTACGCCTCGTTGAAGCGGTGCTTGTCGAACGTGCGGTTCTCCGAATCCTGCACGACGATCTGCGATGCCTGCGAGATGCCCGCGAGCAGCTTGTGCGTCGAGTGCGTCGCGAACACGAGCGCGCCGGTGCGCGGACGGCCGTCGCCGATCGCGTGCATGTCGCGGTAGAAGTCGTGGAACGTCGCATGCGGCAGCCATGCTTCGTCGAAGTGCAGCGTGTCGAGCAGGTCGCCGAGCAGGTCCTTGATCATCTCGACGTTGTAGACGACGCCGTCGTACGTGCTCTGCGTGATCGTCAGGATGCGCGGCTTCAGGTCCGGATTCTCGCGCATCGCTTCACGTGCGAACGGGTTCGCCTCGATCTTCTTGCGGATGTTCTCCGGCTTGAATTCGTCGCGCGGGATCGGCCCGATGATGCCGAAGTGGTTGCGCGTCGGCGTGAGGAACACGGGGATCGCGCCCGTCATCGTGATCGCGTGCAGGATCGACTTGTGGCAGTTGCGGTCGACCAGCACGATGTCGCCCGGGGCGACCGTCGCATGCCAGACGATCTTGTTCGACGTCGACGTGCCGTTGGTCACGAAGAACAGGTGGTCCGCGCTGAAGATGCGCGCCGCATTGCGCTCGGACGCCGCGACCGGGCCCGTGTGATCGAGCAGCTGGCCGAGTTCGTCCACTGCATTGCAGACGTCCGCGCGCAGCATGTTCTCGCCGAAGAACTGGTGGAACATCTGGCCGAGCGGGTTCTTCAGGAACGCGACGCCGCCCGAGTGGCCCGGGCAGTGCCACGAGTACGAGCCTTCGTCCGCGTACTTGACGAGTTCCTTGAAGAACGGCGGCGCGAGCGAGTCGAGATAGACCTTCGCCTCGCGGATGATGTGGCGCGCGACGAACTCCGGCGTGTCCTCGAACATGTGGATGAAGCCGTGCAGCTCGCGCAGGATGTCGTTCGGCAGGTGGCGCGACGTGCGCGTCTCGCCGTACAGGAAGATCGGGATGTCCGCGTTGCGGCGGCGCACTTCGGTGACGAACGCGCGCAGCTCGATGATCGCGGTCGCGAGCTCGGGCAGTTCGCCGTCCGAGCCGGTCTCGCCGAGCATGAGTTCGTCGTCGTCGATCGACAGGATGAAGCACGACGCGCGGCTCGACTGCTGCGCGAACGACGTCAGATCACCGTAGCTCGTGAGACCGAGGACTTCGACGCCCTCCTTCTCGATCGCTTCGGCCAACGCCCGGATGCCGGAGCCCGAAATGTTCTCGGAGCGGAAATCTTCGTCGATGATGACGACGGGGAAACGAAACTTCATGGGCGATTCTCCAAAAAGAACGACCGCGGCGCGTCACGCGCAGCGGTCACCCGGAAACTGGTGAGACGTTATACAACCAGATCAGGTTTTCGGCAGCGTGACACCACGCTGCCCCTGATATTTGCCGCCGCGATCCGCGTACGACACGTCGCACACTTCGTCGCTCTCGAAGAAGAGCACCTGCGCGACGCCTTCGTTCGCGTAGATCTTCGCGGGCAACGGCGTGGTGTTCGAGAATTCCAGCGTGACGTAGCCTTCCCACTCGGGTTCGAACGGCGTCACGTTGACGATGATCCCGCAGCGCGCATAGGTCGACTTGCCGAGGCAGACGGTCAGCACGGTGCGCGGGATGCGGAAATATTCGACGGTGCGGGCCAGCGCGAACGAGTTCGGCGGGATGATGCACACGTCGCCCTTGAAATCGACAAACGAACCCTCGTCGAAGTTCTTCGGATCGACGATCGTCGAGTTGATGTTCGTGAAGATCTTGAATTCGTCCGCGCAGCGGATGTCGTAGCCGTAGCTCGACGTGCCGTAGCTGACGATCCGGCGGCCGTCCTCGGACGCGCGAACCTGATCGGGCACGAACGGCTCGATCATCTTGTGCTCTTCGGCCATGCGCCGAATCCATTTGTCGGACTTGATGCTCATATCGGGGCGCCTGGAAACGCTGCGTGACAGTCGGTGAGGGCCGCTCCTCGCGCGAGGCAGCGGCCGGGAAAGGCGCACATTTTACGCGATCATCGGGCCGCGCACGCGGCGGCCGTCAACGGATCACGCCACAGGCAAGCGCGGGCCCCGCGCCATGCTGCGGAAACGCGGGGTCGCTCGCTTCGCGGTGCACCAGTGCCGCGCGGTTCATCGCCGACCGCACGCCATCGAGGGCCAGATCGGGCGCGACGATGAAGCCGGCCGCGACGCCGTTCGAATCCGCGTGGATGTTGCCGAGATCGCCGGCGACGCGGGCACCCGCGCGCAACCGGTCGGCCGCCGGCGCGAACACCTGGCCGGCGCTCGAGCCGTCGCCCGCGTTGCAATCGCCGCGTTCGTGTACCTGCAAGGCGTGATCGCTGTTCGGCGGCAGCCCGGCCAGGTTGTAGGTAACCTGCACGCCGTCGGGACGCTCGACGAACGTCACCGCGCCGCGCGTCTGCGAGCCGACTGTCGGCTGCAGTTGTGCGTCGGCCCGTTTTTCGTGCGACGAGGAAAAGGAGGTGCAGCCGGCCAGCAGGCCCAGCGCGGCGGCGGCCAGCAGCGCGCACCGCACGCGGCCGGCATACACGCCGTGATGTCGTTGTTTCATTCGATCCTCATGCCGGCTGGCGGCCGTTTGACACGACGGCCGCGCCGGGCGGGTAAAGGGACCCGGGAAAAGTCGCCATGATACCGCGCCTCGCGGCGCCGTAAACAGCGTGAGGGCCCGCCCCGCAAGGGTTTTACGTATTTTGAACAACGATCGACGGGAACTTCGACGTCATGTCGCGCGATCGCTCGGCAATCGCCAGCGCGACCCCGCGCGCGATGTCGCGATAGCGACGCGCCAGCGCGCCGTCGGAATCGGCCACGACCGTCGGCGTGCCGCTGTCGGCGCGCTCACGGATCGCGATGTCGAGCGGCAGGCTGCCGAGCACGGTCACGCCGTAGTCCTTCGCCATCCGCTCGGCCCCGCCGGCGCCGAAGATGTGCTCCTCGTGGCCGCAGTTCGAGCAGGTGTGGATGCTCATGTTCTCGACGATGCCGAGGATCGGAATCCCGACCTTCTCGAACATCTTCAGGCCCTTCTTCGCGTCGAGCAGCGCGATGTCCTGCGGCGTCGTGACGATCACCGCGCCCGTGACGGGTACGCGCTGCGCGAGCGTGAGCTGGATGTCGCCCGTGCCCGGCGGCATGTCGACGATCAGGTAGTCGAGTTCGCGCCAGTTGGTCTGGCGCAGCAACTGCTCGAGCGCGGAGGTCGCCATCGGGCCGCGCCACACCATCGGGTTGTCTTCCTCGATCAGGAAGCCGATCGAGTTCGCCTGCAGCCCGTGGCCGACGAGCGGGTTCATCGACTGGTTGTCGGGCGACTCGGGGCGCTGGCCGTGGATGCCGAGCATCGTCGGCAGCGACGGGCCGTAGATGTCGGCGTCGAGGATGCCGACCGACGCGCCTTCCGCGGCGAGCGCGAGCGCGAGGTTGACGGCCGTCGTGCTCTTGCCGACGCCGCCCTTGCCCGACGCAACCGCCACGATGTTCTTCACGTTCGGCAGCAGTTTCACGCCACGCTGCACCGTGTGCGCGACGATCTCCTGCGACACGGCCACGCGCGCGTCGCGCACGCCGGCCACGGCCTGGAGCGCTGCGGTGATGCGTGCGCGCACGTCGTCGTGCTGGCTGCGCGCGGGATAACCGAGCACCACGTCGAGCGTCACGACGTCGTCGTCGATCGCGACGTTGCGCACGCCCTTGTTCGCCGCATACGGACGGTCGGTATTGGGGTCGACGACAGCCGCCAAAGCGGCGTCGACTTGTGCCCGGTCAATGCTCATCGAAACTCCATGAAAACGTTTTTCTCGCGCGCAAACGTCAAAAAATATCAAATTACGCTGCGAAAATCGGGAAAAGTGAAAGAATCTGTTGCACGCCATTGCGCGAACGCGCGACCCGGCGCACTCTTCGCGTGCGGCATGCTATGGGGCCAAATCGGCCACTAACCGCCTATATTGTAGAGGCTGACGCGTCGCACTGTCCCAACAGCCACGCTGACGGACAGGGCATGCGGCCACCTCGCCGGCTGCCGCGAGCGCAGGCCTGCCCTCCTTTTTCGGGCGGCCCGCGCAGGGAGCCGTAACTGTTGTTGTCGTCGTTGTCGACTCGTTCAACCAAGAGAGGAATCCAAGATGAACATGAAAATCGCGACCCGCTTGTCCGTCTTCGCATTGGCCGGCGCACTGCTGGCAGGCTGCGCCACGCAGCAAGGCAACAACACGGCCGTCGGTACCGGCACGGGTGCGGCGCTGGGCGCAGGCATCGGCGCGCTGGCAGGCGGCGGCAAGGGCGCGGCGATCGGCGCAGGCGTCGGCGCACTGGTCGGCGGCGTGACGGGTTACAACTGGCAGGCGATCAAGAACAAGCTGGCACCGTCGGCAGCGCAAACGGGTACGCAAGTGACCGAGCAGCCGGACGGCTCGCTGAAGCTGAACGTGCCGAGCTCGGTGACGTTCGCGACGAACCAGTACGCGATCACGCCGGCCTTCCAGCCGCTGCTGAACGACCTGGCGACGACGCTGAACCAGAACCCGCAAGTGACGGCATCGATCGTCGGCTACACGGACAGCACGGGCTCGGCCCAGCTGAACCAGACGCTGTCGCAGAACCGCGCGCAAAGCGTCGTGAACGCACTGGCACAGCGCGGCGTGAACGGCGGCCGCCTGTCGGCGCAAGGCATGGGCGCATCGAACCCGATCGCGGACAACGCGACCGAAGCCGGCCGCGCACAGAACCGCCGCGTCGAAATCTACCTGCGCGCAGCGCAGGCGCAGTAAGCACACGAAGAGGGGAAGGCGCGGGCCCACCGCCCGCGCAGCCCCGCCGGACAAGGCTTCCGGCGGAGCCGGTAACAAATCGAAAATATTTTCGAACTTCTGTCGCAGGCCGCGGTCAGTATTTACGGTACGCGGCTGGTGTTGCCGGCGCGTCACCATTCTCCTCTTGTCGTTGTTGCTCCGGGGCCGTATCCGCCCCGGTTTTTTTTGCCCGCAGAAATCGTGCTGCACCGCAGCACATCACCGTCGGGCACGCCGCGTGCGCGGCCCTGCCCGTTTCGGCGCCCGGTCAAGGGCGCCTGCCCGCGTCGCTGGCGCGCGCCCCTGCTAGAATCGCAGTTTCCCGTCGTTTTTCCGCCGTTCCTCTACAGACCCTATGTCCGCATCCGACCTCACTTCCGTGCAGGCTGCGGCGCCGCAAGGTGACCGCCAGATCCTCGTTACGTCCGCACTGCCCTATGCCAACGGGCAGATCCACATCGGCCACCTGGTCGAGTACATCCAGACCGACATCTGGGTGCGGACGCTGCGAATGCATGGCCATGAGGTCTACTACATCGGCGCCGACGATACGCACGGCACGCCGATCATGCTGCGCGCGGAGAAGGAAGGCCTGACCCCGAAGCAGCTGATCGATCGCGTGTGGACCGAACACAAGCGCGATTTCGACAGCTTCGGCGTGTCGTTCGACAACTTCTACTCGACCGATTCGGACGAGAACCGCGTGCTGAGCGAGAAGATCTACGTCGCGCTGCAGGACGCCGGCTTCATCGCCGAGCGCGAGATCGAGCAGGCCTACGATCCCGTCAAGGAAATGTTCTTGCCGGATCGCTTCATCAAGGGCGAGTGCCCGAAGTGCCACGCGAAGGACCAGTACGGCGACAACTGCGAAGTGTGCGGCTCGACCTACCTGCCGACCGAACTGCTGAACCCGTATTCGGTCGTGTCGGGCGCGACGCCGGTGCGCAAGACGTCGAAGCACTACTTCTTCCGCCTGTCCGATCCGCGCTGCGAAACGTTCCTGCGCGAATGGGTGAGCGGCCTCGCGCAGCCCGAAGCCACCAACAAGATGCGCGAATGGCTCGGCGACGCCGGCGAGGCCAAGCTCGCCGACTGGGACATCTCGCGTGACGCGCCGTACTTCGGCTTCGAGATCCCGGGCGCGCCCGGCAAGTATTTCTACGTGTGGCTCGACGCGCCGGTCGGCTACTACGCGAGCTTCAAGAACCTGTGCGACCGCAACGGCGTCGACTTCGATGCGTGGGTCCGCCCGGGCTCGACCACCGAGCAGTATCACTTCATCGGCAAGGACATCCTGTACTTCCACACGCTGTTCTGGCCCGCGATGCTCGAGTTCTCGGGCCACCGCACGCCGACCAACGTGTTCGCGCACGGGTTCCTGACGGTCGACGGCGCGAAGATGTCGAAGTCGCGCGGCACGTTCATCACCGCGCAGAGCTACATCGACACGGGCCTGAACCCCGAATGGCTGCGCTACTACTTCGCCGCGAAGCTGAACGCGACGATGGAAGACATCGACCTGAACCTCGACGACTTCCAGGCGCGCGTGAACAGCGACCTCGTCGGCAAGTACGTGAACATCGCGAGCCGCGCGGCAGGCTTCCTGATCAAGCGCTTCGACGGCCGCGTGCAGGACAGCGCGATGAACCATCCGCTCGTCGCGAAGCTGCGCGAGGCGATCCCGCAGATCGCCGCGCACTACGAAGCACGCGAGTACGGCCGCGCACTGCGCCACACGATGGAGCTCGCGGACGAAGTGAACGCGTACGTCGATGGCGCCAAGCCGTGGGATCTCGCCAAGGATCCGGCCAACGCGGTCGCGCTGCACGAAACCTGCAGCGTGAGCCTCGAGTCGTTCCGCCTGCTGTCGCTCGCGCTGAAGCCGGTGATGCCGCGCGTGGCCGAAGCCGTCGAATCGTTCTTCGGGATCGCGCCGCTCGCCTGGTCCGATGCCGCGAAGCCGCTGTCGTCGGAGCAACCGATCAAGGCGTACCAGCACCTGATGACGCGTGTCGACCCGAAGCAGATCGAAGCGCTGCTCGCCGCGAACCGCGATTCGCTGCAAGCCGAAGCCACCGGCGCGGCTGTCGCGACCGCGAACGCCGCGAAGGATGCGAAGAACAGCGCGAAGGCGAACGCAAACGCGAAGCAGGCTGTCGTGAACGGTGCGGACGACGCACCGATCTCGATCGACGATTTCGCGAAGATCGACCTGCGCATCGCGAAGATCGTCGCGTGCCAGGCCGTCGAAGGCTCGGACAAGCTGCTGCAGCTCACGCTCGACGTCGGCGAGGAAAAGACCCGCAACGTGTTCTCGGGCATCAAGTCCGCGTACCAGCCCGAGCAGCTCGTCGGCAAGCTGACCGTGATGGTCGCGAACCTCGCGCCGCGCAAGATGAAGTTCGGCCTGTCCGAAGGGATGGTGCTCGCCGCGTCGGCCACCGACGAGAAGGCCGAGCCGGGCCTCTATATCCTCGAGCCGCACAGCGGCGCGAAGCCCGGCATGCGCGTGAAGTAAGCCGAACGCGCTGCAGCTTGCGCGAAAAAAAAGCCCCGCACATCGTGCGGGGCTTTTTTCATGGCTGCTCGGCGCGCCGCTCGCGCGCGGCGTCGCTGCCGAACCACCGGTCGAAGCGCCGCGTGTAGTTCAGGTCGACGCCCTGGAACGTGCCGCCGTATGCGGACACCGACCAGAAGCGCGTCAGGTTGATCGTCGCCTTGAACGCGTTGCTCGCCGACTGCAGGCCCTGCTCGAAGCCGAGCACGAACCGCTCGTTGATCGCCTTCGACACCAGCACGACCTGCGGGTCGGTCAGGCCGACTTCGCTGCGGCCGACCGAGACCTCGTCGAGACCGAAGGTCTGCGCGACGCGCTTGCCGGTCACGCTGCCGAGCAGCCCGAGCGCCGCCGTCATCGTGCCCTGCTGGCCGACGTTGTTGCCCTGGTCGGTGCCGTGCCCGAACAGCAGCCACGACAGCTTTTCGTTGTCCGTGACGTTCGGTTCCGACACGAGCTTGACCGTCAGCGACTGGATCGTGCCCGTGACCTGCACGCCGGCCTCGACTTCCTGGTTGCGCCGCATCGCGAGGATGTTGACGCCCGGGTTCGACACGGGGCCGTTGAACGTGAAGAAGCCGTTCTCGATCGCGAGCTTGCGGCCGAACGACGTGTACGTCGATCCTTCGGTCACGCGCACGTTGCCGACCGCGCGCAGCGGCACGCCCGGCGCGCTCATCACCGTGATCGTCCCGCGCAGCCCGAGATCGGCGCCGTGGCCCTTGAAGCGGAAGTTGTTGCCGAGACCGATGTCGATGTTCGCGCGCGGCGCGAGCGACGGGGCCGGCTTGTCCTCCACCGGCTTCGGTTTCGCGACGGCGGTGCCGGTTGGTGTCTCGCCGCGCACCGTGCCGTCCGGCTGCATGATCACCACATCGTCCGACAGGTGCGGCGCCGATTCCTCGGGCAGGTCGAACAGCGCGCGATCGACGACGAACTTGCCGTCGATCGACAACGCGCCGCGCGGCCCGTCGTTCGCGACCGTCGCCTTGCCCGACAGCGACAGCTTGCGGTCCGGCGCCGCGAACAGCTCGAGCTTGTCCGCGACGATGCTCGCGGTCAGGTCGGGCGCCTCGCCGTCGAGGCGCACGCGGCCGAGTGCGCGCAACGTACCGTCGCCGCCGTGGAACTCGACCTGCTGGAATTCGACCAGGTTCTCCGACAGCTTGATGCGCACGATGCCGTCCTTCAGCTGTGCGCCCTGGTCGACGAGCGTCGCGGACAGGTCGTCGCCCGTCAGCATCCCCGACAGGTTCGGCTTCACCGGCGTGCCGGCGACCGTCAGCTTCAGCGCCGCGCGCCCGCCGAGCAGGTAGCTCGGCCCGAACAGGTTGCCGGTCGTCTTCAGCGCCGGGATGTCGGCGTCGATGCGGCCCGACAGCGGGCCATCGTTGACCACGCCGAACATGCCGTCGCGCAGCGCGAACGGCACGACGACGTTCGCGTCGAGCGTGCCGATCCGGTTTGCCTTCGCGAGTGCCGTCACGTTGAGCCGGTTGCCGGGCGTGAAGCTCGCGCGCGCGGACAGGTCGGTCAGCCCGAGCGATGCGATGCCGCGCCCGCTCTCGATCGTCACGTCGCCGCCGCGACGCTTCACCTGCACGTAGCCCGTCGCGTTCGCGCCGAGCGAGAAATCCCAGTCGGCATCGAGCACGACGTCGGTCCGCACCGGCGGCCGCTGGCCCGTCAGCTCCTGGCGGACCTCGAGGAAACGCGCGACCGATGCACCGCTGACGGAGCCCGCCGAGCGCATCTGGCCGTGATCGAACACGAACGATTTCAGGTCGATCGCCGCGCCTTCAAGCGTGAGCCGGGTCGCGCCGAGCGTCACGCGGCCGGCGCCTGCCGACACGGTCAACGGCGACTGCAGCGCGATGGCCGGCGTGCCGCGGTTCGCAAGACGCGTGACGGTGCCGTCCCAGCGCATCCCGTCGCGGTTCTCGACCACGCCGCCGTTCGCCGCGAGCGTCACGTCGATCACGCGGCCGCCGGCCATCCCGAGCGCCGACGCGTCGAGCGTGTGCTTCGCGCGCGTGCCGTCGAGGTTCGCGCGCAGCGATTTCAGCTTCAGCGATCCGAGCGCGATGTCGGACGCGTCGGCCGTGAACACGAGCGCGCCGTGCGCGCCGTCGCGGATGTCCGCGCGGCCCTGCGCGGCACCGATCCGGTTCGAGCCGACGACGACGTGCTCGGCCTTGTAGGTGGCCGTCACGTTCGGGTGCGCGAAGCTGCCGGTCAGGTCGCCTTGCGCCTGCACGAGCCCTTCCACACCGAAACCGAGCCGGTCGAGCTGCGGCGCGTCGACGACGAAGCGCAGCCGGTCGCCGGGCGCACCGAAGCTGCCGCGCAGGTCGACATGATTGCCCGCGATCGACAGGTTCGCGTTGCTCGGCAAAATGCGCGAGCCGGCGAGCTGCACGACGCCGGCGCCGGTCAGCGGCACGCCGTCGTACAGGCTGTCACCGAGCTTGAAGGTCGCCTTCGTCGACACCTGCGGCGCGAATGCGCCCGACGCCGTCAGCGTGCCCGACACGCGCGTCTCGCCGCGCGAGGCCGGTGCCTTCGTTGCCTTGGCGGGCGCCTTGCCGCCGGCCGCCTTCGGCGCGCTCGCCGCGGCGAGCAGCAGCGGATCGAATGCGGTCAGCGTCGCCTTCGCGTCGTAACTCGAATGCGCGTCGTGGCGGAACACACCCGTCAGGTCGACCCGGCCCTTGCCCGCCGTCACGCGTGCGTCGGTCAGCACCGTCTGCTGCGATGTCAGCGCAACCTTCGCGCGCGCGCCGAGCGCGAGCTTCGGATCGTTCAGGTTGAAGTCGACGGTCGTCACGTCGCCCGCGAGCGTCACGCCGAGCGGGCCGGCGAGGCGCATCGGCCGCAGCTCGGCGACGAACGCGTTCAAGTCGAGGTTCGCGACCTTCAGGTCGAAGCGGCCCTTGCCGCCCGCCAGCGTGCCGTTGCCCGTCACGCTGCCGTCGCGGATCAGCTTCAGCGCGAGCGCGTCGATCCGTTGCGCGTGCGCGTCGAGATGCACGTTCGCGTGCGCGTCGATCACCGGCAGCAGGTGGTCGCCGAGCGTGCCGGGCTTCGCGTTAACGACCGACACCGGGCCCGTCACCGCGAAACCCTTCGCGGGCTCGGCCCCGGCCGGCGCGGTCACGGGCGCGAGTTCCGCGCGCACCGCGAGATCGGCGGCCGGCGCGCCGGGCGCGAGCGCCTGCGGGTTCACGTGATCGAACGCGAGCGATGCGCGCGTAAGCGGCACCGCGCCGAACGGCGCGGCCTCGACGTGCGCGCGCCCGTTCAGCTTCATCCCGCTCGCGTCGACGTCGGCGACGAGCGCCTCGAGCGAGCCCGACACGCGGGCACGCGCGTCGACCGGCTCGTCGGACAGCTTGCCCGCATAAGTGGCTTCACCCGTCAGCGCGAACGGCTTCACGCCGTCGAGCTTCGCGCGTGCGGTCAGCGCGCCGTACGGCGTATCGACGCCGTCGAGCACGAGTTCATGGTGACGGCCGTCGCTGCGGCCGTTCAGCGCGATATGGTCGAGCTGCGTCGTCGAGCCGCCGTCGTGGATCGCGAGGCGATCGACCCGCAGGTCGTCGATCCGCAACTGCAGCGGCAGGCTCAGGTCCTGCGGCGTCGTACTCGGCGTCGACGGCCCCGGCGCGATCCGCACATCGATCGTGCCGGCGCGAAGATACGCGATGGACAGCCGCCACGGCGCGCGGGTCAGCGCCCAGCGGCCGTCGAGCCGGTCGATGCGGATTTCGGTACCGGTGCCGTCGGGGCTCGTCCACGCGAACCCGCGCAACCGCACGCCGGTCGCGAGCGAGCCGCCGTCGAGCGTGCCCGCGAGCCGCGCGCCGAGCACGCGCTCGGCCACCTGCCACGCGAGCCGCGTGCCGTGCTCGGTCGTCACCGCGGCCAGCACGAGGCCGACCGCCAGCACGACGAGCAGCACGAGCGTCGCAAGCGTCCACGCGACGAACCGCCCGATGCGCGCGACGGGCCCGCGGCGCGGCGCGCGCGGCGGCGCGTCGGGCGCGCCGTCGGGCGAGTCCGGATCGTGAGGCGGCGGCGTGTCGTTCGGGTCCTTCGTCATGCGGTTCGTCGTCGGTGAAGCGGTACGGTCAGAAAGCGATGCCGAGCGTCAGGTACGGGCGCACGCTATGGTTGCGCAACCCGTACGCGACGTCGACGTTGATCGGGCCGACGGGGCTGCGCCAGCGCGCGCCGATGCCGACACCCGGGTAGAACACGCGCTCGCCCCACGCATCGGTGGCGGTGCCGATGTCGAAGAACGTCGCGGCGCCCCAGTCGCGGTTGAACCAGTGCTGGTATTCGGCAGTGCCCGTCATCAGGTACTTGGTCGGCAGCACGGAGCCGTCGACGCTGTTGCCGATGCTCTGGTAGCCGTAGCCGCGCACCGAGTTCGAGCCGCCCGCGCGGAACAGCAGCGACGCCGGCACGCCGGTCGAGCTGCCGCTCGTGAACACGCCGCCGAGCTCCGCGCGGAACACGAACAGGTCGCGCTTGCCGATCGGCAGGTACTGCTGGCCGCGCGCGTAGCCGCGGATGAACGACTGGTCGGTCGCCACGCCCTTGATCGCAAAGCCGGCCTCCGCGTGGATCAGGTTGCCCGAACGCGGGAACAGCGGATCGTCGACGTTGCGGCGCGTCCACGCCCATTGCGGCACGAGCGCGCGGCTCGTGGTCGGACCCGCGCCGTTCTGGTCGAGCCGGTCCTGGTAGTACATCAGCGAATACGAATAGTCGATGAACTGGCCGGTGCGCGTGCGCTGCACGCCGACCCGCGCGCTGTAGATGCGCGTGTCCGACACGTTGGTGTTCGTGTACGACGCGAGCACGCTGTTGGTCCAGCCCTTCGCGCCCGGCGGCATCGACAGCTGGACCTGCCCGTATTGCTGGATCTGGTCGAGCCGGCCCGACACGGTCAGCGGCCACGCGGCGCCGAACGTGTCGAGATACGTATAGGAACCCTGCACGTGCGGCCCGGTGTCGGTGGCAAAACCGACACCGCCGCGGATGTTGTTGTACGGGAACTCGCTGACCTTCACGTGCACGGGCGTGCGCTCGGGCTTCGCCGTATCGTCGCCGACGTCGATCGCGACGCTCGCGTAATAGGGCGTGTTCTGCAACTGCCGCTGCAGTTCGGTGATGCGCTGCACGTCGTAGATCTCGCCTTCCGACAGCGGATTGACGTTCGTGACGATCTTTTCCGGATAGCGCCGCACACCGTCGACGTCGACCTTGCCGATCGTGAACGTCGGGCCGCTGTCGAACGTGACCGCGAGCGTCGCGCGCTGCGTGCGCGGGTCGATGCGCGCTTCCGACGACGCGATCTTCCCGCCGAGATAGCGGCGCGACTGCAGTTGCTTGAGCGCCGCGCCCTTCGCGCCGTCCCAGTCGGACTGCGTGAACGGGTCGCCCGGCTTCAGCGAAAACGCGAAACGGGTCGCGGCTTCCTGCTTCGGATCCTCGGTGTCGATGGGCCCCTTGAACGTCAGGTCGACGCTCGACACGATCGTCTGCTTCCCCGGATCGACCGCGATGCGCACGTCGCGCTTGCCGTCGCGCGTGCGCACGTCGGTGCGCACGACCGGCGAGAAATAGCCGGCCGTCGCGGTCAGGTCGCGCACCTGTTGCGGCGTGGCGGTGACGAGGAAGTCGAACTGGTCGTCGCTGATGTCGTCGCGCTTCGCGAAGCGCGCGATATCGAGATGCGACTTGAGCAGCTTGCGAACCGAGCGCGGCGCATCGATGTCGACGTTGTACTTCGCGTGGGCCGGCAGCGCGAAGCACGCGGCAAGGCAACCCGCGAGGGTCACCCGCGCGGCGCGAGCCGCGGCGCCGGCGCGATTGCGTTCCACGCGCGGGCCCGCGTCATGTGCCGTGTGTGCTTGCTGGTTCGACTGCCCCGCCAAATATGACCTCGCCCTCGGTTATCACGGTTTTGTGGAAAACCCTGTATTTGACCACAGGGGGCTGGCACCAAAGCTTAATGTTTGTAAACCGCTGCGCGCACGAGCGCGGCCGCGGCGTCATGCGTGACGGCGCGCGTCCGGGTGCCGGCTGCGCGCCGGCCCGCGGATTCGACGCGCGATTGACGCCGGCCGTTCCCGCGATGCGGTAAAATCCCGCCATCGTGAATCCGGCGCATCGTGCGCCGCCCGAAACGGAAAACCCAGCCATGCCGTACCAGTCCGATGTCACGCAGTTCCTGAACCAGCTCAAGCAGCAGAAGCCGACGCTCGAGGATGAGCAGCGCAAGGGCCGTTCCCTGCTGTGGGACAAGCAGCCGATCGACCTCGAAGAGCGCGCCGAGCAGCAGGAATCGCGCGTGAAGCAAACGTCGTACGTCTACTACCAGAACTTCTGACGACGTGAGCGCCGCAGACGAGGCCAGCGCCGCCCGGCAGGACGACGCGATCGCCGCGCCCGCGGGCGCCGATTCGACGCCCGACACGGTCGACGGTGTCGCGGCATTCGCTCGCCTGTACGGCGAGCCGCTCTTCAAGCTGC
This sequence comes from Burkholderia lata, assembly GCF_000012945.1. Classification (NCBI taxonomy): domain Bacteria; kingdom Pseudomonadati; phylum Pseudomonadota; class Betaproteobacteria; order Burkholderiales; family Burkholderiaceae; genus Burkholderia; species Burkholderia lata. Next base: position 2,888,554 of record NC_007510.1, read on the forward strand.
CGCAGGATCTCTACATCCCGCCGGACGCGCTCGAGATCTTCCTCGAGACCTTCGAAGGCCCGCTCGACCTGCTGCTCTACCTGATCCGCAAGCAGAACTTCAACGTGCTCGACATCCCGATGGCGCAGGTCACCGCGCAATATCTGGGCTACGTCGACCAGATCCGCACGTCGAACCTCGAGCTCGCGGCCGAGTACCTGCTGATGGCCGCGATGCTGATCGAGATCAAGTCGCGGATGCTGCTGCCGGTCAAGAAGGCCGACACCGGCGAGGAAGCCGAGGATCCTCGCGCCGAACTCGTGCGCCGCCTGCTCGAGTACGAGCAGATGAAGCTCGCCGCGCAGCGGCTCGACCAGTTGCCGCAGCTCGGCCGCGACTTCCTGCGCGCCGAGGTCTACATCGAGCAGAGCGTCACGCCGCGCTTCCCCGACGTGAATTCGGACGATCTGCGCGCCGCATGGGCCGACGTGCTCAAGCGGGCAAAGCTCGTCCAGCACCACAAGATCTCCCGCGAGGAGCTGTCGGTGCGCGAGCACATGAGCCTGATCCTGCGCCGGCTGCAGAACGCGCGCTTCATGGAGTTCGCCGAGCTGTTCGACACGTCGCGCGGCGTGCCGGTCGTCGTCGTGAATTTCATCGCGATGCTCGAACTCGCGCGCGAGTCGCTCCTCGAGATCACCCAGGCCGAGCCGTTCGCGCCGATCTACGTGCGTCTCGCGTACCTGCCCGCGTAACCCCCGCGCCCGCCCTTTCCGTTCTCCCGAGTCATCCCGGCACACTCGCCGCCTCACCGCAGCCCGGCGCGGCCGCGCGAGTGGTTGCCGGCACGCCCGATTAAAAAGTGAACGACCGTTCTTTTATCGATGCGTTTGGCGGGCAAATCCTCTACAATCCGCCGACGCCCGATGCGCCGCCCGCGCGCCGGCGTTCTCCGCTTCGACCCCGACGCCGCTGCTGCGGCGCCAACGCGCGCCAGCGCGAGGAACCCGCTACCCGATCATGAAAGTCATCAGCTCGATCCATGAACTGCGCGACCAGCTGCGCGGACAGAACCGCACGGCGTTCGTGCCGACGATGGGCAACCTGCACGAAGGGCACCTGTCGCTGATGCGCCTCGCGCGCCAGCACGGCGACCCGGTCGTGGCGAGCATCTTCGTCAACCGGCTGCAATTCGGCCCGAACGAGGATTTCGACAAGTATCCGCGCACGCTCCAGGACGATATCGAGAAGCTGCAGAAGGAAAACGTCTACGTGCTGTTCGCGCCGACCGAGCGCGACATGTACCCGGAACCGCAGGAATACCGCGTGCTGCCGCCGGACGATCTCGGCGGGATCCTCGAAGGGGAATTCCGGCCCGGCTTCTTCACCGGCGTGTGCACCGTCGTGACGAAGCTGATGGCCTGCGTGCAGCCGCGCGTCGCCGTGTTCGGCAAGAAGGACTACCAGCAGTTGATGATCGTGCGCCGCATGTGCCAGCAGCTCGCGCTGCCGGTCGACATCATCGCCGCCGAAACCGTGCGTGACGAGGACGGCCTCGCGCTGTCGTCGCGCAATCGCTACCTGTCGGCCGACGAGCGCAGCGAAGCGCCCGAACTCGCGAAGACGCTGCAGCGCATCCGCGAAAGCGTGCTCGGCGGCGAGCACGACCTCGGCAAGCTCGAAGAAATGGCCCGCACGCATCTGGCCGGCCGCGGCTGGGCGCCCGACTACATCTCGATCCGCCGCCGCGCGAACCTGATCGCGCCGGACGCGGCCCAGCTCGAAGCCGGCGAACCGCTCGTCGTCGTCGCAGCCGCGAAGCTCGGCGCGACGCGCCTCATCGACAACCTGGAAATCTGACGGGCCGCCCCGCCCGCGCCTCTCACGCATCACGGAGACACCATGCAGCGCCACATGCTCAAATCGAAGATCCACCGCGCGGCCGTCACGCACTGCGAGCTGCACTACGAAGGCTCGTGCGCGATCGACGAAGATCTGCTCGAAGCATCGGGCATCATCGAGAACGAACGGATCGACATCTGGAACATCAACAACGGCGAGCGCTTCTCGACGTACGCGATCAAGGGTGAGCGCGGCAGCGGGATGATCTCGCTGAATGGCTCGGCCGCGCGTCGCGCGCAACTCGGCGACCTCGTGATCATCGCGGCATTCGCAATGGTCGACGAAGCCGAGCTGCAGGCCGGCTGGAAGCCGAAGCTCGTGTTCATGGACGACGGCAACAAGATCAAGGGCCACCGCGATCACGTGCCGACGCAGAACTGGACCTGACCTGAACAGCGATCCGCGTGCCCTGGCGCGCGGGAGTAGCCGCGCCGCTCGTAGTCAAAGGGCCGGATTCCGCACTCGACGGAATCCGGCCCTTTCTCATTTCATCGTGCGCCGGCCCGGCGGCCGCGCGATCAGGACGCCTTGGCGGCCTTCTCCGTCTTCTCTGCCTTCGGCGCCCGACGTTCGGCCCATTCGACGATCGGCCGCCACTGCTCGAGATCCTTCTCGACGCGGCTTTTCGCGACGTCCCACAGCGTGAGGCCGTGCGCGGCGATCTGCACGTAGTTCTGCGTGTCGCGCACGTAGCCGAGCACCGGCAGGCCGAGCCCTTCCACGAACCGGTGCAGCTGGTCGGACGAGCGCGTGCGCGCATCGACCCGCATCCCGACGATCCCGACCTCGACATTGCCCTTGCGCACGGCCTTCTCGCCGGCGAGGCGCTCCAGAAACTGCTGCGTGGCCAGAATATCGAACATCGACGGCTGCAGCGGCACGATCACCTTGTCGGCCAGTTGCAGCGCGACGTTGAGCCGGTTGCCGTGCAGGCCGGCCGGCGTATCGATCACGGCGTACTCGAGGCCGCGCGGCGGCTTCGTCGGCGCGTCCGGATCGAGCTCCCATGCCTCGATCGCCGGCAATCCGGCCGGCCGCAGGTCGAGCCACGCGTGCGCGGACTGCTGCCGGTCCAGGTCCGCGAGCGCGACCCACGCGCCCTGCGCCGCGAAATAGCCGGCAAGATTGGTGGACAGCGTGCTCTTCCCAACGCCGCCCTTCGGATTCGCCACCACGATCACCGTCATGAATTCCCCCGAAAAAGCCGCGCGGCGCCCACCGCATGGCAGGCGCCGCTCGAATGCGGATACAGGGAGCGATGATATCGGCAAACGGGGTGTCACCGGAACGGGTTGCGCCGCTCCGGGTGCGCTTACTTACCCGTTACGCACGCTGAACCGCGGCCTCCCGTGCGCCGAGCGCGAACGCGCCGCCGCCCAGCAGCGCTTGCACGGCAAGCGTGACCGCCCAGAACGCCGGATATTCCCAACCGCCGTTCGGTGACGCGAAGCTCCAGCCGTTCGGCAGATGCGCGGCGGTCGCGCCGAGCATGAACGGCAGCAGCACGAGCGCGGCGATGCGCACGCGCAAACCTGCGAGCAGCGCCAGGCCGCCGGCCAGTTCGACGAACGTCGTCAGGTACGCGAGCCAGCCCGGCAGACCGATCGACGCAAAGAACTGCGCGGTGCCCGGCAGCGTGAAGACGAACACCTTCTGCGCGACGTGCGCGAGGTACAGCACGCCGAGCGCAACGCGTAGCAGGGTCGCGGCGAAATCGTTGAGGCGATTGGGGTTCATGGCGAATTCCTTCGTGAGTGGTGTGAATGGATTGCACTCTATTCGAATCAATTCGACCGATAAACGCACCAATTCGCTTTAACTGATTCCCACGTGGAGTTAATCGGGACGTAAAAAGGGGCATGACCGATCATGCCCCGCAACCTGCTTCAGTAACCGCTCTTGCCTTGTGTGGCGTCGCCGGAACCGGACTGGCTGCCGCCCGGTGCGTACGAATCGCACGCGTGCGCAACCGCCGACGCGCCCAGCAGCGCCGCGAGCAGCACGCTCCACCACCATCGAGCCTTCATCGTCGCACTCCTCCAGGCGGACATCCGCCCTCCTGTGTTGTACGCGATCCGGCGGAAAAAGCGAGCACGGCCCAACCCGCGTCAACGAAACTCGGCGTACAGCGCGTCGAGGTCGAGATGGTCGGCGAAGGTGTCGGCCAGCCGCTCGAGCGATGCCTCGCGCAGCGCCGGATAGTCGATTCGTTCCGCGCCGTCGAGCCCGGCCCACGCGAGCAGCGCCGCGCAGGCGTCGGGCGAGTCGAACAGCCCGTGCACGTAGGTCGCGAGGATCTGGCCATCGTCGGACACCGCGCCGTCGGGGCGCGTGCCGTCCTGCGCGGCGTCGGCTGCCAACGCGAGCGCGGGAGAAGCAAGCGCAGGCCCGTGCGTATCGCCCATGTGGATCTCGTAGCCGTGTACCGCGGCCCCGCCCGGCAGCGCGAGATGTCCCGTCACGTTCTTCAGTGTCTTGTCGGGCTGCAGCGTCGTGCCGAAATCGAGCAGCCCGAGCCCCGGCACGCTACCGGGCGCGCCTTCGAGGCCGAGCGGATCGTCGAGCGTGCGGCCAAGCATCTGCATCCCGCCGCAGATCCCGATCACCTTGCCGCCGTAGCGCAGGTGGCGACGGATCAGCGTGTCCCAGCCTGCGTCGCGCAGCCATGCGAGGTCGCGCTGCACGCTCTTCGACCCGGGCAGGATCAGCAGGTCGGCGTCCGGCACGGGGCCGCTCTTCCAGTACGTGAATTCGACCTGCGGATGCGCGCGCAGCGGATCGAAATCGGTGTGGTTGCTGATGCGCGGCAGCGCCGGCACGACGACGCGCAGCACGCCGGCGTCGCCGCGTGCGGCGGCGCTGCGCGCCTGTGCGGGCAGCATGTCCTCGGCGTCGAGCAGCAGGCCGTGCAGGTACGGCAGCACGCCGAACACGGGCTTGCCCGTCTGCGCGCGCAGCCAGTCGAGCCCCGGTTCGAGCAGCTTGAAATCGCCGCGGAAGCGGTTAATCACGAAGCCGCGCACGCGCGCGCGCTCGCTGTCCGACAGGCACGCGAGCGTGCCGACCAGGTGTGCGAACACGCCGCCGCGGTCGATGTCGGCGACCAGCACGACCGGGCAGTCGACGCGTTCGGCAAATCCCATGTTCGCGATGTCGCCCTCGCGCAGGTTGATCTCCGCCGGGCTGCCCGCGCCTTCGACGATCACCGTGTCGTAGTCGGCGCGCAGGCGCGCGTACGACTCGAGCACCGCGTCGAACGCGACCGGCTTGTAGTCGTGATACGCACGCGCATTGAGGTTCATGCGCGCCTTGCCGTGAATGATCACCTGCGCGCCGCGGTCGCTCGTCGGCTTCAGCAGCACGGGGTTGAAATCCGTGTGCGGCGCGACGCCCGCGGCCAGTGCCTGCAGCGCCTGCGCGCGGCCGATCTCGCCGCCGTCGGCCGTCACCGCGCTGTTGAGCGCCATGTTCTGCGGCTTGAACGGCGCAACGCGCGCGCCGGCGCGGCGGGCCAGCCGGCACAGGCCCGCAACCAGCGTGCTCTTGCCCGCGTCGGACGTGGTGCCCTGGATCATCAGCGTGCCGCGCGGCCGCGGCTCGGGTGCATTCATCGTGTAAAGGTCGTCGCGAAGCAAAGGCCGCATTATCCCCCGCGTCGGTATGCCCGCGCCGTTACAATCACGCGATGATTCCGCACGACCTCACCTTCGTCCTCGGCGGCGCGCGTTCGGGCAAGAGCGCGCATGCCGAGCGGCTCGCCGCCGACAGCGGCCTCCCCGTCACCTACATCGCGACCGCAACCGCCGCCGATGACGAATTCGCGCAGCGCATCGCGCACCATCGCGCGCGCCGGCCGGCCGACTGGGGTTTCGCCGATGCGCCCGTCGATCTCGCCGGCACGCTCGCGCGGCTCGACGATCCGCACGCGTGCCTGCTCGTCGATTGCCTGACGCTGTGGCTCACGAACCTGCTGTGCCCGGCCGACGGCGAACCGCTCGACGATGCGCAGTACGCGGCACAGGTCGACCGGCTCGAGCATGCGTTGCGCGGCGCGCGCGCGAAGGTCATCGTCGTCAGCAACGAGATCGGGCTCGGCGTCGTGCCGCTCGGGTCAGTCACGCGGCGCTACGTCGACGAACTCGGGCGCCTGAACCAGCGCGTCGCCGCACTCGCGACGCGCGTGACGCTGCTCGTCGCCGGACTGCCGCTCGACCTCAAGACCGGAGCGCCGTCATGCTGATGCTGTCGCTGCCCGTCGTCGCGATGTTCGCGGTCGCGGCTGCGATCATCGACCGCGCGATCGGCGAGCCGGCCGGCTGGCACCCGCTCGTCGCGTTCGGCCGCCTCGCCGCGCGCATCGAAGGCGCGCTGAACACCGGCCGGCGCGGCCGCGTGGTTGGCGTCGCCGCGTGGATCGCGGCGGTCGTGCCGCCGGTCGCCATCGCGGCATGGCTCGCAGCCGTGCTGCCGTGGCCGCTCGCGGCCGCGCTGCACATCGCGCTGCTGTGGTTCGCACTCGGCGCGAAAAGCCTCACCGACCACGTCGCGCCGATCGCGGCGGCCTTGCTGCGGCATGACCTCGGCGCCGCCCGCGCGCTGACCGCGCGCATCGTGTCGCGCGACACGAGCGATGCGGACGAAGGCGCGCTGTCGCGCGCGGCCGTCGAATCGGCACTCGAGAACGGCAACGACGCGATCTTCGGTGCGCTGTTCTGGTTCGTCGTCGCGGGCGGCCCCGGCGCGCTGCTGTTCCGGCTCGCGAACACGCTCGACGCGATGTGGGGCTACCGCACGCCGCGCTTCCTGACTTTCGGCTGGGCCGCCGCGCGCCTCGACGACGCACTGAACTGGGTGCCCGCGCGCCTCACGGCCGCGAGCTACGCGCTGCTCGGCGACACGGCCGCCGCATGGCGCTGCTGGCGCACGCAGGCGCACCACTGGGACAGCCCGAACGCGGGCCCGGTGATGGCTGCCGGCGCCGGCAGTTTGAACGTGCAGCTCGGCGGCCCGGCCGTCTATCACGGCGAGATCGAGGACCGTCCCGCGCTCGGCACCGGCGCCGCGGCGACCGCCGTCCACATCGTCGCCGCGCTGTCGCTCGTCACGCGCACGCTTGCCCTGTGGCTCGCGCTGCTGGTCGCAAGCGGCGCACTCGCCATGGCCACTCATCATGTCTGACACACACATCGCGCACGGCGGCAACCTGCATGAAGCCGCACGCCGCCACGGCATTCCGTACGACGCGTGGCTTGACCTGTCGACCGGCATCAATCCGGTCGGCTATCCGGTCCCGCCCGTCCCGACCGACGCATGGCGCCGGCTGCCTGACGACGGCGACGGCCTCGCGGCCTGCGCCGCGCAGTACTACCACGCCCCCGATTCCGCACACGTGCTGCCGGTTGCCGGCAGCCAGGCCGCGATCCGTGCGTTGCCCGCGTTGCTGCCGCCCGGCGACGCCGGTGTCGCGGCGCTCGCGTATGGCGAATACGCGCCGGCCTTCGCGCGCCACGGCCATCGCGTCGTCGCGCTCGACATCGACGCGGATACGCTGCCTGCGACGCTGCGTCACGTCATCGTCGGGAATCCGAATAATCCGACTGCCGAGTTCGTGCCGGCCGAGCGCCTGCTCGATTGGCACGCGCAGCTGGCGGCGCGCGGCGGCACGCTGATCGTCGACGAGGCATTCGCCGATACGGGCGCGACGCGGTCGCTCGCGCCGCACGTCGATCGCCCGGGCCTCGTCGTGCTGCGTTCGGTCGGCAAGTTCTTCGGGCTTGCCGGCATCCGCGCAGGCTTCGTGCTCGCGTGCCCTGACCGGATCGTCGCGCTGCGCGACATGCTCGGTGCATGGACGGTGAGCGGCCCCGCGCGCCATGCGGTCGCCGAGGCGTTCGCCGACCGCGCATGGCAGGCCGCCGCCCGCGAACGGCTCGCGGCCGACGGCGAGCGGCTGGCCGCCTTGCTGCGCGCGCACGGCTTCGCGGTTCGCGCGACACCGCTCTTCAGCTGGACCGACGATCCGCGCGCCGCGGCGCTGCATGCGACACTCGCGGCACGCGGAATCTGGACGCGGCACTTCCCGACACCATCGAGCGTACGCGTCGGTCTGCCGGGCAGCGAAGCCGAATGGCAGCGCCTCGGCGACGCGCTCGCGCACTGCGTGCCGACGCTGCAACAGGAATCCGCATGAATCCGCTCATGGTTCGCCGGCTCGCGCCAGTCGCGTTACTGGCCGCACTCGCGTACGCACCACTCGTCCGCGCCGATGTCACAACGCGCGACGACGCCGGCAATACGGTCACACTGCCGGCGCCCGCGCAGCGCGTGATCAGCCTCGCGCCGCACGCGACCGAGCTGGTCTACGCGGCCGGCGGCGGAGCAAAGCTGGTCGGCACCGTCACGTACAGCGACTATCCGCCCGCCGTGCAGGCCGTACCGCGCGTCGGCGACAACAAGGCGCTCGATCTCGAGCGGATCGCCGCACTGAAGCCCGACCTGATCGTCGTCTGGCGCCACGGCAATGCCGAGCGGCAAACGGACGCGCTGCGTGCGTTGCACATCCCGCTGTTCCTCAGCGAACCGAAACATCTCGACGACGTATCGTCGTCACTGCGCCGGCTCGGCACGCTGCTCGGCACGCAACCGGCTGCCGATACGGCCGCGGCCGCCTACACGCGCGACATCGCGGCGCTGCGCACGCGTTACGCGGCGCGAGCGCCGGTCACGATGTTCTTCCAGGTCTGGGATCGGCCGCTGATGACGCTCAACGGTGCGCACCTGATCAACGACGTGATCGAGCTGTGCGGCGGGCGCAACGTGTTCGCCTCGCTCAAGCCGCTCGTGCCGACCGTCACCGACGAGGCCGTGCTCGCGGCGAATCCGGAGGCGATCGTGACGACCAGCGCGGGTACGACGCGCTCCGACGAACCGCTGCCGAGCCTGGCGCGCTGGCGCGCGTGGCCCGCCCTGACGGCCGTGGCCCGCAACAACCTGTTCGCGATCGATGGCGATCTGCTGACACGGCCATCGCCGCGGATCGCGCAGGGTGCGGCTGCGCTTTGCGAGGATCTCGATGCCGCGCGTGCGCGGCGGCCGCGCTGATTTCCGGCGGCTTACGCGTTCATCGCGTGTTGGATGCCTGAGACGAATCGACCGCGCGCTGCATTGTTCACACGTCGTGGCCAGCGCGCCTATTCGTCCCAGTGCACCACTTCCCAAGTTTGCGTAGCGGCATCGGCGCGCAGCCAGACGACACCGCCTGTCGGTACGGGTCGAGACAGCACCGTATCGAGCGGCACGCGCAGTACATGCGATGCGAATGCGCGGATCACGCCCGCATGCGTCACCGCCCACTGCGGGCCATCGAACTGCGCTACCGCATCGGCCCGCCGGGCCACGCGCGCAGCAAACCGCGCAACGCTTTCGCCGCCATGCGCACACGCGTGCATCAGATCGGCCGCCCACGCATCGAGCGCCGCGCGATCGATATCGTCCCAGCGCTGCATTTCCCACGCGCCGAAATCCATCTCCTGCCAGTCCGCGTCGCGCCGCAGCGGCACGTCGCATGCGTGTGCGAGCCGTTCGGCAACCGATACGCAGCGCGTCAGCGGGCTCGTCCAGACCTGTTCGGGAAGCGGTGCGCAGAGTGCCGACAGATGCGCGCGCACGGCCTGCGCACCGGTGTCGGCCGATGCAGCGAGCGGCACGTCGCTGCGTCCGTAGCAGATGCCCGGCTCGACGCCGACAGCCGGATGACGGATCAGGACGACGTCCATCCGAGCACCACGAGATAGATCACCAGTTCGCACAGTTGCTGCGTGAAGCCGAGACAGTCGCCCGTATAGCCACCGATCCGCTTCACGAAATAGCGGGCGGCCCACGCGCGCACGAGCACGACCGCAATGCATGTGGCGACGCCCATGCGCCAGTCGGGCCAGAACAGCCAGGGCAATCCGAATAGCGCCGCGACGCACGCCGCGCGTGCGCCCATCCGTTGCGCGACCGGTTTCGCCTTGCCTTCGGGCCGCACGTAGTCGAGCGTCATCAGCAAGCTCACGGCCACCGCGCGGCTCGCCGCGTGCGCGCCGATCATCGTCCACGCGGCACGCAACGGCAGCATGGACGCCAGCGCCTGCCATTTCACGCCGAGCGAGATCACGAGCGCGACCGCGCCGAACGTGCCGATCCGCGAGTCGTGCATGATGCGCAGCACGTCGTCGCGCGTATAGCCGCCGCCGAACGCATCGCAGCTGTCGGCCAGGCCATCCTCGTGAAAGGCGCCCGTTGCGAGCAGCGTCGCGGCCATCGACAACCCGACCGCGATCGACGGCGGCAACACGCGCAGCGCGGCGAGATAGACAAGCGCGCCCCACGCGCCGACACATGCGCCGACGAGCGGGAAATATCGCGCGGCCTGGTCGAGATCGCCGGCTGCGTAGCCGATCGAGCGCGGCACGGGCACGCGTGTGAAATAGCCGAGCGCGACAAAGAAGTAGCGCAGTTCGGCCTGCACGCCGCGCGCGCGATCAGGCGTCACGATTGTCGACGCCGGCGGATTCGAAGCTCGCCATCTCCGTGAGGAACGCAGCCGCCGCACGCACGAGCGGCAGCGCAAGCGCGGCGCCCGTGCCTTCGCCGAGCCGCAGGTCGAGCGCGAGCAGCGTCTTCGCGCCGAAATGCTCGAGCATGCGCCGGTGTCCGGCCTCGTGCGACGTATGTGAGAACACGCAGTAGTCGCGCACGCCGGGCGCGATGCGCTCGGCAACCAGCAGCGCGGCCGTCGCGATGAAGCCGTCGACGAGGATCGTCATCCGCTCGCTCGCGGCCGCGAGATACGCGCCCGTCATCATCGCGATCTCGAAGCCGCCGAACGTCGCGAGCACATCGAGCGGTGCAATGGCGTGCGAGTGCTTGACGAGCGCACGGCCGAGCACCGCACGCTTGTGCGCGAGGCCCTGGTCGTCGAGGCCGGTGCCGCGCCCGACGCACGCGTCGATCGGCACGCTGAGCAGGCGGCTCATCAGGCACGCGGCCGACGACGTGTTCGCGATCCCCATCTCGCCGAAGCCGATCACGTTCGTGCCGAGCGACGCGTGCAGGCGCACGCGCGCCGCGCCGGCCGCGAGTGCCGTCATCGCCTCGTCGCGCGTCATCGCCGGCTCCGCCGCGAAGTTGCGCGTCCCGCGCGCGACCGGCAGCGACACCAGCCGGTCGGACAGCGGCAGCGGCGACGCAACACCCGCATCGACGATCTCGAGCGTGCTCTGCGCGACGCCCGAGAACGCGTTGATTGCCGCTCCGCCGGCGAGGAAGTTCGCGACCATCTGCGCGGTCACCGCTTGCGGATAAGGACTCACGCCCTCGACGGCAATCCCGTGATCACCGGCAAACACGATCATCACCGGACGCTGCACGACCGGCCGCTCGGTGTGCTGGATCAGGCCGATCTGCAGCGCGATCGCCTCGAGCTGGCCAAGGCTGCCGGGCGGCTTGGTCTTGTGGTCGATCACGTGCTGCAGGCGCTTGCGCAGCACATCGTCGAGCGGCGCGATCGCGGGCGGGAAGTGGGTCGAGGTCGTCATCGAAAAGCCGTGTCGTTGGCGCGGTGTGCGCCGCGCATCGGAAAAGAAAGGGTCATTGTCGCTCGGGCCACGCCGGCAGCAGCGCATCGCGGCCATTCTCGCGGATCAGCACGAGCGGATAACCGAACGCATCGCTCGCGCGCTCGGGCGTCAGCACGTCGTGCACGGGGCCGGCCCACGCGTGGCCGCGGCCGTCGAGCAACAGCGCATGCGTCGCGAAACGCCGCGCGAGATTCAGATCATGGCACGAGAACAGCACCGTGCGCGGGCCCGCGTCGAGCCATGCGGCCAGCGCGGTCAGGCAATCGATCTGGTGATGCAGGTCGAGATGCGCGAGCGGCTCGTCGAGCAGCATCAGCGGCGCATCCTGACACAGCGTCGCGGCCAGCGCGACGCGCTGGCGCTCGCCGCCCGACAGCGACAGCACGTCGCGCGACGCCAGAGCCGTGAGATCGAACGTCGCCAGCGCGTCGCGCGCGGCCGCGCGATCGCCGTCACGCTCCCAGCCCCAACCCCCGAGATACGGAAAGCGGTTGAGCAACACCGTGTCGAATACGGTCGCGCTGAATGCGTCGTGCAGTTGCTGCGGCATCAGCGCACGGCGCTGCGCGAGTTGCTCGGGCGGCCATGCGGCAAGCGGCCGGCCGTCGATCTCGACGTGTCCGCCGGCCGGCGGCTGCAGCCCCGCGAGTGTCGCGAGCAGCGTCGTCTTGCCCGCGCCGTTCGGCCCGGCGACGCACCAGATTTCGCCGGGACGAAACACCTGGGTGAAGCCGTCGAGCAGCGTGCGCGCGCCGGCCTTCAGCGTCAGGCCGACGGCCGCGTAGTTCATGTCACCGGCCGTGGCGTGCAGTGCGGCCCCCGTCATCGCATCGGCCTCCTCAACAACATCCACAGGAACACCGGCACGCCGATCAATGCGGTCATCACGCCGACCGGCAGTTGCGCGGGCGCGATCGCAGTGCGTGCGAGCAGGTCGGCCGCCATCACGCCGCCGCCGCCCGCGAGCATCGCGGCCGGCAGCAGCATCCGCTGGTCGTTGCCGAAAGCGAGCCGCAGCGCATGCGGCACGACGAGGCCGACGAAACCGATCGTGCCGGCCGTCGTCACCGCGGCCGCGGCGGCCAGCGATGCGACGAGATAGATCCGCACGCGCAGGCGCGCAACGGGCACGCCGAGCGCGAGCGCGGTCGCATCGCCGCGCAGCAGCACGTTCAGTTGCGGCGCGGCCGGCAACGCGACGCATGCGGCCAGCAACAGCGCACCGCACGCGAACCACGGCGTGGTCACGCCGTTCAGGTCGCCGGTCAGCCAGAAGATGATCCCGCGCAATCGTGCATCGGGCGCGAGCGACAGCAGCAGCGTGACGAGCGCGCCCCACCCCGCCGCGATCACGACGCCCGTGAGCAGCAGCCGCGGCGAAGCATCGCGCGATTCGCCGCGCCACAGCTCGCGGCGCGCAAGACCGAGCACGAGCGCGACCGACACGAGCGAGCCGGCAAACGCCGACGCATCGACGAGCCACCACGCGCCGCCCGCGATCATCGCGACGAGCGCAAAGCCGGCTGCGCCACCCGACACGCCGAGCACGTACGGCTCCGCGAGCGGATTGCGCAGCAGCACCTGCAGCAGTGCACCGGCCAGCGCGAGCAGCGCGCCGCATGCGAAGCCCGCGAGCGCGCGCGGCAGGCGCAGCGTGCGGACGATATCGGCGAACAGCGCGTCGCCGCCATGCGGCACGAGCGACGCGAGCGCCTGCCATGGCGACATCGGCACGCTGCCGATCGACAGTGACGCGACGAACAGCAACGCGACCGCTGCAGCCAGCAGGGCCCAGATCGCGGTGGCGCGCGCGGCGCTCATGCCGCGTACGGCGCCGCACACGACGTGCGGCGCACCCGCTTGCGGGTGCCGGCCGGTCGTGACTTGAGCGCCGCGCGGACGATTGGGGTCAGCATCGAAGAAGATTCCGTGAAGCATTGCGCGCCCCGCCTCCCCGCAGGCCGCGCGTCACGAAGCCCGTGCGGGCTCCCCGTCTCGGCCGGTATCCGGGCTGGCGGCGGTCCGGCTCGCCTTCCCGCGCGATGACGCGCAGTGGCCCGCGTCCGCATGCAGAACCTGCACGTGAAACGCGCCCGAGCCGGCCTGCGTCATCGGACGCGGCCGCTTACCGTTGCGGGGGCAGCGCAGGTTGGCGGGCTTCCGGCGCCCGCGCCCTGCTTCCCGTTTAACCGCGCGTTCCACGCGCGAGCACCGAGGCGGCGCCAGTTTAGGAGCGGGTCGCGCGAGCGTCAAGGAAGCGTCCGGACACGCACAGGAAGCGCTGATTCGCCGCAAGAAGCAGGGGTGTTACGACTGGAAACGTTACAGATGTCGGATTGCGCGTTATTCCGCGCTAAAATGCTGGGTCTTTAGAGGACGCAGCAAATGCTCAACGAACTCGAAACCCTATCTCAAAATATTGGCCGTCTGATTTCGCTGAACAAGCGCTATCACTCGGAACGGCTCGCGCTCGAGGAGCAGGTCGCGCAATTGCGCGCGGATGCGGACGCTGTCCGCGCGGAACTCGCGCAACTGCGCGACGAACGCAATGCACTTGCGGCCGAGCGTGACACGCTGTCGGCAAAGATCGACGACGCCCAGGTGAAACTGAACGCGATTCTCGAAAAGCTGCCGCGCTCGAAAAGTGCGGAGCAAGCCGACAACCAGCTCGACCTGCTGGATGGGCAGGCGCGTGCGGATGGCGATGACGCGGCCAGCCACGGAGAACATGCATGAGCACCAAGCAGATCGAAGTCTCGATTCTCGGTCAGGCCTATCGGCTCGCCTGCTCGGCCGAGACCGAAGCGGCACTGCTCGAAGCGGTCGCGCGTGTCGACGCCGAAATGTCGAAAATCCGCTCGAACAGCTCGGTACGCGGCACCGATCGCATCGCCGTGATGGCGGCGCTGTCGCTCGCGTCCGAATTGCTGCGGCTGCAAACGAGCGTGCGGCACGGTGAAGCATTTCCCGCGGAGGAAATCCGTCGTACAATGCACCAGATGAACGAACAGCTCGGCGCGGTGCTCGCACAGCACGAGACGCAGTAACGTTTTAATCGATGCGTCGATTCCGCTTGATCTCGGCGATCAACGGTGGTCAAATTGGCGCATCGAATCACAGTTCAGTCAGCTTCCCTGCCTGGTTCGCCAAGGTCATATATTCCTTGAACCAATGCCATGTGCACGGTTGCGGAAATTTGTAGCACGGGCGCGCGCGTCACTCTGTCTGATGTACCCGAAGTGCTGCTAACTGCGACCAATTCTGAACCTCAGGTTCAGGATGCCGGCCTAGCGGCCAAGGCGGGGGCCTATCCAACGGCATCGGGCGAAGCCCGGTGCCGTTTTCTTTTGTAGCAGCCTCTTTCTGCGTCGATCACGATCCATGCAATACTGGCTGATGAAGTCCGAACCGGACGAAGCAAGCATCGACGATCTCGCCAACGCACCGCAGCGCTCGCTGCCGTGGACCGGCGTGCGCAACTATCAGGCGCGCAATTTCATGCGCGACACGATGAAGATCGGCGACGGCGTGCTGTTCTATCACTCGAGCTGCCCCGAGCCGGGCATCGCGGGCCTCGCCGAAGTGTCGTCGACGCCCTACCCCGACCCCACGCAGTTCGATCCGAAAAGCCCCTATTACGACCCGAAGTCGACTCAGGAAGCACCGCGCTGGCTGCTCGTCGACGTGTGCTACGTGAAAAAATCGCCACTCGTGCCGCTTGCGGCGCTGCGCGAACACGACGAACTCGCCGACATGCGCGTGCTCGCACGCGGCAACCGGCTGTCGATCACGCCGGTCACGCGCGCCGAATGGCGCTTCATCACCGAAAAGCTGATGAAGTAGGCGCACGCCAAAGGTCAAATCTGGTCAGTACGCACCGCCGCCACGGAACTCGCGGCACTTTCGCGCGGCCTAAGCAACCGCTGTCGGCCGATCAGGCCGGCTGTCGTTTTTTTCGTCGCGCGGTACGCCCGCGTCGTGCACGCGCGATCCGCGTGTACGCCCTCGCACAAGGAGTCCAACAATGACCAAGAAATCCGCACTCGCGCTGTCGCTCGCCCTTGCCGCCGCCGTTCCCGTCGCGCTGACGCTCGCGTCGACCACCGCGCACGCGCAAACCGCGAACCCGCACTTTCCGGAGCCGGCAGGCGTGCTGTCGCTGTCGTCGCAGGCCAGCGCCGACGTGCCGCAGGACATCATCCACATCACGCTGTTCTACGAGCAGCAAGCCAAGGATCCGGGCAGCCTCACCGCTCAGTTGAACCAGCGCGCCGACGCAGCGCTGTCGCAGGCGAAGGGTGTATCGGGCGTCACCGCACACACGGGCGCATTCTCCGTGTACCCGAGCACCGATCGCGACGGCAAGATCTCCGCATGGCGCGGCCGCACCGAGGTCGCGCTCGAATCGCGCGATTTCGCGGCGGCGTCGAAGCTTGCCGGCCAGTTGTCGAACCTGATGCAGGTCGCGAACGTCGAGTTCTCGCTGTCGCCCGAAGCACAGCGTGCCGCCGAGCAGAAGCTCACGACCGAAGCGATCAAGTCGTTCCGCGCCCGCGCGGACGAAGCCGCGAAGGCATTCGGCTACGGCAGCTACACGATCCGCGACGTGAACGTCGGCGGCGGCCGCAACGTGCAGCCGTACCCGCGCATGATGGCGATGGCCGCGGCGCCGATGGACAGCGCGAAGATGAGCGCACCGATCGCAGTCGAAGGCGGCAAGGCCACCGTGTCGGTCACCGTCAACGGCTCCGTGCAGATGAAGTAACGCACAGCGCACGGCAGTCCGAAATGAAAAACGCCGGCCCTCGGGCCGGCGTTTTTCATTGACCTGCATGTTGCCGATGCACACGCCGATCGCGCGTGCATCGGCGCCGCATCACGCAGCGGCATTCGCCGCGCGGCGGCGATACGCCCAGACCATCAGCGCGACGCCCGCGAGGATCATCGGCAGCGACAGCCACTGCCCCATCGACAGGCCGAGCGCGAGCAGGCCGAGGAAGTCGTCGGGCTCGCGCGCGAACTCGACCGTGAAGCGTGCGAGACCATAGCCGATCAGGAACAGCGCGGACACGGCGCCCATCGGCCGCGACTTGCGCGCGAAGAGGAACAGCGCGAAGAACAGCACGATGCCTTCGAGCGCGATTTCATAGAGCTGTGACGGATGGCGCGGCAGCATCTGGTATTGCATGAACACGTCGGCGAGATGCCACTTCTCGACGAGTTCCGGATGCTTCGGCAACCATGCCGCATCGTCGCGCATCGCGCCCGGGAACAGCATCGCCCACGGTGCGGACGGGTCGGTCACGCGGCCCCACAGTTCACCGTTGATGAAGTTGCCGAGCCGCCCGGCCGCGAGCCCCGTCGGCACCATCGGCGCGACGAAATCGGTGACCTGCAGCCAGTGGCGCTTGCGCTGCCACGCGAACAGCATCATCGCGAGCGTCACGCCGAGGAAGCCGCCATGAAACGACATGCCGCCTTCCCACACCTTGAACACGTCGAGCGGATGCGAGAAATAGAAGTCGGCCTTGTAGAACAGCACATAGCCGAGCCGGCCGCCGAGCACGGTGCCGAGCACGCCGTAGAACATCATGTCGTCGATGTCCTTCGCGGTCCAGCCCTGCGCCGCGACGTGCGGCAACTTCAGGCGGATCCGGCCGACGACGATCGCCGCGATGAAGCCGACGAGATACATGAGCCCGTACCAGCGCACGGCCAGCGGCCCGAGATGGATCGCAACGGGGTCGAAATTCGGGTGAATGATCATGGGTTAGCGAAGAAGTTTTCGAATGCGGTACGGCCGTCGCAAACGCGCAGCACCGCGCGTTGGACGGCACCGGTGCGTCATCGTTCACGTCACGTGGCGAGGCCCTGCGCGCGCACGACGTCGATGAAGCCGGCCAGCACGGGGCTCACGTCGCCGGTGCGCCACACGAGGCCTGTCTCGACGACCGGCGCGTGATCGGCAAGCGGCCGGTAGACCACGCCGGTGCGCCGCAGGTTACGCAGCGATTGCGGCACCAGTGCGACGCCCATGCCGGCCGACACGAGGCTGACGATCGTCTGCATCTGGATCGCCTCCTGGCCGATGTGCGGAGTTTCCCCCGCCGCGCCGTAGCAGCCCGTAATGATGTCATAAAAGCCGGGCGCCAAACGACGCGGAAAGATCACGAGCGGTAACGCGGCAACCTCGGCGAGATGCACGGGCTCGTCTTCAGGCGCGTCGCTCGCCGCCGCCGGCATCGCGACCACCAGCGGCTCGCGCACGACGGGCAGGTACGACAGCCCGGCCGCGTGGCGCGGCGGCACGGGCGGAATGACGAGCCCCGCGTCGATGCGGCCCGCGACGAGTTCGTCGATCTGCACGTCGCTCGTCGCCTCCGCGAGTTGCAGCCGCACCTGCGGATAGCGCGTGCCGAACGCACGCAGCAGCGCAGGCAGCAGCCCGTAATCGGCGGTCGACACGAACGCGAGCGACAGCGAGCCGGCCTCGCCGCGCGCAAGCCGTCGCGCGAGCGGCGGCAGCGCATCGGCCGATGCAAGCAGCCGGCGCACGTCGGGCAGCAGCGCCGCGCCGACCGCAGTCAGCGCGACCGAGCGCTTGGTGCGCGCGAACAGCGCGACGCCAAGCGCATCCTCCAGCGCACGGATCGCCTGTGACAGCGGCGGCTGTGTCATCGACAGGCGTTCGGCCGCGCGGCCGAAATGTCGCTCGTCGGCGACGGTCACGAAATAGCGCCACTGGCGCAGGTCGGGAGTCGGATCGGCCATGCCTTTTTCATTCAGTAAACGACTTAATACGCGACAAATAATATATTGGACATCCCAATCCGGAAACTCCATTCTTGATTGATCCGAACCTGCACGCCGTTCACCGGCGTTGCCCAGACAACGATGGAGTCCCCCATGGCTTACAACCGTCGCTCGAAGCACATCACGCAAGGTGTGGCCCGCTCGCCGAACCGCTCGATGTATTACGCACTCGGCTACCAGAAGGACGATTTCGACAAGCCGATGGTCGGCATCGCGAACGGCCATTCGACGATCACGCCGTGCAATTCCGGCCTGCAGCGCCTGTCGGACGCGGCCGTCGCGGCCGTGAAGGCGGCCGATGCGAACCCGCAGATCTTCGGCACGCCGACGATTTCGGACGGCATGTCGATGGGCACCGAAGGCATGAAGTACTCGCTCGTGTCGCGCGAGGTGATCGCCGACTGCATCGAAACCTGCGTGCAGGGGCAATGGATGGACGGCGTGGTCGTCGTTGGCGGCTGCGACAAGAACATGCCGGGCGGGATGATCGCGCTCGCACGCCTGAACGTGCCGGGCATCTACGTGTACGGCGGCACGATCCGCCCCGGCAACTGGAAAGGCCGGGACCTGACGATCGTGTCGTCGTTCGAGGCCGTCGGCGAATTCACGGCGGGCCGGATGTCGCAGGAGGATTTCGAAGGCGTCGAGCGGAACGCATGCCCGACGTCGGGCTCCTGCGGCGGGATGTACACCGCGAACACGATGAGCTCGTCGTTCGAGGCGCTCGGGATGTCGCTGCTGTACTCGTCGACGATGGCGAACCCCGACCAGGAGAAGGTCGATTCGGCCGCCGAATCGGCACGCGTGCTCGTCGAGGCCGTGAAGCGCGACCTGAAGCCGCGCGACATCATCACGAAGGAGTCGATCGAGAACGCGGTGTCGGTGATCATGGCGACGGGCGGCTCGACCAATGCGGTGCTGCACTACCTCGCGATCGCGCACGCGGCCGAGGTCGACTGGACGATCGAGGACTTCGAGCGCATCCGCAAGCGCGTGCCCGTGATCTGCGACCTGAAGCCGTCGGGGAAGTACGTCGCCACCGACCTGCACCGGGCCGGCGGGATCCCGCAGGTGTTGAAGATCCTGCTCGACGCGGGGCTGCTGCACGGCGACTGCATGACGATCACCGGCCGCACGATTGCCGACGAACTGAAGGACGTGCCGAGCGTGCCGCGCGCCGACCAGGACGTGATCTTCCCGATCGACCGCGCGCTGTACAAGGAAGGCCACCTTGCCATCCTGAAAGGCAATCTCGCGGAAGACGGCGCGGTCGCGAAGATCACCGGCCTGAAGAACCCGGTGATCACGGGCCCGGCACGCGTGTTCGACGACGAGCAGAGTGCGATGGATGCGATTCTCGGCGACCGGATCCGCGCAGGCGACATCCTCGTGCTGCGCTACCTCGGCCCGAAGGGCGGCCCCGGCATGCCGGAAATGCTCGCGCCGACGTCCGCGATCATCGGCAAGGGGCTCGGCGAATCGGTCGGCTTCATCACCGACGGCCGCTTCTCGGGCGGGACCTGGGGGATGGTGGTCGGCCACGTCGCGCCCGAGGCGTTCGTCGGCGGCACGATCGCGCTCGTGCAGGAAGGCGACTCGATCACGATCGACGCGCACCGGCTGCTGCTGCAGCTGAACGTCGACGATGCGGAACTCGCGCGCCGCCGCGCCGCATGGCAACAGCCGGCGCCACGCTACACCCGCGGCGTGCTCGCGAAATTCGCCGCGCTCGCCCGCCCGGCGAACCAGGGCGCCGTCACGGGTTGATACGCGCCCGTCAAAAAATGCGACCCCAATAAACATGGCCGCCGGGGGAACGCGCAAAACGCGCTTTCCCTTTGCTTTTATAATGCGCGGACCATGTAGCCGGCCGTCCCCGCCGGCGGAGAACCGCATGAAACACTCGATATTGCGCGTCCTGCTCGCCACGCTGCTGATCGGCAGTGCGGCGGCGGCGCGCGCCGACCAGGCCGACGGGCTCGCGCTTGCCCAGCGCAAGAACTGCATGGCCTGCCACGCGATCAGCAAGCCGCTGATGGGCCCGTCGTTTCGCGACATCGCCGGCAAGTATGCGGCGCGCAGCGACGCCGTCGATTACCTCGCTCAGTCGATCGTGAAAGGCAGCGTCGGCGTATGGGGCAGCGTGCCGATGCCCGCCAATACGCAACTGACGAGCAGCGAAGCCCATACGCTCGCGCAATGGGTGCTGTCGGTGCGCTGAACCGGACCGGAGGAATAGCCACCCTGCCGGATTCCGCCGACTGGCAGACATGCCCCGGCTGACCCGTGCCGTGCCTCGCCGGCAGCTTCGCCGGCTTCTACTCGAATCGCACCCCGTTTTTCACCGGGACGTCCGCGCGCTTAGCCGGAATGACCGGCGCGGCGGCGTGCGATCTCTTCGTCGACCGCGTCGCGGACCCAGCCCATCACCTCGGTTTCCAGCGCGAGGGCCACTTCACGCGTGATCTGGCCGACCAGCCAGGCCGAATGCTCATGCAGCGCGTCGCGACAGCGGGCTTCGATCGCGTCGCGCCCTTCCCCCGTCAGATAGTTCGTCAGGCGATTGCGCAGGCGCTCGGCGATGTGCTGGGCATCTTCCGGCGTCAGTCCGGCTGCAGCCTGCGCATCCGGCTGCGGCGCGGCGGCCGGCACGACGGCTTCCGGCAGGTGCGCTTCATGCACGTGCCCCACCGCCTCGTGTGCCACCGCGGCGAACGCGGGTTGCGGCACGTCGTCGTCGGTCAGCGACGACGGCAGCGGCGCACTCATTGCCGCCGAATCTTCGGCGACCACATGCTCCGTGGCGCCGGGTTCGGCCGGCGCGTCGGTCTCGCCCATCGCCGCCGCAGCGGCCGTCGCCACGTCGCCCGGCAGTTCGACCGCCGGCACGTGCGGCGTCGGCACGGGTTCGACCACGACGGAATCGGGGTCAAGTGCACTTTGTGCGGAATCGACCGGTGCCGCACCTGCGGCGTGCGGCGCGACCACGTCGGTGAGCACCGGAATCGCCGCGCTGACAGGCGGCTGCGGTGCATCGGGCGCGGGCGTGCGCGCCGGCACCGGCTTGCCCGGCACCAGCACGTCGGTCAGTGTCGGGATCGAGGATGAATCGGCTTCTGTCACGGGAACACTCCGTTGACGGTTGCGGCTAGCTGCCCTGCTTGTAGTTGTTCAGCGCGTAGCCGCGGTCGCGGTAGAACCGGTAGCGGTCGCGGCCCGCGGCCAGCTCGTCCGGCGCGTTTCCGACCACTTCGAGCAGGCGCTCGAAGCGGGCGAACTGCGCGGGTACGGCTGCGCCGAGGTTCAGCAGCACGTGATGATGCGGTGTGCGGTCGAGATCCGCGGCCAGCACGATCGGCGTGCCGGCTGCGTGCTCGCTGTCGACACCGCAATGCGGGATGAAATCGAGCGGCGAGAACGTCCAGAGCCGCTCGTCGAGCGCGCGCAGTCGCGCGGGCTCGGCGAGCACGACGACCGGCTGCCCGGCCAGGTAGGCCTTGCGCAGCAGCCGGCACGCGTACGCGAGCGAATCGCCGACGTTCGAGTGGAAATCGATTCGCGTCATTGCCCGCGTACCCGCAGCGTCGTCAACACCGCCATCACTGGCCGGCGCGGTCGATCAGGAACTGCGCGAGCAGCGGCACCGGACGGCCCGTCGCACCCTTCGCCGCCCCACCCTTCCAGGCGGTGCCCGCGATGTCGAGGTGGGCCCACGGATAGCTCTCGGTGAAGCGCGACAGGAAGCACGCGGCCGTCACGGCGCCGGCCGGGCGCCCGCCGATGTTCGCGAGATCCGCGAAATTCGACTTCAGCTGATCCTGGTACTCGTCGTCGAGCGGCATGCGCCATGCCGGGTCGTTCGCTTCGCGCGACGCGTCGAGCAGTTCGCCCGCGAGCGCGTCGTCCGTCGAGAACAGGCCGCTGTTGTGGCCGCCCAGCGCGATCACGCACGCGCCCGTCAGCGTGGCCACGTCGATCACGGCGGCCGGCTTGAAGCGTTCGGCATACGTGAGCGCGTCGCACAGGATCAGACGGCCTTCGGCGTCGGTGTTCAGCACCTCGATCGTCAGGCCCTTCATGCTGGTGACGATGTCGCCCGGCTTCGTCGCGTTGCCGCCCGGCATGTTCTCGCAGGTCGGCACGATCGCGACGACGTTGATCTTCAGGCCCATCTCGGCGACCGCACGCATCGTGCCGAGCACGGAACCCGCGCCGCACATGTCGTACTTCATCTCGTCCATGCCCTCGCCCGGCTTCAGCGAGATGCCGCCCGTGTCGAACGTGATGCCCTTGCCGACCAGCACGACCGGCGCGGCCTTCGCGGCGGCGCCCTGGTAGTGCAGCACGATGAACTGCGGCGGCTCGACCGACGCGCGCGCGACCGACAGGAACGAGCCCATCTTCAGCGCCTGGATCTGCTTGAGGCCGAGCACTTCCGCCTTCAGGCCCCAATCCTTCGCGATCTTCTTCGCGGTGTTGCCGAGGTAGGTCGGCGTGCAGACGTTGCCCGGCAGGTTGCCGAGGTCGCGGGTGAGATCCATCCCGTTCGCGAGCGCGACGGCCTGCTTGACCGCGACCTTCGCGGCCTTTTCGTCGGACGGATCGACGCTGAACACGACGCGCTTGAGCGTGTGCGACGCCGGTTCCGGCTTGCTCTTCATCTGCGTGAAGCGGTACGTCTCGTTGCGCAGCGCGAGAATCGCGGCGCGCACGCCCCAGTCGGAGCTGCGCTCGTCGACCGGCAGTTGCGCGAGCGTGAACGTGACCTGGACGACCTTGGTCGCCAGCAGCGCGCGCCATGCGGCCGTCACGGCATCGTTATAGGCTTTCTGATTGAAAGCATCCTGCTTGCCGAGGCCGACGAGCAGCACGCGCGACGCGCCGATGCCCGACACTTCGTGCAGGAACAGCGTCTTGCCGCGCTTGCCGTCCATGTCGCCGGCCTTGATCACGCGCGAAATCAGCCCCTTGGTGGCCGTGTCGATGTCGAGCGCCGCGCCCGACAGGGTCTGCGCCTCGAAGATGCCGAGCACGATGCAGTCGGACTTCCCGGTCAGGAACCCCTTCGCCTCGCCTTTGCTCCAATCACAGCCTTTTATGCTAAAGTCCATCGCGCTTGTCCTCGGATAAAATCTGGGCTAAGGATGAAAGCCGCAATTATCCGCTATTTTTCCCGTGGCGGCGCGAGCGCTCCACCACGCGTGCGCAGCCTCCCGCCCTCTTCTCATCAAGAATGATCTTCGAACGCTCCCTCCAGCGCGAGCTTGCGTATACGGCTGGCGCCGTGTTCATGGTGCTGCTCACGATCATGCTCACGACGATGATGATCCGCATCGTCGGCTACGCCGCGTCCGGTGAAATCGATCCGCGGGACGTCCTCGTGCTGATCGGCCTCACCGTGATCGGCTACCTCGCCGTGATGCTCGTCGTCACGCTGTTCGTGTCGATCCTGTTCGTGCTGACCCGGTGGTACCGGGACTCCGAAATGGTCGTGTGGCTCGCGTCGGGCGTGAGCCTCACGCGCCTCATCAAGCCGATCGGCGTGTTTGCCACGCCGATCATCCTGCTGATCGCCTTCTTCGCATTCGTCGGCTGGCCGTGGTCGAACCAGCAAAGCAAGATGATCAAGGCACGCTTCCAGCAGCGCGACGAGATCTCGCTGCTCGCGCCGGGCCAGTTCCGCGAGTCGGCCACGAACCACCGCGTGTTCTTCATCGAGAAGATGACGCCCGACCAGAGCAAGGTGCAGAACGTGTTCGTGACCTCGACCGAGAACGGCAAGGTCAACGTGGTCGTGTCGCAGACAGGCCATACGGAAACGCGCGACGGCAGCCGCTTCGTCGTCCTGGAGGACGGCCGCCGCTACGACGGCACGCCCGGCCAGCCGAACTTCAAGATCATGGAGTTCGAGCGCTACGGCGTGAAGATCACGAGCACCCCGGTCACCAACGTGCCGACCACCAACAGCACGCCGACGCCGGACCTGCTGCGCAACCCGACGAACGACAACCTCGCGGAATTCGCGTGGCGCGCGGGACTGCCGCTGATCGCGATCAACCTGATGGTGCTCGGCATTCCGCTGTCGTACCAGAACCCGCGCCGCAGCCGCACGATCAACCTCGTGATGGCCGTGCTGATCTACCTCACGTACTCGAACCTGCTGAACGTGGTGCAGTCGCAGATCGAACAGGGCAAGATGTCGTTCGGTGTCGGGCTCGTTGGCCTGCATCTGGTCGTCGCGGTGATCGTCGCGTTCATCTTCTGGTTGCGCGTGCGCAATCGTCCGCTGTTTACACGCGCGCTGTTCGGCCGCTCGGGAGCATGATCGATGCGGCTCTATGAAAAGTACTTCGCGCGGCAGATCTACGTCACGTTCGTCTTCATCCTGTTCGCGTTCTCGGGCCTGTTCTTCTTCTTCGACCTGATCAGCGAACTGAACTCGGTCGGGCACGGCAACTACAAGTTCGGCTACGCGGTATTGCGCGTCGCGCTGCAGACCCCGTCGCGCTTCTACGAAATCATCCCGGTCGCCGCGCTGATCAGTGCGATCTATGTGTTCGCGCAGATGGCCGCGAACTCGGAATTCACGATCTTCCGCGTGTCGGGCCTCGCGACCAACCAGGCGCTGCGCTCGCTCCTGAAGATCGGCGTGCCGCTCGTGATCATCACCTACCTGATCGGTGAATTCGTCGGCCCGTATGCCGACCAGCTGTCCGAACGCGTGCGGCTGCAGGCGCTCGGCGCGTCGGTGTCGTCGAACTTCCAGTCGGGCGTGTGGGTGAAGGACACGCTCGCGGCCCGTGAAAACGGCGAGCAGGTCACGCGCTTCGTCAACGTCGGCAGCCTGTCGCCCGACTCGACGATCAGCAACGTGCGCATCTACGAATTCGATTCGAAATTCCAGCTGCGCAACGTGCGAATCGCGCAGACGGGCCGCTACGAGCCGCCCGGCCACTGGCTGCTGAAGGGCGTCACCGAAACCGAGCTGACGCCGATCAAGCCGATCAGCGGCCAGCCGGCCGACGCGCTGAACCCCGTGTACCGGTCGCAACAGGTATCGCTGCCCGAATACCGGCTGCGCTCGGACCTGACGCCGCAGATCCTGTCGGTGCTGCTCGTGTCGCCGGAGCGCATGTCGATCATCAACCTGTTCCGCTACATCCAGCACTTGCGCGAAAATCAGCAGGACACGCAGCGCTACGACATCGCGCTGTGGCGCAAGCTGCTGTATCCGTTCGCCGTGTTCGTGATGCTCGTGCTGTCGCTGCCGTTCGCGTACCTGCACACGCGTGCGGGCGTGGTCGGCGTGAAGGTGTTCGGCGGCATCATGCTCGGCATGAGCTTCCAGCTCCTCAATACGCTGTTCTCGCACATCGGCACGCTGAACACGTGGCCCGCGCCGCTCACCGCGGCCACGCCGGGCCTGATCTATCTCGCGCTCGGCCTGTTCGCGCTCAAGTGGGTCGACCGGCACTGAGCGCCGCGTCACGACGGAGGCTTCGACATGAGTTCGCACGGCATCGTCCTGTTCGGCCACGGCGCCCGCGACCCGCGCTGGGCTGAGCCGTTCGAGCGGCTCGCCGCACGGCTGCGCGGCGCCCCCTCCCCCGCTGCACACGTGTCGCTCGCGTTCCTCGAGCTGATGACGCCGTCGCTCGGTGATGCGATCGCCGCGCAGGTCGCGGCCGGCTGCTCGCACATCACCGTGGTGCCCGTGTTCTTCGGCCAGGGCGGCCATGTCCGCCGCGACCTGCCGCAGCTCGTCGACGCATGCCGCGCCGCGCATCCCGGTGTCGAGATCCGCTGCGCGACGGCCGTTGGCGAAGACGACGGCGTGCTCGACGCGATCGCGCTCTACTGCATCGACCAGATCGGCGACGGCGCGTAACTCACGCCGTCACGGCCCACAAAGAAAAAGCGCTGGCTTCCGCCAGCGCTTTTTTTCGTTCGGGACTCCAGCCGGATTCCGCTCAGGCCGCATTTCGCAGCGCATCACCCGCCTTTGCCTGCCCGGCGCGCTCGGCGAACGCATCGCCGATCATCAGCAGGCTCGGTTCCGCAGGATCGAGCCACGCCTGCGCGTCGCCCGCCGCCATCTGCGCGAGCGTCAGCGTCAACGTGCGTTCGCGCGCGGTGCTGCACGCCTCGACGATCGCCACGGGCGTCGCCGGCGCACGGCCCGCGTCGATCAGTTCCTGCGCGATGCCGGGTGCGCTGTCGCGGCCCATGTAATAGACCATCGAATCGGCGCGCGCGGCTTCGCGAATCTCGTCGCTGCCCGGCGCACGGCTGTGCGTCGCGAACGCGACGCTGCGCGACACGCCGCGCAACGTCAGCGAACGCTTCAGCGTCGCGGCCCCGGCCAGCGCCGCGGTGATGCCCGGCACGACCTCGTAGTCGATGCCGGCTGCTTCCAGCGCGCGCATCTCCTCTTCGGCACGACCGAACAGCATCGGGTCGCCGCCCTTCAGCCGCACGACATGCGCATGCTCGCGTGCCGCATCGACGATCTGCTTGTTGATGAAGTGCTGCGCGGTCGAGCGCTGCCCGCAGCGCTTGCCGACCGCGATCCGGCGCGCATTCGGCGCGTAATCGAGCATCGCGGGCTCGACGAGCGCGTCGTGCAGCACGACGTCCGCCTGTGCGAGCAGCCGCGCGCCGCGCACCGTGATGAGGTCGGCCGCGCCCGGCCCTGCTCCGATCAGATACACCTTGCCCATGTTTGTCGCTTCGCCTTCCAGCGGGCGTCGGCTCCGGTCCGCGCCGCTGCAAAGCGGCGCGGCTTCCCGGTTACGCCGAGAACGCCCGGATCATCCCTGCGGCGACCGTGTGGTGCGTCGCCTCGTCGATCAGCACGAACGCACCGGTACCCGGATGCGCGTCGTACGTGTCGCAGACGATCGGCTTCTGCAGCGTCAGCGCGACGCGGCCGATGTCGTTCATCTTCAGATCGTGACGGTCGGTCGCGTGCGACAGCGTGTGCACGTCGAGCACCTGCTTGACGCCACCGATCTTCGCGAACACCGTGCTGGTGGTCTGCTTCAGCAGGTACTTGCGCTGCGGCGACAGCGGCGTCTCGTCGAACCAGCACAGATCCGCTTCAAGCTTCTTCGCCGGCTCGACCGGCTCGCCGGACGTGACGAACATGTCGCCGCGCGAAACGTCGACGTCTTCCGCGAGGCGGATCGTCACGGCCTGGCCCGCGAACGCATGCGGGACGGACGCAGTGCCGCCCGGCACCGGCGCGACGATCTCGGCGATCGTTGCCGTGCGGTTCGACGGCAGCACGACGATCTCGTCGCCGACCTTCACTTCACCCGACTCGATACGGCCCATGTAGCCGCGGAAATCGTCGGCCGAGCTGCCGTCCTGGCGCGCGACCCACTGCACCGGGAAGCGCAGCGCGTCATGCGCCTGCGTCTCGACCGGCAGCGACTCGAGCACGTCGAGGAGCGGCTCGCCCGCGTACCACGGCATGCGCTCGCTCGCGCCGACGATGTTGTCGCCCTTCAGCGCCGACACCGGCACGAAGCGCACGTCGGTGAGGCCGAGCTGCTTCGCGAGCGTGACGTACGCATCGCGGATCTCGTTGAAGCGCGCTTCGCTGTAGTCGACGAGGTCCATCTTGTTGATCGCGACGATCACGTGCTGCAGCGCGAGCAGCTTGACGATCGCGCTGTGGCGCTTGGTCTGCGGCAGCAGGTCGGCCACGCCGTTCTCGATCGTCACGCGCGTCGCGTCGATCAGGATGATCGCCGCGTGCGCGGTCGATGCGCCCGTCACCATGTTGCGCGTGTACTGCTCATGGCCCGGCGTATCGGCGATGATGAACTTGCGCTTCGCGGTCGCGAAGTAGCGGTACGCGACGTCGATCGTGATGCCCTGCTCGCGCTCGGCTTCGAGGCCGTCGGTCAGCAGCGCGAGGTCGAGCTCGTCGCCGACCGTGCGCTTGTTCTTCGCACGCGACAGCGCGGACAGCTGGTCGGACAGCACGGCCTTGCTGTCGTACAGCAGGCGGCCGATCAGCGTGCTCTTGCCGTCGTCGACGCTGCCTGCGGTAATGAAGCGCAGCACGCCGAGGTCTTCGGTGTTCTCGATGATGCTCATGATGTGAATGTCCTCGTGTGCTTCAGAAATAACCTTGCTTCTTGCGCTGTTCCATCGCGGCTTCGGAGGCCTGGTCGTCCATCCGGGTCGCGCCGCGCTCGGTGATCTCGGTCACCGTCGTCTCGGCGATGATCTTCTCGACGTCGTCCGCGTCGCTCTCGACCGGGCACGTGCAGGAAATGTCGCCGACCGTGCGGAACCGCACCTGCGCGAGCTCGCTCGTCTCGCCGTCACGCATCGGCGTGAGCGGCGTGACGGGCACGAGCAGCCCGTTGCGGCGCACGATCTCGCGCTCGTGCGCGTAATAGATCGACGGCAGTTCGAGGTTCTCGCGCGCGATGTACTGCCACACGTCGAGCTCGGTCCAGTTCGAGATCGGGAACACACGCAGGTGCTCGCCCTTGTGCAGGCGGGCGTTGTACAGGCTCCACAGTTCTGGGCGCTGCGCCTTCGGATCCCATTGGCCGAATTCGTCGCGGAACGAGAAGATGCGTTCCTTCGCACGCGCCTTCTCTTCGTCGCGGCGCGCGCCGCCGATCAGCGCCGTGTAGCCGTGCTGCTCGATCGTCTCGAGCAGCGTGACGGCCTGCGCGGCATTGCGCGAATCGGTTTCGCGGCGCAGCACGACCGTGCCACGCTTGATCGAATCCTCGACGTGGCCGACGACCAGCTCGGCGCCGAGCTCTTGCGCGCGGCGATCGCGGAAGTCGATCACTTCTTCGTAGTTGTGGCCCGTATCGATATGTACGAGCGGGAACGGCAGCGTCGTCTTGCGGTTCGCGCCGAGGCCGAATGCTTTCAGTGCCAGATGCAGCACGACGACCGAATCCTTGCCGCCCGAGAACAACAGCGCCGGCTTGCTGCATTCGGCGACCAGTTCGCGCAGGATGTGGATCGACTCGGCTTCGAGCCAGTCGAGGTGGCCCATGCGGCTGTCGGCACCGGCGGGCGGGGCAAAGGCGGATTGCTCGAGCGTCGTGCTCATGATTTCAGTCCTTCTCTTCTGGGTTCGTGCCGCCCGCTGTCGCAGGCGGCGCAATATTCAGTTTCTTGTCAGGCTTTCAGTGCGTGGCGCCGGCAACGGCATCCGCGGGAATCGGCGTGATCGTCGTGATGTGCAGCCCGCATTCCTTCGTATCGCGCGACTCCCACCACCAGCGGCCCGCGCGGCTGTCCTCGCCGGGACGGATCGCCCGCGTACACGGCTCGCAGCCGATGCTCGGGTAGCCGCGCGCATGCAGCGGGTTCACCGGCACGTCAAACGCATTAAGGTACGCCCACACGTCGCTTTCCGTCCAGTCGGCGAGCGGATTGTACTTCGCGATCCCGCGCGCTTCGTCCTGTTCTTCCTCGTGCAACTCGGCACGCGTGACCGACTGCTCGCGGCGCTGGCCCGTGACCCATGCGCCGACGTCCGCGAGCGCGCGATTCAGCGGCTCGACCTTGCGGATGTGACAGCACGACTTGCGCAGCTCGACGCTCTCGTAGAACGCGTTCAGGCCGTGCTCGGCGACGTACTGGTCGACCGCGTCCTGCAGCGGATGGAACTGCTCGATCTCGTAGCCGTAACGCTCGCACACACGGTCGATCATGCCGAGCGTTTCCGCGTGCAGGCGGCCGGTGTTCAGCGAGAAGATGCCGATTCGCGCGCCCTTCGACAGGATTGCATGCGTCAGCAGCATGTCTTCCGCCGCAAGGCTGCTCGCGAACTTCACCTTCTCGTGACGGGCGCCGATCTGCGCGAGCAGCGCGTCGAGGCGCTCGACCTTCGCGGCGAGCTCCGGCGTCAGCGCAGTGGCGGTCGCGGTGCTCATGCGTTCACCTTGGCGTCGGGCGCCGCGGCGCGGCGACGGAACAGCGGTTCGGGCTGGTCGAACGCGCCCTGGTAACGCTGCGTGAATTCCGTGAACGCATTCAGCGCGTCGTGGATGTCCTTGTCGGCGCGCACCGCGTATGCGTCGAAACCGCAACGCGACATGTACAGCAACTGGTCGCGCAGCACGTCGCCGATCGCGCGCAGTTCGCCCGTCCAGCCGTGACGCTCGCGCAGCAGGCGCCCGATGCTGTAGCCGCGGCCGTCCGCGAAGCGCGGGAACTCGACGCCGATCAGCGAAATCGCGCCGAAGTCGGCCACGAGATCGGTCGGCTCGCTGTCCGGTGCGAGCCACACGCCGAGCTCGTCCTTCGTCTTCGCGGCGACGAGCGCCGCGCGCTCGGCCTGCCACAACGCGAACGGCACCAGCACCTTGCCGGCCGGCAACGCGTCGACCGCGGGCAGTGCACCGTCTTCTGCCGCGCGCACGACCTGCCATGCATCGTCGATCACTGCGCGGTTCTTGATAATCGAAGCCATCTGCTAATTCCTTCTACCCGGTTGGTTACGCGTTCACTGCCTGGCGCGCCGCATACACGCGCTCCTTGAACGGCGCGATGCCGATGCGATCGTACGTTTCGACGAAGCGCTCGCCGTCGACGCGCGACTCGACGAACGTGTCGATCAGCTTCGCGATCACGTCGGGCACTTCTTCCGCCGAGAACGACGGCCCGATCACGCGGCCGAGGCGCGCGCCGTTCTGGCCCGTGCCCTGCTCGCCGCCGAGCGACACCTGGTACCACTCGGCGCCGTCCTTGTCGACGCCGAGGATGCCGATGTTGCCGACGTGGTGGTGACCGCACGAGTTCATGCAACCGGAAATGTTCAGCGACAGG
Organism: Burkholderia lata; assembly: GCF_000012945.1. NCBI lineage: Bacteria > Pseudomonadati > Pseudomonadota > Betaproteobacteria > Burkholderiales > Burkholderiaceae > Burkholderia > Burkholderia lata. The sequence goes on from NC_007510.1 coordinate 2,919,687, forward strand.
TCGCCGAGGTCGTACACATAGTCGAGATCGTCGAAACGCTGCTGGATTGCCAGCGCGATCGGGATCGACTTCGCGTTCGCGAGCGAGCAGAAGTCGCCGCCCGGGCACGCGATGATGTCGGTCAGCAGGCCGATGTTCGGCGTCGCGAAACCGGCTGCCTTCGCCTTTTCCCACACCGCGAACAGGTCGCGCTTCTTCACGTTCGCGAGAATCAGGTTCTGCTCGTGCGACACGCGCAGCTCGCCGAACGAGTACGCGTCGGCCCAGTCGGCCACCAGCTCCATCTGCTGGTCGGTCGCATCGCCCGGCGCGACCCGGTGATCCTTCAGCGACAGCGTGACGGCTGCATAGCCGGCCACCTTGTGCGGTGCAACGTTACGCTCGACCCAGCGCGCGAACGCCTTGTTCTCGAGCAGGTGCTGTTCGAACGATGCGTCGGTGTCGGCCAGCTTCTCGTAGACGGGCGGCTGGAAGTATTGCGACACGCGATCGACTTCCGCCTGCGTGAGCGTCGACGGGCCGTCCTTCAGGTGCTGCCACTCTTCCTCGACCTGCTGCGCGAACTTCGCGGGCGACAGCGCCTTCACGAGGATCTTGATACGCGCCTTGTACAGGTTGTCGCGGCGGCCGTAACGGTTGTACACGCGCAGCACGGCTTCGCAGTAGGTGAGCAGGTGCTGCCACGGCAGGTCTTCCTTGATCACCGCGCCGATGATCGGCGTACGGCCGAGGCCGCCGCCCGCGAGGATGCTCGCGACCACTTCGCCCTGCGCGTTCTTCTTCAGGTACACGCCGAGGTCGTGGATCTGCACGGCCGCGCGGTCGTCCTTCGAGCCCGACACCGCGATCTTGAACTTGCGCGGCAGCCATGCGAATTCGGGATGGAACGTCGACCACTGACGCAGGATTTCCGACCACGGACGCGGATCGATCTCTTCGTCCTGCGCGACACCGGCGAACTGGTCGGCCGTGATGTTGCGGATGCAGTTGCCCGACGTCTGGATGCCGTGCATCTGCACCGACGCGAGCTTCGCGAGGATCTCGGGCGTATCTTCCAGCTCGATCCAGTTGAACTGGATGTTCGAGCGGGTCGAGAAGTGACCGTAGCCGCGGTCGTGTTCGCGGGCGATGCGCGCCAGCATCCGGAGCTGGTCGCTCCGCAGGTTGCCGTAAGGAATCGCGATGCGGTGCATGTACGCGTGGCGCTGCATGTACAGGCCGTTCTGCAGGCGCAGCGGACGGAACTCTTCTTCGCTCAACTCGCCCGACAGCCGGCGGCGCACCTGATCGCGGTACTGCGCGACACGCTCATCGACGATCGTCTGGTCGTATTGGTCGTACTGATACATTCGGGGACCCCAGGGTTTTCGTGGTGACCGCGCGACGTCCTAGCCACGTCGCGCCCGAATCTCCGTTCCGCCGTCACCGCCCCCATCCGCTGCCGGGTGGATTGCTAATGACGAAAACAGATATCCATATTTGAAAAACTCCGGTGAATCGTAATAAACTCGCCTTATATTTCAAACGACTAAAAAATTCTGTTGATATGCGGAAGGGTTATAAATGAACCTGCACCAATTTCGCTTCGTGCGCGAGGCCGTCCGGCAGAATTTCAACCTCACCGAGGCCGCCAAGGCGCTCTACACGTCGCAACCGGGGGTATCGAAGGCGATCATCGAGCTCGAGGACGAGCTCGGCGTGGAGATCTTCACGCGGCACGGCAAGCGCGTGCGCTCGCTCACCGAGCCGGGCCGGATCATCCTCGCGTCGGTCGAGCGGATTCTCCAGGAGGTTGAAAGCCTTAAAAGGGTCGGGAAAGATTATGCAGCGCAGGATCAGGGCAACCTGACCATCGCCGCGACCCACACGCAGGCCCGCTACTCGCTGCCGGCCGCGATCGCAGAGTTCAAGAAGCGCTTCCCGAAGGTCCACCTGTCGATCCTGCAGGGCAGCCCGACGCAGGTGGCCGAGATGGTGATCCACGACCAGGCCGATCTCGCGATCGCGACCGAGGCGATCTCCGACTACAAGGAGCTCGTGTCGCTGCCCTGCTTCCAGTGGCACCACGCGGCCGTCGTGCCGGCCGACCATCCGCTGCTCGAACGCAAGCCGGTCACGCTCGACGATCTCGCGCAGTACCCGCTGATCACGTACGAAGGCGCGTTCGCAGGCCGCAAGAAGATCAACCATGCATTCGCGCTGCGCGGGCTGTCGCCGGACATCGTGCTCGAGGCGATCGACGCCGACGTGATCAAGACCTACGTTGAACTCGGCCTCGGCGTCGGCATCATGGCCGACATCGCGTTCAATCCCGAGCGCGACCGCGGCCTGCGGCTGATCCCGGTCGGCCACCTGTTCGGCAGCAACGTGACACGTGTCGCGCTCAAGCAGGGCGCCTACCTGCGCAGCTATGTGTATACGCTCGTCGAACTGCTGTCGCCGACACTGAACCGCAAGCTGATCGAGCAGGCGCTCAAGGGCGAATCCGAATCGTACGAACTCTGAGCGGCGTGTATAAACACGGGGGCGCACATCGCGCCCCTTTTTGCTGTCCGACGGAGAATTCCGCATGACGCTTCCCGCCCTGTTGCGCCGCGCCGCCGCCGGCGCCCTCGTACTGGCCTGCGCCACCGCGCATGCCGACCTGAAGGTCGGCGTCGACCTGTCGTCGACCGGCCCGGCCGCCGCGATCGGCATCACGAGCAAGAACGCGATCCTGATGTGGCCGAAGACGATCGCCGGGCAGCCCGTCCAGGTGACGGTGCTCGACGACGCATCCGACCCGGGCACCGCGGTGCGCAACATCCGCAAGCTGGTGGACGAGGATCACGTCGACGTCGTGGTCGGGCCGAACATCACGCCGGCCGCGCTCGCGGCGCTCGATGCGGTGGCCGCCGGGCAGACGCCGATGATCACGCTGGTCGGCTCCGGCGCGATCGTCGAGCCGCAGGAAGGCGCGCGGACCTGGGCGTTCAAGATGGCGCAGAGCGACAGCGCGATGGCCGACGTGATGACGCGCTATGTGGCGAACCACGGCGTGAAGACGGTCGGCTTCATCGGCTTCGCGGACAGCTACGGCGACAGCTGGCTGAACGAGTTCACGCGCTTCGCGGACCTGCGCAAGATCCGCGTGGTCGCGACCGAGCGCTTCAACCGCACCGATGCGAGCGTCACGGGCCAGGCGCTGAAGCTGATCGCGGCGAAGCCCGACGCGATCCTGATCGCGGGCTCCGGCACGCCGGCCGTACTGCCGCAACGCACGCTGATCGAACGCGGCTACAAGGGCTCGATCTACCAGACGCACGGGATCGCGACGCCGGAATTCATCAAGCTCGGTGGCAAGGACGTCGACGGGACGCTGTTCCCGACCCAGCCGGTGGTCGTCGCGCGCACGCTGCCGGCCGATCACCCGGCCCGCAAGGCCGCGCTCGCGTTCGTCGACGCGTACGAAGCGAAGTACGGCGCCGGCACGGTCACGCAGTTCGCGGGCGACGCGGCCGGTGTCTACCCGCGCCTCGCCGACGCGGTCGGCCGCGCGCTGAAGGCCGCGCAGCCCGGCACGCCCGCGTTCCGCGCGGCGCTGCGGCGCGAGCTGGAACGCGCGCACGAGCTCGTCGTGCCGAACGGCGTCGTCAACACCAGCGACAAGGATCACGTGGGACTCGACCAGCGTGCGAGCGTGATGGGGATCGTCAAACAGGGCCGGTTCGTCTACCTGAGCCAGTGACGCGCGCGGGCGGCAACCGGGCAGCTTGCCCGGCGCCGGGATTTCGGACATAATCCGCGTTTCGCCGCGCACAATCGCATGCGCGGCCAGGATCAAGCCCAGGTGGTGAAATTGGTAGACGCAGGGGACTCAAAATCCCCCGCCGCAAGGCGTGCCGGTTCGATTCCGGCCCTGGGCACCAGCATGAAAGACGTAAGCAGATCAAAGACTTGCGTTCGGTCTTCATCAAAAAGACCACAAATGACTGAAGCAGTAGACACCTTGATGTGCCAAAAGGTGTGCCAAACAAGAGCCCCGTGTCAGCAATGACCGGGGCTTTTTCTTTGACCCTTCGCGTCAGATCGACTCGCAGTACACGCGCAGTTCGAGAACAAGGTTCCGGAGGTCCTCCTCGAACGGGCCTGCCCCCGTCTTGGCCACAGCCACGTCCAAGAACTTCACCATCGAAGCCAGCCCCGCGCGGAACGCCTGTCCCAAGCCTTCGTCCGAGGGGTTGAAGATGAGCTGGTGCACAACTCCGCCGTCTTTGGCTTGTACGTGCCGATTCAACGACTCCAGCGTTGCATGAGCGGCGTCCCCTGACATGACCCGATGGGCGGCTTCATGAATGGTACCGACGCCGACCTCATACGCCAGTGCCGACCACTTAATGTACCGAGGCTTTTCGCCATACTCGGCCGTGACTTCGGCTACTGTTTGCCCGAAGCGGAATGGGTCCGCGCCGGTTGCTCATCTTAAAGAGCGTGGGGAGCTTCGAGACGAGAAAGGTTACTTCCTTTGGACGCTCAAAAGCGCTATCCCGCGCTGACCGATATGGCGTGCTGTCGCCGCGCACGTTCTGACGGGCTGGTTCGCGACTCACAGGCGGCGGAACGATAGTCAGTAGTTCATGCCCTTCTGGCCCGCTTCGGCAAGCCATGGTACAAGGACTGGAAAAGTCGATCATATGCTAACGGTAGTGGCCCACAACCTGACGGGCCCGAGAACATTGGAGGTGTTGCGTTCCGATAATGTCTGATGAGGTCGCAAATCGCTGATAAGAAACACCTATTCATCTAAAAATTCGCTGCCGAATAAAAATCACGCACATCACAATTGCTGTTGCGAATCGCGAGAGATGAAATTGCGTCCGACCACTTGGCAACCCAACGCATTGAAACCCATGCACCCACCTCACCCAGACACCCTCGAACTAGCCACACTCTTATATCACGAGCAAAAATTCTCCGACGCCTATCACATCGCCAGGAATTTACTAAAATCAGAACCGCACAATGCTTTTGTCTTGAATTTTGCCGGCGCGTGCTGTTATGCCACCGACAACGTCAAAGATGCCGAAAGATATTGGAAAACGGCCATCGATATTCAACCCACCTGGATCGACTCTCACAACAACTTAGGAACGCTGTACTGGAAGAAGATGCGTCAACCAGATAGCGCCGAAAAATTTTTCAGAACAGCGCTGTCGATCGACAACCATCGAAAAGATGTTCAAGATAATTTGATCGAATGCTTTATAGACTTTGGAAAATTCCCGGATGCCATAGAATTATGTAGATCCGCAATGATCGATCGACCTACAGACTCCGGACTTGCTCACAATCTTGGCATGGCGCTACATCAACTTGATCGATTGGAGGAGGCGGAATATTTTTACAAACTTGCAATAGAGAACAATCCGCGCCATCACTTTGCAAGCTCCAATCTCGGAGTCATCTTTAGAGAATTACGTCGCTACGATGAAGCTGAGCAAGCTTATCGCAATGCCATCGCAATATGCCCTGATGAACCGCTTCATCACATCAATCTTGGCGCACTACTAATTGAAACCGGTCGATGGAAGGAGGGCTGGGAGTGCGTAGAATGGCGGCATCGTCGAATCTCCGACGAATTTATACACAACCTCATTTCGACAAAAATTAAAAGGTGGCATGGGGAGGCATTGCAACACAAATCATTGTTGATTATTCCAGAACAAGGATTTGGCGATCAAATTCAAATGGTTAGATATATCGCAGCCGTGAAAAAACTCGGTGCAGCGCATATCACTCTGGCTTGCAGCCCCGAGTTACGCACGCTCTTTAGATCAGTTTCCGGCGCCGACGACGTAACCACACCGACGAAGGCCATCAAGCGAAGGCATTATGATTTCTGGATTTCCATTTTCAGCCTTCCACATTTGATCAGTGCGACATCCGACGCCGTACCGAATACGATTCCCTATATCTTCGCTCCAAAAAAATCAATCGGCAAATGGAAGAAAATAGTCCCAAGGGACACCATGCAGATTGGTTTGGTTTGGAGGGGTTCTCCACATCACGAATCCGACGCTTTTCGATCCTTGCCGAGCCTCTCAACACTGGCACCTTTATGGGAGATCAAAGGAATTAGCTATATCAGCCTCCAAAGAGGGACTGCCAGAGAAGAAATAACACGCCTCCGTGAAAAACAGCCTTTACGTGATCTCGGAGAAGAAATAGAGGATTTTGGCGATACCGCAGCAATTGTAACGCAACTTGATTTGGTAATTACGGTTGACACGTCGATGGCGCACCTCTGCGGCGCACTTGGCGTGCCGTGCTGGATGTTGCTTTCAGCTATCCGAACAGACTGGAGATGGACCGGATTTTCAGAGACATCAATCTGGTATCCACATAAGCTAAAGATATATAGACAAATTCAACGCGGCGATTGGCGAGCAGTCGTCAATAATGTCACACGGGATTTGGAAATATTAAAAAAGTCCCGCGACACATAACCCGATTTTTGAACCAATCTTTTTAGACACAAAAGTATTTTCCGATCAATGCCAACCGCATTATTCACATGTACTGGATGCGTTCGAGCAACCGACTAGCCGTAGGGGTACAGACAGGAGTATCAGCGTTACCGGCACATCACGAACTCCCTAATTATCAAGGAATTAGCAAGGTTATTTCGTTCGGGCCCTGACTCCAGCATTCTCGCAGCGTGATGCACTGCGCCTCCCGAAACCCGCGCAAGCTCGCTGCTTCGCAGATTTTTTGTTTTTGCCGAACCCACGCGCAACGCATGCCCCCGCGCAACAGTCCAAGCATCATGAGGATGCGCGGCACGGAGGCATGCCATGTCAATGCGCACGATTCGATCTCCGCTCTGCCGCCGCGTGCTCGCCGCGGTGCTGTCGCTCATGGTGGCCGGATGCGACGTACTGACCGCGCCGCCGGTGCCGGACTGGCCGGGCCCGCACGCGCCCTACCCGTTCCCGGACAATATTCCGCATCGCACCGAATGAACGCGCGGGAAAGCCGTCGTCGGCACGTCAACTCAGCTCAGGCTCAGGCCATCAACGCCCGAACGAAGTCGAGAAACACGCGTACCTTCGCCGAAACGAGATTGGACGCGTGGTGATACGCGTAAAGCGGAAACTTCTCGTCCGCCCACTCCGGCAGCAGCAGCATCAGCCGCCCGTCGGCGAGGATGTCGCGCGCATAGAGCTCCAGCAACTGCGCGATCCCCGCGCCACCCAGGCACGCGCCGAGCAGCATGCCCGTGTCGTTGACCATCAGCCGGCCGGCGGCATCGAACGGCACCACCTCCTTGCCGCGATGGAATTCCCATTCGAACGGCCGCCCCGTCACTGGATCGCGGATCAGCACGCAACGATGCCCGTCCGCAAGATCCCGCGGGTGCCGCGGTTCGCCGTGACGCGCGACATAGGCCGCCGACGCGCAAGTGAGCACGCGCGTTTCCAGCAGCAGCCGCGCACGGTATGACGACGGCTCCGGAATACCGAACCGCACCGCCACGTCGAACCCGTCGGCGACGAGATCGCCCATCCGGTCGCGCACGCTGATTTCGACCGACAGGTCGGGAAAGCGGTCGAGAAACTCCGCCATCTTCGGCGCCAGCACGTAGTGGCCGAAGGTCGCGTCGACGTTGACGCGCAGCCGCCCCCTGACACGCGCCTTCGACTGGCCGGCGTCGATCGCCGCATCTTCGATGCCGGCCAGCAGCGGCGCGACCGCTTCATAGAAGCGCCGCCCTTCGTCGGTCAGCGTGATCGCGCGCGCCGTGCGGTTGAAGATCCGGATGCCGACGCGCTCTTCCAGCCGGGCGACGGCACGGCTCACCGCCGGCTGCGTCAGCCCCATCGCCTCACCGGCGCGCGCGAAGGTGCCGGCCTCGATCACCGCCGAGAGCACGCCGATGCCGCTCAAAAGCCTGCTGTCGAATGCCATGAGACATACTTTTAGTCATTCTTGATCTGATCATTATTCATTATTTTTATTGACTGAGGAAGCCTACATTAGTCCTGTCGCCGGATCACACGGCACTCACGAATCAAGGAGCAGGACATGAGCACATCGGAACAGGTCGCCCTCGTGACGGGCTCGTCGCGCGGCATCGGCGCGGAAATCGCCCGCCGTCTCGCCCGTGACGGTTTCAGGGTCGTCGTGAACTATGCCGGCGGCGCCGGCCCGGCCCGGGAAGTGGTCGACGCGATCGTCACCGACGGCGGCACGGCCGTCGCGGTGCAGGCGGACGTCGCCGACCCGGTGGCGGTGGCCGCGCTGTTCGACGCGGCCGAGCAGGCATTCGGCCGGATCGACGTCGTCGTCAACAGTGCGGGCGTGATGAAGCTCGCGCCCCTCGCCGAGTTCGACGACGCAGCGTTCGACCAGACCGTCGCAATCAACCTGAAGGGCGCGTTCAACGTCAGCCGCGAGGCAGCGAAGCGCGTGCGCGACGGCGGCCGCATCGTCAACCTGACCTCGAGCGTGATCGGCATGCGCCTGCCGACCTACGGCGTGTACATCGCGACCAAGGCCGCTGTCGAGGGCATGACGCAGGTGCTCGCGCAGGAGATGCGCGGTCGCGGCATCAGCGTGAACGCCGTCGCACCGGGCCCGGTGGCGACCGAGCTGTTCCTGCAAGGCAAGAGCGCCGAACTCGTCGACCGGATGGCGAAGATGAACCCGCTGGAGCGGCTCGGCCAGCCGGCCGACATCGCCAGCGTCGTCGCGTTCCTCGCCGGCCCCGACGGCGCGTGGGTCAACGGTCAGATCCTGCGCGCCAACGGCGGCATGTGCTGACCGGCCGCCCGTCACGCCCCCCTCTTACCGGAGATCGATCATGAAGGAAGTCATTCTCGTCACGGGCGCGTCCAGCGGCTTCGGCCTGCTGTCGGCCCAGGCGCTCGCCCGCGCCGGCCATACCGTCTACGCGTCGATGCGCGAAAGCGCCGGCCGCAACGCGCCGCGCGTCGCCGCCATCGCCGCCTACGCGCAGGAACACGGCGTCGACCTGCGCACCGTCGAACTCGACGTCGGCGACGACGCGTCCGTCGGCGCCGCCATCGATCGCGTGATCGCGGACAACGGCCGCCTCGACGTCATCGTCCACAACGCCGGCCACATGGTGTTCGGCCCGGCCGAAGCGTTCACGGCCGAGCAGATCGCCCAGCTCTACGACATCAACGTCGTGTCGACCCAGCGCGTGAACCGCGCGGCGCTGCCGCACCTGCGCCGCCAGGGCCGCGGCCTGCTCGTGTGGGTGTCGTCGTCGTCCGCGCGCGGCGGTACGCCGCCGTTCCTCGCCCCCTACTTCGCCGCGAAGGCCGCGATGGATTCGCTCGCGGTGTCCTATGCGGCCGAACTCGCCCGCTGGGGGATCGAGACGTCGATCGTCGTGCCGGGCGCCTTCACCCAGGGCACGAATCACTTTGCCCACGCAGGCAAGCCGGCCGACGCGGCCGTTCAGGCTGCCTACGTCGACGGCCCCTATGCGGGCGTCGCCGAGCAGGCGCTTCAAGGCCTCGCCGCGCTCGAACCGGCGGACGCCGATGCCGGCACCGTCGCGACCGCGATCGCCGACATCGTCGCCGCCCCCGCCGGCAAGCGCCCGTACCGCGTGTTCGTCGATCCGTCGCAGGACGGCGCGGAGGAAGTGTTCCGCGTCGGCGATCGCATCCGCCGCGAGATGTTCAGGAACATCGGCCTCGCCGACCTGCTCGCGGCCCGCGTCGGCGGCTGATCCACCGTGCGCCGGCCACGCCGGCGCGCATCAGCCTTACGCGCAGAATCCGAGGATCGCGTCGGCGACCGCCGCGGGCGCCTCGCGCTGCGGAAAGTGGCCGACGCCGTCCAGCACCTGCCGCGCGTAGCGCCCCGCAAAGAACCGCTCGCGCCCGGCCGAACTGTCCGGATGATTGCAGGTGTCCGCGCCGCCGTGCAGCACCAGCGTCGGCAGCGCCAGCACCGGCGCGGGATTCAGCCGCGCATCGTCGTCGGCACCGGCCGGCGTGCCCGGGGTGAATCCCCACCGATGCCGGTACGAATGCAGTACGACGTCGGTCCAGTCCGGCCCGTCGAACGCGGTGGCGGCCGCCTCGAAATCGCTGTCGCGATACCAACCCGGCGGCGACCACGTGTCCCACATCAAGCGGGCAAACGCGCGGCGATCGTCGCGCAACGCCTGCTCGCCGCGCGGCGTCGCCATGAACCAGTGATACCAATAATTGCGCGCCTGCAGCAGCGACAGCGGCTGCCCTGGATCGTTGGTGCCGTACCCCACCGACAGCATCACGAGATGCGATGCGACGCCGTCGCGCAGCCCGCACGCGTTCGCGACCGCCCGGGCGCCCCAGTCGTGCCCGACCAGCACGGGCCGCTCGATGCCAAGCGCATCGACGAAGTCGAGCAGGTCGCGCCCGAGCGCCGCAAGCTGGCCGCTACGCGGCACGGACGCGTCGCGAAAGCGGGTCGGCGCAAAGCCGCGCAGCGCGGGCGCGAGCACGCGGTAGCCGCGCGCGGCGAGCGCGGCCGCCACGGCGTCCCAGCCAACCGGGCTATCCGGCCAACCGTGCAGCAGCACGGCCACGCGCTCACCGCGCGGGTTCCATTCGAGATAGGCAATGTCGAGCGACGCGGTCGTCGCATGCGCATAGGTCGTCATCGTGCACTCCGTTGGGTCGATCCGAGTGCACGATGGTAGGCCGGCCTTTCATCACGATTCACGGAGTATCATTGTTCATTCTTCGAGTATTGCGTTGAATTGATCCATGGACCCGCTGACCGATCCCGCATCGACCTCGCTCGACATCACGCTGCTGCGCACCTTCCTCGAAGTCGTCGACAGCCGCGGGTTCGCGCCGGCCGCGGAACGGCTCGCGCTGACGCCGTCCGCCGTCAGCGGCCACATCAAGCGGCTCGAACAGGCGGCCGGCACGGTGCTGCTCGCGCGCACGACCCGCCGCATCGCGCTTACGCCAGCCGGCGACACGCTGTACGCGTACGCGCGCAACATCGTCGACATGGAGCGCGAAGTGCGCGCGAGGCTGCGCGGCGCGCCGGCGCACGGGCCGCTACGGGTCGGCGCGTCGGAGGATTTCGCGGGCGCGTGGCTGCCGCAGGTGCTGCGCACGTTTCGCGACCGTCACCCGCGCACGTCGATCGAGCTGAAGGTCGGCATCACCGCGTCGCTGCTGCGCGAGCAGACGCTCGGCCGGCTCGACGTCGTGTTCGGCAAGCAGTGCCGGCAGGTCGACACCCCGGGCGAACTGCTGTGGGAAGAACCGCTCGTGTGGGCGTTCGCGTCGGATCGCGCGCTCGACGCCGGCGACGACGTGCCGCTCGCGCTGTTTCCGCAGCCATGCGTCTATCGGGAAGCCGCCGTCGCGGCACTTGCCGCTGCACTGCGGTCGTTCCGCGTGCTGTTCGAGAGCAGCAGCATGGCCGGCTGCGTGTCGGCCGCGCTCGCGGGCTTCGCGGTCACCGCGTTGGCGCGCAGCCAGCTGCGCGACGGCCTGCGCGAATGCGGGCCGCAGGACGGTCTGCCGGCGCTGCCGGCCGCGCGCTTTTACGCATTCGCCGCGAAACCGGACGGCGCCGGCGCGGCATTGATCGATGCGGTGCGGGAAACCGGGCGCAGCCGGCAGTTCGCGGCGCTGCCCGACTGAAACACGCACGACGGCGCGTGACGGCAACCGGCCGTGCCGGTCAGTCGCCCTCCGCGCCCGCGCCCTCCCCGCCGCTCGTCAGCGCGTTCGCCATCAGTTCCCCGAACCATTCGATGAACGCATTGAGCCGGCGCGAACGATGGCGCCGATGCGGATAGACGGCCGACACGTCCATCGGTGCGGCACGGTGGTCGGGCATCACGTCGACCAGTGCGCCGCTGTCGAGCAGATGTTGGACGTCGAAGCGCGGAATCTGGATCAGCCCCATTCCGGCGATGCAGCTGGCGATATAGGTTTCGGCGTTGTTGACGATCACGCGGCTCGGCAGCCCGAGTGTGTGCCGCTCCCCGTCCGCACAATATTCCCAGTCGAGTTCGCGCCCGGTCGTCGGCGACACATAGCCGATCGCCCAGTGTCCGTGCGCAAGCGCATCCGGATGCTCGGGCACGCCGCATTCGCGCAGGTAGTCGGGGCTCGCGCAGTTGATCAGCGTGAACTGCCCGAGCGGCCGCACGACGAGGCTGCTTTCCGCGAGCCGCCCCACGCGAATCGCGCAGTCGACGCCCTCCTGTACCAGGTCGATCGAACGATCGGTCGAGCCGAGCGACAGTTGCAGCTTCGGGTAACGGTGAAACAGCGACGGCAGCGCGGGCGCCACCATGCGGCGCGCGATCCGGCTCGGCACATCGACGGTCAGCCGGCCGATCACGTCGCGGTCGCGGCCGCGGAACAGGCGGTCGAGTTCGTCGGCCTCCGACAGCAGGCGCCGGCCGCGTTCGAGCAGCAGCGTGCCATCGGCGGTCAGCTGCACCTGGCGTGTCGTGCGGTGCAGGAGGCGTGTGCCGAGCCCCGTCTCGAGCTGCTGCACGGCCGCCGACACGGTCGCGCGCGGCACGTCGAGCGCATGGGCGGCCTTGATGAAGCTGCCCATCTCGGCAACCTGCAGGAAGATTCTGACCTGATCCAGCTTGTCCATCGGCAGAGAACCCAGGTTCGGACGAACGCCGCCGCCAGCCGTCACGCATCGCGGCGAGGTCCGGCGGCACAGAGAAAACGGGCACGCAGCCGCGAGGCCACGCGCCCGTCCATTGTCCACGCAAACGCGCCATTGCGGTGCGCCCGCGCGGCCCGTTGCCGGGTCGGTTACTTGGTCGTATAGCCGCCGTTGATCAGGATCGTCTGGCCCGTGATCCACCAGCCGTCGGTGACGAGATGGCGGATGAACGGCACGACGTCCTCGATGTCGGTCAGGCCCGTCTTGCTGAACGGCGACAGCGCGGCCGCCGTCTTGTGATAAGCGACCGCATCGGCGCCTTCGGCCGGGTAGAAGAACGGCGTGTCCATCGGGCCCGGACCGACGGCCGTCACCGAGATCCCGCGCGCGCCGTATTCCTTCGACGCCGCGCGCGTGAAATGCTCGACCGGCGCCTTCGACCCTTCGTACGCCGCATAGAACGGCGTGAACGCGCCGAGCAGCGACGTCACGAGCGTGACGAGCTTGCCGTGATCCTCGAGGTGCCGCCCCGCTTCCTTGATGAAGAAGAACGCCGACTTGCTGTTCACCGCGAACATCTCGTCGTACTCGGCCTCGCTGATCTCGGTGAACGGCTTCTTCAGCACCTTGCCGACCGTGTTGATCGCGATATCGATCTTACCGAAGTGCTGCTTCGCGTCGTCGAACAGCTTCTCGACCGCGGCGGCCGTCGTCAGGTCGCCCTGGAACGTTGCCGCTTCCGCGCCGGCGGCACGCACCGCGGCAGCCGTTTCCTCGGCCTGCGCCTGCGATGCGGCACTGTTGTAATGAATCGCCACGGCCTTCGCGCCGTGGCTCGCCAGATCCCGCGCGATCAGGCCGCCGAGATTCTTTGCGCCGCCTGCGATCAGGACGACCTTGTCTGCGAGCGTATGAGTTGCCACGGTTGACTCCTTTTCTCGTTGAACGAAGCTTGGAGTGTAGGCACGCGCGACGCACCGGTCAGCCAGTCGCGGCTGGATGGATTATCCAGAAAAACGATCCAATCGAAGCGCGGCAGTGCAGCCTGCCGTACCGACAACCGCGCCGGAATCTGCGCTCGATTGATTGCGCGAATGCCGGCCGGCTCAGTGCGCGTACAGCGTCGCGTCGATCTTGCCGAGCAGCCACTGCATGCCGGCCAGATGCTGCTGGTCGTGGCTGCACAGGTAGTGAACGAGCCCGCGCACGGTCAGCGAACCGTAGCCGTCGAACGCCCCGGTGCGCGCGAACTGTTCGGGCGTGAGGCGCGACACGAGGTCGAGCGTCTCGCGCCGCGCTTCGCGGATCGCCGCGAGCACGTCGGACGCATACGCATCGTTGTAGCGACGCTCGATCGCGAGCGCGTCGCCATCGATCGACACGAGCAGCGGCCGGTCTTCGTCGAGCATCCGCCGCAGCCGCACGTGATAACCGTCGATCTCGATGTCGCGCACGTGGCAGAGCTGCCCGAGCGGCGAGAAATGCTCGCTCGGGATCCCGGCCCAGTCGTCGGGCGTCCAGCGCGCGTAGCCATCGGGTACGGCCGCGAAATGCGCTTCGAGCTGACGGGGGAAATCGGCGAGTGCGTCGAGCGTCGTCGGGTTCATGCGGGAAACTCCCTGTCGGATGAGGGCGACGGCAACCCTGGCACGGGCCTGCCGCCGCCGTTGCGTCACTTCACGCTGAAGCCGTACGCGCCCTGCGTGCGGTGCCCGTCGGTCGCGACGGCCACCCATTTCACCGTATAGGCACCAGTGCCGACCGCCGTGAGCGGCACCGTCATCTGCTTGCGGTTCGACGCGTCGATGCGCGCACGGCCGTCCGACACCGTCTTGCCGTCGCCGTCGACGACGACGATCGAGCTGAACGCCGGCTCCAGCGGCTCGGTGAAGTCGATCGTGACGGCGGCCGGTGCGGCAGCCACCGCCGCGCCCGCCGCCGGATCGCTCTTCGCAAGGTGCGCGTGCGCGAACGCGGCCGACGAGACGGTGGCGGCCACGACGACGGCAGCGGCCTTGCGGCCGAACGGGAACGAAGCAAAAGACATGGGCTTTCCGTGAAGAATGAACGGGCGCCGCGCCCCGCGCGGCGTACCGGCAGCTTACCAGCGCATGCACGTTCATGCCGGTCGCGCGCCATCGCTTGATAGAATGCGCGCGCTATGGATCTCGAAAGCATTCTCTACACCCAGGGCTTCGGCTCGCGCCGCCAGTGCCGCGGCCTGATCGAAGCAGGCCGCGTCACCGTGGCGGGCGCCAGCGCGACCGACCCCGACGCCACGTTCGATACCGACGGCCTCGTGTTCTCGGTCGACGATACGGCGTGGCCGTTCCACGCGCATGCATATCTCGCGCTCAACAAGCCGGCCGGCTACGAGTGTTCGCGCGATCCGCAACACCACGCGAGCGTGTTCAGCCTGCTGCCCGCACCGCTCGTCGCGCGCGGCGTGCAGTGCGTCGGACGTCTCGACCAGGACACGACGGGCTTGCTGCTGCTGTCCGACGACGGCCAGTTCGTGCACGCGTACACGTCGCCGAAGCGCAAGGTACCGAAGACCTACGTGGCGACCGTGCGCCACCCGCTCGACGACACGCAGTTGAACACGCTGCGCACCGGCGTGCAGCTCCACGGCGAGCCGAAGCCGATCGCGGCGGTCGCCGCCGACGCGCGCGACACGCACGCGCTCGCGCTGACCGTCCTCGAAGGCAAGTATCACCAGGTCAAGCGCATGGTCGCGGCGGCGAGCAATCGCGTCGAAGCGCTGCATCGCGAAAGCATCGGCGGCTTCACACTGCCGGGCGATCTCGCACCGGGTGCGTGGCGCTGGCTCGATGACGCCGACCTTTCAGCACTGCGCAATCCCGTCGAAACCCTGTAAGGGAAAATCCGCACGACCGTTCGACGTCCAGCCGCATCTCGGCCGCATGTTCCCCCGCTATACTGAAATCACAAGCTGTAAGAGAACAGCGACGTAGGGGGAGGCATCATGAACAACCATACTTTTGAACTGTCGTACGTAATGATCGCGTTCGCGGTCATCGGTGTCATCGTGATCGGCGGGCTGCTGGCCGCGATGCACATGAAGCACAAATATCATCCGAACCTGATTGGCGCGCTGATCGGCGCGCTGCTGTGCTTCCTGCTGATCGAGGCGCTACCGGCGCTCACCTGATGCGCTGCCCGGCGCGAGCGTTTGAAGGAAATCATCTACGGTCGGATAGCGCAACGTCACGCACAATTCGGCCTTGAGCCGTGCGTTGGACAGGCGCCGCGACTCGCGCATGAACGACAGCAGTGTCGGTTCGAGCTGACGCTCGGCGTCCGCGCGGCTGACGCGTGGCGGCCTCGGCAGGCCGAGCACCTGCGCGACCCGGTCGAAATACTCCCCCATCCGCAGTTCGCTGTCGTCCGACGCGTGCACGGCGCGCGCCGGCTTGCCGCGCTCGGCCGTGCGGCGCAGGATCACGGCGAGATCGTCCGCGTGGATGTGGTTCGTGTAGACGTCGTCGGCCGGTTCGAGCGCCGGCGTGCCGCGCTCGAGCCGTGCGATCGGCAGGCGGTTCGCCGCGTAGATGCCCGGAATGCGCACGATGCGCGCGGACAGCACGCCGCGCACCGTCGCCGCACGCAGCTGCCGCTCGGCCGACACGCGCCGGAACGCGCGTGGATTCGCGGGACGCAGCGGGTGCGTTTCGTCGATGCGCGCACCGCCGCAGTCGCCGTAAACGCCCGTCGTACTGGCGTAGACGAGCCTCGGCGCACGAAGGCCGTCGGGTACAATACGCGCTGCCCGAATGGGCGCGCCGGCCTGTCGGATCGCGGTGCGCAGCGTTCGGAGCCGGCCGACCGCCGGTGCCGGCGGCACCGGTGGACGTCGTGCAGGCACGGTCGTTGCGGCGATGAGCGCACGCGTGCGCCGGTCGTCGCGGCCATCGGACTGCGGCGGCGCGAGATGCAGGATCGTGCGGGCCAGGCCCGCGAGGCGGCCGAGCGTCGCCCGGCGATCGAGGTCGCCGACGATCGGCGTCGCGCCTGCGGCGCGCAGTTCGTCGCGGCGGGCCGGATGGCTCGTCAGCGCGAAGATCCGCAGGTTGCGGCGCGTGTCGCGCCATTGCGCGACGCAGCGCATGCCGACGTCGCCGCAGCCGACGATCAGTGCGCGCGGCCGGCGCAGGATTCGAGTCGCGATCATGTTGGTTGCGAAATCAGTAGCCACCGCTGCGCGACGCGCAACGGGTTTGCATTGTAGCTGCCGTGCTCGACATGCACGGTCCCCACATTTTGTTCTAGTTTGGTTCTATGGCATTCAACGTCACTCTCAAGCAAAGCGGCCGGCAATTCCAGGTCGAGTCGGACGAAACCGTGCTGGCGGCTGCGCTGCGCCAGAACGTCCATCTGCCGTACGGCTGCAAGAACGGCGCGTGCGGCTCCTGCAAGGGCCAGATCGTGTCGGGCCAGATCGAACAGGGCCCGCACGCCGCGTCGGCACTGTCCAACGACGAACGCACGCGCGGCCTCGCGCTGCTGTGCTGCTCGAAGGCGCAGTGCGATCTCGAAATCGACGTGCGTGAAATCGCCGGCGTCGACGGCGTGCAGGTCAAGAAGCTGCCGTGCCGGATCGCCGCACTCGAGCGCAAGGCCGACGACGTGATGGTCGTGAAGCTCCAGTTGCCCGCCAACGAACGCCTGCAGTATCTCGCGGGCCAGTACGTCGAGTTCATCCTGAAGGACGGCTCGCGCCGCAGCTACTCGATGGCGAACGCGCCGCACGAGGAAGGCCCGGTTGAGCTGCACATCCGCCACATGCCGGGCGGCAAGTTCACCGACCACGTGTTCGGTGCGATGAAGGAGCGCGACATCCTGCGCTTCGAAGGCCCGCTCGGCACATTCTTCCTGCGTGAAGATTCCGACAAGCCGATCGTGCTGCTCGCATCGGGCACGGGCTTCGCGCCGATCAAGGCGATCATCGAGCACGTGAAGCACACGGGCATCACGCGCCCGATGACGCTCTACTGGGGCGCGCGCCGCAAGAAGGACATCTATCTCGGCGAGCTCGCCGAACAATGGGCGCGCGAGATCCCGAACTTCAAGTACGTGCCGGTGCTCTCCGAGCCGGACGCCGGCGACCAGTGGACGGGCCGCACCGGTTTCGTCCATCGTGCGGTGATCGAGGACCTGCCCGATCTGTCGGGCCACCAGGTGTATGCATGCGGCGCGCCGGTGATGGTCGAATCCGCACAGCGCGACTTCACGCAGCACCACGCACTGCCCGCCGACGAGTTCTACGCGGACTCGTTCACGAGCGCCGCCGATCTCGCGCATCCGGTCTAACGCCTGCGCACCCGCGTACCGCACTGCGCCCCGCGATGTCACATCCGTGGCATCGCGGCGGTTTACAGTGAGGCGCGGGATGCCTTATGCTTGCGCACATGAACTGCTTCCTGTCCGCCCTTCGACGTCGCCGCTCGCCGCTCCGCCCGGATGCCGCAGGCTCGTCACGGACTCGCGCGTAACCCCCACACTGCTTCACCGGTTACGCACAAGCTGTTCGACCCACCAGCCACGGCCTTCCGTGGCTTTTTTATTGCCTGTTTCCCTTTCAACGTCCGCTGGAGTCTGCTGCCATGCCCCTGAACGATTACCCGATCGACTCGCTGATGTACATCACGAACCGCCCCGACATCGTGTTTACGCACGGCAAGGGTTCGTGGCTCTACGATCACACGGGCAAGCGCTATCTGGACTTCATCCAGGGCTGGGCCGTCAACAGCCTCGGCCATTGCAACGAAGGCATCGTCGAAGCGCTGAAGACGCAGGCGGAAAAGCTGCTGAACCCGTCGCCCGCGTTCTACAACGAACCGATGGCGAAGCTTGCCGGCCTGCTCACGCAGCACAGCGTGTTCGACAAGGTGTTCTTCACGAACAGCGGCGCGGAAGCGAACGAAGGCGCGATCAAGCTCGCGCGCAAGTGGGGCCGCAAGTTCAAGAACGGCGCGTACGAGATCATCACGTTCGACCACAGCTTCCACGGCCGCACGCTCGCGACGATGTCGGCCAGCGGCAAGCCGGGCTGGGACACGATCTACGCGCCGCAGGTGCCGGGCTTCCCGAAGGCCGAGCTGAACGACATCAACTCCGTCGAGAAGCTGATCACCGACAAGACCGTCGCGGTGATGCTCGAGCCGATCCAGGGTGAAGGCGGCGTGATTCCGGCCACGCGTGAATTCATGCAGGCGCTGCGCGCGCTGACGAAGCAGCACAACCTGCTGCTGATCGTCGACGAAGTGCAAAGCGGCTGCGGCCGTGCGGGCACGCTGTTCGCGTACGAGCTGTCCGGCATCGAGCCGGACGTCATGACGCTCGCGAAAGGCATCGGCGGCGGCGCCCCGCTCGGCGCGCTGCTGTCGAAGGCCGAGTTCGCGGTGTTCGAGGCCGGCGACCAGGGCGGCACGTACAACGGCAACCCGCTGATGACCGCGGTCGGCTATTCGGTGATCTCGCAGCTTGTCGCGCCGGGCTTCCTCGAAGGCGTGCGTGCGCGCAGCGAATACCTGAAGCGCAAGCTGCTCGAGCTGTCGGAAGAGCGCGGCTTCGAAGGCGAACGCGGCGAAGGCCTGCTGCGCGCGCTGCTGCTGGGCAAGGACATCGGCCCGCAGATCGTCGAGAAGGCGCGCGACATGCAACCCGATGGCCTGCTGCTGAACGCCGCGCGGCCGAACCTGCTGCGCTTCATGCCCGCACTGAACGTGACGACCGAAGAAATCGACCAGATGATGGCGATGCTGCGGTCGATTCTCGACACGCTCTAAGGAGACCGCCGCGATGGATGCCGCCGCCGATGCTGTTGCAATCCGCCCGTTCGAACGCGCCGACACCGATGCCGTGCTCACGGTATGGCGCGACGCGTTCCCGCAGTACGACGACTCGGACGCGCCGCCGCACCGCAATCCGCTGCGATCGATCGAACTGAAGCTCGCGACGCAGCCGGAACTGTTCTTCGTCGCGACCAGCGGCGCACGCGTGGTCGGCACGCTGATGGCGGGTTTCGACGGACATCGCGGCTGGCTCTACTCGTTCGGCGTATCGAACGACGCGCGGCGGCTCGGCATCGGCCGCGCATTGATCGCGCATGCGGAACGCGCGCTCGCCGCGCGCGGCTGCCTGAAGATCAACCTGCAGGTGCTGCCCGGCAACGACGATGCGTGCCGCTTCTACGCGGCGCTCGGCTATCGCGTCGAGGAACGCATCTCGTTCGGCAAGACGCTGCCGGCCGCATGACGCGAAGGCCGGCAGCCCGCGATCTCAACGCGTGATCGGCCCCGCGCCCGGCAGCGGATTGCCGAGCGCGTCGGTCGGCACGGCCTGCTGCTCGAACGCGGCGAAATACGCGGCCCACTGCGTGTCGCTCACGCGCACGATCAGCGCACCGTCCTGCCAGATGTCGTTGTGGTCGTTGTGGTCGTCGCCGGCGCGATGCAGGTAGTTCGAGCCGGTCGACCCCTGGTTCATGTGCGTGTCGTGGATGCCGTTGCCTTCGGTATACGAGCGGCCGAACACGACGACGTCGAGCCCCTGCGACTGCGCGGCGTTCACCAGCCGCAGCAGCGACGGGATCGGCTCCTGATTCTCCGTGCCGTCCATCACGGCGCTCGGGCGCCATGTGCCCGTGTCGTTCAGGATGTCGCTGCGCATGTAGTCTAGCGCGGGCAGCGCGGCCTGCCCCGTCAGGTCCGTATAGCCTTCGGCCGCGGCTGCAAGCGTCTGCGTGATCGGGTGGTGGAAATCGTAGACGAGCTTGTAGTTCAGCAGGTCGTCCGCGTCGTTGGTGCCGACGTTGATCGCGACGTCCCAGTCGCCTCCGGGCAACGCCAGCGTCAGGTGAATGTGATACTGGATCTCGCTGCCGTGCGGCGAGCCCTTCAGCTTCGCCACCGATGTCACCTTCGCCTTCACGAAACCGTAGTCCAGACTCATGCGTGTTCTCCGTGTGCCGATGGGCCGCCGATGCTACAGGGCCCGTGTGTCGGTTTGCGGGCGACCAGCTGCGGGCGACCGGCAACCAGCAACCAGCAACCGCCCTCCTCGTTCCCGCGCCGCATGCGCGGCGCAACAGTCGAATGGAGTCGCGCCCGCCCGCACAAGTTCGACCGGAATCGCATCACACGAAAAAAAAGGCTGTCACGGCATCCCGTGACAGCCTTTCGAAAGCCCGTGTGCGACGCGCCCGGCATCTGCCGTCGCGCGCCGCCGGGCCCGCTCATTCACTCACTCATTCACCCAGGTACGCGGCACGCACCTTCGGATCGTCGAGCATCTGCTTCGCATCGCCTTCCATCGTGACCGTGCCCGAATCCATCACGTAGCCGCGGTCGGCCGCCTGCAGCGCGAGGCGCGCGTTCTGCTCGACGAGCAGCACCGTGATGCCCTCCTTCGAGATTTCACGCACCACTTCGAAGATCTTCTCGACCATGATCGGCGACAGGCCCATCGACGGCTCGTCGAGCAGCAGCAGCTTCGGCTTCGAGAGGATCGCGCGCGACATCGCCAGCATCTGCTGCTCGCCGCCCGACAGCGTGCCCGCGAGTTGCGTCGCCCGCTCCTTCAGGCGCGGGAAGAAGCCGAACATGCGGTCGACGTCCTTCTTGATCTGCTCGGTGTCGTTGCGCAGGTACGCGCCCATCTGCATGTTCTCGATGATCGACATCCGCGCGAAGATCCCGCGGCCTTCCGGCACCATCGCGAGGCCGCGCTTGAGCAGCTCGTGTGTCGGCATGCCCTTGATCGACTTGCCGTCGTACTCGATGTCGCCTGCCGAATACGCCTTGAGACCCGTGATCGCCTTCATCGTCGTGGTCTTGCCTGCGCCGTTCGCGCCGATCAGCGTCACGAGCTCGCCCTGACGAACTTCCATGTCAACGCCCTTGACGGCCTGGATGCCGCCATAGTTGACCTGCAAGCCCTTGATTTTCAACATTGCCGCTGCCATCAGTGCACCCCTGCGCCGAGATATGCCTCAATCACCTTCGGATTCTTCTGCACGTCCTGCGGCAGACCCTCGGCGATCACCTTGCCGTAATCGAGCACCGTCATCCGGTTGCACAGCCCCATCACGAGCTTCACGTCGTGCTCGATCAGGAGAATCGTGCGGCCGTCCGAGCGGATCTTGTCGAGCAGGCGCGTGAGTTCGACCTTCTCGGTCGCGTTCATCCCGGCCGCCGGCTCGTCGAGCGCGAGCAGCTTCGGGTCGGTGGCCAGTGCGCGCGCGATCTCGAGACGGCGCTGGTGGCCGTACGACAGGTTGCGCGACGTGTAGTCCGCGTACTGCAGCACGCCAACGTATTCGAGCAGCTCGATCGCGCGTTCCTTGATCTCGCGCTCTTCCTGGCGTTCGGCCGGCGTCTGGAACACCGCGCCGAGCAGCCCGTGCTTGGTGCGCACGTGGCGGCCCACCATCACGTTCTCGAGGGCCGTCATCCCGCCGAACAGGCGGATGTTCTGGAACGTGCGCGCGATACCCGTCTTCGCGACCTGATGCACCGCGGTCGGCTTGTATTCCGTGCCGTCGAGCTTGAATTCGCCGGAGTCCGGCGTGTACAGGCCCGTGATCACGTTGAAGAACGTCGTCTTGCCGGCTCCGTTCGGGCCGATCAGGCCGTAGATCTCGCCTTCCTTGATCTCGAGGCCGACGTCGGACAGCGCCTGCAGGCCACCGAAGCGCTTGTTCACGCCTTTGACGGACAGTCGGATTTGTTTGTCGCTCATGTGTATATCCCCTGTGTCCGTCGATTAAGCACGAACCGGCTTCTTGCTGTTGCGCTTCGCCAGTTTCGCGATCTTGTCCTCATGCTTCGGTGCGGGCCACAGGCCTTCCGAGCGGTACAGCATGATGACCACCATCGCGAGGCCGTACAGCGCCTGACGGATCACTTCGGTATCGACGACGTCATGGCCGAAGATCGCGTGCTGCAGCGGGCTCATCGTCGAGCGCAGGAATTCCGGGAAGATCGCGAGCAGCACCGCACCCAGGATCACGCCCGGGATGTGGCCCATGCCGCCGAGCACCACGCAGGCGAGCACGACGATCGACTCCCAGAACGTGAACGATTCCGGCGACACGAAGCCCTGGAACGAACCGAACATCGCACCCGACAGGCCGCCGAACGACGCGCCCATCGCGAATGCGAGCAGCTTCACGTTACGGGTGTTGATGCCCATCGCCTTCGCCGCGATTTCGTCTTCGCGGATCGCCGCCCATGCGCGGCCGATACGCGAGTGCTGCAGGCGCGTACACACCCAAATCACCAGCAGCGAGCACAGCACGAACAGGTAGTAATACATGTAGACCGACGGCAGCTGGATCCCGAACAGCGAATGGGTCTGCGCGAGGCTGAAGTCGCCGATGTGCACCGGATCGATGCCCGTGATCCCCTTCGGGCCGTTGGTGATGTTCACCGGACGGTCGAGGTTGTTCATGAAGATCCGGACGATTTCACCGAAGCCGAGCGTCACGATCGCCAGGTAGTCGCCGCGCAGGCGCAACGTCGGCGCGCCGAGCAGGATCCCGAAGGTCGCCGCCAGTGCCATCGCGATCGGCACGATGACGAAGAACGGAAAATGCAATCCGTTCGGCGCCAGCGCCGCGATCCACTCGAATTGCGAGCTCAGGTGCGGCGAGCTCAACAACGCCGCCGTGTACGCGCCCACCGCGTAGAACGCGATGTAGCCCAGGTCGAGCAGGCCGGCGAAGCCGACCACCACGTTAAGACCCAGCGCGAGCATCACGTACAGCATCGCGAAGTCGAGCACACGGACCCAGTAGTTGCCGCCGGCCGAGCCGATGATGATCGGCGCCGCGATCACGAAGACCGCGGTCAGGACACCGATGATGATGGTCTTGGTGGTGTTGCGCTCTTCGACGAGCGACGTCGAGGATTCGATCGGTTGAATGGATGTCATGTTGTTTGCTCCCTTCCGTTACGCGCGATCCGCGACACGTTCGCCCAGCAGGCCGGACGGACGGAACACCAGCACGATGATCAGCACGATGAAGGCGAACACGTCCTGGTAGTTACTGCCGAATACGCCGCCCGTGAGGTTGCCGATGTAGCCGGCCCCGAGCTGTTCGATCAGGCCGAGCAGCACGCCGCCGACCATCGCACCGCCGAGGTTGCCGATCCCGCCCAGCACCGCGGCCGTGAATGCCTTCATGCCGGGGATGAAGCCCATGTAGAAGTGCACGTTGCCGTATTCGGATGCGATCATCACGCCGGCCAGCGCGGCGAGCGCGGAGCCGATCATGAACGTCGCGGAGATCACGAAGTTCGGGTTCACGCCCATCAGGCTCGCGGTGTTCGGGCTTTCGGCGATCGCGCGCATCGCACGGCCGAGCTTGGTCTTGTGCACGAGCAGCAGCAGGCCGGCCATCACGATGAACGCCACCGCGATGATCACGATTTCAGTCACCGAGATCACGGCGCCGGGCGTCGTGTCGGTTGCCTTGATCACGTTGATCGGATCGGTCGGCAGCAATTGCGGGAACGGCAGCGGGTTGCGCGACCAGATGATCATCGCGGCGGTCTGCAGCAGGATCGACACGCCGATCGCGGTGATCAGCGGGGCGAGGCGCGGTGCGCGACGCAGCGGCCGGTATGCGACCCGTTCGATCGTGAATCCGACGAACGCACAGACGACCGCGGCGATGCCCAGGCCGATCGTCAGCGTCGCGACGTTGCCGAGTCCGGGGAAATGGTTCTGCAGCACGGTGATGGCCGACAGGGCGACCATCGCGCCGATCATCAGCACGTCGCCATGCGCGAAGTTGATGATGCCGAGAATGCCGTACACCATCGTGTAGCCCAACGCGATGATGGCGTAGACACTGCCGAGCACCAGCCCGTTGAGAACCTGCTGGACGAAAATATCCATTTAAAGCTCCTTGGCCCGTGCTGCCGGAGGACGTTGCGCCCCGCGGGTAAGCGAGGAATCGCGCCTTCTCGGCGACACTGCGGGTACTAGTCGATACCGGTAAGGGTGGATCGTCCCGGCGCGCGCCGCCCGGCCTGTACGGCCGGACCTGCCGCCGGAGCGGATACAAAAACGGCACCGCACTGTTCCGGTGCCGTCATGAGTCCCGTCGCTAAATCGTCACGACATCGAGGACGGTGTTCGTGGCCTCCTTGAAGTCGTAGGGCAGCATGCCGAGACGGCCATCGTCCGGTTGCCCGGCATCCGTGCCTTTTCCTGTCCGGCGCGAGGCAAGCCCCGCACCCGGGCAGATCGGATTCCGTGCCGCGCGACCTCGCAAGGCATCGCGAACGCCGCGCCCGACATTCGTCAGGACTGCGTCGGAATCCATCGTACGAACCAGGCCGCGCGCCGCGACACCATTGCTCGCGGCAACGCGCTGTTTCGTCGAATCGAATTGAAAGGGGACTGGCGACATCGGCACGCTGCCCGCATCGCCGGGCACCCTGGCCGGCCTGCGTCGATCGGCGCGCACGGTCGCTGTCACGCCACGACCGGCGGCTTGCGGTGCTGCAACCTGCGTGCCCGCTGCCTGGCCGTTCGCCAGGCCAAGCGCGTTGATTTCCTCGATCGCCAAACGTGCCCCGTTTTCCTTGTCCTTGCCCAATTGCGCGATGCGGCACGCGAACGATGCCGCACGACCGGTTCCGGCGACGCGCACGCCGCTGGCCGGCGGTGCCGCGAACACCGCAGCCTCCCTCCCCGCCCCGTCGTCGCTCTTTTTGCTGCAGCCGGCAAGCATTGCAACCGGTGCGGCGACGGACACGGCGTAAGCCAACTTCACGTGCATTGAGTGGTCTCCCGCGCCTTGCCAAAATCCGATTTCAAAGCCATTCAGGCCTGAAAACGGGCGCATTGTAACTCCATTTATAGGACGCCAATAATCCTGATTCGATGGGGTTTTCCTGCATTGCAACCAATTTTGAGAGACGCTTGGAAGCGTTCAGAGCAACCCGGTTGCACCATTAATCCGAATAATGGTTGCGATTGCAATTTCGACAGGCAAAAAAAAGCGCGCCGTAAGGCGCGCTTCGGTGTTCCGCAGGTGCGATGCGTCAATCAGGCAGCGGGCGGCAGGTTCAACCCGCGCGGCAGCGGAAACGACACGTTTTCCTCGATGCCGTCGAGCGCGCGCACATTGCGCACGCCGAGCTCGCGCAGTCGCGCGATCACGGCCTGGGCGAGCACCTCGGGCGCCGACGCGCCGGCTGTCACGCCGATGCGACGCTTGCCTGCGACCCATGCCGGATCGATCTGGTCGGGCGCATCGACCATGTACGCGTCGACGCCGCGCTTCTCGGCCACTTCGCGCAGGCGGCTCGAATTCGAGCTGTTCGGGCTGCCGACGACGATCACGACATCGCACTGCGGCGCCATGAACTTCACCGCGTCCTGGCGGTTCTGCGTCGCGTAGCAGATGTCCTGCTTCTTCGGCTCGCGGATCTTCGGGTACTTGGCCTTCAACGCGCCGATGATCTCGGCTGCGTCGTCGACGGACAGCGTGGTCTGCGTGACGAGCGCGATGCGCTCGGGATCGGCGAGCTCGAGCTTCTGCACGTCCTCGACGCTCTCGACGAGATGCATGCCGCGCTCGACCTGCCCCATCGTGCCTTCGACTTCCGGATGGCCCTTGTGCCCGATCATGACGATGTCGACGCCGTCCTGGCGCATCTTCGCCACTTCGACGTGCACCTTCGTGACGAGCGGGCAGGTTGCGTCGTAAATGCGCAACCCGCGCACGTCGGCCTCGTCGCGCACGGCCTTCGACACGCCGTGCGCACTGAAGATCACGGTATTGCCGGCCGGCACTTCCTCGAGTTCCTCGACGAAGATCGCGCCTTTCTTCTTCAGATCCTCGACCACGTACTTGTTGTGGACGATCTCGTGACGAACGTAGATCGGCGCACCGTGCATCGCGATGGCGCGCTCGACGATCTCGATCGCGCGGTCGACGCCCGCGCAGAAACCGCGCGGCTGGGCCAGCAGGATTTCGGCATCGGCGGCGACGGTCTGCCCGGACAGCGTATCGGTGGTGCTCATGATTACAGGATTCCGATGATTTTCACTTCGAACGTGAGCGCTTGGCCCGCGAGCGGATGATTGAAGTCGAACAGTGCCGAGGTTTCGCTGACTTCCTTCAGCACCCCCGCATATCGGCCACCGTCCGGCGCGTTGAACTCGATCAGTTCGCCCGGCGTGAAATCGTCGCCGACCATCCCGTTCTCGCGCAGCGTCGACAGCGTCACGCGCTGGAGCATGTCGGGATTACGGGGGCCGAACGCCTGTTCGGGCGTTAGCTGAAAAGTCGAATGGTCGCCGACCCTGAGGCCGATCAGAATCTGTTCCAGCGACGGCGCCAGTTGCCCCGCGCCGAGCAGCAGCGTGGCCGGCTTGTCGGTGAAGGTGTTGACGATATCGGCGCCGTCGGCCAATGCCAGCCGGTAATGCAACGTGACGTGGGAACCGGGCTTCACTTCGGATAGATCGATGAGGCTCATGAATTACTCGTTCAGTCGGCGCCCGATACGGCCGAAAGGCCCGGCGCAAAGCCAATATTGTAAGTCACCTGAGCGCGCAAGGCGGAAAGTGCGACGACGTCGCGCACACCGCCCGCCGCCAATGGAGTTTCGAGCATGCTGTCACCCTGCCCAGCCTTGCCGCCCGCCGAATGCCGCGACAGCACCGATCTGCCGGCCGATCCGCCCGGTCGCGTCCTCCCGCTCCACCGGCTCAAGCGCCGCCCGCGCGGCTGGCGGCCCGAGCGGCCGCGCGAGCGATTGCTGGAGCGCGGGCCGGCCGCGCTGACCGACGACGAACTGATCGCCCTGCTGCTCGGCACGGGCAAGCCCGGGCACGACGTGTTCGCCACCGCCCGCGTGCTGGTCACGCAGTTCAAGTCGTTGCACGGGCTGCTCGAGGCGACCGCCGACGATTTCGAGGCGCACCCCGGCATCGGCCCCGCGCGCTCCGCACGGCTGGTTGCGGTCACCGAGATCGCGCGTCGCATGCTGAAGGAGAAAGCGCACGAGAAGCAGCCGATCGATTCGCCCGGCGCGGTCGAGGACTATCTGCGGCTGAAGATCGGCGCACGCCCGTACGAGGTGTTCGCCGCGGTCTACCTCGACGCGCGCCACCGCCTGATCGACATGGAGGAAATCACGCGCGGCTCGCTGACGCGCATGGCCGTCTACCCGCGCGAGATCGTGCGCCGCGCGATGGTGCACAACGCCGCGGCACTGATCGTCGCGCACAACCATCCGTCGGGCGCGGTGCAGCCGAGCGCGGAAGATCGCCGCCTGACCCGCGTGCTGCACGACGCGCTCGCGCTCGTCGACGTACGACTGCTCGATCACGTCGTAATCGGCATCAGCGATACTTTTTCGTTCGCACGGGCCGGCTGGCTGTAGACTGTGCGGTTGCGGCCCGCCCAAGGGCGCCGCAACGGCGATGCGAAATTAGGTTTGATTTTCCTGAGCTTTTTCTGCTAGAATCGCCGTCTGTATTTTTTCCAACCACAGTTCTAGCCATCGAAGGGCCTTGTCTGTAAGGGCTTCGGCGTTCTGAGTGCAGCCATGGATCACGTGGCGGTGCGATGGAACCTTCACCGGCGATCGAACCCCGAATTTAGCGTATTAGGAGTGCTCTCATGGCACGCGTATGCCAAGTAACTGGGAAAGCGCCGATGAGCGGCAACAACGTTTCCCACGCCAACAACAAGACGAAGCGCCGCTTCCTGCCGAACCTGCAAAACCGCCGGTTCTGGGTGGAGAGCGAAAACCGCTGGGTGCGCCTGCGCGTCTCGAACGCCGGCCTGCGCCTGATCGACAAGAACGGCATCGATTCCGTGCTCGCTGACCTGCGCGCACGCGGCGAAGCCTAAGCCCAAGGAGCACAATCATGGCAAAAGGCGCACGCGACAAGATCAAGCTTGAGTCGACCGCTGGTACGGGTCATTTCTACACGACCACGAAGAACAAGCGCAACATGCCGGAAAAGATGGCGATCAAGAAGTTCGATCCCGTCGTCCGCAAGCATGTGGAATACAAAGAAACCAAGATCAAGTAATCTCCGGTTTCTGCTAGCCTGACGGCGACCGAAAAGCCCCGCACATGCGGGGCTTTTTGTTTTGCGCGCACGCTCCGGCGCGACGCGGTATGCTCTCCCCTTTCCGCGGCCACGGCCGCCGGAACGCACAAGATCAAAAGCGTAACGATGGAGATGCAGCATGAAATTCGACGTGGCGATCGTCGGCAGCGGCCTGGCAGGGCTGTCGGTCGCACTCAACCTGGCCAGCACGCGACGTGTCGCGCTGATCGCGAAACGGTCGATGATGGAGGGCGCGAGCGATAACGCGCAAGGCGGCATCGCGGCTGTCCTCGATTCGGCGGACAGCATCGAGAACCACGTCGACGACACGCTGGTCGCCGGTGGCGGCTTGTGCGACGAAGGCGCGACGCGCTATATCGTCGAGCACGGCCGCGAAGCGATCGAATGGCTGATCTCGCAGGGCGTGCCGTTCACGAAGGACGACGCGGCCGAACTCGGCTTCCACCTCACGCGCGAAGGCGGCCACAGCCACCGCCGGATCATCCATGCGGCCGATGCGACCGGCCATGCGGTGCTCGCCACGCTGTCGGCGCGTGCGCGCCAGCATCCGAACATCACGTTCTTCGAAAACCACCACGCGATCGACCTGATCACGTCGGACCGGCTCGGCCTGCCCGGCCGCCGCTGTCACGGCCTGTACGCGCTCGACGTCGACAACGATCGCACGATCACGATCGAGGCGCCGCATACGGTGCTCGCAACGGGCGGCGCCGGCAAGGTGTACCTGTACACGACGAACCCCGACACCGCGACCGGCGACGGCATCGCGATGGCGTGGCGTGCGGGCTGCCGCGTGTCGAACATGGAGTTCATCCAGTTCCACCCGACCTGCCTGTTCCATCCGTATGCGAAGTCGTTCCTGATTTCCGAAGCCGTACGCGGCGAAGGCGGCCTGTTGAAGCTGCCCGACGGCACGCGCTTCATGCCCGCGCACGATCCGCGAGCCGAACTCGCGCCGCGCGACATCGTCGCGCGCGCGATCGACTTCGAGATCAAGAAGCGCGGGATCGACTGCGTGTATCTCGACATCAGCCACCAGCCGGAAGCGTTCCTGCGCGAACACTTCCCGACGATCCACGCGCGCTGCCTCGAATTCGGCATCGACATCGCGAAAGAGCCGATTCCCGTCGTGCCGGCCGCGCACTACACGTGCGGCGGCGTCGTCACCGACCTCGCCGGGCGCACCGATCTCGCGGGCCTGTATGCGGTCGGCGAAACGTCGTACACGGGGCTCCACGGCGCGAACCGGCTCGCGAGCAACTCGCTGCTCGAATGTCTGGTGATCGGCCGCGCGGCGGCCGAGGCGATCGAGGCATCCGGCTTCGATGCCGAAACGCCGGCCACGCTGCCCGCGTGGGACGAAAGCCGCGTGTCGGATGCGGACGAGGAAGTCGTCGTCGCGCACAACTGGGACGAGCTGCGCCGCCTGATGTGGAACTACGTCGGCATCGTGCGCACCGACAAGCGCCTCGAACGCGCGAAGCACCGGCTGTCGCTGCTGCGCGACGAGATCCACGAGTACTACGCGAACTTCCGCGTGACGCGCGACCTGCTCGAGCTGCGCAACCTCGTCGACGTGGCAACGCTGATCGTGAAGAGCGCACACTCGCGCCGCGAAAGCCGCGGGCTGCACTACAGCCGCGACTGGCCGAACTCGCTGCCGAAAGCGCTGCCGAGCGTGCTCACGCCGCGCGCGCGCCGCTGACCGGCACGCCCTTCCTGGCTGCGGCCGCACAAGAAAAAAGCCGTTGGCGTTTGCGCGCCAACGGCTTTTTTGTCTGATCGACGGCGTTCGGTCAGTCGACGATCCGCATCGAATAGTCCGTCGCGCGCACGTCCTTCGTCAGCGCGCCGATCGAGATGCGGTCGACACCCGTCTCCGCGAACGCACGCACCGTATCGAAATTGACGCCGCCCGACACTTCGAGCACGGCCTTGTCCGCAGCCACACGCACCGCTTCACGCATCATGTCGAGCGTGAAGTTGTCGAGCAGCACCGACTGCGCGCGGTGCGCGAGCGCCGTATCGAGTTGCGCAAGCGTCTCGACTTCGACCTGCACGGGCACGCCCGACTCCAGCGCGAACGCCGCGTCGAGTGCCTCGCCGACACCGCCTGCCGCCGCGATGTGGTTTTCCTTGATCAGGATGCCGTCATACAGCGCGAGACGCTGGTTCTCGCCGCCGCCGACGCGCACCGCGTACTTCTGCGCGAGCCGCAGGCCCGGCAGCGTCTTGCGCGTATCGAGGATCTTCGCGCGCGTGCCTTCGACACGATCGACGTAACGACGCGTCGCGGTCGCGACGCCCGACAGCAGCTGCAGGAAGTTCAGCCCGTTGCGCTCGGCCGTCAGCAGCGCGCGCGCCGGCCCTTCGAGTTCGCAAACGGTCGAATCGGGCGTCATCCGGTCGCCTTCGCGATAGTGCCATTGCACGACGATCTCCGGATCGATCCGTGCAATCACGGCCTCGAACCACGGCACGCCACACAACACGGCTTCCTCGCGCACGATGATGCGAGCACGGCGACGCCCGCCGGCCGGTACGAGCCGCCCGGTCTGGTCGCCGGCACCGACGTCTTCCGCGATTGCATCGGCCACGTTGCGTGCGATCGCATCGTCGAATGCCGCGCCGTATTGCTCGCGGACGCTGCTGAACAGCGGGGATACTGCGGAGTTCGTCATGCAGCCCCCACGTTCGCAAACAATTGCTGATCGCGTTGCAGATCACCGCTCGCCTGCACGCGCTTCTTGTGCGCGGCTGCGAAATCGAGCATCCGGTCGATCGGCAGGCGTGCGCGCTCGCCGATCGCGGGATCGACGAAGATCTCGTTGTGACCGCGTTCGAGCACGTCAGCGAGGTTCGCGAGGCCGTTCATCGCCATCCACGGGCAGTGCGCGCAGCTCTTGCAGGTGGCGCTGTTGCCGGCCGTCGGCGCGGCAATGAAGGTCTTGCCCGGTGCCGCAAGCTGCATCTTGTGCAGGATGCCGAGATCGGTCGCGACGATGAAGTGCGTCGCGTTGAACTTGACCGCCGCGTCGATCAGTTGCGTGGTCGAGCCGACCACATCGGCCTGCGCGACGACGTTTTCCGGCGATTCGGGGTGGACGAGCACCTTCGCGTCCGGATACTCGGCGCGCAGCAGGTCGAGCTCGATGCCCTTGAATTCGTCGTGGACGAGACACGAGCCTTGCCACAGCAGCATGTCCGCGCCGGTTTTCTTCTGGATGTAGCTACCGAGATGGCGATCCGGTGCCCAGATGATCTTCTCGCCGCGCGCATGCAGGTCGGCCACGATCTCGAGGCCGATCGACGACGTGACCATCCAGTCCGCACGCGCCTTCACGGCAGCGCTGGTATTCGCGTAGACGACGACGGTGCGGTCCGGATGCGCATCGCAGAACGCCGAGAATTCGTCGACCGGGCAGCCGAGGTCGAGCGAGCAGGTCGCGTCGAGATCGGGCATCAGGATTCGTTTGTTCGGGCTCAGGATCTTCGCGGTTTCGCCCATGAAGCGCACGCCGGCGACGATCAGCGTCTGCGCGTCGTGGTCACGGCCGAAGCGGGCCATTTCGAGCGAATCGGCGACACAGCCGCCGGTTTCGTCGGCGAGTTCCTGCAATTCGGCATCGACGTAGTAGTGTGCGACCAGTACGGCCTTTTCACGCACGAGCAATGCCTTGATGCGCTCCTTCAGCGCGGCCCGCTCTTCGGCGGACGGTGCATCGGGCACCTTGGCCCAGGCCTGCCCCACGCCGCACACGGTCCCTGCTGCAACGGGCCGGTCGTACTCGACGGGTTTGATCGTCGATTGCATCTCCATATCTCCTGTCGGCGGGAGTGAGTGCTTTAGCACTTACTCCCACCCCATGCTTCGCGGTCGATCAGCGCCAGCGCTTTAGCGCCAACCCCGATCCCATCACCTGATCTCGCCTCGGAACAACACTTCCACGCTGCCCCAAGCCTCATACGAATCCAGCCCTGCCGATCACCCTTCGAAAACCGGCGAACCAAATAAAAAACCCCGCCAACGCGGGGTTTTTGACGTCCTTAGATTCTAATCGATTTCGAATCAGGCGTAGCGGCGCAGGCGCGTCGCGAATTCCTGCAGCGCCTTGATGCCGCTTTGTTCTGCGCGATGGCACCAATCCTGCAATTGCGCGAGAAGCTGTTCGCGCGATGCGGTCGAACGATCCCAGATCGCGGCGAGATCCTGGCGCAACTGGAAGTAGGTTTGCAGCTTCTGGCTGTTCGCGAAGATTTCCGGCAACAGCTTCTTCTGCGGCTCGTCGAGGCCGTCGGCATCCTTGTGGAACCACTTGCGTGCGCCGCGCATCATCTGGTACTTCTCGCCGCCGATTTCCTTCAGGTGCGCGAGCTCCTGGCGGTACGCACGCTTCACGGCCTTGCCGTAGCGCGCCATCACTTCGTAGCGGTTCGACAGCACGGCCTGCAGCGTTTCCTGGTCGAGCACCGTCTTCGGCTTGTTCAGGCGCGGCGTCGGCGCGACCTTCTTCACCTTCGCGAGACCGAATGCCGACATGATGCGGATGTACATCCAGCCGATGTCGAACTCGTACCACTTGTTCGACAGCTTCGCCGACGTCGCGAACGTGTGGTGGTTGTTGTGCAGCTCTTCGCCGCCGATCACGATGCCCCACGGGAACAGGTTCGTGCTCGCGTCGGTCGAGTTGAAGTTGCGATAGCCCCAGAAGTGACCGAAGCCGTTGACGACGCCAGCCGCCCAGAACGGAATCCAGACCATCTGCACGGCCCACACGGTCAGGCCGATCACGCCGAACAGCGCGACGTCGATCACCATCATCAGGCTGATGCCGAGAATCGGGTACTTCGAATAGACATTGCGTTCGACCCAGTCGCTCGGCGTGCCATGGCCGAACTTGCGCATCGTCTCTTCGTTCTTCGCTTCCGCGCGATACAGCTCGGCGCCTTCGAGGAACACCTTCCAGATGCCGCGCGTCTGCGGGCTGTGCGGATCTTCCTCGGTCTCGCACTTCGCGTGGTGCTTGCGGTGAATCGCGGCCCACTGGCCGGTCAGCATGCCGGTCGTCATCCACAGCCAGAGGCGGAAGAAGTGGCTCGCGATCGGATGCAGCTCAAGCGCGCGGTGCGCCTGGCAGCGGTGCAGGTAGACCGTCACGCCGATGATCGTGACGTGCGTGACGGCGAGCGCGAACAGCGCGACCTGCCACCACGAAAAATGCAGGAGCCCGTGGGAAAGAAAATCGAGCAGGGAATTCAACAAGGCAGTTACCTGTGATGAGAGCGACGCCGGCCCGCGCCAAGCGTCAGAAAAATGAAAGCATACCGCGTGTAGACCAGAATTTTACTTCAACCGTTCCAAGTCTTTGTAAAAAATGAATATTTTCTTGCCCTGACGCAACAAACCCAGTCCATGGGCGGACTTGGAAAGGCCCGCGATCCGGTTCCGACCGCGGGGTCGATACGATTGGCGACCGGCGCGCGTCATGCAGCCGGTACGTGCCCGTCCACGGCGCCGTTGCCGGCCGCCGCGCCCGCTGCGGGGAAGCCGTCGGGCAACCCGACGACGCGCACTTCGCGCTGCGGGAACGGAATCGAAATCCCGTGCTCGCTGAACAGGCGCCAGATGTTGCGGTTCACGGTCGAACGCACGCCGGACGTGCCTTTCGCGGAATCCTCGATCCAGAAACCGAGCTCCAGGTCGATCCCGTCGGCCCCGAAACTCACCAGATACGGGGTCGGAGCGGGCTCCGCCAGCACACGCGGGACGCCCTTGGCCGCATCGGCGAGCAGCGTGAGCGCGTACTCGACATCGCTCGTGTACGCGACCTGCACCGCGACCTTCGCGTAGCCGCGTGTCAGGTACGACGACTGGTTCTGCACGACGTCGGTGATCAGCTTTTCGTTCGGGATCAGCGTCTCGTTGCCGTCGAGGCCGCGCACGACCGTGTAGCGCGTGCGGATCTGCGTGACGACGCCCTGCAGCCCGCCGACGCTGATCGCGTCGCCGAGCCGCAGCGAGCGGTCGAGAAGGATGATGAAGCCCGACACGTAGTTGCTGGCGATCTTCTGCAGCCCGAAACCGAGGCCGACACCCACCGCGCCGCCGAACACGCCGAGCACCGTCACGTCGATGCCGACCAGCGACAGCCCGATCAGGATCGCCGCGAACACGAGCAGCGCTCGGCCGACCCGCGACAGCACGACCTTCAGGTTCGCGTCGAGCGTGGTCGCGCGCGTGAGGCGATCCTCGAGCACCGAGCCGAGCCACATCGCGACCATCAGCGTCACGCAGACCCACAACGCGCCGGAAATCACCGACAGCAGCGTGAGGTGCGCATTGGCGACACGGAACTGCACGCTGTCGAGCCAGCCGAGCACGTCACGCTGGATGCCGAGCACGGTCAGCACCATCGCGGCCCACACGACAGTCGACACGATCTTCTCGACGATCGACAGCCACGCATGCGTGTGGCCATCGCGCGCAAACACGCGTCGCGCAAAGAAGAACAGCACGTAGATCAGCCCGATGCCGAACAGCGGCACGAGCGCGAGCGACAGCAGCGACGTCGACATGAACGGGTCGAACGCGAGCTGCGCGCCGCCCACGAACACGCTGCCGAACAGCGGGAACAACGCGCGCTTCAGGCTTTGCGCACCCGCGCCGGGCGCACGTCCGGCCGCCCGGCGGCGCGCGTCGATCCGGCCGTGCACGAAGCGCGCGGCCACCCAGGCGAAGCACAGCGCACCGATGAGGATCGCCGCCTGCCAGATCATCACCGGCTGGTGGAAATCGCGGATGACCGACGCCAGCCGGTGCGACAGCAGACGACTCTGCAGATTCTCCATCGTCCGTCCGGCCCGCCGTTACTGCGCAGCGCGCCGTTCGAGCACCGCGGCGAAGAAGCCGTCGGTCGCGTGGCGGTGCGGCCATAGCGACAGGTAGTCGCCCGTCTCGAGCTCGATGCGCTGGTCGTCCAGCACCTTCTGCGCCGGCACCAGCACGAACTCGGGATGGTCAGCCAGGAACTGTTCGACGATGCGTTCGTTCTCGGCGTCGAGCACGCTGCAGGTCGCGTAGACGAGCCGGCCGCCCTTCTTCACCAGGCGCGCGGCGCTCGCGAGAATCGACGCCTGCTTCGGCGTCAGCTCGTCGATCGCCGTGCGCGTCTGGCGCCACTTCAGGTCCGGGTTGCGGCGCAGCGTGCCGAGGCCGCTGCACGGCGCATCGACCAGCACGCGGTCGATCTTGCCGGCGAGCCGCT
This sequence comes from Burkholderia lata, assembly GCF_000012945.1. Taxonomy (NCBI): domain Bacteria; kingdom Pseudomonadati; phylum Pseudomonadota; class Betaproteobacteria; order Burkholderiales; family Burkholderiaceae; genus Burkholderia; species Burkholderia lata. The sequence goes on from NC_007510.1 coordinate 2,955,743, forward strand.
TGATCTTCGCGTCGTGCTCGCTGTCGATCAGCACGGGGTTCACGTTCGACAGCCCGCTGCGCGCAAGGCGCGGCTTCAGCTTCGCCAGGCGCTTCTCCGACACGTCGAACGCGTAGAGTCGCCCGGTCGAGCGCATCATCGCGCCCAGCGCGAGCGTCTTGCCGCCCGCGCCCGCGCAGAAATCGACGACCATCTCGCCGCGGCGCGGCGCGACCAGCGAGCACAGCAGCTGGCTGCCTTCGTCCTGCACCTCGATCGCGCCTTCCTCGAACAGCCTCAGGCGCGTCAGCGCCGGCTTGCCGACCACGCGCACGCCGAACGGCGAAAACGGCGTCGCGCCCGCATCGATGCCTTCCGCGCGCAACCCGTCGATGACCTGATCACGGCTGGCCTTCTGCACATTGGCACGCAGGTCGAGCGGCGCCGGGTAGTTCAGCGCGGCCGCGAGTTGCGCGAGCTCGTCGGCGTCGAAACGGGCCGACAATGCCTGGTGGATCCAGTCGGGCAGGTTCGTACGGATGCGCACCGGCAGGCTCGCCGGGTCGATCTTCGACACGTGCTCGAGCCATGCGGACTCGGTGTCGGACAGGAACGGCTTCAGCGCATTACGGCCAGCCGTCTGCATCAGGCCGAGCAGCGTGAGGCGCCGCGCAGGCGTGCCCGTGCCGCTCTCGGCGAGGTGCGAAAACTCCATTTTCCGGCGCAGCACCGCGAACACCGCCTCGGCGATCACGCCGCGCTCGGCATGCCCGAGCTTCGGGTGCGCGCGGAAGAACCGGCTCGTCGTCGCATCGGCAGGGCCGGCGAACTTCAGCACCTCGGCCAACAAAGTCTCGGTCTGGCCGATCAGGAATCCGTGCAGTTTCATACGCCCTCACTCGTTTCGGTATGCGGTTGATCCGCGAAAATCCAGCGCGCCTCTTCCGGCGCCACCACTGCACGGCCGTTCTCGAGGCGCAGACGCCCCTCGATGAACCAGCGCACCGCGCGCGGATACAGCACATGCTCGACCGTCAGCACACGCTGCGCGAGCGCGGCCGCGTCGTCGCCCGCGCGCACGGGCACTGCGCCCTGCGCGACGATCGCGCCGCTGTCGAGCTCGGGAATCACGAAATGCACGCTTGCGCCATGCAGCGCGACACCCGCGTCGAGCGCCTGCTGGTGCGTATGAATGCCCTTGAAGCTCGGCAGCAGCGACGGATGGATGTTCAGCAGCCGGCCTTCGTATCGTCTGACGAATGCGGGCGTGAGAATGCGCATGAAGCCGGCGAGGACCACGAGATCGGGCGCGAACCGGTCGATCTCGGCGGCGAGTGCCGCGTCGAAGCTGTCGCGGCCATCGAACGACCGGTGGTCGACCACCGCCGTCGCCACCCCGTGCGACGCGGCAAATGCCAACCCGGCCGCATCGGGCCGGTTGGCGATCACGGCGGCAATCTCGGCCGGCCAGCGTTCCTGCGCGCACGCGCGGACGATGGCCTCCATGTTGCTGCCGCGACCGGAAATCAGGATCACGAGTTTTTTCATCCGCGAATTTTACCATTCGCCCCCGCGTTTCCCCCCTTCTCGGCCGCCGGCCCGCCCGAACGTTTATAATCTTCTGCTTTGCGGCACCCCACCGCCCATTCCCCGACGCTGCATCCGCTATCGTGAAAGTCTTCCGCGGCCTGCCCAACGCCGAGAGCCGCGCCCCGTGCGCGCTGACGATCGGCAACTTCGACGGTGTCCATCGCGGCCACCAGGCCCTGCTCGCGCGCGTGCGCGCAGCAGCGGACGCGCGCGGCCTGCCCGTGTGCGTGATGACGTTCGAGCCGCACCCGCGCGAATTCTTCAACCCGGCCGGCGCGCCGCCGCGCATCGCGATGCTGCGCGACAAGCTCGAGGCGCTGCGCGATCACGGTGTCGACCGCGTGGTCGTCGAGCACTTCAACCACACGTTCGCGAGCCAGTCGCCGCAGGCGTTCGTCGAACGCACGCTGGTGAACGGGCTGCACACGCGCTGGATGATGGTCGGCGACGATTTCTGCTACGGCGCGAAACGCGCAGGCACCTTCGACACGCTGCAGGCGGCCGGCGCGCAGTACGGCTTCGAGGTCGAGCAGATGGGGACGGTGGCCGGCAGCGACGGCACGCGCATCTCGAGCTCGGGCGTGCGCGCCGCGCTCGCGGCGGGCGATCTCGATGCGGCCGCGCAGGCGCTCGGCCATGGCTATGCGATCAGCGGCCACGTCGCGCACGGGCTGAAGCTCGGCCGCGACCTCGGCTTCCCGACGCTGAACCTGCCGATCGCCCACAAGCGGCCGGCGCTCGCGGGCATCTTCGTCGTGCAGGTGCACGGCCTCGGCCCCGCCCCGTTGCCGGGCGTCGCGAGCCTCGGCCTGCGCCCGACCGTCGACGATTCGGGCCGCGTGCTGCTCGAAGTCCACCTGCTCGACTGGCACGGCGACGCATACGGCAAGCTCATCCGCGTCGAATTCCTGAAAAAGCTGCGCGACGAGGCGAAATTCGACGATCTCGAGGCACTGTCGCGCGCGATCGCGCTGGACGTCGCGAATGCGCGTGCGTACTTCATCGAGCGCGACCGTGCGCCGGGCAGCCGCGCCACGGGTTTCTCGACGTCGGCCACCGACCGAATTAGCTGATCCGGACGGCGGCGCCCCGCGCCGCACCCTCGCGCCGCCCAGTCGCGCGCATTCCCGATTCACGACGCTCGCGCGTCCCCCGAGATTTAGATAGCGATCCCATCATGAGCAACAAGAAAGCCGATTCGAAACCGCAGGCCAAGTATCCGGTCAACCTGCTCGACACGCCGTTCCCGATGCGCGGCGACCTGCCCAAGCGCGAGCCGCAGTGGGTCAAGGAATGGGAAGAGCGCGGCATCTACGAGAAGATCCGCGCGGCCAGCGCCGGCCGTCCGAAGTTCATCCTGCACGACGGCCCGCCGTATGCGAACGGTGACATCCACCTCGGCCACGCCGTCAACAAGATCCTGAAGGACATCGTCGTCAAGTCGCGCAACATGGCCGGCTTCGACGCACCGTACGTGCCGGGCTGGGATTGCCACGGGATGCCGATCGAAATCCAGATCGAGAAGCAGTTCGGCAAGTCGCTGCCGGCGGCCGAAGTGATGAGCAAGGCGCGCGCGTACGCGACCGAGCAGATCGAAAAGCAGAAGGTCGGCTTCAAGCGCCTGGGCGTGCTCGGCGACTGGGCCAACCCGTACAAGACGATGAACTTCGTCAACGAGGCGGAAGAGCTCCGCGCGCTCGGCAAGATCATCGAGAAGGGCTACGTGTATCGCGGGCTGAAGCCGGTGAACTGGTGCTTCGACTGCGGCTCGGCGCTCGCGGAAGCGGAAGTCGAGTACAAGGACCGCACCGACCCGACGATCGACGTGATGTTCGCATTCGCGGAACCGGAAAAGACCGCGCAGGCGTTCGGCCTGCCGGCCCTGCCGCGCGCCGAAGGCGGCATCGTGATCTGGACCACCACGCCGTGGACGATCCCCGCGAACCAGGCGCTGAACCTCCATCCGGAAATCGTCTACGCGCTGGTCGACACCGAGCGCGGACTGCTGATCATCGCGGAAGAGCGCGTCGAAGCCTGCATGACCGACTTCAAGCTGACCGGCCGCGTCGTCGCAACCGCGCCGGGCGTGAAGCTCGCGGGCCTGCGCTTCCACCACCCGCTCGCGTCGGCTCACCCCGGCTACAAGCGCACCGCGCCCGTCTACCTCGGCGACTACGTGACGACCGACACGGGTACCGGCGTCGTGCACTCGTCGCCCGCGTACGGTATCGAGGACTTCGTGTCCTGCAAGGCGCACGGGATGACCGACTCGGACTTCATCAACCCGGTGATGGGCGACGGCCGCTATATCGAATCGCTGCCGCTGTTCGGCGGCCTGTCGATCTGGGACGCGAACCCGAAGATCGTCGAGGCGCTGAACGCGGCCGGCTCGCTGCTGCGCAGCGAGAAGTACACGCACAGCTACATGCACTGCTGGCGCCACAAGACCCCGATCATCTACCGCGCGACGTCGCAGTGGTTCGCGGGCATGGACGTCACGCCGCGCGACGGCGGCAAGACGCTGCGCGAAACGGCGCTCGAAGGCGTCGACGCGACCGCGTTCTACCCGTCGTGGGGCAAGCAGCGCCTGTTCAGCATGATCGCGAACCGTCCTGACTGGACGCTGTCGCGCCAACGCCAGTGGGGCGTGCCGATGGCGTTCTTCGTGCACAAGGAAACCGGCGAGCTGCATCCGCGCACGCTCGAGCTGCTCGAGGAAGTCGCGAAGCGCGTCGAGCAGTCGGGCATCGAGGCGTGGCAGACGCTCGACCCGCGCGAGCTGATCGGCGACGACGCGAACCTGTACGAAAAGAACCGCGACACGCTCGACGTGTGGTTCGATTCGGGCACGACGCACTGGCACGTGCTGCGCGGCTCGCACAAGGATCAGCTGCAGTTCCCGGCCGACCTCTACCTCGAAGGCTCGGACCAGCACCGCGGCTGGTTCCACTCGTCTCTGCTCACGGCGTCGATGATCGACGGCCGCGCGCCGTACAAGGGCCTGCTCACGCACGGCTTCACGGTCGACGGCGAAGGCCGCAAGATGAGCAAGTCGCTCGGCAACGGCATCGACCCGCATGAAGTCGCGAACCGCCTCGGCGCGGAAATCATCCGCCTGTGGATCGCGTCGACCGACTATTCGGGCGAGCTCGCGATCTCCGAGGAAATCCTGAAGCGCGTGACCGAAGGCTATCGCCGCATCCGCAACACGCTGCGCTTCCTGCTCGCGAACCTGTCGGACTTCGATTTCGCGCAACACGCGGTGCCGGTCGACGAATGGCTCGAGATCGACCGCTATGCGGTCGCGTTCTCGCAGCAACTGCAGACGGAACTGCTCGGCCACTACGAGAAGTACGAATTCCACCCGGTCGTCGCGAAGCTGCAGACGTACTGCTCGGAAGATCTCGGCGGCTTCTACCTCGACGTGCTGAAGGATCGCCTGTACACGAGCGCGGCCGATTCGCGCGCCCGCCGCTCCGCACAGACGGCGCTGTACCACCTGACGCACGGCCTGCTGCGCGTGCTCGCGCCGTTCCTGTCGTTCACGGCGGAAGAAGCGTGGAAGGTGTTCCAGCCGGCCAGCGACACGATCTACACGGAAACCTACTACGCGTATCCGGAAGTCGCCGGCTCCGCCGCGCTGATCGAGAAGTGGGCGCTGCTGCGCGATGTGCGCGGCAACGTGACGAAGGCGCTCGAGGAAGCACGCACCGCGAACCGCATCGGTTCGTCGCTGCAGGCCGAAGTCGCGGTGCACGCAAGCGGCGCACGCTACGACGCGCTCACGAGCCTCGGCGACGATCTCAAGTTCGTGCTGATTACGTCGGCTGCGACGGTCGTCAAGGTCGACGACGAAGCGCAGGAAAGCGTCGACGTGGCCGCGTCGAAGTACCAGAAGTGCGAGCGCTGCTGGCACTACCGTGAAGATGTCGGCGCGCACGCTGATCATCCGACGCTGTGCGGCCGCTGCTTCTCCAACCTGTTCGAAAACGGCGAAATCCGGAGCGCTGCTTAACTATGGCGAAAACCCTGTCGAAACCGGCCAGCGGCGCGCTTGCGCCCTGGCTCGGCATTTCGCTGATCGTGATCCTGTTCGACCAGCTGTCGAAGATCGCGATCCTGAAAACGTTCGTGTATGGCGCGCAGCACGAGCTGACGTCGTTCTTCAACCTCGTGCTGGTGTACAACCGCGGCGCCGCGTTCGGCTTCCTGTCGACCGCAGGCGGCTGGCAGCGCTGGGCGTTCACCGCGCTCGGCATCGCCGCGACGCTCGTGATCTGCTTCCTGCTGAAGCGTCACGGCCAGCAGCGGCTGTTCAGCCTGTCGCTCGCCATGATCCTCGGCGGCGCACTCGGCAACGTGATCGACCGGCTCGTCTACGGCCACGTGATCGACTTCCTCGATTTCCATCTCGGCGCCTGGCACTTCCCGGCGTTCAACCTCGCCGATTCCGCGATCACGGTCGGCGCGGTGCTGCTGATCTACGACGAACTGCGTCGCGTGCGCGGCTCGCGCTAAGCGCGCATACTCGGCGTCGACGGCCGGCTTCGCGCCGGCCGTTCCGTTTGACCCTTGGAGGCCTGAGTTGGCACACGCAGAACTCGCAGGAAAACACCTCGTTCTCGGCCTGACGGGCGGCATCGCCTGCTACAAGATCGCCGAGCTCACCCGGCTGCTCACGAAGGCCGGCGCGACCGTACAGGTCGCGATGACCGAAGCCGCTACCCAGTTCATCACGCCCGTCACGATGCAGGCGCTGTCGGGCCGGCCCGTCTACACGAGCCAGTGGGACGCGCGCGTCGACAACAACATGGCACACATCGACCTGTCGCGCGAAGCCGATGCAATCGTGATCGCGCCTGCGTCGACGGACTTCCTCGCGAAGCTCGCGCACGGATTCGCGGACGACCTGCTGTCGACGCTGTGCGTCGCGCGCGATTGCCCGCTGCTCGTCGTTCCCGCCATGAACCGCCAGATGTGGCAGAACCCGGCCACGCAGCGCAACGCAGCGCAACTGCGCGCGGACGGCGTGTCGGTGCTCGGCCCGGATTCGGGCGCGCAGGCCTGCGGCGAAGTCGGCGACGGCCGCATGCTCGAACCCGAGGCGATCTACGAAGCGATCGTCGCGCACTTCGCGCCGAAGGTGCTCGCGCACCGGCGCGTGCTGATCACGGCCGGGCCGACGTTCGAACCGCTCGACCCGGTGCGCGGCCTCACGAACCGCTCGAGCGGCAAGATGGGCTTCGCGCTCGCGCGTGCCGCACAGCAAGCCGGCGCCGACGTGCATCTCGTCGCGGGGCCGGTGGCGCTCGACACGCCGTGGGGCGTCTACCGGCAGGACGTGCAGACGGCCCAGCAGATGTACGACGCGGTCATGCATGCTGTCGCCGATGCCGATATCTTCATTGCGGTCGCTGCGGTCGCCGACTGGCGCGCCGCCCAGCCGGCCGAGCACAAGATGAAGAAGACGGCCGACCACAAGGTGCCCGCGCTCGCGTTCGTCGAGAATCCCGACATCCTCGCGTCGGTCGCGGCGCTGCCCGATCCGCCGTTCTGCGTCGGGTTCGCGGCCGAAAGCGGCGACCTCGACGTGCACGGCGACGAGAAGCGCAAGCGCAAGAACGTACCGTTGCTCGTCGGCAACCTCGGCCCGCTGACGTTCGGCCGCGACGACAACGAAGTCGTGCTGTTCGAAGCCGCCGGCCTCACGCGCCTGCCGCGTGCGCCGAAGGACGAACTCGCGCACACGCTCGTCGCGGAAATCGCGAAGCGCCTGCCCGACAACCGCCTGATCTGATCTCCCGCGCGGCAGCGTTGCTGCCGCGCCCTTCCCGCCCCATCCGACGACCGCATGAAACTCGACCTGAAGATTCTCGACGCGCGCATGCGCGACTACCTGCCCGCCTATGCAACCACCGGCAGCGCGGGCCTCGACCTGCGTGCGTGCCTCGATGCACCGGTCACGCTGCAGCCGGGCGAAACGACGCTCGTGCCGACCGGCCTCGCGATCCACCTCGCTGACCCCGGCTACGCGGCGCTGATCCTGCCGCGCTCGGGCCTCGGCCACAAGCACGGCATCGTGCTCGGCAACCTCGTCGGCCTGATCGATTCCGACTACCAGGGCCAGTTGATGATCTCGACGTGGAACCGCGGCCAGACCGAGTTCGTGCTGAATCCGTTCGAGCGGCTCGCCCAGCTCGTGATCGTGCCGGTCGTCCAGGCGCAGTTCAACATCGTCGACGACTTCGCGGAAAGCGATCGTGGCGACGGCGGCTTCGGCAGCACCGGCCGTCACTGAACGGCGCAACAAAAAAGGGGCCTCGCGGCCCCTTTTTCTTTTCCTGCGCCGTCATTCCTCGACGGCTTGCGCGATCCGCACGGGTGTCAGGTCGCGCTGCCGCGATTGAGCCACGATCGCGTAGATCACCATCGCGACCAGCACGCCGAGCAGCACGGCCGACGAACCGATCGTGCCGAGCGCGAGGCCGCCCTTCGCAACCGGCTTCGTCAGCAGATCGCCGACCGTCGCGCCGAACGGGCGCGTGAGCACGAAAGCGGCCCAGAACAGCAGCACACCCGAGATCCGCGTGAAATAGTGCGCCAGCACGATCACCGCGAGCAGCCCGCCGATCAGCAACGCGCCGCCGCCGAAGCCGAGCCCGGAGCTGTCCGCGAGGAAGTCGCCGAGCGCGGTACCGAGCGTGTTGGAAAACAGGATCGCGATCCAGTACAGCAGCTCGACCTTGCGTGTGCGGATCAGGTCGACCGACAGCGATTCGCCGCTGAGGCGCCACACGGCGAAGATCGCCAGCAGGATCGCGACGAGGATCGACGAGCCGGTCGCATAGCCGAGGCCGAGCGTGCGGTCCATGAAGTCGGACATCGTCGTGCCGGCCGTGCTCGTCGCGACGATCACGGCCCAGTAGATCGCCGGGCGATAGCGTGTCGTCCTGAGCTGCGCGCCCAGCGTCACGAGAAAGAAGCCGAACAGCAGGATGGAGCTCACCGCGTAGCCGACATTCAGCGTCATCGACAGCAGGTCGCCGCCGGTTTCGCCGAGCGTCGTCGCGCAGATCTTCATGATCCAGAACGCGAGCGTGATTTCGGGAAGTTTGTTCATTCGAACCCCTTTTGCAGGAAAGCGGCAGGCCGGCGCGGGCCGGCCTGCCTTGCAGACAGGATCGAATGTAGTCGCCGCGGGCTTAACGGAACCTTAGCGACGGGGAAGCGGCGTAGGCGGGGCAGGCCGCGCCGTGGCCATCAACGCGCGTGCTGGTGCCGGTAATGCAGCGCGTACGCGAGCGTGAGCAGCACGGCGAACACGACGCCGACCACCATCGTCATCCGGAATTCCCGCGTGAACGCGGTCGTGAACAGGATCGCCGCGACGAGTCCCGCACCGAGCAGGCTGCCGAACGGGTGTCCCCACATCCGGAACGCGAGCGCGGGGCCGCGATACCGCGAACGGAAGCGCAGGTGCGTGACGAAGATCATCAGCCACGTGAACAGTGCACCGAACATCGCGATCGCCATCATCACGGTGAACGCGGTGTCGGGCGCGAGCGCGACCAGCACGGCCGCCACCGCGACACCGCTCGTCGAGATCCACAGCGCCGCGCGCGGCACGCCGTTCGTGCCGAGCCGGCCGAACACCGCGGGCGCGAGCCGTGCGCGCGACAGGCTGAACATCATCCGCGTCGTCACGTAAAGCTGGCTGTTCATCGCCGACAGCGCCGCGATCAGCAACACGAAGTTGATCACGCCTGCCGCGTAAGGCACGTGGGTCGCGGCCATGACCTTCACGAACGGGCTTTCGTCGGTACCGGCCTGCGTCCACGGCACGATCGCGAGCATCAGCGACAGCGTCAGCAGGTAGAACAGCACGAGCCGGAACACGGTCGAGCGGAACGCGCGCGTGACCGCGTGCTGCGGATCGCGCGCCTCGCCGGCCGCGATCGCGACGGCTTCGATGCTCATGTAACTGAAGATCGCGACGATCACCGCGACCCAGGTGCCCCACGGCCCCTTCGGCATGAAGCCGCCGTGCGCGGTGTAGTTCGCGAAACCGACGCCCGATGCGGCCGGCGCCGACCACACGAGGTATGCGCCGAGCACGATGAACACGACGATCGCCGCAATCTTCAGCAGCGAGAACGCGTATTCGACTGTGCCGTACAGCGTGACGCTCGCGAGATTCACGGCGATCAGCAGCGCGGAGAAGCCGATCACCCAGTACCAGCCGGGCACGGCCGGGAACCAGTACTTCATGAACACGGCGATCGCGCTGATCTCGGTGCCGATCGCGAACACGACCGCGAACCAGTACGCATAGCGCACCAGGAAGCCCGCCAGCGGGCCGACATAGTGCTCGGCATACGCGCCGAACGAGCCGGCCGTCGGATGCGCGACCGTCATTTCCGCCAGCGCGCCCATCAGCAGCAGCGCGATCAACGCGCCGATCGCGTAAGAAACCAGCACGCTCGGGCCGGCGAGCCCGATCGCGAACCCGCTGCCGAGGAACAGCCCCGTGCCGATCGCGCCGCCGATCGCGATCATCGCCATCTGCCCAGACGTCAGCGCATGGCGCAAACCCTGTTCGCGCGCGACGATGTCGTCGAACGACCGTTGTTGTTGTGTCACTGCGTTGCCACTCCCCTGCACCACCATCGCGCCGCCGGCGCCAGATAAAACGAAACGGCGCGGAGAACTTCCCGCGCCGTTCGCATGAACAACGAATTATCGCTTATTCGACTTCGACCGCCTCTTCGTTCGGCTTGTGCGGCGGATTCGCCAGCTTGTCGAACGACAACTGCACCTTGTCGTTTTCGTCGACATCGACCGTCACGTGGCCGCCGTTGACGAGCTTGCCGAACAGCAGCTCGTCGGCCAGCGCGCGCCGGATCGTGTCCTGGATCAGTCGCTGCATCGGCCGCGCGCCCATCAGCGGGTCGAAGCCGTGCTTCGCGAGATGCTTGCGCAACGCGTCGGTGAAGAGCGCGTCGACCTTCTTCTCGTGCAGCTGTTCCTCGAGCTGGATCAGGAACTTGTCGACCACGCGCATGATGATTTCCTCATCGAGCGAGCGGAAGCTGATGATCGAATCCAGGCGGTTGCGGAACTCCGGCGTGAACAGACGCTTGATGTCGGTCATCTCGTCGCCCGTCTCGCGGCGCGTCGTGAAGCCGATCGTCGCCTTCTGCATCGACTCGGCGCCCGCGTTCGTCGTCATGATGATGATGACGTTGCGGAAATCCGCCTTGCGGCCGTTGTTGTCCGTCAGCGTGCCGTGGTCCATCACCTGCAGCAGCACGTTGAAGATGTCCGGATGCGCCTTCTCGATTTCGTCGAGCAGCAGCACGCAGTGCGGCTTCTTCGTGACGGCTTCGGTCAGCAGGCCACCCTGGTCGAACCCGACGTAGCCCGGCGGCGCGCCGATCAGGCGGCTCACCGCGTGACGCTCCATGTATTCCGACATGTCGAAGCGGATCAGCTCGATGCCGAGCGTGAACGCGAGCTGGCGCGCCACTTCGGTCTTGCCGACGCCCGTCGGGCCGGAGAACAGGAACGCACCGATCGGCTTGTCCATCTTGCCGAGGCCCGCGCGCGCCATCTTGATCGAGGCGGCCAGTGCGTCGATCGCCGGATCCTGGCCGAACACGACGCTCTTCAAGTCGCGATCGAGCGTCTGCAGCTTGCTGCGGTCGTCCTGCGACACGCTCTGCGGCGGCACACGCGCGATCTTCGAGATGATTTCCTCGATCTCGCTCTTGCCGATCGTCTTCTTCTGCTTCGACTTCGGCAGGATGCGCTGGGCGGCACCCGCTTCGTCGATCACGTCGATCGCCTTGTCGGGCAAGTGGCGGTCGGTGATGAAGCGCGCCGACAGTTCGGCCGCGGCCGACAGCGCACCCGACGAATACTTGACGCCGTGATGCTCCTCGAAGCGCGACTTCAGCCCACGCAGGATCGCGACCGTCTGCTCGACGGTCGGCTCCGTCACGTCGACCTTCTGGAAGCGCCGCGACAGCGCCGCATCCTTCTCGAAGATGCCGCGATATTCGGTGAACGTGGTCGCGCCGATGCACTTCAGCACGCCCGACGACAGCGCCGGCTTCAGCAGGTTCGACGCATCGAGCGTGCCGCCCGACGCGGCGCCCGCGCCGATCAGCGTATGGATTTCGTCGATGAACAGGATCGCGTGCGGACGCTCCTTCAGCTCCTTCAGCACCGTCTTCAGACGTTGCTCGAAATCGCCGCGATACTTGGTGCCCGCGAGCAGCGCGCCCATGTCGAGCGAGTAGACCTGCGCGTTCGCGAGGATGTCCGGCACTTCGCCGCGCGTAATGCGATAGGCGAGCCCTTCCGCGATCGCGGTCTTGCCGACACCGGCCTCGCCGACGAGCAGCGGATTGTTCTTGCGGCGACGGCACAGCACCTGGACCACGCGCTCGACCTCGGGCTCGCGACCGATCAGCGGATCGATGCGGCCGTCCTTCGCCATCTGGTTCAGGTTCTGCGTGAATTGCGCGAGCGGCGTTTCCTTCTGCGCATTCGCGTCTTCGCTTTCCGCATTCGCATCGGCCGACTTCGCGGCTTCGCCGTTGTTCGTCTTCGCGATGCCGTGCGAAATGAAGTTCACGACATCGAGGCGCGTGACGCCCTGCTGCTGCAGGTAGTACACGGCGTGCGAATCCTTCTCGCCGAAGATCGCGACCAGCACATTCGCGCCGGTCACTTCCTTCTTGCCGTTCGACGTCGACTGGACGTGCATGATCGCGCGCTGGATCACGCGCTGGAAACCCAGCGTCGGCTGGGTATCGACATCGTCGGTGCCCGGGACGGTAGGTGTGTTGTCGTGGATGAAATTGCGCAGGTTCTGACGCAAGTCCTCGATGTTTGCCGCGCACGCGCGCAACACCTCGGCTGCCGTCGGATTATCCAGCAGGGCCAGCAGCAAATGCTCGACCGTAATGAACTCATGGCGCGCCTGGCGTGCTTCCATGAACGCCATGTGCAGGCTGACTTCCAATTCCTGGGCAATCATGCTTCCTCCATCACGCACTGCAGCGGATGCCCGGCCTGCCGCGCATGGGTAACGACTTGCTCAACCTTGGTCGACGCGATGTCCCGCGTATAGACCCCACAAACCCCTCGCCCTTCGCGATGGACCTTCAGCATGATCTGCGTGGCCGTCTCGCGATCCTTCTTGAAATACTCCTGGACCACCATCACGACGAACTCCATCGGCGTGAAGTCGTCGTTCAGCAGCACCACCTTGTACATCGAAGGCGGCTTGAGCTTCTGCTGCTTGCGTTCCAGGACGGTGCTGTCCTGCTTGTCCGGGATAATCGCCATACACCCATTCTAAACAACTCGGACAGGCCCGCAATCCTGCCATTACCCGACCGACCGGCCGGCGCCCTCCCCGGAATCCCGGAACACGCGATCTTCTTCGTGCCATACGAAAGCCGGCTGCGGTGCCGGCTTTCACGCGTGGCGCGGAACACGAACCGTCAGGGGGAACGGCACCGAACGTCGTGTCCGCATCCAGTATCCCACAAGCCGGGACGACTCGAACGCGTGTCACTCGAGCCTGGTATATGAGCCGATTATGCGGCTTTTCAAGACCTCGCGCTTGGCCACGTGCTGCTAAGCAAAGCCGGAAAAACCCTGAAAATGGGTTCTTTACAACGTCCCTCTAAACGTCTAAAAATTCCACTTGACACTCCAATAAAGAGCGCCAACAATCAAGCTGGCACTTTTTTCAATTTGCCAGTTGGCGAAATGAAAGAGGCCGAGGTGAGCTTGTGAGGGGGGAACGGCTGCGTTTTCAGGTCGTTTAGCTTTTCGAGCGTGCTCGTGGTAAGTAGCAGCGACTGTGTGACAGGGGAAGTAGGAAAATGGCAACTGGTATCGTTAAGTGGTTCAACGACGCGAAGGGCTTCGGTTTCATCACTCCCGACGAGGGCGGTGAGGATCTGTTTGCGCACTTCTCGGCTATCACCATGAATGGCTTCAAGACGCTGAAGGAAGGCCAGAAGGTGAGCTTTGACGTCGTTCAAGGACCGAAGGGCAAGCAAGCGTCGAACATCCAGGCCGCATAAGGCACCGGATATCAGACGAAGAAACCCGGCGCATGGTTTGCGCCGGGTTTCTTTATTTGAGGCCGGCCAATCGATTATCGATTGGCCGGCCTTTTCGTTCAATCCCGATAATTGAACACGTATTGTCTTGTCACGCGCGCAGATCAAATACTCATCCGGCGCGTGAAACATAATCGCCACTTCGTTACACGACCTTCAGCGTGCCCATCATGCCGAGATCCTCGTGTTCGAGAATGTGGCAATGAAACATGCGCTCACCCGGCATGTCTTGCGTGACGAGAATCGTCACGGTTTCACCGCTGCGCACGTTCACCGTATCGCGCCATGCGCGGAACGGTTCGCTCGTGCGCGAAGCGCCCGACGCGCGCTCGGTCACCTGGAACTGCGTGCCGTGCAGGTGGAACGGGTGATCCATGTCGGTGCCGTTGCGGATCGTCCAGCGCTCGACGTCGCCCCGGCGGCTCGTCAGCGTCGCGCGATGCGGCGCGTAGGTGTCGCCGTTGATCGTGAAGCGCATGCCCGCCGGACGGCCGTGCGCCGCGCCTTTCATCATCGCCTCCATGTCCATCTCTTCGCCGAACGCGACTTCCTTATGCGCGACCGGTTCGCCCAGTGGCGGCACCGCGCGCAGGGTCGCCGGCAGCGCGCGGGCAGCGGCGGGCACGAATGCGACGTCAGCCAGGGCCAGCGCCGGATCGGGCGGCAGGCTGCCGTGTCCGTCATCGTGCGACATCGACATCTTTCGGCGGTCGTATTCGGCCGCCTGCAGCACGGCGCGCGACGCGCGATCGCCGGCACGCACCAGCAGCTCCGCCCGTTCGCCCGGCGCAATCAGCAGCGACGTGACGCGGCGCGGCGCGTCGAACAGCCCGCCGTCGGTGCCCGCGTGCTCGAACGCGCGGCCGTCGTCGAACGCGATGCGCAGGTAGCGCGCGCTGCATGCGTTCCACACGCGCCAGCGCTCGTCGCCCGCGACGTCGATCCGCGGCCGGCGTGCGCCGTTGACCAGCACGAACTGGCCCTCGCGGCCATTCATCCAGTCCATCATGTCGTTCGGTGCAATCGTGCCGTCGCGTGCAAGCTTCAGGTCCGACACGAACAGGTTGCGCTCGGGCCAGCCTGCCAGCGGATCGTCCGCGGCGCGCACGACGAACGGGCCGGCGAGCCCGCGGAAGACTTGCTCGGCCGTCATCATGTGCGGATGCGGGTGGTACCAGTAGGTACCGGCACTCCCCTTCGGCAACGTGAAGCGGTACACGCGCGACGCGCCGGGCGCGACGGGATCGGAAGGATTGCCGTCCTGGTCAGGCGGCACGGGCAGGCCGTGCCAGTGGATCGTCGACGGCTGCGGCAACTTGTTCACGAACTTGATCTCGACCGTGTCGCCCTCGCGCACGTCGATCAGCGGACCGACGACGGGGCCCTGCGTGCCCGCGCCGAACTGCCAGAACGTGGTCGGCCGTGCGCCGTGCAGCATCGGGCGCGCCACGGGCTGTGCCACCAGCGTGGCCCGGAACGTACCGGGCTCGCGGCTTTCGTTCGCGAGCGTGCGCAGCGCCGCAAGCGGCGCGCCGGCCGGCAGCGCGTCGGCGGCCGCGAGCGCGGCCGGTGCGGACTTGCCGTGCTGCCCATGACCCGCCATCCCTGACATGCCCGACATGCCGGGCATGTCGTCCATCGCGTCCATGCCGGCCATGCCAGCGTGACCCGCATGCTGCGCCCACGCGGCGCGCGCGAACAGCGACGCGGCCGCGACACCGATGGCGCGCGACAGGAAGGTTCTCCGTATCATCAATCGTTCCTCGTTATCCATGCTGGGTCGCGCGGCCGCCGCGATGCCCGCGCCGGCCGGCTGAAGCGCCGATGCGCGACGCAAATCCTGATGCCCGCGTCATCATAACCGCAGGCCCAAATCGAGAAGCGCCGTGGCCGGCCGGGCGGCGATACGCCGCAGGGCTCGACAACGCCCCCCCGATTCGGCATGCATCGACCCGCATCGTCGATCGATGATGCACGGCCCTTCGCGCGCGGCCGAAGCGCCACCCAACCCTGCGCCGAACGGCTCCCCCGCGGTCGCCCTGTGCCTGCCGTTCGACCCCGCCACGACGCCGGTCGCTTCACCGATCCACAAACCCACCAATACTTCACGATGTGGAACAAGTCTCTGCGTTGTAAAAATTCGTGGTGCAGGGCACAAATTTCCCGTTTCGCGATGCCAAAAAACGTTCCGCAATACAAAACGCAAACAATACTTATTTGTTTTTAAAAGAGAATTTTTGTTTAGTGAAGCCGTTCTACATGCACCATCCGGCCGGGTCGCGGACGTAGACTTTGTCCCATGCACTGACGCTTCGCCACGACGTTCGATACGGAACCCGGCGCAAGCAGCCAGTCGGGCCACAGCCGGCCGAACCGGCAGGCGGCACAACAGAATCGCTTGTGATCAGAAAGGGAGAACGGAAATGAAGGGATTTCGCTTTGGTTCAGCGCTCGGGTCGTTCTACATCCTGCCGGGTAACGGCGGCTGGGAAGCGACGTTCGGCAACGCCCTGCTCGGCGCATTCTCGTGCCCCGAAGTGGCAGCCGACCACATCTCCCGCGGCGACTGCGAGCAACTGTCCGAACTGGACACGGCAACGCTCGAAGTGCCGCACGAAATCGCCGAATGGGAAATCGTTCACGTCTGAATGGCAAGCCAGCAACGAAAAACGCCCCGGGCGTCCGGGGCGTTTTTCTTTTGTAGCCGGCGGCAGGCAGCAATGCCCGCCGCACTGGCACACGCATCGGCCCGCGCGATCGCGCGGCCTGCGTCAGGCGACCGCGTCGACGATGCCGTTCAGCGTCGCGCTCGGGCGCATGGCCTGGCTCGTCAGGTCAACGTTCGGACGGTAGTAGCCGCCGATCGCCTGCGCCTTGCCCTGCGCGGCCGCCAGTTCTTCCAGGATGCGCGCTTCGCTGTCGGACAGCGCCTTCGCCACACCTTCGAACTGCGCCTTCAGCGCTGCGTCCTCGGTCTGCTCGGCCAGCGCCTGCGCCCAGTACAGGCACAGGTAGAAGTGGCTGCCGCGGTTGTCGAGGCCGCCGACCTTGCGCGCCGGCGACTTGTTCTCGTCCAGGAACTTGCCGGTCGCCTGGTCGAGCGTCTTCGCGAGCACGACCGCCTTCGGGTTCTGGTAGGCATTGCCAAGGTGTTCGAGCGACGCGGCCAGCGCGAGGAATTCGCCGAGCGAATCCCAGCGCAGGAAGCCTTCCTCGACGAACTGCTGCACGTGCTTCGGCGCCGAACCGCCCGCACCCGTTTCGAACATCCCGCCGCCGGCCATCAGCGGCACGATCGACAGCATCTTCGCGCTGGTGCCGAGTTCCATGATCGGGAACAGGTCGGTCAGGTAGTCGCGCAGGACGTTGCCGGTGACCGAGATCGTGTCCTTGCCCGCACGGATGCGCTCGAGCGAGAAACGCGTCGCGTCGACCGGCGTCATCACGCGGATGTCGAGGCCGTTCGTGTCGTGATCCTTCAGGTAACGCTCGACCTTCGCGATGATCTGCGCGTCGTGCGCGCGCGCCGGATCGAGCCAGAACACGGCCGGTGCGCCGGTCGCGCGTGCGCGGTTGACCGCGAGCTTGACCCAGTCCTGCACCGGTGCGTCCTTCGTCTGGCACATGCGCCAGATGTCGCCCGCTTCCACTGCATGCTCGAGCAGCACGTTGCCCGCTTCGTCGGTGACGCGCACGACGCCGTCTGCCGGGATCTGGAACGTCTTGTCGTGCGAACCGTATTCTTCAGCCGCCTGCGCCATCAGGCCGACGTTCGGCACGCTGCCCATCGTGACCGGATCGAACGCGCCATGCTGCTTGCAGTCCTCGATCACGGCCTGGTAGACACCTGCGTAGCAACGGTCCGGAATCACGGCCTTCGCGTCGTACAGCTGGCCGTCCGGGCCCCACATGCCGCCCGAGTCGCGGATCATCGCCGGCATCGATGCGTCGACGATCACGTCGCTCGGCACGTGCAGGTTCGTGATGCCCTTGTCCGAGTTGACCATCGCCAGGCGCGGACGCACGGCGTATTCCGCCTTGACGTCGGCTTCGATCGCTTCGCGCGTATCGGCCGGCAGGTCCTTCAGGCGTGCGTACAGGTCGCCGATCCCGTTGTTCGGGTTGAAGCCGACCTGCGCCAGCACGTCAGCGTGCTTCGCGAGCACATCGCGGTAGAACACCGACACGAAGTGGCCGAACAGGATCGGGTCCGAGACCTTCATCATGGTCGCCTTCAGGTGCACCGAGAACAGCACGTCCTGGGCCTTCGCATCCGCGATCTGCGCGTCGATGAAGCTGCGCAGCGCATTGCGGCTCATCACCGATGCGTCGATCACTTCACCGGCCTTCACGGCCGTCTTTTCCTTCAGTACCTTCTTCGCGCCGTCGGCCGTCGTGAGTTCGATCTTCACGCTGCCGGCATCGGCGATCAGCACCGACTTCTCGCTGCCGTAGAAGTCGCCTTCGCTCATGTGCGCAACGTGCGCCTTCGACGTGGCCTTCCACGCGCCCATCTTGTGCGGATGCTTGCGTGCGTAATTCTTGACCGACAGCGGCGCGCGGCGGTCGGAGTTGCCTTCGCGCAGCACCGGGTTCACCGCGCTGCCCTTGATCTTGTCGTAGCGGGCCTTGACCGCCTTCTCTTCGTCCGTCGACGGATCTTCCGGATAGGCCGGCAGCTGGAAGCCCTGCGCCTGCAGTTCGGCGATCGCGGCCTTCAGCTGCGGCACCGATGCGCTGATGTTCGGCAGCTTGATGATGTTCGCTTCCGGCTTCAGCGTGAGCTGGCCCAGTTCGGCCAGATCGTCGGAACCCTTCTGCTCGGGCTGCAGGACGTCTGCGAATGCCGCGATGATGCGGCCGGCGAGCGAGATGTCGCGCGTTTCGACGGCGACGCCGGACGAGCGCGTGAAGGCCTTGACGATCGGCAGCAGCGAATAGGTCGCGAGCGCGGGCGCTTCGTCAGTGAGGGTGTAGATGATCTTGGGCGAAGTGGACATGGTCGATGCGTTGCTACGTGAAAATTTGGACTGAGAACGCCGGCGGGTAACCGGCGGGGAGCGACCGGGTCGGTCGCGAAAGGGGCACGCCGGCTCAGCCGGGCGATGGTGTTGCGAGGGCCGTCATGTTCTACCTTGCAGGGCTCCGGGCCGCATCGCGACGCCGCGGCCCGCATGCCGGACCGCCCTGCCAACAAACCTGCCATCCACGAAACGCTCCGGCGCCGGCAGTAGGCGCCGGGGCGGCCGGACATGCGCCGGCCCACCCCGGAAGGGGACTTACATGTTCTCGATCAGCACTTCACCGAAGCCCGAGCACGACACCTGCGTCGCACCTTCCATCAAGCGCGCGAAATCGTACGTGACGCGCTTCTGCAGGATCGACTTCTCCATCGCGGCGATGATCGTGTCGGCCGCTTCCGTCCAGCCGAGGTGGCGCAGCATCATTTCCGCCGACAGGATCTCGGAACCGGGGTTCACGTAATCCTTGCCTGCGTACTTCGGTGCGGTGCCGTGCGTCGCTTCGAACATCGCGACCGAATCCGACAGGTTCGCGCCCGGCGCGATCCCGATGCCGCCGACCTGCGCGGCCAGCGCGTCGGAGATGTAGTCGCCGTTCAGGTTCAGCGTGGCGATCACGTCGTATTCGGCCGGGCGCAGCAGGATCTGCTGCAGGAACGCATCGGCGATCGAATCCTTGATCACGATCTCGTTGCCCGTCTTCGGGTTCTTCACGCGCATCCACGGGCCGCCGTCGATCAGCTCGCCGCCGAATTCCTTCTGTGCAAGCGCGTAGCCGGCGTCACGGAACAGGCCTTCCGTGAACTTCATGATGTTGCCCTTGTGCACCAGCGTGACCGACTTGCGATCGTTGTCGATCGCGTACTGGATCGCCTTGCGCACGAGACGCTCGGTGCCTTCGGTCGACACGGGCTTGACGCCGATCCCCGAGGTTTCCGGGAAGCGGATCTTCTTCACGCCCATCTCGTCCTGCAGGAACTTGATCACCTTCTTCGCCTGCTCGGAGCCCGCGGCCCATTCGATGCCCGCGTAGATGTCTTCCGAGTTCTCGCGGAAGATCACCATGTCGATCTTTTGCGGCTCGCGCACCGGCGACGGCACGCCCTTGAAGTACTGGACCGGGCGCAGGCACACGTACAGGTCGAGTTCCTGGCGCAGCGCGACGTTCAGCGAACGGATGCCGCCGCCGACCGGGGTCGTGAGCGGCCCCTTGATCGACACCACGTATTCCTTCAGCACCTGCAGCGTTTCGTCCGGGAGCCACACGTCCGGACCGTACACCTTCGTCGCCTTCTCGCCCGCGAAAATCTCCATCCAGTGGATCTTGCGCTTGCCCTTGTAGGCATGCGCGACCGCCGCGTCGACGACCTTGATCATGACCGGCGTGATATCGAAGCCCGTACCGTCGCCTTCGATATAGGGAATGATCGGCTGATCGGAAACGTTGAGCGAGAAGTCCTTGTTGACGGTGATCTTGTCACCGCCTTCCGGAACCTTGATGTGCTGATACGGCATGATCGACTCCAGTGACGTGGCTGAGCAGGTGATGCTGGTCGAAGCTGCGCGCGCGGCGGGGGCGCGGCATGGCCACCCCGTGACGGCAACAGCGAGCCGCTATTCTAGCGCCCCAACCGGGCACTTCGGCATGAAGCGCGGCACTGCGTATCAAGACCCCACTTATGTCTTATATAAGACAGAGGACTTGCCGTTCCGTATTATGCATTAAGATTCCGCCATTTGCCATAGACCGCCCGCCCCCGCTTCCCGCGGCGCGCCGGGCGGACGCCCCGCCATGAACCTGATCGCCCTCAACAAACCGTTCGGCACGATTTGCCAGTTTTCCGCGCACGAGACGCGCCCGTCGCTCGGCGACTGGGTAAAAACGCCCGGCGTCTACGCGGCCGGCCGGCTGGACGCGGACAGCGAGGGGCTGCTGCTGCTCACCGACGACGGCGCGCTGCAGGCGCGCATCGCCGAGCCGCGCCACAAGCTCGTCAAGCGCTACTGGGCACAGGTCGAGGGCGCGCCCGGCCCCACCGACCTGAAGGCGCTCGCGCGCGGCGTCGACCTCGGCGACTACGTGACGCGTCCGTGCCGCGCCGAATTCATCGAACCGCCCGACACGCTGTGGCCGCGCAATCCGCCGATCCGCTACCGCGCCGCGATCCCGACGACGTGGATCGAGCTTGCGATCACCGAGGGCAAGAACCGGCAGGTGCGCCGGATGACGGCGGCCGTCGGCTTCCCGACGTTGCGCCTGGTGCGTGTCGGCGTCGGCGCACTGGATATATTCGCACTCGGCATTGCACCGGGAGAAACAATCGCGCTGCCGCCGCGCGCGCCGTGGGATGGTTTCGCGCCCGCCGGATGACGAATTCGGGACGGGCGAATTTTTCGTCATCTTTTTCGTCAACCGCCTGCGAAGATCGCGCGTTAAACCACGCAGATGCCAACCTTAGCTATCCGGCATTGGCAGCCGAACCCGTGTTTGCGTCACGAAAGCGACGTTTTTATCGAATACGATTCGGCGCCCGCAGCGCAATGAGAAATTTCTCGAAGCGTCTGTCAACCGAAAGGTGGATGGCACCGTTAGACGACATGACTCCTATTGCCGGGTCATTTGGTTAATTAACTAAAGCTGAGGAACACAACATGAACAAACTGATCGCCGCTCTGGTCGCTGGCCTCTTCGCAACGGCTGCTTTCGCACAAGCATCGGCTCCGGAAGCTGCTCCGGCTGCTGCTGAAGCTGCTTCGGCACCGGCTAAGCACGCTGCTAAGAAGCACCACGCAGCTAAGAAGCACCACAAGGCATCGAAGAAGGCTGCAGCAAGCGACGCAGCAGCACCGGCAGCTGCTTCGAACTAAGTAAGCTTGCTGTAATAACGCAGTCAAGAACACGCAGTCTTGCCGTTCTTACGGCGTTGAAAGGCAGATCACCGCAAGGCGATCTGCCTTTTTCTTTTTTGTGCCCGTGAGCACGCATCGCGTACCATGCGGGTCTTGTTTTCCAGATAGGAGCCTTGCTGTGCAATTCTCCCTGCGCTCGTCGCTCGGCCGCCTTGCGCGCGCCGCCGTGTTTCCCGCCGCGCTCGCCGTCATGGCGTTCGGCATGCAGGCCGCCAGCGCGCAAGTGCCGCCCGGCGCCAAGCAGCCGAGCGAATTCCCGCGCGTGAAGCTGCGCGCCGGCATGTACGTGATCGACGCGGCCGTCGCCGCGAACGACCCCGACCGCGAACAGGGGCTGATGTACCGTTCGCAGCTCGCGCCGAACGAAGGCATGCTGTTCGTGTTCAACGAGAACGCGGTGCACTGCTTCTGGATGAAGAACACGCTGATCCCGCTGTCGATCGCGTTCATTCGCGCGGACGGCACGATCACCGACATCGACGAGATGAAGGCCGAGACGACCGACAACCACTGCCCGCGCAACAACGGCGTCTATGCGCTCGAAATGAGCAAGGGCTGGTTCGCGGCGAAGGGCATCAAGCCCGGCATGAAGCTCGAAGGCCTGCCGCAGGCCCAGTAACGGCCATCGCCGCGGCGTCGCGCCGCGTACCGACCGAAGCCGGCCGCCCGTTGCGCGCCGGCTTTTTTTTCGCCCGCCGGCGGTGACACCCGGCTTGATTCCGCCGGCGCCGGCCGCATCTGCAAAAGCCACGCGCAAGCGCTATGCTTTAAGTCTCGCTTGTCCAGACCGGGCCGGCACCGCCAGCCCGCTTACATCCGAACCCAAGGAGGTTCACGTGCCCCGCAAAACCCCCATCGAGCGCTATCGCAATATCGGGATCAGCGCTCACATCGATGCCGGCAAAACCACGACGACCGAGCGCATCCTGTTTTACACCGGCGTGAGCCACAAGATCGGTGAAGTGCACGACGGCGCGGCCACGATGGACTGGATGGAGCAGGAGCAGGAACGCGGCATCACGATCACGTCGGCTGCGACTACGGCCTTCTGGAAGGGCATGGCCGGTAACTATCCGGAGCACCGGATCAACATCATCGACACGCCCGGGCACGTCGACTTCACGATCGAAGTCGAGCGCTCGATGCGCGTGCTCGACGGCGCGTGCATGGTCTACGACTCGGTCGGCGGCGTGCAGCCGCAGTCCGAAACCGTCTGGCGCCAGGCCAACAAGTACAAGGTGCCGCGCATCGCGTTCGTCAACAAGATGGACCGCATCGGCGCCGATTTCTTCCGCGTGCAGAAGCAGATCGGCGAGCGCCTGAAGGGTGTCGCCGTGCCGATCCAGATTCCGATCGGTGCGGAAGATCATTTCCAGGGCGTCGTCGATCTCGTGAAGATGAAGGCGATCGTGTGGGACGACGAAAGCCAGGGCGTGAAGTTCACGTACGAGGACATCCCGGCGAACCTCGCCGAGCTCGCACACGAATGGCGCGAGAAGATGGTCGAGGCCGCGGCGGAAGCGAGCGAGGAACTGCTCGAGAAGTACCTGCACGACCATGAATCGCTCACCGAGGACGAGATCAAGGCCGCGCTGCGCAAGCGCACGATCGCGAACGAGATCGTGCCGATGCTGTGCGGCAGCGCGTTCAAGAACAAGGGCGTGCAGGCGATGCTCGACGCGGTGATCGACTACCTGCCGTCGCCTGCCGACGTGCCCGCGATTCTCGGCCATGACCTGCACGACAAGGAAGCGGAACGTCATCCGAACGACGAGGATCCGTTCTCGTCGCTCGCGTTCAAGATCATGACCGACCCGTTCGTCGGCCAGCTGATCTTCTTCCGCGTGTATTCGGGTGTGGTCGAATCCGGCGACACGGTGCTGAACGCAACGAAGGACAAGAAGGAGCGGCTCGGCCGGATCCTGCAGATGCACGCGAACGAGCGCAAGGAAATCAAGGAAGTGCGCGCGGGCGACATCGCGGCGGCCGTCGGCCTGAAGGAAGCGACCACCGGCGACACGCTGTGCGATCCGGCGCACCCGATCGTGCTCGAACGCATGATTTTCCCGGAGCCGGTGATTTCGCAGGCCGTCGAGCCGAAGACGAAGGCCGACCAGGAAAAGATGGGCCTGGCGCTCAACCGTCTGGCACAGGAAGATCCGTCGTTCCGCGTGCAGACCGACGAAGAATCCGGGCAGACGATCATTTCGGGGATGGGCGAGCTTCACCTCGAAATTCTGGTCGACCGGATGAAGCGTGAATTCGGCGTGGAAGCGACGGTCGGGAAGCCGCAGGTCGCTTATCGCGAGACGGTGCGCACGCCGGCGAAGGACGTCGAAGGCAAGTTCGTCAAGCAGTCGGGCGGCCGCGGCCAGTACGGGCATGCGGTGATTACGCTCGAACCGAACCCCGGCAAGGGCTACGAGTTCGTCGACGCGATCAAGGGCGGCGTGATTCCGCGCGAATACATTCCGTCGGTCGACAAGGGCATCCAGGAAACGCTGAAGAGCGGCGTGCTGGCGGGCTATCCGGTCGTCGACGTGAAGGTCACGCTGACGTTCGGTTCGTACCACGACGTCGACTCGAACGAAAATGCGTTCCGGATGGCCGGTTCGATGGCGTTCAAGGAAGCGATGCGCCGCGCGAAGCCCGTGCTGCTCGAACCGATGATGGCCGTCGAGGTGGAAACGCCCGAAGACTTCATGGGCAACGTGATGGGCGACCTGTCGAGCCGGCGCGGCATCGTGCAGGGGATGGAAGACATCGCGGGCGGCGGCGGCAAGCTCGTACGCGCCGAAGTACCGCTCGCGGAGATGTTCGGCTATTCGACGTCGCTGCGTTCGGCGACGCAGGGCCGCGCGACCTACACGATGGAGTTCAAGCAGTACGCGGAAACGCCGGCCAACGTATCGGAAGGCGTGATCAGCGCGAAAGTGAAGTAAGCGCGGCGCGCTCGCGCGCTGCCGCTTGCAGGCAAGGCCCGTCCGGTTCCGGACGGGCTTTTTTCATTCGGCGCGCGCGGCGTTCGCGGCTTTTTGATCGGCACGCCAGGCATTTTTTTCGCGTGCCACAATGGATCGCGATTCGTCAGATGGAATGATCCCGATGCCGCCCACCCCTGCCCTGCGCCGCCTGCTGATCCTCTATGGCGGCCTGATCGCCGCGAACGCCGCCGTCTTGCTGTGGGCGCTCGCCGTGTTGCGCGATCATCCGTTGCTGCTCGGCACCGCGGCGATCGCGTATGGGCTCGGGCTGCGTCACGCAGTCGACGCCGATCACATCGCCGCGATCGACGTTGCGACGCGCAAGCTGATGCAGGAAGGGCAGCGTCCGGTGAGCGTCGGGCTGTTCTTCTCGCTCGGCCATTCGACGATCGTGATCGCCGCGACGCTCGGCGTCGCGCTGACCGCGTTCGCGCTACGCGACCGGTTCGATGCATTCCGCGAGATCGGCGGCACGATCGGCACGGCGGTGTCGGCCACCTTCCTGCTCGTGCTCGCGTGCGTGAACCTGGTGATCCTGCGCGACGTGTGGCGGCGCTATCGCGGCACGCACGGGCACGCACACGATGCCGCGCATGTGCACCGTCCTGCCGGGCTCGTGTCCCGGCTGCTGCGTCCGTTGTTCCGGTTCGTGTCGAAGAGCTGGCACATGTATCCGGTCGGCGTGCTGTTCGGGCTAGGTTTCGATACTGCAACCGAAATCGGCCTGCTCGCGATTGCCGCCGCGCAGGCGAGCCAGGGGTTGCCGGTCTATACGGTCATGCTGTTTCCCGCGCTTTTCACCGCCGGCATGACGCTGATCGACTCGACCGACAACGTGCTGATGATTCACGCGTACGGCTGGGCGATGGACGATCCGCAGCGCAAGCTGCTCTACAACGCGAGCATCACGTTCGTGTCGGCGGCCGTCGCGCTGGCGATCGGCGGGATCGAGGCAGCCGGCCTGCTGGCCGACAAGCTGTCGCTGACGGGCCCCGTGCGCGACGCGCTCGATGCGCTCGGCGAACGCTTCGGCTCGATCGGCTACGGCATCGTCGCCCTGTTCCTCGTCTGCTGGATCGCGTCGATCCTGTTCCACCGCTGGCAGCGCGCGGCCGATGCGCCTGCGCGCTGAACTTAGCTCAGACGTTTCATTCCGGAAACAAAACTCCCCCGAAGACGTTGCATGCGCCGTCGCACGCTTGCGTGCGCCTTGCGCGACGGGCGCAAGCGGCCGGTGGCACGGATCTCGCAGATAGGGATTCGCACGGCGGGCCCACATGCCGTTTCGCACTCTCGGCTGGCGTCCAGCGCCCGCCCGAACGTGATCGGCTGCCGACAGGACTACGAACCTTTACCGGCCCCCTGCACTACAGGTAGATAGCCGCGCGGCGACGAGGCATCGCGCGCATGGGGAGGCCATGATGCTCAAGACGAAACAACCGTTCCGTACGCCGGGACGGCGCTATCGCGCAACCTTGTTCGCCGCAGCCGCGTTCGCGTGCTGCTGCTCATATGCCGTCGCACAGGATGCGACGCCGGACGCCGCGGCCGATGCAGTTGCCCACGCGGACGCCATCATGACGCTGGTCGACGACGCTTCGCCTTGCGCAGCCAATCCGGCTGCGTGCGCGGTGCATGTCTTCGCCGGCGGACGTGTTGGCGGTAATGGCGTAGGCCCGGGCAGCAATGGCAGCGGCGGCAGCCCCGGTAGCGGAAATGGCAACGGCAGCGGTAGCGGCAACAACGGGAACGGTACCGTCGGGCCCGCTGGCGTCGGCGGAACGACAAGCGGAACATCCGGCGGCACGAGTGGTTCGGGTGGCTCGGGCCGCGGAGGCAATGCGTCTGGCAGCGGGGGTTCGGGTGGTGGTTCTTCCGGGGGTGGCACTTCGGGTGGTGGTACTTCAGGCGGCGGCACTTCCGGTGGCGGTACTTCCGGTGGCGGTACTTCCGGTGGCGGTACTTCCGGTGGTGGTACTTCAGGTGGCGGCACTTCAGGTGGCGGTACTTCGGGTGGCGGTACTTCGGGTGGCGGCACTTCGGGAGGCGGCACTTCAGGTGGCGGTACCTCGGGTGGCGGTACTTCGGGTGGCGGCACTTCAGGTGGCGGTACTTCGGGTGGCGGCACTTCAGGTGGCGGTACTTCGGGTGGCGGTACGTCGGGAGGCGGTACTTCTGGAGGCGGTACTTCTGGAGGCGGTACTTCTGGAGGCGGTACGTCGGGTGGCGGCACTTCGGGAGGCGGTACTTCAGGCACTGGAGGTCATGGCGGACATGGTGGCCATGGCGGTGGCGACGGTGACGGCGGTGGTCACGGCAACGGCGGCCATGGCGACGGTGACGGTGACGGCGGCGGTCACGGCCACGGTGGTGGTCATGGCGACGGTGACGGCGGTGGTCATGGCCACGGTGGTGGTCATGGCGACGGCGATGGCGGTGGTCATGGCAACGGCGGCCACGGCAATGGTGACGGCGGCGGTCACGGCAACGGTGGTGGCCATGGCGACGGCGATGGCGGCGGTCATGGCAACGGCGGCCACGGCAATGGTGACGGCGGCGGTCACGGCAACGGTGGTGGTCATGGCGACGGCGATGGCGGCGGTCATGGCAACGGTGGCCACGGCAATGGCGACGGCGGCGGTCACGGCAACGGCGGTGGCCACGGCGACGGCGATGGCGGCGGTCACGGCAACGGTGGCCACGGCAATGGCGACGGCGGCGGTCACGGCAACGGCGGTGGCCATGGCGACGGCGATGGCGGCGGTCATGGCAACGGCGGCCACGGCAATGGTGACGGCAGCGGTCACGGCAACGGCGGTGGCCACGGCGAGGGCGATGGCGGCGGTCACGGCAACGGTGGCCACGGCAATGGCGACGGCGGCGGTCACGGCAACGGCGGCCATGGCCATGGCCATGGCCATGGCAATGGCGACGGTGGCTCGAGTAACGGCGGCGGCAACGGCGGCCACGGCAATGGCGGTGGCAACGGCAATGGAAATGGCAGTGGCGGCGCCGGCAATGGCGGGGCCAACGGTGTCGGCAACGGCCATGGCACCGGGAACGGCAATGGCGGCGGTCACGGCAACGGCGGATCGTCCGGAGCCAACCACTGACCCGCTGCGTTGCCCGGCCGGGTGTCGTCAGAGCATCTCGAGCGCGCGCTTGCTGCGTGGCGGACGGAAGTACGCGTCAAGCTGCGCGCGCTCGTCATCGCTGAACACGAAATCGAGCGCGGCGCGGTTGTCGCGCACGTGTTCGAGCCGCGACGCCTTCGGGATCGCGAAAACCCCCGGCTGCGCGAGCACCCACGCGAGCGCGACGCGCATCACCGACACCCCGCGCTGCCGCGCGATCTCGTCGAGCGGCGAGCGCTTCGGCAGCCGCCCGTGATCGACCGGGCTGTACGCCATCGCCGGCATCCGGTGCTCGGCAAGCCACGGCAGCAGGTCGAACTCCGGGCCGCGCCGCGCGATGTTGTAGAGGACCTGGTTGGTCGCGCACGCGCCGCCACCGGCTTCATCGACGAGCTCGGCCATGTCGGCCGTATCGAAGTTGCTGACGCCCCAGCGACGAATCTTGCCCGCGCGCTGCAGCGCTTCGAAGCCTTCGATCGTCTCCTCGAGCGGCACCGAGCCACGCCAGTGCAGCAAGTACAGGTCGAGGCGATCGGTCCGCAAGCGCTTGAGGCTCGCATCGCATGCGGCGACGACGCCGCGCCGGCTCGCGTGGTGCGGATAGACCTTGCTGACGAGGAACACGTCGTCGCGCAGGCCCGCGAGCGCCTCGCCGACCAGCTCCTCGGTCGCGCCGTCGCCGTACATCTCGGCCGTATCGACCAGCGTCATCCCGAGCGCGATGCCTTCGCGCAGCGCGGCGATCTCGTCTGCGCGCCGGGCCGGCCGTTCGCCCATTTCCCACGTGCCCAGGCCAAGCTTCGGAATCGTCTCGCCGTCCGGCAGGACGACCGTGGCGATCGTGTCTGTCATGCGTTCCTCGTTGCGGATTCGTGGCCGCGCATCGCGGCCCAGCCATGAAATACGACGCATCAGTGTAGTCAATCGGCGCGCAATTCACCTATTGCACGGCAAAAACCGGCTATAACGGCGCCACGTGATGACTTAGAATGGCCGCAATCAGATCGATACCCACTCCATGAAGGCATCCACGGACGACCGCTGGCAGGACCTGCGCCCCGACCCCGACAACGACACGCCGCTCTACCTGCAGCTCGCCCGCAAGCTCGGCGACGCGATCCACGACAATCGCTGGACAGCCGGCGAGGCATTGCCCTCCGAGCGCGTGCTGTCCGATGCGCTCGGCGTATCGCGCATCACCGCACGCAAGGCGATCGCGCTGCTCGTCGAACAAGGCCTGATTCGCCGCACACAGGGCGCCGGCAATTTCATCCAGCCGCGCTACGAAGATCCGCTGTCGCGACTGTCGAGCTTCAGCGAAATGCTCGAACGGCGCGGCTTCAAGCCGAGCTCGCAATGGCTCGCGCGCGAGATCCAGCCGGCGAACCGTGACGAAGTGATCCAGCTCGGGCTGTCGCCCGCCGCATCGGTCACGCGCCTGAAGCGTCTGCGCCTCGCCGACGGGATCGTGATGGCCGTCGAGAATTCGACGTTTCCCGCGACGCTGATCCCCGATCCGCAGGCGATCGGCGGTTCGCTGTACAGCTATCTCGAAGCACGCGGCACGCCGATCGTGCGCGCGCTGCAGCATTTCCGCGCGGTCAACGCGACCGACGAAATCGCCGAGCAGATGGGCATCGCACCGCACGACGCGCTGCTGCTGATCACACGAATCGGCTATACGTCGGACCAGCGCGCGATCGAACTGACCGATACCTACTGCCGCAACGACTACTACGACTTCGTCGTCGAACTGCGCAAGTAACGCCAGACGCGCCGCCGGCGCTCACAGCCAGCGCGCATCGTCGGTGCCGAGCGGCACGGGCGGGCGCGCAAGCGACGGCGGTGTCGCCGACAACCGCTCGGCCGGCCGCACCGCATCGAGCGTGCCGAACGGCGACGCGATGCGTTCGATCCGGTCGCGCACGTCGGTGCGCGCGAAATCGGGGGCCTGCAGGCCGTCCGGCACGATGCCGAACGACTGCAGCCAGCGTCCCGTCTGCGCGAGCGACAGCCGCACGTGCCAGCTTCCCCCTTCGCGCGCCCGGCGTGCGAGCGCGATCATCGCGCCGAATGCCGCGAGATAACCCGTTGCATGATCGAGCGCCTGGCACGGCAGGTGGCGCGGCCCGTCTGCGTGCGCGGCCTGCTGCTCCTGCCACGCGATCCCGCTCGCCGACTGTACGAGGCTGTCGAAGCCGCGCCGCTGCGCCCACGGCCCCACGTGCCCGTACGCGGATATCGACACGCACACGATGCCGGGCCGCCGCGCCGCCAGCGCTTGCGGCGCGAAACCGCGCGCCGCGAGCGCACCGGGCCGGTACGACTGCAGGAACACATCCGCATCGCGTGCGAGCGCATGCAGCGCATCGCCCCCCGCCGCGTCGCGCAGGTCGATCCACGTCGAACGCTTGCCACGCCCGTTGTCGATCACGAGCGGCGCGATGTTCGGCAGGTGCGGGCCGTTGACGAGCAGCGTCTGCGCGCCGTGCGATGCCAGCGTGCGGCCCGCGACCGGCCCCGCGATGATGCGCGTGAGATCGAGCACGCGCACACCCGTGAGCGGCTGGCCGGCTTCGCCTCGGCCGATCGGCTCGACCGGTGCATCGCCGATCCGCTCGATCTCGAACAGCGGCAGCGACGCGATCGCGCGCGCCTGCTCGAGCGACGCCCACTCGTCAGGTGTTCTGATCAATGCGGCGCACAGCCCGGCGTCGGCCAGCTCAGTATCGAGTGCCGCGCCGTCCCACGCGCGGATCGCCGTGGCGACATCGCCCCGCTGCGCACCGCAGCCGAGTACGTCGAGAATGCCGTTCAGGTGATGCGGGAAGTTCGCGTGCAACTGGATCCAGCGTCCGTCGCCCGTCTCGAAGAAGCCCGTCACCGGATGACGCAACTCCGGCGGCGGGCCATCGTCCACGCGCAGATAGCGTTCACTGCGGAACGCGACGAGCGCATCGCGCACCGACACGTCGACGGATTGCGTGACACCCGTGCGAAGCCGATGGCATTCCGCCGCCGCGAGCCCGGCGGCCGCGATCGTCGCCGCGGCCAGCGTGCCGACCCGGAAGGTCGACGGCAGCGTCGGGTCCTGCCCGGTCACGGTCGCGCGGGCCAGCGCGTCGGGGTCGCCGTGTGCGAGCCGCCACAGATGCGTCAACGCGTGTTCGGGTGTCATGGCGGGACCGGCGGTGGGGAAGACAAGATCGAGTCTAGGATTCACGACAGCCGCGAGCAATCCTGATCGCACGAATCAGCGCATCGCGCGCGGTCGTCTCCCCGGTGCCCCGGCAGAAGCGGCCGACATCACCTCCTCCAGCGCGCAGGAAGCCTGCCGGCATCCTCGATACCGACGTGACCCCGCTGCACATGTGAGCCGCGAACTGCTGCGCTCACTACCGGGTCGCGCAACCAGGCACCGCTGCCATCACGCGGAAAAAGTGCGGCGGCTTGCACGCTGCCGTGCGGACGCGAAACGCTCGCACGGCGGCGCCGAACGTTCGCACGACCGGAACGTAATGAAGCCGGACTCTCAGATCGCAGATCACCGCACGACCGCACTGCCGGCTGCATCACGCCTGCGCTCGAACAGTGCGCGGACGGAGAACTGATCCGGCCCCGGGCGTGCTACGTCGGCAGCGATACGGGCGCATGACGCCGGCCGTCGCGCCACGCGACGAGCGGCTTCCACCACGCCTGCGCGGCGCGCCTCGCCGGCACCTCGAGCGGGCCGAACGCGAACGTCGCACTGTGCGACCCCGCGCTGACCCAGACGCGCATGCCCGGCGTCAGCATCAGCGAATCCCCGACGCCGAGCCAGTGATCGTCGTGCCGCCCCTCGATCGTCACCCAGACTTCACCGTCGGCCACCTCCAGCGAGGTGCGATCGACGATCCGCCACCGACCGGCCGGCTCATCGCCATCGATCACATAAAGTCGCAGTTCGCGCATGGCAGCCTCCTGGTCGCACGGGTCCGATGGCATCAGTATTTCGGACAGTGGCAGCACACGGACAGATACGGATGCAGACACTTTTGGCTGAACTGTACTGGTCGTTCGACGGAGACGGGCACCCGTCGGCCCGACTGCGCACCGCCCTTGCGCCGAACCTGCACGGCGCAATGGCTTTCCCTACAATGTCGGCTGTCCCGCGCCACCATCCCGCCCCCATGTTCCAGCGCCCGCCCGCCGCCGCTCCCGGCGAAAAGAACCTCACCGTGATGCTCTGGCTCGTCGCAACGGGCTTCTTCATGCAGACGCTCGATTCGACGATCGTGAACACGGCGCTGCCGTCGATGGCCGCGAGCCTCGGCGAATCGCCGCTGCGCATGCAGTCGGTCGTGATCGCGTACTCGCTGACGATGGCGGTGATGATCCCCGTATCGGGCTGGCTCGCCGATACCTTCGGCACGCGGCGCGTGTTCTTCAGCGCGATCCTGGTGTTCTCGCTCGGCTCGCTGCTGTGCGCCAACGCGCATACGCTGACGCAGCTCGTCGCGTTCCGCGTCGTGCAGGGCGTCGGCGGCGCGATGCTGCTGCCGGTCGGGCGGCTCGCGGTGCTGCGCACCTTCCCGGCCGAACGCTACCTGCCCGCGCTGTCGTTCGTCGCGATTCCCGGCCTGATCGGCCCGCTGATCGGGCCGACGCTCGGCGGCTGGCTCGTGAAGATCGCGTCGTGGCACTGGATCTTCCTGATCAACGTGCCGGTCGGCGTCGCGGGCTGCATCGCGACCTTCTATTCGATGCCCGATTCGCGCAACCCGGCCGTCGGCCGTTTCGACCTGAAGGGCTATCTGCTGCTGACGATCGGCATGGTCGCGATCTCGCTGTCGCTCGACGGGCTCGCCGATCTCGGGATGCAGCACGCGGCCGTGCTCGTGCTGCTGATCCTGAGCCTTGCATGCTTCGTCGCGTACGGGCTGTATGCGGTGCGCGCGCCGCAACCGATCTTCTCGCTCGAACTGTTCCGGATCCACACGTTCAGCGTCGGGCTGCTCGGCAACCTGTTCGCGCGGATCGGCAGCGGCGCGATGCCGTACCTGATCCCGCTGCTGCTGCAGGTGAGCCTCGGCTACTCGGCGTTCGAGGCCGGGCTGATGATGCTGCCGGTGGCCGCCGCCGGGATGTTCTCGAAGCGGATCATCACGCGCCTGATCACGCGGCACGGCTACCGCAAGGTGCTGCTCGCGAACACGATCATGGTCGGCGTGATGATGGCGAGCTTCGCGCTGATGCGCGACACGGTGCCCGTCTGGGTGAAGGTCGTACATCTCGCGCTGTTCGGCGGCTTCAACTCGATGCAGTTCACCGCGATGAACACGCTGACGCTGAAGGATCTCGGCACGGGCGGCGCGAGCAGCGGCAACAGCCTGTTCTCGCTCGTGCAGATGCTGTCGATGAGCCTCGGCGTCACGGTGGCGGGCGCGCTGCTCGCGACGTTCACGGGCATGCTGCGCACCGTGACGCCGAGCAACACGCTGCCGGCGTTCCATGCGACCTTCATCTGCGTCGGGATCATCACGGCGGCTTCCGCGTGGATCTTCGCGCAGCTCGCGCCCGAGATCCGCAGCACCGCGCGCAAGACCGACCCGTCCGAGCGCGCATGACGCGCGGCGCGCGCCGAACCGGGTCGGCGCGCACCATTGCGGTGCGGCTGGGCCCCGCGATGCGCATCTGAAACACCCGCAATGCCCGCGGCTCGGCCGCGACGCGCCGCCGCACGGGGTACGATACCGTGCACGCTTCTTGCTCGCCTATTCTCTAGGTAAACTGGCAGTCTTCCTTCGGCCGACATCATGAGCATGATCGAAATCGATCCCCCCGGCTTTCAGCCGCCCCGCCCCGTCGCCGGCGACGACGGGAACCGGCGCACCGTGCTGTACGGCGGCTACACCGTGTTCAGCGTGTTCCAGCCCGTTTTCTCGGTGTCGCACCGCCGCGCGATCGGCTATCACGCGTCGCTGCGTGCGCACGACGAGGAAAGCCGCCAGGTGGCGTCGCACGAGGTGTTCACGCAGGCGGCGCGGCGCGGCGACCTGCTCGAACTCGGCCGGCTCGCCGAATCGCTGCATCTCGGCAACTTCCACGCGTTCGACAGCCATGACGAATGGCTCTTCCTGAGCCTGCATCCGGCCGCGCTGATGGATACCGTCTACAGCGACGCGATGCTCGCGAACCTGAAGGCGCTCGGGCTGCCGCCGCATCGCGTCGTGCTCGAAGTGCCCGAACAGGCGGGCGGCGAGACGCCGCGCTACGCGGCGATCGTCGACGGGCTGCGCAAGGCCGGCTTCCTGATCGCGCTCGTCGGGTTCGGCGCGAAGCATTCGAACATCGACCGCGTGTGGCACCTGCACCCCGACATCGTCACGCTCGACCCGGGCATCCTCGCGCAGGCGAGCGAGCACTCACATCTCGAACGCGTGCTGCCGGGGCTCGTGTCGCTGCTGCACGAATCCGGGCAGCTCGTGCTGATGGGCGGGCTCGCGACCGAGCGCGACGCGCTGATCGCGCTCGAGTGCGACGTCGATTTCGTGCAGGGCCAGTACTTCGCGGGGCCGAGCGTCGAACCGGTGCAGCCGCAGGCCGCCGCGGGCTGCATGGATACGCTGTCTGCCGCGTTGCGGCTGCGCGTCGCGGACCGCGAGCGCACCCAGGCGGAACGAGTCGCACCGTACGTCGCGGCGCTCGAGGAAGCCAGCCGCAAGCTCGGCGCGGGCGAGCCGCTCACCGACGCGGCGGCCGTCGTACTCGGGCTGCCCGAGACCGCGCGCTGCTTCCTGCTCGACGCATCGGGCCGCCAGATCGGCGACAACGTGCTCGCACGCGGCAGCGTCTCGCAGCGCGCCAAGCGCTTCCGGCCGCTGCTGCACTCCGAAGGCGCGAGCTGGGAACGCCGCCCGTACTTCATCGACGCGATGCGCGCGCCGGGCCGCGTGCACCTGACGCCGCCCTACCTGTCGATCAACGAGGCGCACCTGTGCGTGACCGCGTCGATCGCCGCGCCGGTCGCGACCGGCATGCAGGTGCTCTGCGTCGACATCAACTGGGAAGCGGCACTCAACCGCGAATGAGCGCGCCGCCGCGCCGCGCTACTTATGCGGCGGCGGCCTTGCGCACGATCAACCGGTGCACGCGCTTGCCGGACGAGGCGCTGACGACCTCGTGCTCGTCGATCACCTGCATGCCGGCGCCAAGCGCCGCCCGCATCCGCGCCGAATCAAGCGGCGTATAGAGGCGGCCGCGCTCGTCGCGCAACGTGCCGTTTCCGGCCACCCGCCAGCTCATGTACAACGTGCCGCCCGGCATCAGGAGTTCGGCCAGCCGCGTGGCGGCGGCCGCCGCGTCCGCCTGCTCGAGATGCATGACGACCGTTTCGCACAGCACGTTGCGAAACGCACCGGACGGCACGCCGGCCAGCGCCGGCAGCGTGGCCAGCTCGAAGGTGAGATCCGGATGGCGGCGCCGCGCCTCGTCGAGCAGCGCGGCGCTTGCGTCGTAGCCGCGCACGTCGAAGCCGCGCGACGCGAGCCAAGCCGTATCGCGCCCCGCGCCGCAGCCGACGTCCGCGGTCGGGCCGGGCGAGAAGTGCTGCTCCAGCAGCGCGTACATGTCGTCGGGCGCAGCCTGGTCGAGCCAGTCCTGCGCGTATTGCGCGGCATGGGCGTCGTAGGCATCGAGAGTCGGGCGATCCACCATGATGACGGCTCCGCATAGGCGTCGTATGACGCACCCCGCATCTTAGCCGTTGCGCACCGCGTGCGGCACCTCGCGCGACGGGCTGCCAGCCCCTACGCGGCCCGCACGTCGCCCGCGCGCGGCACCTGAGCGGTCAGCTCGGCCCACAGCGCCTCGCCGCGCCAGGCCGGGCGCGCCGCCGCGCGTTCCGCGTCGTGCACGAGCGCACACAGTCGCGCATTGACGGGCGCCTGCCCGCCAAAGCGTGCGGCCAGCCGCACGACCTCGCCGTTGATCCACTCGACTTCCGTCGCCCGCCCCGCCGCGAGATCGTCGGACATCGACGAACGCGCGAGCGGATCGATCGCGAGCATCCGGCCGCCGAGCACGCGGAACGCGGGATCGGGCAGGTCGAGCACGGCCGGGATCCACCCGGCCGGCAACGGCGTCAGCCGCGCAGGCCGGATCGCGGCCCGCGCCAGCCAATGCAGCGCTTCGCGCTGCGCAAGCGCAACACAGCGCCGGTACGCGCGTTGTGCGAGTTCGTCGCGCAGCGGCAGGTTCGCGAGCGCGTTGACCGCGTTGTTCAGGTTGAGCAGCAGCTTCGCCCACTGCACGGCCGGCATGTCGCGATGCAGCGCGAGCGGCAGCCCGGCGCGCGCGAATGCACCGGCGAACGGCTGCAGCGTGGGGGACGCTTCGGCCGCCAGCGCACCGGCCGAGCCCTGGTGAAACGCACCGGGCTCACGCTCGATCACGTTGAACGGCACCATGCCGGCCAGCACGGTCGCTTGCGGCAGCACTTCGCGCAGCACGTCGGCGTTGTGCAGGCCGTTCTGGAAGCTGATCACGACCGTGCCGGGCCGCAGCACGCCGGCAAGCTGCGCCGCGGCCTCACGTGTCGCCGCCGATTTCACCGCCACGAGCACAAGCCGCGCGGCTGCCGCAGCCGCCGGATCGGTCTCGAACACGACATCGGCCGGCGCGAGCGTCGCGCGATAGCCGCGCTGGTCGGTCAGCGTCAGCCCGTGCCGATGAATCGCGTCGCCGATCCGTGCGCGGCCGACGAGCGTCACATTCGCGCCCGCCGCCGCGAGCCGTCCGCCGAGATAGCAGCCGACGGCGCCCGCGCCGAACACGCAGACCGGTGCGTCAGACATGCGAATGCGCGCCGCCGTGCACGGGGCCGGCCCGCCGCTCGACTTCGCGGCGCACGTCGGCGCGCAGCCCCGCGAAGAACGCGACCTCGGCCACGACGAACAGCGGCCCGACCATCAGGCCGACCAGATCGTCGACGAACGCGGGCTTGCGCCCTTCGAACCAGTGCCCGACGAACTGCACGATCCAGCCGACGACGAACGCGCCGATGCCGATCGCGAGCCATTGGGCGGTCGGCAGCAACGCGAGCGCCTGCGCAGCCCACAGGCTCAGCGCGAACAGCACGGTCATCACGATCCCGAACCGCAGGTCGAGGCGCAGGTAGAACAGTGCGAACACGACGGCCAGCAGCAGCGCCGGCGACAGCGCGACGCCGGCCGTCATGCCGAGCGCCGGCCGCGACAGCAGCACCTCGACCGCGAATACGATCATCGGAATCCCGACCAGGTGCGTCGCGATGTTGCGCGCGTCGCGATGGTAGGCCGCATACTGGGCAAGATGGTCTTCGAGCGTCTTCATCGCGTCTCCTGGTCGGTGGTTGAGCGCTATGATGCGCGTCACGCCCGAGAACCTCTGTCAGCTACCCGACATCGCGTGCCCATGCCCTCTTCGCTCGCCCCGTACCTGCCGCAGATCGAAGCGAACCCGTGGTTCGCCGCGCTGCCGCCCGCGTTGCGCGCGGACCTGCTCGCCCGCGCGGCGTTGCGCCGGCTGCCGGCCGGCCACGCGCTGTTCCGGCGCGGCGACCCGCCGTGCGGGCTGTACGCGGTACTGGCCGGTTCACTCACGATAGGTGCGGTCGACCCGCAGGGCAAGGAAGCGCTGCTGACGGTCGCCGA
This sequence comes from Burkholderia lata, assembly GCF_000012945.1. Classification (NCBI taxonomy): domain Bacteria; kingdom Pseudomonadati; phylum Pseudomonadota; class Betaproteobacteria; order Burkholderiales; family Burkholderiaceae; genus Burkholderia; species Burkholderia lata. Next base: position 2,993,175 of record NC_007510.1, read on the forward strand.
GCCCGTCACCTGGTTCGGTGAAATCGCACTATTCGACGGTCAGCCGCGCACGCACGACGCGATCGCACTCGACGACGCGCTGCTGCTGCACGTCCCGCAGGCCGCGCTGCTCGCGATCCTCGACGCGACGCCGCAATACTGGCGGCAGTTCGCGCTGCTGATGGCGCAGAAGCTGCGCCTGAGCTTCCTGACCGTCGAATCGATGAGCGTGATGCCGGCTGCGCAGCGGCTTGCCGCCCGGCTGCTGATGATCGCCGACGGCTACGGCGGGATCAGCGCCGGCCGCACCCATATCCGGCTGTCGCAGGAAAAGCTCGCGGCGATGCTGTCGCTGACGCGGCAGACCACCAACCAGTTGCTGAAGGCGCTGCAGGCCGACGGCGTCGTGCGGCTGCACGTCGGCGAGATCGAGCTCGTCGACGTCGATGCGCTACGGCGCGCGAGCGGGTTGCCCGACAGCCTGCGCTGAGCCCCGGCACCGCCGTCGCGCGGCCTCCCCGCCGTCACCGCGTTGCGCTATCGTGGCGGCTCGTCCGTTCATCCGCCCGCACCGCCTTGAGCACGTCGACCGCCTCCGCTCCCTCCCGCCATCCGTGGCCGGTGTTCGTCGCGTTCCTGCGGCTCGGCCTCACGTCGTTCGGCGGCCCGGTCGCGCATCTCGGCTACTTCCGCACCGAATTCGTCACGCGGCGCGGCTGGCTCACCGAGCGCGCGTACGCGGATCTCGTCGGGCTGTGCCAGTTCCTGCCGGGGCCCGCGAGCAGCCAGGTCGGGATGGCAATCGGCCTCGCGCGCGCCGGCTACGCGGGCATGTTCGCCGCGTGGCTCGGCTTCACGCTGCCGTCCGCGTTGCTGATGATGCTGTTCGCGCTCGGCGTGCATGCGACGGGCGCGCCAATCGAAGCCGGTGCGCTGCACGGGCTGCGCATCGTGTCGGTCGCCGTGATCGCGCAAGCCGTGTGGGGCATGGCACGCACGCTGTGCCCGGATGCACGCCGCGCCACGCTGATGGCCGCGGCCGCCTGCGTCGCGCTGCTCGCGCCGGCCGCGTGGACCCAGGTTGCGGTGATCGTCGCGGCCGGGTTGGCCGGCCTCGTGCTGCTGCCGCAGCCGGCGCGCGGCGCGCACGATCCGTTGCCGCTGCACGTGTCGCCCCGCGCAGGCATGCTGTGGCTCGCGCTGTTCGCGGCGCTCCTCGTGGTGCTCCCGTTCGCGGCCCGCGCGCTGCGCTCCGATACGCTGGCCGTCGTCGATGCGTTCTTCCGCACGGGTGCGCTCGTATTCGGCGGCGGGCACGTCGTGCTGCCACTGCTGCAGGCGGCTGTCGTCGCGCCCGGCTGGGTCGGCGATGCGGCGTTCCTGGCCGGATATGGCGTCACGCAGGCCGTGCCGGGGCCGCTGTTCACGTTTTCGGCGTTCCTTGGCGCATCGCTGCGCAACGCGCCGAACGGCTGGCTCGGTGGCACGATCGCGCTGGTGTCGATCTTCGCGCCGTCGTTCCTGCTGGTGGCCGGCACCGCGCCGTTCTGGGAACGGCTGCGCCGCAGCACACGGATGCAGGCCGCGCTCGCGGGCGTGAACGCGGCCGTCGTCGGGCTGCTGGTCGCGGCGCTCTATCACCCGGTCTGGACCGACACGATCGTGGCGCCGCGCGATCTGGCCGCCGCGCTCGTCGCATTCGTCGCGCTGGTGTTCTGGCGCGTGCCGCCGTGGGCCGTCGTGATCGCGAGCGCCGCGCTCGGCTGGGGGCTCGGCGTCGCGGCCTGACCGGACACGCAGGGCACGTTCCACCTCGACAGAAAACAAAAAAGCCCTCGTTTCGAGGGCTCTTTTTGCGGGGTGCCGCGCGCCGTAGCGGCGCGCAGGCGCCGGACCTTACGCGAAGTTCTTCGCTGCGAAGTCCCAGTTCACGATGTTCCAGAACGCTTCGACGAACTTCGGACGTGCGTTGCGGTAGTCGATGTAGTACGCGTGTTCCCACACGTCGATCGTCAGCAGTGCCTTGTCGGCGGTCGTCAGCGGCGTGGCTGCGTTGCTCGTCGACACGATGTCGAGCGAACCGTCAGCCTTCTTCACGAGCCATGCCCAGCCCGAACCGAACGTGCCGACTGCGGCCTTCGTGAACGCTTCCTTGAATGCGTCGTACGAACCCCACTTCGCGTTGATCGCGTCGCCCAGCGCGCCCGTCGGTGCGCCGCCGCCGTTCGGCGACAGGCTGTTCCAGAAGAACGTGTGGTTCCAGATTTGCGCGGCGTTGTTGAAGATGCCGCCCGACGACTTCTTCACGATCTCTTCCAGCGACAGGTTTTCGAATTCCGTGCCCGGGATCAGATTGTTCAGGTTCGTCACATAAGCCTGATGGTGCTTGCCGTAGTGGTACTGGATCGTCTCGAGCGAGATGGTCGGCGCGAGTGCGTCTTCAGCGTACGGGAGCGGCGGGAGCGTATGAGCCATGGCAATTCCTTCGTTGAGTATGTAGGGAGGCTGTGTTGGATGCTGCCGAGCGTCCGATTGTAGGCGAGGACGAATAACCCCGCAAACTCACGGGCCATTTATCCGCGGTATGCGGAAAAGCGATGTTTGCGCAACGTCCGGCAGGACGAACCTGACGCTGCGCAGCATCCGTTCCCGCGCCCGAAGCGTCCGTTGCGGCAACCTTCGCTCCGCTTGCACCCGTTACGTCAGATCGTATCGCTCAGCCGCGGCTGCACGTCGGCGAGCGACACGTCGGCCGATCCTTCCGCGAGATGCACGGTCAGGCGGCGCTGCGGTTTCAGCGCGTTCGGCGTGCGCACCGCGCGGCCCGTCTGTGCATCGATCAGCGCCGCATAGCCGCGCTCGAGCGTACGTTGCGGGCTCAATACCTCGAGCCTTGCCGCACAGGCTGACACGCGAGCCGTGTCGCGTTCGTGACGGCGCTGCAAGGCCAGCGCAAGACGCTGCGACAGCCCCGCGAGCGCCTGGCGCGCCTGCGACGGATCAGGCCGTGCGCGCTGCCAGCGCAGCTGCGCGAGCGCGAACCGCGCGCGGGCGTCGCGCACCGGCCGCGACGCCGCCGACGCCAGCCGCACCGCGAGCTGCTCGACGTGCGTGCGCTGCCGCTGCAGCCGCTCGGCCGGGCTCACCAGCCGGCGCGCGAGCCAGTCGAGCTGCTGCGCGCGCTGTTCGAGCCGGCGTTCCATGCCGCGCGCGAGCGCACGCTGGCGCTCGCCGACCTCGCGCAGCAGCAGCGCGCGCTGCGGGCTCGCGAGCTCGGCCGCGCCGGTCGGCGTCGGCGCACGCAGGTCGGCCGCGAAGTCCGCAATCGTGAAATCGGTTTCGTGCCCGACGCCGCTGACGACCGGCAGTTCGCTCGCCGCGATCGCGCGCGCCAGCGCCTCGTCGTTGAACGACCACAGATCCTCGATCGAGCCGCCGCCGCGACAGACCAGCAGCACGTCGACCTCGCGGCGCGCGTTCGCGGTCTCGACGGCCGTGACGAGCTTGTCGGCGGAACCGGCGCCCTGCACGGGCGCCGGATAGACAATCACCGGAATGTGCGGCGCCCGGCGGGCGAGCGTGGTCAGCACATCGCGCAGCGCAGCCGCCTGCAGCGACGTGACGATGCCGATCGCGCGCGGGTGGGCCGGCAGCGGCCGCTTGCGCTCGGGCGCGAACAGTCCCTCGCTCTCGAGCTGCGCCTTCAGCCGCAGGAACGCCTCGTACAGGCGCCCCTGCCCGGTGCGCCGCACGGCCTCGACGTTGAGCTGCACTTCGCCGCGCGGCTCGTACATCGTGACGACCGCGCGCACCTCGATCCGGTCGCCTTCGCGCGGCGTGAATTCCGCATATTGCGCGCGGCCGCGGAACATCACGCAGCGCATCTGCGCCTGCTGGTCCTTGATCGAGAAATACCAGTGGCCGCTCGCGGCGCGCGTGAAATTCGACACTTCGCCCGAAATCCACAGCAGCGGAAACGAGCGCTCGAGCATCGTCGAAATCGCGCGATTGAGCGCCGAAACGGGAATCACTTCGTCGCCGCCGCGGGTCGCGCCCGGTGCGGCAAATGGGGAGTCGGAAGGCATGGACGGTCGGATGAATGCTGGCGGCGACACGATAGTCCGACACGCGCGCGACGTCCAGCGCCGGGCACATGCGCGATGACGTTCGGAAGGTGTCCACACTTTGGCAATCATCGGCCTAAAACGCGTGAAAACCGCTGAAAAATCCAGACAATTAGCTGTAACGCATTGATTTTTATATATTTTTAAATCTTTCGGAATGATTCTCATCCGATTCGAAGCCCACCCGGCGGGCGTTTGACGTCATCGAGCGAGGAGTTTTTCACAGAGTTATCCACAAGCCGCCGCGATCCGGCCCCACAGGCTGCGGCGGCCGGTCGCGCTTGCCGCGCCCGCCTGCGGCGCGCTAGAGTGCCGCCTTCCGAAGACCCTGCGGCATGTGCCGCCCAACGGAGAATCCGCCTTGACGAATCCGTCCCACGCCGCGGCGCACGAGATGCCGCGCCCGGCCCGATGAGCGCGCCCGACGGCCCGCTCGCCCGGCTCGAAGCCCGCCTGACGCGCGAATGGCAGCGCCGCGGCGCGCTCGCGTGGGCGCTCACGCCGTTCGCGTGCGTGTTCGGCCTGTGCGCGGCACTGCGGCGCACCGCGTACGCGCAGGGCTGGAAGAAACCGGTCGACGTCGGCGTGCCCGTCGTCGTGGTCGGCAACGTGACCGTCGGCGGCACCGGCAAGACGCCGACCGTAATCGCCCTCGTCGACGCGTTGCGAGCGGCCGGCTTCACGCCCGGCATCGTGTCGCGCGGCTACGGCGCGAACGTGAAGGCGCCGACCGCCGTCACGACCGCGTCGCGCGCCAGCGCGGGCGGCGACGAACCGCTCCTGATCGCACGCCGCACCGGCGCGCCGGTCTGGGTCTGCCCCGATCGCGTCGCGGCCGCGCAGGCGCTGCGCGCCGCGCATCCGGACGTCGACGTGATCGTCAGCGACGACGGCCTACAGCACTACCGCCTCGCGCGCACGGTCGAGCTCGTCGTGTTCGACCACCGGCTCGGCGGCAACGGCTTCCTGCTGCCGGCCGGGCCGTTGCGCGAGCCGCTGTCGCGGCACCGTGACGCCACGCTCGTCAACGATCCGTACAGCGGCGCGCTGCCGCCGTGGCCCGACACCTATTCGCTCGCGCTCACGCCGGGCGCCGCGTGGCACCTCGACCAGCCCGCGCTGCGACGCCCGCTGTCGCAATTCGCGAACGAGCGCGTGCTCGCCGCGGCCGGCATCGGCGCGCCGGAACGCTTTTTCGCGACGCTGCGCTCGGCCGGTCTCGCGCCCGCGACGCGCGCGCTGCCCGACCACTACGCGTTCGCCGACAATCCGTTCGTCGACGACGCCGTCGATGCGATCCTGATCACCGAGAAGGATGCAGTAAAATTGGGCGCTTCCTGGCGCGACGCCCGACTGTGGGTTGTCCCCGTCGAAGCCGCGCTCGACCCTCGCCTCATTGCCCTCGTTGTGGAGAAACTCCGTGGACGCTCGCCTGCTTGAAATCCTTGTGTGCCCTATCTGCAAAGGCCCGCTCCACTATGACCGTGCCGCGCAGGAGCTGATCTGCAACGCGGACAAGCTCGCCTACCCGATCCGCGACGGCATCCCCGTGATGCTGGTCGACGAGGCGCGCCAGACCGTCGAAGGCACGCCGGTCGACCCGGCCGGCCGCTAAGCCGCCCGACCCGGCCCTCGCCGCGGCCCGTCCGCCGCGAGGGCGCCGAACCCCGCCGGGCGGCCCGCACCAGACGCGCCGCCCGCTCCGCTCTTCTCACCGCCCTCCCCGATGACTCAACCCTTCATCGCCGTCATTCCCGCCCGGCTCGCGTCGACGCGACTCCCGAACAAGCCGCTCGCCGATCTCGGCGGCAAGCCGATGGTCGTGCGCGTCGCCGAACGCGCGCGCGAAGCGGGCGCGCAGCAGGTGCTGGTCGCGTCCGACGCGCAGAGCGTGCTCGATGCGGCCCGCGATCACGGCTTCGAAGCGGTGCTGACGCGCGCCGACCATCCGTCCGGCACCGACCGGCTCGCGGAAGTCGCGGCGACGCTCGGGTGGAGCGACGACACCGTCGTCGTCAACGTGCAGGGCGACGAGCCGCTGATCGACCCCGTGCTCGTACGCGACGTAGCGTCGCACCTCGCCGCCCACCCGGCCTGCGCGATTGCGACGGCCGCCCACCCGATCCACGACGCCGCCGACGTGTTCAACCCGAACGTGGTGAAGGTCGCGCTCGACGCGCAGAGCGTCGCGCTGTACTTCTCGCGTGCGCCGATTCCGTGGAGCCGGGACGCATACCAGCCGCACTGGCCCGACGTCGCGGCCATGCCTGCGCCCGCTTTCCCGGTCTACCGGCACATCGGCCTCTATGCGTATCGCGCGCGTTTCCTGCGCACGTATCCGACGCTCGCGCAGGCGCCGATCGAACAGGCCGAGCAGCTCGAACAGCTGCGCGCGCTGTGGCACGGCGAGCGCATCGCAGTGCTGATCACCGAGTCCGCGCCCGAAGCCGGAATCGACACGCCGGCCGATCTCGCACGCGTGCAGGCCCTTTTTCAGCCGTCATCAAAATAACCCGTGGCATAATCAGGCGATTGTGCGAGCCGTCCGCGACCAGCGCGTCCTCGCTTGACCCCGCCCGCGGCCCTGCCGGCAGCCGCGCGTCGCTCAACCCGACGCGCCGCATCAGACCGGTCCGCCACGCGCCAGGCAAGCCCCGCGCACACCGTCGCCGGCGCTTTTTGCGTCTCGCCACACGAATCTACATACTGGAGATATCACCATGCGTTTGATCCTGTTGGGCGCGCCCGGCGCGGGAAAGGGCACCCAGGCAAACTTCATCAAGGAAAAATTCGGCATCCCGCAAATCTCGACGGGCGACATGCTGCGCGCGGCCGTGAAGGCCGGCACGCCGCTCGGCGTCGAGGCGAAGGGCTACATGGACGCCGGCAAGCTGGTGCCGGACGCGCTGATCATCGGCCTCGTCAAGGAGCGCCTGAAGGAATCCGACTGCGCGAACGGCTATCTGTTCGACGGTTTCCCGCGCACGATCGCGCAGGCTGACGCCATGAAGGAAGCCGGCGTCGCGATCGACTACGTGCTCGAGATCGACGTGCCGTTCTCGGAAATCATCGAGCGCATGAGCGGCCGCCGCACGCACCCGGCATCGGGCCGCACGTACCACGTCAAGTTCAACCCGCCGAAGGTCGAAGGCCACGACGACGTGACGGGCGAGCCGCTGATCCAGCGCGACGACGACAAGGAAGAAACCGTCAAGAAGCGCCTCGAAGTGTACGAAGCGCAGACCAAGCCGCTGATCACGTACTACGGCGACTGGGCGCAGCGCGGCGAGGAAAACGGCCTGAAGGCTCCGCAGTATCGCAAGATCTCGGGCCTCGGCAGCGTCGAGGAAATCCGCGAGCGCGCGTTTGGCGCACTGAAGTAAGCAACGCATCGCGCACCCGCAAGCCGCCCTTTCCGGGCGGCTTTTTTTTGCCCGGGCGGAACGCGCACGGCCGTTCCGGTCTCGCCGTCGCGCGAAGGCGCCTCGTACAATCGGTCGAGTGCATGCCCCTCCATTGCCGGCGGACCGGCATTTCAGCCGATCGCGTGGCATCGGATTGGGCAAGCGTTTGTGTGGAAGCGCTACTTGAGCCGAAGCGACAATGGCGGTCGACCGCCTCGGCATGGGACCTCCCTAAGCGCTAAAGCGCCAAGGGCGGTCGACCGCCTTGGCATGGGACCGCCCTAAGCGCTGAAGCGCCAAGGGCGGTCGACAAAGGAGACAGTCATGGAAATTCGCGGCAACGTGTTTCTGATCACGGGCGGCGCATCGGGCCTCGGCGCCGGCACCGCGCGGATGCTCGCGCAGGCAGGCGGCACGGTCGTGCTCGCCGACCTGAACGACGCGGCGGGCACCGCGCTCGCAGCCGAGCTGGGCGGCATCTTCGTGCACTGCGACGTGTCGAGCGAGGCCGACGCGCAGGCGGCCGTCAACGCGGCGACGCGCGCCGGCACGCTGCGCGGCCTCGTGAACTGCGCGGGCATCGCGCCCGCCGCGAAGACCGTCGGCAAGGACGGCGCGCATCCGCTCGACGTGTTCGCGAAGACGATCAACGTGAACCTCGTCGGCACGTTCAACATGATCCGGCTCGCGGCCGCCGCGATGGCCGCCACCGCGCCGACCGCGGACGGCGAGCGCGGCGTGATCGTCAGCACCGCGTCGGTCGCCGCCTTCGACGGGCAGATCGGCCAGGCCGCGTATGCGGCGTCGAAAGCCGGCGTCGCGGGTATGACGCTGCCGATCGCGCGCGACCTGTCGCGCAGCGGCATCCGCGTGATGACGATCGCGCCCGGCCTGTTCGAGACGCCGATGCTGCTCGGCATGCCGCAGGACGTGCAGGACGCGCTCGGCGCGATGGTGCCGTTCCCGCCGCGACTCGGCAAGCCGGCCGAATACGCGCTGCTGGTGCGCCAGATCGTCGAGAATCCGATGCTCAACGGCGAAGTGATCCGCCTCGACGGCGCAATCCGGATGCAGCCGAAATAGGCATAAAAAACGCCCGCGATGCGGGCGTTTTTTCGTTCCGGGTTCCGGCAGCGTGGCCGCGGCTCAGTCCTCGCCGTCGCGCTGCATCCGCTGCCGCAATTCGATCACCTGCGACTCGACGACGGTGGCATCGTCAGCCTCCGGCCGCTCGCCGAGATACTGCTCGAGATCCTCGAGCGCGGGGCGCAGGTAATCGAGCCGCGCATACGCGAAACCGCGGTCGCGGACTTCGTCGAGGTGCTCGGGCAGCAGGATCACGAGCCGCTGCTGCACCGCGAGCAGCCGCTGCCAGCGTTCCGTCTGAAGATAGATCGTCTTCAGGTTGCGCAGCATCCGCGCGATGATCTCGCGGCTCGTCGCCGGCTGCAGCAGCGCGCGCAACGCGCTGTCGACCGCCCCGGCCGCACGCGCGACGTACGGCTCGAGCATCTCGACCATCTCGGCTTCGGACAGCGAATGGCCGTTGGCCGGATCGATGATCAGGTCGCCGTCCGGCAGCGTGACGCGCAGCAGGAAATGACCGGGAAACGACACGCCGCGCGCCGGTACGCCGATCTGCTCGGCGAGCTCCAGGTACAGCACCGACAGCGAGATCGGGATCCCGCGCCGCCGCTTCAGCACGGCGTTCAGGTGGCTGTTATCGGGGTCGTAGTAGTCGTTGTGATTGCACGCGAAGCCGAGCTCGCGGAAGAAGAAATCGTTCAGTGCGGCGACGCGGCCCTTCAGGTCCGCATCGTCTGTGAACCGCCGGCGCAGCCGCGCGGCGAGCATGTCGAGTTCGGCCAGCGTGCCCTGCAGGTCGAGGTCGGGATACGCGTCCTGCGCCAGCGACAGCGCCGCTTCCGTGACGGGCAGGCTGTCGTCGTCTGCCACGAGCGTGCTGAAGTAGTCGAGGACGCGGGTCATTGCGGTCGTCACTTGGCGCGCCTTCTGAAATAAGCGTATTTGAAGCCCATCACCCACAACATACCGAAATATAGTGCAGCGAACACCACGAGGCACGCGGCCATCAGCGCAATGCGATCGAGCGGCTGCGCACGCATCCCGGTCCAGTCGAAGCTGATCGACAGCCAGTGCATCAGGCCGGCGAGCACCAGCGCCGCGCCGATCAGCTGCACGAAGAAGCGCAGCCAGCCTGGCGACGGCTGGTAGATGCCGCGCTTGCGCAGCCCGATGAACAGCAGCAGCGAGTTCAGGCACGCGCCGACGCCGATGCTCAGCGTCAGGCCCGCGTGGCCGATCAGCGGCACGAACACGTAGTTCGAGATCTGCGTGACGATCAGCACGCCGATCGCGATCTTCACCGGCGTCTTGATGTCCTGCTTCGCATAGAAGCCCGGCGCGAGGATCTTGATCAGGATGATGCCGACGAGGCCGATCCCGTAGGTCGCCAGCGCGCGCGCGACCATCGTGACGGTATGCGCGTCGAACTTGCCGTAGTTGAACAGGGTCGCGGTGAGCGGCGTCGCAAAGAAGAACAGCGCGAGCGCGCTCGGTGCCGCGAGCAGGAACGTGACGCGCAGCCCCCAGTCGAGCAGCGCCGAATACTCGTGCGAATCGGCATCGACGTGCGCCTTCGACAGGCTCGGCAGCAGGATCGTGCCGAGCGCGACGCCGAGCAGCGCCGTCGGGAATTCCATCAGGCGGTCGGCGTAGTTGATCCACGACACCGCGCCCTGCCCGAGCCGCGACGCGATGTTGGTGTTGATGATCAGCGACAGTTGCGCGACCGACACCGCGAACGTCGCGGGCACCATCTTCGCGAGCACGCGCTTCACGCCCGGGTGGCGCAGCGCGCGCAGCGGGTTGAGGCCGATCAGCGGCACCATGTCGATCTTCTTCAGGCCCGGCAGCTGCACGAGGAACTGCAGCACGCCGCCGACGATGACGGCCCACGCGAGCGCGAACACCGGCACCTTCAGGTGCGGCGCGACGAACACGGCCGCGGCGATGAACGCGACGTTGAGCAGCACCGGCGCGAACGCAGGCAGCGAGAAGCTCTTGTACGTGTTCAGCACGCCGGAGGCGAGCGTCGTCAGCGAGATGAACACGATGTACGGGAACATGATCCGCGTCATCGTGACCGCGAGCGGGAACGCCTGCCCGTCGGTGTGCAGGCCGGACGCGACCGCGAACACGACCCACGACGCGCCGACGATCCCGAAGACCGACAGCACGGCAAGCGCCCACGCGAGCACGGTGGACATCGCGTCGACGAGCGCTTTCGTCGCGTCGTGCCCCTGCTGGTTCTTGAACTCGGCGAGGATCGGCACGAACGCCTGCGAGAACGCGCCTTCGGCAGACAGGCGGCGCAGCAGGTTCGGGATACGGAAGGCGACGTAGAACGCGTCGGTGTATTGACTGGCACCGAACGCACGGGCGATCAGTGTCTCGCGGGCCAGTCCGGTCACGCGCGACAGCAGCGTGAAGCCGCTGACCGTCAGCAGGGCTCGGAATAGATTCATGGGGCGCTTATTATACGGACGTTGCGTGGCCCGGCCAGCGGCCGATGCCGAAAAGCGCGCACGCCGATGGCGCCCGGTCCGGCAGATGTCACGTTGATGTTGCCACTCGCTTGATTTTGTTGCTATAATCGCCGGTTTCTGGGCTCGTACATGCACGGCAACTGCCGTTTTCATGTCCCGGCCTCGGTTAAAATCACCGTTTTTTATGCGCCCCTGGGCAATCGCTCTCAGGGGACGGATCGAAAAGCAGCGCTTGGCCGTCTAGGCTCCAAGCTCTGGAAACAGGACAGGATAAGGAACCGTCATGGCTAACTCCGCACAAGCACGCAAGCGCGCCCGCCAGGCCGCGAAGGCAAATTCGCACAACTCGGCGCTGCGCTCGAAATTCCGTACCGCGATCAAGGCTGTTCGCAAGGCTGTCGACGCCGGCGATCAAGCAAAGGCTGCCGATCTGTTCAAGGCTGCCGTGAAGACGATCGACACGATCGCTGACAAGAAGATCGTTCACAAGAACAAGGCCGCTCGCAGCAAGAGCCGCCTCGCCGCGGCCGTCAAAGGCCTGCAGGCAGCAGCGTAAATCCGGCGCGCCCGCTTCCGCGGGCGTTCCTGTTTCCTGCGATCGCAAAAAAGCCCGCCTAGGCGGGCTTTTTTGCCTGTGTCGCCGAGATCGGCAACGATGCAGGCGAACAGCCGGGGCCTGGCGCTGCGCACGCCCCCGCCCGTCCGCTTCTTACTTCTTCTCGCCGTAGTCCGGCAGTTCGCACGCCTCGGTGACGACGAGGTTGTTGTCCTTCGCGAAATTCAGCACGAAATCGAACGCCATCGGCTCGACGTCGCGCAGCCGGGAATCGAGGATCACGCATTTCAGGTCGCCGAGCATCGTCGGACGCACGTAGAGCGAATACTGGAGACGCGCGTTCCGTCCGCTCGCCCCCGGCCCGAAGCAGGCCATCACACCGGCCAGACGTTCCGACCAGTCGCTCGGGCGAAACTTTTTCCCGTCTTTCGTGATGCCCTGGATGAAGAATTCGGTCGGAGGGGTTTCAGCCATGTGGTTACCCAAGTGACGGCCCGGCGATAGCCAGGCAACGGCGCCTGGATACGCGAACACAAAGCTGAAACGGACGGCGGCACAAGCATTCCGGTATCCCGAAAACGGGACGTCGGCGCGCGCCGCCGGTGGACTGCACCGGATTTGTGCAGCGCACGGCTTGTGTCCGGCAGAGCGCGAGGAGGCTTGCCTGCCGGGCTGGAGAAAACTTTCGAATTATACCGCAGCGCGCCATCGCGCGCCGTCCCGACGCCCCTCCTCCTGTACCGCTTGCCACCCGCGGCGATCGTGCCCCGCTTCTCTCCGCGGCTCGTCAAAGCACAGAAAATCCTTTATGCTGCTTTGAGTTATCCACACCCGACGGCGGCGCCGTCCGGCCCTGCTGCCGGGTGCAACCTGCCGCATCTCGCTTCATGACCGCCAAAACCATTCGTCACTACCTGCAGTTCACGGATTTCTCGCTGGAAGACTACGAGTACGTGCTCGAACGCACGGGTATCCTGAAGCGCAAGTTCAAGAACTACGAGACCTATCACCCGCTGCATGACCGCACGCTCGCGATGATCTTCGAGAAGAGCTCGACGCGCACGCGCCTGTCGTTCGAAGCCGGGATCTTCCAGCTCGGCGGCCACGCCGTCTTCATGAGCACGCGCGACACGCAGCTCGGCCGCGGCGAACCCGTCGAGGATTCCGCGCAGGTCATCTCGCGAATGGTCGACATCATCATGATCCGTACGTTCGAGCAGGAGGTCATCAAGCGCTTCGCGGACAATTCCCGCGTGCCGGTGATCAACGGCCTGACGAACGAGTACCACCCGTGCCAGGTGCTCGCCGACATCTTCACGTACTACGAGCACCGCGGCCCGATCGCCGGCAAGACCGTCGCATGGGTCGGCGATGCGAACAACATGCTCTACACGTGGATCGAGGCGGCGCAGATCCTCGGCTTCAAGCTGCGCCTGTCCACGCCGCCCGGCTACGCGCTCGACATGAAGCTCGTGTCGCCCGACAGCGCACCGTTCTACGAAGTGTTCGAGGATCCGAACGAAGCGTGCAAGGGCGCCGACCTCGTCACCACCGACGTGTGGACGAGCATGGGCTTCGAGGCCGAGAACGAGGCCCGCATGCAGGCATTCGCCGACTGGTGCGTCGACGAGGAAATGATGGGCCACGCGAACCCGGACGCCCTCTTCATGCACTGCCTGCCCGCGCACCGCGGCGAGGAAGTGACGGCCGGCGTGATCGACGGCCCGCAGAGCGTCGTGTGGGACGAAGCGGAAAACCGCCTGCACGTGCAGAAGGCCCTGATGGAGTTCCTGCTGCTCGGCCGCCTCAAGCACTGACGCGCCGGCACCGGGCCATCCATGAAAAAAGCGCCGATCGACGATCGGCGCTTTTTGTTTGAGCGCGGGAAAAGCTGCGCTGGGCCCGCGTTACAGGCAGACCGGTTCGGCTTCGAGCTCGACGCCGAATTGCGTCTGCACGTCGGCCTGGATCGCCCGTGCCAGCGCGAGCACATCGGCGCCCGTCGCGCCGCCGCGATTGACGAGCACGAGCGCCTGGCGGTCGTGCACGGCCGCCGCACCCAGCGCGCGCCCCTTCCAGCCGCAGCGGTCGATCAGCCAGCCGGCCGCGAGCTTGACCTGCCCGTCCGGCTGCGGATATGACACGACTTCCGGTGCGCGGGCGCGCAGCGCATCGAACTGCGCCGCATCGATCACCGGATTCTTGAAGAAACTGCCCGCGTTGCCGAGGACGAGCGGATCGGGCAGCTTCGCGCGGCGGATCGCGACGACCGCGTCGAACACGTCGCGCGCCGTGGCCGCATCGGGTGCAATGCCTCGGGCGTCGAGTTCGCGCGTGACATCCGCGTAGCCGAGCCGCGGCACCCATTGCTTCGGCAGCCGGAACGTCACCGACACGATCGCAAACCGGCCGCGCCCTTCCCGCTTGAAGAAGCTGTCGCGATAGCCGAACGCGCAGCGCGCGGCGTCGAAGCGCTCGCTGCACCCCGTCGCCAGCTCGACCGCAACCAGCGAGTCAAAATACGCCTTCATCTCGAGGCCGTACGCACCGATGTTCTGGATCGGCGCCGCGCCGACCGTGCCCGGAATCAGCGCGAGGTTCTCGAGGCCCGCCATCCCGTGCTCGAGCGTCCATGCGACGAATGCGTGCCAGTTCTCGCCGCCGCCAGCCTCGACGTACCACGCGTCGTCATCCTCGCGCACGACGCGGCGGCCCGCGATCTCGTCGAGCAGCACGACGCCGTCGAAATCGCGCGTGAACACGACGTTGCTGCCGCCGCCGAGCACCAACTGCGGCAGGTGCGCGACGCGCGGGTCGCGATGGAGCGCCTCGAACTGCGACGCATGCGTGATGCGCGCGGCGAAGCGCGCGGTCGCGGCGATGCCGAACGTGTTGTGCGCGGCGAGCGGATGGTCGGGAAGCAGCGACAGGGTGGAATCGTCAAGAGGCATCGGCATTCGCGGTCACGTCCGCCCGGGTGGCACATGGCCGGCCTTGGGCAAACGGAGGGGCATCGGTAAAATGGCAAACAGTCCGCAATTATAGCGAGTGCCCGCGCGCGAGCCGGGTGCCCGCATCTCAAGGGAGGAATGCCATGCCATCGTTCGACGTCGTTTCCGAAGCGAACATGATCGAAGTAAAGAACGCCATCGAGCAGTCGAACAAGGAAATTTCGACGCGCTTCGACTTCAAGGGCTCCGACGCGCGCGTCGAGCAGAAGGAACGCGAGCTGACGCTGTTCGCCGATGACGATTTCAAGCTCGGCCAGGTCAAGGACGTGCTGATCGGCAAGCTGGCCAAGCGCAACGTCGACGTGCGCTTCCTCGACTACGGCAAGGTCGAGAAGATCGGCGGCGACAAGCTCAAGCAGATCGTCACCGTGAAGAAGGGCGTGACGGGCGACCTCGCGAAGAAGATCGTGCGCCTCGTGAAGGACAGCAAGATCAAGGTGCAGGCGAGCATCCAGGGCGACGCGGTGCGCGTGAACGGCACGAAGCGCGACGACCTGCAGAGCGTGATCGCGATGCTGCGCAAGGACGTAACCGACACGCCGCTCGACTTCAACAACTTCCGCGACTGATCGCCGGACGATCCGTCACGTCATCCTGCCGGGCCCCGCACACGCGGCGCGCCCGGCGCGCGGCCAAACGCCGCACCTCCTCAGGCTTTCCCGCCGTCCTGCGCGCCGCCGTCAGCGGCCGCCTTCTTCTTGTCGCCGATCCGGCTCTCCTGCCCCGCCAGCAGCTTCGAAATGTTGCCGCGGTGACGCCACACGAGCAGCACGCTCATCGCGAGCACGGCCCACGCGACCGGGTTGTGGCCCGTGCCGAACAGGAACACGTCGAACACCGGCGCGAACACGGCCGCCACCAGCGCCGCGAGCGACGAATAGCGGAAGAAGAACGCGACGATCAGCCAGGTCAGCGCGGTCGCAAGCCCGAGCACCGGGTGCACCGCGAGCAGCACGCCGGCCGCGGTCGCGACGCCCTTGCCGCCCTGGAAGCGGAAGAACACCGGATACAGGTGGCCGAGGAACACGGCGATCGCGACCCATGCGACCGCGACGTCGGGCAGCCCGAGGTGCCGGGCGAGCCAGACGGCGATCCAGCCCTTGAATGCGTCGCCGACCAGCGTCAGGATCGCGGCCTTCTTGTTGCCGCTGCGCAGCACGTTGGTCGCGCCGGGATTCTTCGACCCGTATGAACGCGGGTCGGCCAGGCCCATCGCGCCACTGACGACGACGGCGAACGACACCGAACCGATCAGGTAGGCAACGAGGGCGGCGAGCAGGATCTGCATGCGGAGGACTCTTCTTTCAACGTATCGGTAAAGGGACGGCTGCGCGCGGCACGCCGAAACGGCGCCCATTCTACCGAACGCGCGCGGCCTGCCACGAAGGTGAAACCCTCAGTCAACACTGGCGCACTGTACGGGCTGTGCGCCGAGCAGCGACGTGAGCACGGCCGGCGCGAGGCTGACGAGGTAGCCGCGACGGCCGCCGTTCAGGTAGATCGTCGGCAGTTCGAGGATCGTCGCCTCGACGTAGACGGGCATCGCCTTGCGCGTGCCGAACGGTGACGTGCCGCCGACGAGATAGCCCGAATGGCGGTTCGCGACCTCGGGCTTGCACGGCTCGACGCGCTTCGCGCCGATCTGCCGCGCGAGGTTCTTCGTCGATACGGTGCGATCGCCGTGCATCAGCACGATCAGCGGCTTCGCGTGCTCGTCTTCCATCACGAGCGTCTTCACGACGCTGTGCTCGTCGACGCCGAGCTGGCGCGCCGATTCACCGGTGCCGCCGTGCTCGACGTAGTCGTACGGGTGCTCGCCGAACGCGACGCCGTGGCGGCGCAGCAACTGGGTCGCGGGGGTTTCGGACACATGCCTGGATTTGCTCATGGCGGCATTTTAATGGTGAACGACCGGCGAGCGCGCAATGGCGCGCTCGCCGGTCGTGCCGGCGGTATACTCGCGGCCCGTTTTTCACCGGGCGGCCCGCTGCGTCGCCGCGGCGATTCCGGCCATCATCATTGCTTCCATCGCGAAGTGCTATTGCCCGAATGGCCGATTGTGGCGCGCGCGCCGTCATGGCACGATCGTTCGCAAACTTCAACGCGCCGCCACCCGGCCCCTTTTCTGGAGACGCCATGACCTCGCCCTCCCGCTCATTCGAGCCGCTCGACGTCGACGCACTGCTCGCCGCGCTGCCTCGCCGCATCGCCGACGTGCCCGCGCGCTGGGCCGCGCAGACACCCGCGCACCCGGCGCTGATCGAGGACGCGCGCCGCTTGTCGTACGGCGACCTGTCGCAGGCCGTCGATGCTACAGCCTCGCTGCTCACCAGCCTCGGCGTGCAAGGCGGCGACCGCGTGATGATCGTCGCCGAAAACTGCGTCGCGCAGATCGTGCTGCTGTTCGCGGTCGCGCGTCTCGACGCATGGGCGCTCGTGTCGAACGCGCGCTTGTCCGCCAGCGAACTCGATGCGATCGCCGCACACGCGCGCCCGAAGCTGATCGCGTTCACCACCGACGCATCGCCCGACGCGCGCGCGCATGCCGAGCGGCACGGCGCGACGCCTGCCGGCGTGCTGCCGGTCGACATCGGTGCGTGGTCGTATCGCGTCGACGCGAGCGCGCCGGGCGAACCGGTCGCCGCCGACGGTGCCGCGCAATGTGCGGCGCTGATCTATACGACCGGCACGACCGGCACGCCGAAAGGCGTGATGCTGTCGCATCGCAACCTGCTGTTCATCGCGGCGACGTCGAGCACGCTGCGCCGCGTGTCGCCCGACGACGTCGTCTACACGGTGCTGCCCGTGTCGCATGTGTACGGGCTCGCGTCGGTCTGCCTCGGCAGCCTGTACGCGGGCGCGACGCTGCGGCTCGTGCCGCGCTTCTCGCCGGAAGCCGTGCGCGTCGCACTCGCCGACGAAGGCGTCACGATCTTCCAGGGCGTGCCCGCGATGCACGCGAAGCTGCTCGAACACCTGCACACGCACGGCCACGCGTGGCGCGCACCGCGCCTGCGCTTCGCGTATTCGGGCGGCTCGCCGCTCGACGCGAACCTGAAGGCGCGCGTCGAGCGCCTGTACGGCGTGCCGCTGCACAACGGCTACGGGATGACCGAAAGCAGCCCGACGATCACGCAGACGCCGCTCGACGCGCCGCGCACCGACAGCTCGGTCGGTGTGCCGATTCCCGGTGTGGAGATGCGGATCGTCGCGCCGGACGGCACCGACGTGCCGCCGGGTGAAGTCGGCGAGATCCGCGTGCGCGGGCCGAACGTGATGCTCGGTTACTACCGCAATGCGGACGCGACACACGCGGCCGTGTCGCCGGACGGCTGGCTGAGCACCGGCGATCTCGCACGGCAGGAGGCGGACGGCGCCGTGACGATCGCGGGCCGCAGCAAGGAGCTGATCATCCGGTCGGGCTTCAACGTCTATCCGGTCGAAGTCGAGCAGGTGCTGAACGCGCATCCGGACGTCGTGCAGGCGGCCGTCATCGGCCGCGCGGTCGAAGGCAACGAGGAAGTGCTCGCGTTCGTCGAGCTGGTGCCCGGCGCGACGGCGGACGAAGCGGTGTTGCACGCGTGGTGTGCGGAGCGGCTCGCGCCTTACAAACGCCCCGCGCACATCCGGGCGCTCGACGCGCTGCCGGCCGCGTCGACGGGCAAGGTGCTGAAGCACAAGCTGCGCGAACTGGTCTGACCTGGGCCGGCTCGGCGCGTGACACAGCGCGCGCCACGCTGGATGCGCTAACCGCGCGGATGGTGTTGCGCGTGCAGCGTCTTCAAGCGCTCGCGTGCAACGTGCGTATAGATCTGCGTGGTCGAGATGTCGCTGTGGCCGAGCAGCAACTGCACGACGCGCAGGTCGGCGCCATGATTCAGCAGGTGCGTCGCGAACGCGTGCCGCAGCGTATGCGGCGACAGGTGCGCGCGCACTTCCGCGTGCTGCGCGTGGCGCTTGATGATGTTCCAGAACTGCTGGCGCGTCATCCCGTCGCCGCGCGCGGTCACGAACAGCGCGTCGGCCGCGCGCGCGCCGAGCAGCGCCGGCCGCGCGTCGCGCAGGTAGCGCTCGATCCAGCCGTGCGCGACTTCGCCGAACGGCACGAGCCGCTCTTTCGACCCCTTGCCCATCACGCGCACGACGCCCTCGTTGAGCCCGACCTCGACGGTCTTCAGCATCACGAGCTCGCTCACGCGCAACCCGCTCGCATACATCAGCTCGAGCATCGTGCGATCGCGCAGGCCGAGCGGCGTGCCGATGTCGGGCGCGCCGAGCAGCGCCTCGACCTGCGCCTCCGACAGCGTCGACGGAAACCGGGCGGCCTGTTTCGCGGACGTGATCCGCAGCGTCGGGTCGGCGCTCACACGATGCTCGCGCACGGCCCAGCCGTAATAGCGCCGGAACACGGACAGCCGCCGGTTCGACGACGTCGCCTTGCCGTCGCTGCGCGCGGCGATGTAGCCCGTCACCATCGCTTCGTCGACCGAATCGAGCGGCGCGTCGTGCGTCTCCGCCAGCCATTGGGAAAACAGCACCAGATCGCGCCGGTATGCGTCGAGCGTGTTGCGCGCGAGCCCGTGCTCGAGCCACAGCGCATCGCAAAACACGTCGATCGACGCACGGCTCGCGAGCAGCGCGGGTGACGCCGCGGCGGCATCGCCGTCGGCTTCGGGAGAAATCAGCGATTCACTCATCAGTACGGCACGCCTTCGTGCGCCAGCAGCCAGCGCTTCACTTTCTGGTAATAACCGTTGTCGTCGTGGTTCGCGAAGCCGCCGAGGCCGCCCGCCGCGACGACGCGATGGCATGGAATCACGAGCGGGAAGTAGTTCGCGCCGCACGCCTGGCCGACCGCGCGCGGCGCGCTGCCGATCCGCTTCGCGACCTGCCCGTAGGTCAGCACCGTGCCGGGCGGGATATCGCTGATCACGTCCCACACGCGGTGCTGGAACGCGCTGCCGACTTCGGCGAGCGGCAGGTCGAAGCGCGCCGATGCGCGCTCGAAATAACGTTCGATCTGCTTGACCGCGCGCTTCGCGAGCGGCGAATCCGGATCGACCGACTTCACCGATTCGGGCAGATAGACGATCTCGCGCACCACCGCGGCGTCCGTGCGGATGCCGACTTTGCCGAACGGCGCGTCGATGACTGCATTGAACATGGCCCTCTCCTGACCGATGGATGCGCGCGGCACCACCGCGCGCCGACGACACTTTACGCCGCCTTCACACGGCACGCAGCGCCCATTCGACATGCTCGCGCACGACCGGCGACGGATCGTCGGCCCGCGCGCGCAACGCAGCGACGATCGCCTCGCGCGCCTGCGGCGTGAGCCGGCCCGCGTCCGCGCGCAGCGCATTGCCGAGCCCGACCGCGAGATTGCGCAGCCAGCTTTCGTAGCCGATGCGTCGGATCGCACTGCCCTGCATGCGCGTATCGAACGTGTCCGCATCCCACGCAAACAGCTCGACGAGCGTCGCGCGGTCGAGGCCGTGCCGTACGTCGAAATCGGCGACGGGCGCGGCCTGCGCGAACTTGTTCCACGGGCACACGAGCTGGCAGTCGTCGCAGCCGTACACGCGATTGCCGATCATCGGCCGCAGCGGCTCGGGGATGCTGCCTTTCAGTTCGATCGTCAGGTACGAGATGCAGCGGCGCGCGTCGACGCGGTACGGCTCGACGATCGCGCCGGTCGGGCAGGCGCCGATGCAGCGCGTGCAGCTGCCGCAGTGCGCGCCGGGCGTTTCGGGCGCGGTGTCGGGGGACGTGTGCGCGTCGGTCGGCAGCGGGACGTCGACGTAGATTTCGCCGAGGAAGAACAGCGAGCCCGCATCGCGCTGCAGCAGCAGCGTGTGCTTGCCGCGCCAGCCGACGCCGGCCTTCTGCGCGAGCTCGACCTCGAGCACGGGCGCCGAATCGGTGAACACGCGGTAGCCGAACGCGCCGATCTCCTGCTCGATGCGCTCCGCGAGTGTCTGCAGGCGGTTGCGCAGCACCTTGTGATAGTCGCGGCCGCGTGCGTAGATCGACACGACGGCCGCCTGCGGATCGTCGAGCCGGGCCCGTTCGCGCGCACGCCAGTCGTGCAGCGCGAGCGTGCCTGGCTCGCTTTCAGGTGCGTCGGCGGCCAGCGTTTCGGCCGGCAGATAGGCGAGTCGCGCGGAGATCACGCGTCGCGTACCGGCCACAAGTTCGGCCGGACGCGCGCGTTTCATCCCATGTTTCGCCATATAATCCATTTCGCCGTGGTATCCGGCTTCCAGCCAGGCGGCGAGGCCTGCTTCGGCATCCGAGAGATCGGTATCGCTGATGCCGATCGCCCCGAAACCCAATTCGCGCCCCCACGCCCTGATGCGCGCGGCGAGCGCAGTCAACGCCGCATCGTCGAGCGCGCACGGTGCCGCGCCTTCGGCACAAGTCGAAGGCCTGTCGGATGCGGCGAGT
The DNA here is from genome assembly GCF_000012945.1 of Burkholderia lata. Taxonomy (NCBI): domain Bacteria; kingdom Pseudomonadati; phylum Pseudomonadota; class Betaproteobacteria; order Burkholderiales; family Burkholderiaceae; genus Burkholderia; species Burkholderia lata. Next base: position 3,014,265 of record NC_007510.1, read on the forward strand.
TCCGGTAATCGGTTCATCGCACTATTTTACGAGAATGTCAGCCACGTCCAGCCACTCGCCTCATGCCGTCACGTTGCCCGCCCCGCTCGAGCAGCGCGTGATCGCGCTCGCCGACGAAGCGGCGACCGAGGCCTTCGGCACCCGCTTCGCGCACGCACTCGACGCGGCACGCGTCGAACTCGCCCGCGCGCATGCGTTCGACGGGCTGCAGATCCAGCTGGTCGGTGATCTCGGCGCGGGCAAGACGTCCCTGGTACGCGCGATCCTGCGCGGCCTCGGCCACGCGGGGCGCGTGCGCAGCCCGACCTATACGCTCGTCGAGCCGTACGCGCTCGAACGCGACGATGGGGAACTCGAGGTCTATCACTTCGATCTGTATCGTTTCAACGATCCGGCCGAATGGTCCGACGCAGGCTTTCGCGAATATTTCAATTCCAGCGCGATCTGCCTCGTCGAATGGCCACAACAGGCGGGCACGCTGCTCGGCGTACCCGATCTGGTTTTCTCGCTCGACGTGGATGGCGACGGCCGCGCCCTCACCGTCCGGGCGTACAGCGCTTCAGGAAAGGCATGTCTCGAAAGATGTTGATCAAACCGTTCCGCTCGATCGAATCGGCGGCCACCGCGACGCACAACTGGCGGCGCCGCCAGATCCTGTGCGCGGGCGCGTCGACGCTGGTGCTCGGTCTCGTCGCACCGCGGCTCGCGCACGCATCGTCGGTGCTTGGCGTGCGCGTGTGGCCCGCACGCGATTACACGCGCGTCACGATCGAATCCGACCAGCCGCTGCAGAATAGCCAACAGCTGCTGCAGGGTCCCGACCGTCTCGTCGTCGACCTGACCGGCCTCGACCTCGACCAGGCGCTGCGCGACCTCGTGTCGAAGATCGCGCCGAACGATCCGCAGATCCAGTCGGTGCGCGTCGGCCAGTATCAGCCGCACGTCGTACGGATGGTGTTCGACCTGAAAGGCTCGGTGAAGCCGCAGGTGTTCACGCTGCCGCCGGTCGGCACCTACAAGTACCGGCTCGTGTTCGACCTGTATCCGGCCGTCGCACCCGATCCGCTGTCCGACCTGATCGCACAGACGGAACGCAAGGAGCAGGCGCTCAACGACACGACGCGCGCGCAGCAGATGCAGCCGCCGACCGCGCTGGCCGGCCCGGGTACGCCCCTGCCGCCGCCTGCCGCGGGCGACAACAGCGACGCGTTCTTCCAGCGCTTCGCGCAGAACACGCCGGCCACGCCGCACACGCCGCCCGCCACCCCGTCGACGCCCGCGAAGCCGGCCGTCAAGCCGCCGCCCGTCATCGCGCGCCGCGACGACAGCGACGATGACGGCGACACCTACAAGTTCACGGCGCCGAAATCCGGCAAGGGCGGCACCGTGCGCCTGCTGACGGTGGCGATCGATCCGGGCCACGGCGGCGAGGATCCGGGCGCGATCGGCGGCGGTGGCACGTACGAGAAGCACATTGCGCTCGACATCGCAAAGAAGCTGCGCGCGAAGATCGACGGCGCACCGAACATGCGCGCGATGATGACGCGCGACGCCGACTTCTTCGTGCCGCTGAACGTGCGCGTGCAGAAGGCTCGCCGCGTGGGCGCCGACCTGTTCGTGTCGATCCACGCCGATGCGTTCACGACGCCGTCCGCGCGCGGCTCGTCGGTGTTCGCGCTCTCCGACCACGGCGCGACGAGCGCCGCGGCGCGCTGGATGGCGAACAAGGAAAATTCGTCCGACCTGATCGGCGGCATCAATATCAAGACGGCGGACGCGACCGTGAACCGCGCGCTGTTCGACATGTCGACGACCGCGCAGATCCGCGATTCGCTGCGCTACGGCAACTACGTGCTGAAGGAAGTGGGCGGCATCAACAAGCTGCACAAGGGCTCGGTCGAGCAGGCCGGGTTCGCGGTGCTGAAGGCGCCCGACATTCCGTCGATCCTCGTCGAGACGGCCTTCATCAGCAACCCGGAAGAAGAGAGCCGCCTGAACGACGACAGCTATCGCGATCAGATGGCCGACGCGATCTTCCGCGGCATCAAGCGCTATTTCGCCGCGAATCCGCCGCTCGCGAAGAGCCGGATGGCCTGACGGCCGCACCCGGCCACCCCGCCCCGCCGCCGGCACGCAGTGCGTGCCGGCGCGTCACGATGCCGCGAAGCGGCGCATCAGTTTCCCGCCGAACACGTTCACCGCGAGCCCGCCCATCACGAGCGCCGTGCCGATCAGTTGCGTGCGCGTCAGATGCTCGTCGAGCAGCAGCGCCGACGACGCGAGGCCGACGACCGGCACCAGCAGCGAGAACTGCGCGACCTGCGCGGCCGGATAGCGCGACAGCAGGCGGCTCCACAGCCCGTAGCCGAGCAGCGTCGCGACGAACGCGAGATAGACGACCGCGAAGATCGACGCGCCGTTCAGCCCGGCGAGCGCGGTCGCGATCCGCTGCGGCCCTTCGAACCACAGCGACAGCAGGAAGAACGGCACGGGCGGCACGAGGCTGGCCCACACGACGAGCGACACGAGGTTCGCCTTGCCGACCTTCTTCGTGACGATGTTGCCGAACGCCCACATCGCAGCCGAGCAGATCGTCAGCAGGAAACCCGCGAGCGTCATCGCGCGGCCGCCCTGCGCCGCGATCACGACGAGCCCGCCCGCGGCGATCGCGAGCCCGATCAGGTTCTGCACGCGCAGCCGTTCGCCGAGGAACAGCATCGCGAACACGAGCGTGAAGAACGCCTGCGACTGCAGCACGAGCGACGCGAGGCCGGCCGGCATGCCGACGTACATGCCGGTGAACAGGAACACGAACTGGCCAAGCTGGATCGTCGCGCCGTACAGCACCAGCAGGCGCCACGGAATCTGCGGCCGGCGCACGAAGAACACCGCGGGCACGGCCGCGAGCGTGAAGCGCAGCGCGCCGAGCAGCATCGGCGGCATCCCGTGCAGGCCGACCTTGATCACGACGAAGTTCACGCCCCACGCCAGGATCACGACCAGCGCAAGCAGCAAGTCCTTCGGGGCCATCATCGGCGTCTCCTCGATTGTCGAATTGTTGTGCAAGGTGCTCTCGGGCCCAGTCGCTCTGCGCCGGGCGCCCCGAGAGAGCTTCATTTGGGGCGAAAAACCGGGGCGGCCCGGCGTTTTCCCGAGAAGCCGGTCAGTCTACCGGGTTTCAGCGCCCGGCCCGATACCCGCGCCGCACGCATGGAATCGGCGGCGGACGGCCAGTACAATGACCGGCATCCCCCGCCGCCCCACAGGATCCGCCATGACCGCTCCGATCAAAGCCCTGCTGAAGCCGCACGTGCGCGACATCGGCAACCTGCAGGTGCGCCGCACGCTGCCCGCCCTCGCCGCACGCCTCGTCGGCCCGTTCATCTTCTTCGATCACATGGGCCCCGCCACGCTGCCGCCCGGCACGGGGCTCGACGTGCGCCCGCACCCGCATATCGGCCTCGCCACCGTCACCTACCTGTTCGACGGCGCGATCCTGCACCGCGACAACCTCGGTTCGCTGCAGGAAATCGTGCCGGGCGACGTGAACTGGATGACGGCCGGCCGCGGGATCGTCCACTCCGAACGCACGCCCGACGCGCAGCGCGAAAACGGCCACACCGTGCACGGGATCCAGACCTGGGTCGCGCTGCCGCGCGCGCACGAGACGACCGAGCCGTCGTTCGAGCACCATGCGGCCGACACGCTGCCGAAGCGCAACGAGGGCGGCGTGTCGCTGACGGTGATCGCCGGCGACGCGTTCGGGCTGCGCTCGCCGGTCACGACGTTCTCGCGCACGCTGTACGTCGCGGCCGAATTCGCGGCCGGCGGCCGCATCGAACTCGACGCGTCGCACGAGGAGCGCGCGGTCTATGTGGTCGACGGCGAGCTCGCGATCGACGGCACGCCGGTGCCGGCCGAGCAGATGGCCGTGCTCGCGCCCGACGCCGCGGTCACGCTGACGAGCGGCAGCGGCGCGCGTGCGATGCTGCTCGGCGGCGACAAGATCGACGGCGAGCGCTTCATCGAATGGAATTTCGTCGCCAGCAGCCGCGAAGCGATCGAACGCGCGAAAGAAGCCTGGACGCGCCAGGAAATGGGCAAGGTGCCGGGCGAGACCGAGTGGATTCCGCTGCCCGAGTCGAAGCCGCGTTGAAAAAGGGGCGCACCGCCCCCATCCTGACGACATTCGAACCGAAGAGAACGACATGGACACCACGCTTGCCACATTCGAGAAAGACGTCATCGAGGCGTCGCTGGACGCACCCGTGCTGGTCGACTTCTGGGCGCCGTGGTGCGGCCCCTGCAAGACGCTCGGCCCGCTGCTGGAAAAGCTCGAAGGCGACTACGAAGGCCGCTGGAAGCTCGTGAAGGTCAACGTCGACGAGAACCAGGAACTCGCCGCGCACTTCCAGACGCGCAGCATCCCGCACGTGATCGCGTTTGCCGACGGGCGCCCGGTCGACCAGTTCGTCGGCGTGCTCCCCGAAGGCCAGCTGCGCGCCTTCCTCGACCGGCTGCTGCCGGCGCCCGAGGAAGCCGAACGGCGTGCCGCGCAGTACGCGATGGCCGAGGAGCGCTACGACGACGCGCTCACGCACCTCGAGGCGGCGCTCGCGCTGAACCCCGGCTTCGACGACGCGCGCCTCGATTTGATCGAACTGCTGCTCGCGAGCAACCAGGTCGACGCCGCGCGCGCCGAGACCGAACGCCTGTCGCCGCAGACCCTGCAGAACGGCGACCCGCGCTACCAGGCGATCAAAACCCGTTTCGACGCACTCGAAGCCACGGCCGACCTGCCGCCGACCGATGCGCTCGAAGCGCGCATCGCGGCGAACCCGGCCGATCTCGACGCGCGTTTCGATCTCGCGCAGAGCCTGATCGCGCGGCGCGCGTACGAAGGCGCGGTGGAGCAGTTGCTGGAAATCGTCACGCGCGATCGCGCGTACGGCGACGATCTCGGCCGCCGCACGCTGATCTCGGTATTCGAGCTGGCCGGCGATCGCCCCGACCTCGTCGCCGGGTGGCGACGCAAGCTGAGCATGGCGCTCAACTGAACTTGATGTGTGACCGCCGGGCCGCAACGGCCCGGCTGCGGGATCGCCCCGCATGCCATACGACGGCGCGTGTCACGCGCCGCAGCATTCCTTAACGACCGCGATTCACGGCGGCTCAGCCGGCGGCTTGCGCCGCGATCGCGCGCAGCGCATGCGCGGCGGCCGCGAAGCCGAAACTCGCGGTCACGCACACGCTCGAACCGAATCCCGCACAGTTGAGCCCCGCGACGTGCGCGGCCGCGGACGGCTCGGCGCCGTCCTCGAGGTCGCACGCGGCCGCTTCCGGATAGATCAGCGGCTCGTCCGAATACACGGCGCTGACCTTGAACCGCGCTTTCGGCCCGCGCGGAAAGCCGTGCTGCTTGCGCAACTGCGCGCGCACCTTCGACAGCAGCGGATCCTGGATCGTCAGCGCGAGATCGTCGATCCGGATGCGCGTCGGGTCGAGTTGCCCGCCCGCGCCGCCGACCACGACGAGCGGCTGGCGTTTCGCGACGCACCACGCGATCAGCGCAACCTTCGTGCGCACGCTGTCGATCGCGTCGATCACATAGTCGAAACCGCCGCCGAGCAGCGCATCGAAGTTGTCGGGCTCGACGAAATCCTCGATCCGGTTCACGCGGCACGCGGGATCGATCAGCGCGATCCGCTCGGCCATCGCGTCGACCTTCGGCTTGCCGAAATTGCCGTCGAGCGCATGGATCTGCCGGTTCGTATTGCTTTCGGCGACGTTGTCGAGATCGATCAGCGTCAGCGTGCCGACTGCGTTGCGCGCGAGCGCCTCGGCCACCCACGACCCGACGCCGCCGATCCCGATCACCGCGACGTGCGCGCGCTCGAACGCGGCAGCGGCCGGCGCGCCGTACAGGCGCGCGACGCCGCCGAAACGCCGCGCTCGATCCACGTCAAGCTGGATTTCCGGGGTCGGGGTAAGATCAGAAGAACTGGGCGGGGCAGCGTCGGCGACGGACATGGCAGCAAGGAAAACGTAAGTCGTGCAGCCCTCTATTTTGCCTGAACTCCCCGCTCGCACGCGCCACTGTGCACGCACGTTTCTCGCGCGTTGGCTACAATGGTTCCAGATTGAAGCGTTTGCATAACATGACGACTCTCGCCGATCTCCGCATCAATTACTCACGGGCTTCGCTCGACGAAGCCGATGTCGCCCACGACCCCTTCGCCCAGTTCGATCGCTGGTTCAAGGAGGCGCTCGCCGCCAAGCTGCCCGAGCCGAACACGATGACGCTCGCGACCGTCGGCGACGATGGCCGGCCGTCGGCACGCATCGTGCTCATCAAGGGCGTCGACGAACGCGGGTTCGTCTTCTTCACCAATTACGAAAGCCGCAAGGGGCGCGATCTCGCCGCGCATCCGCAGGCCGCGCTGCTGTTCTACTGGATCGAGCTCGAGCGCCAGGTGCGCATCGAAGGCCGGATCGAGAAAACCAGCGCAGAAGAAAGCGACCGCTATTTCGCGTCGCGCCCGCTCGGCTCGCGCATCGGCGCATGGGCATCGGAGCAGAGCGCGGTGATCGACAGCCGCGCAACGCTCGAAGCGCAGGAACAGGCCGTCAGCGAACGCTACGGCGACAACCCGCCGCGCCCGCCGCACTGGGGCGGCTACCGCCTCGTGCCCGACTCGATCGAGTTCTGGCAGGGCCGCCCGTCGCGGCTGCACGACCGCCTGCTCTATACGCGCGACGCCGACACGTCGCCGAGCTGGTCGATTTCGCGCCTGTCGCCTTAAGCGCGGCGCCGGCACCCGCCGGTCGTGTCTCGTGTTGCATTCGGGCGCCCGCCTCGCAAGCGGCGGGCGCCGGTCAAGATACTTGGCTGTATTCGATTCAACGAACAAACGGAGAATCCAAATGTTCTGGGAAAAGAAGCTGGCACAGTGGGCGGACGAAGTACGGGCGAAAGCGAACATACCGGCGCGCCTCGTGCTGTGGAACGGCGATCAACTCGATTTCGGCACTTTCAGCGCGCCGCAGGTCACGCTGAAAGTGAACAGCGCGTCGGCGTTGCCGCTCCTGCTCGAACCGAGCCTCGACAATCTCGGCGAGGCGTACGTGAAGGGCAAGATCGACATCGAAGGCAAGCTGTCGGACATCATCAACATCGGCTACTCGCTCGCGCGCAGCACCGTGACGAGCGCGAGCAAGCTGGCGCGCGTGAAGCGCTACTTCAATCACTCGAAGAGCACCGACAAGAAGGCGATCCAGTATCACTACGACGTCTCGAACGAGTTCTACCAGCTGTGGCTCGACGAGAACATGGTGTACTCGTGTGCGTACTTCGAGAACGGTGACGAGGATCTCGCCACCGCGCAGATCAAGAAAATCGACCACATCCTGACGAAGATCCGGCTCCAGCCCGGCCAGCGCCTGCTCGACATTGGCTGCGGCTGGGGGGCGCTCGTGCTGCGCGCCGCGCAGAAATTCGGCGCGCAGTGCCTCGGCGTCACGCTGTCGCAGAACCAGTTCGACCTCGCGACCGCGCGCGTGAAGGCTGCCGGTCTGGAGGACAAAATCGAGATCCGGCTGCAGGACTATCGCGAGATCGACGGGCAGTTCGACCGCATCACGAGCGTCGGGATGTTCGAGCACGTCGGGCGCAAGAACCTGCCGCTCTATTTCTCGCGGGTCCATGACCTGCTCGCCGACGACGGCATCGCGATGAACCACGGGATCACGTCGACCGACGCGGAAAGCGGCGAGACGGCGCTCGGCGGCGGCGAGTTCATCGACCGCTACGTGTTCCCGGACGGCGAACTGCCGCACATCAGCCTCGCGCTGGAAGCCGCGCAGCGCGGCGGGCTCGAAGCGATTGACGTCGAAAGCCTGCGACGGCACTATGCGCGCACGCTCGACATCTGGACGGAAAACTTCGAGGCGAAGGCGGACGCTGCGCGACAACTCGTCGACGACGAAAAATTCCGCATCTGGCGCGTGTATCTCGCCGGCTGCGCGTATGCGTTCGAGCACGACGACGTGTCGATCTTCCAGATCGTGTGCCGCAAGGCCGGGCAGAGCGCAAAAACGCTGCCGTGGTCGCGGCGCTATATGTACGAACACGCGCTGCCGCGCTAGGCGGCGCTTCACGCTGGGCATGCATGGGTGACGGCAGGACGCGGCGCAAGGCGCCGCCGGAACGACAACAGCACGACGACGCCAACGCGCCGCACGCCGACGGGCAATTCGACCTGTTCGGCGTGCCGGCCGACGCTGCACGCGCGTCGCCCGGGAACGACGGCCCGCCTGCCGACACCGACGAACACGTGACACCGGACGCATCTGACGACGCGCAACCGGCACCGCGTACCCGCACCCACTCCCGTTCTTCAGACGAAACGCCGCCCGACGCTTCCGGCCTGCTGTGGGATGAACCGTCCCCGCCCGCCGCGCCGCCGAAGAAAGGCCGGCGCCGGCGCGGCGTGCTGCCCGCGCCGATCGCGCCGGATGTGGCCGACGCAGCGGCCGGCCTGCCGCCGAACGTCCGGCTCGGCACGTCGTCGTGGACCTTCCCCGGCTGGGACGGCATCGTCTACGACGGCGACTTCGCACAGACCAAGCTGTCGCGCGAAGGGCTCGAAGCGTATGGCGCACATCCGTTGCTGAAAAGCGTGAGCCTCGACCGGTCGTTCTACGGCCCGCTTTCGGTGGCCGACTACCTGCGCTACGCACAGCAGGTGCCCGACGATTTCCGCTTCGTGGTGAAGGCGCCCGCCTCCGTGACCGATGCGGTGATCCGCGGCCGGCGCGGCGAGCCGTCGGGGCCGAACCCGACCTTCCTCGACGCGGATCTCGCCACCCGGGAATTCGTGCAGCCGTGCCTCGACGGGCTCGGCCGGAAGGCCGGCGTACTCGTGTTCCAGTTCTCGCCGCTGCCCGATCAGTTGCTCGCCCAGCCGGCCGAACTGATCGACCGGCTCGCCGCGTTCTTCGCGGCGTTGCCGCCGCTGCCGCCGGAAGCCGACGGCACCCGCTATGCGATCGAGATTCGCGACGCGAGCCTGCTCACGCCGCGCTTCATCCGCGCGCTCGCCGCACTCGGCGTGCGCTACTGCGTCGGCCTGCACGCGCGGATGCCCGACCCGCTGCGCCAGGCCGCCGCGCTCGCGCTGCTCGACGGCGACGCGCCGGGCCCGCTGATCGTGCGCTGGAGCCTGCACGGAGGCTTCAAGTACGAACAGGCGAAAGCGAAGTACGAGCCGTTCGACAAGCTCGTCGACGAGGATCCGGCCACGCGTTCAGCGCTCGCCGAACTGGCCGCGCGCTATGCGCTGGCCGGGCAGCCGGTGATCATCACGATCAACAACAAGGCGGAAGGCTCCGCGCCGCTGTCGTGCATCGCGCTTGCGCGCGAGATCGCCGCCGCGTGCGCGCAGTGGCGCAACGAGGCGGCTTGATCCCGACTGGATACCGGCTTGCGCCGGTCGCGGTCACATTTACGCGCCGCGCAGCGACTTCAGCCGGTGCGAGAACTTCTGCCGGAATTTCGCGAGCTTCGGCCCGATCACGACCGAGCAGTAGCCCTGCCCCGGATTCCGCGCGTAATAGTTCTGGTGATAATCCTCGGCCGGCCAGTAGTTGCCGTCGAGCGGCACCACCTGCGTGACGATCGGCTGCCCGAACACCTGCTCGCGCTCCAGTTCGCGGATCACGTCGAGCGCCGTGTCGCGCTGCGCGTCCGAATGGGTGAACACGACCGACCGGTACTGCGTGCCGACGTCGTTGCCCTGCCGGTTCAACTGGGTCGGATCGTGCGTCGCGAAGAAGATCTCGAGGATCTCGCGATAGCCGATGCGCGCCGGATCGAACGTCACGTTGACGACTTCCGCGTGGCCCGTATCGCCTTCGCAAATGTCGCGATAGCCGGGGTTGCGCGTATGGCCGCCCGCGTAGCCCGACTGGACGGCCGTCACGCCGTCGACATCGAGAAACACCGCCTCCGTGCACCAGAAACACCCGCCTCCCAATGTCGCGGTTTCAAGCATCTCGTTCACCATGAAATCAGTCCCTCGTTGATGTCGGCAACCGGCACGCATGCGCCGGCGCCACCGTTCCGTCTCGCCGCTGCCCACCCGCGTGCGGGTCGCAACGGCACTTCGGCAAGTATCTCACTCGCGCGCGAACCTGACAGAGTGCACAGGTGCCGCGCGCGACCGGCCGTCCGTTTTCTCGTCTACACTTAGGCACGCGCGAGCGCGGCGGCAAACCCGCCGTCTCGCGCCAAGCACCCGATGCATGCCCGACCCTGATGCAAACATCATCTGCCGGAACATCGCTATGCATGCCTTAACAGACATCGCCCGCGTCACTCGCCCGGCCGTCGCCGCGTCGTGGGCTGCCGCTTTCCCTGCACCACCCGCTTGCCGCGCATCCGTCCCGCCCCGCGTGCGGCGATCCGGCACACCGCCTTTATCCGCTTTCACGATCTGATGCACGGCGCTGCACGCGCGCCGACGCGTGCATCCGCCTGCCGATCGCTCCCGCCGGCGTGTCGTACGCCGCGCGGCAACCCCGACCCGTACGCCCGCAACGAACGGCCGTGCGACCACGATCCGACACCATCGAGAGGGCATCACCATGAGCATGCGGCCTGACCCGACGTTTCATGCTTCGCCGGAACTTGCGATGCAGGCGCCGCCGGAAGAATTTGCCTATACGTTGTTGCTGAGCCCCGATTTTTCCAGACCCGACGCGCTTGCCGTGATCGACGTGAAGCCCGGCTCGTCGACCTACGGAAAAATCGTGCACACGGTGACGATGCCGACCACCGGCGACGAGTTTCACCACTTCGGCTGGAATGCGTGCTCGTCGTCGCTGTCGCCGCTGACCGGCCATGCGTTCCTCGAGCGCCGCTTCCTCATCATCCCGGGCCTGCGCTCGTCGCGCATCTACGTGATCGACACGAAGCCGCATCCGACGCAGGCGCGCATCCACAAGATCATCGAGCCCGACGAAATCTTCTCGAAGACCGGCTATTCGCGGCCGCATACCGTTCACTGCGGGCCCGAAGGCATCTACGTGAGCACGCTCGGCGGCGCGGGCGAGGACGGCACCGACGGCGCGCCCGGCATCTTCATCATGGATTGCGAAACCTTCGACGTGCTCGGCCGTTGGGAAATCGATCGCGGCCCGCAGGACAAGCATTACGACTTCTGGTGGAACCTGCCGCGCGACTACATGGTGTCGAGCGAATGGGCGCTGCCGCCGCAATTCGAGAACGGGATCGTGCCCGAGGACCTGCTCGCGAACAAATACGGGCACCGGCTGCATTTCTGGGACCTGCGCGCGCGCCGCAACGTGCAGACGATCGATCTCGGCGCGCAGCACCAGATGGCGCTCGAGGTGCGGCCCGCGCACGACCCGGCGCGCGAATACGGGTTCGTCGGCGTCGTGGTCGACACGACGAATCTCGAAGGCTCGATCTGGACCTGGTGGCGCGAAGGCGGCAAGTTCCATGTGAAGAAGACCGCGACGATCCCGGCCGAGCCGGCCGCGGCCGACGAACTGCCGCCGCTGCTCAAGGGATTCGGCGCGGTGCCGCCGCTCGTGACCGACATCGACCTGTCGCTCGACGACCGCTTCCTCTACGTGTCGTGCTGGGGCACCGGCGAGATGCGCCAGTACGACGTGTCGGACCCGCACCACCCGGTGCTCGCGGGGTCGGTCCGGATCGGCGGCATCGTGCGCCGCGCACCGCACTCGAACGGCCGCACGTTCGCGGGCGGCCCGCAGATGGTCGAGATCAGCCGCGACGGGAAGCGCGTGTACTGGACCAACTCGCTGTATTCGACGTGGGACGACCAGTTCTATCCGGACGGCGTGCCGGGCGCGCAGGTGCTCGCGCATGTGGGGCCGGAAGGCGGACTGAAGCTCGCCGACGATTACTGGGTCGAGTTCCCCGACGGCTATCGCGCGCACCAGATCCGGCTCGAAGGCGGCGACTGCTCGACCGACTCGTTCTGCTATCCGTCGGTCAAGCGTTGAACGCCAGCGTTCACGCCCAGTTCGCGCTGTGGGCGGCCGTGCTCGCGAGCGGCGTGTATCACGGGCTCAATCCCGCGATGGGCTGGCCGCTCGCGGTGTCGAACGCGCTGATGACGCGCCGCGGCGGCGCGCTCGTCGCGGCGCTCGGCTATCTCGCGCTCGGGCATGCGCTCGCGGTCTTCGCGGTGATGCTGCCGTTCGGGCTGCTCGCCGCGCTGCTCGCGTGGCAAACGGCGATCCGGATCGGCGCGAGCGCGCTCGTGATCGGCTTCGGCGCCGTGCTGCTGATCCGGCGCCGGCATCCGCGGGCGCTCGCGCGGATTCCGCCCGCGCGGCTCGGCCTGTGGTCGTTCGCGGTCGCGATCGCGCATGGCGCGGGGCTGATGCTGGTGCCGATCTATCTCGGGCTGTGCGGGCTCGACCAGGACGCCGGCCACCGGGCGGCGGCCACGCTCGTCGATGCACATCTCGGGATGGCGCTCGTCGTCGCGGCCGTGCACGCGATCGCAATGATCGGCGCCGGCGGCGGGCTTGCATGGCTCGTGTACCGCTATCTCGGGCTGAAGTTCGTGTCGCGGAGCTGGTTCAATCTCGACGCGGTGTGGGCGTCGAGCCTGATCGTGACGGGCGCGTTGTCGCTCGGACTGGCGGCGGCGCGATAGCGCGGGGATCAGCGGCGGATGTGGCAGAGCGGCACTACCGCAGAGAAACGCGACAGAACGGCGATGCCCGACGCGTGCAATTGCGCATCCGGCAGCGCGTCGCAGTGTTCGCTACGTCACCCTGCCCCCGCAATGCACCGCCTGGCCGGGCCCGACGGCCCCGATTCCGCTAAAATCGGGCCATGCGCACCCCTTCCCCCTCGACCGCCTTGTCGCCTTTCGTCCGCCGTGCCCGCCCCGCCCGCGTCGCGCCGCGCCCGCCCGTCTCGTTCCGGATGGCCGCGCGATGAGCCACGCCAATCCTCCGGATTTCGACGCGGCCGCGTTCCGGCAAGCCCTCGGCCAGTTCGCCACGGGCGTGACGGTGATCACGACGCGCGCGCCGTCCGGCCAGCTGATCGGCATCACCGCCAGTTCGTTCAACTCGGTGTCGCTCGATCCGCCGCTCGTGCTGTGGAGCCTCGCGCACAAATCGGCGTCGACGCCCGTGTTCCGCGGCAACAGCCATTACGTGGTGAACGTGCTCGCGGCGTCGCAGCTCGACCTGTGCAAGCGCTTCTCGACCTACAAGGGCGACCGCTTCGAAGGCATCGCGCATGCGGCCGGCAACTCGGGGATGCCCGTGCTCGACGGCGCGCTCGCGTGGTTCGAATGCCACAACCGCAGCCGCTACGATGAAGGCGACCACGTGATCTTCGTCGGCGAAGTGGAGCGCTGCGGCGTGCGCGCGGTATCGGACACGGCACCGCCGCTCGTGTTCCACGGCGGCGGCTTCCACGGCCTTACACCGCTTTGATCGCTCCCGTGCGCGCCAGCCCGACCGGCGCGCCGGCTTCATCCTTCAGCGTCTGCAGCACGATGTTGGAACGGATGTCCATCACGCCCGGCGCCTTGTAGAGCCGGTTCAGCACGAAATCGGAATAGTGCTTGAGGTTGTGCGCGAGCACGCGCAGCAGATAGTGGCTCTCGCCCGTCACGACGAACGCGCCGACGACCTCCGGCCATTCGCGCAGCGCTTCCGCGAAGCGCTCGTGCCATTGATTTTCTTCGTTGCGCATCGACACCTGAACGAACGCCTCGAGCTCGAAGCCGAGCTTCTCGCGGCTCAGGCACGCGCGATAGTGCTCGATCACGCCCTGCTCCTCGAGCAGGCGCATGCGGCGCAGACAGGCGGACGGCGAAAGCGAAATTCGTTCCGCCAGATCGAGATTGCTGATTCTGCCCTCTTCCTGCAGGACCGCCAGAATCCGGCAGTCGGTGGCATCGAGCGTGATCGCGTGCATTTTTGGTCCCCGTTTTCCCTCTGAGTCGAATTATCTGCCAATCCGGCGGATTGTCCATGTTTATTTCGCAAGCACTTTCTGCGAGCGTCCACCTATCATTCGAAGGATCGACTCACCGAATCGTCATGCCATGGACACCCTCTGGGACATCTCGCCGCCTGTCAGCCCCGCCACCCCCGTGTGGCCGGGCGATACGCCGGTTTCCGTCGAACGCGTGTGGCGGATGGAGGCCGGCTCGCCGGTCAACGTCGCGCGCCTGACGCTGTCGCCGCACACGGGCGCGCACTGCGACGCGCCGCTGCACTACGACGCCGACGGCGCGCCGATCGGCGCCGTGCCGCTCGACACCTACCTCGGCCCGTGCCGCGTGATCCATTGCATCGGCGCATCGCCGGTCGTGCAGCCGGTCGATGTCGCGGCCGCGCTCGACGGCGTACCGCCGCGCGTGCTGCTGCGCACCTATGCGCGCGCCAGCGTCGAACAGTGGGACAGCCACTTCTGCGCGGTCGCGCCCGAGACCGTCGACCTGCTCGCCGCGCATGGCGTGAAGCTGATCGGCATCGATACGCCGTCGCTCGACCCGCAGGAATCGAAGACGATGGATGCGCATCACCGCGTGCGTGCGCATCGAATGGCGATCCTCGAAGGCATCGTGCTCGACGACGTGCCGCCCGGCGACTACGAACTGATCGCACTGCCGCTGAAATTCGCGACGCTCGACGCAAGCCCCGTGCGTGCGGTGCTGCGCGCGCTGCCCGCGCGTGCCTCCTGATTACCCCGACTGACGACCCCACATCATGATCAAGACCCGTGAAGACGCGCTCGCGCTCGACCGCGACGATCCGCTCGCCCCGCTGCGCGACCAGTTCTCCCTGCCTGACGGCGTGATTTACCTCGACGGCAACTCGCTCGGCGCGCAGCCGCGCGCGTCCGCCGCCCGCGCGCAGCAGGTGATCGGCGCCGAATGGGGCGAAGGCCTGATCCGCAGCTGGAACACGGCCGGCTGGTTCGCGCTGCCGCGCCGTCTCGGCGACAAGCTCGCGACGCTGATCGGCGGCGCACCCGGCGAAACGGTCGTGACCGATACGATCTCGATCAACCTGTTCAAGCTGCTGTCGGCGATGGTGCGCCACCAGGCCGAGCGCGCGCCCGAGCGCCGCGTGATCGTGTCGGAACGCTCGAACTTCCCGACCGACCTGTATATCGCGCAGGGGCTGATCGAACAGCTCGGCGGCGACTACGAACTGCGCCTGATCGACGACCCGGCCGACCTGCCCGGCGCGCTCGGCGCGGACACGGCCGTCGCGATGATCACGCACGTGAACTACCGCACCGGCTACATGCACGACATGCCGGCCGTCACGCAGCTCGTGCACGACGCGGGTGGCCTGATGCTGTGGGATCTCGCGCACTCGGCCGGCGCGGTGCCGGTCGACCTGAACGGCGCGCGCGCGGACGGCGCGGTCGGCTGCACGTACAAGTACCTGAACGGCGGCCCCGGTTCGCCCGCCTTCGTGTGGGTGCCGCAGCGCCATCACGCGCACTTCTCGCAGCCGCTGTCCGGCTGGTGGGGCCACCGCGCACCGTTCGCGATGCAGCCGGGTTTCGCGCCCGATCCGGGCATCGCTCGCTTCCTGTGCGGCACGCAGCCGATCGTGTCGATGTCGATGGTCGAATGCGGGCTCGACGTGTTCCTGCAGACCGACATGCACGCGATCCGCCGCAAGTCGCTTGCGCTGACCGATACGTTCATCGCGCTCGTCGAAGCGCGCTGCGCGGGCCTGTCGCTGAAGCTCGTCACGCCGCGCGCGCATCACCAGCGCGGCTCGCAGGCGAGCTTCGAGCATCCGCACGGCTACGAAGTGATGCAGGCGCTGATCGCGCGCGGCGTGATCGGCGACTACCGCGAGCCGTACGTGCTGCGCTTCGGCTTCACGCCGCTCTATACGCGCTTCGCCGACGTGTGGGATGCCGTCGAGACGCTGCGCGACATCCTCGCCACCGATGCGTGGAAGGCACCCGAGTTCGCCGAACGCGGCGCGGTGACCTGACCCGCTTCGCGCGGCGCACGCATGATGCGCGCCGCGCCCCGTCATTCAAATCTGGAGAGAGTCGTGAATTCTGGTCATATGCAGCCACCCGGCGAAGACGCGCCGGCGGGCTGCCCGTTCTCGGGCGCACGCGCCGCGCATTCGGCACCCGCGGCCCCGGCCGCGCACGAAGCGTCGCACGTGCCCGGCGATGCCGGCTGGCACAACGCGCAGCTCGATTTCTCGAAGTCGATGAGCTACGGCGACTACCTGTCGCTGAATTCGATCCTCGACGCGCAGCATCCGCTGTCGCCCGATCACAACGAGATGCTGTTCATCATCCAGCATCAGACGAGCGAGCTGTGGATGAAGCTCGCGCTGTTCGAGCTGCGCGGCGCCCTCGATGCGGTGCGCACCGACGCGTTGCCGCCCGCATTCAAGATGCTCGCGCGCGTGTCGCGGATTCTCGAGCAGCTCGTGCAGGCGTGGAGCGTGCTGTCGACGATGACGCCGTCCGAATATTCGGCGATGCGCCCGTATCTCGGGCAGTCGTCGGGCTTCCAGTCGTACCAGTACCGGCAACTCGAATTCCTGCTCGGCAACAAGAACGTGCAGATGCTGCAGCCGCACGCGCACCGGCCCGACATCCTCGAACAGGTGCGTGCGACGCTCGAAGCGCCGTCGTTCTACGACGAAGTCGTGCGCCTGCTCGCGCGGCGCGGCTTCCCGATCGCAGCGGAGCGGCTCGAGCGCGACTGGACGCAGCCGACCCGGCATGACGAGACGGTCGAAGCCGCGTGGCTCGAGGTGTACCGTCACCCGCAGCAGCACTGGGAGCTCTACGAAATGGCCGAGGAACTCGTCGATCTCGAGGATGCGTTCCGCCAGTGGCGCTTCCGTCACGTGACGACCGTCGAGCGCATCATCGGCTTCAAGCAGGGCACGGGCGGCACCAGCGGCGCGCCGTACCTGCGCAAGATGCTCGACGTCGTGCTGTTCCCCGAGCTCTGGCACGTGCGCACCACGCTGTAACGCGCGACGCGCCCCCTGGCCTGCCCGCCGTCACGACGACGTGCGGGCCAGTTCCTCCCCTTCGCGCGGCTGCACCGCCGCGCGCGACAGTCGCGGAATGTGCCGTCGCACGACGAGCAGCGCGACGCAGACCACCCCCATCGCAATCGCCAGCATCGTCAGATAAGCCGTGGCACCGCCCGTGGTGATCACGATCGCGCCCGCGAACGCGCTGAGGATCGCGCCGAGCCGGCCGAACGCGAGCGCGCTTGCCGTGCCCGTCGCGCGCACGGCCGTCGGGTAGATGTACGCGCAGAGCGCATACATCGTCGACTGCACCGCGTTGACGAACAGCCCGTGCAGGCCGAGCCCGACGATCAGCCAGCCCGTGTGGCGGCTCGCATCGACACCCATCAGCCATACCGCACTCGCCGCGCCGCCGATGCTGCACAACACGAGCGGCCAGCGCGACCCGGCATGCGCGATCGTCCACGCGCACAACAGCGCACCGATCACGCCACCGAGGTTGTATGCGGTGAGCCCCGTCCCCGCGACCGACACGCTCAGCCCGCTCGCCGCCAGCATCGTCGGCAGCCAGCTGAACGCCGCATACACGGCGAGCAGGCACATGAAGAACGCGCACCACAGCGCGATCGTGTCGCGCGCCTGACCGCTCTCGAACAACGCGCCGAAGCCGCCACGGCCGCCCGCCGCGCGCGCGTCCCGCATGTCGGTGAAGGCAGTGCCCGGCGCGACGGGCCGCTCCATCCGCGCGAGCAGCGCGCCGAGTTCCGGCCAGCGCGCGGGGCGCCGCGCAAGATAGCGCGGCGATTCGGGCAGCGCACGCACGAGCACGAAGCCGAGCACGAGCGGCAATGCGCCGCCCGCGAAGAACAGCCCGCGCCAGCCGTAGCGCGGCAGCACCTCGTGCGCGAACAGGCCGGCCAGCATCCCGCCGAGCGGCACGCAGACGATCGTCGCGGTCACCATCATCGTGCGACGCCGCGCGGGCGTGTATTCGGCCGTCATCGTCGTGGCCGTCGGCAACGCGCCGCCGATCCCGAGGCCTGCGACGAAGCGCAGCGCCGCGATCGCCGTGACGTCCGGTGCGAAGCCGATCGCGCAGGTCGCAATGCCGAACAGGAACACGCTGCCGATCACGGCCTGGCGGCGGCCGAAGCGGTCCGCGACGATCCCCGCGCACGCGCTGCCGATGCCCATCCCGATCAGCCCGGCCGCCACCGCCGGCGCGAACGCGCCACGCGTGATGCCCCATTCGCGGATCAGCACCGGAATCGCGAAGCCGATCAGCTGGCCGTCGAAGCCGTCGAGCACGATCGCGAGCGCGGCGAGCAGCACCACGCAGCGCTGCATCGTCGTGAACGGCCCGTCGTCGAGCGTCGCGCCGATGTCGACGGACGGAGGCTGCAATCCGTCGCGCGTGCTCATGCGACCTCCCGTGTACCGCGCCCAGGCGGCAACGTGCGCGCGCGGCGCGCGGCAAGACAACGGCATTCGATGGCGTTCATGGCGTTCATGGCGTCTCCGGTTGCCCGGGCTGGCGCGGTGGCGCGTGCCCGGATCTCGTGCTGCGCAGTCGGCCGGTGTCGACGCATCGGCGCCGGCTCCGGTGTCTCGTCCAACCCGTCCCGATCCGGCGTCGTCGCCTGCGCGCGGCGTGCTCGTCTCGTCGTGCGGCGCAAGCCGCGCCGCCGGCCTGATGCTCAGTTCATCCGTGCGTCGATCAGCCGGACCAGCGCGAGCAGCGTTTCCGCATGCGGCACCGCCACGCCCGCTTCGCGCGCGGCCGCGACGACCTTGCCGCTGATCGCGTCGATTTCCGTGCGACGGCCCGCAAGTACGTCCTGCAGCATCGACGGACGATGGCCGCGATGCTCGTGGATCGCATGCTCGACGTTGCGCGCGATACGTTCGCCGTCGACCGCGATGCCCTTCGCGCGGGCGACGGCGGCCACCTCGGCCGCGATCGCGAGCGCGAGCCGCGGCCCGTCGTGATGATTGCCGAGCTGGTCGACCGTGCAGCCCGTCGCCGCGCACAGCGTGTTGAGCGCCGCGTTGAACGCGACCTTCTCCCAGATCGCGGCCCACACGTCGGCGTCGAGCGTGCAAGCGAGCCCCGCGCGCGACAGCGTATCGGCCACCGTCGCCGCGAACGGGCGCGCCGCGCCGTCGGCCGTCATCATGCGGATCGTGCCCGCGCCGTGCGAGCGCACGTGTGCCGGCCCCGCCGCGTCGGCCGGCCACGTCGTCACGCCGACCAGGATGCGTTCGAGCGGCACGAACGCATTCAGCGTCTCGACGTTGCCGAGCCCGTTCTGCAGCGTCAGCACATGCGCGTCTCGCTTGAGCAATGCACGCACGCCGTCGAGTGCGGTACGCGTATGCAGCGACTTCGTGAAAACGATCAGCAGGTCGAACGGTGTATCGGACGCTGCGGCCGCATCCGCTTGCGCGGTTTCCGGCCGCACGACCTGCAGCGTACGGATGCGTCGTTCGCCCCGATCATCATCGATGCATAGGCCGTCGCGGCGAATCGCATCGAGATGCGCATCGTTCACGTCGATCAGCGTGACGGCCTCGCCGCTTTCGGCCAGCCGCCCGCCGAACAGCGAGCCCATTGCGCCCGCGCCCAGAATGGCAATCCTCATCGTCGGCGGCCTCGTCAGAACGGATAGTGGCGCGGTGCCGTCTGCACCGTGATCCAGCGCAGGTCCGTGAACGCCGCGATGCCGGCCTTGCCGCCGAAGTGGCCGAAGCCGCTGTCCTTCACGCCGCCGAACGGCATCTGCGCCTCGTCGTGCACGGTCGGACCGTTCACGTGGCAGATGCCCGATTCGATGCGCGCCGCGACGCGCATCGCTCGCGCGACGTCGCGGCTGAACACGGCCGACGACAGCCCGAACGCGTTGTCGTTCGCGCAGCGGATCGCGGCCTCCTCGCCGTCGACACGCACGATGCCCTTCACCGGGCCGAACGACTCCTCGGCATAGATGCGCATCGCGGGCGTCACGTGGTCGAGCAGCGTGGCCGGGAACAGCGTGCTGTCGGCCTTGCCGCCGCACACGAGCGTCGCGCCATGCGCGAGCGCATCGTCGATCAGCGCATTGCAGCGCTCGACGGCCTTCATGTCGATCAGCGAACCGAGTACGACGGGCCCGTTGCGCGGATCGCCGAGCGGCAGCGACGCGGCCTTGTCGGCGAGCTTCGCGACGAACGCATCGGCGATCGACGCGTCGACGACGATGCGCTCGGTCGACATGCAGATCTGCCCGGAATTCGCGAACGCGCCGAACGCGGCTGCCGCGACCGCGGCATCGAGATCGGCATCGTCGAGCACGACGAACGGCGCCTTGCCGCCGAGTTCCAGCACCGATGGTTTCAGATGGCGCGCGCACGCTTCGGCGACGATCCAGCCGACGCGCGTCGAGCCGGTGAAATTCACGCGGCGCACGGCCGGATGCGCGATCAACGCATCGACGATGGCACCCGCGTCCTCGGGCGCGTTCGTCACGAAATTGACGACACCCGGCGGCAGCCCGGCTTCCTGCAGCGCCTCGACGATCAGCCCGTGCGTGACGGGACACAGCTCCGAACCCTTCAGCACGACCGTGTTGCCGCACGCAAGCGGCAGCGCGAGCGCGCGCGTCGCGAGGATCACCGGCGCATTCCACGGTGCGATGCCGAGCACGACGCCGGCCGGTTGCCGCACGCCCATCGCGAGCGACCCCGGCACGTCGGACGGAATCAGCTCGCCGCCGACCTGCGTGGTCAGCGACGCAGCCTCGACGAGCCCGCTCGCGGCAAGATGCACGTTGAAGCCGGCCCACAGCGCGGACGCGCCCGTCTCGGCCGCCATCGCGGCGACGAACTGGTCGTGCTTCGCTTCGAGCGCGGCGGCCGCCTTCAGCAGCAACGCGCGGCGCGCGCCGGGGCCGAGCGCGGCCCAGTCGGGAAACGCGCGGGCGGCCGCGTCGGCCGCTGCGCGCGCATCGTCGACGGTGCCCGCGGGCGCTTCGGACGCGACTTCGCCATCGAGCGGGTTGCGGCGCACGAAGGTCGCGCCGCTGGATGAGTGACGGCGTTCGCCGCCGATCAGCATCGATACGGTTTGCATGGAATCTCCGGAAGGACGCGCATTGCGCATCACATCATTCAGGCAATCTCGACTTCAACGACGACCGGCGTTGCAGCGCGCAGCGCCTCGGTCAGCGTGTCGCGCAGGTGTGCGGCATCGGTCACGCGCACGCCTCGGCAGCCCATCCCTTGCGCGAGCGCGACGAAATCCAGGTTCGGCAGATCGGTGCCTTGCACGGGATCGTCCGGGCCGAAGCCGAACACCGGCGCGAAATCCTGCAGCGCCGCGTAGCGACGATTGTTCAGGATCACGAACGTGATCGGCAACTTCAGTTGCGCGGCGCTCCACAAGGCCTGGATCGAATACAGGCTCGACCCGTCGCCGATCAGCCCGATCACGCGCCGGCCCGGGTGCGCGAGCGCGACGCCGACGGCGGCCGGCATCCCGTAGCCGAGCCCGCCGCTGTCCATCGTGTAGAACGTGCCGCTATGCGTGAACGGCAGGTGTTCCTGCATCACGGCCCGTGCGCTCGGCGCTTCTTCGACGACGATGTCATGCGCGTCGCGCACGTCGGCGAGCGTCTGCAGCGCGAACGCGACCGACATACGTTCGCCGGCGGCCGGCGGTTCGACACGCGCGCGCGGCGGCCGCGGCGCGGGCATCGGCCGCTCGGGCGGCGCCGGGCGCGCGAGCAGGTCGCGCGCGGCGAGCCGCAGGTTGCCGACGACCGCATCGCCCGACGGCGTCCACGCGGCGATGCCCGGATCGTCGACGAGCTGCACGAGCGTCGCGCCCGGCGGCACGTGCGGGCCGAAGCCCTCGATGTGATAGGTGAACGCGGGCGCGCCGAACGCAAACACGAGGTCGTGCCCGTCGAGCCGCGCGACGATCTTCTCGCGGATCGCGGGCAGGAAGCCGGCGAACAGCGGATGGTCCTCGGGGAAACTGCAGCGCCCAGACATCGGCGCGACGTACACGCGCGCACGGTGCCGCTCTGCGAGCCGCACGACGTCGTCCCACGCACCGGCGCGATCGACGGCCGCGCCGACCACGAACGCCGGACGCCGCGCGGCGTCGAGCGTGTCGCCGAGCCGCGCGAGCGCGTCCGGGTCGGGCCGCACGACGCTGCTGACGTCGCGGCGCGGCAGCAGTTCGGCCGGCTGATCCCAGTCGTCGACCGGGATCGACACGAACACCGGCCCACGCGGTTCCTGCATCGCGATGCGGTATGCACGCGCGATCGCGGCCGGCACATCCTGCGCGCGCGCAGGCTCGATGCTCCATTTCACGTACGGCTTCGGCAGCTCGGCGGCCTGCGTCGCGCCGAGGAACGGGTCGAACGGCAGGATCGCGCGCGCCTGCTGGCCCGCGGTGACGATCAGCGGTGTGCGGTTCTTGAAGGCGGTGAAAAGATTGCCCATCGCGTTACCGACGCCTGCCGCCGAATGCAGGTTGACGACCGCCGCGTTGCCGGTGGCCTGCGCGTGGCCGTCGGCCATGCCGACCACGACGGCTTCATGCAAGCCGAGCACGTAGCGGAAATCGTCCGGGAAGTCGCGGAACATCGGCAGCTCGGTCGAGCCGGGATTGCCGAACACGCGGTCGATGCCGAACTGGCGAAGCAGGTCGATCACCGCATCGCGAACGGTGATCGGTGCGGCGGAAGGGGGCTGGTAGCCGGACATGCTTGGCGCTCCTCGGTGGCTTGGCGGTTTCCACAGTATCGAAGCGCAAGCCATTCACCGATACTGTATTTTTTGCGAAAAGCCATACCGTTCCGACATGACTTTCGATCTCCGACAATTGCGCGCCTTCACGACGATCGTCGCGTGCGGCAGCCTCGGCCGCGCGGCCGACGCGCTGCATGTGACGCAGCCGGCGCTGAGCCGGATCCTGAAGCGGCTCGAGGAACAGGTCGGTGCGCCCTTGTTCGAGCGCCACTCGAAGGGCGTGCAGCTCACCGCGTTCGGCGACGCGTTGCTGCCGCATGCGACGCTGCTGCAGCACGAGGCCGAGCACGCGCGTGAGGAGCTCGACGCGATGCGCGGGTTCGCGAAGGGCACGATCAAGGTCGGCACGGTGGGCAGCATCGCGAGCCTCGTGCTGCCGGTCGCGGTGGGCCGCGTGCTCGACCGCTGGCCGAACCTGCGCGTCGAGATCATCGAAGGCGTGTGGGACCGGCTCGCGGAAGGGCTGAACAAGCACGAGATCGATCTCGCGCTGTCCGCGCACGGGCCCGACACAGATGAAATCGTCGCGATTCCCGAGTGCCGCTGGGAAGATCGCAGCCATATCGTTGCGGCGCCGCACCATCCGCTGCGCGCGCTCGGCCGCGCGCCGACGCTCGCCGATACGCTGCACGCGCGCTGGGCGATTCCGCCGCGCGGCACTGCGCCGTTCGACCACATGCGCGCGACCTTCGACGCGCACGGGCTCGCGCTGCCCGACATTGCGGTCGAGACGCGCTCCGTCACCACGCTGAAGAGCCTCGTCGCGCATGCCGGCTTCCTGAGCTGGATGGCCGAGCCGATGTACGGCGCCGAGCAGCGCGCCGGCACGATCGACACACTGCCGGTGCGCGAGGTCGTCGCGGTGCGCACGCTCACCGCGTTCCGGCGCCGCCACGGCATCCTGCCGGGACCGGCCGGCAAGCTGCTCGAGGAACTCGTCGCGTTGACGCGCGAAGGACGCTGACGGCGCCTTTCGCACCGGCCGCCCGTTCGCGCCCTCCCCGTCCTGCCCGCACGCGCCGCCGCAGCGCACCATTGAAATGCCGTTTCCCCGCCTTGACTTTCGCTCGCCCGAATACGATCATTCGCTCACACAAAGAGCAAATGATCGTATTCGACAGGACAGTCAGGCACGAACAGGAGACCCCGGATGAGCGCATCGCCCTCCGCCCGCACGCCCGTGCTGCTGCACATCGGCGCGGGCTCGTTTCACCGCGCGCACCAAGCGTGGTATCTGCATCGCGTGAACGCGGCCGTCCCGGCCGACGAGCGCTGGTCGCTGACCGTCGGCAACATCCGCGACGACATGCACGCGACGATGGACGCGCTCGCCGCGCAGCACGGCGCCTACACGCTCGAAACCGTCACGCCGCAAGGCGAGCGCGCGTACGAGACGATCCGCGCGATCACGCGCGTGCTGCCGTGGTCGATCGACCTCGCCGCGCTGATCGATGCCGGCGCCGATCCGGACTGCCGGATCGTGTCGTTCACCGTCACGGAAGGCGGCTACTACCTCGACGAACACAACCGGCTCGACCTCGCGAACGCCGATCTCGCGGCCGACCTGCAGGGCGCGCGCACGACGCTGTACGGCGCGCTCGCGGCGCTGCTCGCCGAACGCGTGACCCGCGGCGCGGGCCCGCTCACGCTGCAGAGCTGCGACAACCTGCGCAACAACGGCGCGCGCTTTCGTGCGGGAATGCGTGAATTCCTCGAACGGCGCGGACAGGCCGACCTGCTCGCATGGTTCGATGCGAACGTTGCGACACCCAGCGCGATGGTCGACCGCATCACGCCGCGCCCGACCGCCGACGTGCGCGAGCGCGTGCTGGCGGCCACCGGCGTCGACGACGCGTGCCCGGTAATGGGCGAATCGTTCATCCAGTGGGTGATCGAAGACCGCTTTGCGGCCGGCCGGCCGCGCTGGGAGCTGGCCGGCGCCGAACTCGTCGACGACGTGCACCCGTACGAGGAAGCGAAGATCCGCATCCTCAACGCGACGCACAGCTGCATCGCGTGGGCCGGCACGCTCGCGGGCCACACGTATATCCACGAAGGCACGCACGACGCGGCGATCCGCCGCTTCGCGCACGACTACGTGACGCAGGACGTGATCCCCTGCCTCACGCCGAGCCCGCTCGATCTCGCGCGCTACCGCGACGTCGTGCTCGAACGCTTCGGCAACCCGTACGTGCTGGACACGAACCAGCGCGTCGCGGCCGACGGCTTCTCGAAGATCCCCGGCTTCATCGCGCCGACGCTCGCCGAATCGTTCGCACGCGGCGCATCGCCGATCGCGACCGCCGTGCTGCCCGCGCTGTTCCTGCGCTTTCTCGAACGCTGGGCGCGCGGCGCGCTGCCGTATGCGTACCAGGACGGCGTGATGGACGAAAGCGCTGCACGGGCGATCGTCGGCGCCACCGACCCCGTCGTCGCGCTGTGCGCGAACCGGCAGCTGTGGGGCTCGCTCGCCGGCAACGCGGCGCTGTTCGAGGCCATCCGCGGCGGACTCTGGCGCGTCGACGCATGGCTCGCGGCACGCTGACGCGCATCCGGGCGAACCTGCCTTGGCACGGGCGCGGCCGCGCGGCTAAAGTAGCGACTCCCCACTGACGGAACGGATCGCTCATGTATCTCGGCATCGACCTCGGCACCTCGGAAGTGAAGGTGCTGCTGCTCGCCCCGGACGGCACGGTCGTCGGCACCGCCGGCTCGCCGTTCAGCGTGTCGCGGCCGCACCCGCGCTGGGCCGAGCAGCATCCGGACGACTGGTGGCAAGGCACGCTCGCCGCGCTCGCGACCCTGCGCGAGCGGCACCGCGAGGCGTTCGCGGCCGTGCGCGGCATCGGCCTGTCGGGCCAGATGCACGGCGCCGTGCTGCTCGGGCGCGACGATCGCGTGCTGCGCCCCGCGATCCTGTGGAACGACATGCGCAGCGCCGACGAATGTGCGCTGCTCACCGACCGCGCGCCCGATCTCCACGCACTGGCCGGCAATCTCGCGATGCCGGGCTTCACCGCGCCGAAACTGCTGTGGGTCGCGAAGCACGAGCCCGACGTGTTCGCGGCGACCGCGTGCGTGTTGATGCCGAAGGATTACCTGCGGTTCCGGCTGACCGGCGCGAAGGTGTCCGATCCGTCGGACGCGGCCGGCACGCTGTGGCTCGACGTCGCACGCCGCGACTGGTCCGACGCGCTGCTCGCCGCATGCGGAATGACACGTGACCAGATGCCGCGCATCGTCGAAGGCAATGCGCCGTCCGGCACGCTGCGCGCGGACATCGCACGCGAACTCGGGCTGTCGGAAGCCGTCGTGGTGGCCGGCGGCGGCGGCGACAACGCGACGAGCGCGCTCGGCATCGGCGCGATCCATGCAGGCGACGGCTTCGTATCGCTCGGCACGTCCGGCGTGCTGAGCGTGGTCGGCGATCGCTTCATGCCGAACCCTTCATCGGCCGTGCATGCGTTCTGCCACGCGATTCCCGATCGCTGGCAATTGATGAGCGTCGTGCTGTCGGCCGCGAGCTGCCTGCGCTGGGTCTGCAAGCTGACCGGTACCGACGAGCCCGCGCTGCTCGCCGAAGTCGAGGCGCTCGACGCCGACGCGCTCGCGACGGCGCCGCTGTTCCTGCCCTACCTGTCCGGCGAGCGCACGCCGCACAACGATCCGTACGCGCAGGGCGTGTTCTTCGGAATGACGCATGCGACCGAACGCGCACACCTCGGCTACGCGGTGCTCGAAGGCGTGACGCTCGGCCTCGCCGACGGTCTCGACGCGCTGCATGCGGCCGGTGTCGAAACCGATCAGCTGTCGCTGATCGGCGGCGGCGCGCGCAGCGCGTTCTGGGCGCAACTGATCGCCGATGCGCTGAACGTGCGCACGCGCCAGCACGGCGGCGGCGAAACGGGCGCGGCGCTCGGCGCGGCCCGGCTTGGCTGGCTGGCCGTCGGCGGCGATCCGCATGCGGTGCTGACCAAGCCGCCGGTGCGCGCCGAGTACGCGCCGGATGCCGCCCGCCATGCGCTGCTGCGCGAACGCCTCGACGCGTTCCGCGCGCTGTACCGTCACGTGCAGCCGCTGTACGAACCGTCGCGCGCGCGGCTCGCGTAAGCGCCGCACGTCACGCGTGGCGGCCGCCGGCCGCGCGCGCGACATGCGGTACAGTGGATGCCGTCATGCGGCCCGCCGGCCGGCCCGCGGGGCGGCCCCCAGATCCGAATCGAATCGCTATCGTGTCCAAGTCCTCAGAAAAACTCGATCTCGCCACGCGTGCCGCGTGGCTCTACTACGTCGCGGGCGACACGCAGAACGAAATCGCGGAAAAGCTGCAGGTGTCGCGCCCGGTCGCGCAGCGCCTCGTCGCGTTCGCGGTCGAGAAGAACCTGATCCGCGTGCGCGTCGACCACCAGCTCGCCGACTGTCTCGATCTCGGCGCGCAGCTCTCGAAACGCTACGGCCTCGCGATGTGCGAAGTCGTACCCGTCGATGCCGACGCGCCCGACGCGATCGACCGCAAGCTCGCGGTCGCCGGCGCGCAGGTGATGGAGCGCTACCTGAACGAAACGCGGCCGATGGTGATCGCGGTCAGCAGCGGCCGGACGCTGAAGGCCGCGGTCGCGCAGATCGCGCAGATCGACCGGCCGCAGCACCGGCTCGTGTCGATGGTCGGCGCGATCGCCGCCGACGGTTCGTCGAACCGCTACGACGTCGCGCAGTACATCTCCGAAAAAACCGGCAGCAAGCACTTCCTGCTGCCCGCGCCGCTGTTCGCCGACAGCGATGCCGAGCGCGCGCAGTGGTGCAATCACCGGCTGTACCGGATCGTCGAGGCGCTGTCGGGCAAGGCCGACGTCGCGTTCGTCGGGATCGGCAACATCGGCCCGCACTGCCCGCTCTACGAAGACGGCTTCATCACCGAACAGGAGCGCGACGAGATGACCGCGCTCGGCGCGGTGGCCGAACTGCTCGGCGTGCCGATCGACGCGCAGGGTACGCAGATCGCCGTGTCGACGAGCGCGCGCGTGACGAGCGTGTCGCTCGCCACGCCGCCGAAGCGCCCGACGATCGCGTTCGCCGGCGGCCCGAAGAAGCGCGATGCGGTGATCGCCGCGCTGCGTGGCGGCTGGCTGTCGGGCCTCGTCACCGACGAAACCTGCGCGCGCGCCGCGCTCGACGCGAAGGCGGCCTGACGCCGAAGCCGCGCACCGCGCGCGGCAGTCGAACGCTCAAGCCGCGTGCGGTGCCGGAAACGCATGCCAGCGCGCACGCCACGCGCCGACCCAGGCCGCCGCCAGCAGCGCGACGAGCACCCACGGAATCGCACCGGCGCCCGTTGCGCCGAGCAGCATCCCGCCCGCGATGCCGCCGCCCGCGATCGCGAGATTCCACACCGTCACAAGCATCGACTGCGCGACGTCGGCCGCCTCCCCTGCCGCGTTCGCGGTGGCCGTCTGGAACAGCGTCGGCGCGCCGCCGAACGCGAGCCCCCACAGCGCGACGCCCGCATAGACGATCGCCATTCCGGAACCGGCGCCAAGCATCGCCGCCGCGATCGCGAACAGCGCGATGCTGACGAGCGTCAGACGTCGCTGCGCAGCGCCGATCCAGGCACCCGTCAGCGCGATGCCGACCAGCGACGCGATACCGAACACGAGCAGCACCGCATCGACCTGCGCGCCCATCCGCACGCCCGCGAGAAACGGCGCGACGTAGGTGTACAGCATGTTGTGCGCGAGCACGTACGCAAACATCACGGTCAGCACCGGCCGCACGCCGGGCAGCGTCATCACGCCGAGCACCGGCTCGCGCGCGCCGGCCTGTTGCCCCGGATAGTCGGGCACGCGCCAGCGGATCCAGCCGATCAGCACGAGCGCCGCGAGCGTGATGCCCGCGAACGCGATGCGCCATCCGAATGCCGCCCCTAACGCGGTGCCGGCCGGAATGCCGATCGACATCGCGACCGGCGCGCCGAGCATCGCGACCGCGATCGCGCGTCCACGCAGCGACGCATCGACCATCCGGCTCGCATAGCCGGCCAGCAGCGCCCACAGCAGCCCGGCCGCCATCCCCGCGACGAAACGCGCGGCAAGCGTGAGCGCGTAGTACGGCGACACCGCCGTCAGCGCATTCGACACGACGAAGCCGGCCAGCGCCGCGAGCAGCAGGCTGCGCCGGCGCATCGCGCGCGTCGCGGCGACGAGCGGAATCGCCGCGACGATCGAGCCGAGTGCATACACGGTCACGAGCTGGCCGATCAGCGCCTCGGTCACGCGCAGGTCGACGCTCATCAGCGGCAGCAGGCCGGCCGGCAACGCTTCGGTGAGGATCGTGATGAAACCGGCCGTCGCGAGCGCCAGCAGGTTCGCGACCGGCAGGCGCGTGCCGGCCTGCACCGGTCGCACGGCCAGTTCGTCATCGATCGACGTGCAATCGCTCATGCCGCGCTCCCGGTTCCGACGCCGTAGACCGCATCGCGCACACAGGTCACGATCCGCCCATTGAGGCCCTCGTACAGCGTGTTGGACAGCGCGACGACCGTCAGCCCGGCCGCGCGGTCGACGAACCACGTATGCCCGTATGCGCCGCCGCCGCGCCAGGTGCCGACCGACTCCGGCGACTGCGCGGCCACCGGGTCGCGCAGCACCGAAAAGCCGAGCCCGAAGCCGAAACCCGGCGCATCCCGCAGGTCGTGCGCACCCGGCTGCGCGCGCGCCATCTCGTCGGTCCATGCGCGCCCAAGCCAACCGTCACGGCCCGTGCGCAGCGTGTCGAGCAGCGTCACGCAGTCGCGCGCGGTACCGACCATCCCCGCGCCGCCCGACGGCCACGCATCGACATCGAACGCGCGCGCCGGCTCGAAGCGGATGCCGATCGTGCCGTCGAACACCGGCACGAGATCGACGTCCGCCATCCGGCGCGGGGCGCCCGGCGTGCTCACGTACGGCGTCGCGAAGCGCGTGGCGTCGGGCGCGACGAACGCGGTGTCGGTCATCCCGAGCGGTGTCGTGACGAGTGCGGCCACCGCGTCGGCGAGCGGCCGCCCGTCGACCGCCTCGATCAGCGCGCCGACCACGTCGATCGCGAGCGAATAGCCCCACGACGTGCCCGGCGCGAACTGCAGCGGCACGCCGGCGATGCGCCGCAGGTTCTCGGCGAGCGACAGACCCGAGCGATCCATCCCGTCGGACACGCTGGCGCGCGCATACGGGCCGTCGCCGTCCGCTTCGAGGAAGCGGTAGCCGAGGCCGGCCGTATGCGATAGCAGATGACGCAACGTGATGACGGCAGGCGTGCCGTCTGGCAACGCCGGACGGAACCCGGGCAACCAGCGCGTGACCGGATCGTCGAGCGCGATGCTGCCTGCCGCGACCAGCCGCATCGCGGCGGCCGCCACGACCGGCTTCGTGACCGACGACAGACGGAACAGCGCGTCTTCCCGCATCGGCGTGCCGGCTTCGCGATCGGCAAGCCCGACGGCGCGCGCATAGCGCAGCTCGCCGTCCCGCGCGACCAGCACGACCGCACCGACCATGC
The DNA here is from genome assembly GCF_000012945.1 of Burkholderia lata. Classification (NCBI taxonomy): domain Bacteria; kingdom Pseudomonadati; phylum Pseudomonadota; class Betaproteobacteria; order Burkholderiales; family Burkholderiaceae; genus Burkholderia; species Burkholderia lata. The sequence continues at coordinate 3,044,661 of NC_007510.1, forward strand.
GCGCGTCGGCAAGCGCGCGATCGAGCGCATCGTCGAGCCGGTGGCGCAGCGCGGCGTCCGGTTCCGCGCGCACAGCGGAGACAGGCAGGGATGACATGGCGTGACCTCATACAGTGAACGAGCGCTCATCGTAGGGAGCCGACGCAAGAAGAAAAACCCGGGTAGAGTTCCGGACAATCCGGACGCCGGCGTCCGCAATCGGAAACTCGCATGGAAAACCTCGGCGGCTTCGTCGTGTTCGTTCAGGTCGCGGAAACGCGCAGTTTCGTCGCGGCCGGGCGCGCGCTCGGGCTGTCGGCATCGGCGATCGGCAAGCGCATCGCGCGGCTGGAGGCACGCCTGAACGTGCGGCTCTTTCACCGCAGCACGCGCAGCATCACGCTGACGGCCGAAGGCACGCGCTTTCTCGAACGGTGCCGGCGCGTGCTCGCCGAGCTCGACGCGGCCGAGCAGGAACTGACGCACAGCGCCGAAGCGCCGCGCGGGCGCCTGCGCGTGAGCCTGCCGACGATCGGCACGCTGCTGCTGCCGGTGCTCGCCGATTTCATGGCCGCGTATCCGGAGATCGAGCTCGACATCGATTTCAGCGACCGGCTCGTCGACGTCGTCGACGAAGGCTTCGACGCGGTGCTACGCACCGGCCAGCCGTCGGATTCGCGGCTGTCGTCGCGGCTGCTCGGCCACTTCCGCCAGCACCTCGTCGCGTCGCCCGACTATCTCGACCGGCACGGTACGCCGCGCACGCCGGCCGATCTCACGCAGCACCGCTGCCTGCACTACCGTTTCCCGACCAGCGGCAAGCTCGAAACCTGGCCGCTGCGCGTACCGCGCGCGGGCACGCTGCCCGAGGTGCCGGTCGCGATGGTCAGCAACAGCGCGGAAGCGCGCTTGTGCTTCGCGCTGCGCGGGCTCGGCATCGCGTGCCTGCCCATCTTCTTCGTGCGCGACGCGCTCGAAGACGGCACGCTGCGCGCGGTGCTCGACGAGCACATCGCGAGCTGCACGCCGATCTACGTGCTGTGGCCGTCAGGGCGCCACCCGACGCCGAAGCTGCGCGCGTTCGTCGATTACATGGCCGCGCACCTGCCGGTGTGAGCGCGGCCGGCCGTCATGCGGCCTTCGCGTGCACGCTCAGCCGGCGGAACGCCTGCCCGTGCTCGTCGAACAGGTGGCAATGCTCGGCTTCCGCGTGCACGTGCAGTGCCTCGCCGGTGCGGTACGTATCGAGCGGCGGAATCCGCGCGATCAGCCCGTCCGGCGCGACGGCCGATTCCGCATACAGGTACGCGGCATCGCCGAGCGATTCGACGGCCATCGTCTTCGCGGCGACGCCGGTCGCCGCGGCTTCGACTTTCAGGTGCTCGGGCCGCACGCCGACCGTCACCGCCGCACCGCGCTGCAGCCCTGTCGCTTCGACCGCGACGCGCTGCGTCTCGCCGCTGTCGAAACGCACGAGCACACCACCGGCATCGACCGATTCGACGGTGCCCTTCAGGAAGTTCATCTTCGGCGAGCCGATGAAGCCCGCGACGAACTGGTTCGCCGGCGCGTGATACAGCTCGTTCGGCGTACCGACCTGCTGCACCGCGCCGCCCGACAGCACAACGATCTTGTCCGCGAGCGTCATCGCCTCGACCTGGTCGTGCGTCACGTAGATCATCGTTGTCTTCAGCTCGTCGTGCAGCCGCGCGAACTCCAGCCGCATCTTCACGCGCAACGCCGCGTCGAGGTTCGACAGCGGCTCGTCGAACAGGAACACCTTCGGCTTGCGCGTGATCGCACGGCCGATCGCGACGCGCTGCCGCTGGCCGCCCGACAGCTGCTTCGGCTTGCGATCGAGCAGATGGTCGATGTGCAGGATCTTCGCGGCCTGCTTCACGGCCTGGTCGATCTCCGGCTTCTTCGCGCCCGCGAGCTTCAGCCCGAACGCCATGTTGTCGTACAGCGTCATGTGCGGGTACAGCGCATACGACTGGAACACCATCGCGATGCCGCGCTTCGCGCTCGGCACGTCGTTGACCTTCGCGCCGTCGATCAGCAGGTCGCCGCTCGAAATATCCTCGAGACCGGCGATCATCCGCATCAGCGTGGATTTGCCGCAGCCGCTCGGGCCGACGAACACGACGAATTCGCCGTCGGCGATGTCGAGGTTCACGTTGCGCAGCACTTCGGTGTCGTCGTAGCGCTTCGCGATATTGCGCAGGAGCACGCTTGCCATGATCTGTCTCCGTTCGTTCGTGATGCGCCGCGTCGAGCGCGGCGCCTTGGCGTTGCCAGTGATTGTCAGTTCGGCAGTACCGCGCCGGTCGCCTGCCAGCGCGCGACGTAGCCGGGTAGCTCGTGCATGTCGTCGAATACGTGACGCGCGCCGATTCCGCGCAGCGCGTCGATCTGCGCGGCCGACGCGTGCCCGCCGCCGACGAAGCCGAGCACGGTCATGCCGGCCGCGGCCGCCGCGGTGATGCCGGTCACGCTATCCTCGACCACGAGGCACTGGGCCGGCGCGACGCCGAGCGTGCGCGCAGCGGCGAGATACACGTCGGGCGCCGGCTTCGGCCGCGCGACGGCATCCGCGCAGAACAGCCGGTTACCGAAGAAGCGCGCGAGGCCCGTGCGCGCCAGCGCCGCCTCGACGTACGCGCGGTAGCTGTTGCTCGCGCAGGCCGTCGTCAGTTGAATCGCGGCCAACGCCGCATCGATGCCGTCGACCATCGGCGCATTGACGGCCGCCGCCTCGACCGCGGCGCGGATTTCGACGACATCGTCGTTCGACAGCGTGCGGCCGACGGCCTCGCCCGCGCCGGCCAGCACGCGTTCGATCCGCAGCCCGAGCAGCGGCATCACGGCGGGCCGCGCATCGACACCCGGCCAGCGGGCATCGAGTTCGCGCACGATCACGTCGGCCGCCACCGCTTCGCTGTCGATCAGCACGCCGTCGCAATCGCAGATCAGGACGTTCATCGCGGTCATTTGACGGCTCCGAACGTGAGCCCGCGCACGAGCTGCTTCTGCGACAGCCAGCCGACGATCAGGATCGGTGCGACGGCCAGCAACGAAGCCGCGGACAGCTTCGCCCAGAACAGCCCCTCGGGGCTCGAGTACGACGCGATGAACACGGTCAGCGGCGCCGCGTTCGAGCTCGACAGGTTGATGCTCCAGAACGCCTCGTTCCACGACAGGATCACGAGCAGCAGCGCGGTGGACGCGAGCCCCGGCAGCGCCATCGGCATCAGCAGGTAGACGATCTCCTGCCACGTCGACGCGCCGTCGATGCGCCCCGCTTCGAGGATGTCCTTCGGGATCTCGTTGAAGTACGTGAAGGTCATCCACACCGCGATCGGCAGGTTGATCAGCGTGTAGACGATCACGAGGCCCGACACGGTATCGAGCAGCCCCGCGTTCTTCCACAGCAGGTAGATCGGCACGAGCACGCCGACCGACGGCATCATCTTGGTCGACAGCATCCACAGCAGCACCTTCTGCGTGCGGTGGTTCGGGAAGAACGCCATCGCGTACGCGGCCGGCACCGCGAACAGCAGCGAGATCACCGTGACGCCCGCCGAGATCAGCACCGAATTCCACGCGAACGCGAAGTAGTTGCTGCGCGCGAATACCTCGCGGAAGCTGTCGAGCGTCGGGATGAAGAACAGCGTCGACGCATACGCCTGCTGCTCGGTCTTGAACGCGGTGATCGCCATCCAGAAGATCGGAAAGAACAGCAGCAGCGCGATCAGCCATGCGAGCGTGCCGGGCAGCGCGCGCCGCACGAGGTCGAACACGGCCGGCACGCGCCGGCCTTCGAAGGTCAGGTCGCTCATTTCTCGTACTCTCCCTTCAGGTTGCGCGCGAGCATCCGCACGAGGAAGAACGACACGACGTTCGCAACCACCACGGCGATGATGCCGCCGGCGGACGCGAGGCCGACGTCGAACTGCTGCAGGCCGAGCGCATAGATCAGGTACGACAGGTTGGTCGTCGCGTCGCCGGGGCCGCCGCCGGTCGTCGTATAGATTTCCGCGAAAATCGACAGCAGGAAGATCGTCTCCATCATCACGACCACGGCGATCGCGCGCTTCAGGTGCGGCAGCGTGATGTAGAAGAACATCGCGATCGGGCCCGCGCCGTCGATGCGTGCGGCTTCCTTCTGCTCCTGGTCGAGCGACTGGATCGCGGTGAACAGGATAAGGAACGCGAACGGCAGCCACTGCCACGCGACGATGATGATCACCGCGGTGAGCGGGTAATCGGCGAACCAGTCGATCGGCGTCATCCCGAGCGCACGCATCGCGTTCGCGACGAGCCCGTACACCGGATGCAGGATCATGTTCTTCCAGATCAGCGCGGACACGGTCGGCATCACGAAGAACGGCGCGATCGCGAGCAGGCGGGCGACGCCCTGCCCGTAGAACTTGCGGTCGAACAGCACGGACATCAGCACGCCGCCGATCACCGTGATCGCGAGCACCGCGCCGATCAGCACGAGCGTGTGCCAGATCGCGGGCAGGAACGACGGATCGGTCGCGAGGAAGCGGTAGTTGTCGAGCCCGGCGAAACCCTTCACGTCCGGGTTCAGCAGGTTGTAGCGCGAGAACGAATACCAGATCGTCATCGCGAGCGGAATCGACATCCACAGCAGCAGCACCGCGACGGACGGCGAGACGAGCCAGCTCGCACCGCCGCGCGTGCGGCGCGGCGCGCCGGGCGGCGACGACGCGTCGCCGACCGACGGCGCGTGAGCATGGCTCAGGGGAAGACGCAGGTGACGCATGATCGGAGTCCCTCCGGTTGATGCGCGGGCGCGAAGGCTTGCCCGCCTGTCAGCTTCGACGACGCGCACCGTGCGCCAGCGCGCACGGTGCGGGCCGCGTTACTTCTTGTAGCCGGCCTGCCGCACTGCGCGGTCGGCGGCGGCCTGCCCGGCGGCAAGCGCCTGGTCGACCGTCATCTGGCCGGCCACCGCACCGGCGATCGACTGGCCGACCACCGTGCCGAACGACTGGAATTCAGGAATCCCGACGTACTGCACGCCCGTGTACGGCACCTTCTTCAGCGACGGATCGTTCGGGTCGGCCGTCTCGATCGCCTTCAGCACGAAGTCCGAGAACGGCGCGGCGGCCTTGTACTCGGGGCGCTGATACGTCGACGTGCGCGTGCCCGGCGGCACCGACGCCCAGCCTTCATCCTTGCCGACCATCTCGATGTACTGCTTCGACGTCGCCCACGCGATGAACTTGCGTGCGGCGTCCTGCTGCTTCGACGTCTTCGGCACGGCCAGCGCCCACGCCCACAGCCAGTGCGAGCCCTTCGGCGTGGCCGCGACCGGCGCGGCCGCGAAGCCGATCTTGTCGGCGACCTGCGACTGCTGTTTGTTATAGAGCATGCCGGCCGCGACCGTCGCATCGATCCACATCGCGCACTTGCCCGATGCGGTCAGGGTCAGGTTCTCGTTGAAGCCGTTCGAGCTCGCTCCCGGCGGGCCGTCTTTCTTCAGCAGGTTCACGTAGAACGTGATCGCCTTCTTCCATTCCGGCGACGTGAGCTGCGCATTCCAGTTCTCGTCGAACCAGCGCCCGCCGAACGTGTTCACGACCGTCGACACGTACGCCATGTTCTCGCCCCAGCCGGCCTTGCCGCGCAGGCAGATCCCGTAGGTGCCCTTCGCCTTGTCGGTGAGCTTGTCCGCGAATTCGGCGATCTGGTCGTAGGTCGGCTGGTCGGGCATCTTCAGCCCCTTCGCCGCGAACAGGTCCTTGCGGTAGAACGTCATCGAGCTCTCGACGTAGAACGGCAGCGCGTACAGCTGGCCGTTGTACGACAGGCTGTCGCGCGCGGTCTTCACGATGTCGTTCAGGTCGTAGTCGGCGGGCAGGCCCGTCATCGGCGCGAGCCAGCCGCGCTTGCCCCACTGCGGCGTCTCGTAGGTGCCGATCGCCATCACGTCGAACTGGCCGCTGCCGGTCGTGATGTCGGTCGTCGCGCGCTGGCGCAGCACGTTCTCCTCGAGGATCACCCAGTTCAGCTTGATGTCCGGGTTCGCCTTCTCGAACGCCGGCGACAGCTTCTTCAGCTCGATCATGTCGGGATTGTTCAGCGTCGCGATCGTCAGCGTGCCGGCGGACGCGGCGCTGGCCGCCGTCGCGAGCGCGGCTCCGGCGAAGCAGCGCGCGGCGGCGTCGAGCATCTTTCGTTGCATGGCATGTCTCCTGTGTTTGTTCGAAGTGTCGTCGGTACTGCGTTTCCTTCGCGGCCCGTCACGCCGGCCGCTGCATTCCGCACGCGCGCGCATAGTGCGCGATCACGTCGCGTATCCGGTGGCGCACCCAGGCGCGCGGCTCTTTTGCGAGGCCGCCCGCGCGGCAAGCCGCGTACACGTCCGGCAACCACTGCGCGACGAGCGTTTCCGGCACCGGCTGCCGCGCGAGGTTGTCGAAGAGTTGCTCGACCGCGGCCGCGACGGCCGGCTGCAGCCAGTAGTAGCGGATCCGGTCGCTGTAGCTGAACTGGCGCGCGAGCCGCTGCTCGGTTTCGTCGCCACGGTAGTACGGTGCCCAGTGCTCGGGCTGCGCACGCATCGCGGCGTCGACGACGTCGCGCAACCGCGAGCGCTGCGCGAGCTCGCCAATCAGCGCGTCCTCGATGAAGGTCAGCGCGAACAGCGCCTCGCGCAGCGCGAACGTCAGCGCCGGGCCGACCTTCAGCACCGCGAAGTGGTCGCGCACGAGCGCGGCGAGTGCGCCCTCGGTCTGGTAGTCGGTCGAATGCGCTTCGAACACGAGACGCGGTGTCTGCAGGATACTCGCGCCGAGCGACGCGGCCCTGGCGCTGTCGTAGTCGAGCACGTGGCGATCGTCGAAGTCGACACCCGGCTGCGCGACGATCGCCACGACACGCGTCCATGCATCGTCGAGCCCGGCCGCCGCGAACGCGTGGCGGTGCGCATCGAGCGTCGCCGCGATGCTGTCGCTGCGCGTGACCGCGATCTGCGCGATCGCCGCATCGTCGCCGCTGCCGCTGACTTCGCCGCCCGGTGTCGGCACCTCGGTGCCGATCACGTAGACGGGCGCCATGCCGGCGCGCGCAGCCGCGTCTTCCGCCGCGCGGCACAGTTCGGCCGCGCGTGCGGCGATCGTGCGATCGTCGAGCCGCACCGGATCGTCCGCGCACGCCATGCTCGCATCGAGGTGGATCTTTTCGAAGCCGGCTTCGACGTACGCGGCGACCATCGCGCCCGCTTCGCGCATTGCGTCGGCTGCGCGCCGATGCCGCCACGGATTCGGGCCGAGGTGGTCGCCGCCGAGCACGAGCGCCGACGGCGCAAGCCCGCAACGTTGCGCAATCGCGTCGACGTCGCGGCGGAAATCGGCGGGCGTCATGCCCGTATAGCCGCCGAGATGGTTCACCTGGTTGCAGGTCGCCTCGATCAGCAGAGGCGAACCGTCCGCGCGCGCCGCTTCGCATGCGGCCTCCAGCACGAGCCGGTGCGCGCTGCAGATCGAATAGATGCCGCGCTGCGCGTCCGCGCGGTTCGCGTCGAAGATCATCCGCAGCACCGCGTCCGCATGCGCGGTGCGCGAGCGTTCGGCGAAGGTCGTCAGGCCGGACATGCAATACCTCGTTCGGTCAGGAAGCGGTCGATTTCGGCCGCGCTGCTGTTACCTTCCATCGGGCCGCGCCGCGTGACCGCGATCGCCCCGGCCGCGTTCGCGCGGCGCAGTGCGACCTCGATCGGCATGCCGGCGACGAGGCTCGCGACCAGCGTGCCGCCGAAGCAGTCGCCGGCTCCGGTCGGGTCGAGTTCATCGACCTGAAACGCCGGAGCCTCCGCCCGGTTCGCGCGATCGAACGCGACGCTGCCTTGCGCGCCGCGTTTCAGCACGACACGTTCGAGCAGCGGATGCGTCGCGAGCAGGCCCGCGATCGCGCGCTCGGCCGGCTGCGGCCCGCAGAAGAACGGCAGATCGGCTTCGCTCGGCAGGAACAGGTGGCATGCGTCGAGCATCACGTCGAGTGCCGCGCGCATCGGGCGAAAGCTCAGCATTTCGGGCCGCACGTTCGGATCGAACGACACTTTCGCGCCGGCGCGCGCCGCCTCGATCACGCCGCGCTGCACGGCCGCGATCGCCGATTCGCTCGTCAGCGACGAGCCCATCACGTGGAAATAGCGGCAGCCGTCGAACATCGCGGTATCGACATCGGGCGCATCGACGCACGCGGCCGCGCTGGTGGACAGCGTATAGACGAAGCTGCGCGAGCCGTCTTCGCGATACGCGACGAACGCGGTGCCGGTCGGGCGCGCGACGCGACGGATGCGCGCGACGTCGACGCCATCGCGTTCGAGCCGCGCGACGATCGCGTCGCCGAATGCATCGCGACCGACGCAGCCCGCATACGCGACGCGTGCGCCGAGCCGCGCGGCCTGGTCGGCGAAGATTGCCGGCGCACCGCTCGGAAACGGCCCTTCGAACAGGCCCGGCGCATCGAAACCCTGGCCGCGCTCGGCGGCGACGAATTCGGCGAGCAGTTCGCCGGCAACGACGATCTCGGCCATCAGGCGGCCCCTCCTCGTTCGACGGCGGCCGCGGCGTGCGGCGACACCGCTGCGTCGCGAGCCGGCCGGCAAATGGCGCGTGCGAGCGGCACCATATCAGCTCATCCAGTTGCCGCCGTCGACGTTCAGCGTCTGGGCGGTAACGTAGTCGGCGTCGGACGACGCGAGGAACAGCGCCGCGCCGGTCAGGTCGCCCGGCACGCCCATGCGGCCGAGCGGCACGGCTTCGCCGACGAGCCGCTTCTTCTCGCCGAGCGGCCGGTTCTCGTAGCGCGCGAACAGCGCATCGACCTGCTCCCACATCGGCGTGTCGACGACGCCCGGCGCGATGCCGTTCACGTTGATCCGGTGCGGCGCGAGCGCGAGCGCGGCCGACTGCGTATAGCTGATCACCGCGGCCTTGGTCGCGCAGTAGTGCGAAACGAGTGCCTCGCCACGACGCCCGGCCTGCGACGACATGTTGACGATCTTGCCGCCGCGCCCCTGCTCGACCATCCGCTGCGCGACGGCCTGCATCAGGAAGAACAGCCCTTTCACGTTGACCGAGAACAGCCGGTCGAACACGTCCCACGATTCGTCGAGGATCGGGCGCATGTCGAACAGCGCCGCGTTGTTGAACAGGATGTCGACGCCGCCGAAGCGCTCGACCGTCGTCGCGACGATCCGCTCGATGTCGTCGCGGCGCGTGACGTCCGCGGTGACGGCCACCGCGCGGCCGGGGTTCGCCTCGATGAGCCGCGCGAGCGAGCCGCCTGCCGGCTTCAGGTCGACGAGCACGCAGCGTGCGCCCTCGTCCAGATAGCGTTGCGCGACCGCCTCGCCGATGCCGCTTGCGGCGCCCGTCAGGATCGCGACCTTGTCTTCCAGTCTCACTGGCTGTCTCCGGTTCGTTCTGCTTCACGACGGCCGCGAGGTGAGCGAACGCTCGCCAACCGATCAATTGCTCTGTTAGTGATCGAATGATCGGATACGCGATTCGCGCTGTCAAGGCGACGTGACGGCTTTCTATGACGCGCTGCGGCACGACGGCGCACCGCGGCAACCCGCCGCGCACGCCCGGCAAGGCACAGCGCGCACGGTGCGGCGCGGTCGGATCGGCGATGAAGGGGACGGAGCGAGGACGAAAAGGGGAATTCGCGCTGCACGGCACGGCGATACGTTATATCATCGCCATACTTTGTTTCACGCCCTGCTTCACGCCATGGCTACCTCATCGTCCATTGACGCCCGGCTGTCCCGGGCCGACGCATTCGCCGCCGAGCACGGGCTCGCGTGGACGCCGCTGCGCCGCCAGGTCTACGAACGCGTGCTGGCTGCGCAGCGCCCGATCGGCGCGTACGACCTGCTCGCCGAACTCGAGCCGCAGCGCGGCCGCGTGCCGCCCACGACCGTCTATCGCGCGCTGGATTTCCTCGTCGAGCACGGCTTCATCCACCGGATCGAATCGAAGAACGCGTTCTTCGCATGCTGCGAGATCGGCGTGCCGCACGAAGGCCAGTTCCTGATCTGCGATTCGTGCGGCGACACCGTCGAGATTCCCGGCGGCGACCTCGCGAAGCAGTTGTCCGCGAGCGAGCCCGCACACGGTTTCGAAGTCCACCACCAGGTCGTCGAGCTGAGCGGCCTGTGCGGGCACTGCAAGCACAAGCCGGTGCAACGCTGACGCGCATCGCGCGGCGCACGCGCCGCCCCTTCCAACGAGGAGTTCCATGTCCATTGCCCTGAAGCGCGCGCCGCGGCGTGCCCTGTCGCCTGTCCGCTGGCTCGCCGCCGCCGTCGCCGCGCTGTCGCTCGCGGCGCCCGCATTCGCGCAGGCCGCGACCGTCAACGTCGTGGCCGCCGAGAATTTCTACGGCGATGTCGCGACGCAAATCGGCGGCAGCCACGTCGCGGTCACGAGCATCCTCAGCAATCCGGACCAGGATCCGCACCTGTTCGAAGCGAGCCCGAAAACGGCCCGCGCGCTCCAGCACGCGCAGGTCGTGATCTACAACGGCGCCAACTACGACCCGTGGATGAGCAAGCTGCTCGGCGCGTCCAAGCAGGCGAAGCGCGCGACGATCGTCGTCGCCGATCTGGTCGGCAAGAAGGCCGGCGACAACCCGCACCTGTGGTACGACCCGGCGACGATGCCGGCCGCCGCGCGCGCGATCGCGGCCGAGCTCGGCCGCGCCGACCCGGCGAACAAGGCCGAATACGACGCGAACCTGCAGAAGTTCGTCGCGTCGCTGAAGCCCGTCGACGACAAGGTCGCCGCGCTGCGCGCGCAGTACAAGGGCGTGCCGGTCACGGCCACCGAGCCCGTGTTCGGCTACATGTCCGACGCGATCGGCCTCGACATGCGCAACCAGCGCTTCCAGCTCGCGACGATGAACGACACCGAGGCGAGCGCGCAGGACGTCGCCGCATTCGAGAACGACCTGCGCAAGAAGCAGGTGCGCGTGCTGATCTACAACAGCCAGGCTGAAGAACCGATGACCAAGCGCATGCTGAAGATCGCGCGCGACGGCGGCGTGCCGACCGTCAGCGTCACCGAGACGCAGCCGGCCGGCAAGACCTTCCAGCAATGGATGGCCGGCCAGCTCGACGCGCTCTCGGCCGCGCTGGCAGCCGGCAAGCAATAAACCACCGTAACGACATGACCGTCACTCCTCACGCACTCGCCGTCGATCGCGTCACGCTCGAACTGGGCGGACGCACGATCCTGCGCGACGTCAGCTTCTCGATCGAACCCGGCGAATTCGTCGGCGTGCTCGGGCCGAACGGCGCGGGCAAGACGACGCTGATGCGCGCGGTGCTCGGCCTCGTGCCCGTGTCGGCCGGCACGCTGTCCGTCGGCGGCGTGCCGGTCGTGCGCGGCAATGCGTCGATCGGCTACATGCCGCAGATCCGCAGCGGCCTCGCAAACCGCCGGATGCGCGGCTACGACTTCGTTGCGATGGCCGCCGACGGCCACCGCTGGGGGCTGCCGCACACGAACGCGGCGACGCGCCGCGACGTCGACCGCGTGCTCGATCTCGTCGGCGGCCCGACGCTTGCGCGCCGGCCGCTGTCGGAGCTGTCCGGCGGCGAGCGGCAGCGCCTGCTGCTCGCGCAATGCCTGCTCGGCAGCCCGAAGCTGCTGCTGCTCGACGAGCCGCTGATCAGCCTCGACCCGAACCACCAGCGCGGCGTCGTCGAGCTCGTGCGCAACGTGCAGCGCGAGCTCGGCATCACCGTGCTGTTCTCCGCGCACGAACTGAACCCGCTGCTGAACGCGCTCGATCGCGTGCTGTATCTCGGCAACGGCGTCGCCGCGCTCGGCACCGTCGACGAGGTGATCACGAAGCCGGTGCTGTCGCGGCTCTACGGTTCGCCGATCGACGTGATGCGCGTGAACGGCAAGATCTTCGTGATGTCGGGCGACGTCGAGATCGAGAAGCACGACCACGAACACGAGGACGACGACGGCCACTCGCACGGCGGTGGCGGCGGCCACGGCCATCACCACCACGGACACGCTCATCCCGGGCATTCGCACGATGTTTGAATACGACTTCATGATCAACGCCTTCGCGGCGTCGGGGATCGTCGCGGTGCTCGCGGGCATCGTCGGCTACTTCCTGGTGCTGCGCGGGCAGACCTTCGCCGGCCATGCGCTGTCGCACGTCGGCTTCACCGGCGCGACGGGCGCGGTGCTGCTCGGCATCTCGCCGATCTGGGGGATGGTCGGCTTCACGCTCGCGGCCGGGATCGGGATGGGCGCGCTCGGCGAGAAGCTCGCGGGCCGCGACGTCGCGATCGGCGTGATCCTGTCCGGCGCGCTCGGCTTCGGCCTGCTGTTCCTGCATTTCTACACGTCGTTCGCCACGCAGGTCACCGCGCTGCTGTTCGGCAACGTGCTCGCGGTAAGCCACGACACGCTCGCGGTGCTCGCCGGCATCGGCGCCGTGAGCCTGCTCGCGCTCGCGCTGATCGCGCGGCCGCTGCTGTTCGCGTCGCTGCAGCCCGAACTGGCCGAAGCCAAGGGCGTGTCGTTGCGCACGGTGTCGATGCTGTTCCTCGCGGTGTGCGCGCTCGCGGTCGCCGCGGCGACGCAGATCGTCGGCGTGCTGCTGGTGTTCACGCTGCTGGTCGGGCCGGCTGCCGCCGCGCAGAACGTGACGACGCGGCTGTCGACCGGCGTGCTGCTCGCCGCGCTGTTCGCGTTGTTCGAAGCGTGGCTCGGTATCGTGCTCGCGTATCACACCGACTGGCCGACGAGCTTCTGGATCACCGCGTTGTCGGCACTCGTGTACGGCGCGAGCCTGATGCGGCGCCACTGATTGCCGCCTGGCGGATCACCGCCCGAAGGTAATGAAAAACGCCGGCGTGCCCGAGGGCAGCGCCGGCGTTTTCGCATGCGCCCGCGATCGTGCGGCGCGCCGTGTGCGTTACCTGCTTCCCTGCCCGCTCACCGTGCGAGCACGCGCGCGTGATGCGCGATGTGATCGGCGATGAACGTCGAGATGAAGTAGTAGCCGTGGTCGTAGCCTGCATGACGACGCAGCGTCAGCGGCTGGCCGGCCTTCGCGCACGCGGCTTCGAACACGTCGGGGTTCAACTGGTTCGCGAGGAACTGGTCGGCGAGGCCCTGATCGACCAGGATGCCGTCCGCGAACTTCGGCGCATCGGCGCGCGCGACGAGTTCGCTCGCGTCGTGTGCCTTCCACGCTTCGCGATCGGCGCCCAGATAACCCGAGAACGCCTTCTCGCCCCACGGGCAGCGCGTCGGCGCGGCGATCGGCGCGAACGCCGACACCGACCGGTACAGGCCCGGATGGCGCAACGCGAGCGTCAGCGCGCCGTGCCCGCCCATCGAATGGCCGAAGATCCCGAGCCGCGCGCCGTCGATCGGCAGCTCGGCCGCGACCAGCTCGCGCAGCTCACCCGTCACGTACGACTCCATCCGGTAATGCGCGGACCACGGCGCCTCGGTCGCATCGACGTAGAAGCCCGCGCCAACGCCGAAGTCCCATGCGTCGGTCTCGCCCGGCACGCCCGCGCCGCGCGGGCTCGTGTCGGGCATCACGAGCGCGATGCCGTGCTGCGCCGCGTATTGCTGCGCGCCGGCCTTGATCGCGAACGTCTCGTCGGTGCACGTGAGCCCCGCGAGATAGAACAGCGCCGGCACGCGGCCGTGCGCGGCCTGCGGCGGCAGGTACACCGAGAACTTCATCGGCAGGCCGATGGCCGCCGAATCGTGACGGTAGAAACGCTGCTCGCCGCCGTGGCACGCATGCGAGGAAACGAGTTCGAGCATCGCGGTACGCTCCCGGTCAGTACAGCACGACCGAACGGATCGACTCGCCGGCCTTCATCAGGTCGAAGCCTTCGTTGATCCGCTCGAGCGGCAGCGTGTGCGTGATCAGGTCGTCGATGTTGATCTTGCCTTCCATGTACCAGTCGACGATCTTCGGCACGTCGGTGCGGCCGCGCGCGCCGCCGAACGCCGAGCCCTTCCATTCGCGGCCCGTCACGAGCTGGAACGGACGCGTGCTGATTTCCTCGCCCGCTGCCGCCACGCCGATGATGAACGACTGGCCCCAGCCCTTGTGCGTGCACTCGAGCGCCTGGCGCATCAGCTTCACGTTGCCCACGCATTCGAACGAGTAGTCCGCGCCGCCGTCGGTCAGCTGCACGATGTGGTCGACCACGTTCTCGACTTCGTTCGGGTTGATGAAATGCGTCATCCCGAACTTCTTCGCGAGTTCGACGCGCTTCGGGTTGATGTCGACGCCGATGATCTTGTCCGCGCCGACCATCTTCGCGCCCTGGATCACGTTCAGGCCAATGCCGCCGAGGCCGAACACGACGACGTTCGCGCCGGCTTCGACCTTCGCCGAGTACACGACCGCGCCGACGCCCGTCGTCACGCCGCAGCCGATGTAGCAGATCTTGTCGAACGGCGCGTCCTCGCGCACCTTCGCGACCGCGATCTCCGGCACGACGATGTAGTTCGAGAACGTCGACGTGCCCATGTAGTGGAACAGCGGCTTGCCGTCGAGCGAGAAGCGCGACGTCGCGTCGGGCATCAACCCCTTGCCCTGCGTCGCGCGGATCTTCTGGCACAGGTTGGTCTTGCGCGACAGGCAGAACTTGCACTCGCGGCATTCCGGCGTGTAGAGCGGAATCACGTGGTCGCCCTTGCGCAGGGTGCCGACGCCGGGGCCGACGTCGACCACGACGCCCGCGCCTTCATGGCCGAGGATCGCCGGGAAGATCCCTTCCGGATCGGCGCCCGACAGCGTGTAGTAGTCGGTGTGACAGATGCCCGTCGCCTTCACCTCGATCAGCACTTCGCCGGCGCGCGGCCCTTCCAGATCGACTTCCTCGATCGTCAGCGGCGCGCCCGCCTTCCATGCAATCGCTGCTTTCGTCTTCATCGTGTGACTCCTGTCTGTGTGTGAGGTCGGCCCGGGTTGGCGCGTCAGCGCTCATGCCGACCGGCGGGGATGCACCAGCACCGACGCCGGTCCCATGCTTCGCACCGGGTTCCATGCAAAGCGGTCGGAACCGTGCCGCGCGGCATCGCGCGCGGCACGGTGAAAGAATCTCGTGCTCGCCATGATGGCCGGTCCGGCCGCGCATCGCGTGCGGGAAACGGTCGCCGGCTTGCCACGATGCGTCATCGCTGGCGCAAAAGAACAAGTGTTCGAGTTTAAACGCCCGTCGTGAACCATGCATCCGTTCGCGCATACAGATCGAGGAAGCGTGCGTGGCGCACGGCTAGCGAGCGATCGTCGCGCGGCGCGGCGACCGGCGACGCGGCCGGCGCCAGCGTATGCAACGCGTCTTCCCGCCAGTGCCCGATCGCGACGCCCGCGAGCAGCGCGGCGCCGCGCGTCGCGGCGTTCGGGCAGTCGATCGCGTGGAGCGACGCACCCAGCGCGTCGGCCAGCAGCTGGCGCCAGCGCGGATCGACCGAGCCGCCGCCCGCGAGACGCAGCATCGTGACCAGATCGCCGCGATCGGCATCGCGGATCGCATCGAGCCCGGCGCGCAACGCGAACGCGACGCCTTCGAACGCGGCGCGCATCATCGCGCCGCGCGTGTCGCCGAGCCCGAGGCCGAGCCAGCCGCCGCGCGCATCGGGGTTCATCCACGGCGAACGCTCGCCCGTCAGGTACGGCAGGAAGCACAGGCGTTCCGACGCCGCGTGGGCGAACGCTTCGTCATACGCATCGGCCCACTGCGCGTAGCCGAGCCAGCCGCGCACGGCTTCGAGCGCCAAGCCCACGTTCTGCATCGCGGCCATCGTGTAATAGCCACCGCCGGCCGCCGCGCGATAGCGATGCAGCCCGCGTCGCGCGGGCGGCAGCGCATCCGCGAGCACGACGATCTGGCCGCCGCTGCCCGTCGTCAGCAGCGCGTCACCGGCCGCGGCGAGCCCGCTGCCGAGCGCCGCGCAGGCGGTGTCGGCCGCGCCCGTCGCCAGCGGCACGCCGGCCGGCAGGCCGAGTGTCGCGGCAGCCTGCGCGCCGAGCGTGCCGCAGCGCGCAGTCGACGGAAGGACCGGCGCGAACCGGTCGGCCGGCAGGCCGAGCGCGTCGATCAATGCAAGATCCCATTCACCATCGGGTGTCGCGAGCGCAGTCGCGCACGCATCGCTCGGATCGGCCGCGACGTCGCCGCCCAGCGCGATGCGCAGCCAGTCCTTCGGCTGCACGGCCCAGCGCGCGGCGTGCAGCGCATCGGGTTCGTGCGTGGCCAGCCAGCGCAACAGCGGGCCGGCCATGCCCGGTGCGACGGGATTCGGTGCGACGGGCAAACCGGCGACGGGCAAACCGGCAGCGGACCCATCGGCCGCATCCGCTTCGCGCACCGCGCGCGTGTCAGGCCACAGCAGCGCGGGCCGCACCGGCTGCCCCACCGCGTCGATCAGCACGACGCCGTGCATCTGCCCCGAGAACCCGATCGCCGCCACCTGCGCACGCTCGTCGGCCGGCAGCCGCGCGGCTGCGCGCACGAGCGCCTGCCACCATGTGTCGGGCGCAATCTCCGCCCAGCCGGGCTGCGGCGACGACAGCGCATAAGGTTCGCTCGCGACCGCGCGCTCGACGCCATCGGCATCGAGCGTGACGAGTTT
Organism: Burkholderia lata; assembly: GCF_000012945.1. NCBI lineage: Bacteria > Pseudomonadati > Pseudomonadota > Betaproteobacteria > Burkholderiales > Burkholderiaceae > Burkholderia > Burkholderia lata. The sequence goes on from NC_007510.1 coordinate 3,061,316, forward strand.
GACGGAGCCGGTGCCAAGGTCGATTCCGAGCAGGCGCATGACGTGAAGGCCAATTCGTATGAACGGATGTCGATGATAACGGGATCGCGATGCGCGCCCCGTTTTTTGCCGCCACCGCGGCAGGCAGAAATCGCGGCCGCCGACCGGGTTCCACCCGGCTGCACCTTGCGGGCAAAAGCAGCCGTTCGCGGGTTAACCCGGCACGATTTTCCCCAGGCACTTTTTGCCACTATGCACCGCGCCCGATACACACCATAAAGCGGCCTATATTTGACACGGGGGCCAGCGCTATTTTGAAGGGCTATAAAACCGGGAAACCTCACTCCTGCGGCTGTTTCCCGATGATCGACACCCTGTTGCATGCCGAAATGGCATATCGAACCAGCAAAGAACGGAATAGTACCCAGCACTCTTGTTGCGTGGATTCATTCCGAATAATTTCGTATCACCCCGAAAACAAGATCATGGAGTGAGACAGATGCAATCGAACACGGTCCATCCGTGCGATGAAGTGCTGCCGACCGGCAAGCTGGTAACGCTTGGCCTGCAACACGTCCTCGTCATGTACGCCGGCGCTGTCGCCGTGCCGCTTATCGTCGGCGCCGCGCTCAAGCTGCCGAAAGACCAGATCGCGTTTCTGATCAGCGCCGATCTGTTTTCGTGCGGCATCGCCACGCTGATCCAGACGCTCGGCCTGTGGGTCTTCGGGATCCGCCTGCCCGTCATCATGGGCTGCACGTTCGCGGCAGTCGGCCCGATGATCGCGATCGGCACCAACCCCGGCCTCGGCATCCTCGACATCTTCGGCTCGACCATCGCGGCCGGCATCATCGGCATCGTGCTGGCGCCGATGATCGGCAAGCTGTTGCGGTTCTTCCCGCCAGTGGTCGTCGGCACCGTGATCGCGGTGATCGGGCTGTCGCTGATGGAAGTCGGCATCAACTGGGCGGCCGGCGGCGTCGGCAATCCCGAGTACGGCAGCCCCGTCTATCTCGGCCTGTCGCTGCTCGTGCTGACACTGATCCTGCTGATCAACAAGTACGGCCGCGGCTTCATCGCGAACATCTCGGTGCTGCTCGGCATCGTCGCCGGCTTCGCGATCGCCTTCGCGATCGGCCGCGTGAATACCGACGGCGTCGCGCACGCACCGTGGGTCGGCTTCGTGATGCCGTTCCACTTCGGCCTGCCGCACTTCGACCCGCTGTCGATCGTGACGATGGTCACGGTGATGTTCGTCACGTTCATCGAATCGACCGGCATGTTCCTCGCGGTTGGCGACATGGTCGATCGCCCGGTCAACCAGGAGCGCCTCGTGCGCGGCCTGCGCGTCGACGGCCTCGGCACGCTGATCGGCGGCATCTTCAACTCGTTCCCGCATACGTCGTTCTCGCAGAACGTCGGCCTGATCGGCGTGACGGGCGTGAAGAGCCGGTTCGTGTGCGCCACCGGCGGCGTGATCCTCGTGCTGCTCGGCCTGTTCCCGAAGATGGCGCAGGTCGTCGCATCGGTGCCGCCGTTCGTGCTCGGCGGTGCGGGCATCGTGATGTTCGGGATGGTGGCGGCGAACGGCATCAAGGTGCTGTCGAAGGTCGACTTCGTGAACAACACGCACAACCTGTTCATCGTCGCCGTGAGCGTCGGCATGGGCCTCGTGCCGGTCGTGTCGCCGCACTTCTTCTCGAAGCTGCCGCCCGCGCTCGCCCCGATCCTGCACAGCGGCATCCTGCTGGCATCGGCGACGGCCGTGATCCTGAACATCGTGTTCAACGGCGTGAAAGGCGAGAAGGATGCGCGCTGCGACATCCGCCGCGCCGGACATGACTTCGACGGGCGTCCCGCCGACGTGCATCACTGATCGCCACGCGCCGGACGACGGCGCGAAGAAGCGGTAACGAAAACGCCACGGCATGCCGTGGCGTTTTGCTTTGGGGAGGCTGGATGGTGCGCGATGATCGGTCGGACAGGTGGACGGGCGGATATTCGGACCGGCGGGCAGTTGGGCAGTTGGGCAGTTGGGCAGTTGGGCAGTTGGGCAGTTGGACGGTGGAACAGTCGGTCATGGCGCGTGAAGGCCGGTCGCCCGCGGGCGCGGCCGGGGATGCCGGTTGGCCACGCAGGATGAATGCGTCCGGCGCAACAAGCGGCACCGGAGTCCGATGCGCGCATCGTCACCCCAACCGTCTTCACACCGCGCGATTCGAGCGCACAAAAGAAAACGCCACGGACTTTCGTCCGTGGCGTTTTCGTTTCCGCATACAGCCGGCTCGAAGGGCAAGCGCGGTAGACCGCTCCTGCCCTTCCTTGCGCTTGCTTACCCGTTCGTCGCTGCTGCCGACGCAGGCGCCGGAGCGGCCGCCTTGTCGTAGTCGACCGGTGCATCCGGCGCACGCGGCGTTTCGCCGGCGCGCTGAACCCACCCGCCGCCCAGCGCACGGTACAGGGTGACCAGGTTCGTCCAGCGTGCCAGACGTGCGCTGATCAGCGACTGCTGTGCGTTGTACAGATCCGTCTGCGCGGTCAGCACCGACAGGTAGCTGTCGACACCGTTCTTGTAACGCAGGTCCGACAGGTCGTAACGTCGCTGCTGCGCGTGCTCGTTGCGCTCGAGCGCCGCGATCTGCTGGTCGTACGTGCCGCGTGCCGCCAATCCGTCAGCCACTTCGCGGAACGCCGACTGGATCGCCTTCTCGTAGTTGGCGATCTCGATGCGCTTCTGCACGTGCGCAAGGTTCAGGTTCGCGATGTTCTGGCCACCTTCGAAGATCGGCATCGTGATCTGCGGCGCGAACGACCACGCCGCCGTGCCGGCCTTGAACAGACCGCCCAGCGTCGGGCTCCCGGTGCCGAACGCGCCTGTCAGCGAGATCTTCGGGAAGAACGCCGCGCGGGCCGCGCCGATGTTCGCATTCGCGGCCAGCAGCGTCTGCTCCGCCTGCATCACGTCGGGACGACGCGTCAGCAGGTCGGACGGCAGGCCTGCCGGCACGTCCGTCAGCAGGTTCTGCGCGTCGAGCGGCATGCCCGCGGGCAGGTCGTCCGGCAGCGGCTCGCCGATCAGCAGTACCAGATAGTTCAGCGCCTGCGCACGGTCGCGCGCCTGCGACTGCTGGCTTGCGAGCGCCGTCTCGACCACCGTCTGCGCCTGACGCAGGTCGAGCTCGGAGCCCGTGCCGTTGTCGAACTTCAGCTTCGTCAGGTTGTACGAGTCCTGCGCGGACTTCAGCGTGTCCTCCGTGACCTTCAGCAGGTCGTCGGTCGACAGCAGCGTCAGGTATTGATCAGCCACCTGCGATACCAGCGAGATCTCCTGCGCTTGCCGCGCATAAGACGTCGACAGGTATTGCGCGAGCGCCTGGTCCTTCAGGCTCTGCACGCGCCCGAACAGGTCGAGCTCCCACGACGCCGACAGCCCGACGTTGTAGCTGCGCGAGATCATCGGCGCACCCGTCGTCGACAGGCCCTGCGGGATACGCTGGACGTTGCCCGTACCGGTGCCATCGAGCGTCGGGAACAGCCCCGCGCGCGTGATCTGGTACTGCGCGCGCGCCGCCTCGATGTTCAGCACCGACACGCGCAGGTCGCGGTTGTTTTTCAGCGCGATCTCGATCAGCCGCTGCAGGCGCGGATCGACGAAGAACTCGCGCCAGCCGATGGCGGTCGCCGCCTGGCCGTTCGCGCTACGCGCGCCGGCCGCCCCCGGCTGCGTCGCGTAGACGCCGCCGGCCGGGTACGCCTGCGCGACGGGTGCGTCGGGCCGCTTGTAATGCGGCGCCATCGTGCAGCCCGTGGCGAAGAGCGCGACCGCGATTGCAGTCAAAGCGTGTTTTTGCATCATCACTGTCCCTTGTTGCCTTCGTCGCCGTTGCCCGGCTTCTCTTCATGGCGCGCGTGCTCCTGAGCCAGACGCAGTGCTTCGTCGGCATCTTCCTTCTCGCCGGCGAAGATCGCGCGGATCTTCACGAAGAACATCGGGATCATGAAGATCGCGAGGAACGTCGCCGTCAGCATCCCGCCGATCACGCCCGTACCGATCGCGTGCTGGCTGGCCGAACCCGCGCCGTTACTGATCGCGAGCGGCATCACACCGAGAATGAACGCGAGCGACGTCATCAGGATCGGACGCAGCCGCTGACGCGCCGCCTCCAGCGCGGCCTCGACCGGCCCCATCTTTTCGGTTACCTGCAACTCGCGGGCGAACTCGACGATCAGAATTGCGTTCTTCGCAGACAAGCCCACTGTAGTCAGCAGGCCGACCTGGAAGTACACGTCGTTCTCGAGGCCGCGCATCGTTGCCGCGAGCAGTGCGCCGATCACGCCGAGCGGCACCACCATGATCACCGAGAACGGGATCGACCAGCTTTCATACAGCGCCGCGAGACACAGGAACACGACGAGGATCGAGATCGCGTACAGGATCGGCGCCTGCGAACCCGACTGGATTTCCTGGAACGACAGGCCGGTCCACGAATAGCCGATACCGACCGGCAGTTTCTTCGCGAGCTGCTCCATCGCTGCCATCGCCTGACCGGTCGACTTGCCCGGAGAAGCCTGGCCCTGGATTTCCATCGCCGACACACCGTTGTAGCGCTCGAGCTTCGGCGAACCGTAGGTCCAGTGACCGGTCGCGAACGCGCTGAACGGCACCATCCCGCCCGACCCGTTGCGCACGTACCAGATGTTCAGGTCGTCCGGCGTCATCCGGAACGGTGCGTCTGCCTGCACGTAAACCTTCTTGATCCGGCCGTCGGTATCGAGGAAGTTGTTCACGTACTTCGACGCCCATGCGATCGAGAACGTCTGGTCGATCGCATCCGCCGTCACACCGAGCGCATTCGCCTTCTCGCGGTCGATGTTGACCTTGTACTGCGGCGTATCGTTCAGGCCGTTCGGGCGCACGCCCTGCAGCGTCGGATCCTTCGAGGCCATCCCGAGCAGCTGGTTACGCGCGGCCATCAGTGCATCGTGGCCGAGACCCGCGTTGTCCGTCAGCTCGAAGTCGAAGCCGGCAGCCGTACCGAGTTCAGGAATCGACGGCGGGTTGAACGGGATCACGATCGCGTCCTTGTAGCCCGCGTAGCGCCCGAACATCCGGCCGATCAGCGCCTGCACCTTCTGGTTCGCATGCTGACGCTGCGAATAGTCCTTCAGGCGAACGAACACGAGACCGGAGTTCTGGCCGCGGCCGGCGAAGCTGAAGCCGTTGACCGTGAACGCCGATTCGACGATTTCCTTCTCATCCTTCAGCAGGTAGTCGGAAATGTTCGCGAGCGTCTTCGCGGTCGTTTCCTGCGTCGAGCCCGACGGCGTCTGCACGATCACGAACATCAGGCCCTGGTCTTCATCCGGCAGGAACGACTTCGGCAGGCGCACGAACAGCAGGCCGACCGCGATGATCACGACCAGGTAGATGACGAGCCAGCGGCCCGAGCGCTTGATCACGTGGTGCACGCCGACGTGGTACTTGTCGCGGCTGTTGTTGAACGTGCGGTTGAACCAGCCGAAGAAGCCCTTCTTCTCTTCGTGATGCCCTTGCGGGATCGGCTTGAGGATCGTCGCGCACAGTGCCGGCGTCAGAATCAACGCGACGAGCACCGACAGCACCATCGCCGTCACGATCGTCAGCGAGAACTGACGATAGATCGCGCCGACCGACCCGCCGGAGAACGCCACCGGCACGAACACGGCCGACAGCACGAGCGCGATACCGACCAGCGCGCCGGTGATCTGGCCCATCGCCTTGCGGGTCGCCTCCTTCGGTGACAGGCCCTCCTCGGCCATCACCCGCTCGACGTTCTCCACCACCACGATTGCATCGTCCACCAGCAGGCCGATCGCGAGCACGAGGCCGAACATCGACAGCGTGTTGATCGAGAACCCCACCACCGACATGACCGCGAACGTGCCGAGCAACACGACCGGCACCGCGATCGTCGGGATGATCGTCGCCCGCAGGTTCTGCAGGAACAGATACATCACGAGGAACACCAGCACGATACCTTCGAGCAGCGTCTTGACCACTTCCTCGATCGACAGCTTCACGAACGGCGTCGTGTCGTACGGGTACTTCACGACGAGGCCATGCGGGAAGAACGGTGCCAGTTCGTCGATCTTCGCGCGCACGGCCTTCGCGGTCGCCAGTGCGTTCGCGTTGGTCGCGAGCTGGATCCCGAGTGCCGCGGTCGGCTGACCGTTGTACTTCGTGTCGAAGTTGTAGTTTTCGCCGCCGAGCTCGATCTTCGAGACATCCTTCAGGCGAACCTGCGAGCCGTCCTGGTTGACCTTCAGCAGAATGTCGCCGAACTGCGCGGGCGTCTGCAGCAGCGTCGATTCGGTGATCGTCGCTTGCAGCATCGTGCCCGGCGTGGACGGCGTGCCGCCGATCTGGCCGCCTGCGATCTGCACGTTCTGTGCGGCGATCGCAGTCGACACGTCAACCGGCGTGAGGCCGTAGTTCGTCAGACGGTTGGCATCGAGCCAGATCCGCATCGCATACTGCGAGCCGAACAGCGTGACGGTACCGACACCGTTGATCCGGCTGATCGGGTCCTTCACGTGCGACGCCACGAAGTTCGCGAGGTCGTACTTGTTCATGCTGCCGTCTTCGGAGTTGAAGGCGAGCACCAGCAAGAAGCTGCTGCTCGACTTCGTCACCGAAAGGCCGAGCTGCTGCACGACCTGCGGCAGAACCGGCGTCGCGAGCGACAGCTTGTTCTGCACCTGAACCTGTGCGATGTCGGCGTTGGTACCCGGCGCGAAGGTCAGCGTGATCGTCGCGTTACCCGAGTCGTCGCTGGTCGACGACATGTACAGGAAGTTGTCGAGACCGCTCATCTGCTGCTCGATCACCTGCGTCACCGTGTCTTCCACCGTTTTCGCGGAAGCACCCGGGTAGTTCGCGGTGATCTGGATCGATGGCGGCGCGATCGTCGGATACTGCGAGATCGGAAGCGTGAAGATCGACGCGACCCCGGCCAGCATCAGAATGATGGCGATCACCCACGCGAAGATCGGGCGATCGATAAAAAACTTTGCCATGAAACAGGCTCCCTGTTATTGCGCGCTCGAAGCAGCGGCAGCACTCGCCGGCGCAGCGCCCGATGCGGCAGCACCGGAAGCGGCAGCGGCGCCGGAACCGGCGGCAGCCGGCGCGGCGGACGCGGCAGCAGCACCCGATGCGGCATCGGCCGCCGGGGCGAGCTGCGCGGCGACCGTCTTCACGGTCGCACCCGGGCGCACCTTGTCGACGCCCTGCACGATCACGTGATCGCCCGCTTCCAGACCGCCTTCGACGATCCAGTTCGCACCTTGCATGCCCGTCGTCTTCAGCGGACGCGGCTCGACCTTGTTGCTGGCGTTCACCACCATCGCGATCGCCTGGCCCTTCTGGTCATGCGTGACGCCGATCTGCGGCACCAGGAACGCGTTCTCGTTCACGCCTTCCTCGATCCGTGCGCGCACGAACATGCCCGGCAGCAGCACGCGGCCCGGGTTCGGGAACACCGCGCGGATCGTCACCGAGCCAGTGGTCTGGTCGACCGTCACGTCCGAGAACTGCAGCTTGCCCGGTTCCGAATAGGTCTTGCCGTCTTCCAGGATCAGCGACACCTTCGCCGCGCCCGGGCCAGTCGTCTTCAGGCGGCCGCTCTGCACGTCCTGACGCAGCTTCAGCCCGTCGAGGCTCGATTGGGTGAGGTCCACGTACACCGGATCGAGCTGCTGAACCGTCGACATCAGCGTCGCCTGGCTCGCCTGCACGTAGGCGCCCGGCGTCACTTGCGAGATGCCGACGCGGCCGGTGATCGGCGACACGACATCGGTGTAGCCGAGGTTGATCTGCGCGGTGTCGACCGCTGCCTTGCCGGACGCGACATCCGCCGCGGCCTGGCCTTGCGTGGCCACCGCGTTGTCGTAGTCCTGCTTGCTGACCGCGTTCGCGGCCACCAGCACCTTGTAGCGCGCGACCAGCGCGTTCTGCGTGACGAGGTTCGCCTGCGCCTTCGCGAGCGTCGCCTTCGCGCTGTTCAGCGCGGCGACGTACGGCGCCGGGTCGATCTTGTAGAGGCGCTGACCGGCCTTGACGTCGGTGCCTTCGGTGAATTCACGGCGCAGCACGATGCCGTCGACCCGCGCGCGGACCTGCGCGACGAGGAATGCACTGGTGCGGCCCGGCAGGTCGGTGAAGACCGGTACGGATTGCGGTTGGACGGTGACGACGCCGACTTCCGGCGTTTGCGGCGGCGGTGCCGATTCTTTTTTCCCGCACGCGGCCAGGAAAACGGCGGCCGTCGCGACAGTGATTAAGCGGTATGGAACCCGTTCGACGCGCATGGAGCGACCTCTGTGTATAACCAATGGAATAAGTGCCGCACCCGACCGGAGGGAGTGCAACACGGATGCGCCTCACGGCGCAGATCGAACACCTGAAATACTGGACTGCTAGATACAGCAAGCGGCACGAAACCTCCGTGCCGACAGGTTGCCCCGCACTGCGGACTGGAACTTTGGCGGGAATCAGCAGGTGGGATATTAACTGATTGCCACTTGGGTCATTCGATCGTAGGGTGGTATTGTATATACATTCATGAATGTATGTAAAAAGCCCGTTTATGCCCCGCCTGCTGTCCATTCTTACGGATTGTTACCAACCGCAAGCATAGCCAGTCTATATGACTGCGACGAGGGTTGCAGACCCTATATTCACCTACGATCATTCCAATCAGGCCTGCACATGGTCAGACGTACCAAGGAGGAGGCGCTCGAGACGCGCAATCGCATTCTCGACGCCGCCGAGCACGTGTTCTTCGAGAAGGGCGTGTCGCACACGTCGCTCGCGGACATCGCCCAGCATGCCGGCGTGACGCGCGGCGCGATCTACTGGCATTTCGCGAACAAGAGCGAACTGTTCGACGCGATGTTCGACCGCGTGTTTCTGCCGATCGACGAGCTCAAGCGGATGCCGCTCGACGCACCGGGCGGCAATCCGCTCGAGAAGATCCGGCAGATCCTGATCTGGTGCCTGCTCGGCGTGCAGCGCGACGCGCAGTTGCGCCGCGTGTTCAGCATCCTGTTCATGAAGTGCGAGTACGTCGCAGACCTCGAGCCGCTGCTCCAGCGCAACCGCGCGGGGATGAGCGAGGCGCTGCACGCGATCGATGCCGATCTCGCGGGGGCCGTGCGGCTCAAGCTGCTGCCCGAGCGGCTCGATACGTGGCGCGCGACGCTGATGCTGCACACGCTCGTCAGTGGTTTCGTGCGCGACATGCTGATGCTGCCCGACGAGATCGACGCCGAGCAGCATGCGGAAAAGCTCGTCGACGGCTGCTTCGACATGCTGCGCTACAGTCCGGCGATGCTGAAGGACGGCGACTGACCGCGCGACGCGCGCCCGCCTGCGGTTGCCGTTTCATCGAGCGGCGCGCCAACCTCGCAAACGCACTGCCCGCCCCCTCTCCCGTCTCCCCGCTGTTTCAGGCCGCCTTCGCGCGCTGCGCGCGGGCCCGCTGGTTCGACGCGGCGACCGAATCGCGCTTCGGCATCGGCGCCCCGGCCAGCCCCGCGATCCACGCGTCGGTCGACATCACGGCCGCGAAATTCGACTGGAACACCACCGTGTACGCACGGTGAATCTCCTCGGCGCTCGCCGAGCCTGCTTCGTTCTCGTACGGCAGCGCACCCGTCGCGTCGTCCAGGTACTCGACATTCAGCCCCGCGTGCGCCGCGTGATAGACCGTCGACGCATTGCAGTTGTGCGTCATGTAGCCGGCCACCGCGAGCGTGCCGATCCCGTGCGCGTCGAGCCATGCGGCGAGGTCGGTCCCGGCAAACGAGCTCGCCTGCTTCTTCTCGATCAGGTGCGCGTATGGCCGGCCGGCAACGACCGCGTGCAGCGCGACGCCGTCGGAGCCGGGCGCGAAAATCGGTGCGCCGGCCGGCGCGACGTGCTGGACGACGATCACCGGCACGCCGGCCGCATGCGCGGCATCGATCGCGCGGCCGATGTTCGCGAGCGACACGTCGAGCGGCGGATACTCGATCGGCAGGTTGCCCGTCACGTATTCGTTCTGGACGTCGATCACGATCAGCGCGCGGCGGGCCGCCGGGCGGGAAACGGTTTGGGAAGCGGATTGCGGGACGGCGTTCGACATGGCGGGCTCCTGGTCCGGGGGCGCGGCCCCGCCCCGGAACGGGACGGCCAGCGGCGCGATGCGATGCATTGTCGGTGCGCATCGTTCACCGGGACAGTGGCCCGATAGCCATTCTTCGATAGAATCGGGCCATCGCCATTCCGGAGCCCGCCATGACCGCCGCCGCCTCGTCCACCCGGCCCGCCCCGCCCGTTCCGACCGTCGTTGCCGTGATCGCGTACGACGGCATCAGCCCGTTCCACCTGTCGGTGCCGTCGGTCGTGTTCGGCAAGGAGCGCGACGCGGCCGCATCGCCCGCGTTCGAGTTTCGCGTCTGCTCGGCCGAACGTGGCCCGCTGTCGACGACGGGCGGCTTCACGATCACCGCGCCATACGGGCTCGACGGGCTCGACGATGCGGACATCGTCATCGTGCCGGCATGGCGCGATCCGGACGAAGCGCCGCCCGACGTGCTGCTCGACGCCGTCCGCGCGGTCGCCGCGCGTGGCGCGCAGCTCGTCGGGCTGTGCCTCGGCGCCTATGTGCTCGCCGCGGCCGGCCTGCTCGACGGCCGCCCGGCCACCACGCACTGGGCATGGGCCGACGACTTCGCGCGACGCTTTCCGCGCGTGAAGCTCGACCCGGACGTGCTGTACGTGGACGACGGCAACCTGATGACGTCGGCCGGCACGGCAGCCGGGCTCGACTGCTGCCTGCACGTCGTCCGGCTGCGCTTCGGCTCGGACGCCGCGAACCAGATCGCGCGCCGCCTCGTGATCCCGCCGCATCGCCAGGGCGGGCAGGCGCAATACGTGCCGCAGCCGGTCGCCGCGCATCCGCGCGATGCACGGCTCGCGGGCCTGCTCGACTGGGTGCGCGCCCACCTCGACGCCGCACACAGCGTCGACTCGCTCGCCGAACGCGTGCTGATGAGCCGGCGCACGTTCACGCGCCACTTCCGCCAGGCGACCGGCACGACCGTCACCGCGTGGCTGCAGGCCGAGCGGCTCGCGCGCGCGCAGCATCTGCTGGAAACCACCGGGCAATCGATCGATGCGATCGCGCAGGCAGCCGGCTACGGGTCGAGCGTGTCGCTGCGCCAGCATTTCGCGGGCGCGCTCGGCACGTCGCCGTCGGCATACCGAAGGGAATTTCGCGGCGCCGGAGCCGGCGCCGAGGTCGTGCGGTAACGCGCGCGGCGAGCACGTCTCGCCGCGGAACCGGCCGGTCGCTCAGCCGCCGTTGATCCAGCGTGCCGCGTACAGCAGCAGCGCGATGAAGACGATCATCGCGGCCCACGCCCACACCGGCACCGTGCCGGAGCCGCGATGCGGAAGCGCGCCGGCGGCACGCCCGGTCAGCGCGCCACCGAGGTGCGGTGGCAACGCGCGCTTCGTCGCGGCCACCAGCGACGCCGGCCGCAGGAACACATGCTGGCGCCGTGGCGCGGCCGAGCGCGCGCGATTCGGCGCAAGACCGTGCTTCGCCTGCACGACCGCGCAGAATTCGCGGAAGAAGTCGTCGGTCCATTCGCGCAGCGTATTTTCGATCTGCCGCCCCGGCAGCTCGGTGAGCGGGCCGCTCGCCGTCGCCCAGACCACGTACTCGATGCGCGTGGCGTTCTCGTCGTCATCCGGCACGAGCACGAGTTCGACCTGGCCGCGCAGCGCGCCGAGCCCGTCGGCCCGCGCCTTGAAGTTGAGCACGCGGCGCGGCTGCCCTTCCGCGTCACCCTGCTCGGCGGCTGCATGCGCACGCACGTCGTAGCGGGCGCGCAGCGGGCCGAGCGGCACCGTGATCGTCAACGCAAACTCGCCATGCGCAAGCTTCTCGAAGGATTCGCAATGCTCGAAGCTCGCGCGCAGCAACGCGAGATCCTCGAACGCCTCCCGCACGACAGGCGGGGCGAGCGGTATGCGTAATGTGTCGTTCAGTTCCATGACGCCTCCCCGATGAACACGCGCCGCATCAGGACGTCTCGACGAGACTGTCGATCCGTGCAGCGTCAAAGGCAACGTAGTGCGCGAGCGCCAACGCGGCCTCCTTCGGTTCCTCGTAACTCCATGCGGCGTTCTCGATCACGCCGTCTTCCGTCTGCAAGTCGAAGTGCACGGCCTCGCCCCTGAACGGGCAGGCCGACGTGACACCTGATTTCACGAGCCGGCGCATGTTGACGTCGCCGCGCGGCAGGTAGTGGGTGTCCGGCAGGCCCGTTTCGCGCACGGTCAGCGCGCCGTGCGAATCGGCGTACGTGATGCCGCGATGGATCACGCGCACGCGATGGCGGTTCGGCACGATTTCGAGACGAGGGTCGGCTGCGTCGGACATCGTTTCTCCTTGGGGCGGCCAGGCCATGCCAGGCTCAGGAAACGAAAAAAGCCACGGCACGGGTGCCGTGGCTTTCATTATGGGCGAAACCGCAGCCGAATGCGCGACCCCGGCCGGGGCCACGTGCGGCGGACTACTGCGCGCTCCACTGGAAGGCGGTTTTCGCGCCGCCCTTCGCGCCGACCGTGACGGCGCGGGACTCCTCGTTGCCCTGGTACGACGCATGCACCGTATAGCGGCCCGGCGGCACCTTCACGAGCATGTACGGCCCGCGCGCGTCGGTCTTCAGCACTTCGGCACCCTTGCCGTCGACGATCCGCACATGGACGTCGGCCAGGAACTCGCCGCCCTTGCCGGTGAACCGCAGCGCCAGCGGCCAACTCGGCTCGTTGCGCTGGAACGCCGTCGATTCGTCCTGCCCGACGCCGCCGGACACGAAGGTGACGTCGCCCTGCTGGCGCGCGGCGGGCAAGCCGTCCGACTGCGCGTACGCGCCGGTCGCTCCGGCTGCGAGGCCGGCGGCCAGCGCCGCGGCGACGGCAAATCGGGACACGTTGCGTAGATATTGCATGGCTCTCTCCTTGGGGTCGGAACACATACAGGGCGCTGCGTCACCCATTCAGCACGGCGGCGGCGCCCGCTGCGGCCGGCCTGGCCGGCCGTCGGCCGTGGCCGGTCAGCTCAGGTCGACCGGCACGAAGATCTGTGCATTATCGCGCTGGATCAGCAGAGCAAGACTGTTGCCCGCGCCCTTGACCGCGTCGCGCAACTGCTCGGGGCTCGTGACCGGGCGGCCGTTGACCGCGAGGATCACGTCGCCGGGCTGGATGCCCGCGTTCGCGGCCGGCCCGCCGGCCTGCTGCACGATCAGGCCGTGCGACAGGTTGTCGGCACTGCGCTCCTGCGGCGACAGCGGACGCACCGCGACGCCCAGGCGCCCTTGTTCAACAGGGCCGCCGTCGTTCGACGCGAGCTTCGCGTCGGCCATCGCGCCGAGCGTCACGCTGATCGACTTCTTCGACTTGTCGCGCCAGATCTGCAGGTCGGCCTTCGAACCCGGCTTCAGGTTCGCGATCTGCGCGGGCAGCGACGTCGAATCGGCAACCGGCGAGCCGTTGACCGACAGGATCACGTCACCCGGCTGCAGGCCGGCCTTCGCGGCCGGGCCGTTCGGATCGACCGAGCTGACGAGCGCGCCGTCCGGCTTCTGCAGTCCGAACGAGCTCGCGAGCGTCTGGTTCAGCCCCTGCACGGCGACGCCGAGGCGGCCGCGGCTCACGTGGCCCGTCTTCACGAGTTCGTCCTTCACCTTGATCGCCTCGTTGATCGGGATCGCGAACGACAGGCCCTGGAAGCCGCCCGTCTGCGAGTAGATCATCGAGTTGATGCCGATCACCTCACCCTGCAGGTTGAACAGCGGGCCGCCCGAGTTGCCGGGGTTCACCGGCACGTCGGTCTGGATGAACGGCGTGTAGTTCTCGTCCGGCAGCGCACGCGACTTCGCGCTGATGATGCCCGACGTGACCGTGTTGTCGAAGCCGTACGGCGAACCGATCGCGACGACCCACTGGCCGACCTTGCTCTGCGCCGGGTCGCCGATCTTCACGGTCGGCAGGCCGCTTGCGTCGATCTTCAGCACCGCGACGTCGGACTGCTTGTCGGAGCCGACGACCTTCGCCTTGTATTCGCGCTTGTCGGTCAGCTTGACCGTGACGACGTTCGCGCCGTCGATCACGTGCGCATTGGTGAGGATGTACCCGTCGGAGCTGATGACGAACCCGGAACCGAGGCTCGCGCTCGGCTGGTCGTCCGGCTGCGCGTCACCGCCCATGCCCGGCACCTGGCCGTAGAAGTGCTTGAAGAACTGGTAGAACGGATCGCTCGGATCGATCGGCAGTTGCGGCTGCGGCACGCGCCGCGACACCTGCTTCACGACGTGCTTCGCGCTGATGTTCACGACCGCCGGGCCGTAGGTCTCGACGAGCCCGGAGAAATCGGGGATGCCGGTCTTCGCGGCCGCTTCGGCCGGCATCAGCGCCGCCGCCTGTGCGGGCGTGATGATCTGCGGATCGGCGCGGCGGGTGCCGGCGACATAGCCGGCGGACAGGGCGGCCGCCACGGCGACCGCGACGGCGCCGCGCGCAAGGAATCGGGTGTTCATCGTAGGACCTCCTCTTTGTTAGGACGCAGCGTAACGACCCTGACTTAAAGGAGGCTTAATCAGCCTTAAGCGGGGCTTAAGCGGCCGCCCGGCGGCGTTCTTCACACGGATTCGGACGGCTGCGGCGCCTCGGCCGGCATCTCGGCATCGCGGAACACGACGCTGACGAGCAGCCCGCCTGCAGCCGCGTCGCCGAGCGACACCGTTGCACCCTGCTGCGCGGCCACGCGCTTGACGATCGCGAGCCCGAGCCCGCTGCCCGACACGTCGGTGCGCGCCCGCGCGGAGCTGTCGCGGTAGAAGCGGTCGAACACGCGCTCGCGCTCGTCGGCCGGAATGCCGGGCCCGCTGTCGCCGATCTGCACGCATGCGCGACCGGCCGCGTCGCGGGTCAGCGACACGTCGATGCGGCCGCCGTCCGGCGTGTACTTCACCGCGTTGTCGAGCAGGTTGCCGAACATCACGCGCAACGCGCCGACGTCCGCGACGACGCTCGCCGCACGCGTCTCCTCGAAGCCGAGATCGATGTCGTGCCGTTGCGCGAGCGGCGCAAGCGCGGCCACGCATTCGGCAAGCAATGCCTGCAGGTCGACCGGCTCGCGCATCGTCGCGCCATCCGGTTCGGCGCGTGCGAGCGCGAGCAGCTGCTCCGTGAGACGCGTCGCTCGCGACACGCCATCCTGGAGATCCGCGACCGCCTCGCGGCGCGATGCGTCGTCCTTCGCGCGGGCGACGAGCTGCGCCTGGATCTGCACGGCCGCGAGCGGCGTACGCAGTTCGTGCGCGGCGTCGGCCACGAAGGCCTTTTGCGTGTCGAGCGCGGCCGCCAGCCGCGCGAGCAGCCCGTTCAGCGCCCGTACGAGCGGCTGCACCTCGAGCGGCAGGCGCGCATCGGGCAGCGGATCGAGCGCTTCCGGCCGGCGCGCCTCGACCGCGCGCGTCACGCGGCCGAGCGGCGCGAGCCCGCGCCCGACGATCACCCACACGGCCGCGCCGAGGAACGGCAGCAGCACGATCAGCGGCCACAGCGTGCGCAGCGCGACGTTCGCCGCGAGCCGGTTGCGCACCGACAGCGGCTGCGCGAGCTGCACGACGTTGTCGCCGACGATCGCGCCGTACACGCGCCATTCGCCGCGATCGGTGCGCTCGGTCGAGAAGCCGAGCTCCGCGCGCGGCGCGATCGGCGCACGCGGATGCGAGAAGTACATCAGCACGCCGTTGCGGTTCCAGATCTGGATCACGATGCCTTCGTCGCCGTTGGTGCGCGAGCCGAACACCTGCGAGAACGGCTCCGACGGCAAGGCCGCGGCGATTTCCTGCAACTGGTAGTCGAACAGTTCGTTCGCTTCGGCGAGCGCCTGCCGGTAGATGAGCCAGCCCGCGATGCCCACGCCCGCGACGACGATCGCGAGCAGCCAGATCAGCAATTGATGACGAATCGACCTCACGCGTCAGCTTTCCTTGACGACCATGTAGCCGAGCCCGCGCACGTTGCGGATCAGGTCCGAGCCGAGCTTCTTGCGCAGCGCGTGGATGTAGACCTCGACCGTGTTGCTGCCGATCTCCTCGCCCCAGCCGTACATCTTCTCCTCGAGCTGGCTCTTCGACAGCACCGCGCCGGGCCGCGCGAGCAGCGCCTCGAGCAGCGCGAACTCGCGCGCGGACAACGCGACGGGCACGCCGTCGAGCGTCACCTGGTGCGAAGCGGGATCGAGTGTCAGCGCGCCGTGACGGATCAGCGATTCGCTGCGTCCGGCCTGGCGGCGGATCAGTGCGCGCATCCGTGCACCGAGTTCATCGAGGTCGAACGGTTTGACGAGGTAGTCGTCGGCGCCCGCGTCGAGCCCCTTCACGCGATCGGCCACCGCGTCGCGTGCAGTGACGATCAGCACCGGCAGCGCCAGCCCGCGTGCGCGCAGCGTGCGCAGCACGTCGATGCCGTCGCGCTTCGGCAGGCCGAGATCGAGCAGCAGCAGGTCGTACGTCTCGCCGCCGAGCGCCGTCAGCGCGGCGTCGCCGTCCTGCACCCAGTCGACCGCAAAGCCGTCCGAGCGCAGCGCCTTGCGCACGCCTTCGGCAATCATTCGATCATCTTCGACAAGCAGAATCCGCATCGGGACAGGCATCCATGGGGCGAGTCAAACACGCCGACCATTGTAGCGCCGCGAACCGGGCCCGCGGCACCATGCAATGCAACAGAAAGGCGGATTGCAAGGGGGCTGTCCGGACTTGTCTCTACAATATGCGCTTTGGCGCCGCGCGCGCCCTGCCCGAACGTCGTGCTTCTCCCGTATTCGCTCATGCCGATTTCCGATCTTTCCACCCGGTTCGCCCCCCGTGCCCGCGTCTGCCTGCGGGCGGCCGCCATCGTCGCCACCTGCACCGCCCTCGCCTTCGCACCGTCCGCGCAGGCCCGCAAGAAATCCCACAAGGAAGCGCGCAAGACCACGGTCGTGTCGCCCGCCGCGCGTGCGGCCGGCCTGCCGGCGTCCGTGCTCGTCGCGCTGCAGCGCGCGAAGGTGCCGGCGTCGGCGATGAGCGTCGTCGTCGAGCGCGTCGGCGATCCGGAACCGCTGATCGCGTGGAATGCGAACCGGCCGATGATGCCCGCCTCGACGATGAAGCTCGTGACGACCTTCTCGGGCCTGTCGATCCTCGGCCCCGACTACCGCTGGCGCACGACCGCCTACACGGACGGCACGATCGACCCCGACGGCACGCTGCAGGGCAACCTGTACATCAAGGGCACCGGCGATCCGAAGCTCGTGCCCGAAGAGCTGATCGACCTCGTCGACAAGCTCCGCAAGGCCGGCGTCAAGCGCGTGGCCGGCGGCCTGGTGCTCGACAAGAGCTACTTCGCGACCTCGACGCGCGATCTCCCTTCGTTCGACGACGACGCGAGCGCACCGTACAACGTCGGCCCCGATCCGCTGCTGTACGCATTCAAGGCCGTGTCGTTCACGGTCACGCCGGGCGACGACGGCAAGGTGGCCGTCGACGTGCTGCCGCCGCTCGCGGACCTGTCGATCGACAACCAGCTGGTCGAAGGCTCGGGCTCGTGCAGCGCGGCCGCCGCGGCCGCGCGTCCGACGCTGACCGCCGGCAGCGGGATCATGACCGCCTCGTTCGCCGGCGACTACCCACTGCGCTGCGGCGCGCACACGACCAACCTCGCGATCCTCGATCACACGACGTTCTTCGCGCGCGGCTTCCTTGCGCTATGGCAGCAGGACGGCGGCACGATCACGGGGCCGGTGAGCGAAGGCAAGGTGCCGACCACCGCGCGGCCCCTCGCCGTGCATCACAGCCCGGTGCTCGGCAGCATCGTCTACGACATCAACAAGTTCAGCAACAACGTGATGGCGCGCAACCTGTTCCTGACGATCGGCGCGGTCAGCGGCAAGCCGCCCGCGACGCCCGAGCAGTCGAGCCGCGTGATCCAGGCGTTCCTGCAGAAGAACGGCATCGCGATGCCCGACCTCGTGCTCGAAAACGGCTCGGGCCTGTCGCGCGAAGAGCACGTGAGCGCGCTGTCGCTCGCCGCGCTGCTGCAGGCCGCAAACGCGAGCCCGGTCGCGCAGGCCTTCGTCGATTCGCTGCCGATCGCCGGCATCGACGGCACGATGAAGAACCGCCTCACCAACGCCGGCGTGCTCGGCAACGCGCACATCAAGACCGGCACGCTGCGCGACGTGCGCGCGATCGCCGGCTACGTCGCCGGTGCGGACGGCCAGAGCTACATCGTCGTGAGCTTCATCAACAACGATCACGCGGAAGCCGCGCGCGCCGCGCACGACTCGCTGCTCGAGTGGATCTACTCGGGCGCGCACTGACGTTTCCGCGCCGCGACACACGGCGCGCCGGTGGCCTGCTGCCGGTGCGCTCGTCGCGCCTGTGCATCGGGGCGGCACGCGTACAACGGGTCGCCCCGGCGGACCGCCGGGGCGGCCTGACGGCACCCCCGCACACCGAATCCCGCCCGCCCCGGTTTGAAACGGTCGCCGCCACCGGCGCGCGACGCACTACGCGCCACCCGCGCCCGTAAAACAGGGCCATACCGCCCGGCCCCGTGCCGCGCGGCTTCCGTAAAAACCCTGTCCTCAGAGGGAACCCTCTACGCTCCCCCCTCGCCTAGCGCGTGGCGATTGCGTAGGCTGTTGGCCTGACTGATATCTACAACGGGCCATACGCCCGGCCTCAAGGCTTGCAGGGGAAAGAAGGAGACACGCCCATGCGATTCGACGTCGAATTGCTTCTGCTCGCGCTGGCGCCCGTCTTCCTGCTCTGCATCGCGTGGGAGGCCTGGCACCTCGCCCGCACTCGTGCGCAGGACCACGTCTATGCGTGGCGCGACACGCTGTGCAACGCGGCGCTCGCCCTGATGCACCAGGGCGCCGACAAGATCGCGTGGCTGTTCGTGATCCCCGTCTATGCGTACTGCTACCAGCACTATCGCCTGTTCACTTGGCACGACAGTTGGCTGTCGTTCGCGGTGCTGTTCGTCGCGCAGGATTTCCTCTACTACGTATTCCATCGCGCCAGCCATCGCGTGCGCTGGCTGTGGGCCGCGCACGTCGTGCACCACTCGTCCGAGCGGATGAATTTCTCGACCGCGTTCCGCCAGAGCCTGATGTACCCGGTCGCGGGGATGTGGGTGTTCTGGCTGCCGCTCGCGTTCGTCGGCTTTCCGCCGCAACAGGTCGTCGGCATCGTGCTGATCAACCTCGCGTTCCAGTTCTTCGTGCATACGCAGGCAATCGGCAAGCTCGGCTGGCTCGAATACGTGCTGAACACGCCGTCGATCCACCGCGCGCACCATGCGCGCAACCCGCGCTACATCGACCGCAATTACGCAGGCGTCCTTGTGATCTGGGATCGCCTGTTCGGCAGCTATGTCGAGGAAACGCCCGATGATCCGCCGCAGTACGGGATCGTCGAGCGGCTCGGCTCGAACAACCCGCTCGTCGCGACGTTCCACGAGTGGGTGTCGATGGCCGGCGACGCGTTGCGCGTCGACGGCTGGCGCAACAAGCTGCGCGCGATTTTCGGCCCGCCCGAATGGGCGAGCGCTTATCATGCGCAGATTGCCGAGGCCGCGAACCCCGATCCGCGCATCGTGCCGCTTGCGGCTGCGCGAGACCAATAAACCGTTTCAGCCAACGGCCGCCGCGCAGCCCGGAACCGAGCAGGCACGCGGCAGATGAGAAACACATCAGGCCATATCTACGAGGAGATCGAACGATGCAGACACAACAACACGCACCCGCCCGCACCCGTCAGCGCATGCTGCGCACCGCGCAAGTCGCGATCGCCGGCGCCGCGCTCGCGCTGCTCGCCGCATGCGGCGGCGGTGACGACAACAACAACAGCGCATCGAACACGCCGCCGTCGGGCGTGAAAATGCAGGTCGTGTCGTTCGGCGACAGCCTGTCCGACGCAGGCACCTACTCGCAGATCAAGCTCGGCTTCGGCGGCGGCCGCTTCACGACCAACCCGGGCCAGGTGTGGACGCAGAACGTCGCGCAATACTACGGCGACACGCTGCAGCCCGCGAACCAGGGCGGGTTCGGGATTCCGCTGCAGGCCACCGGCGGCCTCGGCTACGCACAGGGCGGCTCGCGCGTGACGCAACAGCCGGGCATCGGCCACGCTGACGCCAGCGTGCCGAACGCCGACTACGCGCAAGCGACCACGACGCCGATCGCCGACCAGGTCAAGCAATACGTGGCACAGCACGGCAGCTTCAACGCCGGCCAGGTCGTGCTGCTGAACGGCGGCGCGAACGACATCTTCTACCAGGTCGCGGCGCTGCAGGCCGGCGCGATCACGCCGACGCAACTGCAGCAGAACATCGGCGCCGCCGCGCAACAGCTCGCGGGCATCGTGCAGCAGATCGTCGCCGCCGGCGCAACGCACGTGTTCGTGTCGAACGTGCCGGATATCGGCGGCACGCCGCTCGCGCTGCAAGGCGGCACGCAGACGACCCTCACGCAACTGTCGATGCTGTTCAACGGCACGCTCGCCGCGACGCTGCAGGCACTCAAGGTCGACACGACCAAGTACGTGCTGCTCGACACGTTCACGTGGCAGGACGGCATCCTCGCGAACTACAAGGCGAACGGCTTCGCGGTGTCGAACACCGACACGGCCTGTAACCTGAAGGCGATGGTCCAGGCCGCCACGCAGTACGGCGTCGCGAACGCAACCGCATTCGGCTCGTCGCTGTTCTGCTCGCAGCAGACCTACACGGTCGCAAACGCGGACCAGACCTACATGTTCGCCGACACGGTCCACCCGACGACGCGCCTGCATGCACTGTTCGCGCAGTACGTCGAACAGCAGATCGCGAAGTCCGGCGTCGGCAAGTAAGCCGCCGACCACGCGCCCAAACGAAAACGCCCGACCGGTTTGCCGGTCGGGCGTTTTTTCATTCCAGTGCCGGGATTGGCGTCAGTCGCGCGCTTCGAACGCGGCCGCCGCGCGGCCGAGACGATCGTTGACGGCAATCCACTCGACGGTCTCGGGCAGCTTCTCGACGAGAATCCGCGCGACCTGCGCGCGGTCGAGCGCACGCAGCATCCCGTACAGGTCGCGCGCATACGCCTGCGGATCTTCCGGCGCCGCGACGAAATGCACGCCGTCGGCCTGCGCCCAGCGTCCCGCGCGCGACGCGCGTGCGACGAGCGCAACCCGCTCGCCGTCGGTCTGCGCGGCCGCGAGCAGCGGCTCGAGCGCGTCGAACGGCAGCAGCGCAAGCGGCGTGCGCGGCGCGTAATGTGCTTTCAGCGTGCCGGACGCGCGCGGCGCGGTCGCGTCGCTGCCGTCCGGCAGCCGCGGTGCGCGGCCGAGCACATCGGCAATCTGCTGCGGCGTCACGTGGCCCGGGCGCAGCAGCGCCGGGAAGCCGCGCGACAGGTCGAGAATCGTCGATTCGATACCGACCTCCGATGCACCGCCGTCCAGCACGTGCACGGTGTCGCCGAATTCGTCGCGCACATGCTGCGCGGTGGTCGGGCTCACATGGCCGAACCGGTTAGCGGACGGCGCAGCCACGCCGCCGTGCCCGCCGCGCCGCGCGCTGAACGCGGCCAGCAGCGCCTGCGCGACCGGATGCGACGGGCAGCGCAGCCCGACCGAATCCTGGCCGCCGCTCACGGCGTCCGGAATGCGCGCATGGCGCTTCAGGATCAGCGTCAGCGGGCCCGGCCAGAACGCATCGATCAACGCCTGCGCGTCGGCCGGCAGATCGTCGGCCCAGTAGCCAGGATCGCCGCCCGGCGGCAGGTGCACGATCACCGGATGATTCGCGGGCCGCCCCTTCGCCGCGTAGATGCGCGCGACGGCCTCGGGGTTCGCCGCGTCACCGCCGAGCCCGTAGACGGTTTCGGTCGGAAAGGCGACGAGCTGGCCCGCATCGAGCAGCGCGGCGGCCGCGTCGATCTGCGCGGCCGTCACGGAGTTCGGAAGATCGATGGACATCGGCTGGCTCAGTCGAGCGGCACGCGCAGCAGCTGCGCGCACGCGGTGGCCGCGGCAACGGCTTCGTCGCGCGTTTCGGCCGTGAAGTTCACGTGGCCCATCTTGCGGCCGACGCGCGCATCTTCCTTGCCGTACAGGTGCAGGTGCGCAGTGGGCATCGCCGCGACCGTGTCCCACGGCGGCGTGACAGCATCAGCCGCCGCACCGTTCGGGAACCACACGTCGCCGAGGATGTTCAGCATCGCGGCCGGCGAATGCTGGCGCGGATTGCCGAGCGGCATGCGCGTCATCGCGCGCACCTGCTGCTCGAACTGGCTCGTTGCGCACGCATCGACCGTGTAGTGGCCGGAGTTGTGCGGGCGCGGCGCCATCTCGTTCGCGACGAACGAACCGTCTTCCAGCACGAAGAATTCGACGCACAGCACGCCGACGTAGCCGAGCGTATCGGCGATCCGCACGGCGGCCTGCTGCGCCTCTTCGACGCGCGCCGCATCGGCGGCCGGCGCGGGCACGACCGTCAGCGCGAGGATGCCGTTGTGGTGCGCGTTCTGCGCGAGCGGGAACGCGGCCGAGCGGCCGTCCGCGCCGCGCGCGATCAGCGCCGACACTTCGTATTTCAGCGGCAGGCGCTTCTCGAGCACGCACGGCACGCCGTTCAGCGCCGCATGCGCGTCGCGCGCTTCCTGCGCGGTGCTCACCCGCACCTGGCCCTTGCCGTCGTAGCCAAGGCGCGCCGTCTTCAGGATGCCCGGCAGCACCGCGTCGAGCGTGGCATCGTCGAGCGCGGCGAGTGCCGCCGACGATTCGATCACGACGTGCGGCGCCACGGGCACGCCCGACGCTTCGATGAAGCGCTTCTCCGCGATCCGGTCCTGCGCGACCGCGACGCAGCGGCCGGCCGGCGCGACGAACGTCGTGCGCGCGAGGAAATCGAGGCTCGCGGCCGGCACGTTCTCGAACTCCGTCGACACCGCCTCGCACAGTTCGGCCAGTTCGGCCAGTGCGGCTTCGTCGTCGTAGGCCGCGCGCAGGTGGCGGTCGGCGACCGTGCCGGCGGGGCTCGTCGGATCGGGATCGAGCACGGCGACGCGATAGCCCATCGACTGGGCAGCAAAGCAGAACATGCGGCCGAGCTGGCCACCGCCGACCATGCCAAGCCACGCGCCGGGCAGGATCGGGGAAACGGAATCAGGAGTTGCGGTCATGTCAGTGATCGGTCGCGGCGGGCGCTGCCCGCCGCAGTGGGGAGGTCAGGCAGCCGCGACGCGCGGCCGCCGGTGCGCCGTCATTCCAGCGGCGGCAGCACCATCGCGTGCGCGGCTTCGTTCTGGCGCACGCGGAACGCGGCGAGGCGGTTCGCATAGTCGACCGAGTTGCCGGACAGGATCGACACCGCGAACAGCGCGGCGTTCGCAGCGCCGGCCTCGCCGATCGCGAACGTCGCGACGGGCACGCCCTTCGGCATCTGCACGATCGAGTGCAGCGAATCGACGCCCTTCAGGTACTTGCTCGCGACCGGCACGCCGAGCACCGGCACCGTGGTCTTCGCGGCCAGCATGCCCGGCAGGTGCGCGGCGCCGCCGGCCCCCGCGATGATCGCGCGCAGCCCGCGCTCGCGCGCCTTCTCCGCATAGTCGAACATCTCGTCGGGCATCCGGTGCGCGGACACGACCTTCGCTTCGTACGGCACGCCGAATTCCTGCAGGATGGCAACCGCGTGCTTCATCACGTCCCAATCGGAACTCGATCCCATCAGCACGCCGACGAGCGGCGCGCTGTGCGTGTGGGCAGTCTGGATTTCACTCATTTGTTCAGTTCCTGTCGACCAGAGTTAGTGCTTCAGCACTTACTCTGGTCCCATGCAAAGTCCGATCAGGCGAGCGCCTGGCCCGTGATGCGCTCGAGCGCTTCCTGGTACTTCGCGGCCGTCTTCTCGACGACGTCGGCCGGCAGCGCCGGCGCCGGCGCCGTCTTGCCCCACGGCTGCGCCTCGAGCCAGTCGCGCACGAACTGCTTGTCGAACGACGGCGGGTTCGTGCCGACTTCGTACTGGTCGGCCGGCCAGAAGCGCGACGAATCGGCCGTCAGCACTTCGTCCATCAGGTACAGCTGGCCGTGGTTGTCGAGGCCGAATTCGAACTTCGTGTCGGCGATGATGATGCCGCGCGTCGCCGCGTAGTCAGCCGCTTCCTTGTACAGCTTGATCGAGATGTCGCGGATCGTCGCGGCCAGCTCGGTGCCGATGCGGCGCTCGGTTTCCTCGAACGTGATGTTCTCGTCGTGCTCGCCCATCTCGGCCTTCGCGGCCGGCGTGAAGATCGGCTCGGGCAGCTTCTGCGCGTTCTGCAGGCCTTCCGGCAGCTGCACGCCGCACACGGCGCCCGACGCCTGGTATTCCTTCCAGCCGCTGCCGGCCAGGTAGCCGCGCACGACCGCTTCGATCATGATCGGCTCGAGGCGCTTGACGACCACGCCGCGGCCCTTCACCTGCTCGACCTCGTCGGCCGCGACGACGGCTTCCGGCGCGTCGCCCGTCAGGTGGTTCGGCACGATGTGCGCGAGCTTGTCGAACCAGAAGTTCGCCATCTGGTTCAGCACGCGCCCCTTGTTCGGAATCGGCTCGCCCATCACCACGTCGAATGCCGACAGGCGATCGGTCGTGACGATCAGGAGCTTGTCGTTGCCGACCGCGTAGTTATCGCGGACCTTGCCGCGACCGAGGAGCGGCAGCGAGCGGAGCGTGGATTCGTAGAGGGTAGACATCGTCTTTTCGCAGATAAGGAGCCAAACAAAAAGGGAAACGCCGTTCCCCGCGGCAGGCGGGAACGGCGGTCTTGCAATACGTCGGCGAACCGGCCGGGCGTCAGCGCCCGGGCGGTTGCCGGCCGGCCCTCGTTCGGCCGGACGGAGCGGCTGTGGGGCCGGATCAAACCCGGCCGAACAGCCTTGCCGTTGCCTTTCGGCGCGGCAATCGTACTACAGTCTTAGCGCACGACCTGTGCGAGCGCACCGGACTTGTACTGCTCGGCGATCTTGTCGAGCGACACCGGCTTGATCTTGCCGGCCTGGCCTTCGCAACCGAACGCGAGGTAGCGGTCGACGCAAACCTGCTTCGCCGCTTCGCGCGCGGGCTTCAGGTAGTCGCGCGGATCGAACTTGCCCGGGTTCTCGAACAGGTAGCGGCGGATCGCACCGGTGATCGCGAGACGCAGGTCGGTGTCGATGTTGATCTTGCGCACGCCGTGCTTGATGCCTTCCTGGATTTCCTCGACCGGCACGCCGTAGGTTTCCTTCATGTCGCCGCCGAATTCGCGGATCTCGGCCAGCAGTTCCTGCGGCACCGACGACGAACCGTGCATCACGAGGTGGGTGTTCGGGATGCGCGCGTGGATTTCCTTGATGCGCTGGATCGACAGGATGTCGCCCGTCGGCTTCTTCGAGAACTTGTACGCGCCGTGCGACGTACCGATCGCGATCGCGAGTGCATCGCACTGCGTGAGCTTCACGAAGTCGGCGGCCTGCTCCGGATCGGTCAGCAGCTGCTCGCGGGTCATCGTGCCTTCCGCGCCGTGGCCGTCTTCCTTGTCGCCCTTCATCGTCTCGAGCGAGCCGAGCACGCCGAGTTCGGCTTCGACCGTCACGCCGATCGAGTGCGCCATCTCGACGACCTTGCGCGACACGTCGACGTTGTACTCGTACGACGCGACCGTCTTGCCGTCGGCTTCCAGCGAACCGTCCATCATCACGCTGGTGAAGCCGCTGCGGATCGCGGCCATGCAGACTGCCGGCGACTGGCCGTGATCCTGGTGCATCACGACCGGGATGTGCGGGTACGACTCGACGGCTGCTTCGATCAGGTGGCGCAGGAACGGCTCGCCCGCGTACTTACGCGCGCCGGCCGATGCCTGCATGATCACGGGCGCGCCAACCTGGTCCGCCGCCGCCATGATCGCCTGGACCTGCTCCAGGTTGTTCACGTTGAAGGCCGGCAGGCCATAACCGTGCTCTGCCGCGTGGTCCAGCAATTGACGCATTGATACGAGAGGCATTGTGGAACTCCTTGGAATGAAAACCGGTGCGCCCTGACGCCGGCGCGGCGCTCGCTCCCGTTCGACTCCGGGGTGGCGCGGCGCGGCTGAGCGTCGAATAGCGGCATTTTATCGCGAAGCGCCTCCGATTCCGACCGCCCGGTGGCGCCGACTCGCAATTTGTTACGTTCGCACGGCACAATGCGGGCAAAAAAGAGAAAAAAAGCCGCGTGGGGCTTCGGACCCCACGCGGCTTTCGCATGAAAAACGGTGCCGGATCGCTTTTTTCAGCCGATCCGGGCGGCCGGCCCGCAGGCCGGCCCGATGCTCAGTCGGCGCTCAATAGTGCTCGCCGACCCGCACGATCTTCAGCGTGTTGGTGCCACCCGCCTGCCCCATCGGCTCGCCGACGGTCAGCACGACCATGTCGCCGTGCTGCACGTAGCCCTGCTTGACGACGATCTCGAGCGCCGCCTGCAGCGCCGAGTCGCGGTCGCTGTTGAAGTCGACGTGCAGCGGCGTCACGTTGCGGTACAGCGCCATCGTGCGCTCGCTGCCGACGCGCGGCGTCAGCGCAAAGATCGGCACGTGCGTGTAGTGGCGCGACATCCACAGCGCGGTCGCGCCCGATTCGGTCAGCGCGATGATCGCCTTCGCACCCAGGTGGTACGCGGTGAACAGCGCGCCCATCGCGATCGACTGGTCGATCCGCGTGAACGTGCGGTCGAGGAAATCCTTGTCCAGCTCGACGTGCTCCGACTTTTCCGCCTCGACGCACACGGCCGCCATCGTCTCGATCGTCACGACCGGATACTTGCCGGCGGCCGTCTCGGCCGACAGCATCACCGCGTCGGTGCCGTCGAGCACCGCGTTCGCGACGTCCGACACTTCCGCGCGGGTCGGCACGGGTGCGTGGATCATCGATTCCATCATCTGCGTCGCGGTGATCACGAGCTTGTTCGACTCGCGCGCCATCCGGATCATCCGCTTCTGCAGTGCCGGCACGGCCGCGTTGCCCACTTCCACCGCGAGGTCGCCACGCGCGACCATGATGCCGTCGGACGCGTCGAGAATGCTTTGCAGCGCCGGGATCGCTTCCGCGCGCTCGATCTTCGCGATCATTTTCGGCTTGATGCCGTACGGCGCGCCCGCGATGTTCGCGAGCTGGCGCGCCATTTCCATGTCGGTCGCGTTCTTCGGGAACGACACCGCCACCAGGTCCGCGCCGAGCGACATCGCGGTGCGGATGTCTTCCATGTCCTTCGCGGTCAGCGCGGGCGCCGACAGGCCGCCGCCCTGGCGGTTGATGCCCTTGTTGTTCGACAGCTCGCCGCCCACCTTGACGATCGTGTGGATCTCGTCGCCGAGCACGCGCTCGACGGTCAGCACGATCAGGCCGTCGTTCAGCAGCAGCAGGTCGCCCGTGCGCAGGTCGCGCGGCAGTTCCTTGTAGTCGAGGCCGACGCGTTCGTCGTTACCCAGCTCGCAGCCCGCGTCGAGGATGAAGGCCTGGCCCGGCTCGAGCGTCGTCTTGCCGTTCTCGAACTTGCCGACGCGGATCTTCGGGCCCTGGAGGTCGGCCATGATCGCGATCTCGCGGCCGACCTTGCGGGCGGCCTCGCGCACCATCTCGGCGCGCTGGCGGTGATCGTCGGCCGTGCCGTGCGAAAAATTGAGCCGCACGACGTCGAGGCCCGCCTGCATCATCTGCAGCAGAATCTCCGGCGAACTGGAAGCCGGGCCGATCGTGGCGACTATCTTGGTGGCGCGCTGCATGAAACTCCTCATCTGGATCAAGGTGGATGCGCTGGGTGAAACGCTGCGAGAGCCGGAAACGGCGGGCCCAGCGGCGGCCGTTCCGGGGGGCGTGCCGGTGCTTGCGCCCGGCATCGCTTTGTTCTGAATCTCGTGGTGCTGCTCGGCCGCGTCGCCAGCGGCCGCCGGTGCGCGCGGGGCGGTGTTCGCCCGCGCGGGCGCGCGTTTGCGCTTGCCCGCGCCGGCCGGCTGCTCCGCTTTCACGGAGCGCGCGGCCTTCATCACCCCTGCGCGCGCCGCCACGCTCAGGCCGCCCGCGTTTCCAGCACTTCCACCGCCGGCAGCTTCTTCCCCTCGAGGAACTCGAGGAAGGCGCCGCCGCCCGTCGAGATGTAGCTGACCTGGTCATGGATGCCGTACTTGGCGATGGCCGCGAGCGTGTCGCCGCCGCCCGCGATCGAGAACGCGGACGATTTGGCGATCGCTTCCGCGAGCGTCTTGGTGCCGTTGCCGAACTGGTCGAACTCGAACACGCCGACCGGGCCGTTCCACACGATCGTGCCGGCCTTCTCGAGCTGGCTCGCGAGCGCCTTGGCCGTATCGGGGCCGATGTCGAGGATCATGTCGTCCGCTTCGATGTCGGCGACCTGC
This sequence comes from Burkholderia lata, assembly GCF_000012945.1. Taxonomy (NCBI): domain Bacteria; kingdom Pseudomonadati; phylum Pseudomonadota; class Betaproteobacteria; order Burkholderiales; family Burkholderiaceae; genus Burkholderia; species Burkholderia lata. The sequence goes on from NC_007510.1 coordinate 3,089,842, forward strand.
TTCACCGTGGCGACAGCCGTCGGCGAGAATTCCTTGGCCGTCACGACGTCGGTCGGGATCGGCACCGATGCGCCGCGCTCGCGTGCTTCGTCGATGATCGCCTTCGCCTCGTTGACGAGGTCGGCTTCCGCGAGCGACTTGCCGATCGACAGGCCGGCCGCGAGCATGAACGTGTTCGCGATGCCGCCGCCGACGATCAGCTGGTCGACCTTGCCGGCCAGCGACTTCAGGATCGTGAGCTTGGTCGATACCTTCGAGCCGGCGACGATCGCCACCAGCGGGCGGGCCGGGTTGCCGAGCGCCTTGCCGAGCGCGTCGAGTTCGGCGGCCAGCAGCGGGCCCGCGCACGCGACCGGCGCGTACTTCGCGATCCCGTGCGTGGTCGCTTCCGCGCGGTGCGCGGTGCCGAACGCGTCGTTCACGTACACGTCGCAGAGCTTCGCCATCTTCTGCGCGAGCTCGTCCGAATTCTTCTTCTCGCCCTTGTTCACGCGGCAGTTCTCGAGCAGTACGACCTGGCCCGGCGCGACGTTCACGCCGTTCTCGACCCAGTTCGACACGAGCGGCACGTCACGGCCGAGCAGCTCGGCGAGGCGCTTCGCGACCGGCGCGAGCGAATCTTCCGGCTTGAATTCGCCTTCGGTCGGGCGACCGAGGTGCGACGTGACCATCACGGCCGCGCCGGCGTCGAGCGCAGCCTGGATGGCCGGCACGGACGCGCGCACGCGCGTGTCTTCGGTGATGTTGCCCTGGTCGTCCTGCGGGACGTTCAGGTCGGCGCGGATGAATACCCGCTTGCCGGCGAGCTGGCCGGCGGCGATCAGGTCGGTAAGACGCTTGACTTGGCTCATGTTGGACAAATTGAAGTAGTGGATGGGGAAAGGGGGTTCACGCTGGACGTGCGCGGGCTGCCGCGAAAGGGCGCCGGATGCGGCCGTGGCTGGCGGTTCGCATGACGCGCACGGGTAAAAAATCTTGAACGGGCATTCTAGCCGATCCACCCGGCAGACTGACCCGCGGGCGGCGAATTCCGCCTATTTGGGATCGCGGGCGGGAACGGACATATTGCCGCAACGCAGCAATGCACCCGCGCGAGCGGCCGGCACCCGGCGGGCCTGAACGGCGGCCCATCAGAAGATCAGGCGCAACGCGGTGAACACGAGCATCCCGACGACGATCGTGCCGAGCATGCTGCGCCGCCACAAGAACCAGCCGAGGCCAGCGAGCGCCGCGTAGAACGGATGGTTGGACAGCGCGAACGACAGCCCGGCCGGCGTTTCGAGCACGTCGGGCAGCACGACGGCGACCAGCGCCGCCGCCGGCGCATAGCGCATGGCGCGCTGCGCGCGTTCGGGCAGCACCGTGCGTTCGCCGCCGATCAGGAACAGCGCGCGCGTGACGGCCGTGACGATCGTCATCCCGATGATGACGATCCAGATATCCGTCGCGCTCATTCGATTTCCTTTTCGTGCACGGTTTCGGTGCGGATGCGCCGCCAGTCGGCCCGCTCGACGAAGAAATCGGCCGTGCAGCCCGCCGCGAGCGCGGCGAGCACCGCAAGCGGCAGCGCGAGCCGGTACGGCAGGTCGAACGCGATCAGCGACACGACACCGGCGACCGCGACGGCCGCGAGCGTCGAACGGTTCGCGACCGCCGACACCATGATCGGGATCAGCGCGAGCGTGCCGGCCAGTTCCAGCCCCCAGCTCGCGGGGAAGAAGCTCGCGAGCAGGATGCCGGCGAGCGACGACACCTGCCACGACAGCCAGCTCGCGAGCGCCATCCCCCAGAAATACGCCTCCTTGCCGGGCACGTGGCCATACGCGAAGCCCTGTTTCTGGAACAGCAGGTAGATTACGTCGCCGTTGAAATAGCCGATCGCGAGGCGCCGCCACAGCGGCAGGTAGGAGAAATGGGGAGCAAGCCCGGCGCTGAAGATCACGAAGCGCGTGTTGACCATCGCGGCCGTGAGCAGGATGGTCCAGATCGGCAGCTTCGCCGCGAGGAGCGGCAGCACCGCGAGCTGCGACGAGCCCGCGTAGACCAGCAGCGACATCGCGCTCGCCTGCCCGAGTGTCATCACCGACTTGCTCATCGCGATGCCGGTGACGAGCCCCCACGAGAAAATCGCCATCAGCGTCGGGGAATAATCGCGCGCGCCCTGGATCAGCGCGAAGCGGTCGGTGGCGGACAATCGAGCGAGCATGGGAAGCGGGCCGCAGCGGGCGGTTCGTCGGGGCGCCGGCGCCTCCTGCCGGTACGACCCGTCGTTATTGGAATCGGTACCGGGCGATTATAGCGCCGGCCCCGCGCCGACCGACCGGATCGCCTTCAAATGACGCTAAAATAAGCGTCTTTCCGGCTCAACGCTGCATACAACCGCATCCCAGGAGAAATCTATGTCAATGGCCGACCGCGACGGCAAGATCTGGATGGACGGCAAGCTGATCGACTGGCGCGACGCCAAGATCCACGTCCTGACCCACACGCTGCACTACGGCATGGGCGTCTTCGAGGGCGTGCGCGCGTACAAGTCGGCCGACGGCAGCACCGCGATCTTCCGCCTGTACGAGCACACGAAACGTCTGCTGAATTCGGCGAAGATCTTCCAGATGGACGTGCCGTTCGACCGGGAAACGCTCGAAGCCGCGCAGCTCGAAGTCGTGCGCGAGAACAAGCTCGAGTCGTGCTACCTGCGCCCGATCATCTGGGTCGGCTCGGAAAAGCTCGGCGTGGCCGCGAAGGGCAACACGATCCACGTCGCGATCGCCGCTTGGCCGTGGGGCGCGTACCTCGGCGAGGAAGGCCTCGCGAAGGGCATCCGCGTGAAGACGTCGTCGTTCACGCGCCACCACGTGAACGTGTCGATGGTGCGCGCGAAGGCGTCGGGCTGGTACGTGAACTCGATCCTGGCGAACCAGGAAGCGACGGCCGACGGCTACGACGAAGCGCTGCTGCTCGACGTCGACGGCTACGTGTCGGAAGGCTCTGGCGAGAACTTCTTCCTGGTGAACAACGGCAAGCTGTACACGCCCGACCTGTCGTCGTGCCTCGACGGCATCACGCGCGATACCGTCATCACGCTCGCGAAGGACGCCGGCATCGAGGTGATCGAGAAGCGCATCACGCGCGACGAGGTCTACACGGCCGACGAGGCGTTCTTCACCGGCACGGCCGCTGAAGTCACGCCGATCCGCGAGCTCGACAACCGCACGATCGGCAGCGGCGCGCGCGGCCCCGTCACGGAAAAGCTCCAGTCGGCGTTTTTCGATATCGTGTCGGGCAAGAACGCGAAGTACGCGCACTGGCTGACGAAGGTCTGAGCGCGCCGCGCCACCGACCGCCCCACAAAAGAGTGATAAGAGAAAGTCTCATGAGTGAAATCAAGGAAATGCCGCTGGTCGAGCTGACGGCCAAGGATCTTCCCGCGTACTGCCCGAACCCGGCCATGGCGCGCTGGAGCGCCCACCCGCGCGTCTTCATCGACGTCTCGCACGGCGAAGCGCGCTGCCCGTACTGCGGCACGCGCTACAAGCTGCGTGACGGCGAGGTCGTCAAGGGCCACTGAGCCCCGGCGGCCGGGCCTGCAGGTTTGCAGGCCCGCCGACCCGCCAAGGCGGTGCAGCCGGATTGCCGGCGCGCCGCCGTTCTCCATTCTGGCAACCCGAACGCGGCGCCTGGGCGCCGTGCTTCATTACGACATCGGAAGTCGACCTGATGCGTCGAGCGCTGGTTATCGCACCGAACTGGATCGGTGACGCATTGATGGCGCAGCCACTTTTTGCGCTGCTGAAGAAAAACCATCCCCGCATCGCGATCGATGCCGTCGCACCCTCGTGGGTCGCGCCCGTGCTCGAACGGATGCCCGAGATCCACGATGTCTACGCGACCGATCTCGCGCACGGCAAGCTGCAGTTGCTGCGCCGCTGGCAACTCGCGAGCGATCTGCGCGACGTCGGCTACGACGCGGCGTACGTGCTGCCGAATTCGCTGAAATCCGCGGTGATCCCGTGGCTCGCGAACATCCCGCTGCGGGTCGGCTACACGGGCGAGCACCGCTACGGGCTGCTGAACGTGCGGCACGCGAACCCCGACAAGTCGGGCGAGCGCCCGCCGATGACGACGCACTACGCGGCGCTCGCGTACGCGCCGGGCGCGAAGCTGCCCGAGTCGATGAAGACGCTGCCCGCGCCGCGCCTCGACGCCGATCTCAACGAGACGGCGCGCGTGTCCGCGCGTTTCAATCTCGATACACGCAAGCCGCTCGTCGTGTTCTGCCCCGGCGCGGAATACGGCCCGGCCAAGCGCTGGCCGCCCGAACACTTCGCGTCGCTCGCCACCATCGTCCATCAGTCGTTCCCGTACACGCAGATCGTCGCGCTCGGTTCGCAGAAGGATGCCGCGGCTGCGCAGGCGATCGCCGACCACGCACCGAACGTGCGCAACCTGTGCGGGCAGACGTCGCTGTCGGAGGCCTGCGCACTGATCGCGCGCGCGAACGCGGTGGTCACCAACGATTCGGGGCTGATGCACGTTGCCGCCGCGCTACGCCGGCCGCTCGTCGCGCTGTACGGATCGACCGATCCGCGCCACACCCCTCCGCTGTCGGACCTGGCGAAGGTACAATGGCTTCATCTCGAATGCAGTCCCTGCTTCGAACGCGAGTGCCCGCTCGGCCACCTGAAGTGCCTGCGCGAACTCGGTCCCGAGCAGGTATTCGGCGATTTGCGCGGCATGCTCGTCGGGCAACGCTGACCCTGGCCGGCAGCGTCGCACGGCGCGCCGGGCAATCCGATTCACCGGTGTACGGCGGCTCCATGCGGGCCGCCGTGCTGAATACGGCGCGCGACGCGCGCGAGAGATAACCCCGATGCCACGTTTTGCCCGCCTCTTCGAAGCCGCCGCCGATACGCTGAACGCCTACTACCAGGCCGTCGCCGATGCCAATCTCGACGCGCTGCTGGAATTGTGGATCGACGAGGATTTCGCCAGCTGCGTATGGGCGGACGGCGAGCATCTGCACGGCCTCGACCAGATCCGCAGCGGGCTCGCCAACCGGCTGGCCACGCGCCCCGTGACGATCGAGCCGCTCGACATCCGCGTGTACGACAGCCTCGGCACGGTCGTCTATACGATCGCCGAAGCACATCAGCAGGCCGACCTGACGGCCGAACCCGACATGGTTTTCGCGACGTACGTGATGATTCACGAACGTGGCGAGTGGCGCATCGCGCATATTCACGCGAGCCCGATTCCTGAACAAGCGGCCGGACAATTCGCCGCGAAGATCCGTCACGGGCAGGGTCCGCTGCACTGACGAAAAGACGAAGCAACGCATACGCGGGGCGATCATGAGTACGGCTTCTCCGCCCACCTCGCCGCTGACCGGGGCTCCGGCCCCCGACGACGACATTCTGCGCTATCGCGCACCACGCTGGCTGCCTAACAGCCATGCGCAAACCATCGTGCCCGCGCTGTTCGCGCGGCGTCCCGTCGTCGCTTACCGACGAGAGCGATGGGAAACCCCCGACCACGACTTCATCGATCTCGACTGGGTCGCGCATCTCGACAGCGCGGCGCCGCGGCCCGATGCGCCGCTATTCGTGCTGTTCCACGGCCTCGAAGGCAGCTCCGGCTCGCACTACGCGCTCGCGATGATGGCCGCCGCGCGCGCGAAGGGCTGGCACGCCGTCGTGCCGCACTTCCGCAGTTGCAGCGGCGAGATCAACCGCCAGCCGCGCTTCTACCATCTCGCCGACAGCGCCGAAGTCGACTGGATCCTGCGCCGGCTTGCCGCGCAGCATCGCGGGCCGCTCGTCGCGGCCGGCGTGTCGCTCGGCGGCAATGTGCTGCTGCGTTGGCTCGGCGAGCATCGCAGCGACACGTCAATCCTGCGGGCCGCCGCCGCGATCTCGACGCCGATCGACGTGCATGCCGGCGGGCGCGCGCTATCGCAAGGCTTTGCGATGGTCTACACGCGCAGCTTCCTGAAAACGCTCAAGCGCAAGGCGCTCGCGAAACTCGACCAGTACCCGGGGCTGTTCGACCGTGAAGCCATGCTGCAGGCCGTGACGATGCGCGACTTCGACGAGATCGTGACCGCGCCGCTGCACGGTTTCGCGGATGCGGACGACTACTGGACCCAGGCGACGACACGGCCGCTGCTACCCGCGATCGACGTGCCGACGCTGATTCTCAACGCCCGCAACGACCCGTTCCTGCCCGAATCGGCGCTGCCCGGCCCGGCCGACGTATCGCCGGCCGTCGAGCTCGACCAGCCCGCGGCAGGCGGCCATGCGGGATTCATGACCGGGCCGTTCCCCGGCCGCCTCGACTGGCTGTCGGCGCGGGTGTTCGGCTATTGCTCCAAATTCGTCGACCATGGATGACATCGTCAGGCAGGCCCTCGCCAAATGGCCGAACGTGCCGCACTGTACCGGCTGGCTGCTGCTCGATCGGCGCGGCGAATGGCGGCTGCGCGACGACGCGGCGCAGGCGGCCGGCGAACTCGGCTCGCCGATCCGGCATGCGGCGCTGAACGCGTTCATCGGCCGCAACTATGAATGCGACGCGCAAGGCCAGTGGTTCTTCCAGAACGGGCCGCAGCGCGTGTACGTCGAGCTCGCCTACACGCCGTGGGTCGTCCGGCTCGCCGAGCGCGACGGACAGCTCACGCTCACCGACCAGACCGGCACGCCGTTCGAACCGGACGAAGCCTGGCTCGACGACGCGGGTGGCGTGCTGTTTCGCGCGGCGGGCGCAGCGCCGCGCATCGCGGCGCTGCATGACCATGACCTCGGGCTGTTCGCCGATCACGCGGATTTCGACGCCGCGCCACCGGTGCTGCGCTGGCGCGACAGCCGCACGCTCCCGCTCGGCAGCATCGTCTGCGCGGACGTGCCTGCGCGATTCGGCTATGTCGCAAGCCCGGCGCAACAGGCCCGCGACACGGCTGACGGCGGCAACTGACCCGCAGCGGTCTCGCCCGCGCTTGCCGCGCGCCGGCCGCTACCCGCGGCCGTTCTTCTCGTCTTCGCGCTCTTCCTTGTAGCGCGCTTCGAATTCCAGCAGCCGAGCACCGATCATCGACTGCTCGTAGAACGACACGTCTTTCGCATCGCGCGCTTCCTTCAGTTGGCGAATCGCCGACGGCCACGCGCCGTCGAGCGCAAGCTTCTCCGCGAGCGCGCGGCGCCGCGCCAGCAGGTCGCCCTTGCCGTCGCTCGCCTTCGCGAGATAGTCCCACCAGTCCGGCTGTTCGGGGTCGGCCTTCGCCTGCGCGCGGGCCTGCGCCTGCGCTTCACCGAAACGGCGCGCCGCGATCAGCGCCTGAAGATGCGTGACGATCGCGGCGTGCGATGCCGGCCAGCGGCGCTGCGCGAGCGCCGCAAGTCGCACCGCGTCGTCGGCCCGACCCGCGCGGCGCGCGATGTCGGCGGCCAGCACGTCGAGGCTCGGCGAACTCGTCGCCGGATCGTCCTCGCGCCGCTCGCGCGCGTCGAACGCGCTGCGCGCCGACGCAAGTGCCTTGCCGGCGGCGTCATACTCGCCGAGCAGCGCATCCGCGAGCGCAATGCCGTACCAGTTCGCCGCGACGTTCGGCGCGGTGCGATCGTCGATCTCGAACTGCATTCGCCGCGCCTCGGCCGCGATGTCGGTCGGCGCGCGGTTCTGCAGGACGCGCAGCCGCGCGCGCACGAAACCGTACTCGGGCGACTGGCGCGGCTGCCGGTACGGCGCGCGGCGCGCGCGATCCTCCATGTCGGCGATCCGCTCGCCGGTCAGCGGGTGCGTGCGCGCGTACGCCGGCACGCCCGCATCGCCCATCGACGCGCGGTCGAGCCGCTCGAAGAAGCCCGGCATCCCGTACGGGTCATAGCCCGCGCCCGCGAGCAACTGGAAACCGACACGATCGGCCTCGCGCTCGGCCGATCGCGAAAAGCGCAGCTGGTTGTCCACCGCATATGCCTGCCCGCCCACCGCGATCGCACTCCCGAGGTCGCCGCTTCTCGCGAGCACGCCGGCCAGCACGCCGAGCAGCATCGTCGCGAGCGCCGTATAGCCGGTTTTCTCGTTCGCACCGATCATCCGCGCGATGTGCCGCTGCAGCACGTGCCCCATCTCGTGGCCGACCACCGATGCGAGTTCCGACTCCGTCTGTGTCGTGACGACGAGGCCACTGTTGATCCCGATGAAGCCGCCCGGCATCGAGAATGCGTTGATCTGCGGATCGCGAACCGGGAACAGGTCGAAGTCCGGCGTGTAGCCGCCGATGAAGCGCGCGGCCGCCGCGGCCGCGAGCCGCGCCGCCATCGCATTCAGGTAGTCGCGCACGAGCCAGTCGTCGAGATAGTCGGGATCGCGCCGCACTTCGCGCATTACGCGCTCGCCGAGCCGGCGCTCGGCCTGAGGCGTCAGCGAACCGCCGGAACCGTCGCCCAGGTCGGGCAGCTCGAGCGAGCGAAGCGGCGCCCGCAGGCTCGCGGCCGGCGCCGACGCGCCGCCGGTGTCCGAAAACCGGCTCTCCGCCCCGCCGTACGTGCCGAACACGCCGGCCGCGATGCCGGACGGCACCGTGGAAATCGACCGGGCGCCGCCGGCCGCCGATTCGAGCGGCGGCGCGGACGCACTCTGCGCATGGCCGCTCGGCGGCAATGCGAGCGCCACCGACAGCGACACGGCAAGCAACTGTTTGACACGCATGGCAGGATGAAAACGACGCCGTCCCGCGCGCCGGGCGCGCATCGCGGCGTTTGGTCTGAATATTCGGGTCATTGTACCGGCGACATCGCGACTGTCCCGTGCGGGATGCGCGCCATCTGCATACCCGGCGCCGCGAATGCCACTGCTATGATAGGCGCCCGTTGAAACGTTGGATCGGATCGGGGCGCGGGGACTGGATACGGCGCCCTGCCCGATCGCGAAGCAGGATCGCGGGACGTGCTCGCGCGAGCACACCGTTCCACTGGAGCATGACATGTCAGGACTCACCCATTTCGATGCCTCCGGCCATGCGCACATGGTCGACGTCGGCGGCAAGCAGGAAACCCAACGCATCGCGATCGCGCGCGGCACGATCCGGATGCTGCCGGCTACGTTCGCGCTGATCCGCGACGGCAAGGCCAAGAAAGGCGACGTGCTCGGCGTCGCGCGCATCGCAGCCATCCAGGGCGCCAAGCGCACGGCCGACCTGATTCCGCTGTGCCACCCGCTCGCACTGACGCGCGTGGCCGTCGACTTCGAACTCGACGACGCGCTGCCGGGCGTCCACTGCGTCGTGCAGGTCGAGACGTTCGGCCGCACCGGCGTCGAGATGGAAGCGCTGACTGCCGTGCAGGTCGGGCTGCTGACCGTCTACGACATGTGCAAGGCCGTCGATCGCGGGATGGTGATCACCGATGTGAGCGTGCGCGAGAAGCGCGGCGGGAAGTCGGGGGACTGGAAGGCGGAAGACACGGCGGGTTAAGCGCCAACAGCAACAGCAGCCATTCACGGGGCATCGTCGGCCGTAGCGAGGCCCCGTTCGAACGATAAAAACCAGAAAAACCCATCACGAATGAAGAACCTCACGCTGAAAATCGGCGCGCCGCTGCTGTGCGCGCTTTCCCTGCTGCCGTCCATCGCATCGGCCGCCGGCGCCTGCCCCGCCGCCGACACCGCCGCGCGCGCGGCCATCGACGCGCAGCACCGCGTCCAGCAGATCCGTATTCCGCCGAGCGACGGCGGCGGCGTCGACATTCCGCCGCCGCTGCGCGACGCGCTGCGTGCGTACAAGCAGGCGCTCGTCGGCACGATCGACGCGCGGCTCGCGTGCAGCGACGAGCAAGTCGACCCGGCCGCACTGAAGCGCACGCTCGCGGCCGCACTCGGCGTGCCGGCCCGGCCCGTCCAGCCGAAAGACGGCGAATCGGCGTTCGGCCGCAATCCGGACGTCGACGTCGAACGCGGCGGCACGTCCCGCCCGTTGCTGTTCGTGCGCGCCGGCTTCGACATCGCATGCGGCGACGACAACCTGCTGACCGCGTATGCATGGGAAAACGGCGCCTGGCGGCGCGTGCTGCGCTGGCAGGCCGACAACTACAAGGACATCGGCGGCGCGTACGGCAGCGGGTTCTGGTTCTCGGCGCTGCCCGGCGGGCAGGTCGCGGTCGTCCACGGCACGCCGTGGTGCGCGTCGCGCTGGAGCCAGTTCGCCGCGGACGTGGTCGCACCGGCCAACGGCTCGGCTGCGCAACGCACGGTGTTCCATTCGGAGAACAGCTACGTACTCGACGAAAACCCGATCCGGTTCAAGGTACGCCCCGACGGCTTCGAAGTGCGCGCGACAGTCGGCTCGAGGGACAGTGACGTGATGACACGGCCGGGCGTCTTCCGCTATCGCGTCGACGGCGGCACCGTGCAGCGCGTACAGCCCGTTGCGCTCAACGGCCGCGATTTCGTCGACGAATGGCTGAAGGCGGACGATGCGCTGGCGCGCGAATGGAGCGAGCCCGCCGCCGCAGCGGCCGCGCTGAAAGGCCGGCAGGCATTCGAAAAGGCCAGCAAGGCGGCCGACCGGGGGTTCGCGTACGGCCCGGTGCGCGGCTGCTCGGACAGCAAGGACCGCTTTCAGGTCGAACTCGATCTGACGGGCTCCACCGGGGAAACGGTCGCGCGGCACTATGCGCTGATTCGCCAGGAGCGCAACGGGTTCACGCTGCTCGGGCTGAGCACGGCGGCCGAGCCGGCTTGCCGCGGCGCGAACCTGATGCCGCAGCACTGAACGTGGGGCGCGCGTGCTGCAACGGCCGCGCGTATTGACTGTCGACGGCCATGCGCGGCGGTAGAAAAATTGGACTGCTCGATCCACCAGGAGGCCAACGGCTTCACGACACCCGATTCAGATTACAGGACGCGCCAAAGCCAACGTGCCGCGGCACGACCCTGACGCCGCAGCACCGCACCGTACGCAGGCCCCCGGTTCGTCAGTTGCCGCGCTGCGGCTCGAACACGAACGGTTGGGTCAGCAGGAACGGGTTCGCGGTCGCGCCCGTCTGCACGCAGGTCGCGTGCGTCATCGCTTCGATGGCCGCGCGATCGGCCGCCGCATTGCGGCTGCTCGTCGTCACGGTGACGTTCTGCGCTTCGCCGGATGTCGTCATCAGCGCGCGCACGAGCACGGTCGCCGGGCGCGTAAGCGGCTTTGCGGTATCCGGATAGACGGCGCGCGGAATGTGGCACGTCAGCTTGCTTTCCTGCGACGACGACAGCATCGCGCAGCCGGAAAACAGCATCGCAACGGCGGGCAGGATCAGGTAGGTCGAGCGAATAGCCATGGTCGAATATCGTTCTTCAATACTGTTCCGGACGCACGTGCCGCGGGCCGGGAAACATTGCCCGGCCGCATCGCATGCGTCCCACTGCGCCGCGGCCATCGGACCGGCGCCCCGTTACGGCCGCACGGCCGATCGATGCTCGGCCGCGATCCTGCGTAGCGGACTTCCCCGTTGGCCGGGGTATTGCCTGTGTTCGCTGCGTGCCCCGCCCCACACGGGCCGGCTCGCAAGCACTTTCGCGCATTGTGCACGCGTGGCCCGTCGAGCGGCGGCGATTTGACAATGGTTGACGCGAATCGCCGCGCCTTCAGCCGGAATCCCCGCAATCCACGAGGTAATCGATACGCGGCCGGATTCGCCGGGTTCGCGCCGGGCGCTAACGCCCGACGCGCACCACGGCTTCCTCACGGTGCAGCACATGCCGGCATTCCCCGTTCCGGCAGGCGCTGCACGCATCAATCCGAATCGTCGTCGTCCTCGTCGTCGGCCGCATCGGCCGGCACTTCGCCGTACTTCGCGACGACTGCCGCCTTGAACGGCTTCAGCGCCGGCTGCTGGTCGCACAGCTTGTACAGCGCCGCCAATTGCTGCGGCCAGTCCTTCAACTCCTTCGCAAACACATGCAGGTGCGCGACGGTGTCGAGCGCGTCGGCCTCGCGGCCGGCCAGCGCCTGCAGCACCGCATACCGGCGCAGCACCGTCTCGCCGGGCAGCAGCGCGATCGCACGCTCATGCGCAGCGAGCTTGGCCGGCAGGTCATCCGCCGAAATCGGGAGCAGCGTGGCCGCGCCGTATTCACCCCACGCGCCGAACAGCAGCGACGGCGCATCGCGGTATTGCGCGGCCGGATCGCTGCCGTAGTACAGCACTTCCGCGCGCTGGTAGTCGCGCAACACCGGCACCGCCGCCAGCACGCCGCCGACCGACAGCACCGCGAACAGCCCGAATGCCGCACGCCCCGGCAGGATGCGCAGCGGCTTCACCTCGAGCAGCCCGATCACGAACATCGCCGGCAACAGGAAGAACATGTACTGCTGCGGATACTCGACCAGCGCGTGCATCAGCAGGATGCCGATCAGCGCGAAGCCGAACACGCGCATGCTCGACTGCGGCGCGCGCACTGCACGCACGAACCACGTCACGAGCGCGACGACGAGCACGCCGAGGCCGACAAGGCCGGACTTCGCGAGCAGGTCGATGAAGATGTCATGCGAGTTGTTCGCGATCTCGACGCCGCCGAGCGAGCGCACGAGCGCGAACTGGTGCGACGGGAACTCGCCCCAGCCGACACCGAGCAGCGGATGCTCGCGGAACATCGCGAGCCCGTACTTCCACAGCGCGAGGCGCGGCGCGATCTGCCCCGCGTCACGCATCCGGTCAGCCGCGGATTCCGCGAGACCCAGGTGGTAGTGGACGTTCGCCCAGCGCACCGCGACGTTCACCGCGATGAACGCCACCGCAAGCACGACCGGGATCGCCCACGCGCGCGCATTGCCCGGCGCGCGGCGCGATTCGAGCCACGCCATCCAGAAACCCGCGACGACCATCACCGCGACCTGCAGCCACGGCCCGCGCGACACCGTCAGCGCAAGGCCGACCGACAGCACGATCGACAGCACGAGCCACGCCCACACCGCGAGCCGGCGCGTCTGCACGAGATACAGCGCGCCCGCGAGCGCGAATGCAATGTAGCTGGCCAGATGGTTCGCCTGCGCCATGTTGCCGTACGGCCGGCGATCGACCGCGACGTTGTACATCACGACGAACGGCGACAGCGCCGACTCGAGGTGGAACAACTGCACGATTTGCGTTCCGACCGCGAACACGCCGCCGATAAGCAGCGCGCCGGCCATCATCCGCGACACGGCCTCGGCCAGCCCGTCGCGCGCGAGCGTATAGCCGGCCTGCATCGCGACCAGCGCGGCGGCGAGATAGCCGACCGCCAGCCAGTTCATCGACGGCACCTTGAGCGGGATCAGCGCGACCTGCGCGATGAGCACCACGGCGAACCCGAGCGGCGCGACGAACGCGGCCGGCGCGGCAAACGGCTCGGCCGGGCGGCCCGTACGCGCGAGCAGCACGACGGACACCCCCACCAGCAGATACAGCACCAGCGCGGAAAACTCGGAATAGAAAGTCGGGATCGGATACGTGTGATTCGTGATCGCGTACGGCACGATCAGGGCGACAGCCAGCGCAACGAGCGGCAACGAACGGGAAAAAGTAGAAGGCATGAGCGAACCGGATGTCAGCAACCGGCGCACTATACAAAACTTTCCCTCCTCTGTGCGGGGCCTTCGCGCCGCGACCCGACGCGGAGCGGCCGTCACGACCGGATGAAGCGGCGGGCGGCATGCCGCCCGCGCAGCCCTGCTCCGCCACCGGCACTACGCGCGGCACTCCGCCGGTGCATATTTCGCTGGCAACGTCGCGGCGTCACCCGGCAATGGCCCGGCTCCCGGTGCCGGCAGCGACGATGCATCCTTGCCGGCCGCAAAGCACTCCCACGCGATCGCACCGGCTTGCATCGCGCCCTTTTTGAGCGGCACGCGGGCGGTGGGCGCATCGGCCTTGTCGGGCGCGGACGGCACGAGCACCAGCGTATTGGCGCCGGCCGCGGTGACGCGCGTGGTGAATGCGACCGTAATCTGGCCGGTCTCGCCGTCGATCGCTACCGATTCGACGTTGCGGGTCGCGGCAGGCGGGCTGTAGCCGCCGTCGAGGCTCGCGCCGCTCGAGGCGTTGTCGGCGACGGCGAGCCGCGCGGACGACGCGAGCGCAAGGCCCTCGCCGACGCGCGAGCGCGCAAGGTAATCCTGGTAAGCGGGTATCGCATACGCCGCGATCACACCGACGATCGCCAGCACGATCATCAGTTCGATCAGCGTAAAGCCGGCCGGCCGCCAGCGCGGCGACGGCCGGTTCGCGCGCCGCAGATCGGCGGCCACGCGACGGAACAGGGAAACGGAAAAAGCTTCGAACATGGCAGGCTCCGGAAACGAAAAACGCCTGCCGGTAAAGGCAGGCGTCTCGATCGTAGCCAGCGGGCCGTGAATCCGGCAGTCGGCCGGACGGCCAGTGTCAGTGCGCGTGCGGTACGTCGCGGCGCTTCCTGAGCGTGTAACCGATCGCCACGACGAACAGCGCGCCCGCGATGCTCGCGCCGTAGAGGACCTCCGGCGTATCGAGCACCGGCCAGCGGTCGCCGACCGGGTCATTCACGATCAGCCCGCCCGCGATCCAGCCGAGCAGCCCGGCGCCGAACGCCACGACGACCGGGAAACGGTCGAGCAGCTTCAGCACCAGCGTGCTGCCCCACACGATGATCGGCACGCTGACGACGAGCCCGAAGATCACGAGCGCGATCCGGTGCGACGGGTCGGCCTGTTCGGCCGCGCCCGCGATCGCGATCACATTGTCGAGGCTCATCACCGCATCGGCGATCACGATCGTCTTCACGGCGTCCCACAGCTGGCTGGCCGGCTTGATGTCGTCGTGCGCATCGCCGGCCGGCGCCATCAGCTTGATGCCGATCCACAGCAGCAGCAGACCGCCGCCGAGTTTCAGGAACGGCACGTCGAGCAGTGCGACCGCGAACGTGATCAGCGCGATGCGCAGCAGGATCGCCCCCGCAGTACCCCAGATGACGCCGCGCAGCCGCTGGTTCGCAGGCAGGTTGCGGCATGCGAGCGCGATGACGACCGCGTTGTCGCCGCCGAGCAGGATATCGATGATGATGATCTGGAGAACGGCGCCCCAGTGGAGCGACGTCAGGAATTCGAGCATGGCGTGACGGGCAGGACAGCGGCCGCCCGCGGGCGACCCGGTTCATCGCCGGCACATGCGCGATGCATGCCCGGTGCTTACGAATTCATTGCGCGAGCATAACAAAAAACGCCGGCAAAGCCGGCGTTTTCTGCAGGACGAACCCAGGGGAAATATTACAGCGCCTTCTTCAGCAGACGGCCCATTTCCGACGGGTTGCGCGTGACGGTGATGCCGCACGCTTCCATGATTTCCAGCTTCGCTTCGGCCGTATCCGCACCGCCCGAGATCAGCGCGCCGGCGTGGCCCATGCGCTTGCCCGGAGGCGCCGTGACGCCAGCGATGAAGCCGACGACCGGCTTCTTCATGTTGTCCTTGATCCACTCTGCCGCATTGGCTTCGTCCGGACCGCCGATTTCGCCGATCATCACGACTGCGTCCGTATCCGGATCGTCGTTGAACATCTTCATCACGTCGATGTGCTTCAGACCGTTGATCGGGTCGCCGCCGATACCGACTGCCGACGACTGGCCGAGGCCGAGTGCCGTCAGCTGGGCAACCGCTTCATACGTCAGCGTGCCCGAACGCGACACGACGCCGATGCGGCCCTTGCGGTGGATGTGGCCCGGCATGATGCCGATCTTCAGTTCGTCCGGCGTGATCGTGCCCGGGCAGTTCGGCCCGAGCAGCAGCGTCTTGCGGCCTTCGCGACGCATGCGGTCCTTCACTTCGATCATGTCGCGGACGGGGATGCCTTCCGTGATACAGATCGCGAGATCCAGATCGGCTTCGACCGCTTCCCAGATCGCAGCTGCTGCGCCTGCCGGCGGAACGTAGATGACCGACACGGTCGCGCCGGTTTCTGCCTTCGCTTCCTTGACGCTTGCGTAGATCGGAATGCCTTCGAAATCTTCGCCGGCCTTCTTCGGGTTCACGCCCGCGACGAATGCTTCGCGGCCGTTTGCGTATTCACGGCAGGCGCGCGTATGGAACTGACCGGTTTTGCCGGTAATGCCCTGCGTGATGACCTTCGTGTCCTTGTTGATCAGAATCGACATGTATTTTGACCTCTGTTCGATTGGCGTCGCGTGCAAACCGCGCCGCCAGCGTGTTCAATAGCGCGCTTACTTGCCTGCGGCAGCCGCGACGACCTTCTGGGCAGCTTCTTCCATGCTGTCCGCCGAGATGATCGGCAGGCCCGAATCGGCCAGCATCTTTTTGCCGAGGTCCTCGTTCGTGCCCTTCATGCGCACGACGAGCGGCACGTTCAGGTTCACGGCCTTCGAACCGGCGATCACGCCTTCCGCGATCACGTCGCAGCGCATGATGCCGCCGAAGATGTTCACGAGGATCGCCTTCAGATCCGGGTTCTTCAGCATCAGCTTGAACGCTTCCGTGACCTTCTCGGTCGTCGCGCCACCGCCGACGTCCAGGAAGTTCGCCGGCTCGCCGCCGAACAGCTTGATGGTGTCCATCGTCGCCATCGCCAGGCCTGCGCCGTTCACGAGACAGCCGATGTTGCCGTCGAGCGAGATGTACGCGAGGTCGAACTTCGACGCTTCGATTTCAGCCGGATCTTCTTCGTCCAGATCGCGGTACGCGACGATTTCCGGATGGCGGAACAGCGCGTTCGAGTCGAAGTTGAACTTCGCGTCGAGTGCGATGACCTTGCCGTCGCTGGAGACGTTCAGCGGGTTGATTTCAGCCAGCGATGCGTCGGTTTCCCAGAATGCCTTGTACAGGCCTTGCAGGATTGCGCGTGCTTGCGGAATCGAAGCGGCCGGCACGCCGATCTTCGCGGCGAGGTCGTCGGCTTGCGCGTCCAGCAGGCCCGTCGACGGCTCGACGATGACCTTGTGGATCAGTTCCGGGTGCTTTTCGGCAACTTCTTCGATGTCCATGCCGCCTTCGCTCGAACCCATCAGAACGATCTTTTGCGTCACGCGATCGACGACGAGGCTGACATACAGTTCCTGCTTGATGTCGGCGCCTTCTTCGACCATCAGACGGTTGACCTTCTGGCCTTCCGGACCGGTCTGGTGCGTGACGAGCTGCATGCCGAGGATCTGGTTCGCGTATTCGCGAACCTGCTCGATCGACTTCGCCACCTTCACGCCGCCGCCCTTGCCACGGCCACCTGCGTGAATCTGAGCCTTCACGACCCATACCGGGCCGCCGAGCTCTTCTGCCACCTTGACGGCCTCGTCAACCGAGAACGCCGGCTTGCCGCGCGGTACCGCGACTCCGAATTTCCGCAGGATTTCCTTACCCTGGTACTCGTGAATCTTCATGCGTGATTCCCTTCAGTCTGAGAGTTGAATGAAAAGTCGCTTTAGACGCTTCTTCGAATGATTTCCGTTCATTCCTTCGTGCTGCCTTCACCGGGCACGTCCGGCCGGCTCGCGCCATACCAGCGCGGGTAGTACTGCCGCACGACCTCGCCGTCGAACCGCAACGCCCGGCAGCGGCCGAGCTGGAAAGGCGCTTCGTCGTGCACGCCGCCATGATCCGGCCCTTCGCCCCCCTCCTCGCGCACGTTCCACACATCACCGGCGAACGCCTGGATCGCTGCCGTCGGCAGCACGGCGCACAGTTCGGTGAGATGGGAGCAGCCTGCGACGCCGGCGAGCAGCCGGTTCGCGTTGCGGCGGAAATTGCGGAAGAGATTGAGCCCGATAAGGGCCCGATAGGCGGGAGAGGCGGATTGACAGTGACCGGGATAGGGAACCCATTCCGAAGACGCTTCGGCGTCGACGACATTGAGGTCACGATCGATAGTCACGCGCAGCCAGAGTTCGTGGATCGGCAGGCCCTGGGGCCGGATGCCCGACGCAAGCGCGACATCGCGCGGCTTGTGGTCGGTCAGGCAGGCTTCGATGTCCCACAAGCCGTCGCCGCGCTCGTACGCTTCCGCTCGGATTGCGCGTTGATGTCGCAACTGACGGGGCACGGGCTCGGATAGCGGCATGCTGGAGGTTGAGGCCGAAGAGGAAAACCCATGGATTTTAGCATATTGGGTATTTGAGACAGTTTGACGCGACGGCGGGTATTCCCGCCTGTCCGGAAGTGGTTGCATTGCAGCAAAATCGCGCGCCACGCGCGCGATCGGTGCGGTCAGTCGTCGATCAGGAAATCGTCGCCGACCTTCAGCAACTTCACGATGGTCGCACTCGAGAAGCCGCGTGCGGCGAGAAAGCGTGCCTGCTTCGCACGCTCGGCCGGCGTTTGCGGCAGTGCACCGAATTTCTTGCGCCAGACCGCTTGCGCACGCGCCCATTCGGTCTCGCGGAGCTGGGTATTCACTTCCTCGACGAGCGTGTCGCCCACCGCATGACGCTTCAGCTCGCTGACGATGCGCGCGACGCCCACACGCGACGCGCGACGATGCACGAGACTCTCCGCAAAGCGCGCATCGGATAGCCAGCCTTCCTGTTCCAGCGCATCGAGCACGGGGTCGACGGATTCGTCTTCGCCGACGTAAGGCGCGAGCTTGCGCGCGAGTTCGGTGCGGCTGTATTCGCGCCTGGACAGATAGCCGAGCGCGCGGCCTTTCAACGATCGCTGAGGCTTCGACGACTTGCGCTCGGTACCGCCCGGAGCGTCACCTGACGAAGCACTGGAAGAAGCACCCGACGCGCGACGTGTGCGGCGTGGATGCTGGCTGCTGCGCGTATAGACATCTTCCCTCGCCGGCGCCGATGCATCGGCTGCGCGATCGCCCGGGAAGCTGACACCGGAAACACGACGGCGGGAGCGGTCGTGCGCGTCGAACGATTCATCGTCGTCGAACGGATTGTCCGGTGCGGCAATCTCAAACGAAACGAGGGCATCGTCGGATGCCCTCGTCGCGGTGCGGTTCGCGGCATTGCTGCCCGCGCCCCGCCGATCGGCGCTCGAGGATCCGGTTCGCCGGCCGGAGCGGCCCGCCGTTTCGGGCGTGTCGCTCTCCTCCGGCTCGCCAGCCTGACCTCGGCGCCCGACCATCACTCTTCTTCGTCCATCGCCTCGGCTTCGTCCTGGCCTGCACCATCAGGCATGGCGACCACGCCAAGCGATTCGCGAATGCGGTTCTCGATCTCGCGTGCGATTTCCGGATTCTCGCGCAAGAATTCACGCGCGTTGTCCTTGCCCTGGCCGATCTTCTCGCCGTTGTAGCTGTACCAAGCGCCCGCCTTGTCGACGATCTTCGCCTGCACGCCGAGATCGATGATCTCGCCCTGACGCGAAATGCCTTCGCCATACAGGATGTCGAAGATCGCTTCGCGGAACGGCGGCGACACCTTGTTCTTGACGACCTTCACGCGGGTTTCGTTGCCGATCACCTCGTCGTTCTTCTTGATCGAGCCGATCCGGCGAATGTCGAGACGCACCGACGAGTAGAACTTCAGCGCGTTACCGCCCGTCGTGGTTTCCGGGTTGCCGAACATCACGCCGATCTTCATCCGGATCTGGTTGATGAAGATCACCAGGCAGTTCGTGCGCTTGATCGTGCCGGTCAGCTTGCGCAGCGCCTGCGACATCAGGCGGGCCTGCAGGCCCGGCAACGAATCGCCCATCTCGCCTTCGATTTCGGCCTTCGGCACGAGCGCCGCGACCGAGTCGATGACGATCATGTCGATCGAGCCCGAGCGCACCAGCGCGTCGGTGATTTCAAGCGCCTGCTCGCCGGTGTCCGGCTGCGAGATCAGCAGCTCCGGCACGTTCACGCCGAGCTTCGCTGCATATTGAACGTCGAGCGCGTGCTCGGCGTCGATGAACGCTGCGGTGCCGCCGATCTTCTGCAGTTCGGCAATGACCTGCAGCGTGAGCGTGGTTTTACCGGACGATTCCGGACCGTAGATTTCGACCACCCGGCCGCGCGGCAGGCCGCCGACGCCGAGCGCGATATCGAGACCGAGCGAGCCCGTGGACACGACCTGGATGTTCTCGGTCGCCTCGCCGTCGCCCATGCGCATGATCGAGCCCTTGCCGAACTGCTTTTCGATCTGGGCAAGCGCGGCGGCCAGCGCCTTGCTCTTCTCGGCGGTCATCCCGGAGCCCTTCTTGCTATCTTCCATGAATCGTCCTTTGCTATGATGAGCAGCGTCTGTTAGAGGCGCGCCCGCTTTCAAGCGCCGCCCACGAATGCAGACACTGTATAAAAAAACAGTGTTTTGTGCAAGCCCGCAATGCAGGCTACGTTGTACACGAATAACTTCGGAGACAGCCGGCCGGCGCAAACGCCCTGCCGGCCATCGGTCAGCACCATGCGAATTCTCATCGCGGAAGACGACAGCATACTCGCGGACGGCCTCACCCGGTCACTCCGCCAATCGGGCTATGCAGTCGACCACGTGAAGACCGGTGTCGACGCCGATACCGCGTTGTCGATGCAGACATTCGACCTGCTGATCCTCGATCTCGGGCTCCCGAAAATGCCAGGGCTCGACGTGCTCAAGCGCCTGCGCGCCCGCAATTCCAACCTCCCCGTGCTGATCCTGACGGCCGCCGACAGCGTCGACGAGCGCGTGAAGGGGCTCGACCTCGGCGCCGACGACTACATGGCCAAGCCGTTCGCGCTCAACGAGCTCGAAGCGCGCGTGCGCGCGCTGACCCGGCGCGGCGCGGGCGGCGGCCCGACCGTCGTGCGCCACGGCTCGCTCGCGTTCGACCAGGTCGGCCGGATCGCGTATGCGAACGATCACGTGCTCGACCTCTCCGCGCGCGAGCTCGGCCTGCTCGAGGTGCTACTGCAGCGGATCGGCCGGCTCGTGTCGAAGGAGCAGCTCGTCGACCATCTCTGCGAATGGGGCGAGGAAGTCAGCAACAACGCGATCGAAGTCTACGTGCACCGGCTGCGCAAGAAGATCGAACCCAGCGGTGTACGGATCTCGACCGTGCGCGGCCTCGGCTATTGCCTCGAGAAGGTCGCGCCCGCCGCGCCGGCCGACACGGCCGCGCCCCAGCCCGCGGTGGCCGGCACGCCGCTGCGCTGAACCCGGGCGTCGCCGCGATGGCCACGCCGGCCCATCCCCGCCACCCGACCGGCGCGCCGTCGTCGGCCGCCGACGAGGCGCGCGACGCGCGCTACGAGAACCCGTTCGCGCCGCCCGACGAAACCGATGCGCCCGAGGCACCGCGCCCGCGCTCGCTGTTCGGCGAGATCCTCGACTGGATGCTCGCCCCGCTGCTGCTGCTGTGGCCGATGAGCATCGCCGTCACCTATCTGGTCGCAAAGACGATCGCGAACGGCCCGTTCGATCGCGCGCTCGAAACCAACGCCTATGTGCTCGCCCGCCAGATTCACCCGGTGAACGGTGTCGCCGAGCTGACGCTGCCGGAGCAGACCCGTGACTTCCTGCGCGCGGACAACGTCGACAGTGTTTACTTCCAGGTACTCGGCACGCGCGGCGAGCTGGTCGCGGGCGAAGCCGACATGCCGCTGCCGCGCGACGAGGACCGCCCGCCGCCAGGCGTCGTGATGTTTCGCGACGACCTGCTGCGCGGCAACGACGTGCGCGTCGCGTATACGACGGTCGCGCTGCCGCAATCGGGCAGCCCGCAGCCCGTGCTCGTGCAGGTCGGCGAAACGCTGGACAAGCGCAACGCGCTCGCGAACGACATCATCAAGGGCGTGATCCTGCCGCAGTTCGTGATCCTGCCGCTCGCGATCCTGCTGGTCTGGTTCGGGCTGTCGCGCGGGCTCGCGCCGCTCAACGCGCTGCAGGCGCACATCCGCGCGCGGCGGCCCGACGACCTGTCGCCGGTCGAGGCGCAGCGCGCGCCGCCCGAGATCGAGCCGCTCGTCACGTCGTTCAACGACCTGCTCGCCCGTCTCGAACAGAACATGGCGCTGCAGAAGCGCTTCATCGCCGACGCCGCCCATCAGATGAAGACGCCGCTCGCGGGCCTGCGCACGCAGGCCGAGTTCGCGCTGCGCCACCCCGTCCCGCCCGACGTGCAGCGCTCGCTCGAGCAGATCGCGACGAGCTCCGAGCAGGCCGCGCGGCTTGTCACGCAACTGCTCGCACTCGCGCGCGCCGAGAACCGTGCGAGCGGGCTGACGTTCGAGCCGGTCGAGATCGCCGCGCTCGCGCGACGCGCGGTGCGCGACTGGGTGCAGGCCGCGCTCGCGAAACGGATGGATCTCGGCTACGAAGGCCCGCCGGACGATACGCCGCTCGACGTCGACGGCAATCCGGTGATGCTGCGCGAGATGCTCGGCAACCTGATCGACAACGCGATCCGCTATACGCCGGACGGCGGCCGCATCACGGTGCGCGTGCGCGCCGAGCCCGCGGCACGGCGCGTGCATCTCGAGGTCGAGGACACGGGGCCGGGCATCCCGGCCGCCGAACGCGAGCGCGTCGTCGAGCGCTTCTACCGGATCCTCGGCCGCGAAGGCGACGGCAGCGGCCTCGGGCTCGCGATCGTGCGCGAGATCGCCACGCAGCACGGCGGCACGCTGATGCTCGACGATCACGTCTACCAGCACGCACCGCGCCTCGCCGGCACGCTCGTGCGTGTCAGCCTGCCGCTGACCGAAGCGGCCCCGGATTAACCCTGACGCGCACCACCGCGGCACGACGAGATTGCGCCGAAATCGGCAATTTGCCGGACGTTAAAAGCACTTCGCAGCACGATAGGCACACAAAACAACCGATTCAGCGCGGGTTAACCTGCAGTCGTTTTGCACGCGCGAGTCAGTCGGCCGTAAGTTTCCGTACCAATAATCCTCGACAGGCCCGCTCACCCAAGGCGGCCGCACATCTATATCAAGGGACTTGGAGACGACTCATGGCAACGTTAGGCGGGCAAATTTCGCACGCGCCGATGACGGGCGAAGAGAAGAAGGTGATCTTCGCGTCGTCGCTCGGCACCGTGTTCGAGTGGTACGACTTTTACCTGGCCGGCTCGCTCGCGGCCTACATCAGCAAGAGTTTCTTCTCCGGTGTCAATCCAACTGCCGCCTTCATCTTCACGCTGCTCGGCTTCGCGGCCGGCTTCGCGGTGCGGCCGTTCGGCGCGATCGTGTTCGGCCGGCTCGGCGACCTCGTCGGACGCAAGCACACGTTCCTCGTAACGATCGTGATCATGGGCCTCTCGACGTTCGTGGTCGGCTTCCTGCCCGGCTACGCATCGATCGGCATCGCCGCGCCCGTGATCTTCATCGCGATGCGGCTGTTGCAGGGCCTCGCGCTCGGCGGCGAGTACGGCGGCGCGGCGACCTACGTCGCCGAGCATGCGCCGGCCAACCGTCGCGGCTTCTACACCGCGTGGATCCAGACGACCGCCACGCTCGGCCTGTTCCTGTCGCTGCTCGTGATCCTCGGCATCCGCACGCTCATCGGCGAGGAAGCGTTCGGCAACTGGGGCTGGCGCGTGCCGTTCGTCGCGTCGATCCTGCTGCTCGCGGTGTCGGTATGGATCCGGATGCAACTGAACGAATCGCCGGTGTTCCTGCGCATCAAGGCGGAAGGCAAGACGTCGAAGGCGCCGCTGACCGAAGCGTTCGGCCAGTGGAAGAACCTGAAGATCGTGATCCTCGCGCTCGTCGGCCTAACCGCCGGCCAGGCTGTCGTGTGGTACACGGGCCAGTTCTACGCGCTGTTCTTCCTCACGCAGACGCTGAAGGTGGACGGGGCAAGCGCGAACATCCTGATCGCGATCGCGCTCCTGATCGGCACGCCGTTCTTCCTGTTCTTCGGGTCGCTGTCGGACAAGATCGGCCGCAAGCCGATCATCCTCGCGGGCTGCCTGATCGCGGCGCTGACCTACTTCCCGCTGTTCAAGGCGCTCACGCACTACGCGAACCCGCAGCTCGAACTCGCGACGCAGAAGGCGCCGATCACGGTCATCGCCGATCCGGCCGCCTGCTCGTTCCAGTTCAACCCGGTGGGCACGTCGAAGTTCACGAACTCGTGCGACGTCGCGAAGAGCGCGCTCGCGAAGGCCGGCCTGAACTACGAGAACGTCGCGGCACCGGCTGGCGCGACAGCCCAGATCAAGGTCGGCGACACGGTGGTCCCCGCCTATGAAGGCAAGGCGGCCGACGCGAAGGCGCAGGGTGCGGCGTTCGACAAGACGCTCGCGTCGACGCTGAAGGCGGCCGGCTACCCGGCGAAGGCGGACCCGGCGCAGCTCAACTGGCCGATGACGATCGTGATCCTGACGATCCTCGTGATCTACGTGACGATGGTCTACGGCCCGATCGCGGCGATGCTGGTCGAGATGTTCCCGACGCGGATCCGCTACACGTCGATGTCGCTGCCCTATCACATCGGCAACGGCTGGTTCGGCGGCTTCCTGCCGGCCACCGCGTTCGCGATCGTCGCGGCGAAGGGCGACATCTACTCGGGCCTCTGGTATCCGATCGTGATCGCGCTGGCCACGTTCGTGATCGGGCTGCTGTTCGTCAAGGAGACGAAGGACTCGAACATCTACGCTCAGGATTGAGGGGGATGTGCGGACGGTTGCCGGCGGTGCACGGTGATCGTCCGCAACAAGGTCGGCACGGGCCGCCGGCGCCTTTTTCACGGATGATGAAAAAAGGTGTTGACAGCAAAGCCGGCATTCTCCATAATTCATTTCTTCGGCGAATTAGCTCAGTCGGTTAGAGCGACGGAATCATAATCCGCAGGTCCGGGGTTCGAATCCCTGATTCGCCACCAAATGCGAGAGCCGCTGTTTCGAAAGGAACGGCGGCTTTTTCATTTGCTCCGCCAAAAAAACACACGCCGTCACATCGCGTTGACCGTGTGAGCCTCCCTCGGTCGAACGCGACGATCACTCGGCCATCGCCAATCGCAAACTTCCGGTCGAAATCGATCCGCGACTTGAATGCGCCGACGCGAGGGGCCGCGCTGAATGGCCGCGGCTCTTTCACTGGCACTCATCATGCGTCCCGGCGCCGGTGTCTGCGCACGACCGACGCAAACAGGAACGGTTGAACTCAGCAGCAATCCCGTGACACGCGCGTTCCGTGCCGAGCGCCAGTACCGGCTCGTGCTTTCGCGGCAGCGATGATCGAGCCATTGCTTTCGAGACCAGGGGTGATACGCAACCGATGCCGAGCCCCCCCTCCGCCAAAAGACGATCCACTCGCCGACGCCCGTATGCGGTGATACCGAACGGCGCAAAAATCGATACCCCGCGCAATGGCACCCGATACACCGCGGCACGAGCGCTACGCCGCACTTAGAATCGGACAGTCCAAAATTCTGCTGCATCCGGGCATGACGTCAATGAAAAAACGCCTCGCATGCTTCCTGTCGGTTCTGATCGGCATCGCGATCCCGCTCGCCTGCCACGCCGATCCTCTGCCAGACACCACCGTCGACGGCCTGCATTGGAGATTCGAACAACTGCACGACACCAGGCACGACGACGATTACGAAGTAGCCGCCCGTCGAGGCGAACAGGTCCTGGTCTGGGACAACGGCAAGAACCGGCAAGCCTATGCAGAAGCCGTGTTCGTGCTGGTCTCCGCGCCCTACGATCAGGTGCAGCCGCTGGTACAGCGCGAGCTGGAACGGACGAGCCCGGTAACAGCCAATGCCAATAGCTGGCAGCTGCAGAATTTGCCGGATCCCTGGAGCTACGTGCTGTTGTCGCGCCGGCCGGAGCTGCGCGCGGCCATCGCCGACCACGCGACCCTGCCGAAACTGCAGCAGGCGCTGCAACAAGGCGCGATCACCCGACAGGAACTGGACTGGCGCATGGATCAGGCACGGACACGCGTCGACCGGCTGTTCCGGGGCGCCGGCCTGCCGGCGCTGCAGACCACCTATGCATTCTGGGAGGCCCGCCAGGACCACAGCGACGGCATCACCGGTCAGTACCGGAGTGCGCTGTTCGTCAGGGTGCAGGACGTAAGCGCCATATTCGGGCATCCGGCGACGGTCGTTCAGTTCGGCCGCATCGACTCCCGACCCAACCCCGACTACAGCCTGTGGAAAGCCCTGACGCTTCAGGACCTGGACGTGTTCAGCGGCAACCGGACCCAATCCAGCAGGACAGGTATCTCCGTCGTCCCGGGCGAGGTGTTCACGGCACTGACCGGCGCGTTGTCCGCACTGCCGGCCAAGCTGGAAATCGCCACGTCGCCCGCCGCATGGCAGTTGCCCTCGACACCGTCGATGCCGCCCCCCGCAATCAAGCTGGTTGTGCCGGACCCGAGCGCCCCGGTAATCAAGCCCGCGATCATCCGCTGGGACAAGTTCGTGACCGACCCGTCGCAACGCACGTTGCTGTACCCGCACGACCTCCTCGGCCTGCCGGATGGCAGCCTGCTGTTCAGCGCCCAGGTGGCCGACAACCGCGGCTGGAACGAGTACGTGTGGCGGCTGCACGCAGCCAACGGCGCGTTGCAGGCGGACGAAGTCTGGCACGGCAAGGAGGGCCCGCGACGGATGATGATCAACGGCGACGGCAGCGCCGTCTGGTTCGATGGCCAGCCGGACGCCAAGAGCAAGCCATGCCTGTACCGATATGACCTCGCGAGCCGCAAGGTCGATGGCCATGAAGTCGTCTGGCCGAGCGAGACCGGCTGGCGAGACTTCCAGATGAGCGATATGGCCTGGATCCTCGACGACGATCTGCCGGCCAATTTCTGGCATGACATCCGGCGTGACGAGAAGAACGAGAACCCGTTCGGCTCCGAGTTCCTGACCGTGCAACGCCCGACGTCACCGCCGTCGGGCACCGACGATCCATGGCCGTTCGTCACCACGCTGTCATCGGTACGCCAGTCGCTGATGGACGAGATCAGCAACGGCACCAATACCCTGATCTGGCCAGTACGCTGGCGGCCTTCCGGGACCTACTGGACGGAGGATTCGCAAGGGCTCGCCGAGCTGGATGCCCGCACCGGCCGCGCGCTGCGTACGATCGCCCTGCCCCAGCGCTTCGGCACGCCGAATTCCGTCAGCGCTGCCGGTATTGCGCAATGGGTGCCCAAGCCGCTCGGTTCGCCGCAAGGTCAATGGATCGCGACAGGCTTCGTGCTCCTGCTCGACGACGACGGCAGCATGCCTCCTCCCGTGAAGTATCCCGGCCCGAAACGGGAGCGCTTTGTCGGCATGCACGTGGTGGATCTCAAGAGCGGGCACGTGCTGTCGGCACTGCTGGGCACTGCCGACAACTTCAAGGCCGCCGCCCGTTCGGCGAACGGACGCCTCCTTGCGATGGGCACGACCTACACCTCGGGCGGCTGGAAACATCGCGTGGCACTCTGGGACGTCGCACAGGGCCGCACACCCGTGCAGCTCGACACATCGTCGATACCCAAAGACAGCGAGATCCAGGCGCTGGCCTTTTCGTGGAGCGGGTCGGCGCTGTGGGCACTCGGCACGCGCGAATTGATACTGTGGCAATTGCCCGCAGCACTGCGCGATCGCGCGACGCGCGGCGCGACGCCGGATCAATCCCGCAATTGAAGCCGCGGCATCGACGCTCGACTTTCCGGGGCGCCAAAACTGCGGTGGCCGGCGACACGGCCACCCCGGCCGCGCCCCGGTGCCTTACGCCGCCACCGCCCCCCTCTGCACCTTCTCCGCCCGCGCCCCCACCCGCCCGCGCCAGTTCTCCCCGCCTTCCAGCGACGGCGTCGACTCGAACACCTCCGCGATCCAGTCGGCGAACACGCGCACCTTCTGCGACAGATGCCGGTTGTGCGGATACACGATCGAAATCGGCTTCGGCTTCGGATTGCAGTCCGGCAGCACCTCGACCAGCGAGCCGTCGAGCAGGTTCTCCAGGACCATGAACAGCGTCGGCTGGATCATCCCGAACCCTTCCAGCCCGCACGTCACATAGGCATCCGAATCGTTGACCGTGACGCCCCCGTTCATCCGCACCTCGAAGGGCTTGCCGTCGATCATGAACACCCACGGAATCGCGCGCGCGCCGTGGCTCGACCGATAATTCACCGCATGATGCTCGGCGAGATCGGCGATCTCGTGCGGCTCGCCGTGACGCGCGAGGTAATCGGGCGACGCGCAGGTCACGCGCTTCAGCATCCCGATCCGCCGCGCGACCATCGACGAATCCTCGAGCGGCCCGACCCGGATCATGCAGTCGATGCCCTCCTCGACCGGATCCACATAACGATCGGAGAGCCCCAGTTCAAGCGTGATGTCCGGGTAGCGCTGCCGGAAAATCGACAGCGACGGCAGCACGATGCGCCGCCCGAGCGAACTCGGCATGTGGACGCGCAACACGCCGCTCGGCTTGCGGTTGCCGGTCTGGAAACTCGCGTCGGCCTCCGCGATCTCCGAGATGATCTTCATGCAATGCTCGTAGTACGCCGCACCTTCCTGCGTCAGCGACAGCCTGCGCGTCGTGCGGTGCATCAGGCGCACGCCGAGCAGCGCCTCGAGGTTCTGGATGATGGTCGTCACCGACGCGCGCGGCATCGCGAGTGTGTCGGCCGCGCGCGTGAAGCTGTTCGCGTCGACCACGCGGGTAAAAACTTCCATTGCCTGGATTCGGTCCATGCTGCCCCCCCCTTCGAATCGCCAACGGAACAGAATAGAGCGCGCGACGGGCGCGACACAAGCCCCCACCCATTGTTCTCCGATCCTGAATAATTTCGGCGCTTCGGACTGGAAAGCGATCGATTTCCGTTCAGTCCCGTGCGGCGATCGTTCCGGCCCCACTCGGTCGCTGCCGCACGCGGTGCGTTACCGCACGAATCGCTCGCGATACCCCTGCGGCGACACGCCCAGCACGCGCACGAAGCAGCGCCGTAGCGTTTCCTCCGACCCGAAGCCGCAACGCGCAGCGATCCGCTTGACCGGCCATGCCGTTTCGCCGAGCAGGCGCTGCGCGGCCTCGACGCGGATCTGTTCGACCGCGCGCGCCGGCGTGCGGCCGGTTCCGGCGCGGTAGTGACGCACGAAGCTGCGCTCGCTCATGCGCACGCGTTCGGCCAGCGCGGGCACCGACAGGTCGGCCGTCAGGTGCTCGGCCATCCACGCATGCAGTTCACCGAACCGGTCGTCGGTGCGCTGCATCGACAGCATCGTGCTGAACTGGGCCTGCCCGCCCGGACGCTTCAGGAACACGACGAGTTCGCGCGCGACGTCGAGGGCGGTCGCCCGCCCGAGATCCTCCTCGACCAGCGCGAGCGCGAGATCGATGCCGGCCGTCACGCCGGCCGAGGTCCACAACGCGCCTTCGCGGATGAAGATCGGATCGGATTCGACGCGCACGTTCGGATAGCGCGCCGCGAATTCGTCGCAGCGCGCCCAGTGCGTGACCGCACGCCGCCCGTCGAGCAGGCCGGCCTCGGCGAGCAGGAACGCGCCGGTGCACACCGATGCCACGCGCCGCGTGCGCGCCGCCTGCTGCCGCACCCAGCGCACGAGCCGCTCATCCTTCGAAGCCACATGTACGCCCTTGCCGCCGGCGACGATCAGCGTATCGGGATGGCGCGCAGCCGAGCGCAGCGATTCGGCCATCACGACGAGGCCCGACGACGTCTCGACGGGCCCGGCCTCGGCCGCGATGACGCGCGGCGCATACGGCGCCGGCTGGCCGCGCTCCAGCGCCAGCTCGTTGACGGACGCAAACACCTGCAGCGGCCCCGACACGTCGAGCAGCTGGGCACGAGGAAATGCGAGGACCAGGATCGAACGCGGGGCGGCAGTCATGGCGATTGGCTGAAAACGTGGGTGATATGGCAATTTCGCCAAACCCTACGCGCCTAGAATCGATCTGTCCATCCCGTGCCGGCAACGGCGCGTTCCCCTTCCAAGCGGAGTCTTCGCATGTCCCTGCATATCGGCTTTCTCGTGTTTCCGGGCGTCCAGCAACTCGATCTCACCGGCCCGCACGACGTGCTCGCGTCGCTGCCCGACGCAAGCGTTCATCTGGTCTGGAAGTCGCGCGACGCCGTCGCGTCGAGCAGCGAGCTGGCGCTCGCGCCGACCTGCACGTTCGACGACTGTCCGCCGCTCGACGTGATCTGCATTCCGGGCGGGATCGGGATCAACGCGCTGCTGCTCGATGCCGAAACGATCGCGTTCGTGCAGCAGCGCGCGGCCACTGCGCGCTACGTGACGTCGGTGTGCACGGGTGCGCTGCTGCTGGGTGTCGCCGGCCTGCTGCGCGGGCGGCGTGCGACGACGCACTGGGCCTTCCACTCGCTGCTCGAACCGCTCGGCGCGGTGCCGGTGTGCGAGCGCGTGGTGCGCGACGGCAACCTGATCACGGGCGGCGGCGTCACGGCCGGCATCGACTTCGCACTGACGATCGCCGCGGAGCTGGCCGGCGAAGAAGAAGCGCAGGCGATCCAGCTGCAGCTCGAATACGCGCCCGCGCCGCCGTTCGACGCCGGTTCGCCCGACACCGCGCCGGCGGCGGTCGTGAAGCGCGTCACCGAACGGTCGGCGGCCGGCTTCGCGAAGCGCAAGGCGACGATCGAACAGGCGTTGCGTGCGATGTCGCGCTGAATGCGGACGCCGGGAAATTGACTTGAATACTCGAAGACTGGAAGGCGACGCGCATTCGCGCCGGAGAACCCATCGATGAACATCATCCGCAGCGCAGCGTTCACCGCGGACCGCGCGTGGGACGCGCTCGACATCGCAAACCTGAACGGCATCACGGTCCGCCTGCACTGGACCGACCAGCCGTATCGGTGGCATGTGAACGACGGCGAGGAAGTGTTCGCGGTGCTCGACGGTCGCGTCGAGATGCGTTATCGCGAAGCAGGCGCCGAGCACGCGACGGTGCTCGAAACGGGTGACGTGTTCCATGCATCGGCCGGCACCGAGCATGTCGCGCATCCGCTCGGCGAAGCACGCATCCTCGTGATCGAAACCGAAGGCAGCGTCTGACGGCCGGCGGCCGGGTGTCGATGCCGCGCGGATGGCAACCGCCGCCGCGCGGCGGGCTTTATCCGGTGATCGTCCCGGTCGCCTGCGACGCGATCAGCTTCGGCTGCGGCGTGCACAGGCACTGGCACAGGTCGTGTTCGAGCGCGACGATCTTGCCCATCACGGTCATCGTCCGCTCGCCGCCGTCGGACACGATCACGCCCGGCGACTTGCAGGCGGCGCAGAACACCGGCGCGCCGAGATAGGCGAGTTCGCGTCCGTCGAACGACGAATTGGCGATCCCTTCGAGCACGACGCCGCCGTGGTCGGTCGTGTCGCCCTTCAGAATGAATTTGCGGCTCATGTTGTCGGTTCTTCCCTCGGAAATGCCGTGCAACGCGGCAGCGCGCAGGCAGTCGGAATCTGCCCGTCGATCGCGGGCGTCCCGCGAGCATATCACCGCTCGCCGCAGCCGCTCCCCGGTTCAGGACTTGTACCGTATGCCGCGCATGCCGCCGTTCAGACGAACAGCGCGATACACAGCGCGGCGCCGCACAGATACGTGCCGAGCGCGCCGACGAAACGCACGGGATTCGGGTTGGCCATCGTCGGCCACGCGAGCAATCCAACGACGAGCAGGCAGCGGCACACGGTTGCCGCGACGATCAGCGCCAGGATCGCGCGCGATGGATCGTGGGCGCCGAAGTAGAGAAACAGCACCGCGAGAAACGGCGCGTATTCGGCCGTGTTGCCGTGCGCACGAACGATCTTGTGCAACCCGTTCGCCGGATCGGGCGCGCACCCGGAACCGGTGGTGCAGCGGAACCGCGTGACCGACACGACGAGCCCGAGCCCGAACAGCAGCAACCCGAGGATGGCCGTGCATGCGAGCGCAACGGGATGGATCGGCATGGGACTCCCGGCAAAAGCGGAAAGGCGCCGCATATCCGACGATCGTACCCGCAGCCGACACGCGCGGCTATCACGGAAACCCGCAGCATCGCCGTGCGCCGGACACAATTTTACGGTCGGGTTCCGATCCTAATTGTCGCTGCGCCGCACCGCACGAAACCGGTGCATTGCCGGCGTGCCCGGCCGTCCGGGCCTGCCGGCCGACACCCCCGCCACACGGATGCCCCGGCACGAAACGCGCAAACGTTACGCTGCGACGGCATGCACCGCCGCAACGCAACGCAGGTTACAGCGCGTCGCAGGCACGCGCGTTGCGTCGACGCATCTCGGTAGTGAACGCCCTTGGCAGCCCGCTGCGGAGGACTACACTAATCCTTAATGGGGTGCGGCCGGAGCCCGCACCTTCAGGGAGACGCCGCCATGAATCGGCCGCTGAATCGTATCCTGCCGCGCGTGACCGGTCCCGCATCGGTCTGGACGTGGGTCAAGTGGTCTTTGCTGGCCGCGCTGCTGATCGCCGTGGCGATCGTTGCGCGACTCGTGCAGAGCGAGATCGAAACGTCCCGGCTGCAGGCGCATTACCTGTCCGAGCTCACCCGCGACGTCGGCTATACGGTCGAGACGGGCCCGAGCGATCACATCCGCTTCCCCGCGAACGGCCCGTACGACCAGCGCCTCGGCTACTCGATGATCCCGGGGTTCCAGGAGCGGCTGCTCGCGCGCGGCTTCGTCGTCAGCAAGCAGGCGCGCGATTCGCAGCGGATGCTGTCGCTCGGCGAGCGCGGGCTGTTCCTCCCGTTCGAAGAGAAGGACCAGGCGGGCCTGATGCTGTTCGACTCGACCGGCGCGCCGCTGTTCGCGACCGTGTTCCCGCAGCGCGTCTACCCCGACTTCGACATGGTGCCGCGCGTGGTCGCCGATTCGCTGCTGTTCATCGAGGATCGCTACCTGCTCGACGCGAACGAGCCGAACCGCAACCCGGCGATCGACTGGGGGCGCTTCAGCCGCGCGGTCGCCGATCAGGCACTGCACGTCGTCAACCGCCATCAGGCACGCCCGGGCGGCAGCACGCTCGCGACCCAGATCGAGAAATTCCGCCATTCGCCCGAGGGCCGCACCGCGACGCCGCCCGAGAAGCTGCGGCAGATCGCGTCCGCGTCGGTGCGCGCGTACCTGAACGGCCCGCAGACGATGCTCGCGCGCCGCACCATCGTCGTGCGCTACCTGAACTCGGTACCGCTCGCCGCACGGCCGCATATCGGCGAGATAACCGGCATCGGCGACGGTCTCGCCGCATGGTACGGCCGCGACTTCAACGACGTGAACCGCATCCTGTCCGCGCCGACGACCGGCGACAACGTCGACGAACAGGGCAAGACGTTCCGCGAGGTGCTGTCGCTGATCATCGCGCAGCGCGCACCGTCGTACTTCCTCAACCGCGGCTATCCGGCGCTGCAGAAGCTGACCGACAGCTACCTGCGGCTGTTGTCGAACGGCGGCGTGATCTCGCCCGCGCTGCGCGACGCCGCGCTGGCCGCGGAGATCGAACGCAGCGCGCCGCCGGCCGCCGCGCACGTGCAGTCGTTCGTGTCGCGCAAGGCCGTGACGTCCGCGCGCGCGTCGCTGCTGTCGGCGCTCGGCATCAGCGACCTGTACCAGCTCGACCAGTTCGACCTGCAGGCGACCAGCACGCTCGACAACGGCGTGCAGCAGGCGGTCGCCGAACGTCTCGCCCAGGCCTCGACGCGCGACGGGGCGCAGAAAGCCGGCCTGTACGGCTTCGAGATGCTCGCGCCGAAGGACGACCCGTCGCACCTCACGTACAGCTTCACGCTGTACGAACACCGCAACGGCGCGAACCTGCTGCGCGTGCAGACCGACAGCGTGAACGAGCCGTTCGACGTCAATCGCGGCGGCCGCATCAACCTCGGCTCGACCGCGAAACTGCGTACGCTGATCACCTACCTGCAGATCGTGTCCGACCTGCATGCGCGCTACGCGAACCTGTCGAACGCGGAGCTGGCGCGCGTGAAGCCCGACCCGATCGACGGGCTGTCGCACTGGGCGCTCGACTACCTGTCGCATACGCGCGACCGCTCGCTGCAGGCGATGCTCGACGCGGCCGTCGAACGCAAGTATTCGGCGAGCCCCGACGTGTTCTACACGGGCGGCGGCGCGCAGGTGTTCTCGAACTTCGAGAAGTCGGACAACGGCCGCATCCTGACGCTGCACACGGCGTTCGAGCATTCGGTCAACCTCGTGTTCGTGCGGCTGATGCGCGACATCGTCCACTACGAGACGCTGCAGGCGGCCGGCCCGTCGTCATCGTGGCTCGGAGACCCCGAGCAGCGCCAGCATTACCTGCAGCAGTTCGTCGACGGCGAAAGCCAGGTCTACGTGAAGCGCTACTACACGCGCTATGCGGGCAAGGCGCCCGACGACGCGCTCGCGTTGATGCTGAAGGACGTGCGCAAATCGCCGCCGAAGATCGCGACGGTGCTGCGCAGCGTCGCACCGAACGAATCGCTCGCATGGTTCGACGCGCAGATGCGCGTGCAGCTGAAGGGCACGCCGGCCGCGACGCTGTCCGACGACGATCTCGCCAAGCTCTACGCGAAGTACGCGATCGACCGCTTCAACCTCAACGATCGCGGCTATATCGCGAGCGTCCATCCGCTCGCGCTGTGGACGCTCAACTACCTGCGCGCGCACCCGGCGGCGTCGCTCGCCGACGTCCAGCGCGACAGCCACGATGCACGTTTCTACACGTACTCGTGGCTGTACAAGACGCGCTACCACGCGACCCAGGACCGCCGCATCCGCCGCATGGTCGAGCTGCGTGCGTATGCTGAAATCACGAAGTCGTGGCGTGCGCTCGGCTACCCGTTCGCGGAAGTCACGCCGTCGTACGCGGCCGCGATCGGCGCATCGGGCGACCAGCCCGACGCACTCGCGAAACTGATCGGCCTGATCGCGAACGGCGGCCAGAAGGCGCCGACCGAGACGATCACGCGACTCGACTTCGCGAAGGGCACACCGTACGAAACGCGCTTCGTGCGCGCGGTCGCCCAGCCGCAGCCGATGCTGTCGCCGGAGATCGTCAACGTGGCGCACACGCTGCTGCGCGACGTCGTGCTCAACGGCACCGCGCGCCGTCTCGCGGGCGGCTTCACGCTGCCCGACGGCAAGACGCTCGACGTGTACGGCAAGACGGGGACGGGCGACCAGCGCTTCAACGTCTATGCGCGCGGCGCGCGGCTGATCGAGTCGCGCAAGGTGAACCGCAGCGGCACCTTCGTGTTCGTGCTCGGCGACCGGTTCTTCGGGGTCCTGACCGCAACGGCGCACGAGCCGTATGCGGCGCGCTACGACTTCACGAGCGCGATGGCCGTGCAGTTGCTGAAGTCGATGGCGCCGGCGCTCGCGCCGCTGATCGAACGCCCGGCCAGCACCGGCACGCGCACCGCGGGCCCCGCCCCGCAGGCGGAAACACCCGCGCCGGGGGCCGCTACCGCGCAACCGTCCTGACGGCCGCGCGTCCGTTCATGCGCCGACGCGCCGCTCAGTGCGAGCGGCCGTCGTAGTGCGTGACCGGCAGCGCGTCGATATCGACATCCTCGAGACAGCGCACGTTGATCGCGGCCATCGCGGTGCCGTTCGGGTGAACGCCCTCGCCGAACGTGTGAATCCCGCAGCGCTTGCAGAAGCGGTGCTTGATCACGTGCTTGTTGAACATGTAGGTGGCGAG
This sequence comes from Burkholderia lata, assembly GCF_000012945.1. Lineage (NCBI taxonomy): Bacteria > Pseudomonadati > Pseudomonadota > Betaproteobacteria > Burkholderiales > Burkholderiaceae > Burkholderia > Burkholderia lata. Next base: position 3,125,382 of record NC_007510.1, read on the forward strand.
ATGGTCGTCCGGCGTGAGGAGTGTCATGTGGTCGCGCGGCACGAACCACATCAGCGCGCCCTTGCGCTGGCAGATCGAGCAATTGCACGCCATCACGCCCTGCAGGTCGCCTTCCGCCTCGAACTTCACGTCGCCGCAGTGACAGCTTCCGCGACAAAGCATGGTCGTCTCCCGGTGCGGCCCGTGCGCATCGACGGCACCCCGGCGGAACACCGTTGGCCAGGCCGATCCAAGCGGGTACAGTAGCCCGCACATGCGCCACACGCAATGTCCGTGCGGTGCCCGTCCCGACCCTGCCCAAACCAAGGAACACCGTCATGCTCGAACTGCGCCCCGGCTGCGAATGTTGCGACAAGGACCTGCCGCCCGATTCGGCCGATGCACGCATCTGTACGTTCGAATGCACGTTCTGCGCGACCTGCGCCGACGACGTGCTGAAGGGCCGCTGCCCGAACTGCGGCGGCGACCTGGTCGTGCGCCCGCAGCGGCCGGCGAGCCTGCTCGCGAAATACCCTGCGTCGACCGAACGCATCGTCAAGCCGGGCGGCTGCGCGAACGCCTGACGGCGCCGCACTGCCCCCCTCTCCCCGTCACGACATCTCGATCCGGGCGCGCGTCACCGCGAGCAGCGCCGCCATCGCGCGACGCGCACCGTCCTCGTCGCGTACGCGGATCGCGTCGCTGACTGCCGTGTGCTCGGCAAGCGACGCGTTGTACACGTCCGCGCGGCGCGCATTCAGATGCAACTGCGCCTCGAGCGTGCGATCGATCAACGTGCCGAGCGGCACCAGCAGTTCGTTGCCGCCGGCTTCGAGCACGCTCAGGTGAAAGCGCAGGTCGGCGCGCACCCATTCGTCGACGTTGCGCGCGGCGGCCATCGCACGCGCCGCGCCGTCGATCGCGTCGAACGTTTCCGGCGTATGCATGCGCGCGGCGAGCGCGGCCGCGTAAGGCTCGACCATCTCGCGCATCTCCTGCAGCTTCAGCGCGAACGCAAGCGGCGGCGCGACACGCGCGTACCAGTCGAGCAAGTCGGCATCGAGCAGGTTCCACACGCCGCGCGGCCGCACGCGCGTGCCGATCTTCGGCCGCGACTCGACGAGCCCCTTCGACGTGAGCGTACGCAGCGCCTCGCGCATCACCGTGCGGCTCACGCCGTACATCTCCATCAGGTCGGGTTCCCTCGGCAACAGCGACTCGGGCGGGTAGTCGCCGCGCAGGATCGCCGTGGCGAGCCGGAAGGCCGTCTGTCCATGCAGGTCGCGTCGAATGATCGTTCTCCGTTATGCCGGTGCCCGGGCGTGCCAACTGCCCACTATCTGCACAATAGTGCTATTAATACTATTTTTTATCAGGCTGCGCTAGGATAACCGCGAAAGCCCGCGACCGTGCGCCGCGCCGGACTGCCTGCGCCGGTCAACCCTGGAGACTCGCATCGTGAAAATCACCCGCCTCGAAACCTTCGTCGTCCCGCCGCGCTGGCTGTTCCTCAAGATCGAAACCGACGAGGGCATCGTCGGCTGGGGCGAGCCGATCGTCGAAGGCCGCGCGCACACGGTCGAGGCGGCCGTGCAGGAGCTGGCCGACTACCTCGTCGGCCGCGATCCGCTGCTGATCGAGGATCACTGGCAGGTGATGTACCGCGCGGGCTTCTACCGCGGCGGCCCGATCATGATGAGCGCGATCGCGGGCGTCGACCAGGCGCTGTGGGACATCAAAGGCAAGCATCACGGCGTGCCCGTGCACGCGCTGCTTGGCGGCCAGGTGCGCGATCGCATCAAGGTGTATTCGTGGATCGGCGGCGACCGGCCGAGCGACGTCGCGAACAATGCGCGCGCGGTGGTCGAGCGCGGCTTCAAGGCCGTGAAGATGAACGGCTCCGAGGAGCTGCAGATCGTCGACACCTACGACAAGGTCGAGCAGGTGATCGCGAACGTCGCGGCGGTGCGCGACGCGGTCGGCCCGCACGTGGGGATCGGCGTCGACTTCCACGGCCGCGTGCACAAGCCGATGGCGAAGGTGCTCGCGAAGGAGCTCGACCCGTACAAGCTGATGTTCATCGAAGAGCCGGTGCTGTCGGAGAACGCCGAGGCGCTGCGCGACATCGTCAACCAGACCAACACGCCGATCGCGCTCGGCGAGCGGCTCTACTCGCGCTGGGATTTCAAGCACATCCTCGCGGGCGGCTACGTCGACATCATCCAGCCCGACGCGTCGCACGCGGGCGGCATCACCGAGTGCCGCAAGATCGCGACGCTCGCGGAGAGCTACGACGTCGCGCTCGCGCTGCACTGCCCGCTCGGCCCGATCGCGCTCGCCGCGTGCCTGCAGCTCGACGCGGTGAGCTACAACGCGTTCATCCAGGAGCAGAGCCTCGGCATCCACTACAACCAGGGCAACGACCTGCTCGACTACCTGCGCAACCCCGAGGTGTTCCGCTACGAGGACGGCTTCGTCGCGATTCCGCAGGGCCCGGGGCTCGGCATCGACGTGAACGAGGAGAAGGTGCGCGAAATGGCGAAGACGGGGCACCGCTGGCGCAACCCGGTGTGGCGCCACGAGGACGGCAGCGTCGCCGAGTGGTGAGCGCGATGCGCCGCGCGCGGCTGCGGACCGTGCGATATGCCGCGGTAAGTATCGATTCGAAAACGGCTGCCCGACGGGCAGCCGTTTTTGCTAGCGCGGTGTGACGTCCGGCATGTGCCGGGTGCGCGACGGCGACCTTGCGTCGCGTCGCGCGAGCGCTGCCGTCAGCCGAGGGCCGCGAACCCCGGCACGCTGAACGACAGCACGGCGGCCGCGACGAACACGCCGATCATCGTCAGCGCTTCGAGATGCAGGATGTTGCGGAACGTGTGCGCATCCTCGGTCGACGCGGTGCGGCGCAGGCGCGGCAGCGCCGCGAAGCGGTTCAGGCCGCCGAGCACGAGCGCGAGCGCGACGAGCAGCAGCTTCAGCAGCAACACGCGCCCCCACGTGCTGCCGTCGAGCGGCGCGAGCGAACCGCCGAGCCCGCGGATCGCGTTGAGCGCGCCGGTGCCGAGCACGAAGACGACCGCGACGATCGACGTACGCGACAGGTGCTGGCCGATGCGGATCAGCGCACCGCGCGCGACCGACGAACCGAGCGCCGGCAGCACCGCGAGCCCGCCCGCGAGCACGAGGCCACCCCACACGGCTGTCGCGAGCAGGTGCAGCGTCTGCACGCCGACCGCCGCGGACAGCGCACCCGTATCAGCCGCATGGCCGAGCGATGCCTTGCCGGCTGCGACCACGATCACCGCGAGCCACAGCACCGCGTGCGCGACCGGGCCCTCCGGCTTCGCCAGCGCGACGATCGCGAGCACCACGGCGCCGGCGAACGCGACGCTCCATGCAAAGCCCGTGTGCGTCTGCGACAGCATGACGGGAATCGCGGCGAACGCGCCGCCGAGCCCCGCCCCGCTCATCGTCGCGGCCTCGTAGACGAGCCAGCCAAGATCCGCGAGCACCAGCGCCAGCGCCGCCGCGACCAGCGAATGTTGCGCGCGCAGCCACGCGGGATGCGACGGCGCGACGACCGGACGGGCACCGTCCTTGCCGAGCCATGCCTTGAGCAGCGCCGAGCCGACCGCCATCGCGAACGCCGCGTCCATCAGCGCCGCGAGCGCGACCTGACCGATCCACAAGCTGTCGAACTTCATCGCGCACACCCTCCCGAAAGCGGCAGGCCGACGAGGCGGCGGCAACGGGACAGACAGCGTGAGGAGGGCAACGGCACGGTAGAAAACGTCATCGATGAATCCGGAAACGGGAGAAATGACTGGACCTGCGGCGGAGGCGGCGCCGCGCGACCCGCGAGTGTACGGTCTTCGATGGGGAAAACGCACGCCGGTTCACACCGACACGCCGCAATGCGCGTCAAATTGTCGCAAGTCGCAAACAGACAGGAACCGACGTCCTTTTGCCAAATAGCCGTCATTACCCATCGATGATAGAATGCCGCGTCGCAGCAGCCCGGCTGCCTTGCCGTCATGCGCCGAGCCGATCGTAGCCCGGACAACAGGTCCCCGTCGAATAAACATGGAGTCTCGTGTGTCTTCAAGACGCCTCTTCCGTCCGCTGCTCGCCGTTCTGATGTTCGGCAGCGCGGGCCTTATGAGCGCTGCCCAAGCGCAGACCAAGCCCACGGAGCAAGCGCACGCCCAGCAGGCGCCGCTCAAGGCACCCGATACCATGGCCGAGCGCGTGCGCGGCTGTACGGCCTGCCATGGCGTCCATGGCCAGGGCACGGACAACGACTACTTCCCGCGTCTTGCCGGCAAGCCGGCCGAGTACCTGTACAACCAGCTCGTCAACTTCCGTGACGGCCGGCGCAAGTACCCGCCGATGAACTACCTGCTGACGTACCTGAACGACGATTACCTGCGCGAGATGGCCGAGCATTTCTCGGCCGAACGCCCGCCGTACCCGGCGCCGGCGAAGCCGACGCTGCCGGCCGCGACGCTCGCGCGCGGCAAGCAGCTCGTCACGCAAGGCGACCCGTCCCGCAAGCTGCCGGCCTGCGTGGCCTGCCACGGCGCGACGCTGACCGGCATGCAGCCGGCGATCCCGGGCCTGGTCGGCCTGCACGCCGACTACCTGAGCGCGCAGATCGGTGCATGGCGCTCGGGCAACCGCCACGCGAAGGCGCCCGATTGCATGCATGACGTCGCTTCGAAGCTTTCCGACGAAGATGTGACGGCCGTGACCGCATGGCTTGCCGCGCAACCGGCGCCCGCCAACCCCGTGCCGGCTCCGGCGCGTTCGATGAAGACTCCGCTCGCCTGCGGCAGCGAACCGCAATAAGGCAAGGGAGACAGACACAATGAAACGCAAGTCCCTGTTTGCACTCTCGGCCGTCGCGATCGTCGCGGCTGCCGCCCTCGTGCCGGTCCTGTGGCCGGGCAACGACACGCTGCACGGCGCCTCCGCTGTTGCGGCCACGCCGGCCGACCAGGCCGCGCTGATCAAGAAGGGCGAATACCTCGCGCGCGTCGGCGACTGTATCGCGTGCCACACCGTGCGCGGCGGCAAGTCGTTCGCGGGCGGCCTGCCGATGGCAACGCCGTTCGGCACGATGTACACGCCGAACATCACGCCGGACGACAAGGACGGCATCGGCAAGTGGACGTCGGACGACTTCTACCGCGCGATGCACACCGGCCGTTCGAAGGACGGCAGCCTGCTGTACCCGGGCTTCCCGTTCGCGAGCTACACGAAGGTCACGCGTTCGGATTCGGACGCGATCTACGCGTACCTGCGCTCGGTCGCGCCGGTATCGGTGCCGAGCCGTCCGCATGAACTGAAGTTCCCGTTCAACAACCGCAACCTGCTGATCGGCTGGCGCACGCTGTTCTTCAAGGAAGGCGAGTACAAGCCGGATCCGACCAAGTCGGTCGAATGGAACCGCGGCGCGTACCTCGTCGAAGGCCTCGGCCACTGCTCGATGTGCCACACGTCGATCAACATGATGGGCGGCCCGGTGACGGGCTCGGCGTTCGCCGGCGGCCTGATCCCGCTGCAGAACTGGTATGCGCCGTCGCTGACGAACGACAAGGAACTCGGCCTCGGCGACTGGCACGTGCAGGAGCTGTCCGACCTGCTGCAAGCCGGCGTATCGAACAAGGGCGCGGTGTTCGGCCCGATGGCCGACGTCGTGCACAACAGCCTGCAGTACATGACCGACGAAGATACGCGTGCGATGTCGACGTACCTGAAGTCGATCCCGCAGAAGGCTGAAGCGCCGAAGAACATGCAGTACGAGCCGTCGAAGCAGTTCGGCAACGCGCTGTTCGACCAGGGCAAGAAGATCTACGCGGACAACTGCGCGACCTGCCACGCCGAAAACGGCGCAGGCAAGCCGCCGTCGTATCCGCCGCTCGCGGGCAACCACTCGATCATGATGGAATCGGCAGTCAACCCGATCCGCATGGTGCTGAACGGTGGCTATCCGCCGAGCACGTTCAAGAATCCGCGTCCTTACGGGATGCCGCCGTTCGCACAGTCGCTGTCGAACCAGGAAGTGGCGGCGGTCGTCACGTATATCCGGATGTCGTGGGGCAACAACGGTACGCCGATCTCGCCGCAACAGGTGAGCGACCTGCGTTCCGCGCCGCTCGACTAAGAAGCGGCTGACACAAACGGGGCGCGGCTGCGGGAAACCGCGGCCGCGCCCTTTTGCATTTTGCATTTTGCATTTTGCGATGTCACCTCCCGCGCGGGCCGCGCGAGACGTCGCCGATCATAAAACTGAAGAGTGGTATCTATGTCTTTCGAATCTCTCGGCTTGGCCGAACCGCTGGTCAAGGCGGTCAACGAGCTCGGCTACACGTCGCCGACTCCGATCCAGCAGCAGGCGATCCCGGCCGTCCTCGGCGGCGGCGACCTGCTCGCCGGCGCGCAGACGGGCACCGGCAAGACCGCCGGCTTCACGCTGCCGATCCTGCAACGCCTGCATACGTTCTACGCGGACAATCGCGGCGCGAAGCGCGCGGTGCGTGCGCTGATCCTCACGCCGACGCGCGAACTCGCCGCCCAGGTCGAGGAAAGCGTCCGTGCGTACAGCAAGTACCTGAAGCTGCGCTCGACCGTGATGTTCGGCGGCGTCAGCATCAATCCGCAGATCGATGCGCTCAAGCGCGGCGTCGACATCGTCGTCGCGACGCCGGGCCGCCTGCTCGATCACATGCAGCAGAAGACGATCGACCTGTCGAATCTCGACATCCTCGTGCTCGACGAAGCCGACCGGATGCTCGACATGGGCTTCATCCACGACATCAAGCGCGTGCTCGCGAAGCTGCCGCCGCAGCGCCAGAACCTGCTGTTCTCGGCCACCTTCTCCGACGAGATCAAGGCGCTCGCCGACAGCCTGCTCGACTCGCCCGCGCTGATCGAGGTCGCACGCCGCAACACGACCGCCGAAAGCGTCGCGCAGAAGATTCACCCGGTCGACCGCGACCGCAAGCGCGAACTGCTCACGCACCTGATCCGCGAACACAACTGGTTCCAGGTGCTCGTGTTCACCCGCACGAAGCACGGCGCGAACCGGCTTGCCGAGCAGCTGACGAAGGACGGCATCAGCGCGATGGCGATCCACGGCAACAAGAGCCAGTCGGCCCGTACGCGCGCGCTGGCCGAGTTCAAGAACAGCACGCTGCAGGTGCTCGTCGCAACCGATATCGCCGCGCGCGGGATCGACATCGACCAGCTGCCGCACGTCGTCAACTTCGACCTGCCGAACGTGCCGGAAGACTACGTGCACCGGATCGGCCGCACGGGCCGCGCGGGTGCGACCGGCGAAGCCGTGTCGCTCGTGTGCGTCGACGAAAAGCAGCTGCTGCGCGACATCGAGCGGCTGATCAAGCGCGAGATTCCGCAGGAAGTGATCGCGGGCTTCGAACCCGATCCGCACGCGAAGCCGGAGCCGATCCAGCAGCGCCGCGGGCAGCAGCAGCCGCGCAGCGGTGGCGGTGGCGGCGGCAATCGCCAGCCGCGCGCAGGCGGCTCAGGCCAGCCGGCCGCGAAACGCGACGGCAATGCGCAACCGAAGGCTTCGCCGCAGAAGGCCGCGAAGCCGCGCGCGCAAGGGCAAGGCCAAGGCGGCGCCGGCGGCAGCGGCGGGCGTCCGGCCGGTGGCGGCAACAGCGCCCGCCCGGCGAACGGCAATGCCGCGCACCCGAACCGCAACCGTTCGTCGCGCAGCGGCCAGCGCGGTCACTGAAGCCGTGCGGCTGCGCGCCGCAGGTGCTCGACCTGGCGTTGCCAGCGTGCGAGCACCGCGGCGCGCTCCCCTTCCAGCGTGAACGTGACGCCTGTCGCGAGACGCGCATAGCCGACCCGCTGCGCATCGCCGTGCGCGATCGTCGCAGCGAATCCGGCCAGTCCGCCGAAGTCTCCTTCGAGCGGCGCCATCCTCAATTGCGCCTGAAAGAACGCGCCGTCCGCGACGAGCGTCAACGCGGCCGACCGCCGTTGCGCGATCGCGCGCGCCGCACGCGATTGCGGCCAGAGCGCCAGCAGCAGCGTGCGCGCATCGTGTGCGTAGATCTCGCCGACGCCGAGCAGCGTCGTGCGCAACTGGCCGTCGTCGGTTGCGACGATCAGCGATGCGGCGAAGTCGGCATGACGTTCGAGCGCCGTGCCGTCGAACAACGAAACGACGGCCGGCGGCCACGCATCGAACGTCCATTGTTCGAGCGCGTGGCGATGGGTATCGGTCATGATGGCGTGGCCCCGGTGGAAAGCGGATGAAGATGCCGCAGCATACGCGCGCCGGGCCGCGCCGCGGCGATCAGCGCAGGAACACGTGCCGCGTGATCTTGGTGAGCGGATAGTGGACGCCCGGCTGGATCTTCGCGGGCAGGTCGAGCGGCTTGAGCAGCATCTTCACGCACATGTCGGCCGACAGGTTGCGCCGCACGAGCGTGCTGATGCGCGCGGCGCGCTCGCGGTTGTACTGGCTGTCGCCGACACGATCCGGATAGCGGACCGCGAACACGTGGCGCAGCGCGATCTCGGAATCCTCGTTCTTGATTTCCATCACGCGGCGCGCCAGCGCGCCGAGCACCGCGAGCCGGCCATTGCCTTCGAGCTGGTTGTACTTCTTGAAGAACTTGAAGAAGTGCTTGTAGTGGCGCACTTCGTCCGTGCGGATGTTGTCGGTGATTTCCTTCAGCACGGGCTCGTCCGAGCACTCGTTGATCGCGCGATAGAGCGTGGCCGTGCCCGTCTCGACGACGCAGCGCGCGACCATCTCGAGCGCGCGGGTCTTCTCGAACGCCTCGACCTTGCAGGTCTTCGAATACTCGGCGAAGAAATTCGCGAACGCGGTATCCCAGTCGAACTCCGGCCACACGTGCGCGATGTACGCCTTCAACGCACGCCCGTGCTGCAATTCTTCGTGCTCCCATGCATTGTTGAGCCATGCGGAGACTTCCGGATCGTCGTTGAAGAACTGGCTCAGATTGCTCGTGTAGAGATCCGAGCCGCTTTCGATGAACGACGACGCGCACAGCAGCAACAACAGATCCTCGTTCGCGGCGGCACGTTGACGATCGATCCGGTTCAGGTCGATGTCCTCGATTCGCCACGGCATCACATGCGTCGTTTTGGTGTCCATGGTGGTGCGCTCCCAGTCGTCGCGCGGGGGCCGGCCCATGCCTTCGGCACAGGCGCCAACCGTCCCGCAGGCGGCGTTTTACTTGCGTTTATAGTGGATTGGTCCGGCCGAACCATGCTGGCATCTTAGCCGGACTTTGATGTTCGTGCTCCAGAGCACTGACCATACCGGACGAGCGCAGTTCCACGGCGTCTGTTGCCGTTCGTTAGACGAGTCCTTCAAACCGCTTGCGCCCGCTCGGCGATACGGGCTGCCGCAAACGAAACGGGCGGCCATCCGGCCGCCCGCGAAGCGCACGACATGCCGGCGAAAGCCGGCAGCAATCCATCAGAAACCGGCCGCCAGACCGTCGCGCCGGCTGTCGCTCGCGGCCACGTAGCCACGCTCGCGATCGTCGCGGTCGAGACGCCAGATGAACTGCCCCGAACCGAAATCCATGTAAGGATCGTCGATCGACTTGATCGTATGGCCACGTGCGGTCAGCGCATCGACAGTCGCGCGATTCATCGTTGCCTCGACGTCGAGCGTGAAGTCGCGGTTGACCTTCCAGCGCGGCGCATCGCAGGCAGCCTGCGGTTGTTGCCCGTAGCCAAGCATCCGCACGACAGTCTGCAGGTGGCCTTGCGGCTGCATGTCGCCACCCATCACGCCGAAGCTCATCACGGCCTCGGTGCGACCGTCGACCTCCTCGGTGACGAACGCCGGGATGATCGTGTGGAACGGCCGCTTGCCGCCCGCGACGACGTTCGGCGAAGCCGGATCCATCGAGAAGCCGTGCCCGCGATTCTGCAGCGCGATGCCGGTGCCGGGCACCACGAGCCCCGAGCCGAAGCCCATGTAGTTCGACTGGATGAAGCTCACCATCATCCCGCGCTCGTCGGCCGCCGACAGGTAGACCGTGCCGCCCGAATGCGGCCGGCCGGCGCCGAAATGCGTCGCGCGCGCGGGATCGATCAGCTTCGCGCGTTCGGCGAGATACGCATCGTCGAGCATCTGTTCAGGGGTGACCTCCATCGCGCGCGGATCGGCGACGTAGCGATAGACATCGGCGAACGCGAGCTTCATCGCCTCGATCTGCAGATGCTGCGAGTCGACCGAATCGACTGGCCATTCGGTCAGGCCCGCGTGCTCGGCGATGCCGAGCGCGATCAGCGCCGCGATGCCCTGCCCGTTCGGCGGAATCTCGTGGATCGTGTGACGGCCGAAGCGCTTGCCGATCGGCTCGACCCATTCCGGCCGGTAAGCATGCAGGTCGGCCGCGGTCAGCGCGCCGCCGCCTTCGCGGGAGAACGCGGCGATGCGCTCGGCGAGCACGCCCTCGTAGAACGCGCGGGCGCCTTCCTTCTGCAGCGTGCGCAGCGTCTGCGCATGGCCCGGCAGGCACACGCGCTCGCCCACCTGCGGTGCGCGGCCGTGCGGCATGAAGGTATCCGCGAAACCCGGCAGCCCCTTGAGTTCCGGCACCGCGGCCGCCCACTTGTGCGCGACGATCGGCGGCACCGCATAGCCGCGCTCCGCGATCTCGATCGCCGGCTCGAGCAGGTCCGCGAACGGCAGCGAACCGAACTTCGCATGCAGCGCTTCCCAGCCCGCGATCACGCCCGGCACGGTGACGGTATCCCAGCCGCGCGTCGGCTTGTTCGCGATGCCGTTGCCCGCCTCGCCGTGGCGCTTGCGGAAATAGTCGACGTTCCACGCGGCCGGCCCGACGCCCGACGCGTTCAGCCCGGACAATCGCTCACCGTCCCACACGAGCGCGAACGCGTCGCCGCCGAGCCCGCACGATACGGGCTCGACGACCGTGAGCGCGGCGGCAGCGGCCAGCGCCGCGTCGACCGCGTTGCCGCCCTTCCACAGCATCCGCAGCCCGGCCTGCGCAGCGAGCGGGTGCGACGTCGACACGACGTTGCGTGCAAACACCGGAATGCGGGTCGTCGGATACGGGTTGTGCCAGTTGAAGCCAGTCATCGATTCCACCTCGTCGAAAGCTGAATGAACGCGCCGGACGCGCGCCCGCGTGCGCGGGCAATCCGCCATTGCAGCGCGATCGGCACAATCGCACAAATTCATTTATCACATGAATCAATGCTATTTCTGCATGAATGCCGGGCGACCGTGCGGGCCGGGCCGGCCTAACGTCGTTGCCGCCCTTACAATACTCGCTCCGTCTCACGACACGACCATCGAGCCATGACCCGAGATCCCCGCCTCACCCTCAACGCGCGCCAGCAGGAACTGCTCGAATGGGTGCAGCGCGACGGCTTCGTGACCGTCGACGATCTCGCCGCGCATTTCGCGGTGACGCCGCAGACGATCCGGCGCGACGTGAACTGGCTCGCCGACCTGAACCTGCTGCGCCGCTACCACGGCGGCGCGAGCCTGCCGACCAGCTCGGAGAACGTGTCGTACACGGCCCGACAGCGGATGTTCCACGACGAGAAGCGGCGCATCGCGGCGCTCGCGGCATCGCACATTCCCGACCAGGCGTCGCTGTTCATCAACCTCGGCACGACCACCGAGGAAGTCGCCCGCGCGCTGAACCGCCACCACGGGCTGCACGTGATCACGAACAACCTGAACGTCGCGTCGATGATGAGCGGCTACCCCGACTGCGAGGTGCTGATCACCGGCGGCATCGTGCGGCCGTGGGACAAGGGGATCGTCGGCGAACTCGCGATCGACTTCATCCGCCAGTTCAAGGTCGACTACGCGATCATCGGCACGTCGGCGATCGAGGCCGACGGCACGCTGCGCGACTTCGACACGCGCGAAGTGCGCGTGGCCGAGGCGATCATGCAGCATGCGCGCACCGTCTATCTCGTGACCGACCATTCGAAGGTCGGCCGCCCCGCGCTGGTGCGCCAGGGCCACCTGAGCCAGGTACACGCGCTCTTCACCGACAAGCCGCTGCCGCCCGAGATGGCCGACACCGTCGCGGCCGCCGGCACCCAGGTGTACGTCGCGGAGTGATCGCGCCGATGCTGCACCGCACCTGAAACTTCAAGTGAAATCAAGAAGTTGGCGCTGCAAGCGAACCGCTTGCGCGTGGCCCGGCTGTCAAAGGGAAAATTAACGGGGCACGATTTGTCGTTGCCTGCGCGCTCGACTAGACTCCAGTTCCCCGGCCCGTTCCGCCGTTCCGCCTGTGCCAGGGCGCGGACGAATGACATGGCCGGCGAATGCAGCTTTTCCCCCCAAGCCATACCCCGACGGGTATCGCGCGTCGGCTTTTGCGCCGGGCGCGCGGGCTGACTGGTCGCCATGGAGAGAACGATGCTGAGTCCGCATGAATTCGCCACGCTATTGCTTGTGAAGGACGCTCCCGATCAAACCCACATGGATCGGGACGAGATCGACGCACTGCTCGAACAGCAGCTCGTTCGCCTGGAAGGACTCGGATCGGGGCGCAAATACTGCGTGACCGAGACCGGCGACGCCGCGCTGCGATCCATCAAATACCGCTATTCGTAAAACCACACCGCTCGTGACCTGACCGCGCCGCCCGCATGCCGGGCCGCGCGGCCATTCCCGTTTCCCGCTCGCCGCAGCCTTCCTCAGCCTGCCTCAGCCGCCGCGCAGCGTCGGATCGACCGCCGCCCGCCAGCTGATGGCCTGTGCGCGCGCACCGTTGAAATACGCGATCCAGCCGGCACGCGTCGCCGCGTCAGGCGCCGCATAGTGCGTCGAAAGTTCGTTTACGAACGCACAATAGTTCGCTTCGGTCAGCCCGCGATACCGTTTCGCGACGTACGCGTCATACAGCGTCGAGTAGACCGGCTGCGCGTCCGCGCCCCAATCCCGTGCCGTGCCGCCGCACGACGTCTGCAGGTCGACGAACGACGGCGTGCGCCAGTTGCCGACGAGCGGCGGCATGCCGGCCGTGCATCCCGCCAGAAGGACGGCACACACGCCGGCCCACATCCCAATACGCATGATTCACCTCGTGAAACGGTCGATTCCGCCAGTATCGTCCGGGATCGCGCCGCGCGCTACTGGCCCCGCTTTATCGAACTTTACTTTTTCGATTTCGTTCGTTAAATTTCGAATTCGAACATTTTCTGTTCAACCATTTCCATCAGACGATAAGGACAGCAGGTGACCCAACCGAATCGCTACGATCTGCTCGTCGTCGGCGGCGGCATCAACGGCGCGGGCATCGCGCGCGATGCGGCCGGCCGCGGCCTGTCGGTCATGCTCTGCGAGCAGGACGATCTCGCGTCGCACACGTCGTCGTCCAGCACGAAGCTGATTCACGGCGGCCTGCGTTACCTCGAGTACAACGAGTTCGGGCTCGTGCGCAAGGCGCTGCAGGAGCGCGAAACGCTGCTGCGCGCGGCGCCGCACATCATGTGGCCGCTGCGCTTTGTCATGCCGCACATGCCGAACCTGCGTCCGGCCTGGCTGATCCGCATCGGCCTGTTCCTTTACGATCACCTCGCAAAACGCGAGCTGCTGCCCGGCTCGCGCGGCATCGACATGCGCCGCCATGCGGCCGGCGCGCCGCTGATCGATTCGATCAAGCGCGGCTTCGTGTATTCGGACGGCTGGGTCGACGACGCGCGCCTCGTCGTGCTGAACGCGATGGATGCGAAGGAGCGCGGCGCGGAGATCCTGACGCGCACGAAGCTGGTGTCCGCCGAACGCCGCGGCGACGAATGGGAAGCGCGGCTGCAGCACGCCGACGGTTCGATCCGCGTCGTGCATGCGCGCGCGATCGCGAACGCGGCCGGCCCGTGGGTCGGCGAAGTGCTGAAAGGCGCGCTCGGCCGCGGTGCGCACCACAGCGTGCGGCTCGTGAAGGGCAGCCACATCATCACGCGCCGCCTGTTCGATCACGACCACGCGTACATCTTCCAGAACCCGGACAAGCGGATCATCTTCGCGATTCCGTACGAACACGATTTCACGCTGATCGGCACGACCGACGTCGAATACACGAACGATCCCGCGAAGGTCGCGATCGATCGCGACGAGACACAGTACCTGTGCGATTCGATTAACCGCTACTTCAAGCGCAAGATCTCGCCGGCCGACGTGCACTGGACCTACTCGGGCGTGCGCCCGCTGCTGGAAGACGAAAACGCCGCGAACGCATCGGCCGTCACGCGCGACTACCGCCTCGAGCTGGACGACGGCGCGGGCGCCCCGCTGCTGTCGGTGTTCGGCGGCAAGATCACGACGTTCCGCAAGCTCGCGGAAGAAGCCGGCGACATGCTGTGCAGCGTGCTCGGCCGCGACGCGAAAACCTGGACGGCCGGCGTCGCGCTGCCGGGCGGCGACATCGCGAACGCGAAGTTCGACGCATTCGCCGATACGTTCGCCAAACGCCATGCGTGGCTGCCCGCTGCGCTCGCCCGCCGCTATGCACGTGCCTACGGCACGCGCGCGGAGCGCGTGATCGACGGCGCGAAGTCGCTCGCCGAGCTCGGCACCGAAGTCGCACCGGGCATCTACGACGCCGAACTGCGCTACCTGCGCGACGCCGAATGGGCGACCCGCGCGCAGGACGTGCTGTGGCGCCGCTCGAAGCTCGGCCTGCACGTGGCACCCGGCACACTCGACGCGGTGACCGCCGCGGTCGATGCGTGGTTCGCCGCCGCGCACGCGCCGCAGGCCTGATCCGAATGCAGTTGCAGTTGCCGTACCGACGTTGACTCACCGACGCGCCGCCCAACATGCGGCGCGCATCACAACTAAGCCAAATCCACGGATGGAGATGAGAGACATGCAGGATCAGTACATCCTCGCGCTTGACCAGGGCACCACGAGTTCCCGCGCGATGCTGTTCGATCGCCAGGGCAATATCGTTTCGATCGCCCAGAAGGAATTCGAGCAGATCTACCCGCAACCCGGCTGGGTCGAGCACGATCCGCAGGAAATCTGGTCGACGCAAGCCGGCGTCGCCGCCGAAGCCGTCACGCGCACGGGCCTGAACGGCACGTCGATCGCCGCGATCGGCATCACCAACCAGCGTGAAACCACGATCGTCTGGGATCGCGAGACGGGCCAGCCCGTCTACAACGCGATCGTCTGGCAGGATCGCCGCACGGCCGACTTCTGCGATTCGCTGAAAGCACAGGGCTTCGAGGCGAAGGTGCGTGCGAAGACCGGCCTGCCGATCGATTCGTACTTCTCAGGGACCAAGATCCGCTGGATTCTCGACAACGTGCCGGGCGCACGCGAGAAGGCGAAGCAGGGCAAGCTCGCGTTCGGCACCGTCGACAGCTGGCTCGTGTGGAACTTCACGAAGCACGAACTGCACGTGACCGACGTGACGAACGCGTCGCGTACGATGCTGTTCAACATCCACACGCGCGAGTGGGACAACGAACTGCTCGACATGCTCGACATCCCGCGCAGCATGCTGCCGGAAGTGAAGGCGTCGTCGGAAATCTACGGCCATACGAAGACCACCGTGTTCGCGTCGAAGATCCCGCTCGCGGGTATCGCGGGCGACCAGCAGGCGGCGCTGTTCGGCCAGATGTGCACGCAGTCCGGCATGGTGAAGAACACCTACGGTACCGGCTGCTTCCTGATGATGAACACCGGCGACAAGCCGATCGAATCGAAGAACAACCTCGTCACGACGATCGCGTGGCAGATCGGCGACAACGTGCAGTACGCGCTGGAAGGCAGCATCTTCATCGCGGGCGCGGTGGTGCAGTGGCTGCGCGACGGCGTCGGCATCATCAAGTCGGCCGCCGAGATCGAAGCGCTCGCCGCAAGCGTGCCGCACACCGACGGCGTCTACCTGGTGCCCGCCTTCGCCGGCCTCGGCGCACCGCACTGGAACGCGCGGGCGCGCGGCTCGGTGTTCGGCGTCACGCGCGGCACAACCTCCGCGCACCTCGCACGCGCGGCGCTCGATTCGATCGCGTACCAGTCGCTCGACGTGCTGGCCGCGATGGAAGCCGATTCGGGCATCAGCATCGGCGAGCTGCGCGTCGACGGCGGCGCGAGCGCGAACGACCTGCTGATGCAGTTCCAGGCGGACCTGCTCGGCGTTGACGCGGTGCGTCCGCAGATCACCGAGACGACCGCGCTCGGCGCGGCCTACCTCGCGGGCCTCGCGATCGGCTACTGGAAGAGCCTCGACGACGTGCGCGACCAGTGGCAGCTCGATCGCCGCTTCTCGCCGTCGATGCCGAAGGAGCACGTCGAACGCTGCATGTCGGGCTGGCAGCGTGCGGTGCGTGCCGCGAAGGCATGGGCCGACGACGCCCAGTAATCCTCACACACTTAAACGAAATACAACAACACCGGCGGACCGCGCCACGCGCGAGTCCGCGATGACATACGAGAGACAACCATGTCACCTTATATTGCAGAGTTCATCGGCACAGCGATCCTCGTGCTGCTCGGCAACGGCGCGGTCGCAAACGTGCTGCTTGCAAAGACCAAGGGCAAAGGCGCGGACCTGATCGTGATCGTGATGGGCTGGGCGATGGCCGTATTCGTCGCCGTCTACGTGACCGCATCGTTCAGCGGCGCGCACCTGAACCCGATCGTCACCATCAGTCTCGCGCTCGCGGGCAAGTTCGCGTGGTCGAAAGTCGGCGGCTACATCCTCGCGCAGATGCTCGGCGGGATGGCGGGCGCGTTGCTCGTGTGGCTCGCCTATCGCCAGCACTTTGCGAAGGAAGCCGATGCGGACCTGAAGCTCGCGGTGTTCTGCACGGCGCCCGCGATCCGCAGCGTCACGCACAACGTGCTGACCGAAGCGATCTGCACGTTCGTGCTGATCCTCGGCGTGCTGTACCTCGCATCGCCGCAGGTCGGCCTCGGCGCACTCGACGCACTGCCCGTCGGCCTGCTCGTGCTCGGCATCGGCATCTCGCTGGGCGGCCCCACCGGCTATGCGATGAGCCCCGCACGCGACCTGTCGCCGCGCATCATGCACGCGCTGCTGCCGATCCCCGGCAAGCGCGACAGCGACTGGCGCTATGCCTGGGTGCCCGTCGTCGGCCCGCTGCTGGGCGGCGCCGCAGCGGCCGGCCTGTACCTGCGTCTGCACGCAATGGCCTGAACGCGGGCCTGTGACGAAGCGCGTGGCAATCGACCCACGCGCGCTTCGGGAACAGGCTCTTTCGCCTGACCGCCGGCATAGCGGCATAGCGGCATAGCGGCGCGGGTATCGCATCCGTGCCGCTTCTCCCCTCCTTCGTACTCGTTCCCACGGCCCGTGGCTCGCGCCAGATGCGCATTGCGCGCCTCGCTTCGCTACCTGCCGCCCGCCTCTCCGATCAGCGATTTCAGCTTCACGTTCACGTCCGCCACTGCGGTCGGCGTCACGCCCGCCCCACGCTCGACCAGCATCCGCGCAACCCGCATTTCCTTGATGAATCCCGACGCACGGCCGAACCCACTCGCGGCAACGAGCCGCGCACCGGCGTCGAAATGGAAATGGATTTCCGCGTCGTCGCCGAGCACGCGCGCGACCGACCGCTCGCCGAGCGCCGGCTCCCCGGCCACGTGCAGCTGCGCGTCGTATTGATCCGACCAGAACCACGGCGTGTCGCGATACGGCTCGTCGGCGCCGAGCATGTTGCGCGCGGCGACGCGCGCCTGGGTCTCGGCGCCGTGCCACGTCTCCTGCCGGACCGGCCGCCCCGACAACGCACTCGGAAACACCGCGACGTCGCCGGCCGCGTAAATGCCGTGCGCCGACGTCTCGAGCCGCTCGTTCACGACGATGCCACGCTCGACCGCGAGGCCCGCATCGCGCGCCAGCTCGTCGGCCGGCTCGATGCCGATGCCGGCGACGACCGTGTCGGCGATCAGCGTGTCGCCGTCGTCGAGCACGACGGCCAACGCGCCGCTCGCCGTCCGCTCGATCGCCACCGGCTTCCGGCTCACGCGAATGGCCACGCCCTGCTGTTCGTGAAGCGCGTGCACGCGCGCCGCGATCGTCTCCGGCACCGCGCGCCCGAGCAGGCGCGGCGCCGCATCGAGCACCGTCACGCGGCAGCCGCGCCGTCGCGCCGATGCCGCGACTTCGAGACCGATGAAGCCGCCGCCGATCAGCACGACCCGCGCATCGGGCACGAGCCGCGAGCCGAGCGCCGCCGCGTCGTCGAGCGTGCGCAACGCAAACACGCCGTCGAGCGTCGCGCCCGGAATCGCGAGTCGACGCGCGCGGCCGCCGGTCGCGAGCAGCAGCGCGTCGTAGCCGAACACGCGAGCGCCCGACACGTGCACTTCCCGCGCGCACGGATCGATACGCTCGACCGTCGCGACGACCGGCTCGATGCGATCGGCCACCCAGGCCTCCGGCTCGCGCAACCGGCACCGCGCCGCGCTGCGTTCGCCGGTCAGCACGCCCTTCGACAACGGCGGCCGTTCGTACGGCAGGTGCGCTTCCGCGCCGATCAGCACGATCCGCCCGCCCCAGCCGGACTCACGCAGCACCTGCGCCGCGCGGCCGCCCGCGTGGCCCGCGCCGACGATCGCCATCACCCGGTCGTTCGTCATCGCGTCACACCTCGATCAGGATGCGACCGTCTTCGATCTTCGCGCGGTACGTGCGCAGCTTCTCGCAGGCGGGCGCGGACAGCGGCCGGCCGTCACGCACGTCGAAGCGCCCGTTGTGCTTCGGGCATTCGATCACGTGGTCGATCACGAGCCCGTCCGCGAGATGCACGTGCTCGTGCGTGCACAGGCCGTCGCTCGCATAGACTTCGCCGTCGATGCGGTAGATCGCGTACGTGTGGCCGGCATGGTCGAAGCGCGCGACGTCTTCGTCGTCGATGTCGTCGAGCGCGCCGGTGTCGATCCATTGCGTCATGTTGCTTGTCTCCTCGGTTGGAAGGTTCGATGTCGGTCAGGCACGCGCGGCATCCGGCACGGGCCGCACGACGTAATGGGACGGGTCGCGCGTCTGCCGGACCAGCGCCGGCACGATCTCCGCATACGCGGCCAGCGTGCTGCGATACGGCGGCGGCATGTCGGCCTTCACGGCCTCGTGCAGCTTCGGCAGCGCGTGGAACGGCACCATCGGGAACATGTGGTGCTCGACGTGGTAGTTCATGTTCCAGTACAGGAAGCGGAACACCGGATTCATCATCACGGTCCGGCAGTTGCGCCGGTGATCGAGCACGTTCTCGGGCATGCCCGCGTGCTGCGTGAGGCCGAAGTACAGGTACAGCCACGCGCCGTAGAGGCTCGGCAGCCCGATGTAGAGCAGCGGCAGGATCGTGTGCCAGTAGAGCGAAGCACCGGTCACGAGCGCGTACACCGCGAGATGGATGCGACACTCGCGTACCACCTTCGGCCGTTCCGATTCGGGCACGTAGGTGCACTCCTCGTCGTCGAGCCGGCCGGTGAACGCGATCGCGATCATCTTGCGCAGCTCGCCGGCCACATGCTTCAGCGCGACGAGGTTCAGCACGAGCGAGAGCCAGTCGGTCGGCTTCGGCGCCGCGATTTCCGGATCGCGCCCGACGACCAGCGTATCGGTGTGATGGCGCGCATGGCTCCAGCGCCACGCCGTCGCGCGGCGGAACACCTGGAACGACGCGACCTGGTACAGCACGTCGTTCATCCAGCGCGTGCGGAACGCGGTGCCGTGCCCGCATTCGTGCCAGCGCGAGTCGGCCGGGCTGCAGTAGAGCGTGCCGTACACGAAGAACGCGGGGATCGCCCACGCCGAATGCGCGCGCCATGCCAGCCACGCGAGCACGCCGCTGATCGCGATCGCCGCGTACCAGATCAGCGTGTCGCGGATCGCGCGCGCGTCGCCGCGCTGCATCAGCTGCTTCATCAGCGGCCGCGGCACCGCGCACCGGTACCACGCGGCGTTGACGAGCCCGGCCGCCTGCGCGCGCTCGCCGGCGCCGCCGATCATCCGGTATTCGTGACGGCGCGCCGCCGTGCGGTCGTGCGCCTGGTCGTCGAGATGAACCACGTGCGTCTCCTTGATTCCTTGTCCGTAGGAAGCGCGGCAAGCGCTTCGGCATGGAATCAAAATTAGGCCCGCAGCCTCCCCCGCTCAATCGAAACGTTGACGAAATTTCGCCATCGCTTTAGCGTTCCTCGCATCGCCACGTCTCGATGGCGACACCACGATGGAGACAACCATGGCAGGCGAATCCGGGCCGCGCTGGCGCAAGCGCACCGCGCGCTTCGACGAGATCGCGGCGCTCGCCGGGGTCAGCACGACCACCGTCGACCGCGTGCTGAACGAGCGCGGCAGCGTCTCGGCGCAGGCGCGCGAACGCGTGGTGGCGGCCGCGCGGCAGCTCGGCGTGCCGCGCCAGCTGCCCGACACGCGGCACGGGCTGATCCACGTCGACGTGCTGCTGCCGGACACCGACGCGGCGTTCTTCCGGCGGCTGCAGCTGGCGCTGCAGCGCTCGCTGCAGATGCTCGACCGGCGCGTGGTCGTGCACCGGACGATCCTGCCCGCCGCCGACGACGAACGCGCCGCCACGCTGATCGAGCGGCCCGCGTACCGGCGCGCGGCGCTGATCGTCACGGCGCGCGACACGGCCCGCGTGCGCGACGCGCTGGCCGGCGCGATCGCGCGCGGCGAGACCGTCGTCACGATGGTCACCGACATCGGCGGCATCGACCGCGTGCACTTCGCGGGCATCGACAACTATCGCGCCGGGCGCACGGCCGGCTACTACATCGGCCGCCTGGCGGCACGCCCGGGCCGCGTGCTGCTGCTCGGCGGGCGCATGGGCTACCGCGCGCACGCGGACCGGATGGCCGGCTGCCGCGACCAGCTCGCCGAAGCGTTCGCCGCCGTCCGCTGCAACGACGAGCCGGTCGAGACGCTTGACCAGGACGACCGCTGCTACCGCGCCGTGACGAAGGCGCTGCAGGCGCACGACGACGTGGTCGCGATCTACAACAGCGGCGCGGGCTCGGCCGGCATCGAAGCGGCGCTGCGCAAGGCCGGCGCGGCTGGCCGCGTCGTGTGGATCGGCCACGAGATGATCGACCTGCACCGCACCTTCATCGAAGCCGGCGCGATGGATCTCGCGATCGACCAGGACCCGGACGGGCAGGTGATTTCCGCGCTGCAGCACGTGCTGCATGCGTGCGGGATCGTCGAACAGCCGCCGCCGGCCGATCCGGTCGAATTCCGCGTGTTCTGCCCGGCAAACGTGAGGACGAGCGCCTACCTGCCGGCGTGAATCCCAACGCCCGGCACACCGTCTGTCGCGCCGCATGCGCGTTGCGAAAAAATCGACCGCCGCATTGGCGATTTTTCGTCAACGTTTGTCATGCAGCCCGCGCCCCGCATCCGTACATTGGGCAGCCAATCCCATGACAATGGCGGACAGGAGACGATGGCTGAACCGATCCTCATCGGCGTGAACCTCGACGGCGTGCTCGAACACGACGGCCTGCCGTTGCCCGCGCCCGCCGAACGCTTCCGGATGGCCGCCGGCGCCGGCGTATTCGACTACGTCGAAAAGAATCCGGCGCGCGGCGAAGACCTGTCGCCGTATTTCGCGCTCGTCGAACGTCATGCGCTGCCGATTCGCGTGATCGGCGGCATCTGGTGCGCGGGGCGCGATGAAGCACACGTCGCCGAGATCGTCGACGCGGGCGCGCGTTTCGGCAGCACGGTGCTCAACTGTCAGCTGTATGCGCATCACGCGGACGGCCATCCGCTGTCCGACCGCGAAGTCGCCGATTTCTACCTGCGTACCTACGAGCGCGGCGAGCGAGCCGGCTGCCTGCCGAGCGTCGAAGTGCACGTCGACATGTGGAGCGAGGATTTCACGCGCGTCGCACGCGTCGCGCGGCTTGTCGAACAAGCCGGCGTGCCGTTCCGGATCACGCTCGATCATTCGCACCTGCTGTTCAAGATCGGCAATCGCGCCGAGCTCGACGCATCGGGCATGCGCGACGCGGCCGACGACGGCCGCCGGTTGCTCGACCCGGCATCGCCCGACGCGCTCTACACCGACTGGATCGCGCGCGGCTGGGTCCGGCATGCGCATGCGCGCAGCGTGATGCCGAACAATCCGGACAACCCGTGGATGCGCCGCGCCGACGGCCGGCCCGGGCGCGGCATCCAGTATCCGTTCGTCGCACCCGCACCGGGCGCTTATCACGGCGCATGGCACGCGGCGGCGCTCGATACGTGGAAGGCCGCGCTGCACCAGTTGCTGCAATCGCAGGCCCACGCACAACCGGCGCGCGTCGAGCAGATCAGCTGCGAGTTCATCCCGTTTCCCGACTACGGCGGCGGCGCACGCTATTCGATCTTCGACAACAACGTCGCGTGCGCGCACTGGCTGCGCGACACGTGGCACACCCTCGCCGCGCCACCGACAGCCGACCTCGCGCGCACCGGCACCTGATTCGAACCCCGCCCCCCACTCGAACCCCAAGGACAGAACGATGACGCAGGCCTTCCATTTTTCGCTGAACCGGATGAGCGCACCACGCTTGCCCTTCGACCGTTACGTCGCGCTATGCCGGCGCCTCGGCGTCGACACGATCGAGATCCGCAACGATCTCGACGGCGTCGAGATCGCCGACGGCACGCCGGCCGTCGCCGTACGCGCGACGGCCGAAGCCGGCGGCGTGACGATCCTGACGATCAACGCGCTGCAGCGCTTCGAGCAATGGAACGCCGAGCGCGCAGACGAGGCGACCGTGCTGGCCGACTACGCGACGCAATGCGGCGCGCGTGCGCTGGTGCTGTGCCCGACCAACAGCCTGAGCGACACGCGCGGCGCGGACGAGCGCCACGCGGATCTCGTGAAGGCACTGAAGGCGCTCAAGCCGATCCTCGACGCGCGTGGCCTGCTCGGCTTCATCGAACCGCTCGGTTTCGAGGAGTGCGCGCTGCGCCGCAAGTCGGATGCGGTGAAGGGCATCTACGACGCGGCGGGCGAGCAGGTGTTCCGGCTCGTGCACGACACGTTTCACCACCACCTGTCGGGCGAGGACATCTTCTTTCCGAACCTGACGGGCCTCGTGCACATCTCGGGCGTCGAGGAAGACGACCTGCCGGTCGACCGGATGCGCGACAGCCATCGCGTGCTGGTCGGCGGCGCCGACCGGCTCGGCAATATCCGGCAACTGCGCGAACTGCTCGCGCGCGGCTATCGCGGCGCGTTCTCGTTCGAGCCGTTCGCAAACGAAATCGCCGAAGCCGACGACATCGAGGACCGGCTGCGTTCGAGCATCGACTACGTGCGCGGTGAGCTGGCGGCTCAATGACTGCCGCCACGGCGTGCGGTCGACTTGAACCACGCGCCGGCGGAAAACCACAACATCAACAGGAGAACGGAATGATCGAATTCGCGTTGTTCGGCGCGGGACGCATCGGCAAGATCCACGCGGCGAATCTCGCGCGCCATCCGGGTGCGAAGCTGAAGTACGTCGTCGACCGGCATGCGCCGTCGGCCGAAGCGCTGGCCCATGCGCACGGCGCGCAGGTGGCCGACGTAGAACGCGCGCTCGGCGATCCGGCGATTACGGCGGTCGTGATCGCATCGAGCACCGACACGCATGCCGACCTGATCGTCGCGGCGGCGAATGCGGGCAAGGCCGTGTTCTGCGAGAAGCCCGTCGACCTGACCGTCGAGCGCTCGCGTGTGTGCGCGGACGTCGTCCGGCGCAGCGGCGTGACCTGCATGATCGGCTTCCAGCGCCGCTTCGACCCGACGTTCGCCGCGCTGAAGGCGCGCGTCGAGCGCGGCGAGATCGGTGCGCCTGAAATGCTGGTCGTCACGAGCCGCGACCCGGGCGCGCCGCCCGTCGACTACATCCGCAGCTCGGGCGGCATCTTCAAGGACATGCTGATCCACGATTTCGACGTGTTCCGCTGGATCCTCGGCGACGAAGCGCAGACGCTGCACGCGACCGGCAGCTGCCTGACCGATCCGGCCGTGCACGACGCGGGCGACATCGATTCGACTGCCGTGACGATCCGCACGCGGCGCGGGCTGCTGTGCCAGATCAACACGTCGCGGCGCGCCGCCTACGGCTACGACCAGCGTTTCGAGCTGCTCGGCAGCCACGGGATGCTGCAGGCCGGCAACGTGCGGCCGACCGAGGTGAGCGCGTGGCTCGCGGCCGGCATCGCGACGGATGTGCCGGAGCCGTTCTTCCTCGAACGCTACCGGCATGCGTACGCGGCCGAGATCGCGCACTTCGTCGACGCGCTGCGCGACGGCACGCCGGTCCGCACGACGATCGACGACGGGCTCGCCGCGCTCGAACTGGCCGAGGCCGCGATGACGTCATGGAAAACGGGGCGCGTAATCGAGCTGTAACGTCACCGGTAGCAAGCGGCGGCACACCGCTCAAGCGGGTCGCCGCCGGACGATCGGCTGCACACCGGAACGGCCTGTAGCGAGCACGCCGTCGCATCGGGAAAATTTGCCGAAGCGTCGCGCGGCGTCGGCGTGAAAACACGTATGATGGCGAATTGATCTGCGTCGCCGACATCCCGCTTTTTCACCACCATGCTCGATCACCTCATCTGCGACTGCGACGGCGTGCTCGTCGACAGCGAAGTCATCGCCGACCGCGTCCTGCTCGACACGCTGTCCGCCACGTTCCCGAATCTCGATTTCGAAGCCGCCGCCAAGTCGGCGTTCGGCCAGCAGACGTCGCGCTTCCTGGCGGGAATCGAATCCCGCTTCGGGATCGAGATGCCGGCCAACTTCATCGAGACCATCGAGCACAACATCGAGAGCGCGCTGGCGCAATCGCTCGCGCCGATCTCCGGCGTGCGCGACGCGCTGCTGAAGGTGAGCCTGCCGGTGGCCGTCGTGTCGAACAGCCGGCTCGCGCGCGTGCGCAGCTCGCTGAAGCGTGCGTCGCTCACCGAGATCTTCGGCGATCGCGTGTTCAGTTCCGAGCAGGTGGCGCGTCCGAAGCCCTACCCCGATGTGTACCTGCACGCGGCGCACACGCTCGGCGTCGCGCCGGAGCGCTGCATCGTCGTCGAGGACAGCGTGTCGGGGTTGAATGCCGCACGTGCGGCGGGCATGAAGACGATCGCGTTCGTCGGCGCGAGCCACATCCCCGACAACTACGCGGACGCGCTGCGCGCGATGGGCATCACGCGAATCATGCGCAAGATGGACGAACTGCCGGCGTTCGTCGAAGCCGGCATGCGCGGCGAATTCGGCGACGTGCAGTCCTGATGCTTTTGACGGCCCGACCAGGCTGATCGGGCCGATCCGGCGTGCGCCGGTTCACGCACGCCGTGCCACGGGCGCGAACGCGCCCGCCTTCCTTTCCCTCAGGCCGGCTCGCAGCAGCGCTCGCGCGCGGCGGCCAGCGCCTCGCGGAACTCGACGAGTTCCGCGATCGTCAGCATCGGCAGCCCGTGCTGTTGCGCGAAACGCTCGACATCGTCGCCACGCGTCATCGTGCCGTCCGGATTCATCAGCTCGCACAGCACGCCGGCCGGCTTCAGGCCCGCGAGGATCGACAGGTCGACCGTGCCTTCGGTGTGACCGCGGCGTGCCAGCACGCCGCCCGGTTGCGCACGCAACGGAAACACGTGGCCGGGACGCACGATGTCGTGCGGCTTCGCACCTTCTGCGATGGCCGCGCGGATCGTCGTCACGCGATCGGCCGCCGACACGCCCGTATGCACACCTTCGCGTGCCTCGATCGATACGGTGAACGCGGTGCCGTTGCGGCTCTCGTTGGTCTGCACCATCGGCGGCAGTTCGAGCGCACGCACCGTGTCGTCGGTCAGGCACAGGCACACGATGCCGCTGCATTCGCGGATCAGCAGCGCCATCGTCTCGGGCGTGATGCGCTCGGCGGCAACGATCAGGTCGGCTTCGTTCTCGCGGTCGTGGTCGTCCTGCAGCACGACCGCACGGCCTGCGCGCATCGCTTCGAGCGCGGCGGCGATGCGCGGCGGCACCGGTTCGGAATCCAGCAACGGGAGATCGGCAAAGGCGTCGGCGGGTGCCGACGAAATGGACATCAAGGACATGTGAAACGCTCCTCGCGAATACGATTTGGGCGAAAAACGTTTCAGGGCATTGCAAACAGACAGAACGACAACCCGCTTCGCACGCATGGCGAAGCGGCCCTGACGGACATGACTATCTGCACATCTTCTCTCATCCGGACTATGACCGTCGGCTCTGGCATTCGACCAGATCTGCTGACCCCGCGCGGATGCGCGGGCGCTCGCGGGCTCGCCGGCTTACGCCAGCCTACCGCCGGTGGGGAATTTCGCCCCGCCCTGAAGACGCACTGATTGCCGGATGGGGCAACCCCATCTGCGGCGGGCCAAGCATACAACAGCTGCGCGCGCGGCGCAGCGAACACCCTCTAAAACCTTACTGACGACTCCGTCTAACGGCATCGTCCAAACGGCCGACGAACGACCCGCGATCGCGCCCGAACGACGCGAACGCAGCCCGCTTCCGTGCGACCTGCGTGGCCCGATCAGCCGGCCGCGTGCGCGGCATGTGCCGCGTGCGCCGCATCGGGCACCAGCCAGCGCGGCGGCACCTCGGGGCTCACCGTCACGCGAAACGCACGCGCTTCGCTGTCGCCCGGGTTGCGCAGGCTGTACGGCTGGTCGGCATCGAACACGATCGCATCGCCGGTGGCAAGCAACTGGCGGCGCTCATGCACGCTGACTTCGAGCGTGCCCTCGCTGACGACGAGGTTGACCGTCGTGCCGGGTGCACGGCGGGCGCCGGGCTCCGTATGCAGCGGCGCGATCCGCAGCTCGTGGAATTCGGCCGCGGCCGGCTCGCCTTCCGGGTACAGCGCGCGCGCCGAGAAGCGGCCGTTCGAGCTGACGACCCGCGACGCGCGCTCGGCCGCCAGATGCTCGAAGCCATTCACCGCATGGCGGCGCAGGAATGCGGCGACCGAGACCTTCAGCGCCGCGGCGATCTTGCAGAGCACCTTGATCGACGGCACGCTGCGCGCCGACTCGATCTGCGCGAGCATCGCACGCGACACGCCGGACAGCCGTGCGAGCGCATCGAGCGACAGTTGCCGCTCGGCGCGCAACCGCGCGAGGTTCACGCCAACGACCTGTTCGAGAACGTCGAGCGACGCGGACGCCCGCGCATCGGCGGCGTTGCCGGACTCGAAGGAAGACACGTCGCGCACGAGCGCCAGGGATGAAGACATAGCATTGCCTCCGGGCCGCTTGTGCAGCCCTGCGTATGGGGTAAGCCGGGATCGGAATCGGGTTGCGCCAGCAACGGCGCGTATCGAGACGCTATCACCCGGCCTTGCACCGGCAAACGAAGTTATCTTCACACCGTTATCAGCATCGCGGAGGAATGCGTTTCTCGCGACCCTTTTCCTGCCGCTATCGCGTCGCACGAGCGCCGCTCATTGCATCGCTCGTTACATCGCTCATTGCGCCGCTGGCGCCGCGCCGCGTGCCGGCCCGCGCGCGCCGAGCCGCATCGCGAACCACGTGACGACGAGCGCCGCGAACGTCACCGCGACGGCCACCCACGGCAACGCGTCGAGCGCGAGGCCGTGACCGAGCGCAAGGCCGCCGAGCCACGCGCCGAGCGCATTGCCGACGTTGAACGCGCCGATGTTCAGCGTCGAGGCGAGATGCGGCGCGCTCGCGGCCTTCTCGACCACGTGCGCCTGCAGCGGCGGCACCGTCGCGAACGCAGCGATCCCCCACACGAACACGGTCACGGCCGCCGCGACCGGATGGTGGCTCGTCCTGGCGAATACGACCATCACGGCCATCAGCGCGACGAGGATCGCGATCAACGACGGCATCAGCGCGCGGTCCGCGAGCTTGCCGCCGAGCGTGTTGCCGATTGTCAGTCCCGCGCCGAACAGCACGAGGATCAGCGCGACCGCACGCGGCGAATAGCCCGACACGGACTGGAGAATCGGCGCGATGTACGTGAACACGACGAACACGCCGCCGAAGCCGAGCACGGTCATCAACAGCGCGAGCCACACCTGCGGCTCCTTCAGCACGCGCACTTCGTGACCGAGGCCGACCGGCCCGCTGTCGTGGCGATTCGGCACGAGCGCGGCTACGCCGCCGAGCGCCAGCACGCCGAGCGCGGCGACGATCCAGAACGATGCACGCCAGCCGAGCAACTGGCCGACGAAGGTGCCGAACGGCACGCCGAGCACGTTCGACAGCGTGAGCCCCGTGAACATCAGCGCGATCGCGCTCGCGCGCTTGTCGGTCGGCACGAGCGACGCGGCGACCACCGCGCCTATCCCGAAGAACGACCCGTGCGCGAACGACGTGACGACGCGCGCGACCATCAGCATCGCGTAGCCGGACGCGGTCGCGCACAGCACGTTGCCGACGATGAAGATCGCCATCAGCAACTGCAGCGCGGCCTTGCGCGGCATGCGGCTCGTCAGCACCGCGAGCAGCGGCGCGCCGGCCGCGACACCGAGCGCGTAGCCGGTGACCAGCAGGCCGGCCGACGGCAGCGACACGGCCAGGTCGTGCGCGACTTCGGGCAGCAGGCCCATGATGATGAACTCGGTGGTACCGATGGCGAAGGCGCTGATCGCAAGCGCCAGTAACGGGATGGGCATGACGTTCTCCGGAAGGCGGCGGGCGCGGCGCCCGGTCGGTGCCGCACCGCACAAAAGGCAGGTTGTGCGCATTGTCCCGAAGATGCCTATATTTGATAATTGGCGTGGCATTTGAACCATTTTCAAATATTTCTGAAAAATCCCATGGATCGACTGGGCGATATCCGGCTGTTCGTCGAGGCGGCCGAGCTGGGCAGCCTGTCCGCCGCCGGGCGCAAGCTGAACCTCACGCCGGCCGCCGCGAGCGCGCGCCTCGCCAAGCTCGAGGCGGCGGTCGCCACCCGGCTGTTCGACCGCTCGACCCGGCAGTTGCGGCTCACCGACGAGGGCCGCCTGTACCTGAACGGCTGCCGGCAGGCATTGCAGGCGCTCGACGACGCGAACGCGCTGCTGCAGGCCGGCCGCAATGTCGTCGGCGGCCGGGTGCGGCTGTCGGCGACGTCCGATTTCGGCCGCCGCCGGCTGCTCGACTGGCTCGACGAATTCACCGCGCGCTACCCGGACGTGACGTTCTCGCTGACGGCGTCCGACTCGACGGTGAACCTGTGGCAGGACGAGATCGACCTCGCGATCCGCTTCGCCGCGCCGCCCGACGGCGCACTGATCGCCCGCCGGCTCGCCGCGGACCGGCGCGTGCCGTGCGCGGCGCCGTCCTTCATCGAGCGCCACGGCGTGCCGAACGACCCCCACGATCTGGCCCGCTTTCCGTGCAACGTGATCACGGTGGCGTCCGGGCCGATGAACACGTGGCGCTTCACGCGCGGCGACGACACGCAAACCTGCACGGTGCCGCTCGGCACCGCATTCGAGACCAACGACGGCGGCCTCGCCCGCGAGTGGGCGCTGCGTGGCCGCGGCATCGTGCTGAACTCGATCTGGGATGTCGCCGACGACATCCGTGCCGGGCGGCTCAAGGTCCTGCTGCCCGACTGGCGGCACCAGAGCGCGCCGCTGCACGCGATCTATCCCGGCAAGCGCTACATGGCGCCACGCGTGCGCGTGCTGCTCGACTTTCTCGCCGAACGCTTCGCGCGCGAGGAAGCCGCGCATGAAGACCTGTTGAATGCGTGCCGCTGACGGCCGGCACGCCACCATTCAAGGGTCGGAACGTGACGGACGGCGTCGCGCGGCCGCAACCCGCCGCCCGTCCCGACCAGCATGAAAAGCTATAATGGAAGGCTTTCCCGACGGCTTTTCATGCTGGCTGCGCGCGATCCGCGTGCAGCGCACGGCCGTCCCGATTCACCCTATAGACGACGCCCCCAGGTCAACCACTGCGAACGGCGAACCCCCCATGACCAAGAAAGTTTACGTAAAGACCTTCGGCTGCCAGATGAACGAGTACGACTCGGACAAGATGGTGGACGTGCTGAATGCGGCCGAAGGCCTCGAAAAGACCGATACGCCGGAAGACGCGGACATCATCCTGTTCAACACCTGCTCGGTGCGTGAAAAGGCGCAGGAGAAGGTGTTCTCCGATCTCGGCCGCGTGCGCGAGCTGAAGGAAGCGAAGCCCGGCCTGCTGATCGGCGTCGGCGGCTGCGTCGCGAGCCAGGAAGGCGCATCGATCGTGTCGCGCGCGCCGTACGTCGACCTCGTGTTCGGCCCGCAAACCCTGCACCGCCTGCCGCAGATGATCGACGCGCGCCGCGAGAGCGGCCGTGCGCAGGTCGACATCTCGTTCCCCGAAATCGAGAAGTTCGACCACCTGCCGCCCGCGCGCGTCGAGGGGCCGAGCGCATTCGTGTCGATCATGGAAGGCTGCTCGAAGTACTGCAGCTACTGCGTGGTGCCGTACACGCGCGGCGATGAAGTGTCGCGCCCGCTCGACGACGTACTGACCGAAGTGGCCGGCCTCGCCGACCAGGGCGTGCGCGAAGTCACGCTGCTCGGCCAGAACGTGAACGCGTATCGCGGCGCGCTGGCGGCCGGCTCGTCGGAAATCGCCGATTTCGCAACGCTGATCGAATACGTCGCCGACATCCCCGGCATCGAGCGGATCCGCTACACGACGTCGCACCCGAAGGAATTCACGCAGCGCCTGATCGACACCTACGCGAAGGTGCCGAAGCTCGTGAACCACCTGCACCTGCCCGTCCAGCACGGCTCCGACCGCATCCTGATGGCGATGAAGCGCGGCTACACGGTGCTCGAATACAAGTCGGTGATCCGCAAGCTGCGCGCGATCCGCCCGGACCTGTCGCTGTCGACCGACATGATCGTCGGCTTCCCCGGCGAGACCGAGGACGATTTCGACAAGATGATGGCGCTCGTGCACGAGATGAGCTACGACACCAGCTTCTCGTTCATCTACAGCCCGCGCCCCGGCACACCGGCCGCGAACCTGCACGACGACACGCCGCGCGACGTGAAGCTCAAACGCCTGCAACATCTGCAGGCGACCATCGAGGAAAACGTCGCGCGCATCAGCCAGTCGATGGTCGGGAAGGTCGAGCGGATCCTCGTCGAGGGCCCGTCGCGCAAGGACCCGAACGAACTCGCGGGCCGCACGGAGAACAACCGGGTCGTGAATTTCCCGGCGCCGCTCGCGTCGCACCCGCGCCTGATCGGCCAGATGATCGACGTGAAGATCAACCATGCGTACCCGCATTCGCTGCGCGGCGAGCTCGTGCTCGTCAGCGACGACGCGAGCGCGGCCACCCACTGACTGACGCTCAACAGGAACCCGACGCCACTTTGAAGCCGACCCAAGCACTGGAATTCGTCGCGCCGCGCGACGACAACGCGCGCCTCGCCAACCTCTGCGGCCCGCTCGACGAGAACCTGCGGCAGATCGAACAGGCGCTCGACGTCACGCTATCGCGACGCGGCCACCGGATCGCGATTCGCGGCCGCGGCGCCAAGCTCGCGCTCGCCGCGCTCGAGAACTTCTACAACCGCGCGCGCGATGCGTTGTCGGTCGACGACATCCAGCTCGCGCTGGTCGAAGTACGCCACACGGCCGGCAACGGCCGCCAGGACACGCTCGACGTGCGCTTTCGCGGCGACCCCGACCATCCGTTCGACGACCCCATCGTACAACTCGACGCCAGCGAGCCGGACGAGGAGCCCGCACCGAAGCTCTACACGCGGCGCGCCGACCTGCGCGGCCGCACGCCGGCACAGCGCGAATACCTGAAGCAGATCCTTTCGCACGACGTGACGCTCGGCGTCGGGCCGGCCGGCACCGGCAAGACCTACCTCGCGGTCGCGTGCGCGGTCGACGCGCTCGAACGCGACCAGGTCAAGCGGATCGTGCTGACGCGCCCGGCCGTCGAGGCCGGCGAGCGGCTCGGCTTCCTGCCGGGCGATCTCGCGCAGAAGGTCGACCCGTACCTGCGCCCGCTGTACGACGCGCTGTACGACCTGCTCGGCTTCGACAAGACGGCGAAGATGTTCGAGCGCCAGATGATCGAGATCGCGCCGCTCGCGTACATGCGCGGCCGCACGCTGAACCACGCGTTCATCATCCTCGACGAGGCGCAGAACACGACGCCCGAACAGATGAAGATGTTCCTCACGCGGATCGGCTTCGGCTCAAAGGCGGTCGTGACCGGCGACACGAGCCAGGTCGACCTGCCGCGCGGCCACAAGAGCGGCCTCGTCGAGGCGCAGCAAGTGCTCGGCGGCGTGCGCGGCATCGCGCTCACGCGCTTCACGAGCGCGGACGTCGTGCGCCATCCGCTCGTCGCGCGCATCGTCGAGGCATACGACGAATTCCACGCGCAGCACCAGGACGGCTGACCGGCCGGCGGCACCTGCACGCCGCCCCGGCCCGACAGCCCGGCCCGGCCCGCCAGACGGCGCGCCGGGCTTTTTTTCGCCTGCTTGAATTCGGGTGCGATCGGCCGTTTGGTGTATCCTCAACGCGTCCTAATCGCCGCACGCGTCATGAAATCCTCCCGTTCTCGCAAGTCCGGGCGCGCCCAGTCCACCGCGCCCGCCTCCCCCCGCCTTTCGCTGTTCGACGCGAAGGGCAAGGCCCGGACCGTCAACGCGCAAGGGCTGCGAATCGACTTCCCGGATGGCCGCAGCCTGATGTTCGACCTGTCGGGCAGTTCGGGAGAAGCCGCCGTCGCGATCGTCGCGCAGCACAACGATCCGGCCATGCGCGCGAAGCTCGCGCTGCAGCCCGAGCACTACGACAGCGTGACGCTGCACGTGGGCGCCGAGCCCGCACCGCGCGAAGACGACACCGAAGACGCGCTACGCGAGCCCGAGCTCGACCTGTCCGTGCAATACGGTGACGAAATCACGAGCGACGTGCGCAAGACGCTGCCGAAGCGCAAGCTGATCGCCGAATGGATCGAGCCAGCGCTGTTCGCCAGCGCGCAGCTCACCGTGCGCTTCGTCGGCGAGGAAGAAGGCCGCACGCTGAACGCCGGCTATCGCCACAAGGACTACCCGACCAACGTGCTGACCTTCGCGTACGACGCGGCGCCCGACGGCACCGTGATCGGCGACCTCGTGCTGTGCTGCCCGGTGGTCGAGAAGGAAGCGCACGAGCAGGGCAAGCCGCTCACGGCCCACTACGCGCACCTGCTGGTACACGGCGCACTGCATGCGCAGGGCTACGACCACGAGACGAGCGACGAAGACGCGGCCGAGATGGAAGCGCTCGAAGTCGACATCCTCGCGAAGCTGGGCTTCCCGAACCCGTACCAGTAAGCCCTCTGCACGATGCGCAACGCCGCGACGCTCCCGCCTGCCTACCCGCCGTCGATCGGCGACGGGCGTCTGCTGACGGAAGACGAGCTCGCGGCCTCGCTCGCACACACGATGCGCGACTGGGACGGCCAGCAGGATCTCTGGCTGTTCGGCTATGGCTCGCTGATCTGGAACCCGGGGTTGCCGACCATCACCGCCGTGCGCGGCAAGGTGCACGGCTATCACCGCGGGCTCTACCTGTGGTCGCGCGTGAACCGCGGCACCCCCGAACGCCCGGGCCTCGTGCTCGCGCTCGATCGCGGCGGCTCATGCTCGGGCATTGCGTTCCGGCTCGCCGGCCCGACCGCGCAACCGCACCTCGAAACGTTGTGGAAACGCGAGATGCCGATGGGTTCGTACCGGCCCGCGTGGCTGCCGTGCTCGCTGGAAAACGGTGAACGCGTGAACGCGCTCGCGTTCGTGATGCGCCGCGACGCGCCCACCTACACGGGCAAGCTGACCGATCCCGTCGTGAAGGAAGTGTTCGGCTGCGCGGCCGGCCGTTACGGCACGACACTCGACTACGTGAGCCGCACGGTCGACGCGCTGCGCGCGAGCGGCATCCCCGATCGCGCGCTGGAAGGGCTGCTCGCGCGATGCCGGTGACGCGGCCCGGCGCCCGGCTTGCCGCCACGCGCAGCAGCGCCGCGTGCGCATTCGAACGAGGGCAATTCCGATGAACCCGTCACGCTGGTCGCGTTGCAAGCTTGCCGCGCTGATCGTCGCCGCGAGCGTCGCGCTGTCCGGCTGCGGAATACTGGGCTGCGGCGGCGCCGCGACCAACGGCGCAGCTGCCGGCGGCTGCTCGGCCGGCATGCGGTTCTGATCCCGGCGCGGCGAAGCCCGCGTGCGACAGAATGCCGCCGCAAGCCGCCCCGGCCGGACGTTTCCCGCGTCACGGCGCCCCGCCCCTTCCGCACCCGTTTTTTGCCGCCGCTGCCCCGCCGCTCTTTTCTGAGATAGGATGGAACCGAGGACGATGTCGCGCCCGGCGCGCCCGTCCGCGAGCAGGGCCCGCGCGAGCTGCCCACCCTGGCCGTGCGGCCGGTGTGACACGGTCGCGTCGTGGCCTTGGTGTATCCTTGCCTACTCCGTGACAGCGCGCTCCGGCATGACCCGGGCGCACCACCATGAACGATTCGTATCCCAGTCGTAAGCCAACCGACAAACCGCAAGAAAAGCGCTCGCTGCTCGAGCGCCTGACCGACTTCATCTCGCCCGAGCCCGAATCCCGCGGCGAGCTGCTGGAAATCCTCCAGGACGCCCACGAGCGCAACCTGATCGACGCCGATTCGCTGTCGATGATCGAAGGCGTGTTCCAGGTATCCGACCTGTGCGCCCGCGACATCATGGTGCCGCGCGCGCAGATGGACGCGATCAACATCGCCGACAAGCCTGAAGATTTCATCCCGTTCGTCCTCGAGAAGGCGCACTCGCGCTACCCCGTGTACGAGGAGAACCGCGACAACGTCATCGGCGTGCTGCTCGCGAAGGATCTGCTGCGTTTCTATGCCGAAGAGGAATTCGACGTGCGCGGGATGCTGCGCCCGGCCGTGTTCATTCCCGAATCGAAGCGCCTGAACGTGCTGCTGCACGACTTCCGCGTGAACCGCAACCACCTCGCGATCGTCGTCGACGAATACGGCGGCGTCGCGGGCCTGATCACGATCGAGGACGTGCTCGAACAGATCGTCGGCGACATCGAGGACGAATACGACTTCGACGAGGAAGCCGGCAACATCATCTCGGGGCCCGATGGCCGCTACCGCGTGCGTGCGCTCACCGAGATCGAACAGTTCAACGAGACGTTCGGCACCGATTTCCCCGACGACGAAGTCGACACGATCGGCGGGCTGATCACGCATCATTTCGGCCGCGTCCCGCATCGCGGCGAGAAGCTGCAGCTCGGCAACCTCGTGTTCGAGATCCAGCGCGGCGATGCACGCCAGGTCCACGTACTGCTGGTGCGCCGCAATCCGCTCGCCAGCCGTCGCGCCGAAGCCTCGCACGAGGACTGACCGTCGCGCGCCAGCCGCGCGTTCCACAACCGCTCGCCCACTTTCGCTTCACATGGACGATCCGATCCTGTCCCGCCCGGCTGGCGGCCTTCTCGCGCCGACACCCGGCCGCGCGCTGCCGCGCTGGCACTACCCGGCCGCGCTGCTCGCCGGCGCAGCCAATACGCTCAGCTTCGCACCGACGCCGCATGGCGGCTGGCTGCAACTCGTCGTATTCGTCTGGTTTTTCGCGCAGCTCACGCGCACCGCAAGCTGGCGCAGCGCCGCGCTCACCGGTGGCGCGTTCGGCTTCGGCAACTTCATCACCGGCATCTGGTGGCTCTACATCAGCATGCACGTGTACGGCGAGATGGCCGCGCCGCTCGCGGGCGGCGCGCTCGTGCTGTTCTCGCTGTACCTGTCGCTCTACCCGGCGTTCTCCGCCGGGCTGTGGTCGTTCTGCGCGGGCCATGCGTGGCATCGCCGCACGCCCGACCCGCGGCCGTTCTCGCCGACCTGGCACGGCGCATTCGCGTTCGCGAGCGCATGGGCGCTCGGCGAATGGCTGCGCGGCACCCTGTTCACCGGCTTCCCGTGGCTCGCCAGCGGCTATCCACAGGTCGACGGCCCGTTCGCGGGCTTCGCGGCGGTCGCCGGCGTGTACGGGATCGCGTGGGTGCTCGCGCTATTCGCCGCGCTGGTCGTGCAGGCGCTTGCCGCCGCCCGGCCGTCGCCGCTTGCCGAGCCCCGTGCCGGCAATGCGCGCGTGCGCATCGTCGCGCCGGCCGGCATCGCGGTCGCGCTGATCGCGGCCGGTCTCGGCCTGTCGCAAGTCACCTGGACCGTGCCCGCGAACAAGCCGCTCACCGTGCGGCTGCTGCAGGGCAACGTGAAGCAGGACATCAAGTTCGAGGAAGCGGGCATCGACGCGGCGATCAAGATGTACACGCAGATGATCATCGAGAAGCCGGCCGACCTGATCGTCACGCCGGAAACCGCGATCGCGGTGATGATCCAGGAGCTGCCCGAGCCGTTCGCCGTCGCCATCCGCAAGTTCAGCGACACGACGGGCTCGGCCGTGCTGTTCGGCGCGGTCGGCGCATCGGTGACCGAGGACGGCCACTACGTCGACTACACGAACAGCCTGTACGGCGTGACGCCGAATTCGCGCGACATCTATCACTACGACAAGCACCATCTCGTGCCCTTCGGCGAATTCATCCCGTGGGGCTTCCGGTGGTTCGTCGACCTGATGAAGATGCCGCTCGGCGACTTCGCGCGCGGCGCGCCCGTGCAGAAGCCGTTCCTCGTGCACAACCAGCCCGTGATGGCCGACATCTGCTACGAGGACTTGTTCGGCGAGGAAATCGCCGCGACGATCCGCGACAATCCGCAGCCGCCGGGCGTGCTCGTCAACGTGACGAACCTCGCGTGGTTCGGCGACACGATCGCGCTCGACCAGCACCTGCAGATCGCGCGGATGCGCTCGCTCGAGACGGGCCGGCCGATGCTGCGCTCGACCAACACGGGGATGACGGCCGCGATCGATGCGCACGGCCGCGTGCTTGGGCAACTGAAGCCGTTCACGATCGGCTCGCTCGACGTGCGGATCGAAGGCACCAGCGGCTTCACGCCCTACGTGACGAGCGGCAACAACATCGTGCTCGCGGTGTCGCTCGTGCTGCTCGCGTTCGGCTTCACGTTCGGCCCCGGGCTGCGCCGGCGCAACGGCAAGAAGAACGGCGACGACCAGCCGGAATGACGCAACGGCCGGCCGCTGCGCAGTGCGTGGCGGCCGCCGCCAAATCCAGCATGCGGCAGCGGCCCGTGGCCGTGAACCGGCCGGCGGCTCAGGCCTGCCGGGCCGACTCCGTCGATTGAGCCGGCTGCGCGGCCAGGCGCCGCAGGTCGCGGCTCACGTCCTCCATCACCGGCGCCCACGCGCCGAACACCGGTTGCCGGTACAGCGTCGCGGTCGGATACCACGGGCTGTCGTTGCGTTCGAGCAGCCACGGCCAGTGCGGATTCACGTCGAGCAGCACCCAGGTGCGCGCGCCCAGCGCGCCCGCCAGGTGCGCGACCGACGTGCAGACGGTGATCACCAGATCCAGCGCGCCGATGAACGCGGCCGTGTCGTCGAAGCTCGTCAGCTCCGCCGTGACATCCTCGATCGCGAAGCCCGCCGCGCGCGCCGCCGCGACATCCGCGTCCGCGCCCGGCTGCAGCGAATAAAACGCGACGCCGTCGATCCCGCGGAATGCGTCGGCATAGCGCTCGAGCCCGACACGCCGGAACGGATTGCGCTGGTGCCCCGCGCTGCCGGTCCACACGAGCCCGACCTTCAGCCGGCGGTCGCCCGCGAGCCGCGCGCGCCACGCGTCGCGCGCGGACGGATCGGCCCGCAGGTACGGCACTGACGACGCGAGCGTCGACGCCTCCATGCCGAGCATCAGCGGCAGGCCGATCAGCGGTACTTCGTAATCGAAGGCCGGCAGCTGGTCGACGCCGCCGCCCGCGCTGAACGCATCCGCATGCGCGCCGAGGCTGCGCTGCATCAGCGTGCCCACCAGCGGGAACGTATTCCAGATGAGCCGGCCGCCCTCGCGATGCACGCGCTCGGCGAGCGGTGCGACGAAGCGGCAGAACTGCAGCACGTCGCCGAGCCCCTGCTCGCCCCACACGAGCAGCGTCTTGCCGGCGAGCGGCTCGCCCTGCCAGCGCGGGCCTGGCAGCACCGGCCGGCGGCCGCGCAACTCGCCCGCGCCGTCCCAGCGCGCCTCGTGGCCGCGCCAGCCGGCGGCGGAGTTGCCGCGCACGAGCTGGATGATCGCCAGGTTGAAACGGAACGACGCGTCGCCAGGCGCCAGCTCGCATGCGCGCACCGCGTAGTGCTCGGCGTCGCCCCAGCGCTGCGCCTCCTTCATCGCCAGCGCGACGTTGTTCATCGCGAGCGCGTTGTCGGGCGCGAGCTCGATGAGCCGAGCGGCGCACGCGAGCGCGGCGTCCAGGTCGTGCGTCGCGATCCGCGCGACGACGAGGTTGATCCACGCCTGCACGTCGCGTGGATCGACGCGCACCGCCGCTTCGAGCAGCGCGATCTCCTCCGCGCGGTCGCTGCCCGACAGCCGCAGCGCAATCGCGAGGTTGTTGCGCAGCGACGGCCGGTCGGCATCGAGCGCCAGCGCCGCGCGATACGGCGCCACGGCGTCCGCGTGCCGGCCCGCCATCTGCAGCGCGTAACCGTGATTGAAGTACGCGGTCGCGCCCGGCTGCACGCGCGCCGTGCATTCGGCGAGCGCGATCGCATCGGCCGCACGCTGCCGCGAAACGAGCGTGCCGGTGAGTTGCGCGAGCGCATCGGCGTCGACCGCATGCAGGTGCGCGGCGGCGGCGAGCCACAGATCGTGCGCGGCGTGCTCGCCGCGCGCCTGCGCATCGGCGGCCTGCCCGAGCAGCGCGAGGAACGGCGGAAGCAGCGGAATGAGGATATCGGTCGGATCGTCCATGCAGTCGGAATCGGCTAGCGGTGGGCGCGGCACGCGTCGCGCGCACCGCAATACGCGCATCTTAACGCCCGCGCGAAGCCACGCGGCACGCGCGCCGCGACAGGCCGCACACGGTCGCCCGCCGCATGCCGGCCACGCCCGCGCAGGCCGCAAGAACGGGGCCGACGGTGCGCCCGCCCGCGTTCCGGCCGCATCCGCTCGCCGATCCGGTAAAATTACGCGTTTCAGCACACTAACAAGCCGCGCCGCCGCGCGAGCCGACCCTCCGGGCCCGCCCGGAGCGCCGCCCGCAACGGAGCGCCAGCGCCACGAAGGCTCTTCATGCTTACGTTTCAGCAAATCATCCTGACGCTGCAGTCCTACTGGGACAAGCAGGGTTGCGCCCTGCTCCAGCCCATCGACATGGAAGTCGGCGCAGGCACGTCGCACGTCCACACGTTCCTGCGCGCGGTCGGCCCCGAGCCGTGGCGCGCCGCGTACGTGCAGCCGTCGCGCCGCCCGAAGGACGGCCGTTACGGCGAGAACCCGAACCGCCTGCAGCACTACTACCAGTACCAGGTCGTGCTCAAGCCGGCGCCGGAAAACATCCTCGACCTGTACCTCGGCTCGCTCGAGGCGCTCGGCTTCGACCTGAAGCAGAACGACGTGCGTTTCGTCGAGGACGACTGGGAAAACCCGACGCTCGGCGCGTGGGGCCTCGGCTGGGAAGTGTGGCTGAACGGGATGGAAGTCACGCAGTTCACGTATTTCCAGGAAGTCGGCGGCCTCGAATGCAAGCCGGTGCTCGGCGAGATCACGTACGGCCTCGAGCGCCTCGCGATGTACCTGCAGAAGGTCGAGAACGTGTACGACCTCGTGTGGACCGAGTGGGAAGAGCAAGGCCCGAACGGCCCCGAGCTGCGCCGCCTGTCGTACGGCGACGTCTACCACCAGAACGAGGTCGAGCAGTCGACCTACAACTTCGAGCATGCGAACGTCGACCTGCTGTTCACGTTCTTCAACAGCTACGAAGCGGAAGCGAAGAAGATGATCGACGCGCAGCTCGCGCTGCCCGCGTACGAGCTCGTGCTGAAGGCCGGCCACACGTTCAACCTGCTCGACGCACGCGGCGCGATCTCGGTCACCGAGCGCGCGGCGTACATCGGCCGCATCCGCGCGCTGTCGCGTCTCGTCGCACAGGCTTACTACGACTCGCGCGAGAAGCTCGGCTTCCCGATGCTCGGCAACCCGCCGGGCGTGCCGGGCCTCACCACCGACGCCCAGGACGCCGCACAGCCGGCGTGGGCGCCGCCGCTCAAGGTCGAACGCAAGATCGATCAGGACTGACGAGACGAGATTCATTCCAATCATGACGCACAATCATCCCGCCCCCCTGCTCGTCGAACTGCTGACCGAAGAGCTGCCGCCGAAGGCCCTCGCGCGCCTCGGCGACGCATTCGCCGAAGGTCTTGCGCAACGCCTCGCGGCGCGCGACCTCGTCGAAGGCGAACTCGTGTTCGAACGCTACGCCACGCCGCGCCGCCTTGCCGTCGTCGTGCAGAACGTACGCGCCGTCGCCCCTGAAAAGCAGGTCCGCGAAAAGGTCCTGCCCGTGTCGGTCGCGCTCGACGCCGAAGGCAAGCCGACCGCCCCGCTCGCGAAGAAGCTCGCGGCGCTCGGCCACCCGAACCTGTCGATCGCCGATCTCGAGCGCGCGCAGGACGGCAAGGCCGAAGCGTTCTTCATCAACTATTCGGCAGCCGGCGCGACGCTCGCCGACGGCCTGCAGGCCGCGCTCGACGAAACGCTCGCGAAGCTGCCGATCCCGAAGTTCATGACCTACCAGCGCCCGGACGGCTCCGACGTGAAGTTCGTGCGCCCGGTGCATCGCCTGACGGTGCTGCATGACGATCGCATCGTGCCCGTCACCGCGTTCGGCATCGACGCCGGCGACACGACGCTCGGCCACCGCTTCCTGTCCGACGGCCTCGTCGCGATCCAGCATGCGCGCGCGTACGCCGACACGCTGCGCGACAAGGGCCACGTGATCGCGCACTTCGTCGATCGCCGCGAAACGATCCGCACGCAGCTGAACGAGCACGCGAACGGCGATACCGTCGTGATGCCCGAGTCGCTGCTCGACGAAGTGACGTCGCTGGTCGAATGGCCGGTCGTCTACCCGTGCCGCTTCGAGGACGAGTTCCTGCAGGTCCCGCAGGAATGCCTGATCCTCACGATGCAGACGAACCAGAAGTATTTCGCGCTGACCGACGTCGCCGGCAAGCTGCGTTCGCGCTTCCTGATCGTGTCGAACATCGAGACGAAGACGCCGGGCGAGATCATCGAAGGCAACGAGCGCGTCGTGCGCCCGCGCCTCGCCGATGCGAAGTTCTTCTTCGAGCAGGACAAGAAGAAGCCGCTCGCCGACCGCGTGCCGCAGCTCGCGAACGTCGTGTATCACAACAAGCTCGGTTCGGCGCTCGCACGCGTCGAGCGCCTCGAAGCACTGGCCGGCGAGATCGCGCCCGTGATCGGCGCCGACGCCACGCTCGCGAAGCGCGCCGCGCGTCTCGCGAAGGCCGACCTGCTGACCGACATGGTCGGCGAGTTCCCGGAACTGCAGGGCACGATGGGCACGTACTACGCGCGCCACGACGGCGAAGCCGACGACGTCGCGCTCGCGTGCGCCGAGCACTACCAGCCGCGCTTCTCCGGCGACGCACTGCCGACCACGCCCGTGTCGACCGCCGTCGCGCTCGCCGACAAGCTCGAGACGATCGTCGGCATCTGGGGCATCGGCCTCGCGCCGACCGGCGAGAAGGATCCGTTCGCGCTGCGCCGCCACGCGCTCGGCGTGCTGCGCCTGCTGCTCGAGAAGCAGCTGCCGCTCGATCTCAAGTCGCTGCTGCGTACGGCCCATGCACGCTTCGAAGGCGTGCCGGGCGTGGCCGAATCGACCGATGCGATCCTCGCGTTCTTCATGGATCGCCTGCGCGGCCTGCTGCGCGAGCGCGGCTATTCGGCCGGTGAAATCGACGCGGTGCTGAGCCTGAACCCGACGCGCGTCGACGATCTCGTCGCACGCCTCGACGCGGTGCGCGAATTCACGCGCCTTGCGGAAGCCGAAGCGCTCGCGGCCGCGAACAAGCGGATCTCGAACATCCTGAAGAAGTCGGAAGGCGGCGCGAGCGGCACGGTGCAGCCGACGCTGCTCGTCGAGGCAGCCGAGAAGGCGCTGCACGAACAGCTCGCGGCCGTCACGCCGCACGTGCAGTCGCAACTCGAGGCGCGCGCGTACACGGGCGCGCTGTCGGCGCTCGCCGCGCTGCGCGCACCGGTCGACACGTTCTTCAACGACGTGATGGTCAACGCGGAAGATCCGGCACTGCGCGCGAACCGTCTCGCGCTGCTGTCCGCGCTGCACCAGCAGATGAACTGCGTCGCCGACATCTCGAAGCTCGCCGCATAAGGGCCGCACGATGCCGACCAGCCCCAACCGAAAGCTCGTCGTCCTCGACCGGGACGGCGTGATCAACGTCGATTCGGATGCGTTCATCAAGACGCCCGACGAATGGATCGCGCTGCCCGGCGCCCTCGAGGCGATCGCCCGGCTCAACCACGCGGGGTATCGCGTGGTCGTCGCGACCAACCAGTCCGGCATCGGTCGCGGGCTGTTCGACATGGCCACGCTCAACGAGATGCATCTGAAGATGCATCGCGCGGCGGCCGCGGTCGGCGCACGTATCGACGCGGTGTTCTTCTGCCCGCACACGGCAGAGGATCACTGCGACTGCCGCAAGCCGAAACCCGGCATGATGCAGATGATCACCGAGCGCTTCGAGATCGATCCCGGTCACACGCCGGTCGTCGGCGATTCGCTGCGCGACCTGCAGGCCGGCGTCGCGGTCGGCTTCCAGCCGCACCTCGTGCTCACCGGCAAGGGCAAGAAGACGCTCGCCGCCGGCAACCTGCCGCCCGGCACGAAGGTTCACGACGACCTGCGCGCGTTCGCGCTCGATTTCCTTTCACACGAACACGAGTGATGCAGCCGCCGCGCGCATCCTCCCTAACGCCTGACTTACGCCGATGCGCTTCGTCCGTTCCCTGCTGCTGCTGATCTACTTCATCCTGTACACGGTGCCGTACGCCACCGCGTGCTTCATCGCCTTTCCGTTCATGCGCTCCGACGCGCGTTACTGGATGGCCGCCGGCTGGTGCAAGTCGACGCTGTGGGTCGTGCGCTGGCTGAACGGCATCCGCTACCGGATCGAAGGGTACGAGAACCTGCCCGACGGCCCGGCGGTGCTGCTGTCGAAGCACCAGTCCGCGTGGGAGACGCTCGCGTTTCCGGCGCTGATGCCGAGGCCGCTTTGCTACGTGTTCAAGCGCGAGTTGCTGTACGTGCCGTTCTTCGGCTGGGCGCTCGGGATGCTGCACATGGTTAACATCAACCGCAAGGAAGGCAAGAACGCGTTCACTTCCGTGATCCGCCAGGGCAAGAAGCGCCTGTCGGAAGGCGCATGGATGATCATGTTCCCGGAAGGCACGCGCACGCCGGTCGGCAAGCAGGGCAAGTACAAGACGGGCGGCGCGCGTTTCGCGATCGAAACCGGCGCACCCGTCGTGCCGATCGCGCACAATGCAGGTCGGGTGTGGCCGCGCAACTCGTTCACGAAATTCCCGGGCGTCGTCACCGTGTCGATCGGCAAGCCGATCCCCAGCGAAGGGTTGACGCCCGATGCATTGAACTCGCAGGTCGAAGCATGGATCGAAGCGGAAATGCGCCGGATCGATCCCGATTCGTATCGCCAGGCGGGTAATGCCGGCACGCGCGATGCCGCGCGTGTCTGACGCCCCCAGGTTGCAGCCGTTGCGTACGACAAAAAGAAGCGAACTGATGAAACAGCGTCCGCGGCCACGGCCTGCCGTCGTGGCCCTCGATCATCGCCAGATGGACCTGCCGCTCTTCGACGGGCCGGCCGCCGCACCGTCGGCGCCTGCCACGCCGCCGGCGCCGCCCGAAGCAGCGCCCGCCGCGCCCCTCGATCCGGGCCCGGCGCCCGACCGCTCGCGCGTGCGGACGTTCGCACTCGACAGCCGCGTACTCGAATACCGCCTGAAGCGCTCCGCGCGCCGTACGATCGGCTTCACGATCGACGGCAGCGGGCTGTCGATCACCGC
Organism: Burkholderia lata; assembly: GCF_000012945.1. Classification (NCBI taxonomy): domain Bacteria; kingdom Pseudomonadati; phylum Pseudomonadota; class Betaproteobacteria; order Burkholderiales; family Burkholderiaceae; genus Burkholderia; species Burkholderia lata. The sequence continues at coordinate 3,169,394 of NC_007510.1, forward strand.
GCCGCGCTGGGTCACGCTCGCCGACATCGAAGCCGCGATCTCCGAGAAACAGCGCTGGATCTTCGCGAAGCTCGCCGAATGGAAAACCCGCACCGAGCAGCGCGCGCTGCCGCAGATCGACTGGCGCGACGGGGCGCAGCTCCCGTATCTCGGCAAGACGGTGACGATCGCGCTCGGCGCGGGCGCCGTCGCGTTCGACGCCGATGCGCTGCGGCTCTCGCTGCCGCTGCCCGTGCAGGCCGACATGCAGCAGATCAAGGATCGCGTGCAGGGCTGGCTGCAGGGCGAAGCCAAGCGGATCTTCGGTGAACGCCTCGTGGTCTACGCGGAGAAACTCGGCGTCACGTATTCGATGTACGCGCTGTCGTCGGCCGCGACGCGCTGGGGCAGTTGCTCGAGCGACGGCAAGATCCGCCTGAACTGGCGGCTGATCCATTTCCCGATGTCGATCATCGACTACGTCGTCGCGCACGAGCTGTCGCACCTGCGCGAGATGAACCACAGCCCGGCCTTCTGGCAGACCGTCGAATCGATCTTCCCCGAGTTCCGCGAAGCGCGGCACACGCTCAAGCATCACCCGCCCGAGCTGCTGCCGTCGCTTTGACGCGCATGGCGTCGCCGCCACGAAAAAGGGCGATGCGGGTCACCTCGCATCGCCCTTTTTGCTGCTGCGGCGTACATCGCATGCCGCAGCCCGGTTCATCCGGCGCTCAGTGCGCCTTCTTCTGGATGAACTCGATCTTGTAGCCGTCCGGATCCTCGACGAACGCGATCACGGTCGTGCCGTGCTTCATCGGGCCCGCTTCGCGCGTGACCTTGCCGCCTTGCGCCTTGATCTTGTCGCAGGCCGCGTAAGCGTCGTCGACTTCCAGCGCGAGGTGGCCGAAGCCGTTGCCGAGATCGTAGGCCGGCGTATCCCAGTTGTGGGTCAGCTCGATCACGGTGTTGTCGCTTTCATCGCCGTAGCCGACGAATGCGAGCGTGAACTTGCCTTCCGGATAGTCGTCGCGGCGCAGCACCTTCATGCCGAGCAACTCGGTGTAGAACTTGATCGAGCGGTCGAGATCGCCGACTCGCAGCATCGTATGCAGCAATCGCATGGGTTGTACTCCTGTGGGGACTTTCCAGAACCGGGAACTCTACCAGAGTCGGGTGAACTTCGCCGGGGGCGCCTGGCTGGGGGCGCTTGGCCGCGACGGCCAGCCAGGGGCCTCTAAACCGGAGCGCGGCCGATACGGCCCATCGGCGCCAACCCGCGCGCGCTACGGCGGAAAACGGCACGATCCAGCTCGCCCGGCTATCCCGCCGATCGGGTAACATCCTTCCACCTCGCACCAAAAGCGGGCATGCGATCCACAGCCCGAACGCGACCACCCTTCCCCCAAGACAGCCACACTGCCGTGCGAAACCGCCGATTCGAGCGCGCCGGATGCGCCGCCCTCCCGATCCCGCAGCCGTCGTACCGAACCGGCGAGGTCCGGCAATGACCACGCTCGCCGCCGCCCCCGTGCGCCGCGCGCTCGACACGCGCGCCGTCGGCCTGATGCTGCTGCTGTGCGCGATCTGGGGCTTCCAGCAGGTCGCGATCAAGAGCACCAACGCCGCGATCGCGCCGATGTTCCAGGCCGGGCTGCGCTCGGTGATCGCGGCGGTGCTGCTATGGGGCTGGGCGCGCTCGCGCGGTACGCCGCTGTTCCAGGCGGACGGCACGTTCGGCGCGGGTCTCGCGGCCGGTGCATTGTTCGCCGGCGAATTCATCTGCGTGTTCTTCGGGCTGACGCTGACGAGTGCGTCACACATGGCGATCTTCCTGTACACGGCGCCGTGCTTCACCGCGCTCGGCCTGCACCTGTTCGCACCGGGCGAACGGCTGCAGCGCACGCAGTGGGCCGGCGTCGGCCTGGCATTCGCCGGCATCGCGCTCGCATTCGCGGACGGCTTCCTGAAACCGCGCGCACCCGGCGCATCGGTACTGGCCGGGCTCGCCGGCGACGCGCTCGGGATCCTCGGCGGCGCGATGTGGGCTGCGACGACGGTCGTCGTGCGCTCGACGGCGCTTGCGCGGGCGAGCGCGAGCAAGACGCTGTTCTACCAGCTCGCGGTATCGGCGGTCGTACTGGTCGCGCTTGCCGCACTGTTCGGCCAGGTGTCGTTCGCGCACGTCACGCCGGTCGCGGTGGCGAGCCTCGCGTACCAGTCGGTGATCGTCGCGTTCGTCAGCTACCTGTCGTGGTTCTGGCTGCTGACGCGCTACAGCGCGTCGCGGCTGTCCGTCTTCACGTTCCTGTCGCCGCTGTTCGGCGTTGCGTTCGGCGTGCTGCTGCTCGGCGAATCGGTCGGCTGGCGCTTCATGTCCGCGGCTGCGCTCGTGCTGACCGGCATCGCGCTCGTCAACGCGCCGACACGCCGGCGGGCATGACGACCCCGCGCAACACGCGCCCGTCCACGCAATAAAAAAGGCTGCCCCACGGGGCAGCCTCTTCCGCACATCCGCTCCGGCGCGGCGCGCGAGACTCGCCTTAGCCGGCCTTGCGCACCGCCGCGAGCGCCTGCGCGACGCCGACGTATTCGGCCACGCTCACATCCTCCGCGCGGCGCGCGAGATCGAAGCCGAGCGCGTCGAAATCAATCGTCTCGCGATAGTCGCCGAGCGTATTGCGCAGCATCTTGCGGCGCTGCGAGAACGCAGCGGTGACGACTTCGCCGAGCAGCACGGGATCGACGTCCGGCAGTTCGTGCGGCTCGTACGGAATCATCCGGACGATCGCCGAATCGACCTTCGGCGGCGGCTGGAACGATTCCGGCGGCACGTCGAGCATCTTCTCCATCACGTAGCGGTACTGCAGCATCACCGACAGCCGCGAAAACGCCTTCGTGCCCGGCTCCGCGACCATCCGTTCGACGACTTCGTTCTGCAGCATGAAGTGCTGGTCGATGACCGCATCGGCGAACGTCATCAGGTGAAACAGCAGCGGGCTGGAAATGTTGTACGGCAGGTTGCCGACGATCCGCAGCGACGGCTTGTCGCCGGGCGCCGCGAGCGACCGGAAGTCGAACGCGAGCGCGTCGCCCGCGTGCAGTTCGAGCAGCGCGCCGAAGCGTTGCTGCAGGCGCCCGATCAGGTCGCGGTCGAGCTCGACCGCATGCAGCGGCGACTCGGGCGTCGCGAGGCGCTCGATCAGCGGCTCGGTCAGTGCGCCGAGCCCGGGGCCGATCTCGACCATGCGCTGGCCGCGCGCGGGGCCGATCGTCGAGACGATCGAGTCGATCACGCCGTGATCGACGAGGAAGTTCTGCCCGAAGCGCTTGCGCGCGAAATGGCCTTGGTGCTGTCTGCTGTTCGACATCGACTGAGTAAAACGAAAAATACGACGAAAGAGGTAAAGCCGGGCCGCGTCAGGCCGTGCGGCGATGGCGCGCCATCGTGACGGCCGTGTCGAGCGCGGCGATCATGCTGCCCGGATCCGCGCGGCCCGTGCCGGCCAGATCGAGCGCCGTGCCGTGATCGACCGACGTCCGGATGATCGGCAGCCCGAGCGTCACGTTGATGCCCTCGCCGAACGTCGCATACTTCAGCACGGGCAGCCCCTGGTCATGGAACATCGCGAGCACGCAATCGGCATCGGCGAGATGGCGCGGCTGGAACAGCGTGTCGGCCGGATACGGGCCGCGCGCGTCGATGCCCTGCGCATTCGCGCGGGCCAGCGCCGGCGAGATCACGTCGATCTCCTCGCGGCCGAGATAACCGTTCTCGCCCGCGTGCGGGTTCAGGCCCGTCACGAGGATGCGCGGTGCGGCCAGGCCGAAGTCGCGCCGCAGATCGCGATCGATGATCGCAAGCGTCTCGACGAGCCCGTCGATCGTGAGTGCGGCCGACACGTCCTTCAATGGCAGGTGCGTGGTCGCGAGCGCGACGCGCAGCGGCTGGTGGCCGGTACCGGCCAGCATCATCACGACACGCGGCGTATGCGTGCGCTCCGCCAGGTATTCGGTATGGCCGGTGAACGGCACGCCCGCATCGTTGATCGTGCTCTTTTGCAGCGGCGCGGTGACGATCGCGTCGTACCGGCCTGCCAGTGCGCCGTCGATCGCCGCGTCGAGCAACCCGAGCACGTACGGGCCGTTCGCAGCGTCCAGCCGGCCCGCCTGCACAGGCACGGCGAGCGCGTGATGCGCGACCGACACCGGCCCGCTGCCGGCCAGCGTGGCCCGGTCGGCGCCGACGGCCGCCGCGCGCGCGTCGAGCAGCGCCGCATCGCCGAGCACGGTGAAATGTGCGTCGGGCCAGCGCTGCGCGGCATCACGCAGCGCCTGCACGGTCAGCTCCGGGCCGACCCCCGCGGGTTCGCCAGTCGTGATCGCGATCTGCAGCGCGGGCGTGGTCATCTGAAACTCGCTCAGTTCGCCGGACCGACGCCGCCGATCTTGTACTGCACGTACGACGAATCGCGCAGCTCGCGCAGCCAGTCGGCATACGCCTGCTCGGCCTTGCGCTGGCCGATCGCCTGACGCGCGATATCCATCTGCTGCTGCACCGAACCTTCCGCTTCGCGGCGGCTCAGCACCTGGATCAGGTGGTAACCGTACTCGGTACGGATCGGCTGGCTGATCTGGCCGTCCTGCAGGTTGTTCATCGCGCGCTCGAATTCCGGCACGGTCTCGCCCGGGCTGATCCAGCCGAGATCGCCGCCCTGCGACGCCGAACCGTCCTGCGAGTAGGTGCGCGCGAACTTCGCGAAATCGCCGCCGGCCTCGACCTGGTTGCGGATGTCGGCCAGTTGCTGGCGCGCCTGGCCTTCCGACTTGCCCTCACCCACGCGCAGCAGGATGTGGCGCACGTGCGTCTGGACGATCTTCGGTGCGGCGGCAGTCGCGCCCTGGCTCTGGCGGCGGTCGACGAGACGCACGATCTCGAAGCCGTCCGGCACGCGGATCAGCGTCGGGTTGACCTGGCCCGGGCGCAGCTTCGACGCGGCGTCGACGACGTCCGCCGGCAGCGCGCTCGGCGCCTTGAAGCCGAGGTCACCGCCCTTCTTCGCGTCGTTCGCTTCCGAATTGTTCTTCGCGAGCTTCTCGAAATCGGCGCCCGACTTCGCCTGCTGCAGCAACGCGTCAGCCTTCTTCTGCGCGGCTTCGATGTCGGCCTGCGGCGCGTTGGTCGGCGCCTTGATGAAGATGTGCTGGAAGCGCAGGTCCTGCTGCTGCGACGCGTTCGGCCCGCGCTGGCTCGCGATGTAGTTCGCGACTTCGGCGTCCGACACGGTGATCTTGCCGTCGACCTCGCGCTCGCGCAGCTTCGACAGCATCAGTTCGGTGCGCGCGTCGCTCGTGAAGACGCTCCAGGGCACGCCTTGCGCCTCGAGACGCCCGCGGTACTGCTCGAGCGTCATGCCGTTCGCCTGCGCGAGACGCTGCAGCGTGGACTGCACGGTCGCGTCGTCGATGCGGATCCCGTCGTCCTTGGCCTTCTGCACCTGGATACGTTCGAGCACCATCTGGTTCAGCACCTGCGCGCGCAACTGGTCGGTCGGCGGCACGGGGGCATTCTGCTGCTGCAGCCGGCGCGCGATCAGGCCGGCACGCTGGTCAAGTTCGCGGCCCGTGATCACGTCGTTGTTGACGACCGCGACGACTTCGTCGGCGAGCTGCGCACCTTGCGAACCGAGCGCCTGCGCCGCGGCCGGCGCGGCGGCGAGCAGCGCGGAGGCCGCAGCGAGGCTGGACACGACTGCCGCGAAACGAAGGGTTTTCTTCATTGCCACTGGAACTCCATTGAAATCGTGCTGACCGGTGCAGACAAGCCGGCGTTACTCGTAGTTGCTGAAGCGGGACATCGGCGGCGGCGGCGGCGGCAGCGGCGTGTAGCCCGGCACCCCGGCGCGGAATGCGGACACGAGGCCGTTATCGACGGTCGACAGGCCCTTGAGCGTCAGCTGCATCATGACTCGCGTCGACGAGTTCTGCTGTCCCGACGAATTGATGCCGTTCGCTGCCCGTTGCACCCCGACCCCGAGCGCCCAGCAGTCCGCGTCGTATTGTAAGCCGACCAGACCGTCGACTACGCGATCGCCCGCGAGGTCGTAGTTGAAGCGGCCGATCGCATACAGGCGGCGCGTGAGCGGCCATTGCGCGGAGATCAGGAACTGGTTGATCGGCTGGTTGTCGAGCGTGGTGTTCGATCGCGTGTAGCGGTAGCCGACGTTGATCACGCGGCGCTCGCCCGGGCTGTAGCCGAAACCGACGCTCGACTTCACGAGCTGGTTGTTGTTCTGGTTGTACTGGAACGCCGTCTCCGACATGAAGCCCGAGCCGAGCTTCAGCGCGGCGCCGACGATCAGGTCCGAGTGGCGCGCCTGCACGGCGGACTGCCCGGAATTCAGCGTGACGCGCTGATCGGCGAAGTAGTACTGCTGCGCGATCACGAAGCGCGCACGCTCGTCGCCGGTGCGCGGATCGATGAAGCGCGACGTCAGGCCGGCCGTGATCCGGTTCGCATCGGCGATCCGGTCGTTGCCGACGAACGTGTTCGGCTGGTAGATCTCCGCGAGGCCGAAGTCCGATTCCGCGGAGTCGAACAGCGGGGCGTTCGACTGGTCGCGATACGGCGTGTACACGTAGTACAGGCGCGGCTCGAGGGTCTGGATGAAGTCCTGGCCGAACAGGCGCACCGAGCGGTCGAAGATCAGCCCCGTATCGAAGCTCACGGTCGGGATCGACTCGGTGAAGCGCTTCGGGCTGTTCGGCGTGGTCGACGACAGGTAGTTCAGGTCGTACGACGCGAAGTGGTACTGGACCTTCGGCACGACGAAATAGCCGGGGCCGTACACGCCGTATGCGATATACGGATTGAAGACGATCCGGTCGCCTTCGGTCGCATCGGCCGTCGTGATGCGGAACCGCGAATAGTCGGCTTCCGCGCCGAAGTCGAAGCCGCCGACGTTGTACTTCGTGTACTTCACGTTCAACTGCGGCTCGCGGCTGTAAGGCGCGATCGACGGCGGCAGCGTCTGCCAGTGCTGGTAGCGCGCGAGCACCGACCACGGGCCGTTGTTGTACGTGAGGCCTGCTTCCTGCTGGTACAGCGTCTGCGTCCCGTTGACGAACTGGTTCGTCGACCCGAGGTCTTCCGGATACGTAGTGTCCGAGACCTTGTTGTAGTAGACGTAGCCGCCGAAGCCGCCGCCGAAGTTCTGCTGGTGCTGCCAGTAGATCGCGTAACGGTTGCGGTGCGCGAGCCGGTCATCCGGCAGGTAATTCGCCGTAAACGTGCCCGAATACGACGGCGACAGGTAGCGGAACGTCGCCTCGGTCATCACGCCGCGCCGCGAGATGATGCGTGGCGTGAGCGTCAGGTCGCGGTTCGGCGCGATGTTGAAGTAGTACGGCAGCGACAGTTCGAAGCCGTTGCTCGAGTTCATCGCGAACGTCGGCGGCAGCAGGCCGCTGCGCCGCTCGCCCGACAGCGGGAACGTCATCCACGGGCTCGCGAAGATCGGCACGCCCTGGAAGAACAGCACGCCGTTACGCGCGGTGCCTTCGTCGGCGCCCGTATCGAAGTCGAAGCGGCTGCCCTTGATGTACCACGCGGGGTTCGTCGAGCACTGGCACGCGGTGTAGGTGCCGTTGACGAACACCGAGCGCTCGTTGTCGACCATGTCGACGCGTTCCGCGCTGCCCGACCCGCCCGTCATGTTGAAGTGATACTTCGGCGCCGTCATGAAGCCCTGGTTCGCCTCGATCTTCAGGTGCGCCTCGGGGCCCGCGAACGACGTGCCGGAATTGTTGATCCTGACCTGGCCGTACGCATCGGCCATGTCGGTATCCTGATCGTAGTGGATCGCGTCGGCCTTCACGACCACGTCACCGCGCCGCAGTTCGGCCGAACCCTTCGCGGCAAGATCCTGCTCGGCCGTGCCGCTCGTGTGGTCGGCGATCACGAAGGCGGCGGGCTTCGCGCCGTCCTTCAGCGGGCGATCCTCGAGCTGGGGCGCGAGACGCAGATCCCACGGCGAGTCGAGCGGCTGCGGCTGCGCGGCCGCGCCCGACAGCTGCGCGTACGACACGGCCGGCACGAGGCCAGGCACGGCCAGGAGCGCGAGCGCGAGCCGCCGTTTGCGCGGCGCCCCGTCACCGGGGAAAACATTCGGGAATAGCGGTTTGGGCGGCATCTATCGTTTGGCGAATCGCCCCTTGTCAACCGCGCCGTCGCGGCACATTCGCGCGCGGCGGGCCGCACCGTCGCACCGCGACTGCGGCTGAGCGCAAACCGGGGAGGCGTTCGGGTGACGGCGCGACAGGCGGCGGGCCTGCACGGCGGAAAGCTGACGCGGGGCGCGTCAAAAAAGTCGTGGGGTATTATATGGCAAGACGTTCCCCCCTCCTCCGAGTTTCATGACGCCCCCATCCGCCGCATCCCAGCCCGACACCCGCCTCGAAGCGCTCACCGCGTGGCTGCACCCGCTCGCCGAACGCTATGCGCTCGACCTGTCGACCCTCGCGCCCGCATCGTCGGACGCCAGTTTCCGCCGCTATTTCCGTGTCGCATCGGCCACGAGCGCCGGCGGCACGCTGATCGCCGTCGACGCGCCGCCGCCCGAGAAGTGCCGCGAATTCGTCCAGGTCGCGCAACTGCTCGCCGCGGCCGGCGACCACGTGCCGGACGTGCTGGCCCACGATTTCGATGCAGGTTTCATGCTCGTGACCGATCTCGGCCGCACGTCGTACATCTCGGTGCTCGATCCGGCCGACCCGGCCGCCGCGAAGCCGCTGATGCGCGCGGCGCTCGACGCACTGATCCGCTTCCAGCTCACGTCGGCGCCCGACGTGCTGCCGCCGTTCGACGAGGCATTCCTGCGCCGCGAGATGGAGCTGATGCCCGAATGGTTCGTCGGCCGCCACCTCGGCAAGCCCGTCACCGACGCGATGCGCGGCACGCTCGACCGCACCTTCGCGCTGCTGGTCGCCAGCGCGCACGCGCAGCCGCAGGGTTTCATGCTGCGCGATTTCATGCCGCGCAACCTGATGGTGTGCGAGCCGAACCCGGGCATCCTCGACTTCCAGGACGCCGTCTACGGGCCGCTGACGTACGACGTCGTGTCGCTGCTGCGCGATGCCTTCATCAGCTGGGACGAGGAGTTCGAGCTCGACTGCTTCGCGTACTACTGGGAAAAGGCGAAAAAGGCCGGCCTGCCGGTCGACCCCGATTTCGGCGAGTTCTACCGCCAGCTCGAATGGATAGGGCTGCAGCGCCACATCAAGGTGCTCGGCCTGTTCGCGCGGATCAATTACCGCGACGGCAAGCCGCACTACCTGAACGACCTGCCGCGCTTCATCGCCTATGCGCGCAAGGTCGCGCTGCGCTACCGCCCGCTCGTGCCGTTCGCGAAGCTGCTCGACGAGCTCGAGGGCAGCGCGCCGGCCGACGTGGGCTACACCTTCTGATCGCTCCGACTCTCCTGACACCCGGCCGAACATGAGCACCACCCTGACCACGGCGATGATCTTCGCCGCCGGGCGCGGCGAACGGATGCGCCCGCTCACCGACACCCGCCCGAAGCCGCTGCTCGAAGCGGGCGGCAAGCCGCTGATCGTGTGGCAGATCGAAGCGCTCGCCCGCGCGGGCATCGAGACGATCGTGATCAACCACGCGTGGCTCGGCGAGCAGATCGAGGCTGCGCTCGGCGACGGCTCGCGCTGGGGCGTGCGGCTCGTGTATTCGGCCGAGGGCGAGGCACTGGAAACCGCGGGCGGCATCGCACAGGCGTTGCCGCTGCTCGAGCACGACGGGCAGCCGGCCGTGTTCGCGGCGGTCAGCGGCGACGTGTACTGCGCGTTCGACTACCGGTCGCTCGCACCGCGCGCCGCCCGGATGGCCGCGCTCGACGCACCGGCGATGCACCTCGTGATGGTGCCGAACCCGCCGTTCCACCCGGCCGGCGACTTCGCGCTCGGCGACGACGGCCGCCTTGCGCTCGACGGCGCCGCGCGCTTCACGTTCGGCAACATCGGCCTGTACGACACGCGGATGTTCCGCGATCTCGCGCCCGGCACGCGGCGCGCGCTGACGCCGTACTATCGCGCGGCGATCGAGGCCGGCCGCGCGAGCGGCGAACTGTATGAAGGAATCTGGGAGAACGTCGGCACGCCCGCGCAGCTCGGCGAGCTGGATGCGCGGCTGCGCGCCGTGAAGTGACCGGCTGACGGGTCGTCGGGCCGATCGATCAGACGGCTGGTGAGCTGACGGGCGGGTTGGCCGGCAAACCGGCCGGGTCGGCCTGGCTGATCAATAGGTTAGCCGGCCCCGAGCCTGCCCGCCCCTCCTGCCCGCCCGACTCCCGCGCATCAGGCACGCCGCCTTCCCGCTGCGCGCCCCCGTGCGCGGCACCGCCGCTCACGCGGCTTCCGCCTCTTCCCCGCCCGCCGCCGCACGCTGCTGCTGCAGCGCCCACATCTGTGCATACAACCCGTCGGCACGCACGAGTTCGTCGTGCGTGCCACGCTCGACGATCCGCCCGTGGTCCATCACGAGGATCTGCTGCGCATGCACGACCGTCGACAGCCGGTGCGCGATCACGAGCGTCGTGCGATGCCGCGCGATCTGGTCGAGTTCGTGCTGGATCGCGCGCTCCGAGCGCGAATCGAGCGCCGACGTCGCTTCGTCGAACAGCAGCACCGGCGGATCCTTCAACAGCGTGCGCGCGATCGCGACGCGCTGCTTCTCGCCGCCCGACAGCTTCAGCCCGCGCTCGCCGACCGGCGTGTCATAACCCTTCGGCAGGCTTTCGATGAAATCGTGGATGTGCGCGGCGCGTGCGGCCGCGATCACCTCGTCGCGAGTCGCGGTCGGCCGGCCGTACGCGATGTTGTAGTAGATCGAGTCGTTGAACAGCACGGTGTCCTGCGGGACGATCCCGATCGACGCGCGCAGCGAGTCCTGCCTGACGTCGCGGATATCCTGCCCGTCGATCCGGATCGCACCGCCCGCCTGCCGGTCGAGATCGTAGAAGCGGAACAGCAGCCGCGACAGCGTCGACTTCCCGGAGCCGCTGTGGCCAACCACCGCGGTCGTCGTGCCCGCGTCGATCGTGAACGACACGTCGTGCAGGATCTGCCGCGCCGGCTCGTACGCAAAATTCACGTGCTCGAAGCGCACCTGCGCGCCGGCCACCGCGAGCGGCTGCGCATCGGGCAGGTCGGCCACTTCCTTCGCGGCCGACAGCAGCCCGAACATCCGGTCCATGTCGGTGAGGCTCTGCTTCAGCTCGCGATAGACGACGCCGAGAAAGTTCAGCGGGATGTACAGCTGCAGCATGAACGTGTTGATCAGCACCAGATCGCCGAGCGTCAGCTTGCCCGCGAGCACGCCCTGCGTCGCGCGCCACAGGATGAACACGAGCCCCGTGCCGATGATCGCCTGCTGGCCGAAGTTCAGCACCGACAGCGAATTCTGCGAGCGAATCGCGGCCTTCCGGTAGCGCTTCAGGTTCTCGTCGTAGCGCTGCGCTTCCCACTCTTCGTTGCCGAAATACTTGACCGTCTCGTAGTTGATCAGCGAATCGATCGCCCGCGAATTCGCGCGCGAATCGAGCTCGTTCATCGTGCGACGGAAATGCGTGCGCCAGTTGGTGACTTTCACCGTGAACACGATGTACGTGACCAGCGCCGCGAACGTCACGTACGCGTAATAGGCCTCGTACTTGACCACGAAGAAGCCGAGCACGAGCCCGACCTCGACGAGCGTCGGCAGGATGCTATACAGCGAATACGAAATCAACTGCTGGATGCCGCGCGTGCCGCGCTCGATGTCGCGCGACATGCCGCCGGTCTGGCGCTCCAGGTGAAACCGCAGCGACAGCCCGTGCAGGTGCCGGAACACCTGCAGCGCGAGCTGGCGCACCGCGCTCTCGGTGACCTTCGAGAACAGGATCTCGCGCAGCTCGGTAAACAGGGAAGTGGACAGCCGCACGAGCGCATACGCGACGACCAGCAGCCCCACGCCGCCCGCAAGCACGATGCCGGCCGACTGTTCGGCGCGGCCGATCGCGGTGATCTGCTGGACGTAGGACAGGTGGTCGACGATGCGCTTCATCACGACCGGCACGCCGAGGTTCGCGACCTTCGCGCCGATCAGGCAGCCGAGGGCGAGCGCGACGCGCCATTTGTAGGTGGTCAGGTACGGCAGCAGCGACCGGATGGTCTGCCAGTCGTTGCGGGGCCCGGTTGAAGCCGGCGCGGGCTCACCGGAAGCAGGAAATCGGCGCATGGGGGGAAGGATCGGCGGCGGTGCCGGACGCGTGCGACGGCGGCCGGCTCGCTCACTTTCTCGTACAATTTGCGAACGTTGTATTGTCGCAGAAGCCGCTTCGCGCCGCTGCCGGCGCCCTCGCCGGCCGGCATGCGCGCGGCGGCGTATTTATTACAGGATGAAAGCCCCCGTCATGACCGATTCGACCCTCGAACTCCCGCAAAAGCAGCCCGCGCTGCGCGTCGTCCCGCAACCGCACGACGCGAACGTCCACGGCGACGTGTTCGGCGGCTGGATCATGTCGCAGGTCGACATCGCCGGCTCGATCCCCGCGAGCCAGCGCGCGAACGGTCGCGTCGCGACGGTCGCGGTCAACTCGTTCGTGTTCAAGCAGCCGGTGTTCGTCGGCGATCTGCTGAGCTTCTACGCGACCATCACGCGCACCGGCAATACGTCGATCACGGTCGACGTCGAGGTGTACGCGCAGCGCATGCGCCTGATGGGCGAAGTCGTAAAGGTCACCGAAGCGACGCTCACCTACGTCGCGACCGGCACCGACCGCAAGCCGCGGCAACTGCCACCGCTCTGACGGGCGAGCGCCGCACGGCGGCGCTTCCCCCTGCCTTCGGCCAGCTCAGTGCGTGGCCGTCAGCCCGAACTCCCGCATCGCGGGCAGGAAATCGTGGTTCAGCTTCGGCTTGCGCGACAGCTTCACCAGCACGTAGCGCTGGAACGGCGCGAGCCGCTGCCACTGCGCAAGCTCGGGCGCCATCAGCCCGGCCAGCGCGCTCTGCTGTACGAGCGACTCCGGCACGATGTCGGTGGCGCGCCAGGTCGGCTGCTCGTCCGGCTGGAACCACGATGGTTCCAGATCCGCGTGCGTGCGCAGCATTTCGAACAGCGCGTGATCGAAGTTGGGCTCGATCGCGGTGTCGTCGTCGGCCGGAAAGCGCGCGAGCAGCTTGCGGTCCTCGAGCGGCAGCAACTGCCACTGCTCCAGTGAAATCCGCAGACCAAAACGGTCGAGATTGAAACGCACGATCATCGGGATGTACGTGAAGTTTTCCGATGAATCGTGTTCGAAGGTGAATAGCAGTGGAGCGTCGCTGAGTCCCATGATCGTTACCTGACGTGGCGGATACCGGCGCGGCCGGCTTGCCTGAGGTATTTTAGAACCTCTGCGCGCGGGCGGCGGATACGATTGCCGCCGGCCTCGCGCCGAATCAACGGGAGTGCTCGTGAATCCGACCGAATCCGGTGACATGCGCGACGAACCGCGCGGCGCGATCGAACTGTCCGTGCGCCGCACGCGCGGCGGCGCCGTCGAAACCGCCCACGACTACGTGGGCCAGGAATGGCCCGTCGCGCTCGTCTTCAACGGCATCTCGCATGCGGTGATGATGTGTACGCCGTGCGACCTCGAAGCATTCGCGGTCGGTTTCGCGATCTCGGAAGGGATCGTCGCGCGCGGCAGCGACATCAAGGACATCGACGTGATCCTGCACGCCGACGCGCCGCTGCCACACGCGGAAGTCCACCTGGAAGTCGTCCAGCAGGCGTTCGCCGCGCTGAAGGATCGGCGCCGCGCGCTCGCGGGGCGCACCGGCTGCGGCGTATGCGGGATCGAAAGCATCGACCTGCTCGACCTCGCGCCCGAACGCGTGCCCGATACGGGCTTTCTTGCGCGCCTCGCACCCGACGCGCTGACGCGCGCCGCGCAGGCGCTGCCGGCCCACCAGGCGCTCACGCGGCTCACGGGCGGCCTGCATGCGGCTGCGTGGTGCGACGCAACAGGCGCGATCCGGATGGCGTTTGAAGATGTTGGCCGCCACAACGCACTCGACAAGCTGATCGGCTCGCTCGTGCTGTCGCGCGCCGACGCGACCGACGGCTTCGTGTTCCTGTCTAGCCGCGCGAGCTACGAGCTCGTGCGCAAGGCCGCACGGGTCGGCATCCCGCTGGTGGCAACCATCTCCGCGCCGTCGTCGCTCGCGATCGAGATCGCGAAAGCGGCCGGCTTGCGGCTCGTCAGCTTCTGCCGCGAAACCGGCCACGTCGACTACGGCACGGCCTGATCGCGCTCGCGGGAGTGCGCCGGCGGTCCGCCGCCGGCGTGCCCCGCTCCGTCAGTCGAACTGACGGAAATCCGGCTTGCGCTTCTCGAAGAACGCCGTCATCGCCTCGCGCGCTTCCGGTGCGCGCAGCATCGCGGCGAAGTGGCCCGCTTCCTCGGCCATCCGCGCCTGCGTCGCCACACCGCCCGTATCCTTGAGCAGCGCCTTCGTCACGCGCAGCGATGCCGCCGGCAGTGCCGCGAGCTTCGCCGCCTGCTTCGCCGCGAACGCGTCGAGCTCGGCCGCCGGCAGCACGCGGTTGACGATGCCGATCCGGTGCGCTTCCAGCGCGTCGAACGCCTCGCCGAGCAGCAGCTTCTCGGCCGCCACCTGATGGCCGGCCAGACGCGGCAGCAGCACGCTCGACGCAGCTTCCGGGCACAGCCCGAGCTGCGTGAACGGCAGCGAGAACGTCGCGGTGTCGGCCGCGTAGACCAGGTCGCAGTGCAGCAGCATCGTTACGCCGACGCCGATCGCCAGGCCCGGCACCGCAGCCACGATCGGCTTGCTCGCGCTGCTGATCCGCGCGAGAAACTGGAACACCGGCGCGGTGTCGTCCTTCGGCGGCGACTTCAGGAAATCCTCGAGATCGTTCCCCGCGGTGAAGTTGCCGTCGCCACCGCGCAGCAGGACCACGCGAACCGCCTTGTCTTCCTGCGCTTCGGCGAGTGCGTCGGCCATCGTCTGGTACATCGCCGCCGTCAGCGCGTTCTTCTTCGCCGGGCGCGCGATCGTGATCGTCATCACGCCATCGGCGCGTTCCACTTGAATTTCGGCCACAACCGTCTCCTTTGACTTTCCTCTATCGGAATGAAAAAACGGTGCGCGAGCTCGTGGCCCGCGCACCGTCGTCGCTCTTGTCCCGCTCCGCTTACAGGCGTTCGATGATGCCTGCGGCGCCCATGCCGGTGCCGACGCACATCGTGACCATCCCGTACTTCAGGTTACGGCGACGCAGGCCGTGCACGACGGTCGCCGCGCGGATCGCGCCGGTCGCGCCGAGCGGGTGGCCGAGTGCGATCGCGCCGCCCATCGGGTTGACCTTCGACGGGTCGAGGCCGAGATCGCGCATCACCGCCAGCGATTGCGCGGCGAACGCTTCGTTCAGCTCGATCCAGTCGAGATCGTCCTGCTTCAGGCCGGCGGCCTTCAGCGCGGCCGGAATCGCTTCCTTCGGACCGATGCCCATGATTTCCGGCGGCACGCCACGCACCGCGAAGCTCACGAAGCGCGCGAGCGGCGTCAGGTTGAATTCCTTGAGCACCTTCTCCGACACGACGAGCAGCGCGCCCGCGCCGTCCGACGTCTGCGAGCTGTTGCCGGCCGTGACCGAGCCCTTGTTCGCGAACACCGTGCGCAGCTTCGCGAGGCCTTCGATCGACGTATCCGCACGCGGACCTTCGTCGAGCGCGATCTCGCGCGTCTTCACGTCGACTTCACCCGTCGCGAGGTTCGGGAAACGCTCGGTGATCGTGTACGCGGCGATCTCGTCGTTGAACTCGCCAGCCTGCTGGGCGGCAAGCGCCTTGCGGTGCGACTCGACCGAGAACGCGTCCTGGTCTTCGCGGCTAACCTTCCATTGCTCCGCGACGCGCTCGGCCGTCAGGCCCATCCCGTACGCGATGCCGAAGTCTTCATTGCGATCGAAGATGTGCGGCGACATCGACGGCTTGTTGCCCATCATCGGCACCATGCTCATCGATTCGCAACCACCCGCGAAGATCGCGTCCGATTCGCCGACGCGAATGCGGTCGGCCGCCATGGCCAGCGCCGTGATGCCCGACGCGCAGAAGCGGTTGACCGTCACGCCGCCGACCGTCTGCGGCAGGCCTGCGAGCAGCGCACCCATCCGCGCGACGTTCAGGCCCTGCTCGGCTTCCGGAATCGCGCAACCGATGATCGCGTCTTCGATCAGCTTCGTGTCGAAGCCCGGCACCTGCGCCACCGCCGACTTCAGCGCGTGGACCAGCAGCTCGTCCGGGCGCGTGTTCTTGAAGACACCGCGCGGGGCCTTGCCGATCGGCGTGCGGCTGGCGGCGACGATGTATGCGTCTTGCAATTGTTTGCTCATTTGAGACTCCTTGCCTTATCCGCTCGCTCAGTTACGCACCGGCTTGCCGGTCTGCAACATGCCCATGATCCGTTCCTGCGTCTTCTGCGTGCCGAGCAGCTCGACGAACGCACGACGCTCCAGCGCGAGCAGCCACTGCTCGTCGACCAGGCTGCCGGCTTCGACGTCGCCGCCGCACACGGCTTCGGCGATGCGGCTCGCGATCAGGTAGTCGTGGTCGCTGATGAAGCGGCCGTCACGCATGTTGACGAGCGATGCCTTGATCGTCGCGATCGCCGAACGGCCTGCGACCGGCACGTCCTTCGCGCGCAGCGGTGCGCGATAGCCGGTTGCGGCCAGCGCACGCGCTTCCTTCTTCGCGGTGTCGAGCAGTTCGAATACGTTGAAGATGATCGTGTCGGACGGCTTCACGTAGCCCATCGCACGCGCATCGTGCGCGGACGCCGACACCTTCGCCATCGCCGCGTTCTCGAACGACTTCGTGACGAACTTCAGGATGTCGGTGGTCGCGTTCGCAGCCGTTGCGGCATCCGCTGCGCGCAGCGCCGCTTCCTTCAGGCCGCCGCCCGCCGGCACGAGGCCGACACCCACTTCGACGAGACCGATGTAGCTCTCGACGTGCACGACGCGCTTCGCGCTGTGCAGCATCAGCTCGCACCCGCCGCCGAGCGCGATGCCCGACACGGCCGCGACGACCGGCACGTTCGCGTACTTCACGCGCAGCATGCCTTCCTGGAACTTCTTCACGAACGGCTCGATGCCCTTCGCGCCGCCCATCATGAACGCGGGCATCGCCTCTTCGAGGTTCGCGCCGGCCGAGAACGGGCCGCCCGGCGTGCCGAGCTTCAGCGACGTCGGCTGCCAGATCACCACGCCCTTGTAGTCCTTCTCCGCGAGTTCGATTGCCTGCACGAGGCCGTCGATCACGCTCGGTCCGATCGTGTTCATCTTCGACTTGAACGACACGATCACGACGTCGTCTTCGCCCGCGCGGTCGTCGACCCATGCACGCACGGCGTCGGTCTCGAACAGCGTCTTGCCGTACGTCTTCGGATCGGCACCGGCTTCACCGAGCAGCGGCGCGCGGAATACCTGCTTGTCGTAGACCGCGAGGTCCGAACGCGGTACGAAGCGCTTCGCTGCCGGCGCCCACGAGCCTTCGGCCGTGTGCACGCCACCCTTTTCTGCAACCGCGCCCTCGAGCACCCATGACGGCAGCGGCACGTTTGCCAGTGCCTTGCCGGCCGCGATGTCTTCCTGCACCCACTCGGCGACCTGCTTCCAGCCGGCGGCCTGCCAGCCTTCGAACGGGCCTTCGTTCCAGCCGAAACCCCAGCGGATCGCGAGGTCGACGTCGCGCGCGTTGTCGGCGATCGATTCGAGATGCACGCCGATGTAGTGGAACACGTCGCGGAAGATCGACCACAGGAACTGCGCGTGCGGATGGTCCGTTTCACGCAGCAGCTTCAGGCGTTCCGCCGGCGGGCGCTTCAGGATGCGACCGACGGTTTCGTCCGCCTTCGCGCCCGAATCCACGTAGGTGCCCGTCTTCGCGTCGAGCACCTTGATCGCCTTGCCTTCCTTCTTGTAGAAACCGCCGCCCGTCTTCTGGCCGAGCGCGCCCTGCTTCACCAGTTCGGCGAGCACGGCAGGCGTCTGGTAGACCGGGAAGAACGGATCGTCGGCGAGGTTGTCCTGCATCGTCTTGATCACGTGCGCCATCGTGTCGAGGCCGACCACGTCCGCGGTGCGGAACGTCGCCGACTTCGCGCGGCCGAGGCGGCTGCCCGTCAGGTCGTCGACTTCGTCGAAGCGCAGGCCGAACTTGGCGGCTTCGGTGATCACGGCCAGGATCGAGAAGATGCCGACGCGGTTCGCGATGAAGTTCGGCGTGTCCTTCGCGCGCACGACACCCTTGCCGACGATGCTCGTCAGGAACGTCTCGAGCTGGTCGAGGATCTCCGGACGCGTATGCGCGGTCGGGATCAGTTCGACGAGGTGCATGTAGCGCGGCGGGTTGAAGAAGTGCACGCCGCAGAAGCGCGACTTCAGCTCGTCCGAGAAACCTTCGGACAGCTTCGTGATCGACAGGCCCGACGTGTTGGTCGCGAAGATCGCATTCGGCGCGATGTGCGGCGCGACCTTCTTGTACAGGTCGTGCTTCCAGTCCATCCGCTCGGCGATCGCTTCGATCACGACGTCGCACTCGGCGAGTTTCGCGATGTCGTCTTCGTAGTTCGCTGCTTCGAGGTACTTGGCGTCGTCCTTCACGCCGAACGGCGCGGGCGACAGCTTCTTCAGGCTCTCGATCGCCTTCAGCGCGATCGCGTTTTTCGGACCTTCCTTGGCCGGCAGGTCGAACAGCAGCACGGGCACGCGCGCGTTGATGAGGTGCGCGGCGATCTGCGCGCCCATCACGCCGGCGCCCAGCACGGCGACCTTGCGAATCAGGAAATTGCTCACGGGATGTCTCCGGATAGTGTCGTGCAGCGCGGGAGGTGTGGGCTGCACGGAGAAGTGAGTACCAGGAACCGTTGCGTTCGGGCGGCGCGCATCGCGCCCCGCCCGGACTCGCATCAGAACAGCGATTCGTCGACTTCCATCATCGTCTTCGAACCGGCGCGTGCGGCGCGGATCGTCGACGCCGTCTCGGGCAGCAGGCGCGCGAAGTAGAAGCGTGCCGTCGCGAGCTTCGACTTGTAGAACGGATCGCCCGACGCTTCGTTGTCGAGTGCGAGGCGCGCCATGCGCGCCCAGAAGTACGAGAACACCAGGTGACCGACGGTACGCAGGTACGGCACGGCCGCAGCGCCGACTTCGTCCGGGTTCTGCATCGCCTTCATGCCGATTTCCATCGTCAGCTTCTGCACCTTGTCGCCGATGTCGGCGAGCGGGTTGATGAACTCGGCCATTTCCGGCTTCACGCCTTCGGCTTCCGCGAATTCCGTGACGAGCTTGCCGAACTTCTTCAGCTTCGCACCCATGTCGCCGAGCACCTTGCGGCCCAGCAGGTCGAGCGACTGGATCGAGTTCGTGCCTTCGTAGATCATGTTGATCCGCGCGTCGCGCACGTACTGCTCCATGCCCCATTCGGAGATGAAGCCGTGGCCGCCGTAGATCTGCATCGCGTGGTTCGTGCACTCGAACGCGTTGTCGGTCAGGAACGCCTTGATGATCGGCGTGAGCAGCGCGACGAGGTCGGCCGCTTCCTTGCGCACCGCTTCATCGGCGTGCGACAGTTCCTTGTCGATCTGCAGCGCGGACCAGTACGTGAACGCGCGCGCGCCTTCCGCGTAGGCCTTCTGCGTGAGCAGCATGCGGCGCACGTCCGGGTGCACGATGATCGGGTCGGCCGGTTTGTCCGGTGCCTTCGGGCCCGTCAGCGAGCGCATCTGCAGGCGCTCCTTCGCATACGTCAGCGAGTTCTGGTACGCGACTTCCGTGAGGCCGAGGCCTTGCGCACCGACGCCGAGGCGGGCCGCGTTCATCATCACGAACATCGCGTTGAGGCCCTTGTTCGGCTCGCCGACCATCCAGCCCTTCGCGTTGTCGAGGTTCATCACGCAGGTCGAGTTGCCGTGGATGCCCATCTTGTGCTCGATCGAGCCGCACTTGATGCCGTTGCGCTCGCCCGGCGCGCCAGCCGCATCCGGAATGAACTTCGGCACGATGAACAGCGAGATCCCCTTCGTGCCTTGCGGCGCGTCCGGCAGGCGCGCGAGCACGAGGTGGATGATGTTCTCGGCCATGTCGTGCTCGCCGCTCGAGATGAAGATCTTCGTGCCGCTGATCGAGTACGAGCCGTCGCCGTTCGGTTCGGCCTTGGTGCGCAGGATGCCGAGGTCGGTGCCACAGTGCGGTTCGGTCAGGCACATCGTGCCCGTCCATTCGCCCGTCACGAGCTTCGGCAGGTAGGCTTTCTGCAGTTCCGGCGCGCCGTGCGCGTGCAGGCACTCGTAGGCGCCGTGCGACAGGCCCGGATACATCGTCCATGCCTGGTTCGCCGAGTTCATCATTTCGTAGAGCGCGTTGTTCACGAACGCGGGCAGGCCCTGGCCGCCGTAGTCCGGATCGCAGCCGAGCGCCGGCCAGCCGGCCTCGACGTACTGCTGGTAGGCCTCCTTGAAGCCGGTCGGGGTCTTCACGACGCCGTCGCCTTCATACGTGCAGCCTTCGCGGTCGCCGACCTGGTTCAGCGGGAACAGTACCTCGGAGCAGAACTTGCCCGCTTCCTCGAGGACCTGGTTGATCGTGTCGGCGTCGAGGTCCGCATGCTTGGGCATTTGCTTGACTTCGGCTTCGACGTTCAGAAGCTCGTGCAACACGAATTGCATGTCGCGCAGCGGCGCGGCGTACTGTCCCATGACTCTCTCCAAAGGTGGGCAAAACGGCTCGAGCTCCTGGCGGGCGGATCACGCTCCGCTAACGGCTCTCGCTCTGATACGAAACAATCGTCTTTTCCAGCGCGGCCCACGTGAGGCGCACGGCGTCCGGCGAATGCAGGAAGCGCGCGTCGTGATGCAGGCCGAGCGTGAAGCTGTACAACTCGAAGAGCATCAGGTCCGGATCGGTATCCGCACGCAGATGGCCTTCTTCCTTCGCCTGCGAAATGGCACGCAGCATCGCGGCACGCCAGGCCGTCACGCTTGCGATCAACTGCTCGCGCACGGGGCTGTCAGGCCGGTCGTCGTACTCGACGGCACCGCTGATGTAGATGCATCCGGTCGTTACCTCCTGGATGCGCTTCTCCGTCCAGCGGGCCAGCATCGCCCGAAGGCGCGGCAAGCCTCGCGGCTCGCGCAGGCTCGGAAAGAACACCTCGTTTTCGAAACGATGGTGATACTCGCGGACGACCTCGACCTGCAGGTCCTCACGCGATCCGAAGTGCGCGAACACACCGCTCTTGCTCATCTGCATGCGCTCGGCCAGCAGGCCGATCGTCAGCCCCTCCAGCCCGTCCCGGCTGGCGAGGTCCAAAGCAGCTTCAAGTATCGCGGCACGCGTCTGTTCGCCTTTTCGCATAGCTATTTCTGTAACCGTTCGGGGGTTCGAATAAAATCGAACGGCCGTACTATTATTGAGTGCAGCCGCTCGCGAAACAAGGAAATTATTAGAAACCGGTGTCTAACCGAGCCGCTATTTTGCGCGATTCCGGCGGGACCGGAGCGGCTTTTCCGCACGAACGTGCGGACAGATTTTTTGAAGCGAACGCTTAGTCTTCGTCAGTCGTAACCACCGACCGTCAGCGCCTTCATCACGAGACGATACGCCGTATAGGCAAGCCAGTTCAGCATGCGCTCGATACGCGGGCGCGCGGCGAATCGGGCGGGGTCGATTTCCCGGCCGTCGGCGAATGCGGCCGCGATCGCGTCGCGCAGTTCGTTCGTGACAGCATCGTAGCGCACCAGCACGACATTCGCTTCATTGTTCAGCATCAGGCTCAGCGCGTCCAGGTTCGACGAACCGACCGTCGCCCAATTGTCGTCGATCACGGCCACCTTGCCGTGCAGCATCGTCTTGTCGTATTCGGCCACGCGCACGCCTGCGCGCAGCAGCGCGTGATAGAGGAACGGCACGGCCGTATCGAGTGCCGCGAACTCCTTGCGGCCGATCAGGATCCGCACGTCGACGCCGCGTCGCGCGGCGCCCGTCAGCGCGCGGCGCAGCTTGCGGCCCGGCATGAAGTACGGATTAGCGAGCAGGATCCGCTGGCGCGCCTGGCCGATCGCCGCGAGATACGCCTTCTCGATCGCGCGGCGATTCACGACATTGTCGCGCGCGACGAACGCGACGCTCGGCTCCGTCACGACCCGCAGCGCGCCGGCCTTGATCCACCGATGGCTGCGCATCCAGCGCCGGAACATGTCGGGGAATGCTTCGCCGCCATGCAGCCCGGCCGCGTATTGCGCATACGGCTTGTGGCCGAACATGATCCGGTGCCACTGCAGTTCGAACGCGGCGCGCACGTCGGACACCGCGGGCCCCGCCATCTCGACCGCGAAATCCCAGCGTGGAAACGGCAGCGTCGTGCCGTTCTGCGCATAGTCGTCGATGATGTTGATGCCGCCGCAGAATGCGACCGCGTGATCGATCACCGCAAGCTTGCGATGCGTGCGCGAGAAGCCGAAGCGGCCGAACAGGAAACGGTTGTAGATGCAGTGCTCGACGCCGGCCGCGACCCACGTGTCGAACAGCGGCAGGCGTGCGGTGCCGATGCCGTCGGTGATCACGCGCACGCGCACGCCGCGCTGCGCCGCGCGGATCAGCGCGTCCGACACCGGCCGGCCGGCCGCGTCGTCGCAGAAGATGTAGGTTTCGAGCATCACCTGCTCGCGGGCGGCATCAATCCGCTCGATCAATGCCCGGAAGAACGCGCCGCCGCCTTCGCACAGCCGCACGGTATTGCCCGACGTGAAGGCGAGCCGCGACGCGGAACCGCGTTCCTGCAGGAACATCT
This sequence comes from Burkholderia lata, assembly GCF_000012945.1. Classification (NCBI taxonomy): domain Bacteria; kingdom Pseudomonadati; phylum Pseudomonadota; class Betaproteobacteria; order Burkholderiales; family Burkholderiaceae; genus Burkholderia; species Burkholderia lata. The sequence goes on from NC_007510.1 coordinate 3,192,280, forward strand.
GCCGCAATTGCGCGAAGCGCTTGCGGGCTTCCGCCGTCATGCGGACGAGCCGTGCGGCGCGCGCGAGAGTGCCACGCGGGCGGGCAGTTGCAGGATCGCTTCGGCGTTCGACGGCGAGAAGCAGCGCGCGGCCGCCTCGCGGAACGGCAGCCACGCATGGTCGACATGCTCGCGCGGCGACAGCGTCACGTCGACGCGATGCGGCACGCACAGGCCGAACCAGTGCTCGACGTTGCGCGTGACGCCCGGTGCGTAGCGGTGCAGGTATTGCGGATAGATCGCGTATTCGATCTTGTGGCGCCAGTCGACGAGCGCACTGGCCGGCACGTCCGGCGCGCCGGTCACGATGCCGGTTTCCTCGGCCACTTCGCGCGCGGCGGTGATCGCGAGCGGCTCGTCGAGCGCGTCCTTCGAGCCGGTCACCGATTGCCAGAAATCGGGCTGGTCGGCACGCTTGATCACGAGCACATCAAGGTCGGGCGTGTAGATCACGACAAGAACGGATTCGGGGATTTTCGGCGGCTTCGTCATCGTTGTTTCATGCAGCTCGGGGCCGCGCGCCGGGCATGTGCTCCGAACGGGCGGCAAGTGCTGCGACTGTACCGCAAAAAACGAAAAAGGCGCATCGCTGCGCCTTTTTCATGTGCGTCGTGTGCGCGCGAACGCACACACGACCGGATACGAAGCGCGTTACGCCTTCGGTTGCTCCGGCTGACGCAGACGGATGTGCAGTTCGCGCAGCTGACGCTCGTCGACCGGGCTCGGTGCTTGCGTGAGCAGATCCTGCGCACGTTGCGTCTTCGGGAATGCGATCACGTCGCGGATCGAATCGGCGCCGGCCATCATCGTGACGATGCGGTCGAGGCCGAATGCGATACCGCCGTGCGGCGGCGCGCCGTACTGCAGCGCGTCCAGCAGGAAGCCGAACTTCAGTTGCGCTTCTTCCGCACCGATCTTCAGCGCGCGGAACACCTTGCTCTGCACTTCCTCGCGGTGGATACGCACCGAGCCGCCGCCGATTTCCCAGCCGTTCAGCACCATGTCGTACGCCTTCGCGAGGCAACGGCCCGGGTCGGTCTCGAGGTACTCGAGGTGCTCGTCCTTCGGGCTCGTGAACGGGTGGTGCGCCGCGACGTAGCGTGCATCTTCGTCGTCGTATTCGAACATCGGGAAGTCGACGACCCACAGCGGCTTCCAGCCGGCATGGACGAGGCCGTTCGCCTTGCCGAATTCCGAATGGCCGATCTTCAGGCGCAGTGCGCCGAGGCTGTCGTTGACGACCTTCGCGCGGTCGGCCGCGAAGAAGATGATGTCGCCGTCTTCAGCGCCGGTGCGCTCGAGAATCGCCGCGATCGATGCGTCGTGCAGGTTCTTGACGATCGGGCTTTGCAGGCCGTCACGGCCCTTCGCCTTCTCGTTGACCTTGATCCATGCGAGGCCCTTCGCGCCGTAGATGCGCACGAATTCCGTGTAGCCGTCGATGTCGCCGCGCGACAGCTCGCTGCCCTTCGGCACGCGCAGTGCTGCGACACGGCCGTCCTTCGCGTTGGCCGGCGTGCTGAACACCTTGAAGTCGACGTCCTTCATCGCGTCGGTCAGCTCGGTGAATTCGAGCTGCACGCGCAGGTCCGGCTTGTCCGAACCGAAACGCGCCATCGCTTCCGAGTACGGCATCACCGGGAAGGTCGCGTCGAGTTCGACGTCGATCGTCGTCTTGAAGATGTGACGGATCATGTCTTCGAACAGGTCACGGATTTCCTGCTCGCCGAGGAACGACGTTTCGCAGTCGATCTGCGTGAATTCCGGCTGACGGTCGGCACGGAGGTCTTCGTCGCGGAAGCACTTGGTGATCTGGTAGTAACGGTCGAAGTTCGCGACCATCAGCAGCTGCTTGAACAGCTGCGGCGACTGCGGCAGCGCGAAGAACTGGCCCGCGTTCGTGCGCGACGGCACGAGGTAGTCGCGCGCGCCTTCCGGCGTGCTCTTGGTCAGCATCGGCGTTTCGATGTCGATGAAGCCCTGCTCGTCGAGGTACTTGCGCGCTTCGATCGCGACGCGGTAGCGCAGGCGCAGGTTGTGCTGCATCTGCGGACGGCGCAGGTCGAGCACGCGGTGCGTGAGACGCGTCGTTTCCGACAGGTTGTCGTCGTCGAGCTGGAACGGCGGCGTGACCGATGCGTTCAGCACGTTCAGTTCGTGGCACAGCACTTCGATCTTGCCGCTCTTCAGGCCGGCGTTGACCGTGCCTTCCGGACGGTTGCGCACGAGGCCCTTGATCTGCACGCAGAACTCGTTGCGCACGCCTTCGGCGGTCGCGAACATTTCCGCGCGATCCGGGTCGCACACCACCTGCACGAGGCCTTCACGATCGCGCAGGTCGATGAAGATCACACCGCCGTGATCGCGGCGGCGCTGCACCCAGCCGCACAGCGACACGGTTTGGCCCAGCAGGTGTTCGGTCACGAGACCGCAGTATTCAGTACGCATCGACATGATGTTTGCTTTCGTTCGGTTTGATCAACGGGCGCCGCAACGCGCGGCCCGGGCGATGATTCTTTACTTACAGCGGCGGCTCGACGGGGCGGCGTGCAGGCGCCGGAGCCGGCGCCGGGGGCGCCACCACGCCCATCGAGACGATGTACTTGAGCGCGGCATCGACCGACATGTCGAGTTCGATGACTTCGCTCTTCGGCAGCATCAGGAAGAAGCCCGACGTCGGGTTCGGCGTGGTCGGGATATAGACGCTCACGTACTCTTCCGTCAGATGATTCAGCACGTCGCCGCCCGGCGTGCCGGTCAGAAACGCGATCGTATACGAGCCGCGACGCGGGTATTCGATCAGCAGCGCCTTGCGGAACGCGTTGCCGCTGCTCGACAGCAGCGTGTCCGACACCTGCTTGACGCTCGTGTAGATCGGCCCGACGACCGGGATGTGACGCACGACGGCGTTCCACCACGTGACGAGCTTCTGGCCGATGAAGTTCCGCGTGGCCAGCCCGACGACGAAGATGAACGCGAGCGTCAGCACCGCGCCGATCCCCGGCAGATGGAAGCCGAGCATCCGCTCGGGCTGCCACGATTCGGGCAGCAGGAGCAGTGTCTGGTCCATCGTGCCGATGATGAGACCGAGCACCCACAGCGTGATCGCGAGCGGGACGAGAACCAGCAGGCCGGTCAGAAACACCGATTTCAGGGTCGTCTTTTTCATCATCTGCCGTCAATGAACCGCGCCGGCGGCGCGGGTTGGTCGCAGCCCGGCCGGGCCGCGACGGTCAACTGCTGGCGGCGGGCGCTGCAGCCGGGGCGGGCGCGGCGCTCGTCGTCGTGCTTTCGGAACTGCTCGATGCAGCCGGCGCAGCCGCAGCGGGCGCGGCTTCCGTCGCTGCAGCCGGGGCGGCGTCGCCCGACGCCGTCGCCGGCGCGCTGGTGCCGCCCGAACCGCCACGGAAATCGGTGACATACCAACCCGAACCCTTCAGCTGGAAGCCCGCAGCAGTGACCTGCTTGCGAAATGCATCCTTCCCGCATTCCGGGCACTGCGACAGCGGCGCGTCGCTCATCTTCTGGAGCACGTCCTTAGCGAAACCACACGCTTCGCATCGATAGGCGTAGATCGGCATGATATTTTTCCCGCGGAAACTGGAAACGGCTTGCAAAACCTTGAATTATAGCCGAAACCCTGCCGCGCTCCGGCAATGGCCGCGACACCCGCGCATCAGCGGCGACGCCACGTGAGCCAGCGCTCGTGTCCTTCGAACACCGCGAGTGAATCGGTCACGGGCAAATCCTCGATCAGCTCGAAGTGCGGCGTGAGCAGCGCATCGAGTTCGGCACGCTCGATTCCGAACGGCGGCCCCTTCGGTTTCGCCATCAGGAAGAAATAGCCGGCCAGCAATCCGTCAGCAGGCAGCAGCTCGGCCATGCGCGCCGCATAGTCGGCACGCATGGCCGGCGGCAGCGCGCACAGGAACGCGCGCTCGTACACCCACTGCACGTCGAACGGCGGCCGGTACGCAAAGAAATCGGCCTGCTCGACGACGCCCGCATGCGCGCCGAGCTGCGCCTTCGCGGCAGCCACCGCCTGCGCGGCGAAATCGATCGCACGCACGGGCCAGCCGGCTTCGGCCAGCCATCCGGCTTCCTGCGCACTGCCGCAGCCGGGAATCAGCACCGCGCACAGCTCGAGCCGGTGTGCGAACACGCTAAAACCCTCGGGCACGCCGCCGAATTCCCACGGCGTCACGCCACGCTCGAAACGCTCGTTCCAGAACGATGCGTTGCCGGGATCGCGCGTCGTGAAATCGGCGGCGGCCGGCGCATTCGGCTTCGGTTGTTTCGGATCGGACATCGCCGTACTCCTTTCAGTCAGGCGCCGTACGCGAGCAGGATCAGCACACGCGCAACGAGCGCCCCGACGCCAACGGCGAGACCGAAGATCAGCAGCGCCTGCAGCAGCCGGTTCGTCCGCTTCTGCTCGACGAGGATCTGGCGCATCAGGTCTTCGCTCGCGGCGCGCGGTGCATCATGGCGCGCGGCCATCGCATGGTGGATCAGGCGCGGCAATTGCGGCAGCGTCTTGCTCCACTGCGGCGCCTCGACCTTGAAGCGCTCGTACCAGCCGCGCAGGCCGATCTGCTCGGTCATCCAGCGCTCGAGGTACGGCTTCGCGGTCTTCCAGAGATCCAATTCAGGATCGAGCGAGCGGCCGAGGCCCTCGACGTTCAGCATCGTCTTCTGCAGCAGCACGAGCTGCGGCTGGATCTCGACGTTGAAGCGGCGCGACGTCGAGAACAGGCGCATCAGCACCTGGCCGAGCGAGATGTCCTTCAGCGCGCGGTCGAAATACGGCTCGCACACCGCGCGGATCGCGCTTTCGAGCTCCTCGACGCGCGTTTCGGGCGGCACCCAGCCCGATTCGAGGTGAAGCGTCGCGACGCGGTGATAGTCGCGCTTGAAGAACGCGAGGAAGTTCTGCGCGAGGTAGTTCTTGTCGAAATCGGACAGTGCGCCGACGATCCCGAAATCGAGCGCGACGTAGCGGCCGAACGTGTTCGGATCGAGGCTCACCTGGATGTTGCCCGGGTGCATGTCCGCGTGGAAGAAGCCGTCGCGGAACACCTGCGTGAAGAAGATCTCGACGCCTTCGCGCGCGAGCTTCTTGATGTCGACGCCGGCCGAACGCAGCGTCTCGACCTGGCTGATCGGCACGCCGGTCATGCGCTCCATCACGAGCACCTGCGACGTCGAGAAATCCCAGAACATCTCGGGCACGAGCAGCAGGTCGAGGCCCGCGAAGTTGCGGCGCAGCTGGCTGCCGTTGGCGGCCTCGCGCATCAGGTCGAGCTCGTCGTGCAGGTACTTGTCGAATTCGGCGACCACTTCGCGCGGCTTCAGGCGCCGGCCGTCGGCCCACATGCGCTCGGTCCAGATCGCGATGTCGCGCATCAGCGCGAGGTCGGAATCGATCACGGACAGCATGTTCGGGCGCAGCACCTTGACGGCGACGGCCTTGCCCGCGTGCTGGCCCTGCTTCAGCTTCGCGAAATGCACCTGCGCAATCGACGCGCTTGCGATCGGCTCACGCTCGAATTCGTCGAACAGCTCGTCGACCGGTGCACCGAGCGACTTCTCGATGATCCCGATCGCGACCGCCGAATCGAACGGCGGCACCTGGTCCTGCAGCTTCGCGAGTTCGTTCGCGAAATCGACCGACAGCAAGTCGCGGCGCGTGGACAGCACCTGGCCGAACTTCACGAAGATCGGGCCGAGACTTTCGAGCGCGTGACGCAGCCGCACGGCAGGCGGATCGGAATAACGGCGGCCGATCGTCGTGATCCGCAGCAGCAGCTTCACGCGCCGGTCGTCGATCCGGGACAGCATCACTTCGTCGAGACCAAAGCGGATGACGGTGTAGACAATCTTGATGAAACGGAAAATGCGCATGCCCTGCGGCCCCTCAGTGCGCGCCGCGCGGGCCGGAACCCGTGCGCGCGCCGATTTTTTGTTCGAGTCGCTCGACCCGCTTTTCGACCCGCGCGAGCGCATCGCGTGCGCGCGCCAGCTCGGCATCGAAGCCGCCGAGCGACGCGCGCCGGACGACTTGCGGGTTCTCGTCGAGCCAGTATTCGGCGACGGAATCGAGCACGTTGCGGCCGGTGCGTCGCGCGCGCGCACCGGCGTCGCGCACGACCGTCGCGATCCGGTACGCCGCCGCGTCGCCGACCAGCTTCGCGAGATCTTCTTCAGGTTCCCAGCGCAGGTGCTCGGCCAGCTTCGCGATCTGCGTCGCGAACTCCGCGTCGCCCTCGATCTTCACGTGCTTCATCACGGCCGCCTGGCCGCCCTGCAGGAACGCGGCGACGGTATCGCCGGCGAGCGCGATCGACACGTCGACCTGTTGCGCATCCTGCGCGTCGACGGCCGACAGATAGCCGTCGGGCTGCACCAGCAGCGTGAGCGTGACGGGTTGCACGTCGATCCGGGCAGTCTTGCCCGCATAGGGAATCAGGCGGTCGCGCGCCCACGATTCGCGGGCGAGCAGGTGATTGACAGCGGCAGCAAAAGGCTTGGCGGCAAAGGTCATCGGGCTGGGAAAGAAAAAACCCGCGCAGGCCGGGCGCCCACGCGGGTTTCTATTGTAACGTCGGATCGTCGGCAGACCGTGCCTGACCGCACACCCGGGCGGCAAGCGGTCGCAGTGCGGCGGCCGTTGCCCGGGTGCCGGCGGCGCGGGCCGCCGGTCACGCTCAGTGCGTGTTGATCTGCTGGATGCCCGCGAGCAGCCAGCCCTGACTGCCCGACTTCGACAGGTTCCACACCTCGTCGAACGGCGCAGCCGACGCATTCGCCGATTCGCGGATCAGGCCGTGGAAGCGCACGCTCGCCGACTGCTCGATGCCGCGATCCTCGATCGCGACCAGTTCCGCGTCGAGCTGCACGACGTCGGTCTGGTTCGACTCGTTGCCGCGCGAATCGAGGTCGATCTTGATCTCGGCGAACATTTCGGGCGTCGTGAACTCGCGGATGTCGGCCAGGTTGCCCTGGTCCCACGCGGCCTGCAGGCGCACGAAATAGACCTTTGAGCTGCGCAGGAACGCTTCGGTGTCGAAACCGGCCGGCACCTGGAGCGGTGCTGCCGCAGCAGCCGCTGCCGCGCCGGTGGCCGCGGCACCGCCGCCGAACACACCCTGCGCTTCGTTCGCGTAGCTGCTGCCGCTACCCGCATAGTTGCTGCCGGTGCCGCCCTGCTGGAACGACGGGCTTTGCGAGTAACCGCCCGACGACGACGCCGAACCGCCGACCGAGTATGCCGGCTCCTGCGGACGACGGCGGTTCATGAACTTGCGGATCAGCCAGATACCGACCGCCGCGAGCAGCGCGATCACGATGACGTTCGCCATCATGCTCGCAAATGCACCGCCCAGGCCGAAGTGCGACAGCAGCGCCGCGATACCGAGACCGGCCGCGAGGCCGGCGATCGGCCCGAGCCAGCGCGAGCGGTTGGGCTGCGCGGCCGGTGCGGGTGCGGCCGGATTCGCACGCTGCGCCTGCGACGGCGCGGCCTGCTGCATCGGCTGCTGCGCGGGCGGCGTGGCCTGGCGCTGCGTGACGGTGGAGTTCTGGCGGCCAATGCTGCGCCCGCCGCCCATGCGCTTGGCTTCGGCGTCGAGCGATGCGAACGTGCCGGCCGTGAGCAGGCCGACCATCAGCAACGTGCCGACCCGTCGAGCCCACGGCTTCGACGGCTTGCTACGGTTGAACAACGAACGCGATTCGAACATCAGTTTCTCCAGATGTAAGACAAATGTATGGAAAGAGCCCCTTAGTACTTGGCTCCCATGTGTAAAGCTACCACGCCACCTGACAAATTGTAATATTTGACGGCATCGAGGCCCGCTTGTTCCATCATCGTCTTCAGCGTGTCCTGATCGGGGTGCATCCGGATAGATTCAGCAAGATACCGATAACTTTCAGCATCTTTCGCGAACTTGTCGCCAAGCCACGGTAATACTTTGAAAGAATACAGATCGTACGCCTTTTTCAGCGGATCCCAGACTTTCGAGAATTCCAGCACCATCACGCGGCCGCCGGGCTTCGTCACACGGCGCATCTCGGCCAGAGCGGCATCCTTATGCGTCATGTTGCGCAGCCCGAACGCGACCGTGACCAGATCGAAGTAGTTGTCCGGAAAGGGAATTTTCTCCGCGTCGCACAGCAGCGACGGCGTCACGACACCCTTGTCGAGCAGCCGGTCGCGGCCGACGCGCAGCATCGATTCGTTGATGTCCGTGTGCCAGACCTCGCCCGTCGGCCCGGCCGCCTTCGCGAACGCCTTGGTCAGGTCGCCGGTGCCTGCCGCGAGGTCGAGTACCTTGAAGCCGGGGCGCACGTTCGCCTGCGCGATCGTGAACGCCTTCCACGCGCGGTGCATGCCCGCCGACATCAGGTCGTTCATCAGATCGTAGTTGCTCGCGACCGAATGGAACACACCCGCCACTTTCTTCGCTTTTTCGTTTTCCTCGACGCTTTCGAAGCCGAAGTGGGTTTTGCTCATCGCGTTGATCCTCAGTAAATGGCAAGACGGCGCCGAGCGGGCGCCGTCGAATTTCAGTGGCAGTGGCCGTGCGACGCGCTCGCCGCCTGCATCGGGGCGTCGCGCTCGACGCCCGCCGCCTTCAATTTGTCGAAATAGTCGCGCCATAGCGCGTCCTGCTGCGTGGCCAGTTCGTACAGCAGGTCCCACGAGTAGATGCCGGTCGAATGGCCGTCGGAAAACGTCGGCTGCAGCGCGTAGTTGCCGACACCCTCGAGCGCGGTGATCGTCACTTCGCGCTTGCCCGTCTGCAGCGTCTCCTGGCCGGGCCCGTGGCCGCGCACCTCGGCCGACGGCGAATACACGCGCATTAGCTCGAACGGAATCCGGAAACTGTCGCCGTTCGGGTACTGCAATTCGAGCACGCGCGACACCGCGTGCACGACGACGCCGGACGGAATCGGCGTCGTGGAAGTCAAACCGCTCATGGCTGCCTCGAATCGGTCATGCGTTGAATTTCCTCGCGAACCGCATTGTGCAGCAGCGAGGCCTGCGCTGCGCGCGAGCGCAGCAGCGCCTCGGACACGCTGCGCTGGCGCGGCGCCCATACGGGCTGCGGGAAGTGTGCGTCGTTGGAAAAGCGCGGGATCACGTGCCAGTGCACGTGCGGCACCATGTTGCCGAGGCTCGCGAGATTCACCTTGTTCGGCTGCATCACGCGGCGCACGGCCCGCTCGACCGCGTAGACCACGCGCATCAGATGTGCCCGGTCGGGCTCGCCGAGATCGGAGAATTCGGCCACATGCGCGCCCCAGATCACCCGGCAGAACCCCGGATACTCGTGCTCGCCCGTCGCGAGGACGACACGCACCGCTTCGTCCTGCCACAGCACCTCGCCGCCGTCTTCACGGCAAAACACGCATTCCATCGTCGCTCCCATGTGGACGGGCGCCGGCATTGCTGCGCCGGCGCCCGCTCATTCCTGGCCCGGTCGGGCGGTCGTCATGCCCGCATTAGACCAGCACGCGCTCGATCCCGCCATTGTTCGCACGTGCGACATAATCGGCCATCCAGTTCTCGCCGAGCACCTGGCGCGCGATTTCGACCACGATGTAGTCGGCTTCGAGGTTCGCGTCCTCGCCGTAGCGCGACAGGCCCTGCAGGCACGACGGGCAGCTCGTCAGGATCTTCACGTCCGGGCCGTTCGCGGCCGCAGCGGCCGGCGCCGGCGCGTTGCCGGCCACGACCGGGATGCTGCGCAGTTTCGCGGCACCCTTGCGGATCTCCTCTTCCTTGCGGAAGCGGACCTGCGTCGAAATGTCCGGGCGCGTGACCGCGAGCGTGCCCGATTCACCGCAGCAGCGCTCGTTCTTCTCGATCTTGTAGCCGTCCTTCTCCGCGCCCATCAGCTCGTTGACAAGCTTCACCGGGTCCATCGTCTTGATCGGCGTGTGGCACGGGTCGTGATACATGTAGCGCGTGCCCGTCACGCCATCGAGCTTCATCCCCTTCTCGAGCAGGAACTCGTGGATGTCGATGATCCGGCAGCCCGGGAAGATCTTGTCGAATTCGTAACCCGCGAGCTGGTCGTAGCAGGTGCCGCACGACACGACCACCGTCTTGATGTCGAGGTAGTTCAGCGTGTTCGCGACCCGGTGGAACAGCACGCGGTTGTCGGTGACGATCTTCTCGGCCTTGTCGTACTGGCCCGAGCCGCGCTGCGGGTAGCCGCAGCACAGGTAACCCGGCGGCAGCACGGTCTGCACGCCGGCTTCCCACAGCATCGCCTGCGTCGCGAGGCCGACCTGCGAGAACAGGCGCTCGGAGCCGCAGCCCGGGAAGTAGAACACCGCTTCCGAATCGACGGTGGTCGACTTCGGGTTGCGGATGATCGGCACGATCTTGTTGTCCTCGATGTCGAGCAGCGCGCGCGCCGTCTTCTTCGGCAGGTTGCCCGGCATCTTCTTGTTGACGAAGTGGATCACCTGCTCGACCACGGGCGGCTTGCCGACCGTCGCCGGCGGGTGCTGCGTCTGCTTCGTCACGACCTTCTTCAGCATGTCGTTCGCGAAGCGCTGCACCTTGTAGCCGGCGCCCATCATCACGCTGCGCGCGACGTTGATCGTCTGCGGGTTGGTCGCGTTCAGGAAGAACATGCCCGCCGCATTGCCGGCGTTGAACTTCTTCTTGCCCATCTTGCGCAACAGGTTGCGCATGTTCATCGTGACGTCGCCGAAGTCGATCTTCACCGGGCACGGCGTCGCGCACTTGTGGCATACCGTGCAGTGGTCGGCCACGTCGTTGAACTCGTCCCAGTGCTTGATCGACACGCCGCGGCGCGTCTGCTCTTCGTACAGGAACGCCTCGACCAGCAGCGAGGTTGCAAGGATCTTGTTGCGCGGGCTGTACAGCAGGTTCGCGCGCGGCACGTGCGTCGCGCACACCGGCTTGCACTTGCCGCAGCGCAGGCAGTCCTTCACCGAATCGGCGATCGCGCCGATGTCGGACTGCTTCATGATCAGCGACTCGTACCCCATCAACCCGAAGCTCGGCGTATAGGCGTTGCGCAGATCGGCGCCTTCGAGCAGCTTGCCCTTGTTGAAGCGGCCGTTCGGGTCGACGCGCTGCTTGTACGCGCGGAACTCGGCGATCTCGTCGTCGGTCAGGAACTCGAGCTTCGTGATGCCGATGCCGTGCTCGCCGGAAATCACGCCGTCGAGCGAACGCGCGAGCGTCATGATGCGTGCGACCGCCGCGTGGGCGTCCTGCAGCATCTCGTAGTTGTCGGAGTTGACCGGCAGGTTGGTGTGGACGTTGCCGTCACCCGCGTGCATGTGCAGCGCGACGAACACGCGGCCGCGCAGCACCTGCTTGTGGATCGCCTGCGCCTCGTCGAGGATCTGCTTGAACGCGCCGCCGTTGAAGATCGCACGCAGCTCGGCACGGATCTCCTGCTTCCACGAGATGCGCACCGTGCGGTCTTGCGTGATGTGGAACACGGTCGCGCCCGGCTGCTCGTCCGCGCGATCGGCGAACTTCTCGGCAAGCGCCTCGTAGCCGAGCTGCACCAGGTAATGCTGCGCCTCGCGCAGCGGCTGGTCGAGCCGGTCGCGCACGAATTCCCAGCGTGCCCGCACGCGCTTGAGCAGCTCCAGCGCCTGCTGGACCCGGTCTTCGAGCAGTTCGGCGCTCGGGATCTCGTTCGCGTCGTCGGTCTTGCCGAGCGGCAGGTTGCCGGCACGGAAAAAGGCTTCCAGCGCGTCGACGAGCTGCAGCTTGTTCTTCAGCGACAGCTCGATGTTGATCCGCTCGATGCCGTCGGTGTACTCGCCCATCCGGTTCAGCGGGATCACGACGTCTTCGTTGATCTTGAACGCGTTCGTGTGCTTCGCGATCGCGGCCGTACGGCTGCGGTCGAGCCAGAAGCGCTTGCGCGCCTCCGCGCTGACCGCGACGAAGCCTTCGCCGCTCTTGCCGTTCGCCATCCGGATCACTTCGGACGTGGCGTGCGCGACCGCATCGGCATCGTCACCGACGATGTCGCCGATCAGCACCATCTTGGGGAATGAATTGCGCTTGCTCTTGGTCGCGTAGCCGACCGCGCGCAGGTAGCGCTCGTCGAGGTGCTCGAGGCCTGCGAGGATCGCGCCGCCCTGCTTCGACGTTTCGAACAGGTAATCCTTGATCTCGACGATGCTCGGGATCGCTTCGCGCGCCTGGCCGAAGAATTCGAGGCAGACGGTGCGCGTGTGTGCGGGCATCTTGTGCAGCACCCAGCGCGCGGACGTGATGAGCCCGTCGCAGCCTTCTTTCTGCACGCCCGGCAGGCCGGCGAGAAACTTGTCGGTCACGTCCTTGCCGAGCCCTTCCTTGCGGAACCGGCGGCCTTCGATCTCGAGCATCTCGCTCTTCAGCAGCTTCTCGCCCGGCGCGTATGCGCCGTCGAACCACTTCAGCTCGAAACGCGCGACCGCGATGTCGTGGATCTTGCCCTGGTTGTGCTCGTGGCGCGTGACTTCGAGCCAGTTGCCGTCCGGGTCGACCATCCGCCACCAGGCCAGGTTGTCGAGCGCGGTGCCCCACAGCACGGCCTTCTTGCCGCCCGCGTTCATCGCGACGTTGCCGCCGATGCACGATGCGTCGAGCGAGGTCGGATCGACCGCGAACACGTAGCCGGCCGCTTCCGCCGCCTCGGTCACGCGGCGCGTGACGACGCCCGCGCCGGAGAAGATCGTCGGCACCTTGTGCGCGACGCCCGGCAGCTCGGTCAGCTCGACCGCGCCGAGCTGTTCGAGCTTCTCGGTGTTGATCACGGCGGAGAACGGCGTAAGCGGCACCGCGCCGCCCGTGTAGCCGGTGCCGCCGCCGCGCGGGATCACGGTCAGGCCGAGCTCGAAGCAGGCCTTGATGAGGCCGGCGATCTCGGCTTCGCTATCGGGGGTCAGCACGACGAACGGGTATTCGACGCGCCAGTCGGTCGCGTCGGTCACGTGCGACACGCGCGACAGCCCGTCGAAACGGATGTTGTCCTTCTGCGTGCAGCGGCCGAGCGCCTTGGTCGCGCGGCGGCGCAGGTCGGCCATTTTCTCGAATTCGTCGGCGAACTCGTTGACCGCGCGCTGCGCGGCGGTCTCGAGCATCTCGACACGCGACGCGCGTTCGCGGCCCGCGTCGTCGCGGTGCTCGGTGAGATCCGCGCTGCGGCGCTTGCCGATTTCGGTCAGGCGGTGGTTCAGCGCCTCGATCAGCAGCGCGCGGCGCTTCGGGTTGTCGAGCAGGTCGTCCTGCAGGTACGGATTGCGGCGCACGACCCAGATGTCGCCGAGCACTTCATACAGCATCCGTGCCGAGCGGCCCGTGCGGCGCTCGGCACGCAATTCGTCGAGCACCGACCACGCCTCTTCGCCGAGCAGGCGGATCACGATCTCGCGATCCGAGAAGGACGTGTAGTTGTAGGGAATCTCGCGCAAGCGGGGCGCGGGGTCAGAGGCGACGGCGGCGGCCGCGCCATGCGGATCGAAAACTTGTGGTGCGTTCATGTTCGGACGACTCGGAGGGCCGATACACCGTGCACGGGCGTCGGCAAGCGCGTGGGCGCAATCTTGGGGAAATCTGTTCTGTTACCAGGCGCGCGGCTGTCCTTCTTGGGGCCGGAGCGGGCGACTCGCCCCTCCTGGCCGGCGACAGGGCCTGGCGGCACTCGGAACGATCAGCACGATCGCGCGCGGCGCGCATGCCGTTCGGCCGCGGGGCTGGCTGCGCGCGGCGTCGGCTTCAACGGTGCGATCCGAGGGTGCCTCTGCATCTTCCGATCCTTGATTCAAAACGGAATTCTAACCCATGATCGGGCCATGCGTGACACGTCGGACAGGTCGTGGGGCTATCGCCGCGAGCCGCGCCAGGACTGGCTCGGCGCGATTTCACGCGACCATTCGCCGTCCGTCCGGTCGGTAACCATGCGGTTAAACCGGTAAAAAAGGGCCGTGCGAGCGCGCCGACGCCCCGCCCGCGCGGCCCGGCGGGCACGCGCTCGGCATGCCGCTTGCATGCAGGCGGACCCTTGGCGCTATCATTGATCTTTTACCGTCTGCTTTCCGCACTGCACGCGAACGCCCATGGCATCCCACGATTACCTGAAGAAAATCCTCACCGCGCGCGTCTACGACGTCGCGATCGAGACGGAACTCGAATCCGCCCGCATCCTGTCGGCCCGGCTGCGCAATGCGGTCTACCTGAAGCGCGAGGACAACCAGCCGGTGTTCTCGTTCAAGCTGCGCGGCGCATACAACAAGATGGCGCACATTCCGGCGGACGCGCTCGCGCGCGGCGTGATTACGGCATCGGCCGGCAACCACGCGCAGGGTGTCGCGTTCTCGGCGGCCCGGATGGGCGTGAAGGCCGTGATCGTCGTGCCCGTCACGACGCCGCAGGTGAAGGTCGATGCGGTGCGTGCGCACGGCGGCCCGAGCGTCGAGGTGATCCAGGCCGGCGAGTCGTACAGCGATGCGTATGCACACGCGGTCAAGGTGCAGGAAGAGCGCGGCCTCACGTTCGTCCACCCGTTCGACGATCCGTACGTGATCGCCGGCCAGGGCACGATCGCGATGGAAATCCTGCGCCAGCACCAGGGCCCGATCCATGCGATCTTCGTGCCGATCGGCGGCGGCGGGCTCGCGTCCGGCGTCGCGGCCTACGTGAAGGCGGTGCGCCCGGAGATCAAGGTGATCGGCGTGCAAGCCGAAGATTCGTGCGCGATGGCGCAGTCGCTGGAAGCCGGCAGGCGTGTCGAGCTGAGCGAGGTCGGCCTGTTCGCGGACGGTACCGCCGTGAAGCTGGTCGGCGAGGAAACCTTCCGCCTCTGCAGCGAATACCTCGACGGCGTCGTGACGGTGAACACCGACGCGCTGTGCGCGGCGATCAAGGACGTCTTCCAGGACACGCGCAGCGTGCTCGAGCCGTCCGGCGCGCTCGCGGTCGCGGGCGCGAAGCTCTACGCGGAACGCGAAGGCATCGAGAACCAGACGCTCGTCGCGGTCACGTCCGGCGCGAACATGAACTTCGACCGGATGCGCTTCGTCGCCGAGCGCGCGGAAGTGGGTGAAGCGCGCGAAGCCGTGTTCGCGGTCACGATCCCCGAAGAGCGCGGCAGCTTCAAGCGCTTCTGCTCGCTCGTCGGCGATCGCAACGTCACCGAGTTCAACTACCGGATCGCCGATGCGCAGGCCGCGCACATCTTCGTCGGCGTGCAGATCAAGCGTCGCGGCGAATCGGCCGAGATCGCCGCGAACTTCGAATCGCACGGCTTCAAGAGCGTCGACCTGACGCACGACGAGCTGTCGAAGGAACACATCCGCTACATGGTGGGCGGCCGCTCGCCGCTCGCGCTCGACGAGCGCCTGTTCCGCTTCGAATTCCCGGAGCGGCCGGGCGCGCTGATGAAGTTCCTGTCGTCGATGGCGCCGGACTGGAACATCAGCCTGTTCCACTACCGCAACCAGGGCGCGGACTACAGCTCGATCCTCGTCGGGCTGCAGGTGCCGCAGGCCGATCGCGCCGAATTCGAACGCTTCCTCGCGGCACTCGGCTATCCGTATGTCGAGGAGAGCGCCAACCCGGCTTACCGCCTCTTCCTGTCGTAAAGGCGTCACGCATGAATCCCGAACATTCCCCGCTCGGCAAGGCCACCGTCTACGCCGCCCAGTACGACGCGTCGCTGCTGTTCCCGATCCCGCGCGCCGGTGCGCGCGAGCAGCTCGGCATCACGTCGGCGCTGCCGTTCTTCGGCACCGACATCTGGAACGCCTACGAGCTGTCGTGGCTCAACGCGCGCGGCAAGCCGCAGATCGCGGTTGCGACGTTCTACGTGCCGGCCGAATCGCCGAACATCGTCGAATCGAAGTCGTTCAAGCTGTATCTCGGCTCGTTCGCGCAGACGACGTTCGACTCGATCGACGCGGTGCGCGATACGCTGAAGCGCGACGTGTCGGCCGCATGCGGCGCGACCGTCTCCGTGCAGCTCGTGTCGCCGCACGATTTCGGCAAGCTCGAAATGGAAGAGCTCGACGGGCTGTCGCTCGACCGGCTCGACCTCGACACCGACGTGTACGAACCCGATCCGTCGCTGCTGAAGGCCGCCGAGGACGAAGCGCCGGTCGAGGAGACGCTCGTATCCGACCTGCTGCGCTCGAACTGCCCGGTCACCGGCCAGCCCGACTGGGGCAGCGTGCAGATCCACTACGTCGGGCCGCAGATCGATCACGCGGGCCTGCTGCGCTACATCATCTCGTTCCGCAATCACACGGGCTTTCACGAGCAGTGCGTCGAGCGGATCTTCCTCGACATCCTGCACGCGTGCAAACCGGTGAAGCTCGCGGTGTATGCGCGCTATACGCGCCGCGGCGGCCTCGACATCAATCCGTTCCGCACCAACTACAACCAGCCGATGCCGGACAACGCGCGCAACGCGCGGCAGTAACGGCGGCGGGTAGCCGCCGCGTTGTGCAGTCGGCAACGCGCGGCAACGACCCCAGACAAAACAGCCCGGCCGGGTTCAACCGGCCGGGCTGTTTTTCATTGCGCGGAGCAGCGCGGACGGCCTGCACTCACCCGCTCACCGGCCGCTCCGGCAGGATCTCCACCAGGCGCAACAGGTAGCCGTCGGGATCCTGCACCAGCATCTCGACCTGGCCATGCTCGATCTCGTCTTCCCGATACCAGGACGTGCGCGGCTCGACGAACAGCGTCACGCCCGCGGCGCGAATCCTGTCGACGATGGGATCGAGCGCATCGACCTCGATCTGAAAATTGATCCCGCGCCCGAACGGCGGCTCCAGCGAGCCGGTCACCCAGCTCTCCGGGCTGTGCTGTTCGAGCATCAGTTGAGCGCCGCCGATCTCGAGATAGGCGAACCCGTCTTCCGGACGCTCGAAGCGAATCCGGAATCCGAGCACGTCGCGATAGAAGCGAATGCTTCCGGCAAGGTCCGAGCAAATCAGCTCCGGCACCAGCGCAGCCCATTCCATGCATGTCCTCCCCGTATGGTCATGCGGCACCTTACATGAACGAGCGGGATGCGTTGCGGCGGTTGCTGCCTCGGGCACACCGCCCGCCGCTCGACTGGCGTCCCGCACATGACAAAACGGGCCCGGCGCACGTGAATGCGCCGGGCCCGTTGCGTAGCGGTTCGCCGTTGCGGTGTTACTTCGCCGGCGCCTTGTACGCGATGCAGTCGACTTCGACCTTGCAGTCGATGACCATGCTCGACTGCACGCACGCGCGTGCCGGCGGATGCTCGCCGAAGTACGAAATGAACACCTTGTTGAACGACGCGAAATCGCGTGCGTCGTCGAGCCACACGCCGCAGCGCACGACGTGCTCGAGGCCGTAGCCGGCTTCCTTCAGGATCGCGATCACGTTCTCGATCGTCTGCTTCGACTGCGTGACGATGCCGCCTTCGACGACCTCGCCGTTCACCATCGGCGTCTGGCCCGACACGTACAGCCAGCCGTCAGCCTCGACCGCGCGTGCGAACGGCATCACCTGGCCGCCCGTCCCCTTCGCTTCGCCTACGCCATATCGCTTCATCGTTTCACTCCTTGTTTCGGTTACGGATGCGCGCACCGACAGCGGCACGCGCGGCAGATCGGAACAACCACCGCGTTCAGAACGCGGCGTCGGCACTCGCCGGCACGCGCTCGCCGCGCGCGACGAAGCCGCCGGCGCGCTCGCCGGTCGGCTGGCCGTTTTCATACGTAAGCACGCCGTTCACCCACACGGCATCGATCCCGTGCGCGGGCTGCTGCGGCTTCTCGAACGTCGCGGCGTCGATCACGCTCGCCGGGTCGAACAGCACGAGATCCGCGTGGTAGCCCACATGCACCTCGCCGCGCTTCGCGATCCCGTAGCGGCGCGCGGACAGCGACGTCATCTTGCGGATCGCCTCCTCGAGCGGCAGCAGGTTCGTGTCGCGCACATAGTGGCCGAGCACGCGCGGGAACGCGCCCCACAGCCGCGGGTGCGGCAGCGGATCGTTCGGCAGGCCGTCGGAGCCGACCATCGTCGCGGGATGCGACAGGATCCGGCGCACGTCGTCCTCGGACATGTTGTGGTAAACGGCGCCGGCCGGGCGGATGCGCTGCGCAGCCTCCTGCTCGGTCACGCCCCAGTCGGCCGCGATCGCCTTCAGCAGCTTGCCCGCCACTTCCGGGTGCGGCTCGGACCACGTGATCGTGATGTCGATGTCGCCTGTCACCTGCTTCAGGTCGAGCGTCGACGAGCTGCGGCTGTACGGATAGCAGTCGCAGCCGACCGGCTGGTAGCGGCGCGCACCTTCGAGCGATGCAAGCACCTCGGTGCTGCGCCCCCAGTTCGACGGGCCCGCGCACTTCAGGTGCGAGATCACGACCGGCACGCGCGCATGACGGCCGACCTGATACGCCTCTTCCATCGCATCGAGGATCGCGTCGAACTCGGTGCGCATGTGCGTCGTGTACAGCGCGTCCGCGTTCGCGAGCGGCTCGGCGAGTGCCATCACCTCTTCGGCCGGCGCCGCGAACGCGGAGCCGTACGCGAGGCCCGACGACAGGCCGAGCGCGCCGTTCGCGAGCGCCTCCTCGAGCTGCGCGCGCATGCCGGCAATCTCGCCGTCTGTCGCCGCGCGGTCGAGGCGGTCCATCTGGTTGTTGCGCAGCGCCGTATGGCCGACGAGCGCCGCGACGTTCACGGCTGGACGCGCATGGTTCACGGCCGCGACGTAGTCGGCGAAGGTCGGGTACTGGAACGCACCGCGCTCGCCGAGCAGGTTCATCGGGTCGGGCGGATCGCCCGCGAGCGTCACCGGCGACGCGCTGATCCCGCAGTTACCGACGATCACGGTCGTCACGCCCTGCGAGATCTTCGGGATCATCTCCGGTGCGCGGATCACGTGCGTGTCGTCGTGCGTGTGCACGTCGACGAAGCCCGGCGCGAGCGCGCGGCCGTTCGCATCGACGACGGTCTCGGCAAGCCAGTTCGACAGGTTGCCGATCGCCGCGATCACGCCGTTGCGGATCGCGACGTCGCGCGTGACGGGCGGCGCGCCGGTACCGTCGTAAAGCTGCGCGCCGACGATCAGCGTATCGGCGGCTTCGGGATGCGAATGCATGGTCAGTCTCCTACCGGTTGACGGTCTCCGCCGCCGCGATGCGCATCGAGCGCGTGCTTGATGCGACGCAGCGATTCTCGGCCCGCATCGCCGAGCCGCAATGCGACTCCGGTGACGAGCACGTCGATCGCCATCATCATCGCGTAACGCGATGTCGACGGCTTGTAAATGAAATCGGTTTCGAACGCGACGACCGGGATCAGGTGGTCGGCCAGCTTCGCGAGCGGCGACGCCGGCGCGGTAATCGCGATCAGCTTCGCGCCGTAGCGCTTCGCGAGCCGGCAGCTCTCGAGCAGCTCGGGCACGCGGCCGCTCACCGACAGCGCGACCACGACGGTGTCGCGCGACAGCGTCGCGGCCACCATTCGCTGCAGCACGCTGTCCTGATAGCTCGCGACCGGCCGGCCGAAACGCACCAGCCGGAAGCGCAGCTCGTCGGCAAGCGCGGTCGAGCCGCCGCCCTGGCCGTACACATAGGTCATCTTCGCGGCGGCGAGCAGGTCGGCCGCCGCCTCGAACGACGTATTGCGCAGCAACTGATGGTTGTGCGCGAGCGCCAGGCGGATCTCGTCGTAGACCATCGACGCGGGGCTCGGGTCGTCGGCCGGCGCGTCGTCGGACGGCACCAGGAAGCGCTGGCCGACGGCCGCCGCCTGCGCGACCAGCACCTTCAGTTCGCGCACGTCGCGGCAGCCGACCGCTTTCGCGAAACGCGTGACCGTCGCGACGCTGACCTCCGCGTCGCGTGCCAGCGCGCCGATGCTGGCATGCGCGGCGCGCGCCAGGTCGGCGAGGATGAACGCGGCGACCTTGCGCTCGGCTTCGCGCAGTTCGGGCGCGCATTCGGCGATCCGCGCGACGATGTCGAGGACCGGCGGTGCGGCCGGAGCCGGATGAAGCTCGGCCGCGAGCGGGACGGACGGAGTGGCGGGCGTATTCATCTGCGGAAAAAGGTGTGAAGCTCGATGTTACTAAATAACATCACCGCGCCGATGCTACTTTCTGTACCATCGGCGTGTCAACTTCAGTGCAATGCATAGTGATGATGGAGCGGGATGACATGAAAGTTACAAACTATCAGGAAGCAACGATCGATCCGTTCGGCAAGGGTCTCGGCAATCTGCCGAGCGCGAGCGTGCCGCTCGGCGACGCCGGCCGCCTCGAGTGGAACCTGCTTGCGGAAGACGTCAGCCTGCCGGCCGCCGTGCTTTACGAAGATCGCATCGAACACAACCTGAACTGGATGCAGGCCTTCGTCCAGAAGTACGGCGTCAAGTTTGCGCCGCACGGCAAGACGACGATGGCGCCGCAACTGTTCCGCCGCCAGCTCGACGCCGGTGCCTGGGGCATCACGCTCGCGACCGCGCACCAGACGCAGGCCGCGTATCACGGCGGCGTGCGGCGCGTGCTGCTCGCGAACCAGCTGGTCGGCCGCCAGAACATGACGATCATCGCCGGGCTGCTGTCCGATCCCGACTTCGAATTCTTCTGCCTCGTCGATTCGGCGGAGAGCGTCGACCAGCTCGGCAGCTTCTTCGGCGCACTGAAGAAGCCGCTGAACGTGCTGCTCGAGCTCGGCGTGCCGGGCGGCCGCGCGGGCGTACGCGATGCCGCGCAGCGCGAGGCCGTGCTGGCCGCGATCGCGCGCTATCCGGACACGCTGAAGCTGGCCGGTATCGAACTGTACGAAGGCGTGCTGAAGGAGGAAGGCGAGATCCGCACGTTCCTGCAGGAAGCGGTCGCGCTCACGCGCGAGCTCGCCGAAGCAGGCCGCTTCGCGCGCACGCCGGCGATCCTGTCCGGCGCCGGGTCGGCGTGGTACGACGTGGTCGCGGAAGAATTCGCGAAGGCGTCCAACGCCGGCTTCGCGGAAGTCGTGCTGCGTCCGGGCTGCTACCTGACGCACGATGTCGGCATCTACAAGAAGGCGCAGACCGACGTGTTCGCGCGCAACCCGATCGCACGCACGATGGGCGAAGGGCTGCTGCCCGCGCTGCAGCTGTGGGCCTACGTGCAGTCGGTGCCGGAGGCTGATCGCGCGATCGTCGCACTCGGCAAGCGCGACGCGGCGTTCGACGCGGGGCTGCCGGAGCCGGCGCGCCACTTTCGCCCGGGCCGCGACACCGCGCCGCGCGACGTCGCCGCCGCCGAAGGCTGGGCCGTCACCGGGATGATGGACCAGCACGCGTACCTGCAGATTCCGCCGGGCGCAGACGTGAAGGTCGGCGACATGGTCGCGTTCGACATCTCGCACCCGTGCCTGACGTTCGACAAGTGGCGCCAGGTGCTCGTGCTCGATCCGAAGTTCAGCGTAACGGAAGTCGTCGAAACCTTCTTCTGATACCCGTCGCGCGCCCCGCCCCGCCGCTCGTGCGGGGCGGCCGTCACGCGCGCTTCAAGCGGCCGGAGTACACTGCGCTTTCGTCCTCGGGGCCCCAGGCGGGCGTTGCACACGCCTGTCGCGCGGGTCCTCAATGCAGCTCCACTGGAGAAAGCCATGGCCGCGAAGAAGATCCTGTTCCTGACCGGCGATTTCGCCGAAGACTACGAAACGATGGTGCCGTTCCAGGCGCTGCAGGCCGTCGGCCACCACGTCGATGCAGTCTGCCCGGGCAAGCGCGCGGGCGACAAGATCAAGACCGCGATCCATGATTTCGAAGGCGACCAGACCTACACCGAGAAGCCCGGCCACCAGTTCACGCTGAACGCGGCGTTCGACGACGTCGACGCATCGCGCTACGACGCGCTCGCGATCGCGGGCGGCCGTGCCCCCGAATACCTGCGACTCGATCCGAAAGTGATCTCGCTCGTGCGCGAGTTCGCCGAAGCCGGCAAGCCGATCGCCGCGATCTGCCACGCGGCGCAACTGCTCGCGGCCGCCGACGTGATCCGCGGCAAGCGCATCTCGGCCTACCCGGCCTGCGCGCCCGAAGTGAAGCTCGCGGGCGGCGAATACGCGGACATCACGGTCGACGCGGCCGTGACCGACGCGCCGTTCGTCACCGCGCCCGCGTGGCCCGCGCATCCGGCCTGGCTCGCGCAGTTCCTCGCGCTGCTGGGCACGCGCATTGAGCTTTGAACCCGCGTTGAACCGCAAGTGAATTGAGATGAGATGAAGGGCCGGGCCGGCGGCGTATGCGCGCCGCCCTGCCCGTGCTTCAGCGCGCGACCGGCGCCGAGCCGACGTCCGCGATTCGCGACTCCAGCATCGCCAGCGCGCCCGACAGTGAATTCAGCACGTCGTCCGGCAATTGCGCCATCGTCTGTTCGAGAAACGCCTTGCGGCGCGGCAGGCACGCGTCGAACGCGGCGCGGCCGTCGTCCGTCAGCGTCACGTTGGTCACGCGATTGTCGCGAGCGTCGGATTCACGCTGGATCCAGCCGAGCGCGTCGAGCGACTTCAACTGGCGCGTGAGCGCGCCCGGATCGACGCGCAGCACTTCGACGAGCTTCTTCTGCGACGAATGCCCGCCCATCGTGTGCAATGCGACCATGATGCGCCAGCGCGGCATCGGTTGCCCGACGTGCGCCTCGAACGCGGTCATGAACGCGCGATACGTGCGTCCGAATTGCTGCAAGATCGCGACGCGGTCCTGTTCTTCCATGCGCTCAGTTCTACTCGTTCAATCGTTCAGTCGGCCGCGACATGCGGTTCGATCTTGTGCCGCAACGCGATCGGCGGCACGCGGCGGCACTGCCACACCGACACCACGGCGACGACAGCCGCCATCGCGACGCCCAGGTGAATCGCGCCGACGAGCGATTCGCGGGCCGCTTCCAGCAGCAGCGCGCCATTATGCCCGGCACGCGTCAGCTCCGCGACGAGACCGCCCTGCGCGGCGCGATCGATCAGGATCTGCGGATCGGCGAGCTGCGCATGCCACTGCATCGCATGATCGGCCGACAGCGCACTGCGCACGCCGCTCGAATACATCTGGTTGACGAGGGTGCCGGTCAGCGCGGTGCCGACCATCCCGCCGACCATCCGTAGCGACTGCAGCAGCGCGGTCGCGATGCCGAGATGCTCGCGGCCGGCCGTCTGCTGCGCGAAGACGGTGAGGTTCGGCAGCACGAAGCCGAGCCCGATGCCGCCCGCGACCATCAGCGCCATCAGCACCCACTTCGGCGTCGTGTGGGTCGACACGACGATGCCCGCGCAGGTGATCGCGAACAGCACGAAGCCGACGTGCAGCATCGCGTTCGGATTGCGGATGCGCGTGACGACCCGGCCGTTCATGATGCTGCCGATCGTGATGAACACGACGAGCGGCGTGATCACGAGCCCCGCTTCCTTCGGCGACATCCCGAACCCGCCCTGGAACAGCAGCGGCGCGTAGAACAACAGCGAGAACATCGAGAAGCCGGCGAGGATCGCCAGCACGAAGAGCGCCGACAGCGCGCGGTTGCCGAACATGTCGAACGGCAAAATCGGCTGCGCGCAACGCTTCTCCCAGCGCCACAGGCCGAAACCGGCCGCGACCGCGACGACGAGCAGCAGCGACGCCCAGCTCGCGACGCCGTACTTCGGCAGCCATTCGACGAACAGCTGCAGCGCGCCGAGCGACAGCGCGATCAGCAACGCGCCCGGCCAGTCGAGCCGCATCTTGCGATCGTGCGCGACGTGGCGCAGGTGCGGCAAGTAGCGCCACACGAACAGCAGCGACAGCAGGCCCACCGGCAGGTTCACATAGAACACCGAACGCCAGCCGAACGACTGGGTCAGCACGCCGCCGAGCGACGGGCCGACCGCGTTCGCGATGCCGAACGCGGAGCTCATCAGCACCTGCCAGCGCAGCCGCACGACGGAATCGGGGAACAGGTCGGGAATGCATGCGAACGCGGTGCCGACCAGCATCCCGCCGCCGATCCCCTGCAGCCCGCGCGCGAGCACGAGCATCAGCATGTCGTTCGCCATCCCGCACAGCACGGACGCGGCGGTGAACACGACGATCGACGCGATGACGAACGGCTTGCGGCCGTAATAGTCGCCGAGCCGGCCGAAGATCGGCACCGTGATCACGGAACTGAGCAGGTACGAGGTCGCGACCCATGCGTACAGGTCGAATCCGCGGAGCTCGGCGACGATGGTCGGCAGCGCGGTGCCGACGACGGTCTGGTCGAGCGCGACCAGCATGGTGACAAATGAGATCCCGATCATCGCCAGCAGCGATTCGCGGAATGGCAGGACTTGCCCGCTTGAATGGTGGGCGGCAGTATGGACGGCCATTTTTTGTTGGCGCAACTTTTGACGTGTCAAACAATCTCAAAATTCTAGCACGCCGGAGTAATCTAGGCTGACGACGGTCAAATCGAACCAGACCGCCAAGGAGAAAGATGGAACCGATTTCAATTACCCCCGCGACCACGCTGTCGCCGGAGGATCGGGACGCGCTGTGGCGCGCGAAGCAGGTGCTCGAAAGCCCGTCGCTGACGATGAAGCTGACGGGCATGCTCGGCGCGCCGGTCGAGAAAATGATTGCCCGGCTGCCGGATTTCGCGACCGGCAAGATCAACGATGCGACCCAGCTCGCGCTGCGCAAGTGCCTGAACATCGCGCTGCGCACGCTCGGCAAGCCACCCGCGCCCGACGCCGAGCCCGACAAGCCGAGCAACCTGCTGCACAAGCTCGCGGTCGCGACGACCGGCGCGGCGGGCGGTGCGTTCGGCTTTCTCGCGCTGCCGGTCGAATTGCCGGTCACGACCACGCTGATCTTCCGCTCGGTGTGCGACATCGCACGCAGCGAGGGCGAAGACCTGAGCTCGGTCGATACGCAGCTGCAATGCCTGGCCGTGCTCGGCATGGGCGGCAATCCGGACAAGCAGGAAGAGGACGCCGATCTCGGCTATTTCGTGCTGCGCGGCGCGCTCGCGCAGGCGATCTCGAAGGCATCGTCCGACATCACGACGAAGGGGATCGCCGCGCACAGCTCGGCGGCCGTGTTCAAGCTCGTGCAGACGGTGGCGTCGCGCTTCTCGGTGCAGGTGACCGAGCAGATGGCCGCGAAGTCGATTCCGGCGATCGGCGCCGTGCTCGGCGCGACCGTCAATACGCTGTTCATCGACCACTTCCAGCAGATGGCGCACGGCCACTTCACCGTGCGCCGGCTCGAGCGCAAGTATGGCTCGGTGGCCGTCAAGGCCGCCTATCAGGCGATCGACGCCTCGCCGGCCCGCTGAACCGCACGTTCGACCGCGACGCGGCGCAGGAACGCGGCCGCGCGGTCGAGCGCGTCGCGCGCTTCGGGCACCATCGGCGCGTACAGCTGCCACACGTGCGGCATGTCCGGCCACACCTCGATCTCCACCGCTACCCCGGCCGCCTTTGCCTTCTCGGCGACGCGGCGCGAATCGTCGAGCAGCACCTCGGTGCTGCCGACCTGGATATACAGCGGCGGCAGGCCCGCGAAATCCGCATAGAGCGGCGATGCGTACGGATTCGTGCCGGGCTCGTCGCCCAGGTACAGCTTCGCGGCCTTCGGCAGCGCCGCACCCGCGAACATCGGATCGGCGCCGTCGTTCGTGCGCAGCGTGGCGCCGGTGGCGGCCAGGTCGGTCCACGGCGAGAACAGGATCGCGCCGGCCGGCAGCGGCTCGCCGCGGTCGCGCAGCGCAACGAGCGTCGCAAGCGCAAGGCCGCCGCCCGCCGAATCGCCGCCGAGCACGATCGACTCGGGCGGCGTGCCGAGCGCCAGCAGTT
Source organism: Burkholderia lata (assembly GCF_000012945.1). Lineage (NCBI taxonomy): Bacteria > Pseudomonadati > Pseudomonadota > Betaproteobacteria > Burkholderiales > Burkholderiaceae > Burkholderia > Burkholderia lata. Next base: position 3,218,152 of record NC_007510.1, read on the forward strand.
GCCGGTACGCGGCCAGCGCATCGTCGAGCGCGGCCGGGAAGCGGTTTTCGGGCGCCAGCCGGTAGTCGAGCGAGAACGAGCGCACGCCCGCGCGCTTCGTCAGGCCGAACACGAGCGGACGGTGGGTCTTCGTCGAACAGAAGTAATAGCCGCCGCCGTGGAAGTACAGCAGCGTGCGGCCGGGCCCGCGGCCCGCGCCCGCGTCGGTGCGTTCGAGCCACTCGCCGCGCAGCGGCGCGTCGCCCGGGCCATAGCACTGGCGCAGCCGGTAGCCCGACGGCGCACGGCGCGGCACGACCATCCGCAGGTCGGTAAAGCGCCGTGCGCGGGCAGGATCCAGCACCTCGCGCGTGGTCTCGGGCCGGAACTGCCAGCGCAGCAGCCAGCAGGCGAACTTGCTTTGCCAACTCATCGGACGCACTCCGTAATCACAGTGTGACGATGGTACGTGCGAACGTTCCCGCACCGCTCGACAAGTGCCTCTACTTGACATCCTCCCGCGCCTGAAGGCTCGGGATTCCTACCGCGTTTGAAACGATGATGCTTGTCTCAGATCGCCTCGGCGGGTTCCTGCTTCACGGAGCGGCCCGACTGCACCGGCTCTCCACAGGCTGCAACGCGGTGCCCCCGCGCCAGTATGTTGATCGCACCGACCACATCGGCATGGCCCTCATGCCCGCACCCGACACAGCGGAATGCCGCCTGCGTCTGCCGATTTCCGGCGCTCACGGATCAAACGCCGGCACTCAGTTCGCCGGCATCACCTGGCCGCGGATCTCGCCGGACGGGTGGTCCTTCGTATGGACGTTGAAATACCACTTGCCGCCCATCAGGTCGGTGACCTGCGCGTCGGTGAGTTCCTTCGAACCGTTGATCGGGCTCGCCAGTTCGTCCTTCGGAATCGGCACCTGCACGCCGGCGTTCTGGCCGACCGGTGCGGGCCCGTGGAAGTGCGCGGCGGTGGCCGGCCCCGTGAGGTGTTCGTACGTGACCTTCCATTGCAGCATGTGGGTGGCCGTGTCGTAGGTCGCCTCGACGTCGCCCGAGCCCTTGGTCGCCGTCGGCGGCACTTCGCTCGACGGCTGGAGATTGGCGGACAGGCGCACCGTTTCGGCAGCGGCGCTGCCGGCGGCCAGCACGCCCGCGAGTAACGCGACCTGGAGCAAACGCAGCTTGAGCATGGACTCTCCTTGTACGACGTTGTACGCCGCCCGAGCGGGGGCGCCAGACATGATGGTAGTCGATCGCCGCCGCGCCGGGAGCCCACCGAACGGCCATGCAGCGAATCGCCGCATCGCGCCCGGCCGGCCCGCTCGCGCGGCGTGCGACGCGTCAGTCTGCGTCAACCTGGAATGGACCTTTGCAGCCCGGTGACTGAATCCGCGCGCAGCCTTTCGCTACACTTCGTCTCACAGTTGCTTGTTTCCTTCGTCCGAAGGAGTCTGCGAGTATTCACGCGGCCGCCCGGCCGCGTTTTTTTTGCGCACGCCCCAGTCGGGTCCGGTTCACACCGTATCAAGCATGACGAAGCGATCGCGCCGCGTCACATCACGCGCGATAGCCGGGATCGATGCAGTCGACGATACGCTGCAGCGCGTCGAACGCATCCTGCCCCGCGCCATGCTTCGGATCGAAATTCAGCGAATCGCGCACGCACCCTTCGAGCACGGGCGGCGCAATCGGCAACGCATCGCCGATCGCATGCGTGGCGATCTGCACCTCACACGCGCGATTGAGCAGCCACATCAGCGAGAACGTCTGCGCAAGTGTTGCGCCGATCGTCACGGGCCCATGGTTTCGCAACAGCAGCACGGGCCGCCCGCCGGCGCTCTCGACGATGCGCCGCCCCTCTTCGAGATGCACGGTGATGCCCTCGAAGTCGTGATACGCGATCTTCCCGTACAGCTGCGCCGAATAGAAGTTCGAGAACGACAGCCCGTCGCGCGAACAGCACACGGCCATCGTCGGTGTCGTGTGCACGTGCATCACGCAGTGCGCATCGGGCAGCGCCGCATGGATCGCGCTGTGGAACGTGAAGCCGGCCGGATTGATCGGCCAGTCGGAATGACCGATCACGTTGCCGTCGATGTCGATCTTCACAAGGTTCGACGCGCACACCTCGCGGTAATGGAGCCCGAACGGATTGATCAGGAAATGCCCGTCCTCGCCCGGCACGCGCAGCGAGATATGGTTGTAGATCAGCTCGGTCCAGCCGAGATGATCGAAGATGCGGTAAGCCGCCGCGAGCTGCACGCGCGCCTGCCATTCGGCTTCGGAGAAACGGGCGGGACGCGTGAACGGCTGGTTCGGGACACGTTGCATGGGGGAACTCCGGTTACGGGTGTGCGCGGCCCGCGTGGTACGGGCCGCCTGGCGGCACCGACTTGCGCGCCACATTAGTTGCGCGCACAACCATATCACCATTCCCCGCGCACCGGAAACGCGGGTTTAGCCGGAGCGCTTCCGTCCCCTTAAAGCTGGTCGTCGACCGGCAGCAGCATGAACATGCCGGTCATCAGGTTGCGCAGCAGCCCCGCATGCGGATCGACGTGATAGGTGGTCGGCCGGCCGTCGTCGATGCCCGTCCATTCGAGTTCGGGCGACCCGCCGTTCGCCGGCGTCACGAGACTCACGCGGTAGCTGTCGTCCGGCTGCGTCACGCGCGCGAAGATCGTCGCGACCTGCTGTGCGAGCGCCGGGCTGTGGATAACGAGCGCCAGTTCGGTATTCAGGTGCGCGGACCGCGGATCGAGGTTCATCGAGCCGATCACGAGGATCTTCCGGTCGATCACGTACGCCTTCGCATGCAGGCTCGCCCGCGAGCGCGACCCGAACAGGCGCGCGCGCTGCCGGCCCGGCTGGGCCTTGAACTCGTACAGCTCGACGCCGTGCTGCAGCAGCGGCACGCGATACGGCCCGTAGCCAGCCTGCACGGCGACCGCATCGGTCGCGGCGAGCGAATTGGTGAGAATCGCGACCCGCACGCCGCGTGCGGTCGTCTCGCCGAGGATCTTCACGCCCGCGTCGTGCGGCACGAAATACGGCGAGAACGCGAGGAATTCCTGCTGCGCGCCGCGCGTGAGCTCGACGAGGCGCTGCATCGGCGGGCTCACGTATGCGTCGGTCGGCCGCGCGACCTTGTCGGGCGCGTCGACCTTGAACTCGGCCGGCGCCCATACGAGCGCGAGCTCGTCGCGCGCAATCTGCTGCGCGAGCGGCGTCGCGTTCAGCGGCTTCGCGTTGTACGGTTCGGCGTTCTGGCGCCAATGGCTGCGCAGCTCGTCGCGCGTCGCGTCGAGGTCCTTCGGATCGAACGACTGGTGATTCAGCACACTCAGCGGATAGCTGCTCGCGCTCGACCAGTACGTGTCGAAGCTCGCCGAGACGTCGTTCGTCACGGGGCCGGCGGCCAGCACGTCGAGATCGCGGAACTGCAGCGTCGGGCTCGCGCTGAAGTATTCGTCGCCGAGATTGCGGCCGCCGACGATCGCGATCTGGTTGTCCGCGATCATCGCCTTGTTGTGCATCCGGCGCGTGAAGCTGTCGATGCGCGTGAAGAAGTTGGCCGTGCGCTCGACCATGCCGTGCTGCGTCGCGCCGAACGGGTTGAACACGCGGATCTCGATGTTCGGGTGCGTGTTCAGTGCGGCCATGATGCGATCGATGTCGCGGAAATTCAGGTCGTCGACCAGCATCCGCACGCGCACGCCGCGATCGGCCGCGTACAGCGCAGCGGCGAGCAGCAGCTTGCCGGTGGTGTCCTCGGTCGCGATGTAGTACTGCATGTCGAGCGTCTTCGTCGCGGCCCGTGCGAGCGCGATGCGCATCTGCAGCGCCTCGGCGCCTTCCGGCAGCAGCCGGAAACCGGACTGGCCCGGATGCGCGGCCTCGGGCGCGGCCAGCGCGTCGTGCAGCGGCGTCGCGGTATCGGGCGGCAACGCGTGGGAGACCGGGCGCTCGAGCGTCGTGGCGGGCGGATGCGTCGCGCAGGCGGCAACGAGCGACAGCAGTGCGCCGGCGGCCAGCGCACGGGCCGGGCGGCATGCGGCGCGCCACGACAGCGCGGCCGATGCGCGCCGGATCAAAGAGGTGAACACGGAAACTTCCTCGACTGGCGGAACAAAGGGCCCGCATGCGCCGCGACGCGCGGCTGGCGCGCGGTTCCGGCCGATTCTAGAGGGCGCCCGATGAACCGGTCAATCGCGCGGGGCAGCGCCGACGGCTTCGGACCGCGGACGGGAACCCGCCTGCCGGGCATCGATGCCTCGCCGCACCGGAGGTGCCCGCCGCACGGGCCACGCGTCGAAGCGGTCCGACCAATCTCAGGCTCCGTCGCCGCTGCGCTCGAAATGGCTGCGCACGTAGTCGATGTGCGTCTGCATCGCGGTGCGCGCCTCTTCGGGACGTTGTGCGCAGATGGCTTCGCACACGACGCGGTGCTGCAGCAACAGCAGCTCGGACGCCTGCTCGTCGTGCGTCGTCATGCCCGCCACGTTGATCGAGATGTGTTCGCGCAGCATCCCGATCACGCTCGTATGCAGGTGCAGGAACATCGTGTTGTGCGACGCGAGCGCGATCGCCTCGTGCAGCTTCGCGTCGGTCGCGGCTTCGACGGCCGCGGCGCCGTTCGCGTGCGCGGTTTCGAGCTCGCGCAGCAGCGTACGGATCCGGCGCCGGTCGTTCGTATCGGCGCGCAGCGCGGCGAAATAGGCGGTCGCGCCTTCGAGCACGCGGCGGAACTCGAGGATGTCGTCGCGCAGCGCCGGATGATCGGCAACCAGCTGGCCCCACGGTGACGCGATACCGGCACGCAACTGGTCGGTCACGTAGACGCCCGCGCCGCGCCGGCTCTGCAGCAGCCCGCGCGCGACGAGCCGCTGGGTCGCCTCGCGCACCGTATTGCGCGCGACGCCGTATTCCTGCGCGAGCACGCGCTCGGCCGGCAGACGCGCGCCGGCCGGCCAGGTGCCGTCGAGCAGCGCCGTCTCGATCTTGCGCATCACCACTTCGGTCCGGCCCCGTGCCGTCATCGCTGCCATCGTCGCGTCTCCCTGCGGAATGCGTGCCGCGCCGATTGGCCCAACCAATTTGAGCTACGGCGCCGTCGCGGGAATTATGCAGCGAAATCGTCGTCCCGCATCCGCATGCCGGGCCGTCGCATCTGGAGCGAGACATGAACGAAAGGCAGTACCCCGCCGCCGTCCCCGCGAACGTCTACCTGTTCGCGACTTGCCTGGTCGACCTGTTCGTCCCCGAAGCCGGGCTCGACGCGGTCCGCCTGCTGGAACGCGAAGGCCTGACCGTCCACTATCCGCGCGGCCAGAGCTGCTGCGGGCAGCCGGCCTACAGCAGCGGCAATCCCGACGAAGCGCGCCGCGTCGCGGCCGCGCAGCTCGACCTGTTCGCGCAACCGTGGCCCGTGATCGTGCCGTCCGGCTCGTGCGGCGGAATGATCCGGCACCATTGGCCGGCGCTGTTCGCCGACGATCCCGTCCACGGCCCCAAGGCCCGTGCGATTGCGGAACGGACCTACGAACTCACCGAATTCCTCGTGCACGTGCTCGACGTGCGGCTCGATGCGCTCGCCGCGCCGGCCGGCGCCGACGAGAGCGTGGTGCTGCACACGTCGTGCGCGGCTCGCCGCGAGATGGGTACCCGTGGCCACGGCGTCGCCCTCGTCGACGCACTGCCGGGCGTGACGCGCATCGAACACGAACGCGAATCCGAATGTTGCGGCTTCGGCGGCACGTTCTCGCTGAAACACCCGGACATCTCGGGCGCGATGGTGCGCGACAAGGTCGCGTCGGCCTGCGCGACGGGCTGCGACCGGCTCGTGTCCGCCGACTGCGGCTGCCTGCTGAACATCGGCCACGCGGCCGACAAGGCCGGCGCGCCGCTGCCGGTCGAGCACCTCGCCAGTTTCCTGTGGCGCCGCACGGCCGGCGCCGCATCGCTGCGCGGAGACAAGCAATGAGCGCGCGCGACGCAATCCTCCAGCGGCTGCGCGCCGCCGCCCCGGGTGTCGCGGCAGCGGCCGCCCCCACGCTCGACGCACGCATCGACACGCATTACGACACGCGCCGCGCGCAGAACGAGGCCGCGCACGATCCGCACACGCTTGCCCACACGATGCAGGCCGCGCTCACCGCGTCGCACGCGGAGGTCTGGTGCGCGACCGGCGACGAATGGCCCGCGCAACTCGCTGCACGGCTCGCCGACGCCGGCGTGCGCCGCCTGCTGCTCGACCCGGCTCGCGCCGAATCCGCGGCGCTCGCCCGCGCGCTGCCCGACACGGTCGCGCCCGTGCCGTTCGACCGGCCGATCGACGCGTGGAAGACCGAACTGTTCGACACGATCGACGCGGGCTTCACCGTCGCGCGCTCGGGAATCGCGGCCACCGGCACCGTCGTGCTCGCACCCGATGCCGGCACGCCGCGCACGGTGTCGCTGGTGCCGCCGCTGCATGTCGCGCTCGTTCATGCGAGCACGCTGCATCCGGACCTGCACGCGGCCGTGCACGCGGAGCGCTGGCACGCCGGCATGCCGACCAACCTCGTGCTGGTGTCGGGCCCGTCGAAGACCTCCGACATCCAGCAGACGCTCGCGTATGGCGCACACGGCCCACGCCGTCTGTGGGTCGTGATCGTCACCGATACGGCAGCCGCCCGCCCGGCCGCCACCGCCAGCGAGGACTTCCCGCGATGAGCGACCACACTGTGCAATTCGTCGCCCCCGGCGACTTCAAGGCCCGCGCGCGCGCCGCGCTCGACGATCCCGCGCTGCGCCAGAGCTTTCGTGGCGCGATGGACTTCCTGCAAGGCAAGCGTTCATCGCAATTCCCCGACGACACCGAATTGCAGCAACTGCGCGACCTCGGCGAAGCGGTGCGGCAGCATGCGCTCGCGCAGTTGCCCGCGCTGCTCGAACGGCTCGAGACGAAGCTCACCGAAGCCGGCGTGCACGTGCACTGGGCCGAGACGGCGGCCGACGCAAACGCGATCGTGCTCGGCATCGCGCAGGCGAAGAAGGCGCGCCGCGTGATCAAGGGCAAGTCGATGGCGAGCGAGGAAATCGAGCTGAACCATTACCTCGCGGAGCACGGCGTCGACTGCATCGAATCCGACATGGGCGAATTCATCGTGCAGCTCGCGGGCGAGAAGCCGTCGCACATCGTGATGCCGGCGATCCACAAGACGCGCGGCGACATCGCCGAGCTGTTCGAGGAACACATCCCCGGCACGCGCTACACGGAGGACGTCGACGAGCTGATCCAGACCGGCCGGCGCGCGCTGCGCCGCGCGTTCGCCGAGGCGGACATCGGCCTGTCGGGCGTGAACTTCGCGGCCGCCGACACGGGCACGCTGTGGCTGGTCGAAAACGAGGGCAACGGTCGCCTGTCGACGACGGTGCCCGACACGCACGTGGCGATCATGGGGATCGAGAAGGTCGTCGAGAAGCTCGAGCACATCGTGCCGCTGTCGAGCCTGCTCACACGCTCGGCCACCGGCCAGGCGATCACGACCTACTTCAACCTGATCTCGGGCCCGCGCCGCGACGGCGAACGCGACGGCCCGCGCGAGCTGCACCTCGTGCTGCTCGACAACGGCCGTACGCAGGCCTACGCGGACGAACAGCTGCGCGCGACGCTGCAGTGCATCCGCTGCGGCGCGTGCATGAACCACTGCCCCGTCTATACGCGCATCGGCGGCCACGCATACGGCACGACCTACCCGGGCCCGATCGGCAAGATCATCTCGCCGCACCTGCTCGGCCTCGACGCGACGGCCGACCTGCCGACCGCATCGACGCTGTGCGGCGCATGCGGCGAGGTGTGCCCGGTGCGAATTCCGATCCCGCAACTGCTCGTGCGGCTGCGCACCGAAGCGAACCGCAAGCCCGACGAACCCGTCGCGCATCCGCTGCGCGGCCAGGGCGCGAACTACAACCGCGCGGAAGACCTCGTGTGGCGCTTCTGGTCGGGCGCGTTCGCACATCCACGCGCGTACCGCGCGTTCCGCTGGACCGCAACCCGGCTGCGTGCGCTGACGCCCGCGAAACAGATGGGCTGGACGCAGCACCGCACGCCGCTCGAACCGGCGCCGCGCAGCCTGTCCGACCTGCTGCGCGCACGCGGCCAGCCCGAATAGCCGTTTCGTTTTTCAAGCCGTACCGACAAAAACCTATGGAGGAGACATCCATGCAGGCCTGGCATCAGATCTACACCCCGCTCGGCAGCCTCGGGCTGTCGGCGTTCGTCGCCGCAATCCCGATCATCTTCTTTTTCGTCGCGCTGGCCGCGCTGCGGCTCAAGGGCCACGTCGCGGCGGCGATCACGCTGCTGCTGTCGCTCGGCGTCGCGATCCTCGCGTACGGGATGCCCCTGCCGCAGGCGCTCGCGGCGGCCGGCTTCGGCGTCGCGTACGGCCTGTGGCCGATCGCGTGGATCATCGTCGCGGCCGTGTTCCTGTACAAGATCGTCGTGAAGACCGGCCAGTTCGACATCATTCGCGCGTCCGTGCTGTCGATCACCGACGACCAGCGCTTGCAGATGCTGCTGATCGGCTTCTCGTTCGGCGCGTTCCTCGAAGGCGCGGCCGGTTTCGGCGCGCCCGTCGCGATCACGGCCGCGCTGCTCGTCGGCCTCGGCTTCAAGCCGCTGCACGCGGCGGGATTGTGTCTGATTGCAAACACCGCGCCGGTCGCGTTCGGTGCGATGGGCATCCCGATCATCGTCGCCGGGCAGGTGACGGGCATCGACCCGTTCCATATCGGCGCGATGGCCGGCCGCCAGTTGCCGCTGCTGTCGCTCGCGGTGCCGTTCTGGCTCGTGTTCATGATGGACGGCCTGCGCGGCGTGCGACAGACCTGGCCGGCCGCGCTCGTCGCGGGCGGCAGCTTCGCGGTGACGCAGTACTTCACGTCGAACCACATCGGGCCCGAGCTGCCGGACATCACGTCGTCGCTCGTCAGCCTCGTCGCGCTCGCCGCGTTCCTGAAGGTCTGGCAGCCGCGCACCGCGAAGCAGACGGCCGACGGCTTCGTCGCGTCGGGCGGCGGCGCCGCGCTCGCGGGCTTCGGCGGCGCAAGCTCGGGCAACGGCTTCGGCACCGGCACGCGCCGGCAGGCGTCGCCGTACACGCTCGCGCAAACCGTGCGCGCGTGGTCGCCGTTCCTGATCCTGACGGCCGTCGTCACCGTGTGGAGCATTGCGCCGTTCAAGGCGCTGTTCGCTGCTCACGGTGCACTCGCGTCGACCGTATTGAAGTTCCATGTGGCGGGGCTCGACCAGCTCGTCGTGAAGACCGCGCCGATCGCCGTAACGCCGAAGGCGCTCGACGCGGTGCTGAAGATCGATCTCGTGTCGGCGGTGGGCAGCGCGATCCTCGTGACCGCGCTGATCTCGATGGCGCTGCTGCGGATGAAGCCGCGCGACGCGCTCGTCACGTTCGGCGAGACGCTGAGGGAGCTGACGCGCCCGATCCTGTCGATCGGCCTGGTGCTCGCGTTCGCGTTCGTCGCGAACTATTCGGGGATGTCGTCGACGCTCGCGCTGATGCTGGCTGCGACCGGCGCCGCGTTCCCGTTCTTCTCGCCGTTCCTCGGCTGGCTCGGCGTGTTCCTGACGGGCTCGGACACGTCGTCGAACGCGCTGTTCTGCTCGCTGCAGCAGGCCACGGCCCATCAGCTCGGCGTGCCCGAGACGCTCGCGGTGGCCGCGAACACGACCGGCGGCGTGACTGCGAAGATGATCTCGCCGCAATCGATCGCGGTCGCCTGCGCGGCGACGGGCCTCGTCGGCAAGGAGTCCGAGCTGTTCCGCTTCACGGTGCGGCACAGCCTGCTGTTCGCAGTGATCGTCGGGTTGATCACGCTCGCGCAGGCGTACGTGCTGCCAGGCATGGTGCCGTAAGCAGCGTACGCCCCAAAAACAAAACCCCACGCCCGGAAGAGCGTGGGGTTTTTCATTTCGCCGGTCGATCGCCCGCCGCGGCAGGCGCTCGGTTGCGCGATCAGCTGCCCTTCGCGATGCGATCTTCGATGTGCTGCGCACGGCTCGCCGACGACGGGTGCGAGCTCATCATCGAGCTCTGGCCGCCGTCGAGCTTCGCGAGCTTCTGGAACGCGGTGACGAGGCCCTTCTGGTTCATGCCCTTCTGCTTCATCAGGTCGAACGAGTAGTCGTCGGCCGCGCTTTCCTGCGTCTGCGAGAACTGCGCGTTGATGAACTTCTCGGTGATGTCGCCGAGCTGCGAGCTCGACAGTGCCGCCACGCCCGGCGATGCCGCGCCGGCCGCGGTGCGCGCCGCGCTGACCGCGTAGGCCGTCTGCATCGCCTTCTTCGAGTGACCCAGTGCAACGTGGCCCATTTCATGGCCGATCACGCCGCGCAGCTCGTCGTCGTTCATCTGGTCCATCAGGCCGCTGTACACGCGCACGCAGCCATTGCCCATCGCCCACGCGTTGACGTCCTTGGTCATGTAGACCTTGTAGTTGATCTTCTGGCCGTTCAGCGTCATGTCGCCGAAGCCCTTCATCACCTTCGTCAGGCGCTTCGCGTACGCGCTGTTCGCCGGCGCGATCTTCGATTCGGCGTCGCTCGACTTGCACGAGTCATTCGACAGTGCGGCGATGTCGGCATCCGACAGCGTCGCTGCCTTGTACAGGCTGGTCCCCGCCGACGTCAGGCTGTTCGCGTCAAGGCTCTGTACCCCGCCGCACGCGCTCAACAGAAACGCCACGCCACACGCTGCCACCGCTTTCTTGAGTTGCATCCCGGAATCCCTCGATAGTTGTATTTGGGAGCGGCGATTTTGCATAATCCGGCAGAAAATTACCAGATGTTTACATCCGATGACACGTTCATTACCGGTCGGATTGGAACGAAGCGGCACGCCATCGCGGGATTGACGACAAAAAGCAGCGCAATCGCCGCAACCGGGCGACGATCGGAATGGAAGGCGGGCCCGTTCAGGCGGTCTGGTCGTGGCGCCGCGTCAGCCGCCGCGCGACCAGCATCGGCAGCCGCACCGCGAAGCCGGTGAACAGGCGCAGGTGCATCCACGCGAGCAGTGCGTTGTCGCGGCCGTAATGGAAGTGCGAGACACCGCCCTCGTGCCGGCCGAAATAGCGCACCGGCGCGTCGATGCGGATCGGCCGCACGCCGGCCCAGCACAGCCGCACGGCCGCCTCGGGATCGAAGTCGAAGCCGCGCATCCACGGCTGGCGGCGCATGATCGCGGCCAGCGGCGCGACCGGATACACGCGAAACCCGTACAGCGAATCGCCGATCCCGGCCCACAGCGTCTCGAGGTCGGCCCATGCGTTCGACAGCCGGCGGCCCTGCACGCGCAACTGCGGCGCGCTCGCGTCGAACTTCGGCACGCCCAGCACCATCGCGTCGGGTGCGGCCTGCGACGTGCCCATGAACGCGGGAATCAGGTCGGCCGGATGCTGGCCGTCGGAGTCCATCGTCAACACATGCGTGAAGCCGCTCGCGGCCGCCGCGTCGAGCCCGGCGAGCACCGCGGCGCCCTTGCCGCGATTCTCCGGCAGCACGATCACGCGCAAGCCCGGGTCGCGCTCGGCCATCGCCTGCAACTGTTCGGCGCTGCCGTCGGTGCTGCCGTCGACGACGACCCACACCGGATTCCACTGCGCACGGGCATTGCGCACGGTCGTGTCGACCTTGGTGCCCGGGTTGTAGCTCGGAATCAGGACGAGATGGGTGGACGAGGCGTGCAGCTTGGACATGGAAACGGCCGATTGCGAAGACGGGGATCCTGACAAAAGTTTATGACTTGCCGGCGAACGCCGGCAGGCTTCGTCGACGTCGCCCGCGTGCGGGGCCGGTTGCTCGATCGTGAGGTTTTCTCGCTTCATGACAGCCACGCCTCCTCATGACCCGCGCTGGCCTCGATCTCGACCAGCAGGTCGTCGCGGCACACGTCCGCATGAACGACGAGCGGACGCACGCCGGGGCCGGCCGCCTCGCGCAGCACGCGCTCGATCGCGGCCAATGCCTCGGTATCGCCGGCATCGCGCACGTAGACGCGATAGCTCAGGTCGGCGAGCGAGAACGGGCCGTGCCCCTGGCGCGCGGCCTGCTCGAGCACGGCCGCGAGGTTCGCGACCGTCTCGCGCGTTTGCGCGACGACGTCGCCGTGATGCACGGTGCGGTGCCCGACGATGCTCGCGGTGCCCGATACGAACAGCACCGGCGCGGCGTCGCCCTCCGACCATGCGGCTGCGCGCGCGAACGTCGGCGCGCGCGGGCCGTACTCCGCCGGATAGTGATACGCGCTGACCTGGCGCGGGTTCTCGACCGGATCGGCCGGCGTACGGCTCGCGAGGAAGTGGATCGCGAGCGGCGCGGCCGGCGACGCATCGCCCGCGACCGGCACGACCGAACCGAGCGCGCATGCGGCCGGCACGCCGCCCGTCAGCGCGCGGCGGCACGCGTCGAACGCGTGCTGACGGCCGATATTGAACTGACGATAGCGCTCGATCCCGAACTGCACCGCGTTGATCGCCGGCACGGTATTCCAGATGCGCAGCGGATGCGGCATGCCGAGCGAATCGAGCACGTCGAACAGGGCGCGGTACGCGTCGTGCGTCGCGCGTTCGAGCGGTGTGCCGCCGTCGGGCGCTTCGTTCGCCTCATGTGCTTCTTCTTGCACGACGATGCTGCCGAACACGAGGCCCGCCGTTTCGCTGTACCGATAGTGCAGCGCGCCGCGCCGTTCGCTGCGCAGGTCGTGCGCATCGCATTGCCAGATTTCGCAGACGGCGTCGTCCGGCGCGATGCCGGCACCGAGCAGCGCCATCGGCACCGGCGCGATCGGCAGGCCGGGCACGACATCGGCCAGCATCCGTGCCGCCGCGTCCGCGTGCGATTCGTCCTGAAGGCAGGCCGCGCCGATGCACACCGCACCCAATGCGCCCGGAAACGCGCGCTCGAATCCGTCGCCACGACCACGCGCATCGTCCAGCAACGCGGCAAGCCGCGCATGGCTCATCCGGACGAGCCGCAGTGCGCGGTCGTCGCCGCGCGCGAGCGATTCGCCCGATCGCGATGCGGCCGGCCCGGCCGTCGTCCGTCCGCGCACGACCGGCTCGGCAGAGGACGACAGGGAACACGGGCGCCGTTCGGCGTCGACTGGATGCACGGACACTTCGATTTCCTCACTATGCGGCGCAGGCCGCGCAACATCGCGGCCTGCGCCGCGTTGCGTTACGTCACGCCGACGCTGCGCGCTTCGTCATGCGAGCCCGCCGTTGACGGACAGCACCTGCCCCGTCACATAGGCCGCGGCGTCGGATACCAGGTACGCGACCATCGCCGCGACTTCGTCGGGCCGGCCCGCGCGCTGCGCGGGCACGAGCTGCTTGATGCGTTCCGCGGGAAACGCCTGTTCGGCCATCGGCGATTCGATGATGCCGGGCGCGACCGCGTTCACGGTGATGCCGCGCGACGCGAGCTCCAGCGACAGCGACTTCGTCGCGCCGATCAGCCCCGCCTTCGCGGCCGCGTAGTTGACCTGCCCGCGATTGCCGGTCACGCCGGCCACCGACGCGATGTTGACGATCCGTCCGCGCCGCGTGCGGATCATCGGCAACAGCAGCGGCTGCGTGACGTTGAAGAAACCGTTGAGCGTCACGTCGAGCACGCTGTGCCACTGCCGGCGCGACATGCCGGCCATCGGCGCGTCGTCGTGAATGCCCGCGTTGTTGACGAGGATCTGCACCGGCGCATCGTCGATGAACGGCTGCAGCGCGGCGAGCGTCGCATCGGCGTCGGTCACGTCGAACGCGATCGCGTGCGCGGTGCCGCCGGCCGCGACGATCTGCTGCGCGACCGCCTCCGCCTGCGCGAGATGGCGGTTCGCATGCACCCACACTTCATGGCCGGCCTGCGCGAGCGCCGTGCAGATCGCCTGCCCGAGTGCGCCGCTGCCGCCCGTCACGAGCGCCCGCATCGAATTGCTCCGTTCATCGCGTTCCACCTTGATCGACGCGGCCGCGTATCGTCTGCCGATCGCGGCCGCGTGCCGTCATCATCTGCGCGCCGCGCCCGTGCGCGACGCCGTCACTTCGTGCGGTGCCCGGCGACGTACGCAGCCAGTGCACCGAGCGTCGCAAAAATCTTCTGGTTGTCCGGATTGTCCGAACGCAGCTCGAAGCCGTATTTCTTCGAGATCAGCAGGGCGATTTCCAGGATGTCGATGGAGTCGAGCCCGAAACCCTCGCCATACAGCGGGGTCTCGGCCGTCACTGTTTCGAGCGGGACGTCTTCGAGATTCAGTTCGCCGATGATCAGCGTGGCGAGCTCTTGTTCCAGTGCGTTCATCATGCGTGCGGGCAGGCGGCCCGTGGCAGCGGAAGGCGCCCGGAAACGGCAATCGCCATGCACGCCCGGCGCGTGCGAATCTCCGTCCCTTCGGCGTCTGCCGGCGTCCCCGCCTGCGTTATTTGGGGATCGTTTGTAAAAGTTACGCGGATTCTAGACGAAGGGGTATCGGGCCGTATACCGCCAATGGTTACAGACTGGCGAGCCCGCGCCGCGGCCGGTTTCGGGACCCGAATGCACGAGACGCTTGAGCCGCTTTGGATGGAAATGGACCGACCCCGAGAAACCGTTCGTCCGGCGCCATACAATCGGTTACAAAACCCGTTCGCGCCCGCCCCGAACACGCGGTGCCGCGGCCCTAAAATGAGCGTGCCCGACCACCGGCCCGGACCCGCGTCCCGGCCGCCATTCATATGATGTTTGACGGCCTGACCACCGCGTCCGGCCACGATCCGCCCGATGTCGCCAGTCATGCCGCGCCCGTCCTTCCGCTCCGTTCCGGTTCGCCCGTCCGTCCGCTGCCGCCCGGCCGCCGGTCGCGCGTTCGTGCGCCGCGTGTGCGGAGGCCGCCGATGAGCCGGCTGCTGCCCGTCGCGCGCGGCCTCGCCGCAGTCGGCGCCGTCGCGGCATACCAGGCCGGCGCGCACTACGCGGCCGCGACGCCCGGCGCGCACGGCTTCGGCCTCGCGATGGCGCTCGTGCCGCCGCTGCTGCTCGCGCTCGGCGCGGCGCTGCGCTCGCCGCATCGCGCGTGGCTCGTGCCGGCGTGGCTGCTTGCCGCCGCCGCGCTGTGGGCCACGCGCGTGCCGCTCGCCCGGCATTTCGAATGGGGCCTGTATCTGGAACACGCAAGTTTCAACCTCGCGATGGCGCTGCTGTTCGGCCGCACGCTCGCGGCCGGCCAGGTGCCGCTGTGCACGCGCTTCGCGACGATGATCCACGGCACGATCACGCCGGCCGTCGCGCGCTACACGCGGCGGATCACGCTCGCATGGACGCTGTTCTTCGTCGCGATCGCCGCCGTGTCGACGCTGCTGTTCGCGACCGCGCCGATCGTCACGTGGTCGACGTTCGCGAACTACCTGTCGCTGCCGCTCGTCGCCGTGATGTTCGCCGCCGAGCATGCGTGCCGGCGCTTCGCACTGCCGCACGAAGCGCGGCCGCGCATGGTCGATGCGGTGCGCGCGTATCGCGCGACGACCCACGCATCGCAGCCGTCACGATGAATTCACGGCCGGCGCGGCGCCGCCGTGCGGCGCACCGGCCTTCGCTCCCGTTTTGACCGATTTATGCCGACTCACCCGCTGGTTTTTCATTCGTCTCCGGACCAGACGATCGCCTGGCGCGACGGCGCGCCCGTCACCGTGCGCGCGTTCGTCGCCGACGTCGCACGCGTGGCCGCCGCGCTGCCCACCGGCGGCCACGTGTTCAACGTGTGCCGCGACCGCTACCGCTTCGCGGTCAGCCTGTGCGCCGCGCTCGTGGCCGGCAAGATCAGCCTGCTGCCGTCGACGCACACGCCGGAAATGGTCCGCCAGCTCGCCTCGTTCGCGCCCGACGCGTTCTGCCTGCACGACGCGCCCGACTGCGCGATCGACCTGCCGCGCTTCGCGTACCCCGATGCCGCCCCCGGCGCGCTCGCGAGCGATGCGCCGTTCGTCGTGCCGCAGATCGATGCGGCGCGGATCATGGCCTACGTGTTCACGTCCGGCTCGACCGGCGCGCCGGTGCCGCACCGCAAGACCTGGGGCTTCCTGGTCGGCTGCGTGCGCGCGGCGGCCGACCGCCTCGGGCTGCTCGACGGCCGCGCGGCCACGCTGATCGGCACGGTGCCCGCGCAGCACATGTACGGCTTCGAGTCGACGGTGCTGCTCGCGCTGATCGGCGGCCTCGCGTTCAGCAACCGCCAGCCGTTCTACCCGGTCGACATTCGCGACGAACTCGACGCGATCCCGCAGCCGCGCGTGCTCGTCACGTCGCCGATCCACCTGCGTGCGCTGCTGGCGGCCGGCCATGCGCTGCCACCCGCGGCGCTCGTGCTGTCGGCCACCGCGCCGCTGTCGGAAAAGCTCGCGTGCGAAGCCGAGGCCGCGCTCGACGCGCCGCTCGTCGAGATCTACGGCAGCACCGAAACCGGCCAGATCGCCACGCGCCGCACGTCGCAAGGCGCGACGTGGGCGTTGTTTCCGGATATCCGGCTCGACGCGCGCGACGACCCGGAGAGCGACGACGGCGAGCCAACGATCTGGGTGTCGGGCGGGCACGTCGAGGCGCCCGTGCCGATGGGCGATGCGCTCGAACTGCTCGGCGACGGCCGGTTCCTGCTGCACGGCCGCAAGGCCGACCTCGTCAACATCGCCGGCAAGCGCACGTCGCTCGCGTACCTGAACCATCAGCTCAATGCGATTCCGCAGGTGATCGACGGCGTGTTCTTCATGCCCGACGAAGCCGCGCCCGCACACGCCGACGCGGGCCTCGAACCGGTCACGCGTCTCGTCGCGCTGGTCGTCGCACCGACGCTCGCGGCAGCCGACCTGCAGCGCGCGCTGCGCGAGCGAATCGACCCCGCGTTCATGCCGCGCCCGCTCGTGTTCGTCGACGCGCTGCCGCGCAACGAAACGGGCAAGCTGCCGCGCGACGTGCTCGCCGCGCTCGTTGCGCAACATGCGCGCACCGCAGCCGCGCCGACGCCCGTATGCGACCCGGCCGGCACGCCCGCGCCTGCACCCGCGCTCGGGTTCACGATCCCCGCCGATCACCCCGCACTGCCAGGCCACTTCCCCGGCCATCCGGTCGTGCCGGGCGTCGTGCTGCTCGATCACGCGATCCAGGCGATCGGCACGGCGCTGAACCGCCCGCTGCACACGTGGCGGCTCGGGTCCGCGAAATTCCTGAGCCCGGTCGCCCCCGGCGAACCGCTCGATCTCGCCTACGACGCGGCCTCCAGCGGCGCGATCCGCTTCACGCTGCGCGCCGGGGCGCGTGAAGTTGCGAGCGGTGTGCTGTCCGCACCGCCGGCCGCGCAGGATGGCGCGCAGCCATGAAGCGCACCGCGTGGGCCGAACGCCAGGAGCGCAGCAATGCCGGCTTGCTGCGCGCGATGACGTGGATCTCGCTGCGCTTCGGCCGGCAGCGCGCGCGCGTCGTGCTGCACCTGATCGCGACGTATTTCGTGCTGTTCTCGCCGGTCGCATGCGCGGCATCGCGCGACTACCTGCGCCGCGTGCTCGGCCGCCCCGCGCGCTGGCGCGACGTGTACCGGCACGTGTTCACGTTCGCGGCAACGATCCACGATCGCATCTACCTGATGAACGGGCGCTTCGACCTGTTCGACATCCGGCTGCACGGCGAAACGCTCGTCGATGACGCACTCGCGGGCGGACGCGGCGCATTCCTGATGGGCGCGCACCTCGGCAGCTTCGAGGTCGTGCGCGCGATCGGCCGCACGCACCCGGACCTGCGCGTGGTCGTGACGATGTACGAGAAGAACGCGCGCAAGATCAATGCAACGCTCGCCGCGGTGAATCCCGCCGCGCAGCCGGAAGTGATTCCGCTCGGGCAGGTCGACTCGATGCTGAAGGTGCGCGAGCGCCTCGACGCGAACTGCATGGTCGGCATGCTCGCCGACCGCACGCTGCTCGACGACGCGGCCGCGTCGCTGCGGCGGCTGCCGCTGCTCGGCGCGCCGGCCGCGTTCCCGCTCGGGCCACTCTACATGGCCGCGATGTTGAAGCGTCCGGTGATCTTCATGACGGGCCTCTATCGCGACGGCAACCGCTACGATGTGCACTTCGAGACGCTCGCCGATTTCTCCGACGTGCGGCGCGACGCACGCGCGGCGGCCGTCGACGCGGCGCTCGCGCGCTACGTCGCGCTGCTCGACAAGTACTGCCGCGCGGCACCGTACAACTGGTTCAACTATTTCGATTTCTGGCAAGGCGGCGATGCCGCGACCGTGACCGCGCGCAGCGACGCGGCGCGCGCCGGTGCCGGCCTGTCCGCCACGAGGGATTCCGACGCATGACCGCCGTTCGCCGCCGCCTGCCCACGCTCCCGTCCGCGCTGCGTCGTGCCGTCCGCATGCTGGCCGTCGCCGTCGCCGTCGCGGCAACCCCCGCCGCGATCGCGCTGGCTGCCGCGCCCGTGCAGGCGGCCGATACGGTGCCCGCGTGGACGCTCGACCGGCTGATGTCGACGCTCGCACAGCACAAGTCGGGACGCGCGACGTTCACCGAGACGAAGTACCTATCGATCGCGACGCAGCCGGTCGAATCGTCAGGCGAACTTGTATTCGTCGCGCCCGATCATCTCGAGAAGCACACGCTGAGCCCGAAGCCCGAACACCTCGTCGTCGACGGCGACATGCTCACCGTCGAGCGCAACAACCGCAAGTACACGCTCGCGCTCGCACGCTATCCGGAACTCGGCGCGTTCATCGACAGCATCCGCGCGACGCTCGCCGGCAACCGCTTCGCGCTCGAACAGGTGTACAAGGTCGCGCTCGCCGGGCGCGGCGACGACTGGACGCTGACGCTCACGCCGCTCGACTCGCGGATGCTGAAGGTTGTCAGCACGATCACGCTCGACGGCACGCGCGACGTGTTGCGCAGCGTCGCGATCCGGCAGGCCGACGGCGACCGTTCGGTGATGCGCCTGCAACCCGTTCCGGCGAACGCCAACTGATGGACGAACGCACACGATCCTCACCCGTCGCCCACCGCCTGCACGCGCTGCGGCAGCGCGCGGTGCTCGTGTGGCTGCTTGTGCTCGTCGCGTGCGGCGTCGCGATCGGGCGTGCGCACTTCACGGCCGACCTGTCCGCGTTCCTGCCGAGTGCGCCGAGCGCCGGGCAGCGCGTGCTCGTCGACCAGTTGCGCGACGGCATCGTGTCGCGGCTGATCCTCGTCGCGATCGACGGCGGCGATGCCACCACGCGCGCCGCGCTGTCGCGACGCGTCGCCGGCACGCTGCACACTGATCCGCAGTTCGCGGCCGTTCACAACGGCGAAGCCGCGAACGACGCGCGCGATCGCCAGTTCATCTTCGATCACCGCTACCTGCTGAGCCCGGCCGTCACGCCGCAGCGCTTCAGCGCCGCCGGCCTGCATCAGGCGCTCGGCGACAGCCTCGACCTGCTGAGCTCGTCGGCCGGCCTCGTGGCCAAGGCGATGCTGCCGCGCGACCCGACCGGTGAAGTCGCCACGCTCGTCGACCAGTTCGACAGCGCGGCGGAACCGGCGAGCCGCGACGGCGTGTGGGCGTCGCGCGACGGCACGCGCGCGGTGCTCGTCGTGCAGACGGCCGCCGCCGGTTCCGATACCGACGCCCAGGCCCGCGCGATCGACACCGTGCGCCGCGCGTTCGCCACTGCGAAGCAGGCCATGCCGAATGCCGCCGCGACCACGCTCGCGATGACGGGGCCCGGTGTGTTCTCGGTCGACACGCGCGACACGATCCGGCACGACGTCGAACGGCTGTCGACGGCGAGCGTCGTGCTGATCGTCGCACTGCTGCTGACGCTGTACCGCTCGCCGCGCACGCTCGCGCTCGGGTTGCTGCCGGTGCTGACGGGTGTCGCGGCGGGCATCGCGGCGGTCAGCCTCGCGTTCGGCACGGTTCACGGGCTGACGCTCGGCTTCGGTACGACGCTGATCGGCGAAGCCGTCGACTATTCGATCTACCTGTTCGTGCAGTCGGCGCAGGCCGGCACGCGCGGCGCAGCGCGCCCGGCCGACGCGACGCGCGCATGGGTCGCCGCGTACTGGCCGACGATCCGGCTCGGCGTGCTGACGTCCGTGTGCGGTTTCGCGTCGATGCTGTTCTCCGGATTTCCGGGCCTCGTGCAGCTCGGGCTGTACTCGATCGTCGGGCTGACGGCCGCCGCGCTCGTCACGCGCTTCGTGCTGCCGCACCTGCGCGGCGAGCATGTCGCGATCCGCGACGTGTCACGCGTCGGCGCCGTGCTCGCGCGCGCAGCCGACGCCGCGCCGCGGCTGCGCTGGCCGCTCGCCGTGCTCGTGATCGCCGCGGGCGCGACGCTCGTGCTGCATCGCGACGGCCTGTGGAGCCGCGAACTCGCCGCGCTCAGCCCCGTGCCGGCGCAAGCGCAGGCGCTCGACGCACGGCTGCGCGCGGACGTCGGCGCACCCGACGTGCGCTACCTCGTCGTGATTGCCGCATCGACCGAACAGGCCGCGCTCGAAGGTGCCGAAAAAGTGGCCGCGCAATTGCAACCGCTCGTCGACCAGGGCGCGCTCGCCGGCTTCGAAAGCCCCGCGCGCTACCTGCCGAGCGACGCCGCGCAGCGCGCGCGCCGGGCGAGCCTGCCGGATACCGGCGCGCTCGCCGCGCGGATGCACGACGCCGTCGCGAACCAGCCGATCGCGGTCAAGCCCGACCTGTTCGCGCCGTTCATCACCGACGTCGGGGCTGCGCGCCACGCGCCGCTGCTCACGCGCGCGGACTTGCGCGGCACGTCGATGGCGCTCGCCGTCGATGCGCTGCTGACCGAACGCGACGGCCGCTGGAGCGCGATGCTGCCGCTGCGCGCGCCGGACGCCGCTCGCACCGCGCAACCGGCATCGAGTCTCGACGCGACGCCGATTCGCGCGGCCGTCGCGCGCGCGGGCGTGCCCGATGCGCTGTTCGTCGACATGAAGGCCGAAGCCGATCGCCTGTACGTGAGCTACGTGCACGAGGACATCCGGCTGTCGCTCGCGGGCTTCGCCGCGATCGCCGTGCTGCTGCTGATCGCGCTGCGCTCGCCGCGTCGCGTCGTGCGCGCGCTCGCGCCGCTCGTCGCGGCCGTGCTGGTCGTGACGGCCGGCTTCGCGCTCGCCGGCGTGCAACTGACGATCCTGCATCTCGTCGGGATGCTGCTGATCGTCGCGGTCGGCTCGAACTACGCGCTGTTCTTCTGCAAGCGCGACGACGCGCAGCCCGTCACGCCGTACACGCTCGTGTCGCTGCTGATCGCGAACCTCGCGACGGTCGCGGGCTTCGGGTTGCTGGCGCTGTCACACGTGCCGCTACTCGAAACCTTCGGGCTGACCGTCGGCCCGGGCGCGATGCTCGCGCTCGCGTTCGCGGCGATTCTTGCGCCGCGCGAGGCTGCGTCCGCAACCGGCAACCGTCATCAAGGAGGCCGCGCATGAGCGCGCCGTCGTCCGTTCCGTCGCGACAGCCCGGCGATGCGCGCCGCTGGAAGCCGACGCCGCTGATCGCGGGCACGGCCGCGCTGCATGCGGGCGCGGCCGCCGCCGTCGTCGCGCAGCCGGCCGCGTGGCCGTGGGCGGTCGGTGGCGTGGTCGCGTCCCATCTTGCGCTGACCGCCGCCGGCCTGTGGCCGCGCAGCACGCTGCTCGGCCCGAACTGGACGCACCTGCCACCGGGTGCGGGCCGCCGCATCGCGCTGACGATCGACGACGGCCCGGACCCGGACGTCACGCCGCGCGTGCTCGACCTGCTCGACCGTTACGATGCGCGCGCGACGTTCTTCTGCATCGGCGATCTCGCGCGCCGTCATCCGCGCTGGATCGAGGCGATCGTCGCGCGCGGTCACGCGATCGAAAACCACAGCCAGCGGCACCGGCACACATTCTCGCTGTCGGGGCCCGCCGCGCTGCGGCGCGAGATCGCGGCCGCGCAGCAGACGCTGACCGAGCTCACCGGCACGCGCCCGCTGTTCTTCCGCGCGCCGGCCGGCCTGCGCAACCCGTTTCTCGAACCGGTGCTGTGCGAACTCGGCCTGCAGCTGGCCAGCTGGACGCGGCGCGGTTTCGACACGCGCGCACGCGATGCCGCGACCGTCACGCGCCGCCTGCTGCACGGTCTCGCGGCACGCGACATCCTGCTCGTGCACGACGGCCATGCGGCGCGTGACGCGCGCGGTGAACCGGTCGTGCTCGACGTGCTGCAGGCGGTGCTGCGCGCGGCCGTCGATGCGCAACTGCACTGGACCACGCTGCGCGCGGCGCTCGCGCCGGAACCGCCCGGCGGGCCGGCCGAGCCGGCCGGCTCGGCCCACCCGTTTGATAAAATCTGACTTCGAGCGGCGCGCCTGCCAGCCCTGCTGCGGCGCCCGTTCCGGCCACCGGATGCGACCCTCGTGAAACCTCTCCTGCTCTCGCACTTCACCGCCACCAGCTGCATCGGCCGCGGCCTCGATGCGACCCTCGATGCGCTGCGCCACGCGCGCGGCGGGCTCCAGCCCTGCGACTTCGAGCATGCGGATCTCGACACGTGGATCGGCGCGGTGGACGGCGTCGATGCGCAGCCCGTGCGGGCCGACCTCGCCGACTTCGCGTGCCGCAACAACCGCCTCGCGCAGCTCGGCCTCACGCAGGACAACTTCGACGCACGCGTCGCGGCGGCTGTCGCGCGCTACGGTGCAGCGCGCGTCGGTGTGTTCATCGGCACGAGCACGGCCGGCATCCTCGAAACCGAGCACGCCTATCAGCGCCGCGATCCGGCAAGCGGCGCGCTGCCTGCCGACTTCCGCTACGCGCACACGCACAACCCGTATTCGCCGGCCGCATTCGTGCGCGCGTTTCTCGCGCTGCGCGGGCCGGCGATGGCGATCTCGTCCGCCTGCTCGTCCGGCGCGAAGGTGTTCGGCTCCGCGCGCCGCATGATCGAGGCAGGCTTGATCGACGCGGCCGTCGTCGGCGGCGTCGATTCGTTGTGCCTGACGACGCTGTACGGCTTCAATTCGCTCGAACTGCTGTCGCGCCAGCCGTGCCGTCCGTTCGACGTCGCGCGCGACGGTATCTCGATCGGCGAGGCCGCCGCGTTCGCGCTCGTCGAACGCGTGCCCGACTCGCCCGCCGCACTCGACGCCCACGCGATCCTGCTGCTCGGCATCGGCGAATCGAGCGACGCGCATCACATGTCGTCGCCGCATCCGGACGGGCTCGGCGCGCGCGTCGCGATCGAGCAGGCGCTCACGGCCGCCAGTCTCGGCGCGAACGATATCGACTACGTGAACCTGCACGGCACCGCGACGCCGAGCAACGACGCGGCCGAAAGCCGCGCGATCGGCGCGCTGTTTGCCAGCACGCCGTGCAGTTCGACGAAGGGCGCGACCGGCCATACGCTCGGCGCGGCGGGTGCGCTCGAGGCGGTCGTCGCCGCGCTCGCGCTGCGCGAGCAGTTCGTGCCGGCCGGCGTCAACACGACGCAACCCGACCCGGCACTCGCCGCCGACTACGTACTCGCAAGCCGCGATGCGCGCGTGCGTGCCGTCCTCTCCAATTCGTTCGGCTTCGGCGGCACGAATTGCAGCCTGATCCTCGGCCGCGCCGACCACGCACGCCGTTGAGGCCCGCCATGACACTCACCGCCTTCATCGAAAGCATCGGCCTGATCGGCCCCGGATTGACCGACTGGCCGCACGCGGCCGACGTGCTCGCGGGCCACGCACCGTATGCGCCCGCCCGCACCGAGCTGCCGCCGCCAGCCGGCCTGCCGTCGGCCGAGCGGCGCCGCACCGGCCCCGTCGTGCGCGTGGCGCTCGCGGCCGGCCACGAAGCGGTGGCCGCGAGCGGACGCGACGCCGCGACGCTCGCGACCGTGTTCAGCGCATCGGGCGGCGACGGCCAGAATTGCCACGCGATCTGCGAGACGCTCGCCGGTGACGATCGCCAGCTGTCGCCGACGCGCTTCCACAATTCCGTGCACAACGCACCGGCCGGCTACTGGAGCATCGCGACCCGCGCGATGGCGACGTCGAACGTGCTGTGCGCGCACGACGGCAGCTTTGCCGCGGGCCTGCTCGAAAGCCTGTGCCAGGTCGTGGTCGATCGCGTGCCGAGCCTGCTGATCGCGTACGACACCGACTATCCTGAACCGCTGCGCGCGGTGCGCCCGATCGGCGACGCATTCGGCGTGGCCCTCGTGCTCGCGCCCGAACCGAGCGAACGCGCGCTCGCCCGTATCGACGTGCAACTCACCGACGCGCCCGCCACGACGCTCGCGCATGCCGAGCTCGACACGCTGCGCGCCGGCAATCCGGCCGCGCGCGTGCTGCCGCTGCTCGACGCGCTCGCCGCACGGCGTTCGACGCGCGTCGTGCTCGATTACCTGGCCGACACACGCGTACAAGTCGACGTCGCGATGCCGGATACGTTCACGGAGCGCGCGTGATGACCGCGACGATCCCGCTCGCGCCGCCGCTCAACCACGCGTGGATCGCCTCGCACATTCCGCACGACGGCGCGATGTGCATGCTCGATACGGTCGACGCATGGGATGCCGACCGCATCCGCTGCACCGCGACGAGCCACCGCGATCCGCACAACCCGCTGCGCGCACACGACCGGCTCGCCTCCGTCTGCGGCATCGAATACGCGGCGCAGGCGATGGCCGTGCACGGCGCGCTGCTCGGTGCGCATGAAGCGCGCCCGCGCGTCGGCTACCTCGCGAGCGTGCGCAACGTCGACGCGTTCGTCGACCGGCTCGACACGTTCGCGCAGCCGCTCGTCGTCGAAGCGGAGCGCGTGAGCGGCGACGCCCGCTCGGTGCTGTACGGCTTCGCGCTGCGCTGTGGCGATCGCGTGCTGCTGTCCGGCCGCGCGGCGGTGATGCTGGATGCATCGACGTCCGGCGCGTTTCGCCCGGCGCCAGCCGGCGATGCGAATCCTCGATGAAGCCGCTTACTCAAGAGAAGGAAACCAGGTCGTGAAAGTTCGTCAGTTCATTGGCACCGCGCTCGTTCTGGCGCTGATCAGCCCGATCGCGCACGCGGACATGTCGGAAGTGAAGCAGGACATCAAGCGCGATTCGAAGGAAGCCGCGCACAAGACCGGCGAGGCGGCCCGCAGCTTCGGCCACGCAACCGCAAGCGCCGCGAAGGCGGTCGGGCACGGGGTCGCACACGCGTCGCGCGAAGGCTGGGATGCCACCAAGCGCACGACGAAGCGGATCTTCCACAAGAACGACTCGGGCGAGTCGGGTGGAAAGAGCGAAAAGAGCGATTGACCACGGGCATCGCGCGCATCGCCGGAGGCCTGCGCGCGATGCGTGACCGCTCGTCAATCGTGACGCATCACTGCCGCAATGCCGCCGTCAACGCGCGCCGCGCATGCGGCGTGCCGGCCTGGCCCGCACGCGCGCGAAGCACTTGCCGTACGCGACGAGCCAGCAATCGCGATGATCGAAGTTCCGCAGCAGACGCGCACGGCGCCGCTCGAGCCAGTAGAGCGAGACCGCCATCGTCAGCGCGACGGCCAGTGCCGTGCCGCCGATCGCGAGTCCCATCCAGGTGTCGCCCATGCCTTCTCCGGAATGCGAAGCCGAAGCGGCGCGTCTGCCGCCGCCCTGGCACTGGATATTGCGGAACGCGGCCCGCCACGTGCGCGCACGCCGCCGGGCCGCTGCGGGTCAGTGCATGTGCTGCCCGCCGTTGATCGCGATGTTGGAGCCCGTGACGAAGCCGGCCTCCTCCGAGCACAGGTAGGCCACCAGCGCCGCGACTTCCTCGGGCTTGCCGAGCCGGCCCGCCGGAATCTGCGGGAGGATCTTCGAGTCGAGGATGTCCTGCGGGATCGCCGTGACCATCTTCGTCGCGAGGTAGCCCGGCGACACCGTGTTCACCGTCACGCCCTTGCGCGCGATCTCGAGCGCGAGCGATTTCGTGAAACCGTGCATGCCGGCCTTCGCGGCCGCGTAGTTGGTCTGGCCGACCGAACCCTTCGAGCCGTTCACCGACGAGATGTTGACGATGCGGCCCCAGCCGCGCTCGACCATGCTTTCGCAGACCGGCTTCGTCATGTTGAACACGGAATCGAGGTTGGTGCGGATCACCGCGTCCCAGTTGACCTTGTCGAGCTTGCGCAGCGTCATGTCGCGCGTGATGCCCGCGTTGTTCACGAGAATGTCGACCGGGCCGACGTCCCGCGCGATCTTCTCGATGCATTGCTGGCACGAATCGTGATCGGCCACGTCCACCGGGTACGCGTGGAACTCGCGACCGGCCGCGTGCATCTCGGTCAGCCAGCGGTCCGCGCCGGTGTTGTTCGGCGAATACGTGACGACTACCCGGTGGCCCGCGTCGTTCAACCTGATGCTGACCGCTTCGCCGAGGCCGCCCATTCCACCAGTCACAACTGCAATTCGCTTAGTCATCCTATAAATTACCGACAAGAAAGTAATCGATGAAGGCGGGGCGACGGCATCGCTCAGGCTGCCGCCCCACCGCTTCGATGCGCAGCCGCCCGCGTCGCGGGCGCGGCACGCACCGGCACCTCGCGCTTGTTATTGACTGCTTGTCGTGCGCGAAATCCGCTTCGCCCGCGTGCGGCGCTGGCCGGCGCCGTACGCGGAATGTACGTCAGACCCTGCTCAGGCGCGCTCGACCGCGAGTGCGACGCCCATCCCGCCGCCGATACACAGCGACGCCAGCCCGCGCTTCGCATCGCGCTTGGCCATCTCGTGCAGCAGCGTCACCAGGATCCGGCAGCCCGACGCGCCGATCGGGTGGCCGATCGCGATCGCCCCGCCGTTCACGTTCACCTTCGACGTGTCCCAGCCCATCTGCTTGTGCACCGCCAGCGCCTGCGCCGCGAACGCCTCGTTGATCTCCATCAGGTCCAGGTCGCCCGGCGTCCAGCCCGCGCGCTCCAGGCACCGGCGCGAGGCCGGCACCGGGCCCATGCCCATCACGCTCGGATCCACGCCCGCGTTCGCATACGCCTTGATCCGCGCCAGCGGCGTCAGGCCGAGTGCCGCCGCCTTCTGCGCCGACATCACCAGCACCGCCGCCGCACCGTCGTTCAGCCCCGACGCGTTCGCCGCCGTCACCGAGCCGTCCTTCGAGAATGCCGGCTTCAGCCCGGACAGCGATTCCGCCGTCACGCCGTGACGCACGAATTCATCGGTGGCGAACTGCAGCGGCTCGCCCTTGCGTTGCGGAATCGCCACCGGCACGATCTCGTCGTTGAAGCGGCCGGCCTTCTGCGCGGCTTCCGCCTTGTTCTGCGACAGCGCCGCGAAGGCGTCCTGCTCTTCGCGCGTGATCCCGTACTCCTTCGCGACGTTCTCCGCCGTGATGCCCATGTGGTACTGGTTGTACACGTCCCACAGGCCGTCGACGATCATCGTGTCGACCAGCTTCGCGTCGCCCATGCGGAACCCGTCGCGCGAGCCCGGCAGCACGTGCGGCGACGCGCTCATGTTCTCCTGGCCGCCCGCGATCACGATCTCGGCATCCCCCGCGACAATCGCGTTCGCCGCCAGCATCACGGCCTTCAGGCCCGAGCCGCACACCTTGTTGATCGTCATCCCCGGCACTGCCGTCGGCAGCCCGGCCTTGATCAGCGACTGCCGTGCCGGGTTCTGCCCGGAACCGGCCGTCAGCACCTGGCCCATGATCACTTCGCTCACCTGCTCGGGCTTCACGCCCGCACGCTCCAGCACCGCGCGGATCACCGTCGCGCCCAGTTCGGGCGCCGCAATCTTCGCAAGCGAACCGCCGAATTTGCCGACCGCGGTCCGCGCGGCCGATACGATCACTACATCCGTCATGTCCAGTTCCTGCATCGAAATCAGTTCGTCGTTCTGACGCCGGCGCGAGCCGGCCTCGGCTGGCGATCGCGCATCTCGGGCCGTCGGGCGCGATGGCGGTCGCACGCCGCCGTACGGCGCGCGGCACCCGTTCGAACGGGCGGCACACCGATACGGCTCGCCGGTTCACCGGCGTCTTCCGGCAAACCGGACGTGCGCCGGACGCCACGCGGCACACGCGGCGTCTGGCGCCATCCGGCGCCGATCAATCGTGTCGCGCTCATGCGCGACACGTGCTTGCTTGGCTTGGCTACGCGATTACGCAGCCGATTCGCGTGCGGCCGCTGCGTCCTTGCGTGCGGCGGCAGCCGTTTGCTTCGCACCACGCGTTGCCGTTTCGCTGACCGCGTCGAAACCGCTCTGCGCGGCTTCGATCGCCTGGCCCGTCGCGGCGCGAACCGAATCGGCCGCGGCGGTCGCCGCCGACAGCGCCGAGTTCAGCGCGGCCACCACCGGCGCCGAGCCGGCCGGTGCGTGCTTCGACAGTTCGCCAAGCGCGTCCTTCAGGCGCTTGTCGTTCTGTTCGTATTGCGCTTGTGCGACCTTCGCCCATTCGGACTGCGTCGACACGGCGATGTCGAACAGATGGCGGCCGTACGACACGACCTTGCCGGCCGCTTCCTGCGGCGCGGCGACCTGCTGTGCGAAGCCCGCGGCCGGGTTGCTGCTGTTGAATGCGTTCTTCAGCTTGTCCTCGTATTCCTCGAGCGCCGTCCGGGCCGCTTGCAGGTTGAGTTCGACGACAGCCTCGAAACCTTGGATCGCCGGACGGGCGATCGCAAACCACGCGGCGATACCGGATTGATATTCGGCGTTGAGTTTTTCGGGGGCAAATACGGACATCGGGCACGCTCCTGTTAGCAATGCGAGAGACGACGTAAGGAAAATGGGAAGCCGGATCGACAGCAGACTTCCTTATTGACAACCCGTCACTTATTTGAGTACGGGAAGCTGAAGGAGCCCATTCTAGATCGATTAATTGTCAATTAAATGGCATTAATACTAGGTGTAAACCCTTAATCTAATCAGAAGTGACCGCTGGAACCCATGATGCGCCGACATCGCAGACGAGGCCGCGCATCACTCTGTCCCGCAATGCATTTTTACCTTTTTACAGGATACCGGGTCATGACGTCGCGCAACATTTACCAATCCATTATTCCGTTTATTAGAAAACCGGAGCACATTGAAAATGGAGTGGTCACTTATGTAATCGTTTTTTCTGGATTTATTATGAAATCGTTTTCGGGATTATTAATGACGGAATCAATGATCGGATGAATTGCGGGTCGCAATAAAAAACGGCCGCATGATGCGGCCGCGGGTTCGTCAGGCAGGCGCGGGATCAGCCGGCCAGTTCGCGATGCAGCGCGAGGAACTCCTGCGCGAGCTTGTGCCCGGGTTCCAGATGGATCACCGGTTTGGACTGCTGATGCGACTCGCGAATCTTCACCGACGCCGACAACCTCGACGCGAGCACCGGCAGCCCTTCTTCGACGAGTTCGTCGACCAGGCGCTGCGGCAGGCTCGCCCGCGGCTGGAACTGGTTGATCACGATCCCTTCCACCTCGAGCGCCGCGTTGTGGTCCTGCTGGATTTCCTTCACGTTCTCGAGCAGCGTGTACAGCGCGCGGCGCGAGAAATCGTCGCAGTCGAACGGGATCAGGCAGCGCTCGACCGCGATCAGCGCCGAGCGCGTATAGAAATTCAGCGCGGGCGGCGTGTCGATGTACACGGCGTCGTAGGTGTCGAGCTCGTTCAGCGCATCGCGCAGCTTGTAGATCTTGTAGCGCGACTCGAGCTTGCCGTGCAGCGTGTCGAGCTCCGGATGCGCAGGCATCACGTCGAGCCCTTCGAACGGGGTCGGATGAATGAACGACGCGACGTCGACCGGGCGGAAGTTGAAGGTCAGCGCGGTTTCGAAGAAATCGGCGACGCCCGGCTGCGCGTCGGGCGCGGCGTCGCCGAGCAGGTAGCGCGTCGAGTTCGCCTGCGCATCGAGGTCGATGACGAGCGTGCGCAGCCCTTCGCTCGCGCTGATCGCCGCCAGGTTGCAGACGATCGTCGATTTGCCCACGCCGCCCTTCTGGTTGAATACGACCCGCCGCATTGTGTCTCCTCGATCGAACACGTCGAAAAGACAAGCTTAGCCGGTCAATTGTGGCGGTCGCGTGACGCAGGTCGAATTGTGCGCATCTTGGCACGGGGCCGTATCAGCGGCGCGTCACCGGCCCCGACACATACCGGTTGCCCGGCACGCTCCACCGCCATGGCAGATCCGTGCCGACGCGAATGCCGATGCGCGGCCCGCCCGCCAGATCGGCGGGCGGCGCGCTGCCGTCGTCGACGATCGCGAACCCTTCGTGCGCGCCGATCAGGTCGACCCCATCCTGCGCGCCGCCGATCCCCATCGCCTGGGTCAGCCGCGCCGGCCCCCGGCACAGGTCGCGATCGCGCGTCTGCGGCGGCCGTGCCGCACGCATCCGTTCGAGCCCTTGCAGCGGCTCGAGCGCACGGATCAGCACGCCCGTTCCCGTGCCATCGGGGCCGCACACGCAGTTGCAGCACCAGTGCATGCCATAGGTGAAATAGACGTACAGGTGCCCCGGCGGCCCGAACATCGTCGCATTGCGCGGCGTCTTGCCGCGATAGGTATGCGCGGCCGGGTCGATCGCGCCGGCATAGGCTTCCACTTCGACGATCCGCCCGGCCCGGCCGTCCGCGGCCGCAAGGATCTTGTTCAGCAGTTGCGGCGCGACGTCGGTGGCGACGCGGTCGAAGAATGCGCGCGGCAGCACGGCGCCCGGCCACCGAGGCGCGGGGTCACCGCGCCGCATCCTGCCCCTCCGGTTGAAGACCGGAACCGGCCTTCACCTGCAGACGAAGCTGACGATATGCGTCGACGAGGTCGTCGAGACTGAACGCGAGATTTCGCCCGCTGGGATTGGGCAGCACCCAGACGCTCGATCCCTGCATCCGGGCCGGCTGCAATCCCCACTCGATTTCCCGCTGCCCGGAAAGCGCCGAGTACGCTGCCTTGCCGAGAAAAGCGACGAAGCGCGGCCCATAACGCGCCACCTTGTGCTCGAACTCGGCAGCCGCGGCGACGAATTCCGCGCGCGAAAGCTGGTCGGCGCTCGCGGTCGGCCGCTTCACCACCGCCGTCAGGCCGCAGCCATATTGAAGAATCGCGTGATCGTCCTGCGGCGAAATTTCCGCCGGCGTGAAGCCCGCGAGATGGATCACGCGCCAGAAGCGGTTGCTCCTCCCCGCGAAGTGATGGCCGGTGGCGGCCGCGGTCAGGCCGGGGTTGATCCCGCAGAAGAGCACGTCGAGTTGCGGCGCGATGAGGTCGGGAAGTTCGTCAGCCACGTTTTGCCTGGTGCGCAAGGAACATCGACGTAAACGAAACAAGGCCCGAAGACCCGGGCCAAGCAACTGGCTTGACTCGGACATTCGGGCCCATCGTGATGCGGATGCCGACTTGCCGATCAGAACGGGATATCGTCGTCCATCTCGTCGAAGCCGCCGCCTGCCGGTGCGCTCGGACGGCTTTGCGCGCCGCCGCCTGCACCGCCACGCGCTGCGCCGCCGGCACGACCACCGCCGCCACCGCCGCGCTCCATCTGCTCGCCACGGCCACCGCCGCCGCCACCACCGTAGCCGCCGCCGTAACCGCCTTCGTCACCGCCGCCACCGCCGCCGCCCGCACCGCGGCCGCCGAGCATCTGCATCTGGTCGGCGACGATTTCGGTCGAGTAACGATCCTGGCCGTCCTGGCCCTGCCACTTGCGCGTGCGGATGCGGCCTTCGATATAGACCGACGAACCCTTCTTCAGGTACTCGCTGACGATTTCCGCCAGACGGCCGAAGAACGCGACGCGGTGCCACTCGGTCATTTCCTTGAAATCGCCGCTCGCCTTGTCTTTATAGCGGTCGGTCGTTGCGAGACGGATGTTCGCAACCGCGTCGCCGCTCGGCAGGTAACGGACTTCAGGATCGGCGCCGAGATTGCCGACGAGGATGACCTTGTTGACGGATGCCATGTGTTTCTCCAGTAAATTCGATGCCGGGCCGCCCGCTCATGCTGTCGGTGCGGCCCGCCGGGCAAGCCGGCGAACGCCGCCGGTACCTGCCCGAAATGAGTTCAGGCCTTGCGCGGCGGCGCTTTCATGCTGGCCGCGATTATAAGCCACGCGGCAACGAGCCCCGAGCACGTGTAGAACACCGTATTGGCGCCCCCGTGCTTCAGCAGCCAGCCGCCCACGATGCCGCCGAGCGCGAGCCCGATCGACTGCGTGGTGTTGTAAACACCTGTGGCCGCGCCCTTGCGCGAACCGGGCGCGAGCTTCGATACGAGCGACGGCTGCGACGCTTCCAGGATGTTGAAACCGAGGAAGTAGACGAAAAGAACCGCTGCCACAATCAGGATGGTATGCGGCGCGCTGCCCAGCAGCAATTGGCCGATCAGGATAGCCAGGATGCCGCCAAGCAGCACCGGCTTCATCTTGCCCCGTTTTTCCGCGACGATGATCGCCGGGACCATCATCACGAACGCGAGCCCCATCACCGGCAGGTAGACCTTCCAGTGCGCGGCGACCGGCAGGCCGCCGTCAACGAGCAGGCGCGGTACGACAAGGAACAGCGCCGTCTGAGTCGCGTGCAGCACCAGCACGCCGAAGTTCAGGCGCAGCAGCTCGACGTTGTGCAGCACCTCGGCGAACGGCGCGGGCACGTGCACGGGCTTCGCTGCGTCGGGCACGATCCACAGCACGACGCCGATCGCGAGGATCGACAGCACGCCGACGATCGCGAACAGCCCGCTCATCCCGACCCAATGGAACACGATCGGCGCGCCCACGATCGCGACCGCGAACGACACGCCGATCGAGCCGCCGACCATCGCCATCGCCTTCGTGCGGTTCTGCTCGGAGGTCAGGTCGGCGATGAACGCGAGCACCGCGGACGACACCGCGCCCATCCCCTGGATCACGCGGCCGACGATGATCCACGTGATGTCATGCGCGGACGCGGCGACGAAGCTGCCGATCGCGAAGATCACGAGACCGGTGGCGATCACCGGCTTGCGGCCGAACTTGTCGGACGCCCAGCCGTAGAAGATATAGAACAGCGATTGCGTGACGCCGTAGGCCCCGAGCGCGATACCGACGAGCAGCACGTTGTCGCCGCCCGGGATGGTTTTCGCGTAGACCGAGAACACCGGCATGATCATGAACAGGCCGAGCATGCGCAGCGCGAAGATCGCCGCGAGCGACGTGGTCGCGCGCAATTCGGGCGCAGTCATGCGGGAAGACGTGGCAGACGGATTGGACATCGGGAATGAATTTCGAATGATCGGAATGACCGCCCGACACCGGGCGGCGGAAGATCAGGACCAGCGGCCCGGGAGGCTTGGCCGGCAACACGTCGGGGCAGGATTCAGGCAGCCCGCAGGCCGCCCGGAACCGCGCGGCGCGGCCGCTTTCCCGGCGCAGGCGCCATCTTGCTGCCACCTGCTGCTAAGGCTGGGGACCCCAAACGACGGCCTCGAAAAGCCGTTATAGTAGCAGGTTTGGTTCCCTCCATTTTCGCCAGGTTCATGGAACAGATCCGCATCCGTGGGGCTCGTACCCACAACCTGAAAAACGTCAATCTCGACCTGCCGCGCCACAAGCTGATCGTGATTACCGGGTTGTCCGGGTCGGGCAAGTCGTCGCTCGCGTTCGATACCCTTTATGCCGAGGGCCAGCGCCGCTACGTCGAAAGCCTGTCCGCGTATGCCCGCCAGTTCCTGCAGCTGATGGAGAAACCCGACGTCGACCTGATCGAAGGCCTGTCGCCGGCGATCTCGATCGAGCAGAAGGCGACGTCCCACAACCCGCGTTCGACCGTCGGCACGGTCACGGAAATCCACGACTACCTGCGACTTTTGTTCGCACGTGTCGGGACGCCGTACTGCCCCGACCACGACATCCCGCTGGAAGCGCAGAGCGTGTCGCAGATGGTCGACGCGGCGCTCGCGCTGCCCGAGGAAACCAAGCTGATGATCCTCGCGCCCGTCGTCGCCGATCGCAAGGGCGAGCATGCCGAGCTGTTCGAGGACATGCAGGCGCAGGGTTTCGTGCGCTTTCGCGTGCGCTCGGGCGGCGGCGCCGCGAACGAAGGCGTCGCGAAGATCTACGAGGTCGAGTCGCTGCCGAAGCTGAAGAAGAACGACAAGCACACGATCGACGTCGTCGTCGACCGCCTGAAGGTGCGCCCGGACATGAAGCAGCGCCTCGCCGAATCGTTCGAGACGGCACTGCGCCTCGCCGACGGCCGCGCGATCGCGCTCGAAATGGAGTCCGACCGCGAGTACCTGTTCAGCTCGAAGTTCGCGTGCCCGATCTGCTCGTACTCGCTGCAGGAGCTTGAGCCGCGCCTGTTCTCGTTCAACAACCCGATGGGCGCGTGCCCGGAATGCGACGGCCTCGGCCAGATCACGTTCTTCGACCCGAAGCGGGTCGTCGCGCACCCGTCGCTGTCGCTCGCCGCCGGCGCCGTGAAAGGCTGGGACCGCCGCAACCAGTTCTACTTCCAGATGCTGCAGAGTCTCGCGGCGTTCTACGAATTCGACATCGACGCCGCATTCGAGGATCTGCCGGAAAAGATCCGCAAGGTGCTGCTGTTCGGCTCGGGCAAGCAGACGATCCCGTTCTCGTACATCAACGAGCGCGGCCGCACGACGATCCGCGAGCACGTGTTCGAAGGGATCATCCCGAACCTCGAGCGCCGCTACCGCGAGACCGATTCGGTCGCGGTGCGAGAAGAGCTGTCGAAGTACCAGAACAACCAGCCGTGCCCGTCCTGCGACGGCACGCGCCTGCGCCGCGAAGCGCGCCACGTGCGGATCGGCACGGGCGACTACGCGCGCGGCATCTTTGAAATCAGCGGCTGGCCGCTGCGCGACGCGCTCGGCTATTTCGACGGCCTGTCGCTCGAAGGCGCGAAGCGCGAGATCGCCGACAAGGTGATCAAGGAAATCGTCGCGCGCCTTACCTTCCTGAACAACGTCGGCCTCGACTACCTGTCGCTCGAGCGCAGCGCCGAAACCCTGTCGGGCGGCGAGGCGCAGCGCATCCGGCTCGCGTCGCAGATCGGCTCGGGCCTCACGGGCGTGATGTACGTGCTCGACGAGCCGTCGATCGGCCTGCACCAGCGCGACAACGACCGCCTGATCTCGACCCTCAAGCATCTGCGCGACCTCGGCAACTCGGTGATCGTCGTCGAGCACGACGAGGACATGATCCGCACGGCCGACTACGTCGTCGACATGGGCCCGGGCGCCGGCGAGCACGGCGGCGTGATCGTGGCCGAAGGCACGCCGAAGCAGGTGCAGTCGAACCCGCAGTCGCTCACCGGCCAGTACCTGGTCGGCAAGCGCACGATCGAGTACCCGGACGAGCGGCTTGCCCCCGATCCCGAGCGGATGCTGCGCATCGTCGACGCGCACGGCAACAACCTGAAGCATGTCGATCTCGAGCTGCCGGTCGGCCTGCTGACCTGCATCACCGGTGTGTCGGGCTCCGGCAAGTCGACGCTGATCAACGACACGCTGTATCACGCGGTCGCGCGCCACCTGTACGGTTCGTCGGCCGAGCCGGCGCCGCACGAGGCGATCGAGGGCCTCGAGCACTTCGACAAGGTGATCAACGTCGACCAGTCGCCGATCGGCCGCACGCCGCGCTCGAACCCGGCCACCTACACGGGCCTGTTCACGCCGATCCGCGAGCTGTTCTCGGGCGTGCCGACCTCGAAGGAGCGCGGCTACGATCCGGGCCGCTTCTCGTTCAACGTGAAGGGCGGCCGCTGCGAATCGTGCCAGGGCGACGGCGTGCTGAAGGTCGAGATGCACTTCCTGCCGGACGTCTACGTGCCGTGCGACGTGTGCCACGGCAAGCGCTACAACCGCGAAACGCTCGAAGTGCAGTACAAGGGCAAGAACATCAGCGAAGTGCTCGACATGACCGTCGAGCATGCGTACGCGTTCTTCAGCGCGGTGCCGGTCATCGCGCGCAAGCTGAAGACGCTGCTCGACGTCGGTCTCGGCTACATCCGCCTCGGCCAGTCGGCCACGACGCTGTCGGGCGGCGAGGCGCAGCGCGTGAAGCTGTCGCTCGAACTCTCCAAGCGCGACACCGGCCGCACGCTGTACATCCTCGACGAGCCGACCACCGGCCTGCACTTCCACGACATCGCACTGCTGCTGGAAGTGATCCACCGGCTGCGCGACCAGGGCAACACGGTCGTGATCATCGAGCACAACCTCGACGTGATCAAGACGGCCGACTGGGTGATCGACCTCGGCCCCGAAGGCGGTGCCGGCGGCGGCCAGATCATCGCGCAGGGCACGCCCGAGCAGGTCGCGAAGACGAAGGCGAGCTTCACCGGCAAGTACCTCGCGCCGCTGCTCAAGCGCACGACCCGCAAGGTCGCGGCCGGCTGACGCGCCCCGCCTGACTCCCCTCCCGCGCGCGGCCGCCCGGCCGCGCGCGCCCTTCCGCACCGCGAATCCGGCCCCTTCTCGTTTTCCCTTCTGCGTTTACACCATGCGCCAAACGGCCCCGTTGCGGACCATAATGGCGGCTATACTTTACGGTCGTAAGGTTCGCCGTACGCACCAATCCGGTGCGGCGCCGGGCGAACACGGCTCTGCCGCGCATTCCGCGGCATGACACACGAACGACAGGAATCCACAATGGAGAAGCAACCAGACTCGTCTCGCGACGCGCAGAATCGCGAACCGCACCTGCGCAGCGTGCGGCTGACGAGCGATTTCAGCCTGCCGAAGCTGTCGGCACTCGAGATCGGCAGCTATGTGTTCGCGATCCTTGCCATGTGGCTCGTGATCGAGCTCAAGCTGCTCGGCGGGCTGCTGGCCGGCCTGCTCGTCTACCAGCTGATCCACACGATCGCCCCCGTGATCGAACGCCACACCACGAGCATGCGCGCGCGCTGGGTCGCCGTCGTGCTGCTGTCGATCGTGATCGTCGGCGCGCTGACCAGCCTGACGATCGGCATCATCGAACACTTCGAGCGCACGGTGCCGAACCTGCAAAGCCTGCTCGACCAGCTGATGCAGATCGTCGAGCAGACCCGCGCCCGTACGCCGGCCTGGATCGCGAACCTGCTGCCCGTCGACGTCGAGCAGATGAAGACGAAGGCGGCCGTGCTGATGCACTCGCACATGGACCAGCTCCAGCAAAGCGGCAAGAGCGTCGCGCGCGGCTTCGGCCACGTGCTGTTCGGGATGATCATCGGCGCGATGATCGCGATCGGCGTCGAGCACGGCAAGGTGCGCCGGCCGCTGTCCACGGCGCTCGTCACGCGCGTGTCGCGCTTCGCCGACGCATTCCGCCGGATCGTGTTCGCGCAGATCAAGATCTCGGCGATCAACGCGGTGTTCACGGGCATCTACCTGCTCGTCGCGCTGCCGATCTTCCACCAGCGGCTGCCGCTGTCGAAAACGCTCGTGCTCGTCACGTTCATCGTCGGCCTGCTGCCCGTGATCGGCAACCTGATCTCGAACACGCTGATCGTCGCCGTGTCGCTGTCGGTCAGCATGGGCACCGCGATCGCGTCGCTCGCGTTCCTCGTGATCATCCACAAGCTCGAATACTTCCTGAACGCGAAGATCATCGGCGGCCAGATCGAGTCGCGCGCATGGGAGCTGCTGCTCGCGATGCTGATCATGGAAGCCGCGTTCGGGCTGCCGGGCGTGATCGCCGCGCCGATCTTCTATGCGTACCTGAAGCGCGAGCTGTACCTGCTGCGGCTGATCTGAAGCAGCCCGCGCGTCAGAAGCAATAAAAAACGCCGTGCCCCGTGAAGGGCGCGGCGTTTTTGTTTGTGATTGCCAGCCGACGCCCGGCAATCAGCAAATCAGCGGAACACGACCGTCTTCGTCCCGTTCAGCACGACCCGGTGCTCGACGTGCCACTTCACTGCGCGCGCAAGCGTCACGCATTCGACGTCGCGGCCGATTGCGGTCAGCTGGTCGGGCGTCATGCTGTGGTCGACGCGCTCGACTTCCTGCTCGATGATCGGGCCTTCGTCGAGATCGGTCGTCACGTAGTGCGCGGTCGCACCGATCAGCTTCACGCCGCGATCGAACGCCTGATAGTACGGCTTCGCACCCTTGAAGCTCGGCAGGAACGAATGGTGGATGTTGATCGCGCGGCCGGCGAGCTGCTTGCACAGGTTCGGCGACAGGATCTGCATGTAGCGCGCGAGCACGACCAGATCGGCCTGGTGCTCGTCGATCACTTCCAGCACGCGCGCTTCCTGCGCGGCCTTCGCGGCATCGGACGAACCGCCGATCAGCGGGAAATGATGGAACGGGATGTTGTAGCTCGCGGCGAGCTGGTAGAACTCCTTGTGGTTCGACACGATCGCCGGGATCTCGATCGGCAGCTGGCCGGTGCGATAGCGGAACAGCAGGTCGTTCAGGCAGTGGCCGATCTTCGACACCATGATCACGACGCGCGGCTTCACGGCCGCGTCGTGCATTTCCCAGCGCATCGCGAACTGCTCGGCGAGCGGGGCGAACTCCCGGCGCAGCGTGTCGAGCGCCGTCGCGGCATCCGCGCCGCCGCCGTCCTGCTCGAAGTGCACGCGCATGAAGAATTCGCTGGTGCGGCTGTCGCCGAACTGCGCCGAGTCGAGGATGTTGTTGCTGCGCTCGAACAGGAAGCCCGAGACCGCGTGGACGATGCCGTGCCGGTCGGGGCACGACAGTTTCAAGATAAAGCTGTGATCGGTCGGCATGACCGCTACTCCCTTCGTTTCCGTATTCGTCAAATTGCCCGTTCGCGCCGCCAGGCTGCATGCGCGGCACGCGTCACGCGGCCGGTGCGAACAGTGCGTCGATGCCTGCCGCGTCGGCCGCCGGGATCCAGCGGTGGCGCAGCAGCGTGTCGAGCGTCGCGAGGCTTGCATCCATCGTCGCGCGGCCGGCGAGCAGCCAGCCGATCACCTCGGGCACGCCGGCCAGCAGGTGCTCGGCCACTTCGCCGTCCTGGTTGCGCGGCGCGAAGTCGCGCGGCAGCGGCAGGTCGTACACGAAGATCAGTTCGGACTGCGTGCCTTCTGGCAGCGAGCACAGCACCTGCACCGCGCGGCCCGCGATCGCGCGCGCGGCCAGTTCGGGCGGAATGCCGGCTTCTTCCCAGCACTCCTTCGCGAGCGTCTCGTGAACGCCCAAGCCCCAGCCGATCCCGCCCGCGACGACGTTGTCGAGCATGCCGGGGTCGGTTGCCTTGGTCTCGCTGCGGCGGCCGAGCCACATCTGCGGGACGGCCGCGGCGGACGGCTCGCCCGGCGCAACCGCATATTCTACGATGCCGTTCAGATGCACCGCGTAAGTCTGCGTACCGAAGAAGCGCGACGCGGCGCGCTCGATGTACGCGAGCGGCGGATCGTCGAAGCGGTTGCGGATCGCGTAGATCTCGTCGCGCCAGCCGGGAATCGCGCCTTCGGCCGCGAGCGCGCCGATCGCGCTCGCCAGCGCCATGCTGCGTGCGTCGACCGAGTCGTAGCGCGACGACAGCACGACGCGCGCGTCGGTCAGCTCGAACACGTCGGGCCAGCGGGCGAGCATCGCGACGTCCTCGCGGCGCACCCAGCCGACCGCCTGGCCGGCAATCTCGAAACGCAGGTGCGCGGCCGGATCGAAGCGACGCGCGGCCGCAATGCACGGAAACGTCATCGCGATCAGTCCTTCAGCGCGACGCGGATGCCGATCGCGATGAACGTCGCGCCGGCGATCCGGTCGAGCCACACGCCGGCCTTCGGGCGGCGCTTCAGCCACGCGCCGATCATGCCCGCGCCGACGCCGAACAGCGAGAAGACCACGGCCGTCTGCAGCATGAACAGCGCGCCGAGTTCGAACATCTGCAGCGTCACGCTCTGCGCGCCGTGCGGATCGACGAATTGCGGCAGGAACACGACGAAGAACAGCGTGACCTTCGGGTTCATCAGGTTGCCGATCACGCTCTGCCGGAAGATCGTGCCGAGCGGCTGCGGCGGACGCGCATGCGCATTCGCGAGGCCCTGGCTGCGCAGCGCCTTGATGCCGATCCACACGAGGTACGCGGCGCCCGCGAGCTTCAGGATCTCGAACGCGACCGGCGACGAACGCAGCACGGCCGCGACGCCGAGCGCCGCGAGCGTCGTGTGGAACAGGATCCCGGCCGTGAAGCCGAGCGCGGCGACGAAGCCGGCCGCGCGGCCCTGCGAGATGCCGCGTGCGAGCACCTGCAGGTTGTCGGGACCCGGCGCGAACGTGATCGCGATCGACGTGGCGAGAAACAGCATGAAGTTGGGCATCGTGACCTCGCTGCTAACGTGGAATCAGGTGGATTCAGGCCAGCCGGCGTTCAGTGGCCGGCGAATTCGGTGACGGTATAAACCGGCAGTCCCGCGTTGCGCAGCAGCGCCGAGCCGCCGAGATCGGGCAGGTCGATGATCGCCGCGCCTTCGACGACTTCCGCGCCGAGCCGCTGCAGCAGGTTGCGCCCCGCCATCATCGTGCCGCCGGTCGCGATCAGGTCGTCCATGATGATCACGCGGTCGCCGGGGCGGCATGCGTCTTCGTGGATCTCGACCGTCGCGCTGCCGTATTCGAGGTCGTACGATTCCGAGCGCGTCTTGTACGGCAGCTTGCCGACCTTGCGGATCGGCACGAAGCCGACGCTCAGCTCGTACGCGACGATCGGCGCGATGATGAAGCCGCGCGCATCGAGGCCCGCGACATAGTCGAGCTTCGCATCGACATAGCGCTCGACGAACAGGTCGACGAGGATGCGCAGCGCCTTCGGGCTCTGCAGCAGCGTCGTGATGTCGCGAAACATCACGCCCGGCTGCGGCCAGTCGGGCACCGTGCGGATCTGGCTGTGGATGAAGGCGACCGGATCGAGCGGTGCGCCCGACGACGAATGCGGCATGAAACTCTCCGAAAAAAACGGTGCGCGAAGATCGGGCACCGTTTCGAATAAATACGGGTCAGGTTATCAAACCAAGCACGGCTCAGGCAGCCGCGGCCGGCGGATCGCGCCGATGGCGCGACAGCCGCTCCTCCGCGAGCGCGAGCGCCTCGGGCAGCCCGCGCAGCACGACGATGTCGCTCGCGCGCAGCTTGGTTTGCGGATCGGGTTCGACGCCGCGGATGCCGTGCCGGCGGATCGCCGTGACTTCGAGCCCGAGTGCATACAGCCCCAGTTCTTCCAGCGAACGCCCGACCGCGTCCGCGCGCGCATCGACCGGCACCGATTGTAGCCGCACCTGCTCGTGGTCGTCGTCGTCCGCGTCGTCCGCGCCGCGGAAATAGCCGCGCAGCAGGCTGTAGCGTTCGTCGCGCATTTCCTCGACGCGCCGCACGACCTTGCGCATCGGCACGCCGACCAGCACCAGCGTGTGCGACGCGAGCATCAGGCTGCCTTCGACGATTTCCGGAATCACTTCGGTCGCGCCGGCCGCGAGCAGCTTCTCGAGATCGGCATCGTCGACGGTACGCACGATCGCGGGCAGCGTCGGCTCGAGTTCGTGCACGTGATGCAGCACGCGCAGCGCGGACGGCGTGTTCGCGTAGGTGATCGCCACCGCCGCCGCGCGGTGGATACCGGCCGCGAGCAGCGACTCGCGGCGCGCCGCGTCACCGAACACGACCGATTCGCCGGCCGCCCCGGCCGCGCTCACGCGATCGGGGTCGAGGTCGAGCGCGACGTACGGAATGCCTTCCTGTTCGAGCATCCGCGCCAGGTTCTGCCCTGCGCGGCCGTAGCCGCAAATGATCACGTGGCCGCGCTGCTTGAGGCTTTGCGTCGCGATCCGCGTCATCTGCAGCGACTGCTGCATCCATTCGGTCGACGACAGCCGCATCACGATCCGGTCGGCGTTCTGGATCAGGAACGGCGCCGCGAGCATCGACAGCAGCATCGACGCGAGGATCGCCTGCAACAGCGTCGAATCGACGAGATGCCGGTCGAGGATCAGGTTCAGCAGCACGAAGCCGAATTCGCCGGCCTGCGCGAGCCCGATGCCGGTACGCATCGCGACGCCCGGCGTCGCGCCGAACAGCCGCGCGAGCCCGGCGATCATCGTCCCCTTGAACAGGATCTGCCCGACGAAGAAACCGAGCACGAGGAACGGGTGCTCCCAGATCACGCGCGGATCGAGCAACATCCCGGTCGTCACGAAGAACAGGCCGAGCAGCACGTCGCGGAACGGCTTGATGTCCTCCTCCACCTGATGGCGGAACGGCGTCTCGGAGATCAGCATCCCCGCGATGAACGCGCCGAGCGCGAGCGACAGGCCGAAGCGGTCGGTGATGAACGCGGCGCCGAGCGTGACGAGCAGCAGGTTCAGCACGAACAGTTCCTGCGAGCGGCGCCGCGCGACGACGTTGAGCCAGCGCGTCATGAAGCGCTGGCCGATGACCAGCAGCAGCGTGAGCGCGATCACGATCTTGACGGCCGCGAAGCCGAGCGTGATCGCGAGGTCCTTCGACGATTCGGCGCCGAACGCGGCGATCACGATCAGCAGCGGCACCACCGCGAGATCCTGGAACAGCAGTACGCCGAAGATGTTGCGGCCGTGCTCGGTCTCGATCTCGAGCCGCTCGGCGAGCATCTTCGACACGATCGCCGTCGACGACATCGCGAGCGCGCCGCCGAGTGCAATGCTGCCCTGCCAAGTGATATGTACCCAGTGCTCGAACAGCATGCCGAGCACGAGCGCGAGCACGAGGGTCGCGACGACCTGCAGCAGCCCGAGCCCGAACACGAGCCGCTGCATCGCCCTCAGCTTCGCCAGCGAGAACTCGAGGCCGATCGAAAACATCAGGAACACCACGCCGAATTCCGCAAGGTGCTCGGCCCGCTCCAGATCTGCCGCGATGCCGAACGCATGCGGGCCGACCAGGATGCCGACGGTCAGGTAGCCGAGCATCGGCGGCAGGTTCAACGAGCGGAATACGACGACGCCCACCACTGAGGCCAGCAGCAGCAGCAGGGTCATTTCGAGCGGGGAAATCACGGGCGAAGCGTCCTCGTTCGTCGGGGCCACGGCAATGCGGGCGCGGGTGGTGGCGGTGGTCGGGCGACCTCGGACGAGTCCGAAGGCCCGGCGCGGCGAACAAACGCCTTTGCTATACTCCGCGCATGATAGCGAAAATCAATGATGACCGGGCGCTCGCGCTCGCCCGCGACGTGCTCGACATCGAGGCGGACGCCGTGCGCGCACTGCGCGACCAGCTCGACGGCGGCTTCGTCCAGGCCGTCGCGCTGCTGCTCGGCTGTCGCGGCCGCGTGGTGGTGTCCGGTATCGGCAAATCGGGGCATATCGCCCGCAAGATCGCGGCCACGCTGGCCAGCACCGGCACGCCGGCCTTCTTCGTCCACCCTGCCGAGGCCAGCCACGGCGACCTCGGGATGGTCACCTCCGACGACGTCTTCATCGGCATTTCCTATTCCGGCGAATCCGAAGAACTCGTGGCGATCCTGCCGCTCGTGAAGCGGATCGGCGCGAAGCTGATCGCGATCACGGGCCGCGCGGAATCGAGCCTCGGCACGCTCGCCGACGTGAACCTGAACGCCGCGGTCTCGAAAGAGGCCTGCCCGATGAACCTCGCGCCCACGGCGAGCACGACCGCCGCGCTCGCGCTCGGCGACGCGCTCGCCGTGGCGGTGCTCGACGCGCGCGGCTTCGGCTCGGAAGATTTCGCGCGCTCGCACCCGGGCGGCGCACTCGGCCGGCGCCTGCTCACCTACGTGCGCGACGTGATGCGCTCGGGCGACGACGTCCCGTCCGTCGGGCTCGACGCGACGCTGTCGGACGCGCTGTTCCAGATCACCGCGAAGCGCCTCGGCATGACGGCCGTGGTCGACGCCGACGGCAAGGTCGCGGGCATCTTCACCGATGGCGACCTGCGCCGCGTGCTCGCGCGCGACGGCGACTTCCGCACGCTGCCGATCACCGACGTGATGACGCGCGGCCCGCGCACGGTTGCACCGGATCACCTGGCGGTCGAGGCCGTGGAACTGATGGAGCGCCACCGGATCAACCAGATGCTGGTGGTCGATGCCGACGGCGTGCTGATCGGCGCGCTGAACATGCACGACCTGTTTTCGAAGAAGGTGATCTGATGAGCGCAGCGCTGACTGCGGCCGAGCGCGCGAGCCGCGTGAAGCTGATGATTTTCGACGTCGACGGCGTGCTGACCGACGGCGGCCTGCTGTTTACCGCGGCCGGCGACACGATGAAGTCGTTCAATTCGCTCGACGGCCACGGCGTGAAGCTGCTCGGCGAAGCCGGCATCGCGACCGCGATCATCACGGGCCGCCGCTCGGAGATCGTCGCGGCGCGCGCGAAGGAAATGAAGATCGCGCACCTGTTCCAGGGTGTCGAGAACAAGCTCACCGTGTTCACCGACCTGATCGCGTCGCTCGGCCTCACCGCCGACCAGTGCGGCTACATGGGCGACGACTGGCCCGACCTGCCCGTGATGCTGCGCTGCGGCTTCGCGACCGCCCCCGCGAACGCGCACCCTGAGGTGATCGCCCGCGCGCACTGGGTGGCCGAGGCTCGCGGCGGCCAAGGCGCCGTCCGCGAAGTCTGCGACGCGATCCTGCGTGCGCAGCGCCGCTACGACGCGCTGCTCGCGGCCGCCTGCGGAGCCTGACGGATGAACAAGCATTTCCGCTGGACCCAGCTGCTGCCGCTCGCCGCGGTCGCCGCGCTCGCAGGCATCACCTGGTGGCTGCTGCAGGCCACGCTGCCGCCGCCCGGCGAGGGCACCGTGCAGCCGAAGCGCCATACGCCCGACTATTTCGCGGACAACTTCT
Source organism: Burkholderia lata (assembly GCF_000012945.1). Taxonomy (NCBI): domain Bacteria; kingdom Pseudomonadati; phylum Pseudomonadota; class Betaproteobacteria; order Burkholderiales; family Burkholderiaceae; genus Burkholderia; species Burkholderia lata. The sequence continues at coordinate 3,262,939 of NC_007510.1, forward strand.
CGGTCACCGAGCTCGACCAGTCCGGCTCGACCCAGTACCGGCTGACGGCCGCGAATCTGATCCATTACGAAGACACCGAGGACAGCGACTTGACCGATCCGGCCATGCGCGCGTTCCAGCCCGGCAAGCCGGTCGTGACGACCACCTCGAAGCGCGGCACCGTCAACGGCGACGTGTCGATCGTCGACTTGTACGACGACGCGCGTATCCTGCGCGCGGCCGGCGGCGGCGATCCGCAGATGCAGGCCGATTCCCAGCATTTCCGGATCTTCGTCAATGACGATGTGATCCAGACCGAAAAGCCGGTTAAACTCCAACGCGGCCTGTCGCTCGTCAACGCGACCGACGGCATGAAGTACAACAACGTCACCCGGGTCATCGAGCTTTACGGCAACGTGCGCGGCACGATCGCCGCGGCGGGCACGTCCGGCGGCTCGAAAGGTCAACCCAAGTGACGCATCCCTCACGTGACTGCATGAACGAACCGTTCCCTCGACAGATTTCCGGCGGCGCTGCGCGCGCCGTCCGCGCCGCGCTTGCCGCGACGCTCGTGGCGCTCCCGCTGGTCGGGCTGGCGCCGCTCGCCCATGCCGAGAAGGCTGACCAGAGCAAGCCGATCAACGTCGAGGCAGACAACCTGACCTATGACGACCTGAAGCAGGTCACGGTCGCAACCGGCAACGTCGTGATCACGAAGGGCACGATCATCATCAAGGGCGATCGCGTCGAAGTGCGCCAGGACCCGGAAGGCTATCAGTACGCCACTTCGTTCGGCAGCGGCAAGAAGCACGCGACGTTCCGCCAGAAGCGCGAAGGCCTCGACGAGTACATCGACGGCGACGCCGAGCGCATCGACTACGACGGCAAGCAGGACCTGACCACGCTGACCACCGCCGCGACCGTGCGCCGCCTGCAGGGCACGACGACCATCGCAGATACCGTGCACGGCAGCGTGATCACGTACGACGGCCAGCGCGACTTCTACACCGCGAAGGGCGGCAAGGACGTCGCTGCGCCGGGCAACCCGAACGGCCGCGTGCGCGCGATGCTGTCGCCGAAGAACGGCGGCCCCGCGCCACTGAACGGCGCGCCGGCAAAGCTGTCGCCGTCGACCACGATCCAGGGGGCGCCGGGCCAATGAACGCGCTACCGAACCGCCAGCCGGCCGGCACGACGAGCTCGCTCGTCGTCCGCAACCTGAAGAAACGCTACGGCTCGCGCACGGTCGTCAAGGACGTGTCGCTCGACGTGAAGAGCGGCGAAGTCGTCGGCCTGCTCGGCCCGAACGGCGCCGGCAAGACCACGTCGTTCTACATGATCGTCGGCCTGGTGCCGCTCGACGCGGGCGAGATCTCGCTGAACGGCAGCTCGATCAGCCTGCTGCCGATCCACAAGCGCGCATCGCTCGGCCTGTCGTACCTGCCGCAGGAAGCATCCGTGTTCCGCAAGCTGACCGTCGAGGAAAACATCCGCGCGGTGCTCGAGCTGCAGCACGGCGAAGACGGCAAGCGGCTGTCGAAGGATGCAATCTCGTCGCGCGCCGAAGCACTGCTCGACGAGCTGCAGATCGGCCACCTGCGCGAGAACCCCGCACTGTCGCTGTCGGGTGGCGAACGGCGCCGGGTCGAAATCGCGCGCGCGCTGGCAACCAATCCGAACTTCATCCTGCTCGACGAACCGTTCGCCGGCGTCGACCCGATCGCGGTGCTCGAGATCCAGAAGATCGTCAAGTTCCTGAAGCAGCGCAACATCGGCGTGCTGATTACCGATCACAACGTCCGCGAAACGCTCGGCATCTGCGACCACGCCTACATCATCAGCGACGGCTCGGTGCTTGCCGCCGGTGCGCCGAGCGAAATCATCGAAAACGAAAGCGTGCGCCGCGTATACCTCGGCGAACACTTCCGGATGTAACTCTTCCTCGTGGCTGGCTGCACCCCGCCCGGCATCGCCGCGCGGGGCCGCGCCCCGCTTCGCGGCCATGCCCGCGACCGGGCGGCGCGCCGCGCGTAATCGCGGATGGCTCAACGCGCCTGGGTCGTGGCAAACTGCCGGTATGACTCCCTCCTTGCCATGAAAGCCAGCCTTCAACTCCGCCTGTCGCAACATCTGGCGCTGACGCCCCAGCTACAGCAGTCGATCCGGCTCCTGCAGTTGTCGACGCTCGAATTGCAACAGGAAGTCGCGATGGCCGTCGCGCAGAACCCGCTGCTCGAGAACGACGACGAATGGATCGCGAGCCCGCTGCGCGTCGCAGCGGACGGATCGTTGATCGCGCAGACGCCTCCCGCGCAGAACACCGAACCCGCTGCGACAAACAGCAGCAGTTCGTCGAGCGATCGCGCCGAGCGCGACGAGCCGGCCGGCGCGGACGAATACGACGGTTACGGCTCCGGCGACGGCAACGATGGCCCGCAGTGGAACCTCGACGAATTCGGGCGCTCGAGCGGCGCATCCGACGACGACGACCTCCCGCCGCTGCAAGTGCAGGAAGCGGCGACGTCGCTGCGCGACCACCTGTCCGCGCAGTTGCGCGTCACGCAGGCGAGCCCGCGCGATCGCGCGCTCGTGATGTTCCTGATCGAATCGCTCGACGACGACGGCTACCTGACGGCCACGCTCGACGAAGTGCTCGCCGACCTGCCGCCCGAGCTGGAGATCGATTGCGACGAACTGAACGCGGCGCTCGCGCTGCTGCACAGCTTCGACCCGGCCGGGGTCGGTGCCCGCTCGGCATCCGAATGCCTGAAGCTGCAGTTGCTGCGTCTCGATCCGTCCCCGACACGCACGCTCGCGCTCGAGATCGTGTCGCAGCATCTCGAACTGCTCGCCGCCCGCGACTTCACGCGGCTGCGCAAGCACCTGAAGGCGAACGACGATGCGCTGCGCGACGCGCACACGCTGATCCGTTCGCTGGAGCCGTTCCCCGGCGCCGCATACGGCAAGGCCGAGGCCGACTACGTCGTGCCCGACATCATGGTGAAGAAGGTCGGCCAGGGATGGCTCGCGGAGCTCAATCCGGAGGTCGTGCCGCGCCTGCGGATCAACAACCTCTACGCGAACATCCTGCGCAACAGCCGCGGTGATCCGTCGGCCGGTTCGCTCAAGCAACAGCTGCAGGAAGCACGCTGGCTGATCAAGAACATCCAGCAGCGATTCGACACGATCCTGCGTGTCGCGCAGGCCATTGTCGAGCGTCAAAAGAACTTCTTTGCGCACGGTGAAATTGCCATGCGCCCCTTGGTTTTGCGGGAAATAGCTGATACGCTGGGCCTACACGAGTCGACTGTCAGCCGTGTGACAACCGGGAAGTACATGCTGACCCCGTTCGGGACGCTTGAATTTAAGTACTTCTTCGGATCTCACGTCTCGACCGACACCGGTGGCGCCGCTTCGTCGACGGCCATCCGAGCCCTCATCAAGCAACTGATAGGAGCTGAAGACCCTAAATCGCCACTTTCGGACAGCCGCATTGCCGAGCTGCTGGCAGAACAAGGATTCGTGGTCGCGCGCCGCACGGTTGCGAAGTATCGCGAAGCCCTCAAGATCCCGGCAGTGAATCTGCGCAAGTCTCTTTAAGCCTGCTGCCTGCCCGGCGGCAGGCGTGTTCCGGCCACCGCGCATACGGGGAACAGGCCGGGCGACCTGTCCGCGATACACCGCCTCGTGCGGGTCGGGCAAGTCGACCGGAGCGCCGCCTCGATGCGGCCGGGTGGTCACTCGCTTGGAGAAGCACTATGAACCTGAAGATCAGTGGACATCATCTCGAAGTCACGCCTGCAATTCGCGAATACGTGATCACCAAGCTGGACCGGGTGCTACGGCATAGCGATCAGGTGATCGATGGCACTGTGATCCTCTCGGTCGACAACCACAAGGAAAAGGACAAGCAGCAGCGCGCGGAAATCAATCTGCACCTGAAGGGCAAGGACATCTTCGTCGAAAGCGCGAACGGTAACCTGTATGCAGCGATCGACCTGCTGATCGACAAGCTGGACCGCCAGGTCGTCAAGCACATGGAGCGCCTGCAAACGCACGCGCACGACCCGATCAAGCTTCAACCGTCGATCGACCAGATCGAACTGCCGCCGCAGTAACCTTCACCGCAACACATACGTCGCCCGGTTCGCCGGGCGTTTTTTTTGCGACTCCGCGCAGTGGTGCAACCGGTCCGTCCGCGCTGCGCCACGCACGCGGCTGTGCTCTATAATGTTCCGGTTATCGCCGGGGGGCGCGGGATGCGGTAGCTGCCTTGCAGGTTGCCTATGCCGAACGCCTTGATATCGCCGAACATGGATAATCAGTCTGCCGCCGCAAGGAGACCCCAGGCCGCCCAATCGCCTGCCAACATGAATCGCCTAGCCAAAATCCTGCCCATAGAGAACGTCGTCATCGACCTCTCAGTCACCAGCAAGAAACGCGTGTTCGAACAAGCCGGGCTGATGTTCGAGAATCAGAACGGCATCGCCCGCAGCACCGTCACGGACAACCTGTTCGCGCGCGAGCGCCTCGGCTCGACCGGGCTCGGCGAAGGCGTCGCGATTCCGCACGGGCGCATCAAGGGTCTCAAGCACCCGCTCGCCGCGTTCGTCCGGCTCGCCGATGCGATCCCGTTCGAAGCCCCCGACGGCCAGCCGGTCGGCCTCCTGATCTTCCTGCTCGTGCCCGAGCAAGCCACCCAGCAGCACCTCGAGATCCTGTCGGAAATCGCGCAACTGCTGTCCGATCGCGACGCGCGCGAGCGTCTGCACAACGAAACGGATATCGCCGAGTTGCATCGCCTGCTCACTCAGTGGCAACCTTGAGTTGATCCGGGCGGATTATTTTCCCGTACGCGGCGGCGCACGCCGCCGTTCAGGGCCGCCCGGCGCCGGCCCGGCATGGCGACGTCCGTCGCCGCGCGCACGCACCGGCCCATTGGAGTGACGAGAGTCATGGATACGTCCAGCATCAACGCCCAGAGCATCTTCGACGACAACGCGGCCACGCTGAAACTGAGCTGGCTGACGGGGCATGAAGGCTGGGAGCGCGGCTTTTCGGCCGACACCGTCGGCAATGCAACCTCGAGCGCCGACCTCGTCGGCCACTTGAACCTGATCCACCCGAACCGGATCCAGGTGCTCGGCGAAGCCGAAATCGACTACTACCAGCGGCAAACCGACGAAGACCGCTCGCGCCACATGGCCGAGCTGATCGCGCTCGAACCGCCGTTCCTCGTCGTCGCCGGCGGTGCCGCGGCCCCGCCCGAACTCGTGCTGCGCTGCACGCGCTCGTCCACCCCGCTGTTCACGACGCCGATGTCGGCCGCCGCGGTGATCGACAGCCTGCGGCTCTACATGTCGCGCATCCTCGCGCCGCGCGCGACGTTGCACGGCGTGTTCATCGACATCCTCGGGATGGGCGTGCTGCTGACCGGCGATTCGGGCCTCGGCAAGAGCGAGCTCGGCCTCGAGCTGATCAGCCGCGGCCACGGCCTCGTCGCCGACGACGCGGTCGATTTCGTCCGACTTGGCCCCGATTTCGTCGAAGGGCGCTGCCCGCCGCTGCTGCAGAACCTGCTCGAAGTGCGCGGCCTCGGCCTGCTCGACATCAAGACGATCTTCGGCGAAACCGCCGTGCGGCGGAAAATGAAGCTGAAGCTGATCGTCCAGCTCGTGCGGCGCCCCGACGGTGAATTCCAGCGCCTGCCACTCGAAAGCCAGACCGTCGACGTGCTCGGCTTGCCGATCAGCAAGGTCACGATCCAGGTTGCGGCCGGCCGCAACCTCGCGGTGCTCGTCGAGGCGGCCGTCCGGAACACGATCCTGCAGTTGCGCGGAATCGACACGTTGCGCGATTTCATGGATCGGCAACGACTCGCGATGCAAGATCCCGACAGTCAGTTCCCCGGCAAACTGGTGTAACCCGCACGCGCCGGCCACGCAACGCCGACGCGTCTGGCCGGTGCTATGATGAAACGTCAGGATTCACTGCTTCCCATGCGCATCGTCCTCATCACCGGCATCTCCGGCTCAGGCAAGTCCGTCGCGCTGAACGCGCTCGAGGACGCAGGCTATTACTGTGTCGACAACCTGCCGCCGCACGTGCTCCCCGAACTCGCCCGCTACCTCGCCGGAGAGGGCCAGCACCGGCTCGCGGTCGCGATCGACGCGCGCTCGAGCGCGTCGCTCGACGAAATGCCCGGCCTGATCCGCGACCTGTCGCGCGAGCACGACGTGCGCGTGCTGTTCCTCAACGCGAGCACCCAGGCGCTGATCCAGCGCTTCTCCGAAACGCGCCGCCGCCACCCGCTGTCCGGTTCGCTGTCGCACGATGCGGACGTCGGCCTGCTGTCGTCGCTCGAGGAAGCGATCGAGCGCGAACGCCACCTCGTCGCGCCGCTCGCCGAATTCGGCCACCAGATCGACACGAGCACGCTGCGCGCGAACGCGCTGCGTACGTGGGTCAAGCGCTTCATCGAGCAGAAGAACAACGACCTGATGGTGATGTTCGAATCGTTCGGCTTCAAGCGCGGCGTGCCGCTCGACGCCGACCTGATGTTCGACGTGCGCGCGCTGCCGAATCCGTACTACGACCACGAGTTGCGCCCGCTCACCGGGCTCGACCAGCCGGTTATTGCCTTTCTCGACGCACTGCCGATCGTCCACCAGATGATCGACGACATCCATGCGTTCCTGATGAAATGGCTGCCGCACTTCCGCGATGACAACCGCAGCTACCTGACCGTCGCCATCGGCTGCACGGGCGGGCAGCATCGGTCGGTGTTCATCGCGGAAACGCTCGCCGCGCGCCTTGCGCACGAGGCGAACGTGATCGTGCGGCATCGTGATGCGCCAGTGGATGTCGACGCGTCGTCGCGGCTCGTCTCCGAGGTCGACCGACCCTAGCGACACCCGCCCCTTCATCAGCGCGCCATGTCCTCCCTATCGACCACCCTGATCGACCTGCCGCTGTTTCCGCTGCACACGGTGCTGTTTCCGGGGGGCCTGCTCCCGCTCAAGGTGTTCGAGGCGCGCTATCTCGACATGTCCCGCGCGTGCCTGCGCGACAATGCACCGTTCGGCGTATGCCTGCTGAAGAGCGGGCCGGAAGTCGCGCAGGACGGCGCGGTGTCGGTGCCCGAAACCATCGGCTGCATGGCGCGCATCACCGAATGCGATACCGGTGAATTCGGCATGCTGTACCTGCAGGCGGTCGGCACGCAGCGTTTCGAGCTGCTGTCGTATCGCGTCGAAGGCAACGGGCTGCTGGTCGGCATCGCGGAGCCGCTGCCCGACGACATCCCGCTCGAAGGCGAGCAGACGCTCGCGCAATTCGGCTCGTGCGCCGAGGTGCTCGAGCGCATCATCGCCGCACTGAAGAAGACCGATCCGGAGAAAATGCCGTTCGGCGAACCGTTCCGCCTCGACGATCCGAGCTGGGTGTCGAACCGTCTCGCGGAACTGCTGCCGCTCGACCTGCGCGCGCGGCAGAAGCTGATGGAGTTTCCGGACGTCGGCGCGCGCATCGACGCCGTGCACCACGTGCTCGACCGGCACGGCTGGTTATAGGCGCCTCGGACCTTTCGCTTCCCGCGAGCCATCCGGGAGGGGGCGTCTCACGAGCGGCTTCCTTCCAAGCGAAAGACCGGGTCGGCGTTTTTCGGAGCGCCGCCCGGACAACCACGTCGCGCCAGGCCCCCAAGGGCCACTTCCGTCGGCGCGAAAAACCACGGGCGTCCGACGTTTCCTTGAAAGCGCGGCATGCGCCGCGCCCCTCCCCCTTCGTTACAGCAACGGCCCGCTCAGTGCATCGAGCAGCTTGCGCACGGGTGCCGGCACGCCATACGCGTCGAGCCGGCTCAGCGGCACCCAGGCGGTGTCCGCGTCCCGCGCGCCCTCAGGCAGGCCACCGCCGTCGGCCATGTCGCTCAGCCGCGGCTCGATCTCGAGCCGGAAATGCGTGAACGTGTGCGTGAGCGGCGCCAGCGGCACCGTGCCGCCACCGCCGAAGCCGCGCGCGAGTTCCGCGAGCGCGGCGTCGCCATCCGCCTGCGGCAGGCTCCACAGCCCGCCCCAGATACCGGTCGGCGGCCGCCGCTCGAGCAGCACGGCGTCACCGTCGCGCAGCACGAGCATCCAGGTCTTGCGGGTCGGCACGGCCTTCTTCGGCCGCGCGGCCGGCAGTTCGCGCTGGCGGCCCGTCGATTGCGCGACGCAGTCGCCCGCGAACGGGCAGCGCGCACAATCGGGCTTGCCGCGCACGCACAGCGTCGCGCCGAGATCCATCAGCCCCTGCGTATACGCGCTCACGTCGGCCGCGTTCGCGGCATCGGGCAACAGCGATTCGGCGAGCGCCCACATGTCGTTCTCGACGCGCTTCTCGCCCGGAAAGCCCTCGACGCCGAACACCCGTGCAAGCACGCGCTTCACGTTGCCGTCGAGAATCGTCGCGCGCGCGCCGTACGCAAACGACGCGATCGCCGCGGCCGTCGAACGGCCGATGCCCGGCAGTTCGGCCAGCGCGTCGGGCGTCGCGGGAAACGCACCGCCGTGCTCGGCAACGACGACCTGCGCGCAACGGTGCAGGTTGCGCGCGCGCGAGTAGTAGCCGAGCCCCGCCCACAGCGCCATCACGTCGTCGGTCGGCGCGGCCGCGAGCGCGGCGACGTCGGGGTAGCGCTCGAGAAAGCGCGTGTAGTACGGAATGACGGTCGACACCTGCGTCTGCTGCAGCATGATTTCCGACAGCCAGATCCGGTACGGATCACGGGTGTTCTGCCACGGCAGGTCGTGGCGGCCATGCTCGCGCTGCCACGCGACCAGGCGCGTGGCGAACGTGCGATGCAGCGGCGTGACGGGGAACGGAGCGGGGGCGATGCGGGGCGGCTTCAAGTTATCTAATCGTGGAAAAAGGTTTCAACGCTGGCAGGTCGGGCAGAAATAGGTCGACCGCTGGCCCTGTACGATCTGGCGGATCGGCGTGTTGCATACGCGGCATGGCTGGCCCGCACGGTCGTAGACGAAGCAGTCGAGCTGGAAATAGCCGCTTTCGCCGTTGCTGCCGACAAAATCGCGCAACGTGCTGCCACCGCGCTCGATCGCGTCGGCAAGCGTCGCGCGCACTGCGTCGGCCAGCCGCTCGTAGCGCGGCAGCGACACCTTGCCGGCGGCCGTCGTCGGCCGGATGCCGGCGCGAAACAGGCTCTCCGACGCATAGATGTTGCCGACGCCGACGACCATGTCGCCCGCGAGCAGCGCCTGCTTGACCGACACGGTGCGGCCGCGCGTGCGCGCGTGCAGCAGCGCGCCGGTGAACGCCGGCGAGAACGGCTCGACGCCGAGGCTCGCGAGGAGCGGATGCGCATGGACATCGCCCGCTTCGCGCGGGTGCCACAGCACCGCACCGAAGCGGCGCGGATCGCGGAACCGCAGCACGAATTCGTCGAAGATCCAGTCGATGTGGTCGTGCTTCGCGGCAACCGGCAGCCCGTCCGCGGGCAGCACGCGCAGCGTGCCCGTCATGCCGAGATGGACGATGAACCAGCCCGCGTCGACCTCGAACAGCAGGTACTTGCCGCGACGCTCGACGGCGAGCACCTCGCGCGCGCGCAACTGCTCGGCGAGCCCGGCCGGCACGGGCCAGCGCAGCATCTCGGTACGGACGTCGACACGCTCGACGCGGCGGCCCGCGACAAAGGGCTCGATGCCCCGGCGCGTGACTTCGACTTCTGGCAACTCTGGCATGTTTTGCGGGTCTGAGACTGGATTACCGATCGTGCGTGTATTGTAGCGAGCGCGTTACAATCGGTTGAAACATCGAACGGATTTCCATGACCCTGCCCTCGAAGCTGCTTCAGAAGCGCCCCGCCGCCGCGCGCGGCGCGCGCGCCTTCCCGGTCCGCCGTGCACTCGGCGCCGCGCTGTTTGCCGCCTGGACCCTCACCGCCTTCCCGGCCCACGCGCAGGATCCGGCATCGGACGGCGCGGAGTCGCAGGGCGCGTTCGAGCATGTGATGCCGGACGAGAAAAAGGATCTCCCCGGCGTTCCGCTGACGAGCCAGATCGTCTATCAGGTGCTCGCCGCCGAGGTCGCGCTGCAGCGTAACCAGCCCGCGCCGGCCTACCAGACCTACCTCGCGCTCGCTCGCGACACGCGCGATCCGCGCATGGCGCAACGTGCGACCGAGATCGCGCTCGGCGCGCAGAGCCCGGCCGACGCGTTGTCCGCCGCGAACCTGTGGCGCCAGTACGCACCGGATTCGAATCGCGCATCGCAGGTCGACGCCGCGCTGCTGGTGCTTGCCGGCAAGCCGGCCGACGCGCAGCCGATGCTCGCGCGCGAGCTGGCCCGGGCGACCGGCGAGACGCGCGGCCCGGCGATCCTCGCGCTGCAGGCGTTGCTGGTACGCGGCTCCGACCGCGTCGGCGGCCTCGCGGTGCTGAAGGACATGCTGAAGAACGACCTGAACCGGCCCGAAGCGCAGCTCGCGATCGCGCGCCAGCAGCTCGCGGTCGACGACAAGGACGGCGCCGCGCAGTCGCTGAAGCAGGCGCTGCAGATCCGCCCCGACTACCTGCCGGCGGCCCTGATGCTGTCGCAGATGGGGCCCGCGGAACGCGCGGCGGGCATCGCGTCGTTCGAGAAGTATGTTCAGCAGAATCCGAAGTCGCGCGACGCGCGGCTCGCGCTGTCGCAGCTGTATCTCGCCGACGATCGCCTCGACGACGCGCAGAAGCAGTTTGAGACGATGCGCAAGCTCGACTCGAAGGACCCGACGCCGCTGATGGCGCTCGCGCTGATCAAGATCCAGCAGAAGAAGCTCGACGAAGCAACGGTCTTCCTGAAGCAGTACGTGCAGCTCGGCGACAAGCAGCCGAACCTCGACGTCGGCCAGGGCTACATCTACCTCGCGCAGATCGCGATCGACCAGAACAACGACGCGCAGGCGTCGCAGTGGCTCGACAAGGTCGACCAGACGAGCCAGCACTACCTCCCCGCGCAGATCACGCGCGCGCAGCTGCTGCAGAAACAGGGCAAGACCGACGAGGCGCGCAAGGTGCTCGACGACCTGCCGATCACGGATCCGCGCGATGCGGCCGTGGTCGCACGCACCGACGCGTCGATCCTGTTCACCGCGAAGCGCTATCCGGAAGCCGAGGCACGGCTCGGGCAGGCGGTCCAGGACTTCCCCGACGATCCCGACCTGCGCTACGACTATGCGATGGCGGCCGAAAAGACCGGCCACTACACGACGATGGAAAAGCAGCTGCGCGAGCTGATCCGCACGCAGCCCGACAATCCGCAGGCGTACAACGCACTCGGCTATTCGCTCGCCGACCGCAACCAGCGGCTGCCCGAAGCCAGCAAGCTGATCGACAAGGCGATGACGCTCGCGCCGAACGACGCGTACATCATGGACAGCCTCGGCTGGGTGAAGTACCGGATGGGCGATACGGCCGGCGCGACGAAGGTGCTGCGACGCGCGTACGAACTGCAGCCGAACGCCGAAATCGGCGCGCACCTCGGCGAAGTGCTGTGGAAGAGCGGCGCGCAGGACGACGCGCGTTCCGCGTGGCGTGACGCGCAGAAGCTCGAGCCGGACAACGACACGCTCGTGCAGACGCTGAAACGCCTCCAGATCAACGGTCTCTGATGCAGATGTTCCCGACGTTTTCCCTGTCCTTCCGCGCGCAGCGCACGCTGGCCGCAGCCGGCGCGGCGCTCGCGCTCGCCGGCTGCGCGAGCACGCCGCCGTCGGCCAGCGCGCCGACCGGCGCGGCGCTGCAGACCGCCGCAACCCACGCTTACCACGGCCGCTTCGCGGTGCAGTACGACGACCGTCTCGGCAAGCAGCAGAACGTGTACGGCAACTTCGACTGGCAGGAGCACGGCGACGACGTGTCGCTGGAGCTGCGCAGCCCGCTCGGCCAGACGCTCGCGGTCGTGAAATCGACGCCGCAGGCGGCATCGCTCGAATTGCCGAACCGTCCGACGCAATATGCGCCGGACGTCGGCGACCTGATGCAGAAAACGCTCGGCTTCGAACTGCCGCTCGCGGGCCTGCGCTACTGGCTACTGCCGACAGCCGCGCCCGCCACGCCCGCGGAGACGGTGCGCGATCCGGCCGACGGTACGCGCGTCAAGCAGATCCGCCAGGACGGCTGGACGATCGACTACCTTGCCTACGCGGATGCCCCGGCCACGGGCGTCAAACGCGTCAACCTCGTGCGTGCGACACCGCCGCTCGACATCAAGCTAGTGCTCGATCAGTGAGCACCCGCCTAGCCCAGACCTACGCATGACCGATTCGACCCGCTCGCTGCGCAACTGCCTTGCGCCCGCGAAACTCAACCTGTTCCTGCACATCACCGGCCGCCGTCCGAACGGCTATCACGACCTGCAGAGCGTGTTCCAGTTGCTGAACTGGGGCGACACGCTGCACTTCACGCTGCGCGACGACGGTCGCGTTGCACGCGTCACCGACGTGCCCGGCGTGCCCGAGGAAAGCGATCTCGTCGTGCGCGCGGCCAACCTGTTGAAAGCGCATACGGGCACCGCGCACGGTGTCGACATCGAGATCGACAAGTGCCTGCCGATGGGAGCCGGCCTCGGCGGCGGCAGCTCCGACGCGGCCACGACGCTGCTCGCGCTGAACCGCCTGTGGCAACTCGACCTGCCGCGCGCCGAACTCCAGTCGCTCGCGGTAAAACTCGGTGCAGACGTCCCGTTTTTTATTTTTGGAAAAAATGCGTTCGCAGAGGGTATCGGAGAAGAATTAGCTGAGGTACAATTGCCGACTCGCTGGTTCTTGGTTGTAACGCCCCGCGTTCACGTCCCAACCGCTGAAATATTTTCAGATGAGTTGTTGACAAGAGATTCGAAGCGCGTCACAATTACGGACTTTCTTGCACAGCAAAACAGCGACGCGGGATGGCCAGATAGTTTCGGTCGGAACGATATGCAGCAAGTTGTGACAAGTAAGTACGCGGAAGTTGCGCAGGTGGTCAAATGGTTGTATGATGTGACCCCCGCGAGGATGACCGGCTCCGGAGCAAGCGTGTTTGCAGCGTTTCGCAGCAAGCATGAGGCAGAAGCGGCGCAAGCCAAGCTGCCCACCGGTTGGAACGGTGCAGTTGCCGAGAGCCTGAACGAGCATCCGCTCTTCGCTTTCGCGTCATGAAGTTTTACTTTGCCGAACGGCCTACACAAGTTCGGTGAAGTTATCAGTTAAGTGTAGGGGAGTCGCCAAGTTGGTCAAGGCACCGGATTTTGATTCCGGCATGCGAGGGTTCGAGTCCTTCCTCCCCTGCCAAAAATTTTTCCCGCATTTCCCGCCCAAGCCTGAAGCAGGTGCACGATGAGCAGCCACAGCCATGATGGCCTGATGGTCTTTACTGGCAACGCGAATCCCGCGCTCGCCCAGGAAGTCGTCAATATCCTTGGAATCCCCCTCGGCAAAGCAATGGTCAGCCGTTTCTCCGACGGCGAGATCCAGGTCGAGATCCAGGAAAACGTGCGCGGCAAGGACGTCTTCGTCCTGCAATCCACGTGCGCGCCGACGAACGACAACCTGATGGAACTGATGATCATGGTCGATGCGCTCAAGCGCGCATCCGCTGGCCGGATCACTGCTGCCATCCCCTACTTCGGCTACGCCCGTCAGGATCGCCGCCCGCGTTCGGCGCGTGTCGCGATCTCGGCGAAGGTCGTCGCGAACATGCTGGAAATCGCCGGCGTCGAGCGGATCATCACGATGGATCTGCACGCCGACCAGATTCAGGGCTTCTTCGACATCCCGGTCGACAACATCTACGCAACGCCGATCCTGCTGGGTGACCTGCGCAAGCAGAACTACTCGGATCTGCTCGTCGTGTCGCCGGACGTCGGCGGCGTGGTACGTGCCCGGGCACTCGCGAAACAGCTCAACTGCGATCTCGCGATCATCGACAAGCGTCGCCCGAAGGCGAACGTCTCCGAAGTGATGAACATCATCGGTGAAGTCGAAGGTCGCACCTGCGTGATCATGGACGACATGGTCGATACGGCAGGCACGCTCTGCAAGGCCGCGCAAGTGCTGAAGGAACGCGGCGCGAAGCAGGTCTTCGCGTACGCCACGCACCCGGTGCTGTCGGGTGGCGCTGGTGATCGAATCGCCGCATCGGCGCTCGACGAACTGGTCGTCACCGATACGATCCCGCTGTCCGCCGAATCGCTCGGCTGCTCGAAGATCCGTGCGTTGACGAGCGCGAGCCTGCTGGCCGAAACGTTCTCGCGGATCCGCCGCGGCGACTCGGTGATGTCGCTGTTCGCGGAATCCTGATCGCGAATCGACTGAACAAAGCATGCGCAGAAAGCGAAGCGGCAACGCTTCGCTTTTTGCACAATCGGACGGGATAGACGAAACCCCGGCCGTTTCATCGGGGGCCGCAGTTTGACGGCCCCGTTTTACTGCCTGGTCGCGGGCAGCTATTGGAGAATCACATGAAAGTCGTCGCTTTCGAGCGCCAAGAGCAAGGTACGGGTGCGAGCCGCCGCCTGCGCAACGCTGGTAAGACCACGGGTATCGTTTACGGTGGCGAAGCAGCCCCGCAAAAGATCGAACTCGATCACAACGCCCTGTGGCATGCCCTGAAGAAGGAAGCTTTCCACTCGTCGATCCTCGACCTCGAAGTGGCTGGCCAGTCGCAACAGGTTCTGCTGCGCGACGTGCAATACCACCCGTTCAAGCAACTGGTGCTGCACGTGGACTTCCAACGCGTTGACGCGAAGAAGAAGCTGCACACGAAGGCTCCGCTGCACTTCCTGAACGCTGAAATCAGCCCGGCCGTGAAGCTGTCGAGCGCGATCGTTTCGCACGTCGCGACGGAAATCGAAATCGAGTGCCTGCCGGCTGACCTGCCGGAGTTCCTCGAAGTCGACCTGTCGAAGATCGAAGCCGGTCAATCGCTGCACGCGAAGGACATCACGCTGCCGAAGGGCGTCGTGCTGGTCGCGCACGTCGACGCGGAAAACCCGGTTGTCGCATCGGCGACGGTCCCGGCTGGTGCCGTGTCGGACGCAGCAGAAGGCGAAACGCCGGCTGCCTAAGCGGGCTGCCTGCGCACCTCATCGATCCGTTTCACGAAACGGTCGACGCAACCCGCCGCGGCTTGCCCGGCGGGTTTTTCTTTTTCTGCGCCCAGGCGGCCGTTGCCGCCTTCGAAACGTCATGATCAAACTGATCGTCGGCCTCGGCAATCCCGGGGCGGAATACACCGCGACGCGCCACAACGCCGGCTTCTGGCTGATTGACCAGCTCGCCCGCGAAGCCGGCACGACGCTGCGCGACGAGCGTCGCTTCCATGGCTTCTACGCGAAAGCGCGCCTGCACGGCGAAGAAGTCCACCTGCTCGAGCCGCAAACCTACATGAACCGCTCCGGCCAGTCGGTCGTCGCGCTCGCGCAATTCTTCAAGATCCTGCCCGACCAGATCCTCGTCGCGCACGACGAGCTCGACCTGCCGCCCGGCACCGTGAAGCTGAAGCTCGGCGGCGGCAGCGGCGGCCACAACGGCCTGAAGGACATCACCGCGCACCTGTCGTCGCAACAGTACTGGCGGCTGCGGATCGGCATCGGCCATCCGCGCGACCTGATTCCGGAAAGCGCGCGCGCCGGCGCGAAGCCCGATGTCGCGAACTTCGTTTTGAAGCCGCCGCGCCGCGAAGAGCAGGACGTGATCGATGCGTCGATCGAACGCGCGCTCGCGGTGATGCCGATGGTCGTCAAGGGCGAACTCGACCGCGCGACGATGCAGTTGCATCGCAACTGACCGCATCGCACCGCTCCGGCGCATCGAGCCGTCCGGCGCCGCCGGGCGGCCCCGCCGGCCCCTCCCTGCGCGCACATGCGGTAATCTGGTCGCTTTGCCCGACAGGAGCCAAGCGGTGAGCCGTTACTGGAGCGACATCGTTCAGCAACTCGTGCCTTACGTGCCGGGCGAGCAGCCCGCGCTCGCACACCCCGTCAAGCTGAACACCAACGAGAATCCCTATCCGCCGTCACCGCGCGTCGTCGCGGCGATCGCGCGCGAACTCGGCGAGACCGGCGACACGCTGCGCCGCTATCCCGACCCGGTCGCGCGCGCGCTGCGCGAGACGGTCGCGACCCATCACCGCATCAAGCCCGAGCAGGTGTTCGTCGGCAACGGCTCCGACGAGGTGCTCGCGCACACGTTCCAGGCGCTGCTCAAGCACGACCGGCCGCTGCGCTTCCCCGACATCACCTACAGCTTCTATCCCACCTATGCGCGCCTGTACGGCGTCCAGACGTCGAACGTGCCGCTCGCGGACGATTTCTCGATCCGCGTGGACGACTATCTCGACGACGCCGGCGGCGTGCTGTTTCCGAACCCGAACGCGCCGACCGGGCGCGCACTGCCGCTCGCGGACGTCGAGCGGATCGTGGCCGCGAATCCGTCGTCGGTCGTCGTGATCGATGAAGCCTACGTCGACTTCGGCGCGCAGTCCGCGATTACGCTGATCGACCGCTACCCGAACCTGCTCGTCGTGCACACGACGTCGAAGGCGCGCTCGCTC
This sequence comes from Burkholderia lata, assembly GCF_000012945.1. Taxonomy (NCBI): domain Bacteria; kingdom Pseudomonadati; phylum Pseudomonadota; class Betaproteobacteria; order Burkholderiales; family Burkholderiaceae; genus Burkholderia; species Burkholderia lata. Next base: position 3,279,495 of record NC_007510.1, read on the forward strand.
GCGGGCATGCGCGTCGGCTTCGCGTTCGGCGAAGCAGCGCTGATCGACGCGCTGAACCGCGTGAAGGACAGCTTCAATTCGTACCCGCTCGACCGGCTCGCGCAGGTCGCCGCGCAGGCTGCGTACGAAGACACCGATTATTTCAACGCAACCTGCCGGCGCGTGATCGACAGCCGGACACGTCTCACGCATGCGCTCGACGCGCTCGACTTCAACATCGTGCCGTCGGCCGCGAATTTCGTGTTCGCGCGCCATCCCGCGCACGACGCAGGTGCGATTGCGGCAAAACTGAAGGAACGGGAAATTTTCGTGCGGCACTTCCGGCTGCCGCGGATCGACCAGCACCTGCGCATCACCGTCGGCACCGACGCCGAATGCGATGCGCTCGTCGCGGCGTTGCGCGAGCTGCTGGCCTGAAATGAACGAACCGGCGCCAGGCGGCGCCGGTCCGGATGCGTGACGTGCGTGCCGAAGAACCCGGGCACGCGCGCCACCGCGGGGTCACGACGCGTCGTCGCCCTTTACGGCGGTCAACGCGTGATACTTCTCCATCAATTGCGCGTGCGATTCGTCATGCTGCGGATCGCGCGGAATGCATTCGACCGGACACACCTGCTGGCACTGCGGTTCGTCGAAATGGCCGACGCACTCGGTGCACTTGTTCGGGTCGATCACGTAGATATCCGGGCCCATCGAAATCGCGCCGTTCGGGCACTCGGGCTCGCACACGTCGCAATTGATGCACTCGTCGGTAATCATCAAAGCCATACTGATCTCACTTCTTCAGGCCGGCGGCCGGCTTCGCAACGAAACCGGCCGGTGCCGCGTTACGCGACAGGGCCTCCCATCGCAGCGACTTTCTCGGTCAGCCACTTCTCGACGGACGGGAACACGAACTTGCTGACATCGCCGCCCAACTGCGCGATTTCGCGCACGATCGTCCCCGAGATGAACTGGTACTGATCGGACGGCGTCATGAACATCGTCTCGACGTCGGGCAGCAGGTAGCGGTTCATCCCCGCCATCTGGAACTCATATTCGAAATCGGACACGGCACGCAGGCCGCGCACGATCACGCGCGCATTGTTGGTGCGGACGAAATCCTTCAGGAGGCCGGTGAAACTCATCACCTTCACGTTCGGATAATGGCCGAGCACCTCGTTCGCAATCGTCAGACGTTCTTCCAGCGAGAAGAACGGCTTTTTCGCGCGGCTGTCGGCAACACCGACCACCAGCGTATCAAAAATGCTCGACGCACGCCGCACGAGGTCTTCGTGCCCGCGCGTCAGCGGATCGAACGTACCGGGATACACGGCGACTACCATGTCGCTCCTCCTGTCATCACGCAAACGGGATGGCAGCCGTGCGATGCGCACGCCGCTGCCGAGATGGGCATGCGTCGCCTTTGCGGCGCGCCGCCTCGTATGGAACGCGCATTATTCATCATTTTCGCGCCGCAGCAAATGATAGTGAACCGCACCGGCCTTGCCGTGCTTCACGACCTCCCAGCCGGCGAGCGCTTCGTGCGCGGCCGGATCGAGCTCCGCCCCCGTCTCGACGTACAGCGCGCCGCCTGCCGCGACGAGCGGCGCCGCCAGCGCAATCGCGCGCTCGAGGACGGCCAGCTCGTCGAACGGCGGATCGAGAAACACGACGTCGAACGCGCCCGGCGTGAGCCCGGCCGCGAGCCGCAACGCGTCCGCCTCCGCGACTTCGACCGCGCGCGCGCCGAGCTTGTCCTTGATTGCACGCAGCTGCTGCGCGGCACGCGGATGGCGCTCGACCATCACGACGCTTGCCGCGCCGCGCGACGCGGCCTCGAAGCCGAGCGCGCCGGTGCCTGCGAACAGGTCGAGGCAGCGCCAGCCTTCGAGATCCTGGCCGAGCCAGTTGAACAGCGTCTCGCGCACGCGATCGGGCGTCGGCCGCAGGCCATCGAGATCGAGCACCGCGAGCGGCGTGCGTTTCCAGTCACCGCCGATGATGCGGATCGTGTGCGGCTTGCCGCGGCCGGAAGGGGCCGCCGGGCGGCCGGGAGAGGAACGGGACATACGGAATATCGACGACGGAGGGACCGGGCGCGCGCGGGGGCGCACCGCTAAACAGGCGCACGTTACCACAGCGGCGGCGCACACTGACGCGAGCGCCCCGCCGCACTGATAAAATGCACGGTTTCGGCCGCCGTGCGCCGCGCCCGCGCGAACGCAGAACGGCCCGTCCGGTGCCCCGCCCTGGCGGCGGCCCGCCCTCTTCCCGACGTAGACCATGTTCAGCTTCTTCAAACGATTCAAGAAAACGCAGGAGCCCGATCCGGCGGAATCGCAATCGGCCGACGCGCAGCAAACGGACGAACCGTCCGATGTGCCCGCGGTCGAGGCTCCGCCTGCGCCCGACGTGCCGCAAGCGCCCGCGCAACCGGTCGCGCAACCGGCCGTGCCGGCCGTCGTGATGACGGTCACGCCGACCAACGACGGCCGCGACGAAGTCGTCGAGACGGTCGAAATCGTCCCGCCGCCGCTGCAAGACGCCTCCGCGAAGAAATCATGGCTCGCGCGCCTGAAAACGGGGCTCGCCAAGACGGGCTCGAGCATCACCGGCGTGTTCGTCAACACGAAGATCGACGAGGATCTGTACGAGGAGCTCGAAACCGCGCTGCTGATGTCCGACGCGGGCGTCGACGCGACCGAGTACCTGCTCGGCGCGCTGCGCGAGAAGGTGCGCACGGGCCGCCTGACCGACCCGCAGCAGGTGAAATCCGCACTGCACGACCTGCTCGTCGAGCTGCTGACGCCGCTCGAGAAATCGCTGATGCTCGGCCGCGCGCAGCCGCTCGTGATGATGATCACCGGCGTGAACGGTGCGGGCAAGACGACCAGCATCGGCAAGCTCGCGAAGCATCTGCAGAGCTTCGACCAATCGGTGCTGCTGGCCGCGGGCGACACGTTCCGCGCGGCCGCGCGCGAACAGCTGGCGGTCTGGGGCGAACGCAACAACGTGACGGTCGTGCAGCAGGAAAGCGGCGATCCGGCCGCGGTGATCTTCGACGCGGTCAGCGCCGCGCGCGCGCGCAAGATCGACGTGATGATGGCCGACACGGCCGGCCGCCTGCCGACGCAGCTCCACCTGATGGAAGAGCTGAAGAAGGTGAAGCGCGTGATCTCGAAGGCGCATGACGGCGCGCCGCACGAAGTGCTGCTGGTGATCGACGCGAACACCGGCCAGAACGCGCTCACGCAGGTCAAGGCATTCGACGACGCGCTCGGCCTCACCGGCCTCATCGTCACGAAGCTCGACGGCACCGCGAAGGGCGGGATTCTCGCCGCGATCGCGCGGCAGCGCCCGGTGCCGGTCTACTTCATCGGCGTCGGCGAGAAGGTCGAGGACCTGCAGCCGTTCAGCGCGGTCGAATTCGCGGACGCGCTGCTCGGCTGAACACCGCCGGCACGCATCGCACAGGGCGCCTTCGGGCGCCCTTTTTCATGCGCGCCCGGTCATGCAAGTCCCGGGCGCGCCGCGATCATTCGGCGTCGGGCTGCACGCCGGGTTCGGCGGCCTTGAACGCATCGAGCGTCGACGCATGGTCGACGATCCGCTGGATCGTCGGATAGCGCGTCGTGTCGATCGAGAAGCGGTTCGCATTGAACACCTGCGGCACGAGGCATATGTCGGCGAGCGTCGGCGTGTCGCCGAAGCACAGCTTGCCGGTGCGCGGATCGCTCGCGAGACGCGTCTCGAGCGTGTCGAAGCCCGCCTCGATCCAGTGCCGGTACCACGCGTTCTTCGCCTCCTCGGGCACCTGCAGCGTGTGCTTCAGGTACTTCAGCACGCGCAGGTTGTCGAGCGGATGGATTTCGCACGCGATCTGCAGCGCGACCGCGCGCACATACGCGCGATCGACCGGCTGCTTCGGCAGCAACGCCGGTTCCGGATGGGTTTCCTCGAGATATTCGATGATCGCGAGCGACTGCTGCAGCGTCGCGTCGCCGTCGATCAGTGTCGGCACGACCGCATCCGGATTCAGCGCGCGGTACGCGTCCTTCAGTTGCTCGCCGCCGTCGCGCAGCATGTGCACGGGGACATAGTCGAACGGCAGCTGCTTCAGGTTCAGGGCGATCCGCACGCGATACGACGCGGAACTGCGGAAATAGCTGTAAAGCTTCATGGGATGTCTCTCGTAGTCGTATTCGGCCGGCGACGGCACGGGCGCGGCGCAGCCGGCGCGCGCACCGCCGGGAACCAGAGTGTAGCGCGCCGCGCCGCGCGGCCTCGCTTGCGACGGCCGCGCCCGTGCGATACTCGGGGCATTCCTCACCGCTCACAGCGCGGCCCGATGCTGGCCGCCCGCCCCACGCCCCGATGACCGCTTCCCACGATCCCGCCGCCGTTCCGTTCCCGTGCGCCCGCTTCATCAAGGAGATCGGCCGCGGCCCGCACGGCGCACGCGCGCTGTCCGCCGAGGACACGTTCGAGCTCTACCGCGCGATGCTCGACGCACGCGTGTCGGACGTCGAACTCGGCGCGATCCTGATCGCCTATCGGCTGAAGGGTGAATCCGCCGACGAGCTGGCCGCGATGCTCGCCGCCGCGCAGGCATCGTTCGAGCCGGTGCACGTGCAGGACGCCGCGTTCCGCCCCGTGTCGATCCCGAGCTACAACGGCGCGCGCAAGCAGCCGAACCTCGTGCCGCTGCTCGCGCTCCTGCTCGCACGCGAAGGCGTGCCGGTGCTCGTGCATGGCGTCGAGCAGGATCCGGGCCGCGTGACGAGCGCCGAGATCTTCTCGGCGCTGTCGCTCGCGCCGTCGACGTCGCACGATGCGATCGAGGACACGCTCGCCGAGCGCCGCGTCGCGTTCGCGTCGATCGAGGTGCTGGCGCCGCGCATTGCCCACCTGCTGTCGATGCGCAGCGTGCTCGGCGTGCGCAACTCGACGCACACGCTCGTGAAGATCCTGCAGCCGTTCGCGCCGGCCGGCCTGCGGCTCGTCAACTACACGCACCCGCCGTACCGCGACAGCCTGGCGCAATTGTTCCGCGACCATCCGGACGCCGCGCTCGGCGGCGCGCTGCTGGCACGCGGCACCGAGGGCGAAGCCGTTGCCGACACGCGGCGCCAGGTACAGGTCGACTGGCTGCACGACGGCGTATGCGACACGTTGATCGAGGCCGAACGCTCGTCGACCGATACGCCGCCCGTTGCGCTGCCCGAATCGCGCGATGCGGCCACGACGGCCGCGTGGACCGACGCCGTCATGCGCGGCGAGGTGCCGGTGCCCGACACGGTCGCGCGGCAGGTCGCGACGATCGTGCAGATCGCCCGCATCGCACGCTGACGGCACGCTCGCGAACCGGCCCCGCTTGCAGGGCATTTGACACGCGAGCGCATCCTGGCATAGAGTGGCCCTCATGCGTTCCTTTCCGAACACCCTCCGAATTACCTCCGGCCGCCTAGCGCGGCCGCTATCGCTACGACTAGCCTAAGGCTTTCGTAGCGCCGTGTGCTGTCCGCACGGTCCCTCCCAGCAGTTCCTCGCAGTACCCCTCTCGTAGTTTTTACAACCCGAAGTCGTCAGCATTCGTCCGTCTATCCGTCGGCCGACTCGCGAAGATCATCCGCATCCGCAGCGCGTTCACGTGCCGCGGAGCGAGGCAGCGCCAACCGTCGCCCATGCCGCCCGTCTTCGCTCGCGACTTGAGACCCGAGGTCCAGAAGATGCAGCGCAATCCGCAAGACAAGTACCGTCCGTTCGAGCCCGTCCGCCTCAATGGCCGCAAATGGCCGTCGCGCACCATCGAGCGCGCACCCGTCTGGATGAGCACCGACCTGCGCGACGGCAACCAGTCGCTGATCGAGCCGATGAGCATCGAGCAGAAGCTCGAATTCTTCGAGATGCTGGTCGCGATCGGGTTCAAGGAGATCGAAGTCGGTTTTCCGTCGGCGTCGCAAACCGACTTCGATTTCGTCCGCAAGCTGATCGACGACAAGCGGATTCCCGACGACGTGACGATCGAAGTGCTCGTGCAGGCGCGCGAAGACCTGATCGCCCGCACGTTCGACGCGCTCGAAGGCGTGCCGCGCGCGATCGTGCACCTGTACAACGCAGTCTGCCCGTCGTTCCGCCGCATCGTGTTCGGGATGTCGAAGGCCGACGTGAAGGCGCTCGCGATCGACGGCACGCGCATCATCAAGGAACACTGCGCCGCGCGCCCCGACACGCAGTGGACCCTCCAGTACTCGCCGGAAACCTTCAGCATGACCGAGCTGACGTTCGCGCGCGAAATCTGCGACGCCGTCGCGCAGACCTGGCGCCCGACCCGCGATCACAAGATGATCGTCAACCTGCCGGCCACCGTCGAAGCCGCGGGCCCGAACGTATTCGCCGACCAGATCGAGTGGATGGACCGCAACCTCGCGTATCGCGACAGCATCGTGCTGTCCGTGCATCCGCACAACGATCGCGGCACCGCGGTCGCGGCAGCCGAACTCGCGCTGCTCGCGGGTGCCGACCGCATCGAAGGCTGCCTGTTCGGCAATGGCGAGCGCACCGGCAACGTCGATCTCGTCACGCTCGCGCTGAATCTCTACACGCAGGGCATCGATCCGGGCCTCGATTTCTCCGACATCGACGCCGTGCGCCGCGTCGTCGAGCGCTGCAACCAGATTCCGGTACATCCGCGCCATCCGTACGCGGGCGACCTCGTGTTCACCGCATTCTCGGGTTCGCACCAGGACGCGATCCGCAAGGGCTTCGCGCAGCAGCGCCCCGACGCGGCCTGGGAAGTGCCGTACCTGCCGATCGACCCGGCCGACCTCGGCCGCAGCTATGACGCGGTGATCCGCGTGAACAGCCAGTCCGGCAAGGGCGGCGCGACGTTCCTGCTCGAACGCGGGATGGGCTTCACGCCGACGCGCCGCGTGCAGATCGAATTCAGCCACGCGGTGCAGACGCTCGCCGACGCGTCCGGCGAGGAAGTGACGGGCGACGCGATCTGCGCGCTGTTCGCGCGCGAATTCTTCGATACCGACGGGCCGGCCACGCGCCACGGCAACGGCGCGCGCTGGCAGAACCGCGAGATCGCGGCAGCGCCCGTGGCCGATACGACGCCCGACGAGGCCGTGCGACGTTTGGCCGCGGCGTTCGCGGCGGCCGCCGGCGCGGCGATCGACGTCGCGTCGTGCGAACACGCCCGCACGACGGACGGGCGGATCGCGGTATCGGTCGGCTGCCGGGTCGGCGATGCGCCGCTGCGGCACGGCGTCGGCCTGCACGCCGATGCGGCGAGCGCCGCACTCGATGCCGTCGTCAGCGCGATCAACCGCTCGGCCTGGCACTGCGCGGATCATCGCGCGGCGGCCTGAGCGCCGGGCTCCGTTTCAGGGTTCAAACGTCAGCGAGCGGAGCGTGACCGCCCGTGCGCCGCGCGATCCGCGCCGCACGAGGCAGCAAAAAGCGGCCCAGAAGGCCGCTTCGGTCGGGACATGAAAAGGAGCGCCACGCGCGCTCATGTCTCGGTCGCGCACCGCGTCGCCTGCCACGCGAACAGGCTCCAGCGGCCCTGTTCGTGGGTGTGGACGGAGGTATAGGCAATCGGGAAGACCAGGCCGCCGTTGTTCGTTTCCATCTCGATCAACGCGCGCCCGGTGACGATGCAGGTTTCATCGCCGACGGGCAGCACGTCCTGCGACTGGATTTCGATCTGGCGATAGCGGCGGCGGCCGGCGACGATGGCGTCGATGAACTGCTGCTTGGTTTCGCGTTTGCCGTTGGTGTGCACGAAGAACACCTTGTCCGACAAAAGCGCGTCGAGCGCCTCGCCGTCCCCGTCCACCATCGCCCGGAACCGATCGCGCTCGAGCGCGCGGATCGCATCGACCACCTTCGCCATCGCCTGACTCCTCGGCAACGCGCACGCCGTGCGCGGGCATGCGGATCAGAAGTTGTACTGCAAGTAGAACTGGTGGAAATTTATACCAGGATTCGGCTCTTTGATACCCGCGTTAGACACATGTTCAAAACGGTAGCCGACCTGATACTGTTGCCGTTGGCCGAACTGCACGCCCACCCCCGCCGTCGGCGCGAACTGGAACGCGGTCCCCATCGAGAAGCGATCCGAAATCGTCGGGTGCGTCAGCAGCCTGACGCCGCCGCCGGCCTCGATGAACGGGCGGATCTCCCCGGCGCTCTTGATGAAGCGGAACATCGGCGTCACGCCGAATTCGCCAATGCTGCTGTGCACGTTGCCGCCCGTGTGCCAGTAGCCGGCGTGCCCTTCCACGACGAACGCGAAGTGCCAGCCGCCGATTTCCCACCAGTTCCAGCCCGGATCCCACACCACGCCGAGATCGGCCTTGTCGACCCCGTGGCGATCCGAAAAACCGCCGCCCGCCTGAATCCCCCATCGATCCGCGCATGCCGCACCCGATCCGCCCAGAAGGGACGCCGCCAGCATCGCGTGCAGCGCAAGCCGGCTGCGGGGCCGGCGATTCTTCTTATTGTTCATCTGTCACTCCAACTTTGTGGGTTGAATGGAGCCCGCCGCTTCGGCCGGCTCAAGCGAACTGAATGGTATGGTAAAGGACTTTTCGGATCGGCATCACAAAGCGAAATGGCTTCCTTCCAAAACGACAAAAATTGAAATCGTCTACTGATTACCATCAGAAACAACGGCTTACGGAACTTCGCCTCGCTCCCTCTGTCGCAGATTAGACTATCGACTCGACACGCTCGATAGAAAAAGTGGGAACTCCGATGCCCACGCAAGCTCTAAGGAATTAGCACTCGTCTTGCGGGAGTGCTAAGATGGCCCACGGAATTTCATTCAAGACCGGGGGTTTGTCCCTGATTCCAAAGGAGTTTTTTTAGTGAGCAACGCCCTGACCCTCCCGAACACCCTGAGCCCGACGCCGGCCAAGGCCGCATCGGCAGGCTCGCTGGCGCTCGCAGCTCAATCGATGTTGCCGGGCCAGCTTGGCAACATCGACGCGTATATCCAGGCCGTCAATCGCATTCCGCTGCTGACGGTCGAAGAGGAACGCCAGTACGCGACCGAATTCCGCGAAGGCAACAACCTCGACTCGGCACGCCGCCTCGTGCTGTCGCACCTGCGGCTCGTCGTGTCGATCTCGCGCAACTATCTCGGCTACGGCCTGCCGCACGGCGACTTGATCCAGGAAGGCAACATCGGCCTGATGAAGGCCGTGAAGCGCTTCGATCCGGCCCAGAACGTGCGTCTCGTGTCGTACGCGATCCACTGGATCAAGGCCGAGATTCACGAGTACATCCTGCGCAACTGGCGCACGGTGAAGGTCGCGACGACGAAGGCGCAGCGCAAGCTGTTCTTCAACCTGCGCAGCCACAAGAAGGGCCTGCAGGCGATGACGCCCGAGGAAATCGACGGCCTCGCGAAGGAACTCAACGTCAAGCGCGAAGACGTGACCGAAATGGAAACGCGCCTGTCGGGCGGCGACATCGCGCTCGAAGGGCAGGTCGAAGACGGCGAGGAGTCGTACGCGCCGATCGCCTACCTGGCCGACTCGCACAACGAGCCGACCGCCGTGCTCGCCGCGCGTCAGCGCGACACGCTGCAGACGGACGGCATCGCGCAAGCACTCGACGCACTCGACGCGCGCAGCCGCCGCATCATCGAGGCGCGCTGGCTGCACGTCGACGACGACGGCTCGGGCGGCTCGACGCTGCACGATCTCGCTGCCGAGTTCGGTGTGTCGGCGGAACGCATCCGCCAGATCGAAGCGAGCGCCATGAAAAAGATGCGCACTGCCCTCGCCGAATACGCGTAAATCGCTGCGATTTAGAGCGCTTCATCAAAAACCGCTGCCCGACCGGCAGCGGTTTTTTTTCGCCCGTATTTTCTCCTGCATTTCATTCGCTTCTCCGCTCGCTTCATCACTCGCTTCTGCGCCGATTAATTGACCTGATTCGTCAGGTAATACGCAGTTTGCGGGCCCCTTCCGCATAACCTTGATCTGCCTCAAGTTTCGGCCCGTGTTTCGCGACGGTCTGCCGCAGCGCAGCACTCGGCATCCGAAAGCCGTCCTTTTAAAATTGGCATGTCAGGCGCAAAAGGATTAAAACAGCTTCACGGCCGTCATAAATCCGACGTAAAGTCGCCCCAAATCAGACTTAAATCGATTCAGGATAATCGCCTTGATCTCGATCAATAAAGAGCCTGCGCCGCCTCCCCCGCGGCCGGCCGGTACGATCGGCTGGCGCGCACGCATCGCCGCGTGGGCACGCGGCCCGACCCTCGCTCGCGACATCACCCTGGTGCTGATCGTCAAGCTGATCCTCCTGATGTCGCTCAAATACGCATTCTTCAATCATCCGCAGGCCGAGCACATGTCGTTGCCGCCTGCCGCCGTCGCCGAGAAACTGCTTTCGGTACCGGCGCCTGCATCTACCGAGGGAGACCACCATGATAAGTAGTGAAGTCGTCGATCTGTCACGTCTGCAGTTCGGCATCACGGCGCTCTACCACTTCCTGTTCGTGCCGCTGACACTCGGCCTGTCCTGGCTGCTCGTCATCATGGAAGCGGTTTACGTGATGACCGGCAAACAGGTCTACAAGGACATGACCCAGTTCTGGGGCAAGCTGTTCGGCATCAACTTCGCGATGGGCGTGACCACCGGCATCACGCTCGAATTCCAGTTCGGCACGAACTGGTCGTACTACTCGCACTATGTCGGCGACATCTTCGGCGTGCCGCTCGCGGTCGAAGGCCTGATGGCGTTCTTCCTCGAATCGACGTTCGTCGGCCTGTTCTTCTTCGGCTGGAACCGCCTGTCGAAGGTCAAGCACCTGATGGTCACGTTCCTCGTCGCGCTCGGCTCGAACCTGTCCGCGCTGTGGATCCTCGTCGCGAACGGCTGGATGAACAACCCGGTCGGCGCCGAGTTCAACTACCAGACGATGCGCATGGAGATGACGAGCCTGTTCGACGTGCTGTTCAACCCGGTCGCGCAGGTGAAGTTCGTGCACACCGTGTCGGCCGGCTACGTGTCGGCGGCGATGTTCGTGCTCGGCGTGTCGTCGTGGTACCTGCTGAAGAAGCGCGACGTCGACTTCGCGCTGCGTTCGTTCGCGGTCGCGGCCGGCTTCGGCCTCGCGGCGACGCTCTGCGTGATCGTGCTCGGCGACGAATCGGGTTATACGACGGGCGAAGTGCAGAAGATGAAGCTCGCCGCGATCGAATCCGAATGGGAAACGCAGCCGGCACCCGCCTCGTTCACGCTGATCGGCATTCCGAACCAGGAAGAACAGCGCACCGACTACGCGATCAAGATCCCGTACGCGCTCGGCCTGATCGCGACGCGCTCGATCGACGAACCGGTGATCGGCCTGCGCGAGCTCGCGAAGCACAGCGAGGAGCACATCCAGAGCGGGATGGTCGCGTACGGCGCGCTGCAGAAGATCAAGCAGGGCGACACGAGCGACGCAACGCGCGCGCTGTTCGACCAGCACAAGCAGTATCTCGGCTACGGGCTGATGCTCAAGCAGTTCACGCCGAACGTGGTCGACGCGACGCCTGAGCAAATCAAGGCCGCCGCGAAGAAGACGATCCCGCCGGTCGCGCCCGTGTTCTTCTCGTTCCGGATCATGGTGGCTCTCGGCTTCCTGTTCGTCGCCACGTTCATTGCCGCGTTCTGGTTCTGCGCGCGCCGCGAGCTGCTGCAGGACAACCGCCGCTGGTTCCTCCGCTATGCGGTGTGGGCGATCCCGCTGCCGTGGATCGCGATCGAATTCGGCTGGATCGTCGCCGAGCTCGGCCGCCAGCCGTGGACGATCGCCGGCGTGCTGCCGACGCACCTGTCCGCGTCGAGCCTGCAGCCGAGCGACCTGTACCTGAGTCTCGCGGGCTTCATCCTGTTCTATACCGCGCTGTTCGTCATCGAGATCAAGCTGATGTTCAAGTACGCGCGCCTCGGCCCGTCGTCGCTGCATACCGGCCGCTATCACCACGAAATCGCGGCCGCCAGCGAGCGCGCCCCGGCGTGAGCACGCACCTGAAACGGAACAAGGAATCGCTATGGACTATGCAACTCTCAAGCTGATCTGGTGGCTGCTCGTCGGCGTGCTGCTGATCGGCTTCGCCGTCACCGACGGCTTCGACATGGGCGCGACCGCGCTGCTGCCGTTCCTCGGCAAGACCGACGAGGAACGCCGCATCATCGTCAACACCGTCGGCGCGACGTGGGAAGGCAACCAGGTGTGGCTGATCACGGCCGGCGGCGCGATGTTCGCGGCCTGGCCGCTCGTCTACGCGGCGTCGTTCTCCGGCTTCTACTTCGCGATGCTGCTCGTGCTGTTCGCGTTGTTCTTCCGGCCGGTGGGCTTCGACTACCGCAGCAAGCGGCCCGACCCGCGCTGGCGCGCGGGCTGGGACTGGGGCCTGTTCGTCGGCGGCTTCGTGCCGGCGCTCGTGTTCGGCGTCGCGTTCGGCAACCTGCTGCAAGGCGTGCCGTTCAAGTTCGACAGCGACCTGCGCGTGACCTACTACGGCAGCTTCTGGGCGCTGCTGAACCCGTTCGCGCTGCTGTGCGGGCTCGTCAGCCTCACGATGCTCGTCGCGCACGGCGCGGCCTTCATCAAGATGAAGACGGAAGGCGTGATCGCGCGCCGCGCGTCGGTCGCATTGCGGGCGGCGTCGTTCCTCGCGGTCGTGCTGTTCATCCTGGCCGGCGTGCTGGTCGCGTCTTATATCGGTGGCTTCCACATCACGCACGCCGCGCCGACCGACACCGTCGCGAACCCGCTGCTCAAGGACGTCGCCGCCGGCTCGGGCCTGTGGCTCGCGAACTACAGCGAATTCCCGTGGATGATCGCGGCGCCCGTCGTCGCGATCGCGGGTGGCCTGATCGCGCTGCTGCTCGCCGGTTCGAAGCAGGAGAAGACGGCGTTCTTCTGCACGGGCCTGATGATCACCGGCGTGATCCTGACTGCCGGCTTCTCGATGTTCCCGTTCATCATGCCGTCGTCGCTCGACCCGCGCAGCAGCCTGACCGTGTGGGATTCGACGTCGAGCCACATGACGCTGCAGGTGATGCTGTTCGCGGTGATCGTGTTCCTGCCGCTCATCCTGCTCTACACGAGCTGGGTGTATCGCGTGATGCGCGGCAAGGTCACGCGCGAAGTGCTCGAAGAGAACAAGCATTCGATGTATTGATGCTTTGAACCGGGCGGGGTGCGCACGCGCCCTCGCCCACCGTTTCGCAAGGAGTCGGATCATGTGGTATTTCAGCTGGATTCTCGGTATCGGCGTCGCGCTGTCGTTCGGCATCGTCAATGCGATGTGGCTCGAAGCGCGGCAGAAGACGCAGGAAGCACGCGTTCGCCACGACTGATGCGTGTGCGGCCGATCGCGCCGCTACCGTCCGGAAGGAACCTCGCCTCAGGCGAGGTTTTTTTTCGCCCCGGCCGGCCGGACAGGCCCGTCACATCGATGCCAATTTAGCGCCAGATTGATACCACTTGAATACCAATAAAAGGTTTCATAAGATCTTTGGACACGGCCGCAGACAGGCCGAATCCTTCTGGGTGGGGGAGACATGCGAATCCCGTATGAGGCGCGCGCGTGCGCGCTATCTCGTCGTCGGCGTGCGGCGGTCGGTTGTGCATCGCCGGCGAGCGTTGCCGTCATCGACCGCGTAGGTCACGCGCGCGCATTGGCCAACGGGCGCGCCGCCACGGCGTCGGCGTCGGCGTCAGCGTCGGCGTCAGCGTCAGCGTCGGCATCCGCAGCCGCAGCCGCAGCTGCCGTGCGCCGCCGATGAAGACGCGCACCCGCCCGCGCCGATCCGACCGGCACGCCTGCCCGCCACCCGTTCCGTAACACACGCGCCCGCGTGCCGACTGCGCGCAGGGCAGCCGCATCGCCCGCGCACCCTGTTGTCCCCGCAGCTCCGTTGAAAGACCCGCTCGCAGCGACGTCATCCCGTGACGCCGCTATGCCCCCTTTTTTCTCAGGAGTCCGCATGAACAGAACCTTGTCCACCCTGTTTGCCGGCCTGCTGATCGCGGCACTGTCGCCGGTCGCGCACGGCGCGCTGCCCGCGTCGAGCGCGGCGGCCGCGACGGCCGGCGCCGTCCGTCCACCCGTGCCGCCGGCCGATCTCGCGGCGCGGCTGTCGAACGGCCTCGCGCTGCGCGTCGCCGTCGACAACAATCACGCGGCCGCGGCCGGCGTGCCGTGCGCCGATCTCGGCGCCGACGGCGCGGCCTGCGCGACGGGCCGCCTGATCCTGCAGAACCGCGGCCACCAGGCGATCGCCGACGGCGGCTGGAAGCTCTACCTGCACAGCATCCGCCGCCTGCTGCGGATCGACCGCCCCGGCTTCGCGCTGCGGCGGCTCACCGGCGACCTGTACGAACTGACGCCGCAACCGGGCTCGGTGCGGCTGGCACCGGGCGAGCGCATCGAGCTGCCGTTCGTCGCCGAATACTGGTTGCTGCGGTACAGCGACGTGATCCCGCGCCCGTACGTGGTCGTCGATGGCGCGCCGCCCGCCGTGCTCCGCTACAACGACACCGACGACGAGCTGCGCTACGTCGAATCGCTGCCGGCCGACGCGCAGAACAACTCGACCGGCAATGCGCCGCCCGTGGCCGCACGACCCGATGCGAGCCGCGCGCTGCCGAGCGTGAAGCGCGAGCAGCCGCTGCCCGGCATGCTCGACCTGCGCGGCGTCGAGCTCGCGTTGCCCGATCTGCCGGACGCTCAAGTCGCGGCGCTGCGCGAGCGCGCGACGACACTCGGGCTCGACGGCGCGCGCGTGCCGGTGCGTGGTGCCGTCGCGCCGCGCCGGCTGCCGGCCGATATCGCGACGCCGGGCGGCTACCGGCTCGCGATCGGGCCGCGCGGCGTGCTGATCGAAGGCTACGATCGCGCCGGCCTCTACTACGGCGTACAGACGCTCTACTCGCTCGCCCCCGCCGGCGGCGGCCCGATCCCGGCGATGCTCGTCGAAGATGCACCGCGCTTCACGCATCGCGGGATGCACGTCGATCTCGCCCGTAACTTCAAGCACCCGGCGACGCTGCGCCGCCTGATCGACCAGATGAGCGCATACAAGCTCAATCGCCTGCACCTGCACCTGTCCGACGACGAGGGCTGGCGCATCGAGATTCCCGGCCTGCCCGAACTGACCGGGATCGGGGGACGCCGCTGCCACGATCCGAGCGAGACGCGCTGCCTGCTGCCGCAGCTCGGCTCCGGCCCCGACAACCGCTCGGGCGGAGGCTACCTGACGCGTGATGACTACGTGTCGCTGGTGCGCTACGCGGCCGCGCATTTCGTCGAGATCATCCCCGAGATCGACATGCCCGCGCATGCACGCGCGGCCGTCGTGACGATGGAAGCACGTTACCAGCGGCTGCATGCGGCCGGCCGCGAGCAGGAAGCGAACGCATACCGGCTGCTCGATCCGCAGGACACGTCGAACCTGACGACGGTGCAGTTCTACGACCGGCGCAGCGACCTGAACCCGTGCGTGCCGGGCGCGCTCAATTTCGCGTCGAAGGTGATCCGCGAGATCGCCGCGATGCATGCGGACGCGCAGGCGCCGCTGCACACCTGGCATTACGGCGGCGACGAGGCGAAGAACATCTTCCTCGGCGCGGGCTTCCAGCCGCTGAACGGTACCGATCCGAACAAGGGGCGCATCGATCTCGCCGCGCAGGACAAGCCGTGGGCGCGTTCGCCCGCGTGCACGGCACTGCTCCAGCGCGGCGAGATCAAGTCGATCGACGAGCTGCCGACGCGTTTCGCGCAACAGGTGAGCGCGGCGGTCAACGCGAACGGGATCGACACGATGGCCGCATGGCAGGACGGCATCAAGCATGCGAACGGGCCGCAGGACTTCAGCACGCGCCACGTGATGGTGTCGCTGTGGGACACGATCTTCTGGGGGGCATCGGATAGCGCACGCGACCTGAGCGGCAAGGGCTACCTGACGGTGCTGGCCCTGCCCGACTACCTGTATTTCGACTTCCCGTACACGCTCAACCCGCGCGAGCGCGGCTACTACTGGGGCTCGCACGCGACGGACGAGTACAAGGTGTTCTCGCTCGCGCCCGAGAACCTGCCGCAGAACGCCGAAGTGATGGGCGACCGTGACGGCAACACGTTCGAGGTGACGGGCACGGGCCCCGCGCCGCGCATCGAAGGCATGCAGGGGCAGGCGTGGGGCGAGGTGATGCGCAACGACACCTTCCTCGAGTACATGGCCTATCCGCGGCTGCTCGCGCTCGCCGAGCGCGCGTGGCACCGGGCCGACTGGGAGCTGCCGTATGCGGCCGGCGTGCGCTTCAAGCGCGGCGACACGCATCATGTCGACACGGCCGCGCTGCAGCGCGACTGGGCCGGCTTCGCGACGCTGCTCACGCAACGCGAACTGCCGAAGCTCGACCGGGCCGGCGTCGGCTACCGGAAGCCGACCTTCACGCTGACGAATCCGTGAACGGCTGAGCGACCAGGCGATGCGCGATGCAGGCGGGCGCATCGCACCCTCCATTGCCCGCACCAAAGAAAAACGGCTTGCGACGCATCGCAAGCCGTTTTCGTTTTGCCGGCCGGCCCGAACCCGCATTGCGGATCAGGCTGGCTTCATCGCATCAGGCCGGTTGTACGGCCGCCCCGCTGCCCGACGGCGGCAGGCGCGCGCCGAGCTGCTCGGCATAGCGTGCCGCCGCGTTGCCGCAGACGATGTGGAACGTGTCGAGCGACACCCACGCGACGTCGAGCGCACCGAGACGATCGCGATCGACCGCCGACGGATCGCGTACGACCACACGCAGGCGCGTGGTCGCAACCGCATCGAGCGACGCGACGTTGGTCGCGCCGCCGAACACCGCGAGCCAGCGCGTCGGCTCCGGATCGAGCGGGCCGGCGGCCGCGCCCGTGACGGGCTGCGCGGCGGCGGCCGTCGCCGTCGATGCTGCGCCTGCCGCACCGCTGCCGATGGCGGCACGCATCTCGTCGGCAATGATGTCGGCCTCGGGCCCGATGATCACCTGCACGCTGTTGCCGCCGCGCTTGAGCACGCCGCGCGCGCCGATCGATTTCAGTTCCGGCTCCGAAACCTTCTCCGGATCGACGACGGTCAGGCGCAGGCGCGTCGTGCACGCGTCGACGACCGACAGGTTGCCTGCCCCGCCGAGCGCGGCGATATAGCGCTGCGCGCGCGGTGCTGCGGCAACCGCAGCGGCGCCGGCAGCCGGCGCAACGAAGCCGCCCGATGCGTACGATTCAGCAGCCGCATCGGCCGATGCCGGCTCACGGCCCGGCGTGGCCATGTTGAACTTGCGGATGAAGAAGCGGAACAGCCCGTAGTACGCGGCGCCGTACGCGATGCCAAGCGGAATCGCGATCCAGCCCTTCGTCGACAGCCCGTAGTTCAGCACGTAGTCGATCGCACCGGCCGAGAACGTGAAGCCGAGCTTCACGCCGAGGATCTGGCAGATCGCGAGCGACAGCCCCGTCAGCACCGCGTGGATCACGTACAGCACCGGTGCGAGGAACATGAAGCTGAATTCGATCGGCTCGGTCACGCCGGTCAGGAACGACGTCAGCGCCATCGACAGCAGCAGGCCGCCGACCATCGCGCGGCGTTCCTTCGGCGCTTCGTGCAGCATCGCCAGACACGCCGCCGGCAGGCCGAACATCATGATCGGGAAGAAGCCGGCCATGAAGGTGCCCGCGGTCGGGTCGCCCGCGAAGAAGCGGTGCAGGTCGCCGTGCACGATCTCGCCGCCGGCGGGCGGCGTGAAGTTGCCGAACACGAACCATGCGAGCGAGTTGAGGATGTGGTGCAGGCCCGTGACGAGCAGCAGGCGGTTCAGGAAGCCGAACACGAACGCACCGATCGCGCCCGCCGTCGTCAGCCACTGGCCGGCCGCGTCGATCAGATGCTGGACCGGCTGCCAGACGTATCCGAACGCGATGCCGAGTATCACGCAGACCAGCCCCGTGATGATCGGTACGAACCGTTTGCCGCCGAAGAACGCGAGGTAGTCCGGCAGCTTGATGTCTTTATAGCGGTTGTACAGCAGGCCCGCGACCACACCCGCGATGATCCCGGACAGCACGCCCATGTTCAGCTTGGGATCGATGTCCTTCATGATCGCGGTTTCGATCAGGTAACCGATCGCGCCCGCGAGCGCCGCGACGCCGTTGTTGTCCTTCGCGAAACCGACCGCCACGCCGATCGCGAACAGCAGCGGCAGGTTGTCGAAAATCGCGCCGCCGGCGTCGGCGATCATCTTGATGTTGAACACGTCCGGCTGGCCGAGTCGCAGCAGGATGCCGGCAACCGGCAGTACCGCGATCGGTAGCATCAGTGCCCGGCCCAGGCCCTGTATTTTCAGAAACGGATTCCCGTTCATTCAGTCCTCCAATCCTTGTCTCGTCATTAATCGTCGTTGACCTAATTGCTTTCGTCTTGAAACCGGTCGCGAACCTGCCGTCGACGCTCAGTCGAGCGGCCAGACCTCGCGGCTTGCTGCCCTTACCGCCTGTGCCGAATCGAGCGCGAGCAGATCCTGCGCGCGCTGACGGCACAACTGGTAATCGAGACGGCGCACACGCGCCTTGATGCCCGGCACCGATACGGGGTCGACCGACAGCTCGGTCACGCCGAGGCCCACCAGCACCGGCACCGCGAGCGGATCGCCGCCGAGCGCGCCGCACACGCCCACCCACTTGCCGTGCTTCGCGGCGCCGCGCACCGCGATGTCGATCAGGCGCAGCACGGCCGGATGCAGGCCGTCGGATTGCGCAGCGAGATCGGCCTGGCAGCGGTCCATCGCGAGCGTGTATTGCGTCAGGTCGTTGGTGCCGATCGACAGGAAGTCCGCGTGCTGCGCGAGCTGGTCGGCCAGCAGCGCGGCCGACGGCACCTCGATCATCACGCCGACTTCGATCGGCTCGGTGCGGCCCTGCGCGCGGGCGAATTCGTCGATGCGCTTGCGCAGCCGCACGAGCTCACCCGCATCGGTGACCATCGGCAGCAGGATGCGCACCGCGCCGAGCGGCTTCACCGCGAGCAGGCCCTGCAATTGATCGTCGAGCAGATCGGGGCGCACCTGCGCGAGACGGATGCCGCGCAGGCCGAGCGCCGGGTTCGGTTCGGGCGGCAGCGTCAGGTAGTCGACTTCCTTGTCGGCGCCGACGTCGAGCGTGCGGATGATCGCCGTGCGGCCCTGCAACGCGTCGACGATCGACTGGTAGCTCTGCTGGTGTTCGACGACCGTCGGCGCGGCCTGGCGATGGATGAACATCAGCTCGGTGCGCAGCAGGCCGACTGCATCGGCGCCGTTGTCGACCGCGGTGTTCGCATCGTCGAGCGTCGCGATGTTCGCGGCGACCTCGATCGCGCGGCCGTCGACGGTCGAGGCGGCTTCACCGGCCAGTTGCCGGTTCGCCTCGCGCACGCCGTCCAGGCGCTGGCGCTCGTGCCGCGCGCGCTCGACGTCGAGCGCGGTCGGCGCGTGTTCGAGCCGGCCCGCGCTCGCATCGACGACAACCTGCGTGCCGTCCGGAATCGCGTACAGCGCATCGCCGACCGCAACCAGCGCCGGAATGCCGAGCTGCCGCGCGATGATCGCCGCGTGCGACGTCGCGCCGCCGCGCGCCATCACGAGCGCGGTCACGCGCTGGCGATCGAGCGACGACAGGTCGGACGGCGTGAATTCCTCGGCCGCGAGCACCGCTTCGTCGGGCAGCGCACGCGCGGCACCGTTCGTGTGGCCGAGCGCGCGCAGCACGCGCTTCTCGATGTCGCGCAGGTCGGCCGCACGTTCGGCGAGCAGCGCATCGTCAAGCTTCGACAGCGTGTCGATCTGCGTGCGGATCGTCGCGCGCCATGCGAAGCCCGCGCTCTTGCCGAGGCTGATCAGGTCGCGCGCCGCGTCGATCAGCGTCGGGTCTTCCAGCAGCACGCGGTGCACCGCGAAAATGCCTGCTTCGCCGACCGCGCCACGCGCCGATGCGTTGCGCACCGTTTCGTCGAGCTCGCCGTCGACGGCCTTCAGCGCCTGGTCGAGCTGGCGGCTTTCCGCAGCCGGCGTGCCGGAGGCCTGCTCGGGCGGCACGATTTCCGCATCGTCGAGACGCACCAGCGTGCCGACCGCGATGCCGGGCGCCGCGCACACGCCCGCGAGCGTGTTCGGGTCGATCGGCACGCCGACGTTGCGCGCGACCATCTGCGGCGCGGGCGACTTCAGCCGTGCCGGCTTTTCTTCGACTTCACCGTGCGCTTCGCGCAGCAGCTCGTGCTCGACTGCATCGACGGCCTGCTGCGCGTGCGCGCCACGGCCGACCAGTTCGACCGTCGCGCCTTCGCCGGCGCCGAGGCCGAGCAGGCCGACGACGCTCGCGATCGACGCCTTGCGGCCGTCGAACAGCACGTCGACGGTCGCGTCGAACCCGCGTACGGCTTCACGTGCCCGCGCGGCCGGCCGCGCATGCAGGCCGCCCGGTTGTGCCAGCACGATTTCACGGCGCACTTCGTTCTGCGCCGCCGCGCCGGTTTGTGCCGCCTGCACGGCCGCTTCGCCCTTGCCGCGCAACACGAGCAGCGGCGTCTCGCCGGCCGTCGCGAAGCCGCTCGCGCGATCGACAACCTCGAACGCATCCGAGTTCGCGATCGCGATCACCGACACGAGCGAATGCGCGCTGCGCGCCACCGCGTCCTGGTCGAACTCGATCAGCAGCGTGCCGGCCTCGACGCGTGCACCAGCCTCGACGTGCGCGATGAAGCCCTGCCCGTTCAGCTCGACCGTGTCGATGCCGATGTGCAGCAGCACTTCCGCGCCGTGCGGCGTCGTGATCGTCACGGCATGGCCCGTGCGCGCGAGATGCGACACGACGCCCGCGCACGGCGCGACGAGCCGGCCCGCGAGCGGGTCGATGCCGATGCCGTCGCCGAACATCCCGCCGGAGAACACCGGATCGGGCACGTCGGCCAGCGCGACGATCGGCCCCGTCAACGGGGCAAGCAGGACGATCTGATCGTGGGTGGGGCTCTTCAACTGGGACTCCTCGGCGCGTCTCATCGGCTGTCTCGGCTATCAGTGCGTTTCGGTGACTTTGTTCAGGTGGCGCGGCGTGTCGGGATTGCGGCCGCGCGCGACGGCGAGATCCGCCGCCATCACGTAGAACGAAAGAATGGCGGCGATCGGGTCGAGCGCCGAATGGGCGGACCGCGCAAGCGGCAGCGTCGCGCCGGGCGTGCCGGCGGGTGCCGCGAGCAGCACGGCGGCGCCGCGGGCGCGCATGTCTGCGGCGAGCTGCAGCAGGCCGGCCTGCTCGGGCCCCGGCGGCGCGAACACGAGCAGCGGATAGTCGCGGTCGATCAGCTCCATCGGGCCGTGACGGACTTCGGCGCTCGAGAACGCCTCGGCCTGGATGCCGGACGTTTCCTTCAGCTTCAGCGCGGCTTCCTGCGCGATCGCGAGGCCCAGGCCGCGGCCGATCACGATCATCCGTTCGACGCCCGCCAGCGCGGCAACGGCCTGCGACCAGTCGAGCTGGCCGGCCTGCGCGAGCACGTCGGGCAGGCCGCGCAGCGCGGTCATCAGCGCGGCGTCGCGCTGCCAGTACGCAACGATCTGCGCGGACAGCGACAGCATCGCGATATAGCTCTTGGTCGCGGCCACCGACAGTTCGGGGCCGGCGAGCAGCGGCAACTGATGCTCGCATGCGTCGGCGAGCGGCGACGGCAGCACGTTCACGGCGGCGACGGTGCGCGCGCCGGCTTCGCGCAGCGCGGCCATCGTATTGACGAGATCGGGGCTCTTGCCCGACTGGGAGAAGGCGATCGCGAGCTGGTCCTGCACCTTCAGCGGCGCCTGCTGCAGCGTCGCGACCGACATCGGCAGCGATGCGACCGGCACGCCGAGGCGGCTCATCGTCAGGCTCGCGAAATAGCTCGCGGCGTGATCCGAGCTGCCGCGCGCGACCGTCAGCGCGACGGCCGGCGGGTGATCGAGCAACTGGCCGGCGAGCGCTTCGACGCGCGTGGTGTCGGCGATCTGCGCGGCGACGACCTGGGCGGACTCGCGCGCTTCCTTAAGCATATTCGACAATCGATTCTCCTTCGACATAGGTCGCGGTGAGGTTCAGGTCGCGATCGAACACCGCGAGGTCGGCCCATGCGCCGCGCTCGAGGCGGCCGCGATCGGTGACGCCGAGGTAGTCGGCCGCGTAGCGCGACATCCGGTTCGACACGTCGGCGATCGGCAGGCCGAGCGACACGAGGTTGCGCAGCGCCTGGTCCATCGTCAGCGTGCTGCCGGCGAGCGTGCCGTCGGCGAGACGCACGCCGCCAAGGCACTTCGTCACGTGCTGGCTGCCGAGCCGGTATTCGCCGTCGGGCATGCCCGTTGCGGACGTGCTGTCGGTCACGACGTACAGGCGCGGGATCGCGCGCAGCGCCGCACGAATCGCGCCCGGGTGGACGTGCAGCAGGTCGGGGATGATTTCCGCGTATTCGGCGTGAGCAAGCGCCGCGCCCACCAGGCCCGGGTTGCGGTGATGCAGCGGCGACATCGCGTTGAACAGGTGCGTGAAACCGCATGCGCCGTGCTTGAGCGCGGCCACCGCGTCGTCGTAGGTCGCGAGCGAATGGCCGAGCTGCACGCGCACGCCGCGCGCGGCCATCTCGCCGATGATCTCGATGTGGCCGGCGATTTCCGGCGCGAGCGTGACGACGCGGATCGGCGCGATCGACAGGTACTTCAGCACTTCGTCGAGCACGGCCGACACGGCCGCGTCGGGCTGCGCGCCGAGCTTGCCGGGGTTGATGTACGGGCCTTCGAGATGCACGCCGAGCACGCGCGCGCCGCCCGGCGTGCGGGTGCGCGCGACGCTGCCGAGGTTGCCGACGACTTTCATCAGTTCGTCGCGCGGCGCGGTCATCGTCGTCGCGAGCAGGCTCGTCGTGCCGAATTGCGCGTGCGTGCGGGCGATCGTCTCGATCGCGTCGCCGCCTTCCATCACGTCGGCGCCACCACCACCGTGCACGTGCAGGTCGATGAAGCCGGGCAGGATGTAAGGCGCGTCGTTCTTCGCGGGATCGACGGGCTTGCCGTCGAGGGTCGTAATGCGGCCGTTCTCGCTATCGAGCGAACCGTGAATCCAGCCGTCGGGGGTAAGGATGTTTCCAGTCAGCATGACGTTCTCTTGATGATCTGGTGACGCGGGCATCCGCGTCGTGATTTGCAAATCCGTGTCGTTGCTTCACGCGTGTCGCGCGCGGGCAGTCTCGCGCGTCAGCGTTTCAGTTCGGCGACGAAGTCGTAGTAATCGTCGCGGCAATACGTTTCACTCATTTCGATCGCGCGCTGATCGGCGCCGTAGCCGATCCGCGTGATCACCAGCAGGGCCGAACCCGGCTTCACCGCCATCCATTTCGCGATCGCGTGGGTGGCGTTCGCCGCGCGAAAGTGCTGCAGCGCGCGCACGACGGTCATCCCGCGCGCTTCGAGGTATTCGTACAGCAACGCACCGAGCACCTGCGGATCGGGCACCACCGCGGCCGGCAGCGTCGAGTGCTCGACCGCCATCACGATGCCGTCCGCGCGGCGCAGCCGTTCGAGCCGCGCCACCGTCGCGCCGGGCGCGAGGCCGAGACGCGTGATCTCGTCGCGGTTTGCGGCGCGCAGCGTGCGCGACAGCCACACCGAATCGGGCACGAAGCCGCGCTGCTGCATCTTCGCGGTGAAGCCGACGAGACGCGACAGCGGATCGGCGACGCGTGGCGTGATGAAACTGCCCGCCCCGCGCGCCCGCTTGATCAGCCCCTGCTCGACCAGCAGCGCGAGTGCGCGACGGGCCGTGATCCGCGATACACCGACCGACACCGACAGTAGCCGCTCCGACGGGAGCGCCTCGCCGGCTCGCCACGCGCCGGCGTGGATCGCGCTCGCCAGGTTGCGGGCGAGCTGCAGATAGAGCGGCGTGTCGCTGAGGGGATCGGGCGCCAGTTCGGACCAGCCGGTTTCCATGTGCCTCCGGGTGTCGGACGACGACCTCGGGCCGTCGAAAGTGAGGGCATTATATAACCACCATAATACCA
Organism: Burkholderia lata; assembly: GCF_000012945.1. Lineage (NCBI taxonomy): Bacteria > Pseudomonadati > Pseudomonadota > Betaproteobacteria > Burkholderiales > Burkholderiaceae > Burkholderia > Burkholderia lata. Next base: position 3,303,585 of record NC_007510.1, read on the forward strand.
GTCAACGAACTGGTATTAGTGGTTCGGAAATCGCCGAAAGCCTTGCCCGGCAAGCGTTTTAGTCCTCACAAACCCTTTGTTTACAACGAAGTACGGGATAGGGATTTACCCGGATTGGTATGCAAGGGGACAGTTCCGGTACTCGGTTCAGCCAGGTTTTGGGCGCGAATATGAGACCTGAATAGGACCAGTTGAGCCGACTGGTATGCACGGACGGCGAGGCACCGCGCGTTCGGCGGCATGCGCCGGTTGCCGTCAGTGGAATTCGCGACTCGAGGTGCGCAGGCCGCCGAGCAGCGGCGTCAGATCCTCGAAGTGCTGCACGACGAGATGCCTCACGTCGCTCGCGACCTGCCACACGCCGGACGCGGCAAGCAGCCGCGAATCGAGGGTTTCGCGGCGCTGCCGCGCGAGCAGTTCGGGCCGGACGATCAGGTTCACGCAGCCCGTTTCGTCCTCGAGCGTCATGAACATCACGCCTTTCGCAGTGCCCGGCATCTGCCGCGCGGTCACGAGCCCGCACGCGCGTGCGAGCCGGCCGTCGGGGCGGTCGTGCAATTCGGCCGCGGACGACAGCCGCCGCGCGCGCAGCTCGGGCCGCAGCAGCGCGACGGGATGGCGGTCCAGCGTGAGGCCGGTGGTGTGATAGTCGGCGAGGATGTCGTCGGCTTCCGACGGCGCGCCGAGCGCGGGCTTCTCTGCTTCGTCGATCGGCGCGGTCGCGAGCAGGTCGCGTTCGGGGGCGGCTGCAACCGCTTGCCACAGCGCATCGCGACGATGGCCGGCGAGCGTTGCAAGCGCGTTCGCGGCGGCGAGCGCTTCGAGATCGCGGCGTTCGAGCTGCGCGCGGCGTGCGAGGGTGTCGACGGTGTCGAACGGGCCGGCCGCCGTGCGTGCGGCTTCGATGCGGCGTGCGGCGGCTTCGCCGAGCCCGCGCACGAGCGACAGGCCGAGCCGCACGGCCGGCTGGCCGTGCGGAGGCGGCTGGTCGGGCAGTGCTTCGAGCGAGGCGTCCCAGTTGCTTTGCGTCACGTCGATCGGCAGCACCTGCACGCCGTGACGCTTCGCGTCCTGCACGAGTTGCGACGGCGGGTAGAAACCCATCGGCTGGCTGTTCAGCAGCGCGGCGAGGAAAATTGCCGGTTCATGGCATTTGAGCCAGCTGCTGGCGTACGCGAGTTTCGCGAAGCTTGCTGCGTGGCTTTCAGGGAAACCGTAATCGCCGAAGCCCTTGATCTGTTCGAAGATCTGTTCGGCGAAGTCGGGCGGGTAATCGCGCTCGCGCATCCCGTCGACGATCTTGCGGTGATATTGCTCGAGATTGCCCTTGCGCTTCCACGCGGCCATCGCACGGCGCAGCTGGTCGGCTTCGCCCGGGGTGAAACCTGCCGCGATCATCGCGATCTGCATCACCTGCTCCTGGAAGATCGGCACGCCGTATGTACGTTCGAGCGCGGGCTTCAATTCCTCCTTCGGATAACTGACCTTTTCGATTCCCTGGCGCCGCTTCAGATAGGGGTGTACCGCCCCGCCCTGGATCGGCCCCGGCCGCACGATCGCCACCTCGATCACCAGGTCGTAGTAGGTCTGCGGGCGCAGGCGCGGCAGCATCGACATCTGCGCGCGTGATTCGATCTGAAACACGCCGACCGTGTCGGCACGACAGATCATGTCGTAGGTCGCCTTGTCATCCTGCGGAATGTGCTTCAGCGTGAACGGCTCGCCATCCGGCTCCGGCGGCCCGCGCCACGCGGTACGCATGTCGAATGCGCGATGCAGCGCCGACAGCATGCCGAGCGCGAGCACGTCGACCTTCATCAGCCCGAGCGCTTCGAGATCGTCCTTGTCCCACTGGATCACGCGCCGCCCGTCCATCGCCGCGTTCTCGACCGGCACGAGCCGCGTGAGCTTGCCGCGGCTGATCACGAAACCGCCCGAGTGCTGCGACAGGTGGCGCGGAAAATTCAGCAGCCGCGCGGCGAGCCGGGCCCACGCCAGGATGAGCGGCGTCTCGGGATCGAGTCCGATCGTCGAGAATTGCTGCAGCAGGTCGCGGCTGCCGTCGAACCAGCGGTGCGCTTTCGCGACGCGATCGACCAGCATCGGATCGACGCCGAGCGCCTTGCCGGTTTCGCGCAACACGCCACGCGGGCGATAAGTCGATACGGCGGCGGCGAGTGCTGCGCGGTTGTGTCCGTATTTTTCGTAGATATGCTGGATCACCTCTTCCCGGCGCTGATGCTCGAAGTCGACATCGATATCAGGCGGCTCACCACGTTCCGCGCTGATGAAGCGCTCGAACAGCATCGTGCTCTGCTCGGGATTCACCTCGGTGATGCCGAGGCAGAAGCAGACGACCGAGTTCGCCGCCGAGCCGCGACCCTGGCACAGGATGTTCTGGCTGCGCGCGTATTTGACGATGTCGTAGACGGTCAGGAAGAACGGTTCGTAGCTCAGTTGTGCGATCAGGTCGAGTTCATACCGGATCTGCTTCGACACCTTCTCCGGCACACCTTGCGGATAGCGCGTGGCCGCCCCGGCCATGGTTTCCTGTTCCAGATAGCTCGTCGGCGTGAGCCCCTTCGGCACGATCTCGTCGGGATACTCGTAGCGCAGCGTGTCCAGTTTGAAATCGCACGTATCGAGAATCGTGCAGGTCTCCTCGATCTCCGCCGGCGAATACAGATTCCCGATCCGGTTCCGCCCACGCAAATGCTGTTCCGCATTCGGCGCAAGCGCATACCCGCACTCGGAAACCGGCATGCCGACGCGAATCGCCGTCATCACGTCCTGCAGCTCCTTGCACGAGCGTCGGTGCATCGTCACGTCGCCGAGTGCGACGATGCGCACGCCACGCCGTTCGCCCGCAGCACGAATCTCCTCGCGCTGCGCACCGTCCAGCGCGCGCTGCAATTGCACGAGCCCGAGCCGTGCACGTTCGCCGAACGTCGTGCGGAACCACGCGACCTGCGCATCGAGTACGTCGGCACGCACCGGATACGTGGGCACGAGAATCGCGAAGCAGTCAGGGATGCCGCGCAAGTGCGCAAACTCGGCAGGCGGCGCCGACAGCATCCGCGACGTCAGCTGGTAAGTGCCCTTCGGCGCTGCCATCCGCCGCCACGAGATCAGCTCAGACAGGTTGCCGTAGCCCTCGCGGTTCTGCGCAAGCAACACGAGCCCGAACGCCCCGGGGCCCGGATCGTGGCCGGGCGCGACTTCATCCGGCGTGACGTCGAAATACGAACCGATGACGAGCGGCAGCCCTTTCGCCTTCGCCGCGACGTGCATGCGCGGTGCGCCCGCAAGCGAGCATTCGTCGGTGATCGCGATCCCGCGATAGCCGAGCTCGAACGCACGCTCGACCAGTTCCTCCGCATGCGACGCGCCATGCAGGAACGAAAAGTTCGAACGGCAGAACAACTCCGCGTAATCGGGCAGCCAGCTGAATTCCGCAACCATGACCGTTCACCCGAACAGACCGTGCAGGAACCAGCGCGGCTCGGCCTCGCTGCCCGCCCGCTCCTTGAACACCCAGTAGCACGCACCGGCCTCGTCCTGCGCGACGCAGTAATCACGCGCCGCGAGCTGACCGTCGAACCACCCGGCCTCGATCCGCTCCACCGACGACATCATCCTGAGCGGCGTATGAAATACCGGCCGCTCCCCGCGCATCAGCAACGGCAGCGGCTCCGCGAGCAACCACGCGGGCCTCGGCGGCACGGCCGGCGGCCCGGCAGCCGGCTTGCCGGCCTGCGCATCGAGCGGCAGCCAGCGGTTCGCCGCCTCGGGCCGGTGATCGGCGACGGGCGCCGCGCGTAGCACGTTGTCCGCGCCGAGCCGCGCGACCAGCAGCTCGAACAGCCGCGCACGCGTCTCGCGCGTGCCGCCCGGCTCGGGGAACAGATCGTCGGCCGGCGGCGCGACCGATTCGACCCGCGTGGCCTTCAGACGCACCGCAATCACCGCGGCCGGCAACTCGACGCGCGCGAGCCGCTCGCCGAGCAGCCGCATGAAATGCGCCTCGTCACGCACGGGCGACGCGAACGCGAGCTCGAGCGGCGTCGGCGGCACGGCCTGGCGGCCGCGCTCGTGTTCGAGATCGAACGTCATCGCGGCCAGCGACAGGTGCCGCGCGACCAGCCAGCCGCAGAGCTGCACGACGAGCCGCCGCGCCACGAACAACACGGCTTCCGCGTATTCGACACGCTCCTGCAATTCGAGCCGCACGTCGAACACCGGCGGCACCGCCATCCATGCAAGCGGCTCGACCTCATCGCCATACGCGCGATCGAGCGCGGCCAGCAACGCGGGACCGCAGCGGCGCTGCAGCCCCGCGCGCGGCAGGCCGCGCAGATCGGCGAGCGTGCGGCAACCGAGGCCGTCGAACCAGCCCGCATACGGACGCGCATCGGGCAGCAGCACGCACGGCAGCCTGTCGAGCGCGCGGACAAGCGAGGCCGGGCTCGCGACGCGGCGCCGGATGCGCGCACGAGCCGACACGCGCGCGAGCAGCCACGCGCCGCCCCCGGTCGGCGCGGCGGACAGACGCGCCGCATAGCCGAGCGCCGCGAGCGTCGCACGTACCTGGCGGCACAGCGACGGCAACCCGCCGAACAAGCGCAGGCTCGGGCCGACGTCGACGAGCAGCGTGGCTTCGTCGTCGAGCGCGACGCACGGCGAGAAGCGCAGCAACGCGAGCGTGACCGCGCGCAGCGCATCGGCCTCGCGCGCGGGATCGCGTTCGACGAGTTGCGTGTGCGGTGCGAGCGTGAGCACGCCGCCGCGCTTCATGCCCGCGCGCACGCCCTGCCGGCGCGCGGCCGTGTCGGCGATCAGCACGACACCCTGCTCGAGCACCGCACAGCCTGCGCCACCGGCCTCGCCCGCCTCGCCGTCAGACGGAAGCGCGACGCACACGTCGAGCGGCAGGCGCGGCAGATGGATGCCGAGCAAGACGCGCATAGCGGCTCTCCACGATGGGCGACGGCAGGTCGAGCACGAGCGGCTCGCTGCGGGCGGGGCCGCGACGCTTGACGATATCGAGCGACACGCCGCCCGGCACCGGGTACAGCGCGATGCGCAACACGGCCGGCGACGGCTGCCGCTCGGCCGACAGCGGGCGCAGCATCACGAACAGCGTGTCGCCCGTGCGCGCGGCCGCGAGATGCAGGCGCCGCAGTGCATCGGGCCGCGCGTCCTGCCACAGCAGCAGCGCGCCGCAACAGCCGGTCTTGAGCGCCTGCTCGGCAGCCCACAACGCATCCGTGTGGCTGCCGGCACGCAGCCACAGCAGCGCGTCGGCCGGCACGCCGAGACTGGCGAGCGCGGTCGCGTGCGGCGACTGCGGCGGCGCGACGAGCGCGAGTGGCCGCCGCGCGCTGACGGTGCGTGCGAGCGCGGGCGCGAGCAGCCGCATCTCGCCGCAGCCCGGCTGCGCGGCCAGCAGTTCGACGAGCCCGCCGACCGGCCAGCCGCCGCCCGGCAGCTCGGCGGATAGCGGCGCGAAGCCGGTCTCGATCGTGCGCGAACCGCCGCGCGCGAGCTGCGAGCCGCGCCACAGCGACGGATGAAGGGATTCGGGAGAAATGGAGGATGCGAGCATGATGCCACCCACAACTGTATGGATATACAGTATATGGCAATGCGCTCGCGTCGCACAGCACCGGTGCAAAACCGGTTTTCGTCAGAAGATAAACAGCCGGAAAGCCGGTGCGGCCGTCATGTTACGCCGCACCGGAGCGGGCGTGGCCGGATCGTGTCGCCCGAACGCGTGCCACCGCCATCGTGCCCGAATCGCCCGGCCGGGCCGGCACGCCAACCCGCAGGCAAACCGGCACGATGCAGCACCCCGCACCGCGCCGGCCCGCCTGCCGCCCGTCAGCCGAGCAGCAACGCGTCGTCGTCGAGCTGCTCGTGGCGCACCTTCTCGAACATCTGCAGCAGGTCCGGCACGTCGAGCCCCTTGCGCGCGTCGCCCGACACGTCGAGCACGACCTGCCCCTGATGCAGCATCACCGTGCGGTCGCCGTAGTCGAGCGCCTGCCGCATGCTGTGCGTGACCATCATCGTCGTCAGCTTGCTCTCGGCGACGATGCGCGCGGTCAGCTCCAGCACGAATGCGGCCGTCTTCGGGTCGAGCGCGGCCGTGTGCTCGTCGAGCAGCAGGATCCGCGACGGCCGCAGCGACGCCATCAACAGGCTCACCGCCTGCCGCTGGCCGCCCGACAGCAGCCCGATCCGGTCGGTCAGCCGGTTCTCGAGGCCGAGGTTCAGGAGCCGCAGCTTGTCGCGGAACAGCTCGCGCGACGGCCGGTCGAGCGCGGCCCGGAAGCCGCGCCGCGCACCGCGCGCCATCGCGAGCGCCATGTTCTCCTCGATCGTCAGCGCCTCGCAGGTGCCGGCCATCGGATCCTGGAACACGCGCGCGACGAGGTGCGCGCGATCCCACGCGGCCTTGCGCGTCACATCGGTGCCGTCGATCGAAATGCGTCCCGCATCGACGGCCTGGTCGCCGCTGACCGCATTGAGGAAGGTCGACTTGCCGGCGCCATTCGAGCCGATCACCGCGACGAACTGGCCGTCGGGGATCTCGAGCGACAGCCCGCGCAGCGCGCGCGTCTCGATCGGCGTGCCGGGATTGAACGTGAGTTTCAGGTCTTGTGCGGACAGCATGTCAGGCCCCTCCGTTCTTGCGCGCGAACAGTTTCTTGCGCGTCGCCGGCAGCACCAGCGCGATCGTGACGAGCGCGGCCGTCACGAGGTTCAGATCCTGCGCCTTCAGCCCGATGAATTCGCTGTTGAGCGCAAGCGCGATGAAGAAGCGATAGACGATCGCACCGAGCACGACGGCAAGCGTCGTCAGCACGAGCCGGCGCGCCGGCAGCAGCGTCTCGCCGATGATCACCGCGGCCAGCCCGATCACGATCGTGCCGATCCCCATCGAGATATCCGCGCCGCCCTGCGTCTGCGCGAACAGCGCGCCCGCGAGCGCGACGAGCGCGTTCGACAGCGCCATCCCGGCGAGCGTCGCGCGGCCGGTCGCGATGCCTTGCGCGCGCGCCATCCGCGGGTTCGCGCCGGTCGCGCGCATCGCGAGGCCGAGTTGCGACGAGAAGAACCAGTCGAGGCCGAGCTTCGCGACCACGACGACGATCGCGAGCAGCGCCGGGCGCAGCACGTAGTCGGGCATCCAGTCGGGCTGCAGCACGGTGAAGATGGTCGGCTCGGTGATGAGCGGCACGTTCGGCCGGCCCATGATCCGCAGGTTCACCGAATAGAGCGCGATCATCATCAGGATACTGGCGAGCAGATCCATGATCTTCAGGCGCACGTTGAGCCAGCCGGTGATGAAGCCGGCCACCGCGCCCGCGACGATCGCGATGCAGGTCGAACTGAACGGGTCGTAGCCGGCCGAGATCAGCGTCGCGGCGACGGCGCCGCCGAGCGGAAAGCTGCCGTCGACGGTGAGGTCGGGGAAATTGAGGATGCGAAACGAGATCAGCACCCCGAGGGCGACGAGACTGAAGATCAGGCCGATCTCCAGGGCGCCCAGTAACGAGAACAGAGACATGATGGGGAAATCCTGTTGCTTCCCGGCCGGACGTGTACGGCCGGGCGAAGCGAACGGGCGGCCCCGGGTGGGAGCCGCCCGTCCGGCGGTGTCGTTCAGGCCCGGATCGGGCCCGCAAGCGCGGCGGTCGGACCGCGGCTTACTTGATGACCGTCTTCGCGTCCTTGAGCAGATCCGGCGACAGCGTCACGCCCTGCTTCGCGGCCGCGCCCGTGTTCGCGAACAACTCGAGGTTGCTGCTCGTTTCCGACGCGATCGCGCCCGGCTTCTCACCCTTCAGGATGCGCGCGACGACCTTGCCCGTCTGGCGGCCGAGGTCGCCGTAGTTGATGCCGAGCGCCGCGATGCCGCCGCGCTTCACGCTGTCGGTGTCGCCGGCGACGAGCGGGATCTTCGCTTCGTTCGCGACCTTCACGAGCGCTTCGTACGCGGACACGACGTTGTTGTCGGTGTTCGTGTAGATCACGTCGACCTTGCCGATCAGGCTCTTCGCGGCCGGGCCGATGTCGACGGTACGCGGCGCGGCCGCTTCCTTCAGCGTCATCCCCTGCTTCGCGAGGATCTCCTTGAGCTCCTTCACGACGACGACCGAGTTCGCCTCGCCCGGGTTGTAGACCATGCCGACCGTCTTCGCATTCGGCACGACGCGCTTGATCAGCGCGACCTGGCGATCGAGCGGCAGCTTGTCCGACACGCCCGTCACGTTGGTGCCCGACGGGCCCCAGCCCTTCACGAGCTGCGCGGCGACCGGATCGGTCACGCCCGAATAGACGACCGGCACGCTCTTCGTCGATGCGACCACCGCCTGCGCGGCCGGTGTCGCGATCGCGACGATCACGTCGGGCTGGTCGCCGACGAACTTGCGCGCGATCTGCGCGGCCGTGCCAGTGTTGCCCTGCGCGCTCTGGTATTCCCACTTGAGCTTGTCGTCGCCGTAACCTTCCGCCTTCAGCTCGGCGCGCACGCCGTCGCGGATCGCATCGAGCGCCGGGTGGTCGACGATCGACAGCACCTTGACGGTCTGGGCGTGCGCGGCACCTGCCAGCGCGAGTGCGGCCACGCCGGCCGTGATCGAACGGATCGCGAAAGTCTTGAAACGCTTCATGGGTGTGTCTCCCCCGTATTGTGTCGGTTCTGGATGATGGATTCCCGCCGCCGTCAGGCGGGCGCCGCCATGCGTATGGCACGCTGGCGAACGGCCCGCGCACGCTCCGGGAAAGCGTGCAGCGGCGAACGCACGAGGATACCATTTCCGCAGACCACCGCCTGACTCTGCGCTTTCGCGTCACGCACCGGATCGCCGCGCCCGCCGAAGCCCGCGAGCGCCCGCGAAGCCCGGCCGGCGGCGGTTCCCGACGGCCCCGGCACAACGCGTCAGCCGCGCTCGCGGCTTTACGTTATGCTGTCGGCCGACCCAGTCCACTCCATCGGAGAGCACATGAAACGGGGAGTCCGAACCATCGCATTCGCGGCCGTCGCGCTGGTGCTGCCGGGTGCGGCGTTCGCGCTGACCGACGGCAGTGCGCAATACGACGACTGCATGCTCAATGCGCTGCGCGAAAGCCGCAACGGCGCGGCGGCCCAGTTGATCCAGCGCTCGTGCGACACGCTGTACCGCAACAACGCGATGCTGCTGCCGCGCGAGCGGCGCTTTCACGAGTGCGTGGTGCAGTCGCTGCCGGGCGTGCGCGACAACTATGCGATCCAGCAGATCATGTCGATCTGCTCGCGGCGCGGCGAGATGTGAGCCGGCGTTGAACGCGACACACCGCGCGACCGTCGATCGGCCGCGCCCATGAAAAAAGGGCCTGCGCGATGCAGGCCCTTTTCGTTCAGCGGGTCGACCGGTGTGCGGCGTTCAGAACGACGCGACCATCGAGCCCTTGAACTGCTTCTTGATGAATTCCTTCACTTCCGGCGACTGGTACGCCTTGACCAGCTTCTTCACCCACGGCTGGTCCTTGTCCTTCGCGCGCACGGCGATCAGGTTCGCGTACGGGCTCGTCAGCGATTCGAGCGCGATCGCGTCCTTGGTCGGCTGCAGGTTCGCGGCGAGCGCGTAGTTCGTGTTGACCACGGCTGCGTCGACGTCCGACAGCACACGCGGCAGTTGCGCGGCGTCGAGTTCGGAGATCTTCAGCTTCTTCGGGTTGTCGGCGATGTCGAGCACCGTCGCGTTGTTGCCGCCCGTGCCGGCGCCCGCCTTCAGCTTGATCAGGCCTTGCGTCTGCAGCAGCAGCAGCGCGCGGTTCTCGTTCGACGGATCGTTCGGCACCGCGAGCTTCGCGCCTTGCGGCAGGTCCTTCAGCGCCTTGAACTTCTTCGAGTACACGCCCATCGGCGAGATGTAGGTCAGGCCCGCGCTGACGATCTTGTAGCCGCGCTGCTTCACCTGGCTGTCGAGGTAGGGCTGGTGCTGGAAGCTGTTCGCGTCGAGGTCGCCCGAGTCGAGCGCCGCGTTCGGCTGCACGTAGTCGTTGAACTCGATGACCTTCACGGTCAGGCCTTCCTTCTCCTTCGCGACCTTCTGCACGAGCTGCCACACTTCCGAATCCGGGCCGGCAACGGTACCGACCTTGATCACCTTGTCTTCGGCGTGCGCGCCTGCCGACAGCGTCAGTGCTGCACCGGTGGCCAGCACGGAAAATACCTTCAGGAGACTGCGACGCTTCATCTGTTTCTCGCTTTCTTGCTTACTGGATGGCTGAAAATGGGGCGCGATACGGGTATGCCCCGACTCGCAGGAAGGGGCAAATGGTGTCACAGGATCGGCGGGAAGTGAAATACATCCCGCTCATATGGGTATGCACCGCAGCGGTGCTGGCGGCGCCTTCGCGGTTCGGCCGTTAGTTGCGTTTGCGCGAATCGCGCATCAGCCCGCATGCGTCACGCCACCGCTGCCCGGTCGGCCGCCCTCGTATCGAATACAGGCTCGCCCACCTGCCCGCCGACCCGGAACGCGCCGACCGCATCGCGCAGCCGCGCGGCCTGTTCCTGCAGCGACGCGGCAGCCGCGGCAGCCTCCTCGACGAGCGCCGCGTTCTGCTGCGTCACCTGGTCCATCTGCGTGACCGCGCGCCCGACCTGCGTGATGCCGCTCGCCTGCTCCTCGGATGCCGCCGCGATCTCGCCCATGATGTCGGTCACGCGTGCGACGGCCTGCAGGATCTCGCCCATCGTCGTGCCGGCCTGGCCGACCAGCGTCGACCCGTTGCGCACGCGCTCGACCGAATCGACGATCAGCTCGCGGATCTCCTTCGATGCCGTCGCGCTGCGCTGCGCGAGCGAGCGCACTTCGCCCGCGACCACCGCGAAGCCGCGGCCCTGCTCGCCGGCACGTGCGGCTTCGACCGCCGCGTTCAGCGCGAGGATGTTGGTCTGGAATGCGATGCCTTCGATCACGCCGATGATGTCGGCGATCTTGCGCGAACTGTCGTCGATCTCGCCCATCGTGCCGATCACGCGGTTCACGACGTCGCTCCCGGTGCGCGCGATCTCCGATGCGCTGTTCGCCAGCCCGCTCGCCTGCCGCGCGTTGTCGGCGTTCTGTTTCACCGTCGCGGTCAGCTGCTCCATGCTCGCGGCGGTTTCCTCCAGCGAAGCGGCCTGCTCCTCGGTGCGCTGCGACAGGTCGTCGTTGCCGGCCGAGATCTGGCGGCTCGCCGACGCGATCGATCCGGCCGACTGGCGAATCCCGCCGATCGTCGCCTGCAGCCGTGCCTGCATGTCGTGCATCGCGGCCATCATGCTCGTGCGATCGCCTGCGCGCACCGGCACCGGCTGCGTCAGGTCGCCCTGCGCGATGCGCGTCGCGAGCGCGGCCGCTTCGTCGGGCTCGCCGCCGAGGCTGCTGCGCACGTTGCGGATGATCACCAGCATCGCCGCGCTGATCACGAAGCCGATCACGAACACGACCGCGAGGTGGCCGAGCAGCGTCCGGTAATAGATGGTGTCGATGTCCTTCAGGAAGACGCCGCTCGAGATGTTCCAGTCCCACGGCGTAAAGCGCGTGACGTAGCTGATCTTCGGCACGGCGGTCTCGCTGTGCGGCAGGCGCCCGCGATACTCGGCGAAGCCGCTGCCGGTTTCCTTCGCGGCGTTCAGGATCGTGACGAACAGCGGCTTGCCGTCCGGGTCGAGATAGTCGCCGACCTGCGTGCCGACCAGCTTCGGCAGCGTCGGATGCATCAGCACGACCGGCTTCGAGTCCATCACGAACACGTAGCCCGAATCGCCGTAGCGCATCGCGGCCAGGCTCGCGAGCGCGTCGCGCTTCGCGTCGGCCTCGGGCAGCGTGCCGTTCTGCGCGAGCGCGTGATACGCCTTCACGATGCCGGCCGCCGAATCGACGAGATTCGCGATGCCGGCCTTGCGTTCGGCGAGCATCGTCGCGCGCGTCTCGTACGCGCTCCATGCGCCGACGCCCAGGAGACCGATCCATACCAGCGCAAGCGCGAGCCACAGCTTGCGGTTCAAACTCATTCTGCTCATCTGCGTGCCTTTGTCGATGTCGATGCGCACGCTGCGCGCGAACGGCCTGCCGCGCGCAAACGCTTGCCCATTTATTTACGGCATCGAGGCTTACAACTTGAATACGAGCGGGCACCGCGAACCGGCGCTCGACATGCCGACTGCGCACCGCCCCGCACCGCGCCTGCCGGCGCGACAGCCCGCATCCGCTGTGCTAAAAAGACCGGCTAGCCGGCACACGAAGAGCCGGCACCATTCCGGGGGCCACCCATGTACATCATCGACATTCATTACACCGCATCGCTCGAGCGCATCGACGACGCGCTCGAACGCCATCGCGCATTTCTGCAGCCGCAGTTCGACAAGGGCATCTTCATCGCAGCGGGGCCGAAGGTGCCGCGCGAAGGCGGCGTGATCCTCGCGGCCCGCATCGACCGCGACGAGCTGGACGCGATCCTGAAGACCGATCCGTTCGTCATCGAGGGGCTCGCCACGTATCGCGTGACGGAATTCCGGATCACGCGTGCCGCATCCGGCTTCAACGTACCCGCGCTGCCGTAACGCGACGCCTGCGCGACATCTGCGCGACATCTGCGCGACATCTGCGCGAGGCGCGCGCAGGCCGACACGCCGCCTGACGGGCGGCGCATGCCAACAACGAAGAGAGCGGGAAAGCGTGACGGCGCGTGGCGGCCGTCACGTGATCGCCGGGCGGGCGCCCGGCGGCTGCGGTCAGTCGACCAGCAGCTTCAGGTCGTGGACCCACGGGCCGGGGCCCTGGCCGTCGCGCACGAACAGGCGCAGCTTGCCGTCGCGGTCGAACACGTAGCTCGCGGCCGTGTGATCCATCGTGTAGCTGCCGGGCGTCTTGCCGGGCACCTTCGCGTAGTACACGCGGAAATCCTTCGTGACCTTCTTCAGTGCCGCTTCGTCGGCCGGCCGCAGGCCGATGAACGACGGATCGAACGCGGGCACGTACTGGCCGAGCAGCGCCGGCGTATCACGCTCCGGGTCGACAGTGACGAACAGCACCTGCACGCGCTTCGCGGCATCGGGCCCGAGCTGCTTCAGCGCTTCGGACAGCTCGGCCATCGTCGTCGGGCACACGTCCGGGCAGTGCGTATAGCCGAAGAACATCACGACGGCACGGCCCTTGAAGTCGGCGAGCGTGTGCACCTTGCCGGCCGTATCGGGCAGCGAGAAGTCGCTGCCGAACTGCGTGTTGCCGGTGATGTCGAGATTCTGGAATTTCGGCGCGTTGTCGCATCCGGCGAGCAGCAGTGCTGCCGTGAATGCGCATGCGAGCATCCAGCCTTGGCGCGCGCGGCGCCCGAACCGTGAGTGGAGCATTGCGTTCAAACCGTGCGGTTACACGCCGAGCAGCGGGCGTGCATAGTGATCGACGAGCAGCGCGGCGAACAGCAGCGACAGGTAGACGATCGAGTAGCGGAAGGCCTTGCGGGCGAGTTCGTCCGAATAGTCGCGATGGATCTTCCACGCATACGCGAGGAACACCGCGCCGAGCAGCACCGCGCTCGTCAGGTAGACGGCCCCGCTCATCCCGGAGATGAACGGCATCAGCGTGACCGCGAACAGGATCACCGTGTACAGCAGGATGTGCAGCCGCGTGAACTTCTCGCCGTGCGTGACGGGCAGCATCGGCAGCCCCGCGTTCTCGTAATCCTTGCGGCGATAGAGCGCGAGCACCCAGAAATGCGGCGGCGTCCACACGAAAATGATCAGCACGAGGATCCACGCGTCGCCCGGCACCGCGCCGGTGACCGCGGCCCAGCCGAGCGCCGGCGGCATCGCACCCGATGCGCCGCCGATCACGATGTTCTGCGGCGTCATCGGCTTGAGCAGCAGCGTGTAGATCACCGCATAGCCGACGAAGGTGGCGATCGTCAGCCACATCGTCAGCGGGTTCGTGAACGTATAGAGCGTCCATGCGCCGACGCTGCCGAGCACGGCCGAGAAGATCAGGATCTGCGGGGTCGTGATCTCGCCGCGCGCAGACGGGCGCCACGCGGTGCGACGCATCATCGCGTCGATCTTCTGTTCGACGAGGCAGTTGATCGCGAACGCGGCGCCGGCCAGCAGCCAGATGCCGACCGTACCGCCGATCAGCACGTGCCACGGCACCATGCCCGGCGTCGCGAGGAACATGCCGATCACCGCGCAGAACACCGCGAGCTGCGTGACACGCGGCTTCGTCAGCGCCATGTATTGCGAAAACCGGCTACCGGGCGATTGGGAGAGGGTGCTTTGCATGGGGGCGGTCACGCCGGGGCGACGTCGCGCGCAGGCTGCGCGACACGGCCGGGGCGGCTTGAAAGGATGCGAAAGTTTAACATGACGACGAGCAGCAGCAGGATCGCGGCCCCGCCGTTGTGCGCGACGGCGACCGGCAGCGGCCACTGCAGCACGATGTTGGTCAGGCCCGTCACGAACTGCAGCAGGACGACCAGCAGCACGCCGTTCGCGGGCCGCCGCAGCGATTCGAAGCGGCGCATTTTCAGCGCGAACGCGACCAGGTACGCGACCACGACGAACGCGAACGTGCGGTGCGTCCAGTGGATCGCGACCAGCGCGTCCTGCGTGATCGCGTCGCCGTCCTTCGTCATCCCGAGCGCGCGCCACAGGTGGAAGCCGTGCTGGAAGTCCATCGGCGGGATCCACTGGCCGTTGCAGGTCGGGAAGTCGGTGCACGCGAGCACCGCATAGTTGGTGCTCACCCAGCCGCCGAGCGCGATCTGCACGACCAGCAGCACGAGCGCCGCGAGCGCGGCCGCGCGATAGCGGCCGGCTTCGGGGTCATACGACGGCAGCGGCGTCTGCCGCGCCGCAAGCCAGCCGAGCGTGCCGAGCAGCGTGAGGCCGAGCAGCAGGTGGATCGTGACGATCACCGGTTGCAGCTTCATCGTGACCGTCCACGCGCCGAATGCGCCCTGCACGAGGATCAGCAGCAGCAGGCTCGTCGGCCACCACGGCGACACGTGCAGCGGGCGGCGGCGCAGCCGCGCGGTCCACGCGATCACGACCTGCGCGATGATCAGCACGCCGATCGCCATCGCGAAATAGCGGTGGATCATCTCGATCCACGCCTTCGACATGCTGACGGGGCCCGTCGGCATCGCCTGGTGCGCGGCCGTGATCGCGGCGTGCGCGATGAACGGCGACGACGTGCCGTAGCAGCCGGGCCAGTCCGGGCAGCCGAGCCCCGAATCGGTCAGCCGCGTGAAGCCGCCGAACATCACGAGGTCGAGCGTCAGGAAGGTGGTGATCCACACCAGCTTGCGAAACTTGTTGTCGTCGGCCTTCACCCATACGTACGACAGCGGCAGCAGCGCGATGCAGAAGCCGATCAGGCCGAGTTGCAGTAGATACGACATCGGTTCATTGCCTCTCGTGTTGCCTTAGCCGATGCTCGACCACTTCAGCAGCTTCGTCACGTCCGCCTTGATCTTGCCGGGATTCGGATCCTTCGGGAAACGCATCATCAGGTTGCCGTTCGGATCGACCATGTAGATGTGGTCGCTGTCCTTCGTGCCGGCGTCGGCCGGCAGCCACGCGGCCACCGCGGCCGGATCGGCGACGAGACGGCGCGTGTCCGGGTACGCGTCCAGCACCTTCTGCGGCATCGCACCCGCATCGCTGCGCAGCCACACCATCGTGAGCCGGTGCCGCTCGCCCGCCTGCGTGACGCGGATCTGGCGCATGAAATAGAGCTTCTTCGCGCAAGCTTCGTCGCACGCGCTGCTGTCGGTCATCACGAACAGCCACACGCCGCGCAGCGACGACAGCGGCACGGTCTTGCCGGTTTCGTCGGTCACCTGCAAATCTGCGGGGATCGGGCGCTGCGGCTCGATCAGCGTGCCGTAGTTGGTCGAGCCGCCCTTCGGCTTGATCACGTAATAGGTGAAGTACGACGCGATCATCGGTGCGGCGCACACGAGACCCAGCAGCACGAGCATCCAGCGGCCGCGCTTGCGGGCCGCGGGCGAGATCGGCGCAGCGGCCGGACCCTGACGGGAAGATTGCATGGACAAATCAGACCTCTCGAAACGAACCCGCGGCGCCGGCGCCGCGTCCTGGCATGGCGCTCACGCGCCGGCCGACTTCTTCGCCGCACGCCGCGCGGCGTACAGGCCGAAGCCGAGCGCGGCCGCCGCCATCGCCCACCACTGAAACATGTAACCGTAATTGCGCTCGACGCCGGTCGTCGCCGCCGGCCAGTCGCGCACGAGCTTGTCGCCGTCGTCGCTCGTCTGCTGGATCACGAACGGCTGCAGCGGCAGCCCCGTTTCCTTCGCATACGCGGCGACGTCCAGGTTCTGCCGGATCTTCTGGTGCGCCGCCGACCCGCCTTCACCGAGCTCGAACGCCCGCGACGCGTCGGCGCGCGCGATGCCCACGATCTCGACGTCGCCCGCGGGCGTCGCGAACGGCTCGATCGCCGTGCGATCGGAAATATTGCGCGGCAGCCAGCCGCGGTTCACGAGCACGACGCCGCCGCCCGTGAGTTTAAACGGCATCACGACGTAAAAACCCGGCTGGTCGTTATACGGCCGATTGTCGAGGAACACGGCCTGCTCGGGCAGGAAGCGGCCCGTTGCACGCACGCGATGAAACTCGATCGACGCGAGCGGCATCGGCTGCGCACCGACGTCGACGGGCACCGCCTGCTCGTAGCGCGCGATGCTCGCCTGCAGCGCTTCCTTCTGGTGCGCGCGGTCGCGCTGCCAGAAACCGAGACGGATCGTGACCGCGACGACGACGAGAATCAGCAGCGCAGGCAGCCAGCGTATCTTCATCATGCGGCCCGCCCGGCACATGCCTGAAAGCGAAGTGCGATAATTATCCTCTTCCTTTCGAATTGCCGTCGTCCGGTTCGTGTCATGCACATACTCGTTCCCATCGCCTTCGTCCTCATCATTGCCAGCATGGGCTCGGCGCTCTACTTCATGATGCACGACCGCGGCCACACGAAACGCATGGTCTGGTCGCTCGCCACCCGCGTCGGGCTGTCGGTGTCGCTGTTCCTGCTCATCCTGATCGCGAACTGGATGGGCTGGATCCATTCGACCGGCCTGCCGATCGGGCGTTGATCGATTTGCCGCCGCGGCTGCTGTGACATTTCGCCGCACGGCCACGGCACCAAGCAAAAGCGCCGCCTGACTGAGTCGCGGCGGCGCCCGGGTGGTGAAGACCGGCAGTCACGCTGCCCGGCCAACCCAATGAAAACGGCCCGCGCATTGCTGCGCGGGCCGTTGTTCCATTTACAGCCAGTAGACGACGACGTACAGGCCGAGCCAGACGACGTCGACGAAGTGCCAGTACCACGCGGCGCCTTCGAATGCGAAGTGGTGATCGGGCTTGAAGTGGCCGCGGATCATCCGCACCAGCACCACCGCGAGCATCGTGCCGCCGAGGAACACGTGGAAACCGTGGAAGCCGGTCAGCAGGAAGAACGTCGAACCGTACACGCCCGAGTTCAGCGTCAGGTTCAGTTCGTTGTACGCGTGGTAGTACTCGAAGCCCTGCAGGAACAGGAAGCAGATACCGAACGCGAGCGTCGCGGCCAGCCAGGCGATCGCCTTCTTGCGATGATCGTCACGCAGCGCGTGGTGCGAGATCGTCAGCGTCACGCCCGACGACAGCAGGAATGCGGTGTTCAGCGTCGGGATCGGCCACGGGCCCATCGTCTTGAAGTGACCGGCGAGCGCGGCGGGGCCTTCGTTCGGCCACACGGCGGAGAAATCCGGCCAGATCAGCTTGTAGTCGAGACTGCCGAGCTGGTGCAGCGCGATTTCACGTGCATAGAACAGTGCGCCGAAGAACGCGCCGAAGAACATCACTTCCGAGAAGATGAACCAGCTCATGCTCCAGCGGTACGACTTGTCGACGTTCTTGCCGTAGTGACCGCCTTCCGATTCGGCGATCGCGTCGCCGAACCAGTGATACAGCGTGAAGAGCAACCAAAGCAGGCCGAGCAGCGCCGTAAACGGCGCCCAGTCGTGACCGTTGATCCACAGCGCTGTCGATCCGAGCATGACCAGCAGGCCGATGGCCGCGCTGATCGGATGCTGCGACGGATGCGGCACGAAATAGTACGGGGTCTGGTTTTGACCGCTCATGCTTGATTCTCCACTTCAGTCCAATTTGTGTACCGGAAACCGCTCCGGCTTTATTTCTTGCGCGGCGTGACCACCACCGCTCCTTCCTGCACGCGGCGCCGTGACGCCGCGCACTGCATTCTTCCTTCGTGGCCGCGGGCTTCAGCCCACGACGGCACGCACGATCAGGATCAGCACGCCGATGAACACAGCGGCTGCCAGCAACGCGACGATCAGCACGTGCAGCGGATTCAGCTGCGTCGCGTCGGCCTCCAGGTCGCGCCGCTTGCGCACCCCGAAGAACGACCACAGCACGGCCTTCAGCGCCTGGCCGAACGACCCGCCCCGCTTGGTCTCCGTCATCGCCCCGCCTCCGTCGTCATGCGTCCGGCTTCGCCGCGCCCTGCGCCGCGGTCTTGCCCGGCGCGGGCGCCGGCGTGGCCGGCGTATTCAACTCGAAGAACGTGTACGACAGCGTGATCGTCTTCACGTCCTTCGGCAATTTCGGATCGATCACGAACACCACCGGCATCTTGCGCGATTCGTTCGCGGCCAGCGTCTGCTGCGTAAAGCAAAAGCACTCGATCTTCTTGAAGAACTCCGTCGCCTGCTTCGGCGCGTAGCTCGGAATCGCCTGGGCAACGACCGGCCTGCCCTGCCCGTTCGTCACGTCGTACACGATCGTCGTCAACTCACCCGGATGCACGTCGAGGCTGTTGTGCTCCGGCTTGAAACCAAGCGGGCCGCGCGCATTCGCATCGAACTCGACCGACACCGTGCGGCTGGTGTCGACCTGCGAATTCTTCACCTCGCGCTCGCTGACATCGCGCTGCACCAGGTTGTTGATGCCGGTGATCTGGCAGATCGCCCGATACATCGGGATCAGCGCGAAGCCGAAACCGAACATCAGCCCGGCCACGACGAAGAGCTTCACCAGCATCGAACGATTGAACGCGCGATCGACGGCGCCCTCTTCCGGCTTCGACATACGACAACTTCCTCGCTACTGCGTCTGTTGCTGCATCAGTGAGTGGACAGCCACCACTGCTTGATCACGACACCCACAAAAAAAACGGCGGCGATGACGAGCAGGATGAGGCCGAGCCGCTTGTTGCCCGCGCGGATCTGCTCGGGCGTTCGTCTTTCTTGTGGATTCCGGTTCATCTGAAACTTCGCTGAAATTTCAATTCGGCGCCCGCCGCGCCTGCCTGCGCGGCAGGCAGCGGCGGAACGCACTGTGAAACTTAATCGACGTGCGGCGGTTGCTCGAACGTGTGGAAGGGAGCCGGGCTCGGCACCGTCCACTCGAGGCCTTCCGCGCCATCCCACGGCTTGTCCGACGCCTTTTCCAGCTCGCCGCCGCCACGGTAGGCCGGCAGCGCGACCGCGAACAGGAAGTACACCTGCGCGAGGCCGAAGCCGAATGCGCCGATCGTCGCCACCTGGTTGAAGTCCGTGAACTGCGCCGGGTAGTCCGCATAGCGACGCGGCATGCCTGCGAGACCGACGAAGTGCATCGGGAAGAACGTCAGGTTGAAGAAGATCATCGACGCCCAGAAGTGGATCTTGCCGCGCGTCTCGTTGTACATCCAGCCCGTCCACTTCGGCGCCCAGTAGTACCAGCCCGAGAACAACGCGAACAATGAGCCGGCCACCAGCACGTAGTGGAAGTGCGCCACCACGAAGTAGGTACCGTGATACTGGATGTCGAGCGGCGCCATCGCGAGCATCAGGCCCGTGAGACCGCCGAACGTGAACACGAACAGGAAGCCGATCGCGAACAGCATCGGGGTTTCGAACGTCATCGAGCCGCGCCACATCGTCGCGAGCCAGTTGAACACCTTCACGCCCGTCGGCACCGCGATCAGCATCGTCGCGTACATGAAGAACAGCTGGCCGGTGACCGGCATGCCCGTGGCGAACATGTGGTGCGCCCAGACCATGAACGACAGGATTGCGATCGAAGCCGTCGCGTACACCATCGAGCTATAGCCGAACAGCGTCTTGCGTGCGAACGCCGGGATCACCTGCGACACGATCCCGAACGCCGGCAGAATCATGATGTACACCTCGGGGTGGCCGAAGAACCAGAAGATGTGCTGGTACATCACCGGATCGCCGCCGCCTGCCGCGTTGAAGAACGACGTGCCGAAGTGGCGGTCGAACAGCACCATCGTGATCGCGCCTGCCAGAACCGGCATCACCGCGATCAGCAGGTACGCCGTGATCAGCCACGTCCATGCGAACATCGGCATCTTCATCAGCGTCATGCCCGGTGCGCGCATGTTCAGGATCGTCACGACGATGTTGATCCCGCCCATGATCGACGATGCGCCCATGATGTGGACCGCGAAGATCGCGAAGTCCATGCCCGGGCCCATCTGCGTCGACAGCGGTGCGTAGAGCGTCCAGCCGGCGGCCGTCGCGCCACCCGGCGCGAAGAACGAACCGACCAGCAGCACGGCCGCAACCGGCAGCAGCCAGAAGCTGAAGTTGTTCATCCGCGCGAATGCCATGTCGGACGCGCCGATCTGCAGCGGAATCATCCAGTTCGCGAAGCCGACGAACGCCGGCATGATCGCGCCGAACACCATGATCAGGCCGTGCATCGTCGTGAGTTCGTTGAAGAACTCCGGACGCATGATCTGCAGGCCCGGCTCGAACAGCTCGGCCCGGATGGCGAGCGCCATCACGCCGCCCGACAGGAACATGATGAACGAGAACAACAGGTACAGCGTACCGATGTCCTTGTGGTTGGTGGCGAACAGCCAGCGCCGCCAGCCGTGCGGCATTTCGTGCGCGTGGTCGTCGTGCGCGTGGTCCGCGGCTACGTCGTGCCCGATGCTAGACATGAGAATCTCCTAATGCGAATACGTCGACTAACTCAGCGACACGTCAAGCCGCCGGGCCGATCTCGACACGCCGGGCTTCCTTCGCGTCAGCCCCGCCCGTGATCGTTTCCGGCTTTTTGAGAATAATGTGGTCTTCCGCCACGCCTGCTGCCTTCAGCGCGTCGCGCACGGCTTGTGCGCGATGCTTCGCCAGTTCGGCGTTTGCGTCGGCCGAGCCCGACTTGTCGGTAAAGCCCGACAGCGCGAGCTTCGCGTCCGGATGTGCCTTCGCATAGTCGGCCGCGGCGGCGATCGCCGCTTTCGCGTCGGCCGGCAGCACGCTCTTGCCCGTCTCGAAGTAGATCGTCGACAGTGCGGCCGATGCCGCTGCCGCCGGCTGCTCTGCACCCGACGCGGCTTGCGCCGGCGCCGAAGCGGCTTCCGCCGGTGCCGCTGCCGCTGCGCCCGCCGCGTCTTCCGGCATCTTGCCGTTACGCGCGTCGGCCACTTGCTTCGGCTGCAGCAGGTCGTTCTTGTGGTTGCCCCACGAATTGCGTTCGTACGTGATGACCGACGCGATGTCGAGATCCGACAGCGACGCCCACGACGGCATTGCACCCTTGCCGTGCAGCACGCGCTCGACGTGGCCGGCGATCGGGCCGTTCACGATCGGGCTGCCGTCCATGGCCGGGAAGGCGCCGAGGCCCTTGCCGCTCACCTGGTGGCAGGCCGCGCAGTTCGCCTTGTAGACTTCCTCGCCGTGCGCGACGAGTTCAGCCATCGTGTAGACCTTGTTCGGATCGACTGCGGCGCTGGCCAGCTTGGCCTTCTGCGCGGTGACCCACTTCGCGTAGTCGTCATCCGACAGGACTTCGACGACGACCGGCATGTACGCGTGTTCCTTGCCGCACAGCTCGGTACAGAAACCGCGGAACGTACCGACCTTGTCGGCCTTGAACCACGTGTCGCGCACGAAGCCGGGGATCGCATCCTGCTTCACGCCGAACGCGGGCACGTACCACGAGTGGACGACGTCGTTCGCGGTCGTGATGATGCGGATCTTCTTGTTGACCGGCACGACGAGCGGGTTGTCGACTTCCTGCAGATAGGTGTCGGTGATCGGCTTCTTGCCCATCACTTCGTCACGCGGGGTGCTGAGCGTCGACAGGAAGCCGATGCCCTCGCCCGGGCCCTTCACGTAGTCGTAGCCCCACTTCCACTGGTAGCCGGTAACCTTGATCGTGAGATCGGCGTTGGTCGTGTCCTTCATCGCGACGACGGCCTTCGTCGCCGGCAGCGCCATCAGCACGACGATGACGAACGGCACGATCGTCCAGATGATCTCGACGGTCGTGCTTTCATGGAAATTGGCGGCCTTGTGGCCCTTGGATTTGCGGTGCGCGAAGATCGAATAGAACATCACGCCGAACACGCCGACGAAGATCACCGTACACAGGATGAGCATCATCGTGTGGAGATCGTAGAGCTCCTCGGCGATCTTCGTGACAGGCGGCTGAAAGTTGATCTCGTTGACGCGGGGGCCGCCCGGGCTATCACCGACCGCCAGGGCGGCACCGGCAAAGAGCAATCCGCTGCATGCCAGCACGCCCGTGAGGGCTCGCTTGATTGTTTTCATAGCATCCTTACCCAAAATTTCCATTCAAACCCTCCCCCGTCGCAAGCTACCGGCCATATCCGCCGGTGCCCGCGCCTCGTCAGCCGCAGCGCCTGAGCGACACGCGCAGTTCGTCGGCGAACTGCGCACGCTTGTACTGCGCGAGATGCTGCCCGATTACGACGGTCTGCCCGCGCGATACCAGCCGAATCGGATCGCGTGGCGTCGCACCCGGCTCGACCCGCACCCAGCGCGGGTTGAATTCGATCTGCGTGAGCCGCTCCGCATCCATCCGCTCGATCACGAGCCGGTGCGGATACAGCCTGATGCGTTCGTAATCGACCGCATGGCGAGCATAGATCGCAAATGCGACACCCACAGCCAGCAACTCGATTCCGGTGAAGGGCATGACGAGCCAAGCCCCTTGCCACATCAGCAATGTCGCGATCACCAGCGAGAAACCCGCGAGCGACGCGTAAAACAGCACGAACTGGCGCGGCGACACCGAACAATTGCGTTTCATCAGCCAGTCTTCGAGGACCGGCTCGCCGTTCGTCGTCTCCGCCAAAACCCTCGCTGCTTCCATCGCCGCCTCACGCGAATGGCATGCGATGCATGCCTGCATCGGACTCGTCGCCCCGTATTGCGGGGACCCCGGGACGACAAGCTGACGCATTATAGGCGGGTTCAATGGCATCCACAAGCAAGCGACTATCGGCCCGCGAGCCAAGCGCGACAAGCTTTTCGGCCATTTTAGGCGCCAATTCGACCCCGCTTTGCGCCGCTAATTTCAGACATAACAAAACCCCTCTTTACCGCTTTACCGATTCTTCGGACGCCCCTTGCCGATGTCCTCGATGCGCACGATCCCATGCCCTTCGGCTGTCGTGCGCGGTACGGCCTTCCACGCGTGGCCGTAGATCACTTCGAACGTCAGCGGAATCGTGCCGTCCGCGCGCCGGCGGGCCTCCAGCGCATCGCCGAGCGCCGCGCGGAAGCGCCGTGTCGCGCGCTGCGGCGCCTCGCGGTCGAACGGATAGGCGCCCCAGCGGCGCACGTCGGCCAGCAGGGAGTCGGGGGATTTGTAGGTGACGGTCAGCACTTCCTGATCCATCACGGGAATCTCGAAGCCGCTCTCGACGAGCATGTCGCCGAGGTCGTGCATGTCGACGAAATCGATCACGCGCGCGGCGGGCGGCGCCATGCCGAGCGCCGCCTCGGCGTCCGCGCAGGCCGCGCGCAGTTCACGCAGCGTATCGGGGCCGAGCGTGCTGAACATCAGCAGCCCGTTCACGCGCAGCACGCGCTGCCATTCGGGCAACACCGCGTCCGGGCGCGAATGCCAGTGGAGGGCGAGATTCGACCAGATCAGGTCGAATGCGCCGCCGGGGAACGGCAGCGCGGCGAAATCGGCCTGCGCGACGCGCGGGCCGCGCTGGCCCAGGGCGCGGCCGAGCGAGGCCGGCAGCCAGCGGCGCCAGCTCGTCTGCTCGACCTCGCGCTGCCCCGCTCGTGCGAGCATCGCACCGGACAGATCGACGCCGAATACGGGCGCCTCCGGAAAGCGTGCGCGCAGCGCCGGCAGATCGTCGCCCGGGCCGCAACCCGCGTCCAGCACGGCTGCGGGGCTCACCTTGATGTATTCGAGGCGCTCGTTCATGCGCTGCGCGATCTCGCGCGGCAGGAACGCGACCGCATCGAACGTGGCGGCACGGCGGTCGAAAATCCGCCGCAGGCGCCTTGCGTCATTGGCCGGACGGCCGGTTGAAGTCGAAGCTGGGGACATGTCGGGCACACTGGCGAAGAGCCCGAAGTATACTCGCTCGCCCCGCGGGCTTCATTGAGGCGGGGTGTCAGGAGTGTTGCGATGATCCGCAGTTCCGCCCGACGCACGATGCGCGTCGCTTTGTCGCAGGTTCGCGCGCTGGGAGCGCGCGTCGCCGCGGTCGCGCTGCCGAATCGCTGCGCACTGTGCGGCAATATGTCACACGCCGTGGTGTGCGGCGCTTGCGATGCCGCGTACTGGAATGAAGCACGGCTGCGCTGCGACGTCTGCGCGCTGCCGCTGGGTATCGGGCAACCGCGCTCGCCCCGCGGCGCTCGCGCCGGCCGAGTTGCCGCGTACCGGTGCGACGCGTGCCGTGCAGCGCCGCCGCCGTTCGACGCGACGCTCGCGCTGGCGGATTACCGCGCGCCGCTCGACGGGCTCGCGCGCGGCCTGAAGTTTCACCGGCAACTCGCGCTCGGCACCGAATTCGCGGCACGGCTCGCCCGGTTGATCGACGATACGCCCGGCGCCGGCGGCTTCGACCTGGTGGCGCCGGTGCCGCTGTCGCACCGGCGGCTCGTCGCGCGCGGCTACAACCAGGCGTGGGCAATCGCCCGCCCGCTCGCGCGGCGGCTCGGCGTGCGCGCGGACGCGGCGCTGCTCGCGCGGGTCGCCGAGACCGCGCCGCAGTCGCGGCTCGACCGGCACGCGCGGCGCGACAACGTGATGGCGGCATTCGCGGTGGCGGGTGGCGTCGCCGGCCGCCACGTCGCGCTCGTCGACGACGTGATGACGTCCGGCGCGACGCTCGCGGCCGCCGCACACGCGCTGAAGGCGGCGGGCGCCGCGCGCGTGACGAATCTGGTTGCGCTGCGCACCGCCAGGGATTAATTAGATAGAGAGGCCAGCCGCCCGAACACGGCGGCGGCCGCCACGAACCGGCCGGCCGGGAACGCGCGCATTGCGCCGCCCCGGCCGGCCCAGCCAGACCGAAACATGTTCAACGTCGTCCTCGTCGCCCCCGAAATTCCGCCGAACACCGGCAACGTGATCCGCCTGTGCGCCAACACGGGCGCGCGCCTGCACCTGATCGAACCGCTCGGCTTCCCGCTCGACGACGCGCGGATGCGCCGCGCGGGCCTCGACTATCACGAGTATGCGCAGATGCGCGTGCACCGCGACTGGGACGCGTTCGTCGCGGCAGAAACGCCTGACCCCGCGCGGATGTTCGCGTTCACGACGCGCGGTTCGGGCCGCTTCCACGATCATGCGTTCCTGCCCGGCGACTGGTTCGTGTTCGGCTCGGAAACGCGCGGCCTGCCCGCCGAGCTGCTCGAGCGCTTCCCGAACGAACAGCGCGTGCGCCTGCCGATGCGGCCGGACAACCGCAGCCTGAACCTGTCGAACACGGTCGCGGTGGTCGTGTTCGAAGCGTGGCGCCAGGCCGGCTTCGAAGGCGGCGCATGACGCTTGCGCGGCGCATCCCGCACCGCGTGACGCGTCACGTCCGCGCGAGCCATGCGCGATACAGGTCGTAGATGTCGGGAGAAAAGCACGCGAACACCACGCGTGCGAGGTTCGGCGCCTGCGGCAGCATTTCGGCGACGGTGCCCACCGCGATCTCCACGGCCTCTTCAGCCGGATAGCGATAGATGCCGCAACTGATCGCCGGGAACGCGATCGATGTCGCCGCGACCTCTTCGGCCAGCTCGATCGCGCGCCGGTAGCACGACGCGAGCAGGTCGGCCTCGCCGCTCCCGCCGCCGTGCCACACCGGCCCGACCGCATGGATCACGTAGCGCGCCGGCAGCCCGTGGCCGCGCGTGAGCTTGGCGTCGCCTGTCTCGCAGCCGCCGAGCGTGCGGCATTCGGCAAGCAGGCCGGGGCCGGCCGCGCGATGGATCGCGCCGTCGACGCCGCCCCCGCCGAGCAGCGAGCCGTTCGCGGCGTTGACGATCGCATCGACATCGAGCGTCGTGATGTCGACGACCTGCGCATCGAGCGTGGTGGAATGGATCTGCAGCATGACAACCTCCCGGAACGCCGGAGACTGTTCAAGCGTAGCGCGCTTTGACGCCGCGCGCCCGACGCGAACACGGCGCCAGGCGGCGCCGGCGCCCTACTCGGCGCGCGCGTCGCGCCGCAGCAGGCCGCTGACGGCGTCGCGCGGCGCGATGCCGTCGAACAGCACGCCGCACACGGCTTCGGTGATCGGCATTTCGATCGACTGCGCGCGCGCGATGGCCAGCACGGCCTGCGCGCAGCGCACGCCTTCGGCCACGTGGCCGAGCGCGCCGAGGATGTCGTTCAGCGTGCGGC
This sequence comes from Burkholderia lata, assembly GCF_000012945.1. Classification (NCBI taxonomy): domain Bacteria; kingdom Pseudomonadati; phylum Pseudomonadota; class Betaproteobacteria; order Burkholderiales; family Burkholderiaceae; genus Burkholderia; species Burkholderia lata. The sequence continues at coordinate 3,330,277 of NC_007510.1, forward strand.
CGGCCGCCAGTTGCAGGCCGACCGTGCGGTTGCGCGACAGGTCGCCCGTGGCGGTGAGGATCAGGTCGCCCAGGCCCGTGAGGCCCGTGAAGGTTTCCGCACGGCCGCCGAGCGCGACGCCGAGGCGCGACATTTCGGCGAGGCCGCGCGTAATCAGCGCGGCGCGTGCGTTCAGCCCGAGACCGAGGCCGTCGGCGATGCCGGTCGCGATCGCGAGCACGTTCTTCACCGCGCCGCCGACCTCGACGCCGACCACGTCGTCGCCCGTATAGATCCGCATCGCGCCGTGATGGAACGCGGCGAGCGTGCGCTCGCGGCATTCGGCGGACGTGCTCGCCACCGTCAGCGCGACGGGCAGCGACTGCCCGACCTCGCGGGCGAAGCTCGGCCCCGACAGCACGCCGTTGCTGTGCTGTTCGGGCAGCTCGGCCGCGATCACCTGATGCGGCAGCAGATGCGTGTCGGCCTCGAAGCCCTTGCAGACCCAGACGACGTGCGCGGGCACGCAGCCTGCGTCGCGCATCGCGTGGCACAGCGTGCGCAGCCCGGCCACGGGCGCGGCGATCACGCACAGTGCGTCGTCCGCGGCGCCATGCGCGAGCGCGGCGCCGAGATCGGCGTCGTAGCGCAATGCGTCAGGCAGCGCGATGCCGTCCAGATAGCGGGAATTTTCGTGCCGGGCTTGCAGCCCGGCGATGAGCGCGGCGTCGCGCGCCCACAGAAGCGTATCGTGCCGCGCGGCCAGATGGCCCGCGAGCGCGGTGCCCCAGGCACCGGCGCCGAGAACGGCTACTTTCATACCCAGCACCGGTCCTCCGAGTAAAACGTCAGTTCAGCGTCGTGCCGTTCGGTGCGCCTGCTGCGGCACCGGCCTGCTGCTGAAGCTGCGCGAGGCGCTGTTCGTACAGCGCCTGGAAGTTGATTTCCGCCAGGTGGATCGGCGGGAAGCCCGCGCGCGTGATCGCGTCGGCGATGTTCGAACGCAGGTACGGGAACAGGATCGTCGGGCAAGCGATGCCGACGAGCGGGTCGAGTTGTTCGTCCGGAATGTTGCGGATGTCGAAAATGCCGGCCTGCTTCGCTTCGATCAGGAACGCGACCTTGTCCTTCACCTTCGCGGTGACGGTGCCCGACACGACGACTTCGAACACGCTTTCCGCGAGGCGGTCGGCCTTGACGTCGACTTCGACTTCAACCGACGGCATGTCCTGCTCGAGGAAGATCGCCGGCGAATTCGGCTGCTCGAGCGACATATCCTTCAGGTAGACGCGCTGGATGTTGAAGAACGGTTGGTTTTCGACGTCGGACATGGTGTATCCCTAAAAGTGGTGACGGGGCGGCCCGGCTTCGCGCCGGCCGCCACGGATGAATCCTGCGCGCCCAAGCCGCGGCGCGGCCGGCGGCCATTCTGCCCTAATCAGGCCGCTTGCAGAAGCGGTACGAGCCCGCCTTCGCGGTCGAGCTTCGACAGATCGTCGTAACCGCCGACGTGCGTGTCGCCGATATAGATCTGCGGCACCGTGCGGCGCCCCGTGCGCGTCATCATTTCGTCGCGGCGGGCCGGATCGCGGTCGATCAGCACCTTCTCGATCTGCTCGACACCGCGCAGCTTCAGCAGGCGCTCGGCCTGGATGCAATACGGACACACCTGCGTGCTGTACATCAAAACCTTGTTCACTTCGCCACTCCTTGTTTGACGACCGGCATCCCGGCCTGCTGCCAGGCGGCCACGCCGCCCTCGAGCACGTGCACCTCGGCGTAACCCGCCGCCTCGACCTCGCGCGCCGCCTTCTGCGACTGCTGGCCGTTCTGGCAGACGAGCAGCACCGGGGTGCTCTTGTTCTTCGCGACTTGCGCGATCTTCGTGCCGATCTCGCCCGCCGCGACCTGACGTGCCGACGGCAGGTGGCCGGCAGCGAAATCGGACGCGGCGCGCACGTCGATCACGACCGCGTTGCGGCGGTTGATGAGTTGCGTCGCCTCTGCGGCGGACAGGCCGCCACGGCCGCGGCGCAGCGCGGGCCAGGCCAGCAGGCCGCCGGATACCACCAGGATCGCGATAAGGGCCAGGTTGGTGTAATCGGTAAAGAACGTCACGGAATTCCGCCGGAAAAAGAGAAATCGGATGAGGACAATCCCGCCATTATAAAATAACCGTCTTGCGCGATGGCGGGCCCGGGTCGGGTCCTGCTCGACGCGCCACAGCTTCCTTCACTACCGACCGCAAGATCCATGTACAAACTCGTTCTCATCCGCCACGGCGAATCGACGTGGAACAAGGAAAACCGCTTCACCGGCTGGGTCGACGTCGACCTGACCGAACAGGGTCGCAACGAGGCCTACCAGGCCGGCGAATTGCTCAAGGAGGCCGGCTACACGTTCGACATCGCGTACACGTCGGTGCTCAAGCGCGCGATCCGCACGCTGTGGCACGTGCAGGACAAGATGGACCTGATGTACCTGCCGGTCGTCCACTCGTGGCGCCTGAACGAGCGCCACTACGGCGCGCTGTCGGGCCTGAACAAGGCGGAAACGGCCGCGAAGTTCGGCGACGACCAGGTGCTCGTGTGGCGCCGCAGCTACGACACGCCGCCGCCCGCGCTCGAGGCGACCGACGAACGCGCGCCGTTCAACGACCCGCGCTACGCGAAGGTGCCGCGCGAGCAACTGCCGCTCACCGAGTGCCTGAAGGACACGGTCGCGCGCGTGCTGCCGCTGTGGAACGAGTCGATCGCCCCGGCGGTCCGCGCCGGCAAGCAGGTGCTGATCGCCGCGCACGGCAACTCGCTGCGCGCGTTGATCAAGTACCTCGACGGCATCTCGGACAGCGACATCGTCGGCCTGAACATCCCGAACGGCGTGCCGCTCGTGTATGAGCTCGACGAAAACCTGAAGCCGATCAAGCACTATTACCTCGGCGACCAGGACGCGATCGCGCAGGCGCAAGCCGCCGTCGCGAAGCAGGGCAAGGCGGGCTGACGCCCGTCGGCCGGGTGAGCCGGGTGAGCCGCGTCCGGTGCGGCCCGCCCGGCCCCGGCCCTTGCCCGGCGCACCGCGCGAACCTTCGCGGCCCCGGCGCTGTCGAATCCGCTTTCGAACCCGCAGCGCGGGCGGCGGTGCCCCGCCGGGCCGGCTCCGGGCCCTTTTCGACGCTTTTCGCGCCGTTCCACTGAGTTATCGGACGAACAGTTATACTTGTCCGCTACATCATCCCCGCTACCGCCACGCGCTTCCCGACCGCACCAGATCTCTATGCGAATGAAATTGAAGAACATCGGCCTGATTGCCGCGGGCCTCGCCACGGGCGTGTTCGCCACGCTGCAGGTTTCCGCATCGGCCGAGCAGACCGCCACGGCGCCGCTTCCCCTCGACCAGCTCCGCCTGTTCGCGGAAGTCTTCGGACAGATCAAGCGCGAGTACGTCGAACCGGTCGACGACAAGAAGCTGCTGACGGCTGCGATCAAGGGCATGGTGTCGAGCCTCGACCCGCACTCGTCGTTCCTCGACAAGACCGACTATGACGAGCTGCAGGAGCAGACGAAGGGCCGCTTCGCGGGTCTCGGCATCGAGATCTCGCAGGAAGACGGCCTCGTCAAGGTGATCTCGCCGATCGAGGATACCCCCGCGTTCCGCGCCGGCATCCGTCCGGGCGACCTGATCACGCGCATCAACGACAAGCCGGTGCGCGGCATGACGCTCGACAAGGCCGTGAAGCAGATGCGCGGCGAGCCGGGCACCAAGGTCACGCTGACGATCTTCCGCAAGAGCGACGACCGCACGTTCCCGGTCACCGTCACGCGCGCGATCATCAAGGTCCAGAGCGTGAAGATGAAGATCCTCGATCCGGGCTACGCGTATGTCCGCATCACGAGCTTCCAGGAGCGCACGACGCCCGATCTCGCCCAGAAGCTGCAGGACATCGCACGCCAGCAGCCGAACCTGAAGGGCCTCGTCCTCGACCTGCGCAACAACGGCGGCGGCCTGCTGCAGAGCGCGGTCGGCGTGGCCGGCGCATTCCTGCCGCCCGACTCCGTCGTCGTGTCGACCAACGGCCAGATCGCCGATTCGAAGCAGGTCTACCGCGATACGTATGACAACTATCGCCTGCCGTCCTTCGACGGCGATCCGCTGAAGAACCTGCCGCCGGTCTTCAAGACCGTGCCGATGATCGTGCTGACGAACGCCTATTCGGCGTCCGCGTCGGAAATCGTCGCCGGTGCGCTGCAGGATTCGAAGCGCGCGCAGATCATGGGCAAGACGACGTTCGGCAAGGGTTCGGTGCAGACGGTCCGCCCGATGACGGCCGACACCGCGCTGCGCCTGACCACCGCGTACTACTACACGCCGAGCGGCCGTTCGATCCAGAACAAGGGCATCACGCCGGACGTGCCGGTCGATCAGTACGCGGACGGCGATCCGGACGACGTGCTCGTGACGCGCGAGGTCGACTACTCGAACCACCTGGCGAACACGCAGGATCCGAACGAGAAGAAGGAACAGGAAGACCGCGAGCAGCGCCGCATGGATCAGCTGCGCATTCTCGAAGAGCAGAACGACAAGAAGACGCCGGAGCAGCGCCAGAAGGATCGCGATCGCAAGCCGATCGAGTTCGGCAGCGCCGACGACTTCATGATGCAGCAGGCGCTCAACAAGCTCGAAGGCAAGCCGGTCCAGGAATCGAAGTCGCTGCTCGCCGAGAGCACGACGAAGAGCCCGGCCGGCAAGGCCACGGCCTCGAAGGCATCGGGCGCAAGCGCGAAGCCGGCAGCCGCACCGAAGCCCGCGTCAGCGCCGCAGTAAGCGCCGGCCGGCATCCGACGGGCCATCGCGGGAAGACCGCGATGGCCCGTTTTTCATGCGCGCCTAAAATAACGACACCTCCGCCGCCTCGCCCACGACTCCCCATGAACGACGATCAACTCCTTCGCTACTCCCGTCACATCCTCGTCGACGAAATCGGCATCGAGGCGCAGCAGCGCTTTCTCGATGCGCATGCGATCGTGGTCGGCGCGGGGGGCCTCGGCTCACCCGCCGCGATGTACCTCGCGGCATCAGGCGTCGGCACGATCACGCTCGTCGACGCCGATACGGTCGACCTCACGAACCTGCAGCGGCAGATCCTGCACGTGACGGCATCGGTCGGCCGCCACAAGGTCGAATCGGGGCGCGACGCGCTCGCCCAGCTGAACCCCGACGTGAAGGTGAACGCGGTCGCGGAGCGCGTCGACGACGCGTGGCTCGACGCGCACGTGCCGCATGCGACCGTCGTGCTCGACTGCACCGACAACTTCGCGACGCGGCATGCGATCAACCGCGCGTGCGTCGCGCACGGCGTGCCGCTCGTGTCGGGCGCCGCGCTGCGTTTCGACGGCCAGATCAGCACGTTCGATTTCCGCGACCCGGCCGCGCCCTGCTATGCGTGCGTGTTTCCGGAAGACCAGCCGTTCGAGGAAGTCGCGTGCGCGACGATGGGCGTGTTCGCGCCGACGGTCGGGATCATCGGCGCAATGCAGGCCGCCGAGGCGCTGCGCGTGATCGGCGAAATCGGCAAGACGCTCAACGGCCGGCTGATGATGCTCGATTCACTGCGGATGGAATGGACGACGATGAAAATCGCGCGCCAGGCCGACTGCCCCGTGTGCGGGGGCCGGCACTGACGCGCGACGGGCATGCGCCGGGCGGCGCATGCTTGGTGACACTTCGCTACGATTAGCGGCGCCGCCCGCGCGTCAAGCAGCCGCGTCCGCGCGCGGCTCCGCAACCGACAGGCGCTGCAACGCGGCCTGCACTTCCTCCGGCTCGAACGCGGCGAGCACGTCGGCCGTCGGCTTTTCGAGCGCCTTCAGGTGCGCACGCAGGATCTCCTGCTTCACGACGAGCAGCTGGCTCGGGTGCATCGAGAACTCGGTGAGCCCCATCCCGAGCAACAGGCGCGTGAGCGCCGGATCGCCGGCCATCTCCCCGCACACCGACACGGACACGCCCGCGCGCTTCGCTTCGCGCAGCGTATAGGCGATCAGGTGCAGCACCGCCGGGTGCAGCGGGTCGTACAGGTGCGCGACCGCGTTGTCCGCGCGATCGATCGCGAGCGTGTACTGGATCAGGTCGTTCGTGCCGATCGACAGGAAATCGAACCGCTTCAGGAACAGCGGCAGCGCGATCGCCGCGGCCGGAATCTCGATCATCGCGCCGAGGCGCACGTTCGGGTCGTACGCGAGCCCCGCGTCGTCGAGCTGGCGCTTCGCCTCGCGGATCAGGTCGAGCGTCTGGTCGATCTCCTGCGCGTGCGCGAGCATCGGGATCAGGATCTTCACCTGGCCGAACGCGGACGCGCGCAGGATCGCGCGCAACTGCGTGAGGAACATCTGCGGCTCGGACAGGCTCCAGCGGATCGCGCGCAGGCCGAGCGCCGGGTTCGGCGCCGTCTCGTAGCCTTCGTCGAGTGCCTCGAGCGGCTTGTCCGCGCCGACGTCGATCGTGCGGATCGTCACCGGCATGCCCTTCATCCACTCGACAGCCCGCTTGTACGCGGCGAACTGCTCCTCCTCTTCCGGCATCTCCTTCTGATGCATGAACAGGAACTCGGAACGGAACAGCCCGACGCCGACCGCGCCGGCGTCGACAGCCGCCTTCGCGTCGTCGGGCAGCTCGATATTCGCGTACAGCTCGATCTTGGTGCCGCACAACGTTTGCGTCGGCGAGAACTTCAAACGCTGCAGCTTGCGTTGCTCCAGCAGCTTCTCGGACTGCCGGTACGAATATTCCTCGAGGACGATCGGCGCCGGATCGACGATCACGATGCCCTGGTCGCCGTCGACGATGATCAGGTCGTCCTGGCGGATCAGCGCGCTCGCGTGCTGCACGCCGACCGCGGCCGGAATGCCGAGGCTGCGCGCGACGATCGCCGTATGCGACGTGCGCCCGCCGAGATCGGTGACGAACGCCTGGAACGACTGCGACTTGAACTGCATCATGTCGGCCGGCGCGATGTCGTGCGCGACGACGATCATCTCGTTCGTGCCGTTCCTGGCCGCGCGGTCCAGTGCCTGCGACGCCGACGGTGCACCGGCGAGCGCCTTCAGCACGCGCTCGACCACCTGCTCGATGTCGGCCTTGCGCTCGCGCAGGTATTCGTCCTCGATGTCGTCGAAGTGGCGCGTGAGCAGCTCGAGCTGCTCGGTCAGCGCCCATTCGACGTTGTAGCGACGCGTGCGGATCAGGTCGATGGTTTCCTGCACGAGCATCTCGTCGCTCAGGATCATCGCGTGGACGTCGATGAATGCACCGACTTCGCTCGGGGTGTCGTCGGTCAGGTCGGCGCGCAGCGCTTCGAGTTCGTGATGCACGACCTCGAGCGCCGTGCGGAAGCGCTCGACCTCCGCATCGATCTGGTTTGCCTCGACCAGGTAATGGGCGACGTCGAGCGCCGCCGGCGCGATCAGATACGCTCGCCCGATCGCGATACCACGTGAGACGGGAATGCCATGCAGCGTGAAGGACACGCGCACCTCCTCTGTACAAGTAAAGCCGCGGCACACTGCTGCGATGCGCTTATGACCCCGGTTAGCGATTATAAATTCCGCGACTCCCCGCTGACTGCATGCACCGCAGCATTGCGCATTCCGCATCAATGCTTCCGACGAAAAAAATGCCGCGGATTCCGCGGCATTCTGGCTGGAAACGGCAACGATCCCGCGTACGGATCACTGGCCTTCGCCGAACTTGTCGGCGATCAGCTTCAGCAGCGCGTCCATCGCTTCCTGCTCGTCGGACCCTTCGGTCTCGATCGTCACGGTGCTGCCGATGCCCGCCGCCAGCATCATCACGCCCATGATGCTCTTTGCATTGATCTTGCGCCCGTTGCGCGTCATCCAGACTTCCGACTGGAAGTTGCCGGCCAGTTGCGTAAGCTTGGCCGATGCGCGCGCATGGAGCCCCAATTTATTGACGATGGTGGTTTCTTGTTGAAGCATGATTCTCGGTCGGGTCGGTCGGGGCCGCCGGCGGCGCGCGTCGGCGGTGCTGTCTAAAACGGAAAACGGGAAATCAGTGCGATTCGGTGCGCGGCTGCGGTTCGGGCGGAATCGGCGCGCACTGGCCGCAGCCGGTTTCCGTCGGCGGCGGCGGCGTACCGGCCGACACCTCGTGGACGCCCTTCGCGCCGCCGGACAGCGCCTTGTCGACCAGCTTGTCGAGCGGCACGGTGCGGTAGCAAACGGCCCGCACGAGCATCGGCAGGTTCACGCCCGCGAGCACGCGCACGTTGTCGATCTTGGCCAGCTGGCCCGCGATGTTCGCGGGCGTCGCGCCGTACATGTCGGTCAGCACGACCACGCCGTTCTCTTCCTTGAGCCGCGCGAGTTCCGCGTGCGCGAACGCCATCACCTGGGTCGGATCGCTGTCCGCCGTCACGTCGATACAGCCGATGCGGGCGGGCACGCCGCCATAGATGTGCGCGATGCAGTCCCGCAGCGCGGTGGCGAGCGGAGCGTGCGCGATGATCAGGATCCCGGCCATGTCAGATCGCTCCCGGCCGCCCCTGGCGGGCCGACACCCCGCGGCGGGGCAATGAGCGTAGCGAGTGTGGGAAACGTTCCATGTTCAGCCTTGCAACAGTTTCGGCCCGACCGCCGGGCCTTTGGTGCGCGATCGCGGCACCGGGCAAGCGGGCATTGTAGCAGGCCGGTCGAACTGCTCCGGCGACGGGGGACCTGCGCGGCCGCCGCCGGGGTTGCGCGGGAAAGCGGCCTACGCGGCCGCACGCTCCAGCGCGTCGATGAACATCGCGGCGACGTCGAAGCCCGTCTGCTCCATGATCTCGCGGAAGCACGTCGGACTCGTGACGTTCACCTCAGTCAGCCAGTCGCCGATCGCATCGAGGCCGACCAGCAGCAACCCGCGTGCCGCAAGCACCGGCCCGAGCGTTTCGGCGATCTCGCGATCGCGCGCGGTCAGCGGCTGCGCAACGCCGAGCCCGCCCGCCGCCAGATTGCCGCGCACTTCGCTGCCCTGCGGAATCCGAGCGAGCGAAAACGGCACCGGCTCGCCGCCGATCAGCAGGATGCGCTTGTCGCCGGCCTTGATCTCGGGGATGAATTTCTGCGCCATCACCGAACGCGTGCCGTCGTGGCTCAGCATCTCGATGATCGAACCGAGGTTCATGCCGTCCGGCTTCACGCGGAACACGCCCATCCCGCCCATCCCGTCGAGCGGCTTCAGGATCACGTCGCCGTGCTCGGCGTGGAACGCGCGCAGCCGTTTCGCGTCGCGCGTGACCAGTGTCGGCGCGACGAACTGCGGAAACTCGCCGATCGCGAGCTTCTCCGAATGATCGCGGATCGACTGCGCCTTGTTGAACACGCGCGCGCCAGCACGCTCGGCCAGCTCCAGCAGCCAGGTCGACGTCACGTATTCCATGTCGAACGGCGGATCCTTGCGCATCAGCACCGCGCCGAACGATTCGAGGCGCCGTGCGTCGACCGGCCCGGCCTCGTACCACGTCTCGCGATGCAGGTCGTCCGGGTCGCCGACGAACGTGATGCGGCGCACGTCGGCCTCGACGGCCGAACCCGTCCACGCGAGGTGGTTCGGCTCGCACGCGTACACCGCGTGCCCGCGCCGCGCCGCCTCGGCCATCATCGCGTAGGTCGAATCCTTGTAGATCTTGAAGCGCTCGAGCGGGTCGGCGATAAAGAGAATGTCCATGAGGTCCTGTACTTGGCGAAGGTCCGTTACACCTGGATGGCTTCGGGATCGGTCTTTTCCAGTTCGATCGACGACGCGATCAGCGACAGCCGCGCGACGACGCCGTACATGTAGAAACGGTTCGGCGGCGCGGCACCCGGCTTCGCGCCCGCATCCGGCAGCGCGGTGTGCTCGAAGCCGAGCGGCACGTAGTGCATGCCGGGCGCGTTCAGGTTCTGGTCGCGCTCACGGCCGGCATGCGTGCGGTAGAAGCCGCCGACCACATAGCGGTCGATCATGTACACGACGGGTTCGGCGACTTCATCGCCGACGCGCTCGAACGTATACACGCCTTCCTGCACGATCACGTCGCGCACCGCGAGGCCGGCCTTCGACTCGGCCATCTGCGCGCGCTCGGCCTTCGACATGCGGCCGATCTCGGCCGCGTCGTGCACGGTCATCACGCCGCGCCCCGCCGTGCCCGCGTCGGCCTTGACGACCACGTACGGCTTTTCGCTGATCCCGTATTCGCGGTACTTGCGCGCGATCTTCTTCAGCACGCCGTCGATCGCGTCGGCGAGCGCCTGCTCGCCTTCATGCGCCTGCCAGTCGACGCCTTCCACGTGTGCGAAATACGGATTCACCATCCACGGATCGACGCCGACCATCTTCGCGAACTTCTTCGCGACGTCGTCGTAGCACGAGAAGTGCGTCGACTTGCGGCGCACGGCCCAGCCCGCATGCAGCGGCGGCAGCAGGTACTGCTCGTGCAGGTTTTCCAGCACGGCCGGGATGCCGGCCGACAGGTCGTTGTTCAGCAGGATCGAGCACGGATCGAAATTCTTCAGGCCGAGGCGGCGCTGCGAACGCTCGAGCGGTTCGAGCACGATCTTCTGGCCATCGGCCAGCGTGATCGGCGTCATGTCGGTGATGCTCGGGTCGAGCGAGCCGAAGCGCACGTTCAGGCCGGCCTGGCGCATGATCGTCGCGAGCCGTGCGACGTTCTCGAGGTAGAACGCGTTGCGGGTCGGCAGCTCGGGAATCACGAGCAGGTTCTTCGCGTCCGGGCAGATCTTCTCGATCGCGGCCATCGCGGCCTGCACGGCGAGCGGCAGCACTTCGGACGGCAGATTGTTGAATGCGCCGGGAAACAGGTTTGCGTCGACGGGCGCCAGCTTGAAGCCGGCGTTGCGCAGGTCCACCGAACAATAGAACGGCGGGGTATGTTCCTGCCATTCGAGCCTGAACCAGCGTTCGATCGCAGGCGTCGCGTCGAGGATCTTCTGCTCGAGTTCAAGCAGCGGACCGTTCAACGCCGTAACGAGGTGGGGAACCATGAATCACTCGCGAGCGGGAGAAGGAAGATTGTAGAGCAATTGCCCTGCCCATTTGGGGATTGTTCCCGGCTTCGCAAGGGTTTGGAGGAAGTTTTCGGCTATTGACCCGATAGCGCGAAGGGTTATGCGCTACGGCAGTGGGTGACAGGAGAAAAAAAGCCCGCCGGGTGGGGCGGGCCGAAGTCGCTGCGCTCATTCATGGCGGGCGCCGTCGTCGCGGCGGCCCGCCGGTCATTCTTGTGACTTATTCGACATGCTCGCCGTGCAGGACCACGTCGAGGCCTTCGCGCTCTTCTTCTTCCGACACGCGCAGGCCGATCGTGAGATCGATCAGCTTCAGCAGCACGAAGCTCAGCACGCCGCTGTAGACCAGCGTGATCAGCACGCCCTTGGCCTGCAGCAGCAGGCTGCCGTCGGCGCCGCCGATGTCCTTGACCGCGAACACGCCTGTCAGCAGCGCGCCGAGAATCCCGCCCACGCCGTGCACGCCGAATGCGTCGAGCGAATCGTCGTAGCCGAGCTTCGACTTGAGCCACGTCGCCGACCAGAAGCACACGACGCCGGCTGCGATGCCGATCACGAGTGCACCCGTCACGCCGACGAAGCCGGCTGCCGGCGTGATCGCGACGAGACCCGCGACCGCACCCGACACGATGCCGAGCACCGACGGCTTGCCGTGCGAGATCCACTCGGCGAACATCCAGCCGAGCGCCGCGCAGGCGGTCGCGACTTGCGTCGTCAGCATCGCGAAACCGGCACGGCCGTCGGCCGCGACTGCGGAACCCGCGTTGAAGCCGAACCAGCCGACCCACAGCATCGAGCCGCCGATCATCGTCAGCACGAGGTTGTGCGGCGCCATCGATTCACGACCGAAGCCGATGCGCTTGCCGAGCATCAGGCATGACACGAGGCCCGCGATACCGGCGTTGATGTGCACCACCGTGCCGCCCGCGAAGTCGAGCACGCCATCCGACGACAGCCAGCCGGTCGGCTCCCACACCATGTGCGCGATCGGCACATAGACGATCAGCGACCAGAGCGTCATGAACACGAGCATCGCCGAAAACTTCATCCGGTCGGCGAACGCGCCGCAGATCAGGGCCGGTGTGATGATCGCGAACGTCATCTGGTAGACGAAGTAGACCGATTCCGGAATCGTCGTCGCCAGGTGGCTGACGGTCAGCGTCGTCGCCTTGTCGCCCTTGACGTAGGTCATCCCGTGCAGGAACGCACGCGACAGGCCGCCAATGAAGCCGTTGCCCGGCGTGAACGCGAGGCTGTAGCCGACCACCGTCCACAGCACCGTGATCACCGCGGTGATCGCGAAGCTCTGCATCACCGTCGCGAGCACGTTCTTCTTGCGGACCATGCCGGCGTAGAACAGCGCGAGGCCGGGGATCGTCATGAACAGCACGAGCGCGGTGGAGGTCAGCATCCACGCGGTGTCGCCCGCACTGATCTTCGACGAATCGACCGTGAACGGCTCGGTCGGCGCGGCCGGTGCGGCCGGGGCCGAAGCGGCAGCGGCGGCCGATGCATCGGTGGCGCCCGAGGCCGGTGCGGCGGCAGCGGCCGTGGCGGATGCGTCGGTGGCAGCCGGTGCCGAAGCGGCCGGAGCGGCGGCAGCCGAAGCGTCGGAAGCCATTGCGGCGGGGGCGGACGCGGCCGCGGCGGACGCCGCGTCGTCGGCGAGCGCGGAGCCGACGCCGGCCGCGATCAGCGAGCCGGCCATCAGCAGGGACATCAGAAGTTTGCGCATCTTGGGTTTCCTCTTGTCGCTTGTCTTGTCTGTTCTGTTACAGCGCGTCTGCGCCGGTCTCCCCGGTGCGAATCCGGATTACCTGTTCGATCGCCGTGACGAAGATCTTGCCGTCGCCGATCTTGCCCGTGCGCGCGGCCCGCTCGATCGCCTCGACCGCCTGGTCGACGAGATCGTCGGACACGGCTGCCTCGATCTTCATCTTCGGCAGGAAATCGACCACGTATTCGGCGCCGCGGTACAGCTCGGTGTGCCCCTTCTGGCGTCCGAACCCTTTCACCTCCGTCACCGTGATGCCCGAGACGCCAAGCGCCGACAGCGCTTCGCGCGTCTCATCGAGCTTGAACGGCTTGATGATTGCGGTAATGAGTTTCATGAAGTCCTCTCGCTGGGTTGTCCCGTCGAATTGGTTGGAATGTTGTAACGGACTCTTCTCAGCAACTCGCATGCCATGTCGGTTCGCGCACCGTTTCAAAAGGCTTCATCAAGGGGTCGCATCCCGTGATGTAAGGTGCGGAAGCCCGGCCGAATGGCCAACGTGGCCCGGTTTGCTGGCGCGGCGAAAGGATCGTTGCTAGAGTGCACGCACGTCCCGGATCCCCGGGCCATTCACCCATGCGGGCGCCATGCCCGGAATTCGCGCCCAGGGCGCACCATTTCCGGTCATGCGTGCATCATGGGCACGTACGCAACTGAAGATGCACATTTTTTGTGCAAGGAAGGGGAATCACATGAAGCAACCCAGCGACGTTTTCAACGATCTGCAGTCGCGCGTCAGCGATCTGCTGAAAAACTCGCCGGCCAAGGACGTCGAGCGCAACGTGAAGGCCATGCTGTCGCAAGGCTTCTCGAAGCTCGATCTCGTCACGCGCGAGGAATTCGACACGCAGGCGCAGGTGCTCGCCCGCACCCGCGTGCGCCTCGAGGAACTCGAGAAACGCGTCGCGGAACTCGAGCAGAAGCTCGCCGCGCCGCAAGCCTGACGCCCTACCCGGCCACAAGGTCCGGGCGCGGGCCGCCTCGTGCGGCTCGCGCCCGCCGCCCTCGAAGCATTGAAGTACTGAAATCGTCCCCGCTCTTCGTCGGCCGTCGTTCTCCGCAGCACCCCGCTCTTCGCTGTTCATCGCTCTTCGCAGTCTCCCCGCTCTTCGTTGTCCCTCGCTCTTCGTTGTCCCTCGCTCTTCGCTGTCCGTCGCTCTTCGCAGTCTCCCCGCTCTTCGCTGCCCCTCGCTCTTCGCAGTCCGTCGTTCCGCTGTTCCTCGTTCTTTCCCCGCGCCACGCCGGCAAGCGCGCACCGATTCCTCCGATTCCCGCGGCATGCGGCCCCGAACGGCCGTCGTCCGTCTTGTTTACAGGAGCCTCGCCATGTCGCTCGCCGTGGTGCGCAGTCGCGCGCCCGCCTCCGGCCGTGCGCCGGACGTCACCGTCGAAGTCCATCTCGCCAACGGGCTGCCGTCGTTCTCGATCGTCGGCCTGCCCGATCTCGAAGTCCGCGAAAGCCGCGAGCGAGTCCGCGCCGCGCTGCAGAACTGCGGCTTCGAATTTCCCGTGCGCCGCATTACCGTCAACCTCGCGCCGGCCGACCTGCCGAAGGAGTCGGGGCGGTTCGACCTGCCGATCGCGCTCGGCATCCTCGCCGCGAACGGCCAGATCCCGGCCGGCGCGCTGGCCGGCCGCGAATTCGCGGGCGAACTGTCGCTGACGGGCGCACTGCGGCCGATGCGCGGCGCATTCGCGATGGCCTGTGGGGTCGCGCGGGACTGGCAGTCTGCGGAAAGTGGCGCGGCTTCCGGTTTCGGTTCCGGCACGCTCTCCGGTTCAGGCAGCGGTGGCCAACGGGCCGGCCCGGAGGCGGGCTCCGCCGCTGCGTCGAACACCCCCGAGCTGTACCTGCCGCTCGCCAGCGCCGCCGAGGCCGCGCTCGTGCCGGGCGTCACCGTATTCGGCGCGCCGGACCTGCCCGCGCTGTGCGCACACCTCACCGATGCGCCGGACGGGCAGCTCACGCCGGTCGCCGCGCCGTGCCTCGACGACCTGCCGATGCCGGCCGCCCCCGATCTCGCCGATGTGGTCGGCCAGCGCGGCGCCCGCCGCGCGCTGGAAGTCGCGGCCGCGGGCGGCCATCACATGCTGATGGTCGGGCCACCGGGCGCCGGCAAGTCGATGCTGGCCGCCCGGCTGCCGGGCCTCCTGCCGCCGCTGACCGACGACGAGGCGCTGACGTCGGCGGCGCTCCTCTCCGCGAGCCGCCTCGGCTTCTCGCCCGCGCAGTGGCGTCGGCGGCCGTTCCGCGCACCACATCACTCGTCGAGCGCCGCCGCGCTGGTCGGCGGCCGCAACCCGCCGCAACCAGGCGAGATCACGCTCGCGCACCTCGGCGTGCTGTTCCTCGACGAGCTGGAGGTTAGGTATTGAAATTGTTGTTTGTCCGCATGGATCTACCCTTCTTACGGTATCGAGGGGCGGCGAAGAGCCAGCCCACTATCACGCAGGGATAACATGGTCTCCGCACACGCCTGAGTAGCTACCCGTAACCGGGCAATCATCGATATGACGCAACGAAAGACAAGGACCAGCGAGTGTGGGCTATTGATCCACGGAAATCGCGCGGAAGTTCACAGGCCAGCGGCCCCCAACAGTTCCGAGGGACGGCAGGAAAGTGCGCGCGCAATTTTGAGCAGGTTCAGCAGCGTAACGTTACGCTCACCACGTTCGATTTTGCCCATATGACTTCGGTCAATGTTGGCAAGATGAGCAAGCGTTTCCTGAGAAATGTCGAGCTCTAGCCGACGAACGCGAATAGCCTTCCCCACTTCCTTAAGGTTCGCCTCCGTATCGCTTCGACCAGATACCCTTTCCATCGGGATATGGTCGATGTACCATGCCAGATTGGCCACGGCATTTACGACCCATTTTCGCCACTGGCCCATCACTTGGGATGACTGAGGTTTGATCAAACAAGACGAAGTGCGGTCGGCACTCGCGGATGTTCGAAGCGGGCTGGCCTATTTTGAGCGCGTGCTCGATACAGTCGATACGGGGAATGGACCAATTTCTCGCGGCCACATCGACCTGGTCGGCGCTCTCATGATCAGAGGCTCCGTGGACGTCTGGTACCGAGGTGAATACATAGCCGTTCCGTTTCGGCGGCTTTCGGAGTGGTTTAGAAACCCGATGACCATCACCGCGGAACGCCATCTAGTCGACGAGGCCACGATCCGTCGATGGGCGGACCGAGAAATCGATGAAAGCGGCGGAACGATGGACCTCCCCTGCAACCACCCAGGTTGCCGCCGAGTGCGTACCTTGGCCTTCTATGGCCCGCAAGAGATGCAAGCTGCAGAAGTCAAATCGGCCTCGGCAATGTGGTATTGCCACCGCCATCGACTACTGGCCTGGCAATCACAAAAGGCTCTTGGTGACGATCACGTCACGGCACTGAAGCGCGTGCATGATCTTCCTGGCTGCAGTCGCCAGCAGCTTGGCGCGAAAAAGAGTGACACCGACTTCCTTGTATCACTTGGTCTTCTATCAATGTCTACACATAACGCGCATATCGGGGGCCGATCACTCGCGTTCTACCTTACTGACGAAGGCCAGAGATATGTTCTAAAGTTTTCGACGTAATACATGCAGACACATCGATACATAGCTGGAAGTGATTACTCGACGGCTATTCGGCATCTCTGGCCGACCAGCACAGGAGAAAAATGGATAGCTTTGACCTGTCCGACCTCGATAACGTCTCGCTCGATGGTCTCGAATTTTGCCTACACGTATATCGCATATTCGAAGGTCTCAGACAGACTGAAGAGGGACGAGTTAAGCTCCGCATGCGCGCATCGGATGTCGAAAAGAAAATCCTGGAAGAACTACTGCCGATATGCAAGTTCGTGCAGGCTCGCTATCGTCCGGGACGATACATTTCGGTACGGTGGATAGACGGAAATCAGGCCTTCGATGCCGAGCTGGAGCAGCACGGAGACTATGTATCCAAAGGGCACCACCCGTCTCGAGTGTACCTAGAAGTAACCTGCGCCGTGCACAGCAACGACCATCTATGCAGAGAGCTAATCACGAAGAGTGGAGCTTGCTTCAGCCCCGACGGCGTAAAGCGCCGCAAGTCCGGCGAGATTGCCTCAGACCCAGTCGTCTACGCCGGCGTCGAGTACGCGCAGAGCTTCAGCAATATTGTTCTTGATCGGATATCGAAGAAGATCAAAAAAAACTACCCGCCTGGAACAATCCTGGTAATCCCGTGCACGCCCGGCAACCTCTGCTTCCAAGATGATTGGGACGCGCTTGTCAGCAGCGTCAAATGCCGACTCCCGACTCATTCGTTCGGCGAGATATTTATCTATGACACCACTCTCGAGCACATGACGTCGCTATGACTCGTCACACCCATGTGTCGTGCTGCCTCAAATCAACAATGCCTACCCTACACAAATACGCTTGACTAACCAGTATCAGCATTCTAGATTGATCTCATATTTTAAATATGAGGTTGGCATTGGGCGACGAACTAGTTCCGGAGCAGGTCAAAGCTGCTCGCGCACTTCTGGCTTGGTCTCAGCAGGAGTTAGCCAGAAAGGCCCGCGTCGCCACATCGACAATCGCGGACTTCGAGCGTGGGGTTCGTACGCCGGTAGCCAATAACGCCGAGGCCATCCGAAACGCCCTCGAAGCTGAAGGGCTTCAATTTGTTGCCGGCGGTGTTGTTGAAAAGAGCAGACTCCCGTCCTCCCCTCGAGCTGCGAGCCCGGGCGGATTGATGCGCTGGGTGAATGCAACAGACCTCTCCCAGTGGGGAGAGCGACGGGACGCGCAGGGCGCTATGCCGGAGCTGCTCCGCCGCTTGATTTTTGCGACGGTAGGGCCAGCCGCAGACGTCCGCTTCCCTTCGGACGAAAGCGTCCAGCACGGCGGATGGGACGGTCAGTGCATAAGCGATATCGGGGCGACCTATGTCCCAACCGGAAATTCAGCATGGGAAATCGGGACGCAACGCACAAGGATTAGCAAGAAAGCTGACGACGATTTCGAGAAGCGCACGAAGGACCCGCTCGGGCACGATCCTTCGCAAACGATCTTTGTCTTCGTAACGCCACAACGATTTCCCAAAAAGGATGACTGGATCGCGAAGCAAAAGGCACGCGGCGTGTGGAGAGATGTTGCGTTAATCGATGGCGACGATCTTGTGCATTGGCTAGAAATGTGTCCGGCAGTAGCACAATGGCTATCGATCAAGACAGGTCGTCGCCCCCAAGGACTGCGGACCCTGGAAGAAGTTTGGTCCGAATGGATCGGGGCGAGCACGATACCCATTACCACGGATGTGCTTCTTGCCGGACGTGATGAAGATCAGATCGCAGTACTTAGGTGGCTACGAGAACAGCCGCAGCTTCTTTCGCTGCAGGCAGACGACCCAGAAGAAGCAATGGCTTTCCTGTATGCCGCAATCAGTCCGCTGCCCGAGCACTACAAGTTGTGGCATTGGAGCCGCAGTGTTGTCGCTGAAAACAGTGATATAGCAAGGCAACTTGTCGGGCTCGGAACGCCGCTGAATATTGTCCTCTCCGATCCGGAACCCGGACTTGCGCAACGCCTGGTGGATGAGGGACATCACGTTTTCGCCGCATATGGCTCCAGCACAAGCAACCATTCAAGCGGCATGCGACGGCTCCGTCGGCCATGGAAATTCGATCTCAAACTGGCGCTTGTCCAAGCCGGCATAGAAGAGGAAAACGCCCACGCGTATGCACATGCAGCGGGGCGAAGTATTACTGTACTGCGGCGGTTGAAACCCGCCGCCCCGCACCAGCAGCTTGAATGGGCAAAAAAAGCTGACCCGGCACTGATCGCGGCCATGTTCGCCGGGGCATGGGTGGGAACGTCAACACAAGATCAAAAGGTACTCAGTGAACTGGCTGACCGCCCGTACGAGCAAATCGAGGAAGCCCTTATCCCGTTAGCGGCTTCGGCCGGCGGCCCGCTGGTTCGCTCGGGCGAACTCTGGAAAGTCGTGTCACTCCGCGATCTCTGGATGCAGCTCGGCAACAGGGTTACGCCAACCCAGCTAGACCGATTTGAACAGACCTTTCATAGGGTACTCGGTGCGGTCAATCCACGCTTCGCGACGCGCCCGAAGAGTATCTATTACGAAGCGGATGGCGAATTCGAGGAACAACCGTCTGCAGCGACCCGCAGTGGCCTGACGGAGGCAATGATCGCGATCGCCGTTCTTCCAGAGGGAGTTGCCTTCGCCCCCGATCTCCGGGGACGTGCCGACCGCGCAGTTCGCAAGCTCTTCGATAAGGCTGGGCCGTCCCTATGGTGGTCACTTTCCGGCGACTTCATAAATCTGGCCGAAGCTGCACCTAGCGCGTTCCTGGATGCCATAGAAGCGGGCCTCGATGGAAATGCCCCACCGATCATGTCCCTGTTCCGTAGCGATGAAGGGATGTTACATCCCACGGAATACCTGTCGAACTTGCTATGGGCATTGGAGATACTGGCTCGAAGTCCGGATTACCTCGCGAAATCCGCGCTGCTGCTCGCACGCCTCCATGAAATTGATCCGGGAGGAAAGTGGAACAACAGGCCTTTTGTTTCTCTTCGACGCATTTTTGTCAGTTGGTCTCCGCAGACGTACGCGACTCCCGCCGAGCGACTCAAGGTAATCGACACAATCACGCGACAACATCCGGCAGTCGGATGGTCACTCTTGCTGAAGCTGGCACCCAGTTTTCATGACGTGACGGAGCCTTCAGCGAAGCCCAAATGGCGCGATTTCACACCGGATAGGCGCGAAGAAATTACCGTGCAAGCACTCGGTGAAGCAGGCCGCAATATCGGCCAGCGTCTACTGCAGAACGTCGGAAATGATTTGGCGCGGTGGACTCAACTGCTGGATCACTGGCCGAATTTTGATTCCGAGTGGCGCAAACAGGCGACCGAACAATTGACCGTCATGGCCCGCGGACTTGACGACCCAAAAGAGATTGAGGCAATGCGCGACCAGCTACGGTCCTTACTGTCTCAACACCGCGCTTTTTCGGACGCGCAATGGGCAATGCGTGAAGATGATCTGAAGCCGCTGGACGCAGTTTTCGAGACGCTACAACCAGCCGGCACGCAGGAGCGCGTCCGATGGCTTTTCCGCCCCGGCGCGGCGACGTTGGGACCGAATGTTGACTGGAATCTCGAGCAAGCCGACTTGGCAAAAAAGCAGATTGAGGCGGCAAACCAGTTATTGGCTGAGTTGCCCGAGGACGATCTATTCGCTTTCGCGTCGACAGTTACGATGCGACACGCTCTCGGCATCGGGATCGCAAACGCTGATGCACAAAGTGAACTCAAGCATGCGTTGATGAAGAGAGGCATCTCCGCTGCTGAACCTTTAGAAGCAGAGGTCGGGCTGGGTATCTTCCAGGGGCTAATGACACAAGCCGGCACGGATGGAGCTTCCTGGACCCGGCGTTTGTGGCAGCAAGCCATAGCTGAAGGATGGGGACCGGAAGCCGAGGTCCGAATCGTTCGAGGACTTCCCGTAGAAAGATCAACATGGGAAGAGATAGACCATCGTGGCCTAACGTTGAGTGAGGCCTATTGGCGTTCATTGCCTGTGTACTGGATTCCTCGAGAAGCAGAGGCTGGTGACGTTGTCGAACGATTGCTGAAATGGGACCGTGCTGTTGACGCCATTAGTTGGCTATCCCAACATATTCAGACAAAGCCCGCTGGGCACTTGCTCATCGCAGCATTACGCGCGGCGACAAAACTCGCGCAGCCGCTTGAAGGAAACGCTGCAACAATGCTCAGCCATAACGTCGGAGTGATCCTTGACCATCTCGATACCGATCCAAGCGTAAGCGAGCAAGATATCGCCAGCCTCGAGTTTATCTATTTTGATGCACTGCGTTACTCACGGCGCTCCACGCGAACTCTTCACCGTGCCTTGGCCCGCGACCCAGAATTTTTTGTCTACCTGATCAAGCTGATTTTCCTTCCTGAAGAAGGAAGCGGCATTGTCGAGACGGATTCTGTCGATCCGGCAAAAGCGCAGGACTTGGCGAGTCACGCATATAACGTGCTCGATGAATGGTCGCATGTACCTGGCGCAGATGATCACGGAGAAGTCGACGGGGAGTCGCTGGAGCTTTGGATAAAACAGGCGCGCAAACTTCTCTCCGAAGCAGGACGCACAACCATCGGGGACCAGAAGATCGGTGAGATTCTGTCAGCGGCAAAGCGCAAAGCCGGCGACCCGTGGCCGCCCGAGCCAGTGTGTGCAGCCATCGAACTTGTCAGGAGCAAGGAATTGGAACGAGGCTTGGAACTCGGCGTGTATAACCGGCGTGGCGTAACGGTGCGAATGCCCCACGATGGAGGCGATCAGGAGCGTGCTCTCGCGCACCAATATCGGCGCGATGCCGGCGAGCTTCGTTTTGACTGGCCACGAACTGCGGCATGTCTGGAGCGAATAGCCGAAATGTACGAAGCCGATGCAAATCGGGAGGATATTGGGGCGGACCAAAGAGACTGGCTTTAATCCAGTTGAGCGAGCCGCATAATACAGGCAGGTCAAAAGCGCCGATTCCGCTCGGGCTGTTGACAATGAATTTCAGCAGTATGTATGCGCAACAATGCCACGAGATGAGACAACACTTCTCGAAGAACAACACAAGGCCGGTCGTCGCGGCCACTAGACCTACTGAAAAAACATGCATTTGAACGATATTCTTTCGGAAAAACGACTCGCACGTCTCTTCGACTCCGGAGAAGCGCCATGTATGGTCGAGATGTGGATCCTCCAGATAAAGTCTGTGGATGGTGTTACCACCCAGATGGTGTACGGGCGTATCTTGCCGTCCGACTTCGTGAACAATACGTGGAACACTCAGCGCGAGGATTCGTTCAAGCCTGTCGAGGAATTGTTCGAAGCACAGGTCAAACGCGTTACTACCTTTGTCGAATCGAATCGGGTACGTGACCTTCTGACACTTCTAGTCGAAGGTAAGTCCCTTGGCGACGCAAGCCAGAGCACCGGCATCAAACTCTCACAAGCAGCAGTCCGATTTGCCGGTGTCACGCTGAGCAGCGCGCTCGCGCTACGACCGGTAATGCACCTGCCGACCCGCGACTACTTCCTGTTCAGGACCAAGAGATTAAGTCAGGCGAGCAATGCAAGCATGGACAGCGCTGCCGTTACGTGTCTGTCAAAAGGTGAGATGTTTACCCTGGATGGCTATGCGCGACCTGAACTGGCCAAACTGGTAACCGACGCTCTGAAGGCTGGTACTGGACTTGACTTCTCAAGCGTGGACGCGTGGAGACTTGGCGACATCGAACTTGGAGTATTCCCCGCGCTGGATGACGCCGAACGGCAACTTGTGAAAGTTCAGACATCGCTAAAGTCTGATCCCCCGGGTGTACGGGTATCCATTGCAAAGGACCTGCTGCCAGGTGTTGCAGGTGATATTGAAATAGAGTTGCAGCTTCTCAACGACGACTGTGCATTTTACGTTAGCCGTACGAAAACGTCAGAGACCGGGCGGTGGCCACGGGAGGTTTGGCTCGATGTTCCTGCGCATCAAGTCGGCATGGTGGATGCACTCACCGTGCTGGTTGAGACGCGGGAACATGGCTCTGTCACGTCGTTTCGACGCTTTCATTGGGGCGCGCATCTGGTTCGGGAAGTAGGAGTGCAGATGCAAATGCAAGGCAATATCACTCGTGTCAATTTCGATTGGCTAAAAATAGCTTTGCATCGTTCACATACCGAGCGTCTCGAGGCAGCACAGACAATCTCTCGAAGCAATCACACATCACTCAACGTCGTAGGTGGCCGCAAGGCTGATCCATGGGTAACAGCCAATCGACTGGTAGCCGACGTAACATCGAAGCTCGTACCTCCCGCTTCAGAAGCACAATTTCTCGAACGGTATTCGGAGGGCGATAACACGGGACGGCTTGCGCTTGCAGAGTGGCTCAAGCGTCTCTTCGCGGTGCATCAAGACAAACATATCGTCTGGTTTGATCCGTTCATGGAGGATGTCGGGATCACGCTCATCAACAAGTATGGCTTCACGAACGGAAGCTACGTCATATTTACGCATGCTCTGAAACCGCAGACCATTGATAACTGGTACGAGCACATCCTGCACAGGAACGCGCACGGCCACATTGACGATGAGCCAGATACTCCGGTTGGCACCCGCGTCTCCCGACTGGTCTCCGCCTGTAAAGCCTGGAACCGTCAAATGAAGGGCGTTCGACTGCAGGTTGTAGGTCTTCCCGACGAAACGCTCCACGACCGGATGATAGTTATCAGAGATGTAAAAATGGAACCGGTGGTGGGATTCCATCTGTCGAACTCGATTCAGAAGGCGAACGAGAATTTCCCATTGCTCATCACGCCGATTCCCTTCGATGTGCTACGGCAAGTTTGCGACTACACCGACAGGATGTTGCAGCGTGTAGCCGAGCGCGCGTCCGACGTACCACACGAAGGCGTCGATGCAATGGTACTGTTCGATTCGAACGATGAGCCAAATATACGCGAGACAGGCTCGCATCCAGACCTTTTTTCCATGCAACGCGCTGGAGACGTACTTTCCTGGTGGACCGGGTACGACTCGCTGGCTCATTTGACTGGGAATACGCTACAAAATTTACTTCAAGGTCTTTCTTTGCTCGATGAAAGCGAGAGATTTCATACGGAGGCGTTTGATCATGTGCCGGAGAAATTCTGGTCGCACGGGCAGGATGTATCCGATTTCAATTCATGGTGGGACGCAATGGCAACCTTGCTGGCCCACTCACCAGCGGGGGTTTATGTTACGGAGTTGAGCACCAATCCGCCCGCGCCCAATGACGCACTAAGTAATTTGCTCGTGGAGTTCCTGCGCGTGGATCGTGCAGACGCAATTCAACCACTGCACAGCGGCCCGATTGCAGACACAATGAAGGAGATGCAAAGTTCGCACGAAGAGCTTCTGCGGACACATCGTTATCGCCATCATGCGTATCACGAGCGTTTCACCAGGCTTTCATGGGGCGACCAATACGCTTTGAAAGTGCTGTGGTACTTCGCACCCCAGGCGCTAGTGCGATGGATGGAGCAGCAGGCTGAGGGGCCTAACGACGATAATCGTCGACGCCAGTTATTGCTGTTCCAGGCGATATCGCACATCTCCCTCGGGACGGGGTTCGGTTGTTCGAATGCCCAGCTCGACGCGCTCCTGTCGAGCAGCAATCACTATGTCCAATGGCTGGGTTTCGTAGCACTGGAAACCCTTCTTCAGGACGACCACAAGTTACTCCCTCGGATCCAGGACGTCGGACATCTTTCTCAGGTTCAGAAGGCCTGCGTTCTGGGATGGCTTCTTGCACGAAGCGGCCGCGGCACAACGCCATTGCGGATTGCAATAATTGCCGAGTTGCATCAGATGCTTCCGCAGGAGATTGACAAGGGTGCACTGGATGCTCTTCTCGATTCGATGCGGAACCCTCTCGGCAGGATCTACGAAGCTAAACCATGGATTCTGGCCGACGTAATCGCTCCCTTGGTTGAAGCCGAAAGACTTTCTCCCGACGATGTTGCACAGGCATGGGTGGATGAGCTTTTTGCGTACTGGAAACAGTCCGAATCGCGTGGCACCCTGCTATTCGACGTTCAAAGCGAAGGTGTGTTTACTGAGCAAATTGCAGCGCTTCTGCTGTGCTGCTCGGCCTCCAAACAGAAGGAACTTCTGAAACGATTCTCAACCGAAGCGGACTCCATCCATCGGACGGTCACGCAAATTCTCGCGCACCAAGTGAATTACTCACGCACCCGCGACGAATATCACAAGGCAATGTGGATCGGAAGCCTAGTTCGTCTTATGTTCGCGAACGCAAGTGGCCCGATACCACGCGCTCAGATGGAAGAGATGGGGAAGATATATAAAAAAACAGCTGGCATTGTCGATCGGACAGATTGGTCCGAATCTAGTACAGTCGAGGGACCTTTGCTTCGGTATTGGAAAGTCGTTACGAATCTACTCGAATTTAAAAAATAGGTCTTTGTCCTGCCGCTATGACGGCAGAGCGATTAGGCTAGTTATGTAGTCCGTCAACGATGAACAAAAACATTGTTTTCACGGCAGGAGCATCCATATTGAAAAGGTATCTGCCGGCCAGAGCACCAGCGACCGGCCGCACGGCGAATTTTGAAAGGTACGGTTCTCGCCGGGACACGGGTGTGATTGGCCGTTGGCATGACCGCCATGCGCTCTGGCTTCTACACTTCGACACCGTAGCTGAGTTGGGACGTCCCGACTGTCTAACGCAAGCCAATTAGCACTCAATGGCCCGACTTGGGAGTATGTCGCGCAGAGGTCGGCCGATATAAACTAGGTCCCTGTACCGTCAGGGTTAGGGATACGCTGCAATTATCATTGATTGCATCGACCCGACGAGAGATACCAAATACAAGTCACTTTCATTAACGATGACGGGGTAACAGGATGTCGAACGAAATTCCACCAGAGACCGAAGAGGCATTGGACAGTAGAGAACCGGCCCACGCCGGCGCTCCGCCAATTGACAGCGCTTCGGGCGACGAGCCAGACACGCCCCCGGTCGACGTCGACGCCGACAGGGAGTGGAATTGGCCGCGTCGAGCAAAGGTGCAGGCTTGGCCGGACCTAATCCAGTGGGCGGCCGTGTCATTTTTTGTTTCAGTCGCCATAGTATGGGTGGCAGCAGGGATTTCCAGTTCGCTCACCTTGCAGCCCGATCAGTACGGAATCTTACTTGCCGTATTGTCTGCCATTACCGGACTTGTTGTCGGCGCGTTTGACGACAGACCGAAAAAAATCGAAGACATGGAGACTTACAATGACGAAGAGGCTAAAGCAATCGCGTTGACTGCAAAAGAGGACGGCAATTGGTGTGCCGCCGGAATGGCAGCCTTCGGTCTTCCTGCTCTCCTTGCTCGCATTTATGCACCAGCTGGTGGAAGTCACTATTGGAACGCGATCGGAGTCACAATGGCTACCTTCGTTGTTTTTTTTGGCGCGACGATTGCTGTCCGGACAACAAGGGCAGAGATCGCGCGTCAGAAAGCGAAGTTTGATGCTCACAATCTCGCGCTCCGGAAGCAGAATCCGCCGGCAAACAGCGGCCTGAATAAAACATAGTCTCGCCTGGCGGAAGCATTGTCCCATGGCAGTCGGCGAACGCGACGAACAGTTGGTGTTCAATGACGGGCCGGCGATCTGCACGACACGGTGGCCGGGTGAATTCTTCGTCGGATCGATCGCGCCGTCGTTCCCGACACCGGACCACCTCGCATTAAATCCATGCAGGATCGTTGAAGAACCCATATCTATGGAACTGGCAGCAGGGTTGCTGTTGCAACACAGCGCGGCCCGTAAAAGCGCCTAGGCCTAGGCCCGAGACGAAATGAAAAATCAGAGAGAGTCAGTCGTTCAGCTACCCACGAAGGTCGTTGCGCGGCGGATGGCGGAGGAAGATGCCAAGGTGCTTCGCCGTGCGCCCGTTTCGCCGTTGGACAAGTATCAGCAGTCGATCGCCCGCTGTGCGGACTGGAATATCCAGGAAATGCCGGTGATGACGTTGCCGCGCGGACTCACGGATTTTCTCAGCCTCGAGCTCCGGGACTGCGGGAACGCGCTGATTGAGGAGACACGGCAACTGAACAACGGCTTCGTCGGGGTTTCGATGTCCGAGGTGGTGGCCCTGATGGTCGCCGACTTCGAGCTTCACGATTTGCGTGAGCGAGTCCTCAAATGGACCGAGGAATCTATCTCGGAGGTGGTGTATCGATATCGGCGCCAGATTCAACGTTCGCCCTTCGACGCGTACATGCACCTGTCACACACGTTCCTCAGTGATATCGATACCCGCATTGCCCACGGTGAAGACCGGATGTACCAACGAGTCTGGGGTAGCGTGATTGATTGCATGGCCTATCTGATGATCGAGGCCTGCTTCATGAAGACCGGATACGCCTCGTTGGAATTCGACGATAGTCCGGCACATCGCACGAGTCTGATCGGGCCGATCGTCGCGAATCAGGGTGAGGCCCATGCGTTTGGTGGCATCCTGAACTTGTTCGGGGTTGAGCCGGCCGCGTATCTAAAAGAGGTAGTGCTAGCCCCTCTCGCGAAGGTACTCCGCAGCGACAGGTTCGCTGAATCTCGCGGCGATCTCAGGACGCGGCTGAATACGTACCTTGGCGACCTCTTGGAAGCGTGGCCCCGTCTCTGCGGGTCAGCGAGATCCTGGAGGTATATCTTCGCGATTCCCGGAACCGGCTGTTCGGCCGCATTCCGATTCATTGCGTCACAGGGAGTCGGAACGATTTACGTCTCCGACAGCGAAGAGAGTCTGCGCCGAGGCCTGGAAACGAACTTTTTTAGAGGTGCGTTCAACATCGGTCTTGACGGGGCGCTCAGTGTCATCCCGCATCCGTGGTTGACCGTCGATCGCATGCTCGACGAAAGAGATGCCCTGAGCGTCTCTGTGTGGTTTCTGGAGCAGGTTCACGGGAGGGTCGTAGAAGACTATCTGAAGATCCGACATGCCGAACCGGCTCATCCAGATAATGCGTCAGACCTCGACGAGTCCGCGCCCGAGTCAGACCAGATCGAAGCTGGTGAGATCGCGACCTACGCGGCTTGGCTTGACGAAGTACGCCGGGACGAGGGGGAAGATGGCCAACCATCGAGCGAGGGCGGGAGATCGGGCGACGACGCGGCGCAGATCACGATCCACGCCCTGCCTCAAATTCGCCAAAGCCGCTTCTTCAAGATCCTCAGGGCATGCGGCGTCGAGGTTGTGCAAGGGAAAGGATCAGAGAAGAAGCTGTTGAGAGCGGGAGCGCACCCATTTCGACTCGGCAGTCATTACGGTCCGAATCCAACGATCCCGTCCTTCCTAGCCTGCCAGATTCTCCGGCGCCTTGAGATCAGCCGTTCGGAGTGGGTCGCCGCGGTCAACGATCTCTAGATTGTGGCGACGGCCCGTGGCGCGGGGCAGATTGGCGCCCGGTCCCGGGCTCTCAACCATCCTGTCCGCGATGTGCCCAGGGGCGTAGTTGGCCAGCGGTCCAGATGGTGAGGGGGGCACGCTTAGCGGCATTGAAAAGGCCCACTCGACGAGTGGGCCTTTGAGAGGTGGGGCGGAATACATACTGCGGAACAACGTCCAGGCCTGTATGCCCCGCTCCCTGTTTTCTTTGGTAAAAACGAATCACTTGCCGCGCGGGCGAAGCGACATTGCGCGGATTCACGATGCGCTCGCTGGCTCATCCAACCGCGCCCGCCTCAAGGGCCTTTATGTAACGCAGCACGTCGTCGGCACGTCCGTTTGAGACGAGCTGTTCGGCGGTCTGGCCTTCAAAGATAGGCAACCGTTCGTTCCGAAGCCAACCAATAGTACTACATAGGTTACCCGAAATTTGGGTCGCCGCGCAGATGATAAGAAGCGCATCCCGCCTCCATTTCCTGGCATCCGCAGGGTAGGGCACGTGGTCAGCAGCCCAGCCAATCTGGCTCGGCAGCACCCTTCTCTGTACTGCCATGTCGGCCATCACGTACTCGCGAAAGATCGATGTGATGTTCTCGTCGTCCGCCTCTTTCACCGCTTGCAGGATCTGCTCGCGAAACCACGCCTCGTAATCGTCACTCATTGGCCATTGCCCCCTGACCGTCGCCCCCCGCTTTCCGGCGTCGATACTTTTCGTACTTTTCAGCTAGCGTGTAAACATAGTCGAAAATCGCCACCGTAAAGTCGATGATATCTTGAGCGTCTTCCTTCGTGGTTTCGACATCAGAGGCGTGCGCTCCGATATTGCGCTCGACGCGCAACGCATCGGCCCACTCGTGAAGACGCTGGTCAATAACACCCCTCGACTTCAGGTCGGCTAGCCCTTTTGCGAGCATTTGCGGTTTTCCGGTCTTTTCTTTGATGAGCCGCTCAAGTGCGCGCCCACACATAACTGCAGCAGCGGGATAAATTCCATGACTAAAGCATTTTTGGGCGGCGCTAACGTCACGCCTAGCGGCTGCTGGGACCGACGGCCCCAGGTCCGCCAGCGCAGGGACCGGCCACAACCGTTCCGCCGTATCCCATGCCCAATTTCCGAATTGATCTCTGAACAGCACCGTGGCGCCGAAGAGCGCCTGTTGGCAAGAAGGACACGCGACGAGGATGTACGCCCGATCCTCGGCGTCACCAACCCAAGAAGTCACCTCAGACTTCACGCGAACCTCGCACTGCGGGCAGTCGATAACGATTATCTGTTTTTCGCTCATCAGCTCCTCACTGGCCTCCACCGCGACCACACACACTCGACATTCGACTCAGCAGCCATGATGTCACGTTGCCGACGAATCTGACCCCGCCCCGAATTTCGTCGGTGGCGTCCAAGTGAGTGTCGTGGACCCCGCCAGAACTTACACCAGCTTCGAGAGCCGCCGCTGCGGTGCTCATTGTCGCTATCCTTCATGCATTTTCAGATTATTTATCACCTTTAAGCACCGCTCTCCAAGCCCACCAACCTTGACTTCAATTCAACACAAAGATACAAAAGCGCTCGGTTTTGCCGTTTAAGCATCTCATTTTCCGCCAAAACGCTTTGTAAATTTGGAGCAAGCTTTGGCGGCCTGGATTTTTGTGGTTGACGTAGAGATCTTACGCGACTAACAAAATCTGGATGATTTTCATAGAGACTAGCCCGACTAACCTTTGCCAATTTACAGACCTGTGATAGAGATATCGAGGCATCCCCTTCCGCGACAAGATACTCCAATGCAACCTCCGCACGAGTTATCGCAGGCAAGCGCATATCATCGTTACTCATGCTGCTCTCCATCATCGACAACTCCAAAACTGTTTGCGTTAATCTGACGAAGCAACATGGTAGAGCGCGCCAATCTCTGCTCCACGAAATGTCTCGTCTGATCCGGGAGAGATTTTTTTTGGAGAAATACTTCGTCCGCGCGAAATCGCGCTTCCCACCATGGCCTATGAGCCTCAGTTACCGCGAAGTTGCTGCATCGCGCACAGACATCTGGCGAGCGCTCAATCTCATTTGGCCCCGACTCATCCCCGTGGCACGCAGAGAGTTGCTCGACGTACACACAGTATCCCCAATGACATGGAGCCAATTTTATACCTTCGCCAATCATCTTTTCGACCAACGAGGCTAGTGACCGCTTACCGCGAAATGAATGATTCTCATAATACTTAGATTTCAAGGACATAAGTGACGCCCCCGCCTTACCACCCACTATATCGGCTGCAATCAGGTCCATCAAATGTAGCGCAAGATCCTCTTGATTTGCACGATCAAGGAGTTCATCAAGTTCAATGTCTACCCCAACGTAAAACTTGTCGGTAATTCCGCTATGGACATGTCCATAGTGTTGCGCCAGCGCCTCCAACGCTCGCTTGTCGCGGGTAACCGCAAACCGTGCGAATGTCTTTCTTCCCTGATGGGGATGTAGTCGCGCCCCTGTAGGAAGAGGATGCTCACGCCATGAGGATCGAGCAAAATTGCGTAAAAGAATCGCCGCATGGGCTTCGCTCATACGACGGAACGACTGTGCTCGACGCGGCAAGGATCCGTTACCGCCCGGCGAT
Source organism: Burkholderia lata (assembly GCF_000012945.1). NCBI lineage: Bacteria > Pseudomonadati > Pseudomonadota > Betaproteobacteria > Burkholderiales > Burkholderiaceae > Burkholderia > Burkholderia lata. The sequence goes on from NC_007510.1 coordinate 3,360,715, forward strand.
AAAAGCAACGCATTTCTTTGCTCGCCAAGAAATGCGAATATTTTCTCTGCCAATTGCAAAGATCTGCAAACCGGCGACGGCGCTATCCATTTATGGCCTCTTCCATTTGATTTCGCAACCGTTCCTTCAATATATATATATTTATACCCACCAGAATGCGTATGTTCAGTCAGACACCCACGTCTAAGGGTAACAAGCTCGCTTACGCGGAGCCCGCACAGGAATAACACCTGAACAACAATCGAGCCAAGCGTCAAACGCAGTGCCTCACGAACCACCTCATAGGTGGGGCGTCCCTGCAGTCTTGTCGCACTTAAGAGTTCACGAAATTCGGGGGTCTCGGCGAGCGCCGCGAGAAAACGATCCGTATCTCTTCGAAGAGCTGTTCTCGACTTGAACGCGGTCTCGTGATGTACCTTCCAAATTTGCTCCAGTATCGGAATAAGCATGGGACCAATCTGGTCGGCCCAGTTTATGGCATCCTCAATTAGTGGAACCGAGAATTTTTCCTGGAGTGGTGCCCATCTCGATAAGGGAGCCCCCGCATTTCGCCATTTTATGAAGGACTCGTGCATCATCGGATTGAAACGCAGACCGGTCCGACAGCGATCGCGAACCAACCACATATCGTTAAACATTGCACACCATGCCTGGACGGTTTTTTTGTGAGAACACCTCTCGGCCGCCCAACCACACCCCGCATGAAATTGTTCACTGACTCGGGAGTCAGATCGCTAAAGCGCCACAGACCGCGCTTAGACATCCATTTGACGAGCGTGCGAACCTTTGAGAATCGGTTATTTATCGAACGCGCGCCGATTCCGCCTAGACGCTCCTCTCTCCATGCAATGACAGCTTCAAGATATTCCTTTGCGTTGTCTCTGATCAATTGCCTTTGGTAAGCACTCGCGTCGCCATGAATGTCAAGGCTCTGCCAATTAATGATAACCGGCCCTTCTTGCAGCTTGTCGTTCTGCAAAAGCCAAGTTGAGCGATCAACTCTCTTGATTAGATCAGGTTTCCGCATATCGCTAGTCCACCCTAGGAAGAGGCCAGTGATTCCGCATGTGTGAGGCTGCATCCAAGATGACGGGGCTGACCTTCTGAATTAGCTCGTCCTGCAAAATCGATATCGTCGCCCCATACAAGAGATCAAAACGCCTTACCCATCCCTCAACTTCCGCCTCGGCACGCCTGTTCCGAAGTTGATCCAGCGAATCCAAGAGACGGGCAACGATCTTCGGGTCGTCAAGCGGCACTATTGCGCCTGGACACGTCGCACACTGTTGGAAATGCTCGCAGAGTTGTCCGCGGACGGATCCCGTCGCAAGTCCCGCAAGTGGATCTCGGCATAGAAAACCGAAAACTGTTTCCGAAGGGTTCTTCGAAATGCTGGTACGCTGATCGGTCGCGCTGGCTTGGAGCCTGCTGTTCATCGACATAGAAATCAGTTCGCCCTGAAAGCGATGGATGAGCTGGTCATGGACCTCGCGGAGTAGTGGCTCGTCTATATATCGCCTGGTTGTAGCGGTAGACCGATGATTTAGCCTCTCCTTAACGACACGCACATCGCCCGTCTCACGGAAAATTATGGTGGCACCCGTCTTTCTCAACTGCTTGAAGTCGAAGTGCTCGAGCTTGTGCTCTCGAATGAACTCGTCGAGCATGATATGAAAAAGTTGGATGCACGGAACCGCCGCTCGTCCATTGCAGTACGCCACAAATAATCTGTCTGAGAATCTTTCTCCCGACCACGGACGGAGTGGATCGTTGAGCGTCTTCAGTCGATTTATCAAATTTGGAGCAGACCATCGATGCGCGATTGGAAAGTCGGCTTTTTGTTCGCGCTGAGATCGAGGTTTTGACCAAACGACTGACGCAATGTCGGCACGTAGAGGGTGATCGCGGATGCAGTCGCAGCCAATGTCAAGAATGGCCATGGGGTTTCCGCTGGTCTGTGCCAGAATAGCAAGATAAAAGGGCAATATATCTCTTGCTGTTACGTGTAGCTGACTTATGATAGCTCGCACCCCGCCCAGCGCATCGACCTGTCTCGAGAACGCCTTACCCATTGCAATAACGTCACGTTTCTTCGGTATCCCGTTGCTCGTGAGCGCTACAAACCTACGCATAACCTCGCGACGAGCCTTGTCGCTGTCATCCTTGCAATCGTTGTCCAGCAGACTTCGCCCCGCCATGAGCCGTTGCTCGATCGCCGAGATCTCCTCATAGCACGCTTGCAGTACTTGCTTCATAGACTGCTCAGATAGAGCCGGTGATGGCTTCGGAGCACCTCGCTCGAAAGATCTCACATCAAGCCTAAAGCCCGAACTCACTATCCCTGGGTCAATTCTTGAGCTGGCAGTCACGATCGAAATGCCGACATTAAGAACGCTTTGTCTGGTGGCATTACATAGCGTGGTCTTTTCAAGCCAAATTCGGTAACGCAGGAGCATATCGGAAGGAAGTGGCATCTTCCTGTCCAAGCCTTCATCCTGCATAAACATGGACAGCTTCTTGCAGCAACGCCACACTTGTCTTTGCGTTTCGACCGCAAGATGACCACATTCAGTTTCGAACGCAACTCGAAGCGCCCGAGTCATCCGGTCAGAAAGATTCAGCTCTGAGAAATCGAGTAGCGTGCGAGAGTTTCCTTGGCGATCTTTGATCACGAAGGTGACTGGTGGGACATCGAGACTTGATCCATCGCTCACAATGTTCCTCCGTACAAAAAGTCCAGCGCTTCCTGAACCGCTGCCGAGTTGGCGTCCAACGCGCGAAGATAAATTTCTGTGGTTTCGATTGCCGTGTGTCCCAGCAGCATCTGGAGAGTTTTCAGAGGATTGATTGAGTCTCCGTTGTGCGCTCGCTCCTGAAGGTACTTGAGTGCCGTGACCGCATATGTATGCCGCAGGTGATGTAACGTTGCATCGATTCCCGCCGCATCTGCCGCTCGCCGAAATGCTGCCGAAAGTGCCGTTCGGTCGATTCTTCGGCCTCGTGCATTCAGAAAAATAAACGATTCATAGGTCGGTGCAGCTTTTGGTCTATCAGATAGCACGTACCAGCGCGTCTCGTCGATAAGCCGTGACGGCGCATACACTGTTACAGTTCGACCACCTTTTCTGACGAGATTAAGCTGCTCGATTGTCGACTTTTTCGCGGCGCCCAATGGCAAGTCCGATTTCCTGAGTCCGCACAATTCGAAGCGACGCAGTCCAGTGCAGACAGCCCATCGGAAAATCAGTCGATAGGGCTGAGGGGTACATGAAAGCAACGCGCGCAACTGCTCCGCTCCGAGTATCCGAGGCAACCTGCTTTCAGGGGCCCGAACGATCTGCCTCCGATGCGGCGCGTATGCTGCGAATCGACGGAACAGGCGACCACGATCTCGCCCGACAGCCCACTCGCCAAGTGGGCTCGGCATCTGTCGAGATAGCTGGCCCCACATATGAAATCGGACCGCTGTCATAGTCCGCAGATTCACCGTTGAGGCAGAGTAGCGGCGGTATTCGTCTGTCGAAGAACCGTGGATTAACTTGTTGCGGTAAAGCTTGACGTCTTGCTCCGTTGCGTCCTCCAAGCACTTCTGCACGCTCTGCAAATACTGCAACCACGCCACAATAGCTTCTCCATACGTGCGGACAGTGTCTCCTGTGACGCTGTTGCTATTTAGTGCCTGATCTAATGCGTAAAACGTTGCTGCCCAGTGTGGCAAACCATCTTCACCAACAATGATTGCCAGAGCTGGGAGGTCTTTGAACTGAAACGATGGGATCCCGCCGACACCAATCGCATCGACCAGTTCTGTCAAGCGGATTACTGCTTCACACGGATCACACAGCACCAAATGAATCTTCATTTTTCGGCGCCTCCAGGTCGTTCGCTCAGAACCTAAGGTTAATCGAGCTCGAAAAGTCGACGGAACGGACAGACAAAATACATAACCTAATCCCGGAATTCGACCGGCATGTGCTCGAGATGCTGCGCGAGCCGCTGGAGGCCGGCCGCATCACGATTTCACGCGCGGCCCAGCAAGCCGACTTTCCGGCCGCATGCCAGCTGATCGCCGCGATGAATCCGTGCCCGTGCGGCTGGCACGGCGATCCGTCGGGGCGCTGCCGCTGCTCGCCGGACGTCGCCGCGCGCTACCTGCGCAAGCTGTCGGGGCCGCTCGTCGACCGCATCGACATCCAGATCGACCTGCCCGCGCTGTCGCCGGCCGAGCTGGCGACGCGCGCGTCGGCGCCTGGCGAGCCGAGTGCCGCGGTCGCCGCGCGGGTTGCGCAGGCGCGTGCGCTGCAACTCGATCGGCAGGGCAAGACGAATCACATGCTGAGCGGCCGCGAGACGGACGACCTGTGCCGGCCGACCGACGAAGGCGAACGGCTGCTGCGCGAGGCCGGCGAGCGCTTCGGCTGGTCGGCGCGCGCGTATTACCGCGTGCTGAAGGTCGCGCGGACGATCGCCGACCTGGCCGGCGACCCGCTGCCGACGGCTGCGCAGATCGCCGAAGCGATCCGCTACCGGCGTGCGCTGACGGCGCTCTGAACGCCCTCGGAGGACAAAATCCGGCTGTCAAGACTTGACTTATGCACAATTTCACGAATCCGGCCCCGGATCGGGGCTCGGCGAGACCTTTGCGGCACGGAATCCGTATCTCGTTGTTTTAATTGATTTTTCTCAAAACGCGAGCGAGCGACCAAACGGGCCGGAAGGCCGTCCCGCGCGGCTTGGCGGGAAATCCGGGCAACTTTTCAACAAAGTTATCCACATGCGCTGTGGATAGTCGAAAAAACCCCGCAAAATCCGGCGACTAGCGTCGAAAGCTGCGAATGAACTTTCAGTTGTCACAGAGTGTCTGAGCGCCCTCTCCGGCCGCCGTCAGTCGAGTTTGAACGACCCGAAAAACTGGTCCAGCTGCTCCTGCGTCAGCGGCCCGTCGGCAATCACGACGGCCTGGTACGCGTGCCGGCCGCGCGCGGCGAGCCGTGCGACGATCGTCTTGTGCGTGCGATCGCCGCCGGCGGCCGCGCCCGCGATGCGCAGCTCGAGCCCGTTCACCGCGCCGCCGGCCGCGAGCGGCACGGGCACCGAAGCCGTCTGCGGCGCGCCTTCGAGGTTGCGGGACAGCCCGGCGCGCAGGAATTCGAGCGCCGCGCGGCGCGTGTCGTCACGGTCGTCCGGCAGCGTCAGCGTGCCGACCGCGAACACCGCGCCGTCCACGTGCGCAGCCTGCATCCGCATCGGCATCGACGCGCCGCCGATCGCCACCGGCTGCTCCTCGACGGTCGGCTTCGCCGGCAGGTCGATCGTGTAGCCGGCATCGTTGTGCAGCGTGCGCCAGTCGTACGACGGCGAGCACGCGGCCAGCACCGCGCTCAGGCACGCAAGCGCGGCGAAGTGTCGCAGCGGACGAAAAAGGGGGCGCAACGAAACGGTGACTTCCTTCGGCATGGCGTGGATCGGGCAGGCAAAACGGGCATTATCCGCTGAAGCTGAAATCCGGGATGCGTGGCCGCCGTCGGTACGCTTGCCGCATTCGCGCTAAAATGAGCGCCGAATTTCGATGTCCTTTGCATTGATCCGCGTCATCGACCGACTCCGAGAGCACCAGATGAACACCACGCCTCCCGTCCGGCGCAGCGCCGGCCCCGTCCGCTACATCGTCGCCGCCGTTGTCGTCGCGGCGATCGCCGTCGCCGGCTTCTTCGCGTTCAACGGCAAGTCCACCGTGCCGGACGCCACGTTCACGCTGCTGTCGGGCCAGAAGGTCTCGACTGCAGGCGACCTGAAAGGCAAGGTCTATCTCGTGAACTTCTGGGCGACGAGCTGCGCAACCTGCATGCAGGAAATGCCGCAGATGGTCGATACCTATAATCGTTTCAAGGGTCAGGGGCTGGAATTCGTCGCGGTCGCGATGAACTACGATCCGCCGATGTATGTCGCGAACTACGCGCAGACGCGCCAGCTGCCGTTCAAGGTCGCGCTCGACGACGGCAGCGTCGCGAAGCAGTTCGGCAACGTGCAGCTCACGCCGACGACCTTCGTCGTCGACAAGGACGGCAAGATCCTGAAGCGCTACGTCGGCGCACCGCAGTTCGCGGAACTCGACGCGCTGCTCAAGAAGGCACTCGGCAGCAACGCGGCCTGAGCGCCGCCCGATCCGGCTCGAAGGGCCGCGCGCCGCGCCCTTCCCCGCACGACGGACCGCACGACCGGGCAACCCGGTTCCGCGGTCCGTTTGCTTTTCAGCGCTCGGTTTCGCCTTTCGCCGACAGCCCGTAGCGCTTCATCTTCTCGTACAGCGTCGCCTTGCCGACATGCAGCCGGTCGGCCGTCGCGGCAACCGCGCCACCCGTCTGGTTCAGCGCCTCGGCGATCACCGCGCGCTCGAATTGCTCGATGCGCTCCTTCAGCGTCTGCTCGTTGTCGGCCTCGTCGCCGCTCGCGCCCGTCTCCTGCGGCATGTCGGCCACGCCGAGCACGAAGCGGTCGGCCGCGTTGCGCAGCTCGCGCACGTTGCCGGGCCAGTCGCGCTGCATCAGGCTCGCGCGCTGCCGGTCGGTCAGCACCGGCGCGGGCCGCGCGTAACGCACGGCCGCATCGAGCATGAAGTGCTCGAACAGCGGCACGATGTCCTCGCGGCGCTCGGCCAGCGGCGGCAGCGCGATCGTCACGACGTTGAGACGGTACAGCAGGTCGCGCCGGAACGTGCCGGCCGCGACGAGCTCGCTCATGTCGCCCTTCGCGGCCGCGACGACGCGGCAGTTCACGCGGATCGGCTGGTTCGAGCCGAGCCGCTCCAGCACGCCGTCCTGCAGCACGCGCAGCAGCTTCACCTGCAGCGCGAGCGGCATGCTTTCGATTTCGTCGAGGAACAGCGTGCCGCCCGACGCGTACTCGAGCTTGCCGACGCGGCGCTTCGCGGCGCCGGTGAACGCGCCGGGCTCGTAGCCGAACATCTCCGACTCGAACATCGGCTCGGGCAACGCGCCGCAATTCACCGCGATGAACGGCTTGTCGCGGCGCGGCGACAGCTCGTGCAGGCTGCGCGCGATCAGCTCCTTGCCGGCGCCGGTGTCGCCGTTGATCAGCACCGACGCATCGGTCGGCGCGACGTTCGCGATCAGCTTGCGTACCTGTTCGATCGCGGGGCTGCGGCCGATGATGCGCGGCGCGACGACGTTCTGCCCGGCCAGCTCGCGCCGCAGCGCGTGGTTCTCGAGCACGAGCTCGCGGCGCTCGAGCGCGCGGCGCACCGTCTCGATCAGGCGCTCGGCCGCGAACGGCTTTTCGATGAAGTCGTACGCGCCGTCGCGCATCGCCTGCACGGCCATCGAAATGTCGCCGTGCCCCGTGACAAGGATCACGGGCACGTCGGGCACGCGCTCGCGGCACTGCGCGAGCACGTCGAGCCCGCTCGCGCCGGGCAGCCGGATGTCGCTGACGATCGCGCCGGCGTTATCCGCGACGATCGCCTTCTCGGCCGCTTCAGCCGACTCGAAGCCGGCGACGTCGAACCCCGCCAGCTGAAGGCTCTGCACGCTTGCCCGGCGAACGAGCGCATCGTCTTCGATATAGATCACTTGCAGCCGGTTGGCCATCGTACTCACTTGCTCCTGACGGGCCGCGCGGCGGCAGCGCGCGCGGCGTCGTTGATACCGATCGTGCGCCGATCGGGCGGGTGGCGGGACGCCGCCTAGCGCGAATTCGCCGACTCGGACACGGAGTCCGGATGATGCGTGCGTGCGCGTCGCAGCGTCAAGACGAACAGCGCGCCGCCCGACGGCGCGTTGCGCGCTGTGAGCGCACCGCCCGCGTCGCTCGCGATCGACGACGAGATCGCAAGGCCGAGCCCAAGCCCGCGCCCCATTTCCTTCGTCGTGAAGAACGGCTCGAACAGGCGCGGCAGCAGGTCGGGCGCAATGCCGTAGCCGTTGTCGCGCACTTCGACCGCGAGCGTCGCCGCCGACACCGCGATGGTCACCTCGATCGCCGGCACCGCCACCCCGGCGACCGCATCGAGCGCGTTGCCAAGCAGGTTGATCAGCACCTGCTCGAGGCGCAGATCCTCGCAACGGGCGACGAGCTCGGGATAGTCGCGCGCCAGGTCGAGCGGCGCATCGTGCGCAGGCGACACGGTCGCGTCCTGCAGCGTCAGCGTGAGCGCGACGCCGCGCATGCGCTCGTCGAGCAGCGACAGCACGCTGCGCAGCGCGCGCACGACGAGCGCCTGCTCGTTGCGCGGCTTCGCGCGGCCGACGAACAGCTTCAGCTGGTTCGTGATCTTGCCCATCCGCTCGGTGAGCGCGGCGATCGCCTCGAGGTTTTCGCGCGCGGCCGCCTGCTCGCCGCGGTCGAGCAGCACGCGCGTGTTGTCCGAGAAGCTGCGCAGCGCCGCGAGCGGCTGGTTCAGTTCGTGTGTGATGCCGGCCGCCATCTGGCCGAGCGCGGCGAGCTTGCTCGCCTGGATCAGTTCGTCGTGCGCAGCGCGCAGCTCCTGCTCCGCGCGGATCCGGTCGCCGACTTCCTTCTGCAATTGCTCGTTCGCTTCCGACAGGTCGGCCGTGCGCTCCTCGACGCGCCGGTTCAGTTCCGCATACGCCTGCTGCAACAGCGCGCGGCCGCGGATCATTTCACGCACGCGCGCCCGGCGCATCCGCCAGTAGAACGCAAGCAGCGCGACCGACACGAAGCCGAAACCCGTGACGATCGTCGCGTTGCGCGCATCGGCGTCGACGGGTGCGATCGGCGCGAGCGTGACGAGCAGCCAGTCGGGCTCGCCGATCCGGCGCTTGCTCGCGAGGAAGCGCGGCGCGCGCAGGCCAGGGCCGAGGCGCACGATCTCCGCATCGGGGCCGCGCACCTGCTCGATGCGCAGCGGCAGCGGCGTGACCGGTTGCTGCGCATACTGGCGCGTCTCGTAGATCGACGCGGCGACGGGGCCCGTCAGCGGGCGCAGCGTGTGGTACTTCCAGGCGGGCACCGACGACAGGAACACGACGCCGTGGTCGTCCGCGACGACGAGCGGCTCGGACGCATCGGCGCCCTGGAACCATTCGAGGTTGAGCTTCACGACGACGACACCCGCGATCTTGCCGTCGCGCCACACCGGTTGCGAAATGTAGTAACCGGGATCGCGCGAAATCGTGCCGATCCCGAAGAAGCGGCCGACCTGGCCGTTCATCGCATCGAGGAAATACGGGCGGAAGCGGTATTCGATCCCGACGAAACTGTCGGGCGCGCGCCAGTTGCTGGCGGCGACGCACAGGCCGTCCGCGCCGATCACGTAGGTGACGGTCGCGTGCGCGTGTTCGTTGAGGTCTTCGAGATAGCGGTTGACGCGCGCGGTGTAGTCGGCGCGCTTCGGCTCGGCGAGCAGGTCCTGCACGTACGGATGGCTGCCGAGCAAATAGGGCAGCGATTCGTAGCGGTCGAGCGTGCTCTTCAGCGCGTTGGTGGTGCGGTCGACGCGCACCGCGGCGTTGCGCTGCAGCTCGGCAACGCCGCGCCGCCAGGTGATCGTCCACGTCAGCGTGCACGCCGCGGCGAGCGCGGCGGCAAGCACGACGAGAATGAGCAGACGGCGCGTCACGGTCGAGGCTTCCTGGCGATGCGGATCGCCTATTGTGTCATAGGCCTCCGCCTCCCTGCCCTGGCCGCCGCGGGCCGTGCGGCCGGCGGGCGGTGCCGCCGCCTGCTCCTTCATGACGTCAGACGCCGGCCGTCTCGGTCGTCGTGACCTCGCCGCCGCCGGTCAGCGCCTGGCGCAGCTTGTTGCGGTCGAGTTCCTTCTCCCAGGCCGACACGACGACCGTCGCGACGCCGTTGCCGACGATGTTGGTCAGCGCACGGCACTCGCTCATGAAGCGGTCGATACCGAGGATCAGCACCATGCCCGACAGCGGGATCGTCGGCACGACGGCCAGCGTCGCAGCGAGCGTGATGAAGCCCGCGCCCGTGACGCCGCTCGCACCCTTCGATGTCAGCATCGCGACGGCCAGCAGCGTGAGCTGCTGCATCCACGTCAGCTCGATGTTGGTCGCCTGCGCGATGAACAGCACGGCCATCGTCATGTAGATGTTGGTGCCGTCGAGGTTGAACGAATAGCCGGTCGGCACGACGAGGCCGACGACCGAACGCGAGCAGCCTGCCTTCTCGAGCTTTTCCATCAGTTGCGGCAGCGCGGCTTCCGACGAGCTCGTGCCGAGCACGATCAGCAGCTCTTCCTTGATGTACGACACGAAGCGGATGATCGAAAAGCCCGTGAAGCGCGCGATCGTGCCGAGCACGACGAGCACGAACACGACCGACGTCAGGTAGAACGTGCCGATCAGCTTGAGCAGCGGCACCAGCGAGCCGACGCCGTACTTGCCGATCGTGAACGCCATCGCGCCGAATGCGCCGATCGGTGCGAGCTTCGTGACGATGTGCACGATGCCGAACAGCACGCGCGTGAGGCCGTCGATAAAGTCGGTGACGACCTTGCCGCGCTCGCCGAGGTGCGCGAGCACGCTGCCGAACAGCAGTGCGATCAGCAGGATCTGCAGGATTTCACCCTGCGCGAACGCATCGACCATCGTGTTCGGGATGATGTGCATCAGGAAGTCGACCGTCGACTGCCCGTGCGCCTTCGCCGCGTACGACGCGACGGCCTTGCCGTCGAGCGTCGCCGGATCGATGTTGAAGCCGACGCCCGGACGCAGGATGTGCGTGGCCGCGAGGCCGAGCAGCAGCGCGAAGGTCGACACGATCTCGAAGTACAGCAGCGCCTTGCCGCCGACGCGGCCCACCTTCTTCATGTCCTCCATGCCGGCGATGCCGGTAACGACCGTACAGAAGATGATCGGGCCGATCACCATCTTGATCAGCTTGATGAAGCCGTCGCCGAGCGGCTTCATGTCGGTGGCGAGCGCCGGATAGTAGTGGCCGAGGATCACGCCGACGATGATGGCGAAGATCACCTGCACATAGAGCACTTTGTAGAAGGGTTTCTTCTTCACGATGGTTCCTGCAGAAGTAGATGAGCCGATTGAAACGGCGTCACGCGCGCGGACGAATGTCACAGGGGAAGATTCACTCGCCCGCGCGGCTGCCGTGCCGCAACAAGCGATGCCTCAGGACGTCCGGAGGGGGAGGAAGGCAGTGGTCATCGATTGTCTCCTTGCTTGCTGTAGTAGTTCGGCCGGGGGATGGCCGTGCCTTTTATATTGCAAGGTCGATGCCAGGTTCCCGGAACCCGTCAAACCTTTGTTTTCATTGTATTTCTCATAATGCGACAGGCAAGGAAATCCGGGATTCCGGATTTCCGGAAAATATCCGTCCGGCGATCCGGACGGACAAGCACATTCATCAGATGAATCAGTGCTGCACGGCGCGGCCGGCCAGCACGCCCGTCTGCGCGTAGAACTCCTGCTGCGCGAAGGCCTCGCGCTCGCGCCGCGCACGCTCGCCGCGATCCGCGAGCGAGCCGACGACGATCCCGATGAACGCAAGCGGCACCGACACGAGCGCCGGGTTGTCGAGGAACACCGGCGCGTGCGCGTGGTGCAGCACGTCGACCCACACCGACTTCGACAGCACCGTGAGCGTGACCGCCGACACAAGGCCGAGGCTGCCGCCGAGCACCGCGCCGCGCGTCGTCATCCCGCGCCAGAAGATCGACATCGCGAGCACCGGGAAATTGGCGCTCGCGGCCACCGCCGCGACGAGGCCGACCATGAACGCGACGTTCACGTGCTCGAACAGGATCGACAGCCCGATCGCGACCGCCGACAGCACGATCGTCGCCGCGCGCGAGATGCGCATCTCGACGCGTTCGTCGGGCTTGCCGCGCGCCCACATCTGCGCATACAGGTCGTGCGAGATCGTCGTCGCGCCGGCGAGCGTCAGGCCCGCGACCACCGCGAGGATCGTCGCGAACGTGACGGCCGCGATGAAGCCGTAGAACCAGTTCCCGCCGACCGCCTGCGCAAGCTTCACCGCGACCATGTTCGAGCCGCCGAGCAGGTCGTGCGTCAGGTTGAACGTGCCGTTCGCGCCGAGCTTGAAGAACTCCGGATGCTGCGCGAGCAGCACGATCGCCGAGAAGCCGATCACGAAGGTCAGCAGGTAGAAGTAGCCGATGAAGCCGGTCGCGTAGAGCACCGACTTGCGCGCCTCCTTCGCGTTCGGCACCGTGAAGAAGCGCATCAGGATGTGCGGGAAGCCGGCCGTGCCGAACATCAGCGCGATCCCGAGCGACAGCGCGTTGGCCGGATCGCGGATCAGCTTGCCCGGGCCCATGATCGACAGCGCGCCCGGATGCACGGCCACCGCGCGGCGGAACATCTCGTCGATGCTGAAGCCGAATTCGCCGAGCGCGAGCACGACGAGCAGCGTTGCGCCGCACAGCAGCAGCACGGCCTTGATCACCTGCACCCAGGTGGTCGCGGTCATCCCGCCGAAGAACACGTAGACGACCATCAGCACGCCGACGATCAGCTCGGCCGTGCCGTACGACAGCCCGAACAGCAGCTGGATCAGCTTGCCCGCGCCGACCATCTGCACGACGAGGTACAGCACGACGATGGTCAGCGAATTCGCGGACGTCAGCAGCCGGATCGGCCGCTGCGCGAAGCGGTACGCAACGACGTCGACGAACGTGAACTTGCCGAGGTTGCGCAGCGGTTCGGCGATCAGGAACATCACGAACGGCCAGCCGACCAGAAAGCCGATCGAGTAGATCAGCCCGTCGAAGCCGAACATGAACACCATCCCGGACAGCCCGAGGAACGACGCGGCCGACATGTAGTCGCCCGCGATCGCGAGCCCGTTCTGCAGCCCGGTGATGCCGCCGCCGGCCGTGTAGAAGTCGCGCGTCGAGCGTGTGCGCCGTGCGGCCCAGCGCGTGAGCGCGAGCGTCGCGAACACGAACGCGAAGAACATCCCGATCGCGACCGGGTTCAGTTCGACCTTGTCGGGCATCGGGCCCGCGACCGATACGGCATGCGCGGCGGAAGAAGCGAGAGCGAAGGGAACAGCAAGCGCGCCGGGCGCGATCGAGAGTCGTCGCATGTCGGCCTCCGTCACGAACGCTGCAGGATCGCGTCGACGCGGCGGTCGAACGCACGGTTCGCGCGCAGCACATAGCACGCGGTCAGGCTGATCGCGACCAGGATGATCGCGACGCCGGTGGCGATCCCGACCGTCGTCGTCGCGCCGCGGTACAGCGGCGCCGCGAGCACATGCGGCGCGAGCGCGACGAGCAGGATGAAGCCGTAGTACGTGGCGATCATCAGCGCCGTCAGCGTGAAGCTGAAGCGGCGCCGCGCACGCACGAGTTGCTGGTAGTCACGGCGCGCCGTGACCGATTCGATGACGGAAAGCTCCATGGTGTCTCCATTTCCTCCTCGTCATTGCGAGGGGTGTCTTGTGGATGGATGGCGCGTCTACCGATCCGCCCGCGCCGCGGCGGTGCAATGCGATGTGTCCTGCCCGTGTGTGGGCTTGCGTTCAGACCACGCGATCCGCCCGCAACCGCGCGACCTCGTCGGCCGACATCCCGAGCCAGCCGCCGAGCACCGCATCCGTATCGGCGCCGAGCACCGGCGGCGCACCACGCACCGGCAGCCGCGCGCCGTCGAACCGATACGGCGGCGCAAGCACGTCGACGCCACCCGCGACCGGATGCGGCTGCCGCGTGACGAGCCCCGCGCTCGTCGCGCGTTCCGACTTCAGCGCTTCGTGCAGCCCGAGCACTTCGCCGCACGGAATGCCCGCATCGGCGAGCGCCGCGAGCAACGTCGCGCGCGACCGGCGCGCGAGTTCGCCGCGAATCTCGGGCAGCAGTTCAGCGCGGTTTTCCGAACGGCCGAGGTTGGTCTTGTAGCGCGCGTCGGCCGCGAGATCGGGCCGCTCGATCGCGTCGCAAAAGCGCGCGAACTGCGTGTTGTTGCCGACCGTGATCACGAGCGGGCCGTCGGCCGCGTCGAACACGCCGTACGGCACGATCGACGGATGCGCGTTGCCGTAGCGCGGCGGGTCCTCGCCCATCAGCAGCGCGTCGAGCCCGTAGTACGCGGTGATCATCAGCCCGCAATCGAACAGCGCCATCTCGATGCGCCGCCCGCGCCCCGTCGCATGGCGCTCGTACAGCGCGGCGAGGATCGCCTGCGCCGAATACATGCCGGTGAACAGGTCGACCGCCGCGACGCCGAACTTCAGCGGCGGCTGGCCGGCCTCGCCGTTCAGCGCCATCAGCCCGGCCTCGCCCTGCACGACGAGGTCGTAGCCGGGCCGCGCGGCCTCGGCGCCCGAACGGTCGTAGCCGGAAATCGCGCAGTGCACGAGGCGCGGGTTCAACTCGGACAGCGCGTCGTAGCCGAGCCCGAGCTTTTCCGCGCCGCCGAACTTGAAGTTGTGAAGCACCACGTCGGCCTGCGCGGCCAGCTCGCGTGCGAGCCGCTGCCCTGCTTCGGTCTGCAGGTCGAGACAGATCGAGCGCTTGCTGCGGTTCACGCTGTTGAAGTAGGTCGTTTCGGTGTCGCCGATCCGCAGGCCCCAGTCGCGCGTGTCGTCGCCGCGCGCCGGATGCTCGACCTTGATCACTTCCGCGCCGAAGTCGGCGAGCACCATCGCGCACCACGGGCCCGCGAGCACGCGCGAGAAATCGAGCACCTTCACGCCGGCCAGCGGCAATGCGCGCGATTCGTTCGTCATCCTTGTCTCCTCCATTCGCGTGATTTGCTTTTACTGTTTCGACAGCGCGATGTAGCGCGCGAGATGGTGATCCTCGTCGCCGAGCTGGTGATCGATCATCACGAGGCGCTTCGCGTAGTGCGACAGCGGCAGCTCCCACGTCATCCCGATCCCGCCGTGCAACTGGATGCTCTCCTCGGCAACGAGCGTGCCGATCCGGCCGATCGTGACCTTCGCCGCCGCCAGCACGCGTTCGCGCACCGCGCGCGGCGCATCGAGCTGCGCGGCCGCGTTGATCACGGCCGAGCGCGCCTGCTCGACTTCGAGCAGCAGGTCGGACATCCGGTGCTGCAGCGCCTGGAAGCTGCCGATCGGCAAGCCGAACTGCTTGCGCGTGCGCAGGTAGTCGAGCGTGTACTCCTTCGCGACGTCCATCGCGCCGAGCGCCTCCGCCGACAGTGCGAGCAGCCCGTAGCCGAGCACGCGTTCGAGCAGCTCGGTGCCCGCTTCACCATCGTGCGCGCCGAGCGCGGCATCGGCCGGCAGCGCGACGCGCTCGAAGCGCACTTCGGCCGCGCGGCCGCCGTCGATCTTTTTGTAGTCGCGCAGCGACACGCCCGGCGCGTCGGCCGGCACGACGAACAGGCCGATGCCGGCCGCATCGTCGTCGTGACCCGACACACGCGCGCTGACGACGAAGAACGCTGCCTGAGCGGCCTGGTCGACAACACCCTTCGCGCCCGTCAGCACCCAGCCGTCGCTCGAGCGTTCGGCGCGCGTGCGCACGGTCGTCAGTTCGTAGTGCGAGCCCGGCTCGTCATGCGCGAACGCGGCGCTCGCGCTGCCGTCGATCAGCGCGGCCAGCCGGTCGCGATGCGCAGCGCCACCGGCGAGCGACAGCGCACGGCCCGCGAGCAGCGCGCCGAGGAACGGCTCGACGACGAGCCCGCGCCCAAGGCATTCGAACACCACGGCGATGTCGAAACCCGCGCCGCCGAACCCGCCGTCGGCTTCGGGAAACAGCGCGCCGACGGTGCCAAGTTCGGCAAAGCGCTGCCACATCGCGCGATCGAACCCTTCGGCCGACTGCGCGATGCGATCGCGCACCGGGAACGCGTACTGTTCGGCGATGAAGCGGTTCAACGTATCCGCCAGCATCCGGCGGTCTTCTGTGTGCTGGAAATCCATCGTCGCGTCCCTCGTTACAGCCCGAGCATCATCTTCGCGATGATGTTCTTCTGGATCTCGTTCGAGCCGCCGAAGATCGACAGCTTCCGGTTGTTGAAATACTGCTGCGCGGCGCTCGCGGCTTCGTCCGGGCCGACCGGCTCGCCGTCGTAGTCGCCGTCGAGTGCTTCCTCGACGAACGGCTGCGCGTACGGCCCCATCGCGCGGCGCATCAGCGCGGTGATCTCCTGGCGGATCTGCGTGCCGCGAATCTTCAGCATCGAGCTTTCCGCACCGGGCGCGCCGCCGCCCGCGACCGCGGCCAGCACGCGCAGGTTCGTCGTGCGCATGTTCTCGAGTTCGATCTCGACCCGCGCGACGCGCGCCGCGAAGAACGGATCGTCCGCGAGCGGCCGGCCGTTCTTCTTGACCTTCGCGGCCACCGCGCGCAGCCGGTCGAGCGCGGCCGTCGAGAAGCCGATTCCGGCGATGTTGGTGCGCTCGTACGTGAGCAAGTATTTCGCGTAGGTCCAGCCGCGGTTCTCTTCGCCGACGAGGTTGGCCGCCGGCACGCGCACGTCGGTGAAGAACACCTCGTTCACCTCGTGCTCGCCGTCGAGCGTGATGATCGGGCGCACTTCGACACCCGGCGTGTTCATGTCGATCAGCAGGAAGCTGATGCCTTCCTGCTTGCGCACGTCGGTCGCGGTGCGCACGAGGCAGAAGATCATGTTCGCGTAGTGGCCGAGCGTGGTCCACGTCTTCTGGCCGTTCACGAGGTAGTGCTCGCCTTGCGCGTCGATGCCGCGCACCGCGGTCGTCTTCACCGCCGCGAGGTCGGAACCGGCGCCTGGCTCCGAGTAGCCCTGGCACCACCAGTCGGTGCCGTCGAGGATGCGCGGCAGCCAGTGGCGCTGCTGCGCTTCGTTGCCGTACTTGATCAGCACGGGGCCGAGCATGTTCACGCCGAACGGCACGATGCGCGGCGCACCCGCGAGCGCGCATTCGTTGTCGAACAGGAACTTCTGCGCGACGCTCCAGCCAGGGCCGCCGTATTCGCGCGGCCAGTGGCTCGCGAGCCAGCCGCGCGCGTTGAGGATGGCATGCCATTCGCGCATGTCGTCGCGCGTGAGATGCAGGCCGCCCTTCACCTGGCGCGCGATGCGCGCGGGCAGTTCGGCTTGCAGGAAGCGCTGCACTTCCGTGCGGAAGGCTTCCTCTTCAGGAGTGAAATTGAGGTCCATCTTCGGTCCGTGGCGAATGCGGTGGGCGTTCAGTCGATGCGGTTCAGGCTCGCGAAATCCGCGCCGCGCGCGACGAGATCGACGAGCAGCGGCGACGGCTTCCAGAACAGCGGATCTTCCTTCGCGAACGTGCGGATATCGGCGAGCACGTTCGCGAGGCCGACCGTGTCCGCGTAATGCATCGGGCCGCCGCGATAACGCGGGAAGCCGTAGCCGTACAGGAACACCGCATCGACATCGAGCGGGCGCAGCGCGATCTTCTCGTGCACGACGTTCGCGCCTTCGTTGATCATCGCGGCGAGGTAGCGGCGCATGATCTCGTCGTCGGTGAACGTGCGCGGCGTGACGCCCTTCTTCGCGCGCTCCTCCGCGACGATCGTCTCGACTTCCGGGTCCGGCGTGCCGACCCGCGCGCCGTCCGGGTACAGGTAGTAGCCGCGCGCGGTCTTCTGGCCGAACCAGCCGCGCTCGCACAGCCGGTCGGAAATCTCCACGTAGCGCGCACGCGGGTCGCGCGTCGCCGCGCGGCGCTTGCGGGTCGCCCAGCCGATGTCGCCGCCCGCAAGGTCGACGACCTGGAACGGCCCCATCGGGAAGCCGAACTCGCGCACCGCACGATCGATCTGGTACGGCGACGCGCCGTCCTCCATCAGGTAGTCGGCCGCCGTGCGATAGACGGCGAGGATCCGGTTGCCGATGAAGCCGTCGCACACGCCCGCGCGCACCGGCGTCTTCTTCAGCTGCTTCGCGAGCGCGAACGCGGTCGCGACGACGTCCGCACTCACGCGCGCCGGCACGACGATCTCGAGCAGCTTCATCACGTTGGCCGGCGAGAAGAAATGCAGGCCGATCACGTCGGCCGGCCGGTCGATGCTCGCGGCCAGTTCGTCGATGTCGAGATACGACGTGTTGGTCGCAAGCACCGCGCCCGGCTTGCACACGCGCGCGAGTTCGGCGAACACGGCCTTCTTCACGGCCATGTCCTCGAACACGGCCTCGATCACGACGTCGGCCTGCGCGAGCGCGTCGTACGACGTGCCGCCCTTGAAGCGCGCGAGCCGCGCGGCGTGCGCGGCCGGTGTCATCCGCCCTTTCGCGACGAGGCCGTCGTATACCTTCTCGACGTGCGCACGGCCGCGCGCGAGCGATGCTTCGTCGCGTTCGATCATCGTCACCGGCAGCCCGGCATCGAGCGCCGAGACCGCGATACCCGCGCCCATCGTGCCGCCGCCGACCACGCCGATCCGCTCGACCGGCCGCGCGCTCGCGCGCCGCGATTCGGGCGCCTTGGCCGCTTCGCGCTCCGCGAAGAACGCGTGCACGAGGCCCGCGCGCTGCGGGCTGTCGATGCACTGCAGGAACAGGCTGCGCTCGAACGCCATCCCCGCGTCGAACGACTGCGTGAGCGCGGCCTCGACCGCGTCGACGATCTTCGCGGGCGAGAACAGGCCGCGCGATTTCTTCGGCAGCTCCGCACGCGCCGCATCGATCGCGGCCTGTGCGGCCGCGCGGTCGACGAGCCCCTGCGCATCACGCGTGCGGCGCACCGGTGCGCCGAGCGACACGAGCTCCTGCGCATAGGCGAGGCCCTCGGCGAGCGTGTCGTCGCTGTGCGCGACGCGGTCGACGAGGCCGAGCGCGAGCGCTTCGTCCGCGCTCACATGACGGCCCGTCAGCATCAGGTCGAGTGCGGCCTTCGCACCGATCAGGCGCGGCGCGCGCTGCGTGCCGCCCGCGCCAGGCAGCAGGCCGAGCGTGACTTCGGGCAGCCCGAGCTTCGCGCCGGGCACCGCGAGCCGGTAATGCGCGGCGAGCGCGACTTCGAGGCCGCCGCCGAGGGTCGCGCCGTGCAGCGCGACCACGACCGGCTTCGTGCCCGATTCGATCCGCTCGCACACGTCGGGCAGCGACGGCGGCACGATCGGCTTGCCGAATTCGCGGATGTCGGCACCCGCGATGAAATTGCGGCCGGCGCCGACGATCAGCACCGCGCGAATCGCGTCGTCGGCCTGCGCAACGTCGAGCGCGTCGGCGAGGCCGCGCCGCACATCGGCGGACAGCGCGTTGACGGGCGGATGGTCGATCGTGACGACGAGCACCTTGTCGCGCCGTTCGCGCGTGACGGTGCTGGCCGGGCTGGTGGGGGAAGCGGGTGAGTTCATCGTGTCTCCTTGACGCGGCAGCCGGTGCGTCGACGCCGGTTCGTGGCTCGCGGCCACGCAAGCGGCGCCGGGGCACCGGCCCCGGTCCCGCACGAAGCAGGACAAGATCCGGCCGTACGCCGGGCATGACCCGATTCTCGATTGATCGAGATTCATTGACAATTCCCTCCTGCTTTTACAAGCTGTCAAGTCTGACTTGACACTGAATGCTTCCGACCATTAAACGGGACGGATCAGGAGACGCGACGCATGGACCTGAACGCGCTGACGCTGCTCGTCGAGATCCTCGACGCCGGCAATCTCAGCAAGGCCGCGCAGCGGCTCAAGATGAGCCGCGCGAACGTCAGCTACCGGCTGAACCAGCTCGAGCGCTCGATCGGCCAGCAGCTCGTGCGGCGCACGACGCGGCGCATCGAGCCGACCGAGATCGGGCTGAAGCTGTACGAGCACGGCCGGCGCATCCGCAACGAACTGCTGGCCGCGCAGGAATCGGTGACGACGCTCGGCCAGGACCTGCAGGGCCGCGTGCGGCTGTCGGTGCCGAGCGGCTACGGGCAGATGGTGATGTCCGACTGGCTGCTTGCATTCAAGCGGCTGCATCCGGGCATCGTGCTCGACGTCGTGTTCGAGAACCGCGTGGAAGACCTGATGCGCGACGAGATCGACATCGCGGTGCGCGTGATGCCGGAGCCACCGCAGAACCTCGTCGCGCGCGACATGGGCGCGGTGCGCTACGTCGCGTGCGCATCGGCCGCCTTCGCGGCCGAGCACGGGATGCCGGCGAGCCTCGGCGCGTTGTCGGCCTCCCCCGTCGTGACCGCGACGGTCATGGGCCGGCAGCTCAGGATCGCCGCGTATCTCGGCGACGAGCGCCACGAGGTGCTGCTCGAGCCCACGCTGATTTCGGAGAACTTCCTGTTCCTGCGGCAGGCGATCCTCGGCGGGATCGGCGTCGGCATCGTGCCCGACTACGTGATGCAGGACGACATCCGGCGCGGCACGGTCGTCACGTCGCTCGACGCGTACCGGCTCAGCATCTTCGGCACGCACATGTACATGCTCTACATGCCGAACCGGCACCACACGCGTGCGACCTCGACGTTCATAGAGTTCATCCTCGAACAGGCCGGAAAGACCGGCCGGGGCGGGCCCGGCGCGATGCGTCAGGGTTTCCTGTCGGGTGACAAGCCGCCGGCCGCGCGGCGACAATAGCGCGCCCGGGGCGGGCAGCCGCGTTGCGCCGGCACCGTCGCCTCCTTCGAATTCACTGCTGCCGAGGGTTCAATGTTCGACCGGATTCGTCCGCATTCGCGCTCCTGGACGCTGCTCGCCGCCGTCGCGCTCGTCGCGTTCAACGCCGGCTGCACGTCCCCGTCCACGCCGCCGTCGGGTGCAGTGGTGCCCGTCGCCGCCGCATCGGGCGCCGCCGTGCCGCTGCCCGGCTTCCACGCGCCCGAGCTGTCGTCCGGCTGGACCGACAAGCCGGGCTGGACCTCGCAGCACTTCATGATCGCCGCCGCGAACCCGCTCGCGACGCAGGCCGGCTACGACATGCTGAAGGCGGGCGGCACCGCGATCGACGCGGCGATCGCGACGCAGATGGTGCTCGCGCTCGTCGAGCCGCAATCGTCGGGAATCGGCGGCGGCGCGTTCATGCTGTACTTCGACGGCAAGGCGACACAGGCCTACGACGGCCGCGAAACCGCACCGGCCGCCGCGACCGACCGCCTGTTCTACGGGCCGACCGGCCAGCCGATGAGCTTCTACGAAGGTGTCGTCGGCGGGCGCTCGGTCGGCACGCCGGGTGTGCTGCGCATGCTCGACGCCGCGCACCGCGCGCACGGCAAGCTGCCGTGGCGCCGGCTGTTCCAGCCGGCGATCCGGCTCGCCGAGCACGGCTTCACGATCAGCCCGCGGCTCGCGATGCTGATCGCGAACGACAAGTACCTGAAGAACGACCCGGCCGCGCGCGCGTACTTCTACAACCCGGACGGCACGCCGAAGGCGGCCGGCACGGTGCTGAAGAACCCCGCGCTCGCGACCGTGCTGCGCCAGGTCGCCGACCGCGGCGCGAACGCGTTCTACAGCGGCGCGATCGCGCGCGACATCGTCACGAAGGTGCGCAAGCACCCGACCAACCCGGGCCTGCTGTCGCTCCAGGATCTCGCGCGCTACAAGGCGAAGGTGCGCACGCCGCTGTGCGCCGACTACCGGCGCTCGGTCGTGTGCGGGATGCCGCCGCCGTCGTCGGGCGGCCTCGCGATCGCGCAGATGCTCGGCATCCTCGAAGCGATGCCCGACTGGCAGCAGATCGGCGCGCAGAAGCCGGTGCGCAACGACGTCGGCTTCGAGCCCACGCCGTTCGCCGCGCACCTGTTCAGCGAAGCCGGGCGCCTCGCGTATGCGGACCGCGCGCGCTACGTGGCCGATCCCGATTTCGTGCCGCTGCCGGGCGGCAGCTGGGCAAGCCTCACCGACAAGACCTATCTCGCGCAGCGCGCGCACCTGATCGGCGACAGCAGCATGGGCGTCGCGCAGGCCGGCACGCCGCAGGGCGCGACGCTCGCGATGGCCGACGACCGCAGCCCCGAGCTGCCGTCGACGTCCGACATCGCGATCGTCGACCGCTACGGCCAGGCGCTGTCGATGACAACGAGCATCGAGGACGCATTCGGTTCGCGGCTGATGGTACGCGGCTTCATGCTGAACAACCAGCTCACCGATTTCTCGTTCGTGTCGAACGACAACGGCCGGCCGGTCGCGAACCGCGTGCAGGCCGGCAAGCGGCCGCGCTCGGCGATGTCGCCGGAGCTCGTGTTCGACAAGAAGACGAAGCAGGTGACGATGGTCGTCGGCTCGGCCGGCGGCCCCGCGATCATCAATCACGTCGCGAAGACGCTCGTGGGCGTGCTCGACTGGGGGATGACGATGCAGCAGGCGATCGCGCTGCCGAACTTCGGTTCGATGAACGGGCCGACGCAACTCGAACGCGGCCGCGTGTCGGACGCGCTCGCCGATGGGCTGAAGGGCCGCGGGCACGACGTGCAGGTCGTCGAGATGAACTCGGGGCTGCAGGGGATCCAGCGGCTGAACGTGCAGGGGCAGACGGTGTGGTTCGGCGGGGCGGATCCGCGGCGGGAAGGGATGGCGATGGGGGATTGAGGGCGATGAGCGACAACTTTACCTATCTGGTCGATCCGGTGGTTTCGCTCGCGGAAGCCCCTGCCGCGGCGCAACGCATGATCGCGTGGCTGCAGGCGCATGAAATCGTCGGTGCGGCGACGCGGGTCGGCGACCTGTATCGCGACTGGTGCCGAACGTATGGACTCGATGGAACCGGCCTCACGGAACGCAACGAGACGGGTTATCCGCCCGGACCACGTTACACCCGTGCGTGCGATGCCCGTGCAGCCTTGCCACCGCCGGTTCCGAACTGGCTGACAGTGATCGTCGAGCGACGCATTTTCGATGCAGGCGGAAACGGTCTCGAGGTATTCTGCCCGTCATGCGAAGCGGAGCAGACGGCATTCGGCCAGGCGTGGAGCGATGCATTCACGCGCTGGTTCCACGGCGACGACGACGCGCCGCTCGTGTGCGCCGCATGTGGCCATCGGCAGCCCGTCACACAGTGGCGATACGACCCGCCATGGGCGTTCGGCCATCTCGGCTTCTGCTTCAAGAACTGGCTGCTGAGTGATGCGTTCATCGCCGAATTCGGCGCCGCATACGGTCGGCCGCTTTCCGTCGTCCATCAGCACATCTGAATACGCGGCCGACCACCGATCGCGCGTCAGCCCCGCCCCTTCCACGGCACGATCCGCCGCTCGACCCACCGCATCGCGAGATCGAACAGCCACGCGATTGCGCCGATGATCAGGATCCCCATCACGACGATGTCGGTACGCAGGAAGCTCGACGCGTTGAGCACCATCTGCCCGAGCCCGGCCGTCGCGGCGACCATCTCGGCCGCGACGAGCGTCGTCCAGCCGAAGCCGATCGCGATCCGCAGCCCGGTGAGGATCTCCGGCAGCGCAGCCGGCAGCACCACGTGTCGCACGATCTGCGCGAAGCTGCCGCCGAGCGAATACGCGGCGTTGATCTGCTCGACCGTCGCCGCGCGTACGCCGGCGCGCGCGGCCATCGCGATCGGCGCGAAGCACGCGAGGAAGATCACGACGAGCTTCGCCGTTTCATCGATGCCGAACCAGATCACGACGAGCGGCAGGTACGCGAGCGGCGGCAGCGGCCGGTAGAACTCCAGCAACGGATCGAGCACGCCGCGCGCAACGCGGCTCACACCCATCAGGATGCCGGCCGGCACGCCGATCGCGGTCGCGAGCAGGAACGCGCCGAACACGCGCGCGGCGCTCCATAGCAGGTGCTCGGATAAAGGCAGCCCACCCTGAATGCGACCATGCCAAGCGTCGACGAATGCCGCCCACACGGCTTCCGGCGAGGGCAAGAACAGCGGCGGCAGCCACTGGCGATGCGTGGCGACCCACCACAGCACGGCCAGCACCGCGACCGTCGCCGTGCTCAAGGCCGCCGTCTTCCCCTCCCCCGGCAACCGGTAGCGGCGCGACGACGGTGCACGACGTTCCGTCGCCCGAGTCCCCGTGCGATCGCCCTGCCCGAAACCTGCGGCCGTCCCGTCGGCCGCCCACGAATCCTGCGTGCTCATGCTGTCCTGCCTCTGCAAAGTGCTGATCCGACCGCGTCCGACCGACGCGCCCTGTCGCACGAGTTCGTGCATCACGCGGCCACCTCGGCCGCCTCGTCGCGATGCAGGTATGCGATCAGCCGCTCGCGCCACGCGATGAAATCCGGTGAAGACTTCACCGCACGCGCATCGCGCGATTCGACGTAGCGGCGTGCGAACGGCAACTCGAAAGTTTCCGCGATCCGGCCGGGGCCGGGCGTCATCACGACGAGACGCGTCGCGAGGAATAGCGCCTCCTCGACATCGTGCGTAATGAAGAACACCGTCTTGCCGGTGCGCGCCCACACGTCGAGCACGAGCGCCTGCATCGTGCCGCGCGTCATCGCGTCGAGCGCGCCCATCGGCTCGTCCATCAGCAGCACGCGCGGGTCGCTTGCGAGCGCGCGCGCGATGCCGACACGCTGCTGCATCCCGCCCGACAGCTCGTACACGCGCGCATGCGCATGACCGTCGAGCCCGACGAGTGCGAGCATCTCCCGCGCCCGTGCTTCGCGCTCGGCCTTCGACACGCGTGCGAAGCGCAGCCCGAGCGCGACGTTGTCGAGCACGTCGAGCCACGGCAGCAGCGCGTACTTCTGGAACACGACGCCGCGGTCGGCGCCGGGGCCCGTGACGGGCACGCCGTCGACGCACACCTCACCGGTCGTCGGCGCGACAAAGCCGGCCATGCAGTTCAGCAGCGTCGTCTTTCCACAGCCTGACGCGCCGAGCGCGACGACGAATTCACCGGCATCGATGCGCAGGTCGACGCACGCGAGCGCCTGTGTCGTCGGCCTGCCGCGCTCGCCTGGATAGGCAACCGATACCTGACGGACTTCCAGCGTGCTCATGCTCAGGACTCCGCGATGATCGCCGCGCTCAGCGCGCGGCCTTCTGCACGAACTGCGGATCGACGCCGGCCGAATAGTCGGCGAGCACCGTCTGGATCGTGCCTTGCGATTTGAGGAAGGTGGCAGTCGCCGCGAGCGACTTCGCAGCGCCCGACTGCGCGCCGCCACCGAGCCACGTCGGCGATGCCTGCTCGGCCGCCGTCGGGAATGCATAGAGCGCGAGGCTCGCCGGCACGTCCTGCGTGTTCGCGCCCGATACCTTCGCGACCGCCGCGACCTGCGGCGAGCCGACCTTCCACGCCGCCGCATGCGCACGGTAATCGGCATCGGCGGCGGCGAGCACCTTCACGAAGCGCGTGACGAACTCGGGGTTCTCGCGCGCGAACTTGCGGCTCACGACGAAGCCGTCGAACGTCGCCTTGCCACTTTCTTTCGCAACCTGGCCCGACGTCGTCAGCACGGTGCCCGACTGCTTGACCTTCGCGAGCACCGGATCCCAGATGTAGGTCGCGTCGATGTCGCCGCGCGCCCACGCCGCCGCGACTTCGGGCGGACGCAGGTTGACGATCTTCACGTCGTTCGGATTGACGCCCGCGGCCTGCAGCGCGACGAGCGTGTGGAAATGCGACGTCGACACGAACGGCACGCCGATCTTCCTGCCCTTCAGCGAGGCGACGTTCGTGACGCCCGAGCCGTTGCGCGCGACGAGCGCCTCGGCATCGTTGATGTTGTCGAGCACCCAGAACAGCGAGATGTCGAGCCCCTGCGACAGCCCGGCCGCGATCGGGCTCGAGCCGGCTTCGCCGAGCTGCACGGAGCCCGATGCGAGCGCGCGGATCACGTCGGCGCCGCTGTCGAGCTTGCGGAACGTGACCTTGTAACCGGTCGCCTTTTCGACTTCACCGCTCGCCTGCGCGTAGCGCCACGGCACCACCATGTCCTGGTACGCGATCACGACTTCGCGCGTTTCGGCGTGCGCCGCGCCGAGCGCGGCAAAGGCGGTCAGCGCGACGACGGCGCGGCGGATGAAGCTGAAACGGGACATGCGGCTCTCCTTCGGAATGCGGGCATTGCTGCGGGAGAGCCGACTATAGGAGCTTTGCGCGCGGCGGGAGCGAACTTATCCTGCGAAGCTATCGATGCCGTTTCAGCTTTGCTTTCCACGCTCGACCGGATTGCGCGTCCGGTCGGGTGGCGATTGTCGTGCCGGGACGCGGAACGCGTGTGTCAGCGTTCGCCTGTCCCGCGTCGCACCGGCCTGCCGAGATACCTGCGCGCTTGCTCGGTCTGCGGGTGCTCGAAAGCGTCTTCGAGATCGTCGAGCTCCCGTACCGTCAAACCGATATCCGCCAATTGACCGATGCGCCGCCAGCTCTGGACGGCATCGAACACGACGCCCAGCACGTCAAGCGCCTGTTCACGCGTCAACGAAAAATGACCGCAGGCATCGAGCAGCATGCCAATCGAATCGATCGGACCCGTATCCTCGGTTAGCCACGTCTTCGATTCGCGCAGCTTGCCGGGCATCGGATTGACGTCGAAGGCCGGTGCCAACCGCCATCGTCGATTGCCGTCATACAGGAAGCCGAGATTCTGCAGATGGTCGTCAGTGTTCGTGATAAGGAGGTTGAACACGAGACGCCGCCAGAGCTCGCGCGCATCATCGAGCGGCCGAGCGCCATGCTGGCGCATCGCATCGACGATCTCCGTATAGGCATGCTCATCGTCACGGGACGCCTGAAGCATCGATGCGGCCGACAGATACGGAATACGAAGATCGTCGCCGGTGCGGTCGAACCGGTCGATGAGCGCGACAGGCGTCTCGCCCACCATCACGCATCGTGCGCCCGCCGCATCGATACCGGCCGTGCGAGCGAGACGCAGTGCCAGCACCTCGGCTCGCGTTACGTTGATCGTATCCCCGATGCTGGGAAACTTGCCGATGGCGAGTCTGCCGTTCTCGTCCAGCACCGTGCATTTCGGGCGCATACCGCCCAGCGACGTACCCTTGCCCTGCAGATAGCGCAGATCGGCGGCCGTGTCGGTGCCCGCCTCGAGCGCGCGAGTGGCATCGGCGATCCGCTCGAGTTCGATGAAAGGCGGCGTGGTCCGCCGCCCGTCCTCCTCGGTCCGCAAATACCGGCCCGAACGACACAGCCTCAGTGCACCGACCCGGCTGAAGTCATCGACCGCACACAAATAATCCAGCTCGTTGAGTGGCCTGAGGTCGGGCTGGGTTCGACGCAGCTTGGCATGCGCGCGATCGATGACGCGCCTCCCCCATGCATCGGGCTCCGTATCGGCAAGCGCGAAGTGAAAGACCGAATCCACCGCGCGCGGTGCGCGACGCGTCTGATAGCCGGCGTGCAGCGGCAGGTCGGGCGAAATCTCGAAGTGATCGGGATGCGTCAACCAGCGCTCGTCATAGACGAACTGGGACAATTCGCGCCGCCCTTGGCTCACATACAGCAAGTGCCCGACCGGCAGCCCGGACGTACCGATGTGCAAGTCCAGTGCTTCGCTGACATCCGGCTTGATCGCTTTACCGTTCATTCGCTGCTCAAAATGCGTGGGGAGTCTTCTTGGACGTGCGAACCCGTCGGGGCAATTGCTCGTCCATCAGCGCGAGCCCGACGTCGTCCTGTGCGCTGTCGAGCAGATCGCTCAGCCGGTCGAGTTCGCCGAACACCTGAAGCACGCGCGCAAGCACATGCAACTGCATGCGCGGATCACCGGCCTCCAGTCGCTTGATCGTGCTGAGTCCCGCTCCGACACGCTCGGCCAACGCCTGCTGCGTCAACCCGCGCCGACGCCGGCCACGATTGATGTCGCCACCCAGTTTCTTGAGCGTACGCTGCACAATGACAGGCAAAGGTCGTTCAACCTTATGGTTCTCAACCGAGCCCTTATCCGATTTAATGGTTTCCATGAGACCCATTATAGGTCGACACTGCCAGATCTCAAGGCAAGCGATCATTAAGAGCTCCAATGAGAACCATTAACCGTTATAAGAGTTCTCATTCGACACCTTAAAGGGTACTCGTTGATGGGCAATACGCTACCGTACCCAACGCTGGCACCGTCGACAGCACAACTCTGGCGTGTTGCGTAGCCCGACACTTCGTCGTCGCATACATCATCGACGGCACCCTGCCGGCACACAATTCGGCCGTTCGGCTAGGCTCCGCGTCCGCACCAACAAAAAAGCCCGCATCGCTGCGGGCTTTTTTCGTGATCGCCGGAAGACGGCGAAGCAACGGCGCTCAGACCACCCCGGCCCCGTGCGCCTGCAGATCGGCGTGATAGCTCGACCGCACCATCGCGCCGACGGCCGCGTGCGTGAAGCCCATCTTGTACGCCTCTTCCTCGTACATCTTGAAGGTATCGGGATGCACGTACGCACGCACCGGCAGGTGGTGCTCGGACGGTTGCAGGTACTGGCCGATCGTCAGCATGTCGACGTCGTGCGCGCGCAGGTCGCGCATCACCTGCAGGATTTCCTCTTCGGTTTCGCCGAGGCCGACCATCAGGCCCGACTTCGTCGCGACGTCCGGATGCAGCGCCTTGAAGTCCTTCAGCAGCTTCAGCGAGTGCGCGTAGTCCGAACCCGGGCGCGCTTCCTTGTACAGGCGCGGCACCGTTTCGAGGTTGTGGTTCATCACGTCCGGCGGGGCGGCGTTCAGGATCGAGATCGCGCGGTCGAGACGGCCGCGGAAATCCGGCGTCAGGATCTCGATGCGCGTTTCCGGCGACTGCTCGCGCACTTCGCGGATGCACTCGACGAAGTGGCCGGCGCCGCCGTCACGCAGGTCGTCGCGGTCGACGCTCGTGATCACCACGTACTTGAGCTTCAGCGCGCCGATCGTGCGTGCGAGGTTCTTCGGCTCGTCCGGATCCAGCGGATCGGGACGGCCATGACCGACGTCGCAGAACGGGCAGCGGCGCGTGCACTTGTCGCCCATGATCATGAACGTCGCGGTGCCCTTGCCGAAGCATTCGCCGATGTTCGGGCAGCTCGCTTCCTCGCACACCGTATGCAGGTTGTGCTCACGCAGGATCGTCTTGATCTCGTTGAAGCGCGAGCTGCCGGTGGCCGCCTTCACGCGGATCCACTCGGGCTTCTTCAGCTTCTCGATCGGAATGACCTTGATCGGGATGCGCGCCGTCTTCGCCTGCGCCTTCTGCTTGGCGGTCGGATCGTAGGCAGGGGTCGCGGCCGAATCGGCCAGTGCGGGGGAAGCGGTAACGTCAGTCATTCGAATGTTGTTCCAGTGCCTGCGGCTTGTCGGCGGCCGCGGATGCGCCGTCGAGGTTGGCGATCAGACGGCGCACCAGCGTGTGGGCGACGTCGTTCCAGTCGGCGGCAACCTCGAGGCTCGCCATGTCGACAGTTTCCAGTCCGGCATAGCCGCACGGGTTGATCGCAAGAAACGGGCGCAGATCCATCTTCACGTTCAGGCTCAGCCCGTGATAGCTGCAGCCGTTGCGGATCTTCAGGCCGAGGGCCGCGATTTTCGCGCCCTCGTGCACGCCGGATGCCACGTAGATCCCGGGCGCACCCGCCTTGCGGACCGAAGCGAGATTATACGCCGCGAGGGTTTCGATCACGGCCTCCTCGATCTTCGTCACCAGCGTGCGCACCATCAGCTTGCGCCGGCGCAGGTCCAGCAGCAGGTACGCGACGATCTGGCCGGGGCCGTGATAAGTGATTTGCCCCCCGCGGTCGACCTTCACGAGCGGCACGCCGCTGTCGGCCACCAGCAGGTGGGACGGGTCGCCGGCCTGGCCGAGCGTGTAGACGGGCGGGTGCTCGACCAGCCAGATCTCGTCGCCGGTGTCGGCCGTGCGCGCGTCGGTGAACGCGCGCATCGCGTCGAAGCTCGCCTCGTAGGTCTCGACACCCCGCCAGCGCACGGTGACCGGCGGGGCCGGCTGATCCGGGGACCCGGCGGGCGATGCGGAAACGGCAACAGGCGTAGACACGATGGAAACCGGCGAAACGGACATGGGCGGTAGTTTACCGAAAACCCGTGGGTCTCGCCGGCCTTGGAGAGGGGACGGATCGCCGGTATCCGTCGGAGGAAATAGTGGTCAGACGGTGCGCCATCCGTCATGGAGCAGCGCGGTCACGCGTTCGCGCAGCCGTGCCAGCCCGCCGAGCGCGACTTCCCGGGGCGGCCGCGATACCGAGAACGCCACGCACGCGCCCTCGCGACCTTCCGCGCTGAGCCACAGCCGCTCGCCGCGGCGCAGCTTCAGCGTCTCGCCGTCGACCAGGAAGTAGTCGTCGACGTCGTTGCTGCGCGTCGCCCACACCGGCCCGCACTGCACCACCAGCCGCGTGCTGCGTTGTACCTTCATCGGCACGGTTTCGCCCGCGGGGATTTCGAACGTGATGCTTGAAGAAATTTCTTGCATGATCGACTCCGCCAATAAGTGCTTCGATGGCTACAATCGTAGTCACTTCAAGGCGTCTGACAAAACGACCAATTTTCACGTCGATGTGAGGAAAATTAGCAAATGGACCTCCGCCAGCTACCTGCGCTGAACGCGATTCGCGCGTTCGAAGCCGCCGCCCGTCACGAGAATTTCTCGCGCGCCGCCGACGAGCTGTACGTCACGCACGGCGCGGTCAGCCACCAGGTACGCGCGCTCGAGGAGGAGCTCGGCGTGCAGCTGTTCACGCGCAACGGCAAGCGGCTGTGCCTGACCGACGCCGGCATGCGCTACGCGCAGCAGATCCGCACCGCGCTGATGGTGATCGCCGATGCGACCCGCGACGTGCGCGCGAGCGACCGCGACCGACGGCTCGTGGTGTCGATGCTGTCGTCGTTCGCCGCGCGCTTCATCACGCCGCGCATCGGCACGTTCATCGAGCGGCATCCGGAAATCGACGTCGAGCTGCAGTCGACCAACTCGCTCACCGATTTCGCACGCGACGACGTCGACATCGCGATCCGCTTTGGTCAGGGCAACTATCCGGGGCTCCATGTCGAGCCGCTGTTCGACGAGGTGTTCTTTCCGGCGTGCGCGCCGACGCTCAATGGCGGCAAGCTGCCGCAAACGCCCGCCGATCTCGCGCACTACAACCTGCTGCGCTCGGACGACGAGCTGTGGCGGCCGTGGTTCGACGCGGCCGGGCTCAAGACGCTGACCGAGCCGAAACGGGGGATTCTGTACCAGGATTCGTCGAACCTGCTGCTGGCCGCGATCGACGGCCAGGGCATCGCGCTGGTGCGCCGCTCGCTCGCGGTGCACGACCTGCTCGACGGGCGCATCGTGCGCCTGTTCGACATCGACGGGCCGAGCCCGTGGCACTATTTTTTCGTGTGTCCGCCGCCGCTCCTGAACACGCCGCGCGTGCAGGCGTTCAGGACCTGGCTGCTTCAGGAAGTCGCCGAATACAAGCGGCTGTGCGACGAGCTGGACGCGCGGCGCGCGGCGGGGAAGACCCCCGCCGAGTGCGCGCAGGAAGGAGGCTGGAAAGCGCTTAGAGTACGACCTTGACCATCGGATGGCCGGTCAGTGCGCGGTAGATGTTGTCGAGCTGTTCCTGGCTCGTCGCCCGCACGGTGATCGTGAGGCCCGTGTAATTACCGCCGCTCGACGCGCGCTCCTCGATCTTCTCGACATCGATCTCGTTGTCGTGAACCGCGACGACCTTGAAGATCGTGTCCTTGAACTCGGGGTGCGCCTTGCCCATGATCTTGATCGGGAAATCGCACGGGAACTCCAGCAGCGACTCCTTCCGGGTATCGATCGCGCCGGTCACCTCGATGGTTTTGGTCGGTTCGCTCATCATTTGCTCCGGGTTAGGTCAAACTGTTCAAACTCGCGCGCTTTCGCGCGCTGGTACGCGTCATACAACGCCGCGAACACGGGGCCCGGCTTGCCGCCCTGCACGGGCAGATCGTCGAGCGACGTGACGGGCAGCACTTCCTTCGTGGCCGACGTGATCATGATTTCGTCGGCTGCGCGCAACTCCACTTCGCTGATCTCGCGTGCAACGAACGGAATCTTGCATTCGTCGGCCAGCTCCTCGATCAGCGCGTAGCGGATCCCCTCGAGGATCTTGTTGCTGCGCGGCGGCGCAAGCAGCTCGCCGTTCTTCACGATCCACACGTTCGACGACGAACCTTCCGTCAGGTTGCCGTCGCGCAGCTGCAGCGTCTCGAACGCATCGCGTTCGGCCGCATGCTGCGCCATCAGCACGTTGCCGAGCAGCGAGATCGACTTGATGTCGCAATGCAGCCAGCGACGATCCTCGGCCGTCACGCAGCGCACACCCTGCGCGCGTTCTTCGGCGGACGGCAGGCGCAGCGGGCTCGTCATCACGAACACCGTCGGCACCGCGTTCGCCGGGAACGCGTGGCCGCGCTTCGCGACACCGCGCGTCACCTGCAGGTAGACGAGCGCGTTGCCTTCGCCGAGCCCTTCGGCATTCGCCGCGACGACGCGCTCGATCAGCGCACGCCAGCCCGCGTCGTCGTGCGGGCTCGCGATGCCGATCTTCTTCAGGCTGCGCTCGAGCCGGGCCAGATGCTGCTCGATCCGGAACGGCACGTGCGCGCCGTCGTGCGCATAAACGGGGACGACTTCATACACGCCGTCGCCGAAGATGAACCCGCGGTCGAGCACCGGTACACGGGCTTCCGACAGCGGCACCATTTCCTCCTGCGACGACACGCTGAGGTAGACGATCGGTTCAAATTCGGCTTGGCTCATAGCTATGACAGATGGGGATGAAGTCGTAAAAACAAAGGCCCGTCGTGCTTACTTCTTCTTGCTGAACATCAGCAGGATCGAGTCCCAGATACGCCCGAAGATACCCGCTTCCGGCACGGCCTGCAGTGCCACAACCGGGAATTCGGACAGCGTCTTGCCGTCGGCGACGATCTTCACGGTGCCGACCTGCTGGCCTTCCGCGAGCGGCGCGATCAGCGGCGCATTGACGTCGACTTCCGTCTTGATCTTGTCGCCGAGGCCGCGCGGCACGGTCGCCCACTGGTCGCCCTTCACGCCGACCTGCACGGTGTTTTCCTTGCCCTTGTAGATGCGCGGCGTCGACATCGCCTGGCCGCCCTTGAACAGGCGCACCGAATCGAACGCGCTGTAGCCGTAGTTCAGCATCTTCATGCTGTCCTGCGTGCGCTCGCCTTCCTTCTGCTCGCCCATCATCACCGACACCAGGCGGCGCTGGCCGTCCACACCCGGGATCGCGCGCTTCGCCGACGCGATCAGGCAGTAGCCGGCCGCTTGCGTATGGCCCGTCTTCAGGCCGTCGACCGTCGGGTCGAGCCACAGCAGGCGGTTGCGGTTGCCCTGGCGGATGTTGTTGTACTTGAATTCCTTCTCCGAGAAGATGCTGTAGTACTGCGGAAAATCGCGGATCAGGTGCGCGGACAGCTTCGCGAGGTCGCCGGCCGTCGTGTAGTGGTTCGGGTCGGGCATGCCGTTCACGTCGGCGAAGTGCGTGCCCTTCATGCCGAGGCGCGCAGCCTCGTCGTTCATCAACGTGACGAACTGCCCTTCGCTGCCGCCCACGAGTTCGGCCAGCGCGATCGCGGCGTCGTTGCCCGACTGGATGATCATCCCGTACACGAGGTCGTGCACGGACACCGGCTTGTTCGCCTCGATGAACATGCGCGACTCGTCGCGGCCGACGCGGCGCACGGCCTCGCTCGGCGTGACGATCTGCTCCATCGAGATCTTCTTCTTGTCGAGCGCCTCGAACACGAGGTACGCGGTCATCAGCTTCGTCAGCGACGCGGGCTCGACGCGTTCATCGGCATTGCCCGACGCGAGCACCGTGTTGCTGGTCGCATCGACGAGCACCCACGAGCGCGCATTCACGCCCGGCGGCGGTACGGCGCCCGGCATGTAGGTCGCGGGCGCGCCGGTGAACTGCTCGGTGGCGGCCGGCGCCGCATGCGCGGCCTTGGCCTTGGCGGCCGGCTTCGCCTCGGCGACGACGATCGTCGACGCGAGCGCGACGGGCAGCATCACGCCGAGCGCGACGTTGCGCGCGGCGGTGCCGAAGGCGATGGAGGAAGCGAGGGACTTGAGGCCTTGGGGAGACAGACGCATGATCGATTCAGGCTGATGGCAGAAAGTGCGGTGCGAAACGCGCAGGGTTGAACGGCAAGGCGGCGGGCGTTTCGGGCACTCGCCCGAAATCGTCGGGCGACGCGAAACGCGCCGGTTGGACTCGTGCGGACGCGTTCGGTTCGCGGCCGTCGCGAGCGGGCGGACAGGCGGCGAAACGAGCGCCGCAATGGGCCCAGCCGGGCCGCGGGCGACGCGGAATCCGGCCATTATACGTGGCCGCGCAGGGCGTTTTCGCGAACCTGACGCCGGACAGTTGCACATCCGCATCGGGTGCAGGGTGACGGCAAGCTGCACGTCATCGCACGCGAAGGTGTGCGAAAGGCATGCGCAGGCGAGGTGGAAGTCGGATTGCGCCGCACGCTGCGGCGCGATGTCGCGCGGGGAGAACGCGCGTCCGGCGTGGGCCGGAGATCCTGTGTGAGAGGCGACGCGGGCTGCCGGCGTTACGCCGGCCCCCGCGCACTGGCTAGCGCCAGGCGTCGACGATGATGCGCTTCAGCACGTGCAGCTTGCGATGCAGGAAATGCTCGGCACCGGGGATCACGACGACCGGCAGCTCCTGCGGCCGCGCCCAGTCGTACACGGAAGCGATCGGCACCGTGTCGTCGGTTTCGCCGTGGATCACGAGCGTGTTCTCCGGCACGTCGGCCACCTGCCAGCGGCTCGCGGCCGTGCCGACGAACACCATCCGCTCGATCGTCTCGCCCGCGTCGCGCAACCGCTTCGCGACGTGCGACAGCACGAAGGTGCCGAACGAGAAGCCCGCGAGCACGAGCGGCAGGTCCGCATACGCGGGCTGCGCACGCATGTGCGCGAGCACCGCGAGCAGGTCGTCGGCCTCGCCGGTGCCGTTGTCGTGCACGCCATCGGTCGCGCCGACGCCGCGGAAGTTCGACCGGAACACGACGTAGTTCAACTGCACGAGCGTGCGCGCGAGGGTTTGCGCGACCTTGTTGTCCATCGTGCCGCCGAACAGCGGATGCGGATGCGCGACCAGCGCGATGCCGCGCGGCGCGGCGCCGCTTTCGCGCACGGCGTCGGGAAGGTCGACCGCGATTTCGATCTGCCCGACCGGGCCCGCGATCAGCGACTTCTGCGTATGAACGTTCATTCGGCCGGCCCGCTCAGATCTTCAGGCGGTCGACGACCTTGCCGTCGCGCAGGTGCGATTCGACGATCTCGTCGATGTCGGCCTGGTCGACGTACGTGTACCACGTGCCTTCCGGATACACGACCATCACGGGCCCTTCCTCGCAGCGGTCGAGGCAGCCGGCCTTGTTGATGCGAACCTTGCCGGGCCCCGCGAGGCCGAGTTCCTTCACGCGCTTTTTCGCGTATTCCTGCATGCTCTGCGCGTCG
Source organism: Burkholderia lata (assembly GCF_000012945.1). NCBI lineage: Bacteria > Pseudomonadati > Pseudomonadota > Betaproteobacteria > Burkholderiales > Burkholderiaceae > Burkholderia > Burkholderia lata. The sequence continues at coordinate 3,395,987 of NC_007510.1, forward strand.
CATTGCGCGCAGCTCGGGCGCTCGGCGCCCGGTTCGCGCTGGTTCAGGCAGAAGAAGACGTGGTGCTGGTAGTAGGAATCCATGATGGTGACGAGCGGCCCGGCGCGAGGCCGTGCGGAAAGAGGGGTGGTTGCCGCTGCGCGGGGCAGCGGGCGTGTAGTGTTCGGTGCCAAGCGGCGCTTATGTGCTAGCGGATTCGTGCTCGGGGCAAGGCGCAAACCGCAGCGATGCCTGGTGGCATCGCGAGGATTTGCAACGCGGCCACGGGCGCGAAGGCGCCGCACATAAGTGCCGATTGGTGCCGAACACTGCACTCATGCGGACGATTATAGCGAGCGGCGCGCACGGCTGCCCGCGATACGGCCGCCGCGTGGCCCTGACCACCACGTCAGCGGCGCAACACGGCCGGCAGCCACGCATGCTCGACGCGCTGGCCGAGCCAGATCAGCGCCGCGTAGGGCCAGATCCACGCGAGCCAGCGCGCGAGGCTGTTGAAGTGCACGTAGCGGCCCTGCCGCCAGCCCGACAGCGTGAAGTCGAAGAACGGATTGACCGGCAGCAGGTTCACGAGCGCCACGCCGGCCAGCAGCGCGAGCGCCGCAAGCGTCGCGCGCCACGTCGCCGGCACGTGCAGCGCGACGAGCGCGGCCGCGAAGCCGAGCTCGATCCCGAGCCGCGCGCCGGGCGTCGCCCACACGACGACGAGGCCGGTGGCCGACTGCATGAACGTCGCGGCCGCCTTCAGCACGAGCGTCGCGGCGACGAGCGCGATCAGGAGCCGGATGCGCGGCGCGCGCGGCCGCATCGCGAGCGATGCGATCGTCAGCGCGGCGAACAGCATCAACCCGCCGAGCGCGGCCTCCCACCCGGAGTCGGACAGCCAGCCGTCGACGCGCTCCGGCCATTCGCCCACCCGCCACGCGGCCGGCAGCCACGCGAGCAGCGCGTCCTGCATCGACGCGTCGGCGCGCTCCCACAACGCAGCCGGCCAGTCGCCGATGCCGAACAGGAACGGCGACGGAAACAGGATCGCGAAGGGCCACAGCCCGGCGAGCAGCAACGGCGTCGCGCCGTCGTCCTCGAACCACGCGAAGCGCAGCCGGCGCAGCGCGCCGCGATCGAGCAGTGCACCGGTGGCCGGCGCGACGAGCGCCGCGCCCAGCAGCGCGCCGAGCGCGTTGGCCGCGAGATCGAGATTCGACGCGACGCGCGTCGGCAAGTAGGTTTGCAGCGCTTCCATCGAGCCCGACAACAGCACGCCGAGCCCGGCCGCGATCAGCGTCGCGGCCACGCCGCGCCAGCGCGGGTGCAACGCGAGCACGGCGAGCGCGCCGAACGGCAGGTAGCCGAGCACGTTCGTGACCACGTCGAAGGCGGTCACGTAGCGCTGCATCGGCGCGAACAGGTAGTCGAACGGCCCGATGCCGAGCGACACCCAGCCTTCGAACGGATACAGCGATGCGTAGACGATGAGTGCCGCGTAAGCGGCAAAGGCCTGCCGCGCGAGCGGCGATGCACGAGGGGTGCCGGTCGCGCTCATCGCGGCTGCGCGGCACGCGTCACGGCGTGCCCGCGTACGCCTGCATGCCGACCCACGCGGCGATCTGCGACACGAGCTGGTCGCTCGCCGTCGCGAGCGCGCGGGCGCCGCCCGCCGCGTCGGGCGTGCTCGACGGCGCGCGTGCAACGAACGTGCGCTGGCCGAGCACCTTGCCGTCGAGCGTCAGCGTCGCGCGCGCGGTGACGGCGCCGTGGCTCTGCGACTGGCCGTCGAACACCTGTTCGAATTCGTTCAGGTCGACCTTGAGCGTCGGCGCGCGCACGCCGTCGGACCCTTCGAGCACCGTGCCGCGCGACGACAGCGCGCCGCGCAGCCGCTGCGTGAGCAGTTGTGCGGGCGGCGCGGTCCAGCGGCTGTCGCGATAGACGGCCACGTGCTGCGCGTCCACGTACGCGAGGCGGTAGGCGAACTTGTCGGAGTCGAGCGCGTCGGGCGCGGCGACGTCGAGCACCTTCAGCGCGGGGCCCGGGCCCGCGGTCACGACCGACGTGGCCGGCCCGAGGTCATAGCGGACATTCGACAGCACCGCGCTGTTGCCGGCGCAGCCGGCCGCGAGCGACAGCGTCAGCACGGCAAGCGCGGCCGCGGCGGGACGCAGCGCGCGGTCAAGGATTCGTGGCATGGCGTGTTCCTGCATGATGTTTCCGGTTTCGATGGGTATCACTGCCCGGCCGTCGCACCCGGCCAGACGAAGCCCGGCTCGCCGGGCCCCGGCGCCGCGCCGGGCGAACCGAACAACAGACTGCGCGGATTGCGGCCAAGTTCACCGGCCACGTCCTTCAATTGCCGCGATGCGTCGCCGACGCTGCCGGCGAGCGCATTGAAGCGCGGCAGCGTGTCGTACTGCACGCGCGCGTTGAGCCCGTTCAGCGCGACGCCGATCTGCTCGGCGGCCGTGCCGGCCTTGTTCAGGTTCGACACGAGCGGCCCGTTCGGCTGCAGCAGCGTGTTCGCCGACGCCATCGCGCGGTTCACCTCGTGCATCGTTTCCGGCAGCGCGGTCACCGCCGGGCCGAGCTGCTTCGTCAGCGTGGTGGCGCCATCGGCCGCGTGCTGCAGGCTTTCGGCTGTCGCGCGCAACTGCTCGCGCATCTCGGGCGACATCAGCGCATTCGCGCTCTTCGCCGCCAGCTCGAGCTGCCGCAGCAGCACGTCGCCACGCTCCTGGATCTGGTCGAACAGGCTCGGCCGCATCGGGATCTGCGCGATCGCCTTGGTCGACGACGGCAGCGGCGCCAGGTCGCGGCCCGTGTCCTCGAGCTGCACGAACGCGATGCCCGTCACGCCCTGGAAGCCGAGGCTGCCGTAGGTCGACTGCGTGATCGGCGCGTCGTGGTCGACGAGGATCCGGATCCGGATCTGGCCCGGGTGCGAGCGATCGAAGCCGATCGACTGGACCTTGCCGACGTCGAGGCCGCGAAAGCGCACGGCCGCGTCCGGGAACAGCCCCGTCACGTTGGTGCGCGCGAGCAGGTCGTACGGCACGCGCACGGTGCGGTCGACGTTGAACCAGAACACGGTGCCCGCGATCGCGAGCGTCAGCGCGATCGTGAACAGGCCGGCCCAGAACGCATGTGATTTGTTTTCCATTCGCGGATTCCTTCGTGCCTACAGCTCGACGCTCGACAGCGCCGGTTCGAGGGCCGCCTTCGGCAGCTTCGCGCGCCGCTCGGGCGGCAGCGCCTGCAATGCGCGGCGCCCGCGCAGCCCCAGGAAATATTCGTGGATGAACGGATGGTCAACGTTCGCGGCCTCCTCGACCGGCGCCGCGACCAGCACCTTCCGGTCGGCCAGCACCGCGACGCGCGTCGACAGCGCGACCATCGTGTCGAGATCGTGCGTCACCATCACGACGGTCAGCCCGAGCGTGCGGTGCAGCGTCGCGATCAGCTCGACGAATTCGTCCGACGCCTGCGGATCGAGGCCGGCCGTCGGCTCGTCGAGGAACAGCAGCTCGGGCTCGAGCGCGATCGCGCGCGCGATGCCGACCCGCTTGACCATCCCGCCCGACAGCGCGGCCGGCATCTTCGACGCGTGCTTGCACGGCAGCCCGACCATCTCGAGCTTCAGCATCACGATGTCGTGCAGCAGATCCGGCGGCACGCGGCCGAGCTCGCGCAGCGGCTGCGCGACGTTGTCGAACACCGTCATCGACGAGAACAGCGCGCCCTGCTGGAACAGCATCCCGGAGCGCGTGCGCATCATCCGCGCGCTCGCGTCGTCGATGGTCGCCGTATCCTCGCCGAACACCTTGATCGTGCCCGAGGTCGGCCGCTCGAGGCCGAGGATCTGCCGCACGAGCGTGGTCTTGCCGGAGCCCGAGCCGCCGACGATCGACACGATCTCGCCGCGCCGCACATCGAAGTCGAGCTTCTGGTGAATGATGTTGCGCCCGTAGCGCTTGGTCAGGTTGCGCACCTCGATCACGAGGTCGTCGGCATCGGCCGACGCCGCCGGCCCGGTACCGACCGACCCGGCACCGATGGCCGCGGCGTGGGCGTCCGTTTCGTTCGATGCGTTCATCCGAGCCCCACGTTCTGGAACAGGATCGCGAACACCGCGTCGGCGAGGATCACGACCGTGATCGACGACACGACCGACGTGGTCGTGCCTTCGCCGAGGCTCTGCGAGTTCGCCTTGATCCGGAAACCGAAATGGCAGGCGACCAGCGCGATCAGCATGCCGAACACGATGCCCTTGCCGACGCCGATGTACAGGTTCGCGATCGGCACGACGCCCGGCAGCGAGCGCACGAAATAATTGACGTCGATGCCGAGCACGAGCTTCGCGGCGAGCGCGCCGCCCGTCAGCGCGACGATGTTGGTCCACATCACGAGCAGCGGCATCGCGATGCCGAGTGCGAGCACGCGCGGCAGGATCAGCCGCAGCCCGTGCGGGATGCCCATCACGCGCATCGCGTCGAGCTCCTCGGTCACGCGCATCACGCCGATCTGCGCGGTGATCGCCGAGCCCGAGCGGCCCGCGACGAGAATCGCCGACAGCACCGGGCCGAGCTCGCGGATCACCGACAGCCCGAGGATGTTCACGATGTAGCGGTTCGCGCCGAACATCTGCAGCTGCTGCGCGGACAGGTAGCTGAGCACGATGCCGATCAGGAACGCGACGAGCGCGGTGATCGGCAGCGCCTGCGCGCCGGCGCTGTAGATGTTCGCCGAGGTTTCCTTCCACGGCATCGTCTTCGGGCGGCGCAGCACCGACAGCGCATCGAGGATCACGAGGCCGAACATCGCGATGCCGCCCTGCAGGTGTTCGCCGAACCCGAAGATCGCCTGGCCGAGCCGCGTGACGGGATCGAAGCGCACCACGCGCTCGGGCGCCTCGCGCTCGCTGTCGAGCCGCTCGATGCGCTCGAAGATCGTGCGCTGCGTCACGCTCAACGCGACGCCGGGCGGCAGCTTGCGGCCCCACACGCGCCACAGCGCCTGGCCGCCGACGTGGTCGAGCCGCTCGATGCCGGACAGATCCCATTCGCTCACGCGCCCGGACGCGATGCTCGCGACACGACGCGCCACCGCGCCGCGATTGCGTGCAAGCGCGAGCGCGGTCCACTGGCCGTACAGCCGCACCGTCTGGCCCTGGCCGCCGGCGTCGACCGACAGGCCGGGAGGAGTCTCGAAGTCCAAGGGCAGGTTGTTTGCAAAAAGGTGACAGCGGCCATTGTAGCGAACCGCCCGGCGACGCGACGTGAGGATTTCCGTGGGGGCGCCGCGCTGGAGCGCCGGGCCGGAGACGCCTGGCCGAGTCGCCCGCCCCGGGGTGCGCGCGGGCGTCGTCGCCCCCTGCCCGCCGCCGGCTTCACCACCTTTCATTCTTCCGTCACGTTTCCTTTCGATACTCTCACGCGCCGCACATCAGGCCGTCGGCGCCCCGCGCCGCCATTCGTTGCGTACTCGCATTTCATAAAACAGAACACCGAACAGGACAACCGATGCGTCTCCCCCTGCTTTCCCGCCGTCGCGTGCCGGCCATCGCCGCGCTCGCCAGCCTCGCCTTCATCCTCGCCGCCTGTGGCGGCGACGACGTCACCTCGCCGCCGGTGACGCCGCCGGCAGCCCAGGCGCCTGTCGGCACGACGGCCACGCTCGCCCTGCTCGAGACGACCGACCTGCACACCAACGTGCTGTCGTATGACTATTTCAAGCTCGCCGCCGACAATTCGCTCGGCTTCGAGCGCGTGTCGACGCTGATTGCACAAGCGCGCAAGCAGTATCCGAACACGCTGCTGCTCGACAACGGCGACACGATCCAGGGCACGGCGCTGTCGGACTACCAGGCGCTCGTGAAGCCGGTCAGCTGCGACCAGACGCTCGCGATCTACAAGGTGATGAACGCCGCGAAATTCGACGGCGGCGGCATCGGCAACCACGAATTCAACTACGGGCTGCCGTACCTGTCGCAGGTGACCGGCAACACGTTCGAGGTCGACGGCCTGCCGGCGCCGGCCCAGCAGAAGAAGTGCGCGGGCCCGAACTTCCCGCAGGTGCTGGCGAACGTGATCAGCGCGAAGACCAACGCGCCGCTGTTCACGCCGTACACGATCCTGACCCGCACCGTGACCGCGACGACGCCGGACGGCAAGACGGTCAGCGCGCCCGTGAAGATCGGCATCATCGGCTTCACGCCGCCCGCGATCATGAACTGGGACAAGCGCTGGCTCGACGGCAAGGTCTACACGACCGGCCTGAAGGAAGCGGCCGAGAAGTACGTTCCGGAGATGCGCGCGAAGGGCGCCGATCTCGTCGTCGCGATCTCGCACGGCGGCCTCGACAATTCCGCGTATTCGCCGACGATGGAGAACGGCAGCTGGTGGCTGTCGAAGGTAACCGGCATCGACGCGATGCTGATCGGCCATTCGCACCAGGTGTTCCCGGACGCGAACAGCACCGTGTCGCAGTTCAACCTGCCGGGCGTCGACAAGGTCAAGGGCACCGTCAACGGCGTGCCGACCGTGATGGCCAACTACTGGGGCAAGCATCTCGGCGTGATCAAGCTCGGCCTGAAGTTCGACGGCAAGACGTGGAGCGTCGACAAGTCGCAGACGACCGTCGAGGCGCGCCCGATCCAGAACGCCGACAAGAGCTACGTCGCGGCCGATCCGTCGGTTTCCGCCGCCATCGCCGCCGAGCACCAGGCGACGATCGACTACGTGAAGACGCCGATCGGCTCGACCGACTACCGGATGAACTCGTACTTCGCCGATGTCGGCGATCCGGGTGCGATCCAGATCGTCAACGAAGCGCAGGCCGACTACGTGAAGACCTACGTGCAGGCGAACCTGCCGCAATACGCGTCGCTGCCGGTGCTGTCGGTCAGCGCTCCGTTCAAGAGCGGCTTCGGCGGCGGCACCGACTACACCGACGTCGCGCCGGGCGCACTCGCGATCAACAACGCGGCCGACCTGTACCTGTACCCGAACACCGTGTACGCGGTGAAGGTGAGCGGCGCCGACGTGAAGAACTGGCTCGAAACCGCGGCCAAGCGCTTCAACCGCATCGACCCGACCAAGGCGACCGTGCAGCCGCTCGTCAGCACGTTCCCCGGCTACAACTTCGACATGTTCACGTCGGCCGATCTCGCGTATGAAATCGACGTCACGCAGCCGGTCGGCAGCCGGATCAAGAACCTGACGTACAAGGGCGCGGCGATCGACCCGAACGCGCAGTTCATCGTCGCGACCAACAACTACCGCGCAAGCGGCGGCGGCAACTTCCCGGGCCTCGACGGCAGCAAGACGATCTTCGCGTCGCCGGATGCAAACCGCGACGTGCTGATCGCGTTCGTGAAGCAGCGCGGCAAGATCACGCGCACGGCCGACGGCGCGCAGCGCAGCTGGCGCTTCACGAAGCTCGCGAGCTCGGTCGCGCACGTGCAGTTCGCGTCCGCGCCGAACCGCCTCGGCGACGCGGCGGCGGCCGGCCTGACCGGCATCACGCAGGTCGTGGCCGACGACGGTTCGGGCAAGAACCTCGCCACCTACGAAATCGACCTCACGCAATGAGGCCCGCGATGCAACCGATCCGGACGATGCGGCCGGCCGAAACCGGCCTCGCCGCCGCCGCGCGGCGCCTGCTGCGCGCGAAACTCCCGCCGGCCGCGCTGCTCGCGGCGGCGGCCGTGACCGTCGCGGCCGTCGTCGCGGCAACCGGCCTGCGAGGCGCCGGCCCCGCGCCGAGCGCCGCGCAGCTCGACGAGTGGCAGGCGATGGTCACGCAGGCCACCGAGCCGCACGCGCTCGCGCAGTTGCGCACGCTGGCACGCCGCGGCTCGGGCGACGCGCAGGCGGCGCTCGGCATCGCGCTCGCCGACGCGCGCGAACCGGGGCTGCGCGACGAGGGGCGCGGCTGGCTGGAAACGGCCGCGGCGGCAGACGGCAAGGCCGACGCGCCGGCTGCCCGGCGTGCGCAGCTCGCGCTCGGCAAGGCGTTGCTGCTCGGCAGCAGCGACATGCCGAAGGACTACGCACGCGCCCGCACGCTGCTCGGCGAAGCGGCCGCGCAGGACGACCCGGCCGCTGCGTATTACCTCGGGCTGATCTATCGCAGCGGTTATGGCGTCGCCGCCGATCCCGTTCAGGCCGCGCACTGGTTCGACGTCGCGTCGCGCGCGGACATCCCGGCCGCGGACTTCATGCTCGCGAACGCGTACCGGGACGGCAGCGGCGTGCCGCGCGACGAGGCGCGCGCGCTGGCGCTGTATCGCCGCGCCGCCGAGCACGAGCTGCCGGAAGCCGTGCAGACGCTCGCAATGGCCTATCGCAACGGCGAGCTCGGGCTCAAGCCCGACGCGGACGAATTCCACGCGCAGTGGATCGAGACCGCGCATGCGCTGAAGCACCCGGTCGTCGCGCCGTAGCGGTTCGTCCGCGAGCAAGCGCACGCGCACGAACCGGCATCCCGCCGGCTGCATGACGCGCGTGCCCCGCCGCCCCGCGCATCGATCACCCGGCAACGGAATCGATCGCGGGGCGCGGGCGCGCACGCCGGTTGCCTTGCCGCCATCCGGCCGCTCCCAGCCGATCGTTCGGCGCGCGGCAATGCATTACCATGCAGCCTCACAATAAAACCTGAGAGAACTGCATCCATGTCCCATCGCCTTTCCAGGCTTGGCGCCGCTGCCGTCGGCGCCCTTGTCATTGCCGGCGCGCCGCTCACCGCACTCGCCGCATCGCCCGCCCAGCCCGACATCTTCAATGCCGCACTTTGCAAGCCGCCGTTCACGTCGGACCTGATGGACTCGATCTACAACACCGCCAAGGCGGCCGATCCGAAACCGGACGAGTCGATGCTGGGTGCCGCGGTCTATCGCCTGCCGGAGCCGATCCATCGCGACGGCTTCACGACGCAGCAGGTCGTGTTTGTCAGTACCGGAATCGGCGTGCTGGTGGACGGCGAGGTCGCCGACCAGCTCGCGAAACGCTACCAGCTCACCCTCGAGAAGGGCCACCTGCTGGGCGCGTCGTCCGTCGGCTATTCGCGCCGGCTGACGGTCCGTGGCCCGGGCGGTGCGCTGATCCTCGTGTCGGCCCGCCAGGGCCCGGCGCTGAAGGGCAAGACGCTGCTGGCCTGCGAAATGACGTCCGAGGAAGACATCAAGGCGCTGGAGCGGATGGAAAAGCATTGAGCGGTGCGGCGCCGCGGCGCCGCTCGCATGCGGGCGGCCGCGCGCCGCCCTCCCCGGTCGCGCGCGGCGCTCGACGCGCGCCATCGCCCCCTGTCGCTACAATAGGCGCCATGAACGCCCCCACCTCCTCCGACACGCCCGATTCCGGCGACGCGCACATCGCGCGCAACCGGCTCGAGGCGCACCTGGACGCCGCGCCGCGTGCGTGGCCGCTCGACATCGTCGCCGCCACCGGCTCGACCAACGCCGACGTCGCCACCCGGCTCAAGGCGCTGCCACGCAACGCGAACGCGCTGCCCGCGCCGCTCGTGCGCGTCGCGTTCGAGCAGACGGCCGGCCGCGGCCGGCAGGGCCGCCCGTGGTTCGCGCAGCCCGGCAATGCGCTGCTGTGCTCGGTCGGCTGCATCGTGCCGCGCCCCGTCGACGCGCTCGGCGGCCTCAGCATCGCGATCGGCGTTGCACTCGCCGAAGGGCTGGCCGCGCTGCCGCTCGACGCCCGCTCGCGCGTCGCGCTCAAATGGCCGAACGACCTGCTGCTGACGGCCACCGACGACGGCACGCCGCGTATCGTCGGCAAGCTCGCCGGGATCCTGATCGAAACCGCGTGGGCCAGCGCCGATGCCACCGCCGTCGTGATCGGCTTCGGCATCAACGTGCGCGGCGCGGAAGCCGTCGCCGCGCAGGTCGATGCGCTGCGTGCGCGCGAAGCGACGCTCGCGAGCGGGCTGCCGCCCGCCGCGCTGTCGATCGCGTGCGCATCCGCCAACCTCACCGATACGCTCGCCGCGTCGCTGAACGCGCTCACGCCCGCGCTCGCGCAGTTCGGCGCCGAAGGGCTCGCGCCGTTCCTGCCCCGTTGGCATGCGCTGCACGCGTACGCGGGACGCGAAGTCGTCCTGCTCGAACAGGGCGTCGAACGTGCGCGCGGCATCGCGACCGGCATCGATGCGACCGGCCAGCTGCTGCTCGATACGCCGGACGGCATGCAGGCCATCGCCGCCGGCGACGTGTCGCTGCGCGAAGCGCAATGAACGAGCCGCACCTGCTGATCGACGCCGGCAACAGCCGGATCAAGTGGGCGCTCGCCGATGCGCAGCGCACGCTCGTCGAGACGGGCGCGTTCGGCCACACCCGCGACGGCGGCGCCGATCCCGACTGGTCGACCCTGCCGCGTCCGCGCGGCGCGTGGATCTCGAACGTCGCGGGCGCCGACGTGGCCGCCCGGCTCGACACGCTGCTCGACGCCCGCTGGCCGGGCCTGCCGCGCACGACGATACGCTCGCGCCACACGCAATGCGGCGTGACGAACGGCTATACGACGCCCGACCAGCTCGGCAGCGACCGCTGGGCCGGCCTGATCGGCGCGCACGCGGCGTTTCCAGGCGAACACCTGCTGATCGCGACGTTCGGCACCGCGACGACGCTCGAAGCACTACGCGCGGACGGCCGCTTCACGGGTGGGCTGATCGCACCGGGCTGGGCGCTGATGATGCGCGCGCTCGGCACGCACACCGCGCAGTTGCCGACGCTGACCACCGACATCGCGAGCGGCCTGCTTGCTGGCGCGCAGGCCGAACCGTTCCAGGTCGACACGCCGCGCTCGCTGTCGGCCGGCTGCCTGTACGCGCAGGCCGGGCTGATCGAACGCGCGTGGCGCGATCTCGCCGACGCATGGCAGGCGCCCGTGCGGCTCGTGCTGGCCGGCGGCGCGGCGGACGACGTCGCGCGTGCGCTGACGCTCCCGCATACGCGTCACGATGCACTGATCCTGTCCGGGCTCGCGCTGATTGCCGCGGAAGCGGCGGCCGCAACGGCGGCGCAGGCGTGACGGAAAGCGCCGGCATCGCGCCGGCGCACGGCGACGCGAGCCCATGCGGGCCTGCGTCACGATGACGGTGAAGGGCCGCGCCACGACGGCGACCCGCACGCACGGTCAACGGCAGGAATGAAAAAGCCGGCGATGCGGCCGGCCCGATTGAATGACGTGAACCACGTCAATGACGACGAGGAGTATCGACGATGCTGCGCTGGCTGATCGCTGTTCTCTTTCTCGCCAACATGCTGGCGTTCGTGGTGGCGCGCGGCGTGTTCGGGCCGCTGCCGGCGGCCGGCCCGCGCGAACCCGGCGTGCTGGCGCGGCAGGTGCGGCCCGATGCGCTGCGCGTGACGCCGCTTGCGCAGGCCTCCGACCAGCCCGTCATCGGCGGCCCGATCGCGCCGCCGGCCGTCACGGCCGAGCCGCTCGCGGCGTCCGCGCCCTGACGGCGCCAGGCGGCGCTCAGGGCTGCTGCGCGCGTACCTTCTTCAGCAACGCGGTGGTCGAGCGATCGTGCTCGAACGGAATCGCCAGCGCGCGGCCACCCCAGCCACGCACCAATGCCGACTCCGGCAACGCATCCATGTCGTAGTCGCCGCCCTTCACGAGAATGTCCGGCCGGACGGCCTCGATCAGCGACACGGGCGTCTTTTCCTCGAACGTCACGACCCAGTCGACGCTTTCCAGCGCCGCGAGCAGCGCCGCGCGATCTTCCTGGCGATTGATCGGCCGGTCGTCGCCCTTGCCGAGCATGCGTACCGACGCGTCGCTGTTCACCCCGACGATCAGGCATGCGCCGAGCGCTTTCGCATCGGCGAGATACGTGACGTGGCCGCGATGCAGGATGTCGAATACGCCGTTGGTGAACACGACGGGTGACGGCAGCGACGCGCGCAGGGCGACGAGGGCATCACGGGTGATCAGCTTGCGTTCGAAGGTGGCGGACATGATGGAAGTCGGACGGAATGGGCAACGGCGCGCGCGGCGGCGGCGCCAGATAAAAAGCCCGCCGGACTGACCGGGCGGGCTTCATGCAACGGGTACGACATCGCGCGACGCGGCCGGCGCGATTCACGCCGGCTGCGGCACCAACCGGCCTCAGGCCGGCTGCGCGGCCGACGACGGGCCGCTTTCGGCCTGCAGGCGGCCGGTGACTTCCTTGCGGTAGCGGTTCAGCTCCTGCGCGGTCGCGAACGTGCGCTCGAACAGGATCGACAGGTTGTGCAGGATCCGCTCGACAACCTTCTTTTCCCACTCGCCGTCGAAACGGATCTGCTCGTCGAGCCAGCGCTCGAGCCATTCCGGATCGGGCAGGCGCGATTGCACGGTGTCGCGCGGGAACAGCGCCTGGTTCACGTGCAGGTTGGTCGGGTGCAGCGGCTTCTCGGTGCGGCGCGCCGACGCCATCAGCACGCCGATCTTCGCGAACGCGGCACGTGCGACGTCGCCGCAGTTGTTCAGCGCCTTCTTCATGTAGCGCAGGTATGCGCCGCCGTGGCGTGCTTCATCGCGCGAGATCGTTTCGTAGATCTGCTTGATGACCGGCTCGGTGTGCCAGTCGGCCGCGCAACGGTACCAGTGGTTCAGGCGGATCTCGCCGCAGAAGTGCAGCATCAGCGTCTCGAGCGGCGGCGCCGGGTCGAACTGGAAGCGCACCGCGTGCAGTTCCTCTTCGGTCGGCACCATTTCCGGCTTGAAGCGGCGCAGGTATTCCATCAGCACGAGCGAATGCTTCTGCTCTTCAAAGAACCACACGCTCATGAACGCGGAAAAGTCGCTGTCGTGCTGGTTGTCGCGCAGGAACATTTCCGTCGCGGGCAGCGCCGACCATTCGGTGATCGCGTTCATCTTGATCGTCTTCGCCTGCTCGTCGGTGAGCAGCGAAGCGTCGAACTTGTCCCACGGAATGTCCTTCTCCATGTCCCAGCGGACGGCTTCGAGCGATCGGTAAAGTTCCGGATAAAGCATCGTGTTCATGATGGTCCCACCCCTGTTCTGCGCAATGCGACTTCTCTAAACGTGACTGTTGCCGCGCAAGCACGCCCGAGCGCGCTTTTTGCAGCCAAGACTCTAATTTTACGCGGGAAACCGGCCCGCCGGACGGGGATTCCTCGTCCGGCAGCCGGGCGGCCGCGCCGCCGCTGTTGCAGCATGCCGCAGCCACGCTCCGCGAACGGAACCGGCTGCACGCTTGCCTGAGTGGGGGCCGGCGCTGGCCGGCTCGTTGGCGCGCCCGTCCCCTGCCCCAGGCGGGTTCCCCGAAAGGTCCCGTGCGGATGCCGGATCGGCGGGCTGCTCGATATGGTGTATACGGCGGCGGCCATGATATCACGCGTGCATGACGGTTCCGAGACGCCTGGCCGGTCGTGCGCCGCCAATCGCGGTGCGGCGATCGGTCGCGGCCGACCGTCGCGAAAACGCAACCTTACATTGCCCTGTACGCATCAGACCCGTATTTCGCCGGTCGCGAGACCGTCTTCCGGCGGCATGCCGGCAGCCGGCGCGCTGCCGCCGTCCGCCCGCGCAATCCAGCCGGCCAGCGTGTCGCGCTGCGCGCGCCCGTCGCGGTAGCCGAGCTCGATCAGTTCGCGCGTGAACGCCTCCTCGAACAGCAGGTAGCTCGCGAACGACGCGCCGGCCGGCTGGCTGCCGCCGATCGCGCCGAGCAGCCCGCGCATCGTCGCCGGCATCTGCTTCAGGTGCTTCGCGGCGATCAGCTCGATGCGCTCGGACGGCGCGATCGCGAGCACGTCGACGTGCCGCCAGCCGCTGTCCACCTCGACCTGGTGCGGCAGGTGCTCGATCATCCGGTTGATGTGCTCGATGCGCTCGATGTCCGAGCCGATCGAGTCGAGGAACACGCTCGCGAGCACCTGCTGGCCGATCTGCGCGAGCGTCGGGTAGCCGCGTACCAGCCCGGTGCCGTTCGCGGCCGGGATCTCGGGCCGCGGGTCGGCCGCGCCGACCACGACGATCCGGTCCGCGCCGAAGTGGATCGCCGGTGACAGCGGCGCGATCTGCCGGATCGACCCGTCACCGAAGTATTCGATCTGCCCGTCGAGCACGAGCGGGACGGCCGGGAACACGAACGGAATCGCCGACGACGCGAGCAGGTGCGACGCCGACAGGTCGACGAGCCGCGCGGTGCGCTGCGCGCGCCGCCATGCCTGGATCGGCTGGGCCGCCTGGTAGAACGTGAGGTGCCGCCCGCTCGAATAGCTGAGCGCCGTCACCGAAAGCGCGTGCAGCAGGCGCGCCTCGAGCATCTGTTCGATCCGGTGGAAACTCAGCTCGCGCTGCAGCAGGTGCGCGAGCGGCGCGTTGTCGAGCAACCCGCGCGGCGAGCGGCGGGCCGCCCAGCCGAAGGTCATCGCCGCGAGCCAGCGTGCGCCGGCGGCCGCGATGCCGAGCCAGTCGGTGCGATACACGTAGTCGGCGCGCAGCGGCTCCCAGAATTCGAGCAGGCGCCGCACGCCGTGGGAAAAATCGTCTGCATGGCTCGCGATCGACGTCGCGTTGATCGCGCCGGCCGACGAGCCGCACACGACCGCGAACGGCAGCGTGTGCCGCTGCGGATCGGCCTCGCGCGCGATCTCGGCCAGCGCCTTCAGCACGCCGACCTGATATGCGGCACGTGCGCCACCTCCCATCAGAACGAGCGCGAGCCGCATGATCGACCTGCTACCTGCGCCGCGTCACGTCGAGCGCTTCGGCGGACGGGTTTCGGGCGACGAAGCGGCTGCCGCGCGCGCCGCGGCCGAACCGGCCGCACCGGCCGACTTCGCGCGCTTCGTGGCGGGCTTGCGCGGCGCGGCGGCGGCCGGTGCCGGCTTCGCCGCGGGCTCCGGCTCCGGCTGCGCCGCCGCGTCCGCCGGCGCAGCGCCCGGCGCGGCGGGCTGCATGCCCGGCTGCGTCATCGCGAGGCTCGCGAGCTGGTTGAACTGCGACTGCAGCAGGTTCCACCAGCCGGAGGGATCGAAGGCCTGCTGCGCGGCGTCGCCCGCCGCCGCATCCGACGCGTCGGCATCCGGTGCCGGCGACGCGTCGCCCGACGCCTGTTTCGCCGCATGCGCGGCCGCGACGGCCGCTTCCTCGGCCGCCGACATCGAGCTCTGCGCGAACGCGCCGAACGCACGCAGCGTCGCGAGCGTCGCACGCTGCACCTCGAGCGCCTGGATCGCCGACTGCAGCATCCCGAGATTGAGCTTCAGCCACTGCTCGACGGCGCGCAGATCGGTGATCCGCTTGTCGAGCTCCTCGACGCTCGTGAGCGGCGCCATCATGTCGGACATGCTCGACAGCGACGGCGGCAGCCCTTGCGTGGCGCCCGGAAACGACGTCATCCCGCCGAACGGCGACATCCGCATCATGTCCCACATGCGGTCCATCATGTCGGCGGGCTTGAAGCCGGCAAAGCCGGCGAAAGGGTTGGAGCCGGAGGCATCGGTCGTCATACGGGCGTCCTGGTTGACTGGGTGAGAACGAGGCGGCCGCCATGCATCGCGCGAGCCGCGCCTGGATCGATCATAGCGCCAGCGCGTGTCAGAACGGCGCGTCGCCGGGGAACTCGGGCGGACGGCGCTCGCGCAGCGAGCGGATGCCTTCCTGCACGTCGGGCCCGGCAAACCCCATGAATTCGAGCGCGAGCGACGTATCGAAGGTCGGCCCGGCCGTGCGCAGCCAGTTGTTCAATGCGTACTTGGTCCAGCGGATCGCCGACTGCGAACCGTGCGCGAGCCGCTCGGCCACTTCGTAGGCCTTCGGCAGCAGGTCGGCCGGCTCGACCGCGAGCGATACCAGCCCGATCCGCTCGGCCTCCTCGCCGCTCACCGGCTCGCACAGCATCAGGTAGTACTTCGCCTTCGCCATCCCGCACAGCAGCGGCCACACGATCGCCGCGTGGTCGCCTGCCGCGACGCCGAGCCGCGTGTGGCCGTCGATGATGCGTGCATCCTTCGCGGCGATCGAGATGTCCGCGAGCAGCCCGGCGACGAGCCCCGCGCCGACGGCCGGGCCATGCATCGCCGAGACGATCGGCTTGCTGCAGTTGATCACGTTGTAGACGAGGTCGCGCGCCTCGCGCCACACGCGGGCGCGCACGTCGAAGTCGTTCGCCATGTCCTCGACGAGCGCGAGATCGCCGCCCGCCGAGAAGCCCTTGCCTTCGCCACGGATCACCGCGACGCGCGTGTCGGGATCGCGGTCGACGTCGCGCCAGATGTCGGCGAGCTCGCGATGCATGCGCGCGTTCGCGGTCGCGAGGCCGCTGCGGTTCGTGCCCTCGCCGCTCATCACGATGTCGAGCACGCCATGATCGCGGCGCGTCACCTTCAGTGCTTCGTAACCGCCGTACGCGGCGAGATTGGCCATGCGCTGCTCCTTGCTCGAGGCTCTCGCGCCCCTGAATCGAGTGTAGCCAAGCCCGCGCGGGCAAACATCAGGCGAAACCCGGCGCGCGGGCCGGGCCCGGGTTTCGCGAACGCGGAGCGCTACGCGCTCCGCGTGACTTACGCCGCGCCGTCCGGCGGGGCGACCGACTGCTCGATCGCACCGAAGATCGACTTGCCGGCCGTGTCGAACATCTCGATGCGCACGGTATCGCCGTAGCGCATGAATTCGGTCTGCGGCGCACCGTGCTCGATCGTCTCGAGGCAGCGCTTCTCGGCGATGCAGCAATAGCCGCGCTTCGCGTCCTTGTTCGACACCGTGCCCGAGCCGACGATCGAGCCGGCGCGCAGGTTGCGCGTCTTCGCCGCATGCGCGACCAGCTGGCCGAAGTGGAACACCATGTCGGTGCCCGCATCGGGCTGGCCGACCTTCTTGCCGTTCCAGTGGACGATCATCGGCCGGTGCACGCGGCCTTCGCGCCATTCGTCGCCGAGCTCGTCGGGCGTCACGGCGACCGGCGCGAACGCGGTAGCCGGCTTGCTCTGGAAGAAGCCAAAGCCCTTCGCGAGCTCGGCCGGAATCAGGTTGCGCAGCGACACGTCGTTCACGAGCGTGACGAGCCGCACGGCCTTCAGCGCTTCGTCGGGCGTCGCGCTCATCCGCACGTCGCCGGTGATCACCGCGACTTCCGCCTCGAAATCGACGCCCCATTCCTCGGACGGGCACACGACGTCGTCGCGGGCCCCGAGAAAATCGTCGCTGCCGCCCTGGTACATCAGCGGGTCGGTCCAGAATTCGGGCGGCATCTCCGCGCCGCGCGCGCGGCGCACGAGCTCGACGTGGTTCACGTACGCGGAGCCGTCGGCCCACTGGAACGCTCGCGGCAGCGGCGCCATGCAGTTGGCCGGATCGAACGTGAAGGCATTGCGCGCGCGGCCGTGGTTCAGCGCGTCGTACAGGTCGCGCAGCTGCGGCGCGTAGAACGCCCAGTCGTCGAGGACGCGCTGCAGCGTCGGCGCGATCGCGTCGGCGATCGCCGCGGTGTGCAGGTCGCGCGACACGACGATCAGCTGGCCGTCGCGCGTGCCGTCCTTCAGCGAAGCAAGTTTCATAAGGGGACTCTGGCGTTGTAGTGACGATGGAGGGAATCTATTTTACGATGGTGAATCCCTGCGGCGCGCCGCGATTGTGCGCGCCGTTTTCGCCCCGATTTTTCGGCCCGGTTTTTCAGCCCGACTTCTACCGCCTTTTCGCGCACCTGCCGCCCATGCCTGCCAGCCCGCTTCCCGACGACGATCTCGCCGACTCCGACACCGACGACGCCGCTTCCGGCGAGCACGGCGAGAAGGTCCGTTCCGGCATCCAGTCGATCGAGGTCGGCTTCCGCCTGCTCGACGTGCTGACGAGCGAGCCGCGCGCGATGATGCTGCGCGACCTCGCGCAGCGCGCGGGCATGAGTCCTGCGAAGGCGCACCGCTACCTGGTCAGCTTCTCGCGGCTCGGCGTGGTGTCGCAGGATCCCGTCTCGGGCCGCTACGAGCTCGGCGGCTTCGCGCTGCAGATGGGGCTTGCGCGGCTCGCGCGCGTCGACGGCGTGAAGCTCGCGCGGATCGCGCTGACCGAATTCCGCGACCGCCTCGACCAGACGGTCGGCATCGCCGTGTGGGGCAACCAGGGGCCGACGATCGTCCACTGGATGGAATCGAGCCACCCGGCGAAGGCGTCGCTGAAGCTCGGCGACGTGATGCCGCTGCTCGGCTCCGCGACGGGGCTGCTGTTCGCCGCGTACCTGCCGCGCAGCAAGACCGCCGCGATGCTCGAGCGCGAACTCGCCGATACGCGCCGCTCGCCGCACCACGGCGGCCCGCGCACGCTCGACGAGGTCGACGCGGTGCTCGCCGACGTGCGCCGGCACGAGGCCGCGCGCGTCGAGGGGATGCTGCTGCCGACGATCCACGCGTTCTGCATGCCCGTGTTCGATGCGGTCGGCGAACTCGCGCTCGCGATCGTCGCGCTCGGCCAGGAAGGCTCGTTCGACATTGCATGGGGCGGCGAGATCGACACCGCGCTGCGCGCATGCGCGCAGAAACTGTCTTACGAACTCGGCTATAGTCCCGACGCGCGCGACGCCTGACGCATCCGGTACCCACCCCGTCACGCAGCGCGAACGCGCGGCGCATTCGACAGTCCGATTCCTGTGGCGCGCGCGGCGCGCCCGACGTCATGCGAACGCCCCGATCCTGTTCCGATGCCCATGCAGCCTGCCGACACCCGCCCGAGTCACGCTTTGCCCCGCCACTGGCTGCGCGTGGGCATTGCGCTCGTCGTCGTGCTGGTGCTGCACGCGCTCGCCGCGTTCTGGCTGATGCGCAACCGCGAAGCGTTCACGCCGCCCCCACCCGCCGAAATCCCCGTGCAGATCGAGCTGCTGAAGCCGCAACCGATCGAGCGCCAGCCCGCGCCGCCTGCGCCGAAGCCGGTCGAGCAGCCGGCCGCGCCCGCCCCGGCGGCCCCGAAGGCCGCCGCACCGAAACCCGCGCCTGAGCCGGTCCTCACGTCGACGCAAACGGCCGAACACGGCGAGCCGCCGGCCGCCGCGTCCGCGGCGAGTGGCGTACCGGGCGCATCGGGCGCACATGCCGCGTCGGCTGCCGGCGCTGCCAGCGCCGCAACGCCGGGCCCCGCGACGAACGGCGTGAAGTTCAGCGCGCCGCCGTCCGGCGACCTGCAGTACGACACGTTCTACAACGGCATGCAGAACATGATCGGCACGATCCGCTGGCGCACCGACGGGCACACCTACGACCTGTCGGTGTCGATGCCCGTGCCGTTCGTCGGCCCGTTCACCTACCGCAGCGAAGGCCGCATCGACGCGTTCGGCGTCGCGCCCGACCGCTACGTCGAGAAGCGCGGCAAACGGCCGGAAGACATCGCGATCTTCAACCGCGAGATCCGGCAGGTCGTGTTCACGCGCACGCCGAACAACGCGCCGCTGCCCGACGGCGTGCAGGACCGCTTCAGCATGCTGATGCAGTTGTCGGGGCTCGTGCGCGGCAATCCGTCGGCGTACAAGCCGGGCGTCACGCAGCAGTTCTTCGTGATCGACAACAACAGCGGCGAGACCTGGCCGATCACCGTGATCGGCGACGAGCAGGTGCAGACGCAGGCCGGCATCATCGGTGCGCGGCACTTCATGCGCCTGCCGCGGCGCGACGGCGATACGCGCCGCATCGACATGTGGCTCGCGCCGTCGCTCGGCTGGCTGCCCGCGCGGCTCGTGCAGTCCGAACCGAACGGCGCGCAGATCGAGCTGTTGTGGCATGGCCGGCTCGCGGCGCCGGACGCGCCTTCCGATGAAGAACCGGCAGGCGGCGCAACGCATGCGCCCGCCGGTGCACCGACGCCTGATGCATCGGGCGCTCCCGCCGCGGAACCGGCACAACCCGCGCCGCCGGCCACCGTGCAACCGCCGGCACAACCGGCTGCACCGCCCACGCCTTCGCCTGTCACATCGCCTGTCACACAGTGAACTCACGTGCGCATGCACGCGATTCGGCAATTTCGACCGATTACAGATTTCCGTGAAATGGCCGATGACACTCTTTAACAACTATTTCAGTCCACCGGCAGACAATGGGAAACGTTTCATAGACATCGGCTTCTAACCGATACACCCCATGCAGACGGGAACGGGGTGTGCAGCGCAAGCCCCTTGAAACCGGCAAGGCTCGCCCCACCTAGGGGACAACAAGGCCAGATGCCACTGCGAAGAGGAGTGCCGCCATGCAAATGATCTACAACAGCCCCAACTACTGCGTCGTCGAATTCGCGCCGCAGGCCGGCCACCACCTGATGAATGCCGGCGGATATGAAATCGTCGACAAGAACGCGCAGCGCGAAATCTTCATCGACGGCGAACTTGCCGAACGATTCCGCGCGCACGTGAAACAGTTGATCGAGGATGAGCCATCGCTCGACGAGGTCGACGAATTCCTCGGACAATTCGACAGCCTGATGATGATGCCCGTCGTACTGCACTGACGACCCGCGGCCCGGCGCCTCGTGCGGCCGGGCCATTCGCCGCGCATCGACGCGGCGCCGCGAGCACTCCGATCATGCCCCCGCCCGGTTCGCCGGCGGGGGTTTTCATTTGGCGGCCCGGCCGGCGCGGCGCAAGGCCGGGCGGTGCCCATGCGCACCGGCTACAATGACGGCTTTCCCGTCTTCGCCGGTCTTTCGCCCATGTCTGCGACTCCTCTCGCCGCTTCCGTCCCGCTCGACGCGCCCTACACGCGCGGCGCCGCTCTGCCTGCGCTGCTGAAATCGCGCATCCTGATCCTCGACGGCGCGATGGGCACGATGATCCAGCGCTACAAGCTCGACGAAGCCGCGTATCGCGGCGAGCGCTTCAAGGATTTCCCGCGCGACATCAAGGGCAACAACGAGTTGCTGTCGATCACGCAGCCGCAGATCATCCGCGAGATCCACGACCAGTACTTCGCGGCCGGCGCCGACATCGTCGAGACCAACACGTTCGGCGCGACGACCGTCGCGCAATCCGACTACGAGATGGAAGATCTCGTCGTCGAGATGAACATCGAATCGGCGAAGCTCGCGCGCGAAGCGGCCGAGAAATACGCGACGCCGGAAAAGCCGCGCTTCGTCGCGGGCGCGATCGGGCCGACGCCGAAGACGGCCAGCATCTCGCCGGACGTCAACGACCCGGGCGCACGCAACGTCACGTTCGACGAGCTGCGCGCGTCGTACTACCAGCAGGCGAAGGCGCTGCTCGACGGCGGCGTCGACCTGTTCCTCGTCGAGACGATCTTCGACACGCTGAACGCGAAGGCCGCACTGTTCGCGCTCGACGAGCTGTTCGAAGACACCGGCGAGCGCCTGCCGATCATGATCTCGGGCACCGTCACCGATGCGTCGGGCCGGATTTTGTCGGGCCAGACGGTCGAGGCGTTCTGGAATTCGCTGCGTCATGCGAAGCCGCTCACGTTCGGCCTGAACTGCGCGCTCGGCGCGGCGCTGATGCGCCCGTACATCGCCGAGCTCGCGAAGCTGTGCGACACGTACGTGTCGTGCTACCCGAACGCGGGCCTGCCGAACCCGATGGCCGAGACGGGCTTCGACGAGACGCCGGACGTCACGTCGGGCCTCCTGAAGGAATTCGCGCAAGCCGGGCTCGTGAACCTCGCGGGCGGCTGCTGCGGCACGACGCCCGAACACATCGCCGAGATCGCGAAGGCGCTCGCCGACGTGAAGCCGCGCCGCTGGCCGAACCAGTACAGCGACAACGCCTGACCCGACCGCCCCACGTCCTTCATCACCAGAATCCGCACCGCCATGACCGATCACATGATGCGCCTCGCCGGCCTCGAGCCGTTCAACGTCACGCCCGGGACGCTCTTCATCAACGTCGGTGAACGCACCAACGTCACCGGCTCGAAGGCGTTCGCACGCATGATCCTCAACGGCCAGTTCGACGAGGCTCTCGCGGTCGCGCGCCAGCAGGTCGAGAACGGCGCGCAGGTGATCGACATCAACATGGACGAGGCGATGCTCGATTCGAAGGCGGCGATGGTGCGCTTCCTGAACCTGATCGCATCGGAGCCGGACATCGCGCGCGTGCCGATCATGATCGACTCGTCAAAGTGGGAAGTGATCGAGGCGGGCCTGAAGTGCGTGCAGGGCAAGGCGATCGTGAACTCGATCTCGCTGAAGGAAGGCGAGGACGCGTTCCGCCACCACGCGCACCTGATCCGCCGCTACGGCGCGGCGGCCGTCGTGATGGCGTTCGACGAAACCGGCCAGGCCGATACCTACGAGCGCAAGATCGAGATCTGCACGCGCTCGTACAACTTCCTCGTGAACGAAGTCGGCTTCCCGCCGGAAGACATCATCTTCGACCCGAACATCTTCGCGATCGCGACCGGCATCGAGGAGCACAACAACTACGCGGTCGACTTCATCGAGGCGACCCGCTGGATCAAGCAAAACCTGCCGCACGCGAAGATCAGCGGCGGCGTGTCGAACGTGTCGTTCTCGTTCCGCGGCAACGACCCGGTGCGCGAGGCGATCCACACCGTGTTCCTGTACCACGCGATCCAGGCGGGGATGGACATGGGCATCGTCAACGCGGGCCAGCTCGGCGTGTACGCCGACCTCGACCCGGAGCTGCGCGAGCGCGTCGAGGACGTGATCCTGAACCGCCGCGACGATTCGACCGACCGCCTGCTCGAAATCGCCGACAAGTTCAAGGCGGGCGGCGCGAAGAAGGAAGAGAACCTCGAGTGGCGCAACCAGCCGGTCGAGAAGCGGCTCTCGCATGCACTGGTGCACGGCATCACGAACTTCATCGTCGAGGATACCGAGGAAGTGCGCGCGAAGATCGACGCGGCCGGCGGCCGCCCGATCAACGTGATCGAAGGGCCGCTGATGGACGGGATGAACATCGTCGGCGACCTGTTCGGCCAGGGCAAGATGTTCCTGCCGCAGGTCGTGAAATCGGCGCGCGTGATGAAGCAGGCCGTCGCGCACCTGATTCCGTTCATCGAGGAAGAAAAGCGCCTGCTCGCGGAAGCGGGCGGCGACGTGCGCGCGAAGGGCAAGATCGTCATCGCGACCGTGAAGGGCGACGTGCACGACATCGGCAAGAACATCGTGTCGGTCGTGCTCCAGTGCAACAACTTCGAAGTCGTCAACATGGGCGTGATGGTCCCGTGCAACGAGATCCTCGCGAAGGCGAAGGTCGAGGGCGCGGACATCATCGGGCTGTCGGGCCTCATCACGCCGAGCCTCGAGGAAATGGCGTACGTCGCGTCCGAAATGCAGCGCGACGACTACTTCCGCGTGAAGAAGATTCCGCTGCTGATCGGCGGCGCGACGACCTCGCGCGTGCACACGGCCGTGAAGATCGCGCCGCACTACGAAGGCCCGGTGGTCTACGTGCCGGACGCGTCGCGCTCGGTATCGGTCGCCTCCAGCCTGCTGTCCGACGAAGGCGCGACGAAGTACCTCGACGAGCTGAAGTCCGACTACGAACGCATCCGCGACCAGCACGCGAACCGCAAGGCGCAGCCGATGGTCACGCTCGCCGAAGCGCGCGCGAACAAGACCAAGGTCGACTGGGCGGGCTACCAGCCGGTGAAGCCGAAGTTCATCGGCCGCCGCGTGTTCAAGAACTACGACCTGAACGAGCTCGCGCAGTACATCGACTGGGGCCCGTTCTTCCAGACCTGGGATCTCGCGGGCCCGTACCCTGCGATCCTGAACGACGAGATCGTCGGCGAATCGGCGCGGCGCGTGTTTTCCGACGCAAAATCGATGCTCGCGCGCCTGATCCAGGGCCGCTGGCTGACCGCGAGCGGCGTGATCTCGCTGCTGCCGGCGAATACCGTCAACGGCGACGACATCGAGATCTACAGCGACGAGTCGCGCTCGGAAGTGCTGCTCACGTGGCGCAACCTGCGCCAGCAGAGCGTGCGCCCGGTGGTCGACGGCGTAATGCGGCCGAACCGCTCGCTCGCCGACTTCATCGCGCCGAAGGAATCGGGCGTCGCCGACTACATCGGGATGTTCGCGGTGACGGCCGGCCTCGGCGTCGACGTGAAGGAAAAGCAGTTCGAAGCCGACCACGACGACTACAGCGCGATCATGCTGAAGGCGCTCGCCGACCGCTTCGCGGAAGCCTTCGCGGAAGCGATGCATGCGCGCGTGCGGCGCGAGCTGTGGGGCTACGCGAGCGGCGAAACGCTCGACAACGATGCGCTGATCGCCGAAAAGTACGCGGGCATCCGCCCGGCGCCCGGCTACCCGGCCTGCCCCGACCACCTCGTGAAGCGCGACATGTTCGACGTGCTGCGCGCGGACGAGATCGGCATGAGCGTGACCGATTCGCTGGCGATGCTGCCGGCCGCGAGCGTGTCGGGCTTCTATCTCGCGCATCCGGACAGCACGTACTTCTCGGTCGGCAAGATCGGGCAGGATCAGCTCGAGGACTATGCGCAGCGCATGGCGCTGTCGCTCGACGACGCGCGCCGCGCGCTTGCGCCGCAGCTGTAATCGGCCCTTCGACGGGCGCGCAGCCGCCCGCTATTGTCAGACAAAAGAAAAAGCCCGCTCGGAAGCGGGCTTTTTCCTACCTTTCGATCCTTTCGGACCGGCCGGGCAAGCAGGCTCAGAAGCCCCAGTGCACGTCGGCTTCGCCGGCTTTCGCTTCGCGCAGCATCGTGAGGAAGGGGGCGACGCGCTGTGCCAGGCTCGGCGGCACTTCGTGGTGCGCGTGGTCGGCTTCATCTTCGTGGAAATGGCCGGCGTGCTCGGCGCGTTCCTGCTTCGCCTGCGCAACGGCGCCTTCCAGCTTGGCGATCGCGTGGTCCAGCTCATCGTGCGTAATCACACCGCGCTCGCCCAGCTGCTTGCCGACGAGACCCAGCACATACACGGCGAAATCCTTCAGCACGTCGAGATCCTGTGCCGCCTTGCTCTTGAACGTAATCATGACAATTCCCTTTTCATCTTGTTGTGCCTGCGCGGCGCGGTTGGGGAACGCCGGCAGACCGGCGTCCGGCCTCGCGGACGCGGGCCGCCTGAGCGGCATATTAGCACCTGTTAAAATTCTGCGATCCCTGAAACGCGCGCTTAAAAAGCGCGCCGGCGGGCCGGCGTTTCCGGCCGCCACCAACGAAGCCTTCTACCAGCATGCTGCCAGCACACAAACAGACCCTCGAAGCCCTGCTCGCGGATAGCGTCAAGCAGGTCGCACACGCGCTGAAAGGCGCCGACGCCGCAACCGTCGCCCCCGTCATCACGCTGGAGCGCCCGAAGGTCGCCGCGCACGGCGACGTCGCGTGCAACGTCGCGATGCAGCTTGCGAAGCCGCTCGGCACGAACCCGCGCCAGCTCGCCGAGCAGATCGTCGCCGCCCTCACCGCCCAGCCGGGCGCGCAAGGCCTCGTCGAAGCCGCCGAGATCGCCGGCCCCGGCTTCATCAACCTGCGCCTGTCGGCCGCCGCGAAGCAGGCGGTGATCGCCGCCGTGTTCGACCAGGGCCGCGCGTTCGGCACGTCGGATCGCGAGAAAGGCAAGCAGGTGCTGCTCGAATTCGTGTCGGCGAACCCGACCGGCCCGCTGCACGTCGGCCACGGCCGCCAGGCCGCGCTCGGCGACGTGCTCGCGAACGTGATCGCGAGCCAGGGCTACGCGGTGCACCGCGAGTTCTACTACAACGACGCCGGTGTGCAGATCGGCAACCTCGCGATCTCGACGCAGGCGCGCGCACGCGGCCTGAAGCCGGGCGACGCGGGCTGGCCGGAAGCCGCGTACAACGGCGAATACATCGCCGACATCGCACGCGACTTCCTGAACGGCGAAACGGTCGCCGCGTCCGACGGCGAGCCGGTCAAGGGCACGGGCGACGTCGAGGATCTCGACGCGATCCGCAAGTTCGCGGTCACGTACCTGCGTCGCGAGCAGGACATGGACCTGCAGGCGTTCGGCGTGAAGTTCGACCAGTACTACCTCGAGTCGTCGCTGTACAGCGAAGGCCGTGTCGAGAAGACGGTCGACGCGCTGATCAAGGCCGGCATGACCTACGAGCAGGACGGCGCGCTGTGGCTGCGCACGACCGACGAAGGCGACGACAAGGATCGCGTGATGCGCAAGTCGGACGGCACGTACACGTACTTCGTGCCGGACGTCGCATACCACGTGACGAAGTGGGAGCGCGGCTTCACCAAGGTGATCAACATCCAGGGCTCGGACCACCACGGCACGATCGCGCGCGTGCGCGCCGGCCTGCAGGGCTTGCACATCGGGATCCCGAAGGGCTACCCCGACTACGTGCTGCACAAGATGGTCACCGTGATGCGCGAAGGCCAGGAAGTGAAGATCTCGAAGCGCGCGGGCAGCTACGTGACGGTGCGCGACCTGATCGAATGGTCGGGCGGCGCGGCGGCGGGCCAGGAAGCGGCGCCCGACCTGATCGACGAAGCGACCATCACGCGCGGCCGCGACGCGGTGCGGTTCTTCCTGATCTCGCGCAAGGCCGATACCGAGTTCGTGTTCGACATCGACCTCGCGCTGAAACAGAACGACGAAAACCCGGTCTATTACGTCCAGTACGCGCATGCGCGGATCTGCTCGGTGCTCAATGAGCTGAAATCGCGCTACAACGTCGACGTCGCGCAGCTGCCGGGCGCCGACCTGTCGCAGCTGACGAGCGCGCAAGCGGCGTCGCTGATGCAGAAGCTGGCCGAGTACCCGGACATGCTCACGCACGCGGCCAACGAGCTGGCACCGCACGCGGTCGCGTTCTACCTGCGCGACCTCGCTGGCGAATTCCACTCGTTCTACAATGCGGAGCGCGTGCTGGTCGACGACGAAGCGCCGCGCAATGCGCGCGCCGCACTCCTCGCCGCGACCCGGCAGGTGCTCGAGAATGGTCTGGCGGTGCTCGGCGTGTCCGCGCCCGCCAAGATGTAAGGCAGCAAGCGGCCCGAACCGGGCAGCGAATGGCTGCGGCTGGGCGCCTGCCGTCGGGTGCCCCAGCCGCAGCCTTTTCACGATTCTTTTTGCAGGTGACTCAAGCAATGGCACAACCACGCCGAACTTCGAAGCAATCGAAACAAGCCGGAGGGACATTTCTTGGAATCGTGCTGGGCCTGATCGTCGGCCTCGCGATCGCCGTGGTGGTGGCGCTCTACATCACGCGTTCCCCGTCGCCGTTCGTGTCGAAGGTCGCGCCGCCGCCGGCCGACAACGGCGCGAGCCAGCCGCAGCAGTTCGATCCGAACCGCGCGCTGCAGGGCAAGACGCCGGGCCAGCCGGTGCCGCAGGCCGCGCAGCCCGCGCCGCCGAACACCGCGCCCGGCCAGGCCGCGAACCAGACCCAGGGCGGCCTGCTGCCCGAACCGCAGATCGTCGAAGTGCCGCCGCAGGCCAACGGGTCGAGCGGGTCGAACAACACCGGCAGCTCGAACAACACGACCGCGTCGAACAATACGTCGTCGGGTAACGGCGTCGCCGTCGCACCGAAGCCGGCCGACACCACGCCGCCGCCGAAGAAGACGCAGCAAGCGCAGCAGCAACAGCAGCAAGGCGGCGAGGACGACCTCGCCCGCTTCGCCGCGCAGAAGCAGGCGCAGCAAGCCGCCGCGCAAAAGCAGCAACAACAGCAACTGGCCGCGAACACGCCGAAGCCGACCTCGTCGGCCACGGCCGCCGCGGCAGCGAAGCCGCCGACCGCGAACGACGCGAATACCGGCTACTTCCTGCAGGTGGGCGCGTACAAGACGGAAGGCGACGCGGAGCAGCAGCGCGCGCGCCTCGGCTTCCAGGGTTTCGAGTCGAAGGTGTCGAAGCGCGATGTCAGCGGCGTGACGTATTTCCGCGTGCGTGTCGGCCCGTTCTCGAAGTTCGAGGATATGAACTCGGCCCGCCAGCGCCTGTCCGATGCAGGTGTCGACACGGCGGTGATCCGTTTCACGAAGCAGTAAGCAACCGGCCGAGCCCACTCAGAACCCGTTACGTTTCGTAACCCGAGCAACTGATTCGACGTTCACAACATGAAAAAACTGCTTAGCACGCTCCTTCTGTCCCTGGGCCTGGCCGCCGGCCTCGCGCAGGCTTCGCCCGCCGCACCGGTCGCCGGCAAGGACTTCGAGGTGATGAAGTCGCCGCAGCCGGTGTCCGCGCCGGCCGGCAAGGTCGAGGTGATCGAGTTCTTCTGGTACGGCTGCCCGCACTGCTACGAATTCGAGCCGACGATCGAAGCCTGGGTGAAGAAGCAAGGCAACAACATCGACTTCAAGCGCGTCCCGGTCGCATTCCGTGACGATTTCGTCCCGCACTCGAAGCTGTTCTACGCGGTGTCCGCGCTCGGCATCTCCGAGAAGGTCACGCCGGCGATCTTCAATGCGATCCACAAGCAGAAGAACTATCTGCTGACGCCGCAGGCGCAGGCCGACTTCCTGGCCACGCAGGGCGTCGACAAGAAGCAGTTCATGGACGCGTACAACTCGTTCAGCGTGCAGGGCGAAGTGAACCAGTCGGCCAAGCTGCTGAAGGACTACGCGATCGACGGCGTGCCGACGGTCGTCGTCCAGGGCAAGTACAAGACGGGCCCCGCTTACGCGAACAGCATCCCGGGCACGGCCCAGGTGCTCGACTTCCTCGTGAAGCAGGTTCAGGACAAGAAGCTCTGATCCCCGCCCGCGCGCCGGCATGACTACTCCGCTGAAGGTCTTCATCACCGGCGCATCGAGCGGCCTCGGCCTCGCGATGGCCGAGGAATACGCCCGCCAGGGCGCCACGCTCGCACTCGTCGCGCGACGCACCGAGGCTCTCGATGCGTTCGCGCGGCGCTTCCCGAAGCTGTCCATCTCCGTCTATTCCGCCGACGTGCGCAACGCCGAAGCGCTCGCGACGGCCGCTGCGTCGTTCATCGCGACGCACGGCTGCCCCGACGTCGTGATCGCGAACGCAGGCATCAGCCAGGGCGCCGTCACGGGCCAGGGCGATCTCGCGACGTTTCGCGACGTGATGGACATCAACTACTACGGGATGGTCGCGACGTTCGAGCCGTTCGTCGCCCCGATGACGGCCACGCGCCACGGCACGCTGGTCGGTGTCGCGAGCGTCGCCGGCGTGCGCGGGCTGCCCGGCTCCGGTGCGTACAGCGCGTCGAAATCGGCCGCGATCAAGTATCTCGAAGCGCTGCGCGTCGAGCTGCGGCCCGCCGGCGTCGGCGTCGTGACGATCGCGCCCGGCTACATCCGTACGCCGATGACCGCGCACAACCCGTACCGGATGCCGTTCCTGATGGACGCCGACCGCTTCGCCGCGCGTGCGGCCCAGGCGATCGCGCGGCAGCACGCGTTCCGCGTGATTCCGTGGCAGATGGGCGTCGTCGCGAAGGTGCTGCACGTGCTGCCGCGCTGGCTGTACGACCGCCTGTTCGAGAAGGCGCCGCGCAAGCCGAAGGCGGGGGCGCACTGACGCTCCGGTGAGCACCGGCCCGCGCGAAGCTTCGCGGGCCGTCTCTCCGCTTCTCCGCCTTCCGCCTTCCGCCTTCCGCCTTCCGCCTTCCGCCTTCCGCCTTCCGCCTTCCGCCTTCCGCCCTCCGCACCGACACAGACGCAAACGCCAAGCCGCTTCGACGCGTCGATTCGCAGACCGCTCCCACGCCGCCTCTCCGCCCCTGTGCATCACCGAACCCGCCGGCCGTTTCGACATTTCGATTCGACACCCGCACCGCTCCTGCGCCGTCCCTGACGCGCCACCGTCCAGCGCCCCCCAAGCGCCAGCGTTCCTCCGCCCGCAGCCTCCCTCGCCGCCCCAACACCCGTTCCGTCGCGAACGCAGCCGTTTTTCGGCCAATTCACCGCGTTCAGGCGCCTTTTTTCACGCGTCTTGCGCTTTGACGGTATGCTATTCGCCAGCCGCGCCGGCCCTGTCCGCTTCCGGGCCGCGCCCGCATCCCGTCACCCAGCAAAAAACACAAGCCACGTGGGAGATCCTATGCAGGTCAAGCTGTTCGCCGCGGCCACGCTCGCCGCCGCCCTCGCCGCCCCCGGCCTCGCCGCCGCCAAGCCGCTCACCGTGTGCACGGAATCGAGCCCGGACGGCTTCGACGTCGTGCAGTACAACTCGCTCGTCACGACCAACGCATCGGCCGACGTGATCTTCAACACGCTCGTGTCGTACGACGAAGCCGCGAAGAAAGTCGTGCCCGCGCTCGCCGACAAATGGGACGCGAGCGCAGACGGCCTCACGTACACGTTCCACCTGCGCCCGAACGTCGCGTTCCAGACCACCGACTATTTCAAGCCGAGCCGCTCGCTCGACGCGGACGACGTCGTGTTCACGTTCTCGCGGATGCTCGACGATTCGAACCCGTGGCACAAGGTGGCCGGTGCAAGCGGCTTCCCGCACGCGCAGTCGATGAGCCTCGTGAAGCTCGTGAAGTCGGTCACGAAGGTCGACGACAGCACCGTGAAGTTCGTGCTGAACGAGCCGAACGCGACGTTCGTGCCGATCCTGACGATGGGCTTCGCGTCGATCTACTCGGCCGAATACGCGGACCAGTTGCTGAAGGCCGGCAAGCAGGCCGACCTGAACGCGAAGCCGGTCGGCACCGGCCCGTTCGTGCTGAAGAGCTACACGAAGGACGCGCTGATCCGCTACGACGCGAACCCGACCTACTGGGGCACGAAGCCGAAGGTCGACCGGCTGATCTACGCGATCACGCCCGACCCGTCGGTGCGCCTGCAGAAGGTGAAGGCCGGCGAATGCCAGATCGCGCTGTCACCGAAGCCGCAGGACGTGCTCGCCGCAAAGGGTGAAAGTGCGCTGAAGGTCGTGCAGACGCCCGCGTTCATGACCGCGTTCGTCGCGCTGAACACGCAGAAGAAGCCGCTCGACAACGACAAAGTGCGCGAAGCGCTGAACCTCGCGTTCGACCGCGCGACCTACCTGAAGGTCGTGTTCGACAACACCGCGACGGCCGCGAACAACCCGTATCCGCCGAACACGTGGAGCTACGCGAAGGACGTCGCGCCGTACGCATACGATCCTGCAAAGGCGAAGCAGCTGCTCGCGCAGGCCGGCTTCCCGAACGGCTTCTCGACGACGATCTGGACGCGCCCGACCGGCAGCGTGCTGAACCCGAACCCGAAGGTCGGCGCGGAGCTGCTGCAGGCCGACCTCGCGAAGATCGGCGTGAAGGCCGAGGTCAAGGTGATCGAATGGGGCGAGCTGATCAAGCAGGCGAAGCTCGGCCAGCATGACATGCTGTTCATGGGCTGGGCCGGCGACAACGGTGATCCGGACAACTACCTGTCGCCGCTGTTCAGCTGCAACGCGGTGAAGTCGGGCATCAACTTCGCGCGCTTCTGCGACACGCAGCTCGACAAGCTGATCGCCGACGGCAAATCGACCGCCGACCAGGCCAAGCGCGCGAAGCTGTATGAAGCCGCGCAGAAGATCATCCACGACCAGGCGCTGTGGATTCCGCTCGGCTACCCGACCGCGGCCGCGCTCACGCGCACAAACGTGAGCGGCTATCACGTGAGCCCGTTCGGGCGGCAGAACTTCACGTCCGTCGCGGTGCAGTAACGCGACCCTCGCGCGTGGCGCGCAAGCGACGGTGCGTCGGGCCGTCGCTTGCGGCCCGCGCGCCGCGCTTGCTACACTGCGCGCTCATTCCTCATACCGGACGCCAGCCAAAGTGAACAACTAAGCCTTCCCGAAATGTTTTCGCCGCCGTGCCACGCACGCCGCGCGCGAAGGTCTTCACGCATTTTTGGAGGTGCTTATGGCTGCTGCCACGCCCACCGGCGCGCTCGTCGCGCTTCATCACGTTTCCTTCCGCTTCGACGACGGCTTCACGCTGTTCGATTCGCTCGACCTTTCCATCGACCGCACGCCGACCGGCATCGTCGGCCGCAACGGCATCGGCAAGAGCCAGCTCGCGCAATTGATCGCGGGCCGCTGCGCGCCGAGCGCGGGGACGATCGACCGGCATACGTCGATCGTCTACGTCGCGCAGCAGCACGACGACGGCGACGCGTCGGCCGGCCCGCGAACCGTCGCGCAGATTGCCGCGCTCGATGTGCCGCTCGGCGCGCTCGCGCGTCTCGCCGACGGCCGCGCGGAACCGCACGACTTCGACCTGATCGGCGATCGCTGGGATCTCGTGGAACGGTTGCGCATCGCGCTCGACGCAGCCGGCCTGCACGACGTGCAACCCGACACGCCCGCGCAGGCCCTGAGCGGCGGGCAGCTCGCGCGCGTCGCGCTGATCGGCGCGCTGCTGTCCGGCGCGGGCCTGCTCGTGCTCGACGAACCGACCAACCATCTCGACGCGACTGGCCGCGCGTGGCTGCGCGCGGCGCTCGACGGCTGGCGCGGCGGCCTCATCATCGTGAGCCATGACCGTGCGCTGCTCGCCGACGTGCAGCGCATCGTCGAGCTGACACCGCAAGGCGTGCGCTCGTACGGCGGCAACTACGCGCTCTACCGCGCGCAGCGCGACGCGGAACAGGATGCCGCGCAGTCTGCGCTCGACAACGCGCGTGCCGAACGCGGACGCGTCAGGCGCAGGCTCGAACAGGAACACGACACGATCCAGCGACACGCGGCCGCGTCGCTGCGCGAGGCGAAAACGGCCAACTTGTCATCGATGGCAAAACAGAGCCGCAAGGGCGCGGCGCGCAGCATCATGGGCACGGTGCGGCGCCACCAGAATGAATTCAAGGCGACGCTCGACGAACGCGTGCAGGAAGCGGCCGCGCGCGTCGAAGCCGATGCGCCGGTGCTCGTGTCGCTGCCGGGTACCGAAGTCAGCGCACGTCGCCAGTTGTTCACGCTCGAAGGTGCGCAACTGCCGTGGCACATCGCAGGCAATGCCGATGCGATCACGTGGTCGGCGAGCGGCGCCGTGCGCATCGCGCTGACCGGCCCGAACGGCTGCGGCAAATCGACGTTGCTGCGGATGCTCGCGGGCGAGCTTGCGCCGCGTTCAGGCGCATGCACGACCCACGTGAGCGCCGCGTATCTCGACCAGCGGCTCGCGCTGCTCGATCCCGATCGTTCGATCGTCGAGCAACTGGGGCTGCTCGATACGCCGCTCGCCGAAGGCGACCTGCGCAGCCGGCTCGCGCTATTGCAGCTCGACGCGGTGCGCGCGACGCAGCCGGCACGGCAGTTGAGCGGCGGCGAACGGTTGAAGGCCGCGCTCGCGTGCGCGTTGTGGCGCGGCACGCCCGCGCAACTGCTGCTGCTCGACGAGCCGACCAATCACCTCGATCTCGAATCGGTGCGTGCGATCGAAGGTGCACTGACCGGCTTCCCCGGCGCGATCGTGGTCGCGTCGCACGACACCGCGTTTCTCGCGGCGCTCGACCCGACGCACACGATGCAATGGCATCGCGACGGGTGGCGCTACGAACCCGTCGCGTGAGGAAAACGAAGCGGTGTCAGCCGGCGGTACGGAACCGCAGCACGCCGTCGTCGCCCTGCTCGCGCACGAGTTCGCCCGCGAGCCACAGCAGGTTCAGGTGCGCGAGCGCCTCGCCGAGCGCGAACGTCATCTGGTGGATGTCGAGTTCGCGGCGGCGGAACATGATCGGCACGATGTCGGCCGCGCTCATCGGCTTTTCCGCGCACGCGACGCGCACTTCGGCCAGGCGCGCGTCGTGGTGTTCGCGCAGTTGCGTGATGCGCGTGCGCACGCCGCGGAACGGCTTGCCGTGCGACGGCAGCACCAGCGTATCGGGCGCCATCGTCTCGTAGCGGCCGAGCGACTGCAGGTACAACGCGAGCGGGTTCGCTTCCGGTTCGAGGTCGAACACGGACACGTTCGTCGAGATGCGCGGCAGCACCATGTCACCGGAGATCAGCACGCCGTCCGCTTCGCTGTGCAGCGCGCAATGTTCAGGCGAATGGCCGAAGCCGGTCACGACGCGCCACGTGCGCGTGCCGATCGTCACCGCGTCGCCCTCACGCAGGCGCCGGTAGCGCGGCGGCACGGCCGGCACGAGATCCGCGTAGTAGCTGCGGCGGTTGCGCAGCTTGTCGAGCGCGGCCGGATCGGTCAGCCCGTGGCGCGCGAAGTGATCGGCGGCCGCCGCGCCGCCCGCGTTCGAGCCGTTGCCGGCCGCCATCAGGCAGCCGAACATGTACTCGCCGAGCGTCATCCACAGCCGCACGTTCCAGCGGCCCTTGTCGCCGCCTTCGCACAGCCAGTTCGCGAGGCCGAAGTGATCGGGATGGCAGTGCGTGACGAGCACGCGCAGCACGGGCAGGCCGTCGAGATGCGTGTCGAAGATCTGCTCCCAGTGCGTGCGGATCGCCTCCGACGAGATCCCGCAATCGACGATCGTCCAGCCGGCCTGCCCGTCGATCTCGTCGCGCAGCAGCCAGAGGTTGATGTGATCGAGCGAGAACGGCAGCGGCATGCGCAGCCAGCGCACGCCGGGTGCGACCTCGAACGTGTCGCCCGCGGCGGGCAGCGTGTCGGCGAAGGGGTAGTCGAGTTGGTGTTCCAGTGCGTTCATCGGGGGGCGTCTCGTCGTTATCGGTGCGAATGCGCGCCGGCGGCAGGCCGCGGCGGGCGTTCCGTCGATTCTATCGCCGTCCCGAGGAACGCGTGCCCGGCGGCCAGCGCCCCGTCAAAAAAAGTTCGTGCCAGAATCGGTTCCGTACCCGTATCTTTACGCGAAGATGCACCGAACGGCCCCCAACGGCGGATAACCCGCCGCTTGCCGGCCGGCCGCGCATCGCCGCGAAGCCCTTGAACCGCCCGCTTGGGCGCTAAAATGGCGAGTGCTTACAGCCCCTCCCGAACGAGCCTGCACGCGATGAATCACTTCCCCAAACTGCTGTCTTCGCAGATCGGTTTCGACGTCGCGCAGACGATGCTCGAAAACTTCGACCGCCACTACCGGATCTTCCGCGAGGCGGCCGTCGAGGCGAAGACGCTGTACGAGCATGGCGACTGGCACGGGCTGCAGCGGCTCGCGCGCGAGCGGATCACGTCGTACGACGATCGCGTGAAGGAATGCGTCGAGGTGCTGGAAGACGAATACGACGCGGAAAACATCGACGACGAAGTGTGGCAGCAGATCAAGCTGCACTACATCGGCCTGCTCACGTCGCACCGCCAGCCCGAGTGCGCGGAGACCTTCTTCAATTCGGTGTGCTGCAAGATCCTGCACCGCTCGTACTTCAGCAACGATTTCATCTTCGTGCGCCCGGCGATCTCGACCGAGTATCTGGAGAACGACGAGCCGGCCGCGAAGCCGACCTACCGCGCGTACTATCCGGGCACCGACGGGCTCGCGACCACGCTCGAGCGGATCGTCACCAACTTCCAGCTCGAGCCGGCGTTCGACGATCTCCCGCGCGACATCGGGTGCGTGATGCAGGCGATCCACGACGAATTCGGCCACTTCGACGAAGCACCGAATTTCCAGATCCACGTGCTGTCGTCGCTGTTCTTCCGCAACAAGAGCGCGTACATCGTCGGCCGCATCATCAACGCCGACCGCGTGCTGCCGTTCGCGGTGCCGATCCGCCACGTGCGTCCGGGCGTGCTGTCGCTCGACACCGTGCTGCTGCGCCGCGACCAGCTGATGATCATCTTCGGCTTCTCGCACTCGTATTTCCTCGTCGACATGGGCGTGCCGTCCGCGTACGTCGACTTCCTGTGCACGATCATGCCCGGCAAGCCGAAGGCGGAGATCTACACGTCGGTCGGCCTGCAAAAGCAGGGCAAGAACCTGTTCTATCGCGATCTGCTGCACCACCTGTCGCATTCGAGCGACCGCTTCATCATCGCGCCCGGGATCAAGGGCCTCGTGATGCTCGTGTTCACGCTGCCGTCGTTCCCGTACGTGTTCAAGATCATCAAGGATCACTTCCCGCCGCCGAAGGAAACGACGCGCGCGCAGATCATGGAGAAGTACCAGCTCGTGAAGCGCCACGACCGCCTCGGGCGGATGGCCGACACGCTCGAATATTCGAGCGTCGCGCTGCCGATCGCGCGGCTCGACCACGCGCTCGTGCGCGAGCTGGAAAAGGAAGTGCCGTCGCTGCTCGAATACGAGGACGGCAATCTCGTGATCGAGCACCTGTACATCGAGCGCCGGATGACGCCGCTCAACCTGTACCTGCAGAACGGCTCCGACAGCGACGTCGAGCACGGCGTGAAGGAGTACGGCAACGCGGTGAAGGAGCTGATGAAGGCGAACATCTTCCCCGGCGACATGCTGTACAAGAACTTCGGCGTGACGCGCCACGGCCGCGTGGTGTTCTACGACTACGACGAAATCGAGTACCTGACCGACTGCAACGTGCGCCGCGTGCCGCCGCCGCGCAACGAGGAAGACGAGCTGTCCGGCGAACCGTGGTATACCGTCGGCCCGCACGACATCTTTCCGGAGACCTACGGGCCATTCCTGCTCGGCGACCCGCGCGTGCGCGACGTATTCATGAAGCATCACGCGGACTTTTTCGATCCCGCGCTGTGGCAAGCCAGCAAGGACAAGCTGATCCAGGGCGAATTGCCCGACTTTTACCCGTACGACACCGCGCTGCGCTTCTGCACGCGCTACCCCGCGCGCTTCGGCGCGACGGACCAGAACGATGGCGCAGGCGACGCGCAGCGCGCCGCCTGACGCCCGCTACACCGCACCGATTGCGACCTGATTTCCGCCAACGGAATCCACACCGATGAACACCCAAGACCATCCGCTTTCACACCTGTTCGACAACAACGACGCCTGGGTCAAGCACAAGCTCGAAGACGACCCGCAATTCTTCGCGCGTCTGGCCGACCAGCAGGCGCCGGAGTATCTGTGGATCGGCTGCTCGGATTCGCGCGTGCCCGCGAACGAGATCATCGGCCTGCCGCCGGGCGAAGTGTTCGTCCACCGCAATATCGCGAACGTGGTCGTGCACAGCGACCTGAACTGCCTGTCGGTGATCCAGTTCGCGGTCGACATCCTGCGCGTGAAGCACATCATGGTCGTCGGCCACTACGGCTGCTCGGGCGTGAACGCCGCGCTGCTCAACCGTCGCGTCGGCCTCGCCGACAACTGGCTGCATCACGTGCAGGACGTGCGCGAGCGCCACACGGCGCTGCTCGACGCATGGCCGGTGGGCGAAGCGCGCTATCGCCGCCTGATCGAGCTGAACGCGATCGAGCAGGTGGTCAACGTGTGCCGCACGACGATCGTCAACGACGCGTGGGCGCGCGGCCAGTCGCTCACCGTGCACGGGCTCGTGTACGGCGTGCACGACGGCCGGATGCGCAACCTCGGGATGGCCGTGTCGAACTTCGAAGCGCTCGACGAGACCTACACGCGTTGCGTGGCCGCACTCGTCGCCGGCGGCGAGCATGCGCCGGACAATGACATGATCGCGGCAGACGCCGCACGGCTCGAAGGCGTCGCGCAGGCTGTCGCCGCCACGCTGAAGCCGTGCGACGACGCGAAGTAACGCCACGGCCTGCACGGCGGCCGCTGCGCAGGCGTACAGTCGT
This sequence comes from Burkholderia lata, assembly GCF_000012945.1. Classification (NCBI taxonomy): domain Bacteria; kingdom Pseudomonadati; phylum Pseudomonadota; class Betaproteobacteria; order Burkholderiales; family Burkholderiaceae; genus Burkholderia; species Burkholderia lata. The sequence goes on from NC_007510.1 coordinate 3,433,445, forward strand.
GCCACCCCTCGAATGGATCTGATCCCGGCGCTGCCGCCACGGCGGCGCCAAGCAAAGGAGCGACGCGCATGAAAACCGCATTGATCGTCGGTGCATCGCGCGGCCTCGGCCGCGAATTCGTCCGCCAATACCGGCGCGACGGCTGGAACGTGATCGCCACCGCGCGCGACGACGCGTCGCTCGACGCGCTACGCGCGCTCGGTGCGCACGCGCATGCGCTCGACATCACGCAGCCCGAGCAGATCGCGGCGCTCGGCTGGAAACTCGACGGCGAGCGGCTCGATGCGGCCGTGCTGGTGTCGGGTGTGTACGGGCCGCGCACCGAGGGCGTCGAGACGGTCACCGCCGAGGATTTCGACGCGGTGATGCATACGAACGTGCGCGGGCCGATGCAATTGCTGCCGATCGTGCTGCCGCTGGTCGAGGACGCGCGCGGCGTGCTGGCCGTCGTGTCGAGCCGGATGGGCAGCATCGCCGAGGCGACCGGCACGACCGGCTGGCTGTACCGCGCGAGCAAGGCCGCGCTGAACGACGCGCTGCGCATCGCGTCGCTGCAGACGCGCCATGCCGCCTGTATCTCGCTCCATCCCGGCTGGGTGCGCACCGACATGGGCGGCGCGCAGGCCGCGATCGACCCGGAAACCAGCGTGACCGGCATGCGCCGCGTGATCGCCGAATCCGGCGCGGACGTGTCGCAGGCAAACGGCCGTTTCTTCCAGTACGACGGTATCGAGCTGAGCTGGTAGGCAGCCGACAACCTTGCGTCGTTAATTCCCGATTCGCATGATTTCGAACCGACCTGACGCGTGCCCGTGCGGCGGCGCGTCCCCCGCTCCCGCCGGCAAAGCGCCGGCGCCCCGCTATGCGGCCTGCTGCGGCCGCTTCATCGACGGCGGCGAAGCCGCACCGACCGCGCTCGAGTTGATGCGTTCGCGGTACAGCGCGTACGTGCTCGGCGCGACCGACTACCTGCGCGCGACCTGGGCCGCGCGCACCTGCCCGGCCGATCTCGACACCGACCCCGAAGCGCCCGACGCGCCGCGCTGGCTCGGCCTCGCGGTCAAACGCCACGCGCCGCTCGACGAACGGCACGCGGAGGTCGAATTCGTGGCCCGCTACAAGGTCGGCGGACGCGCTTACCGGCTCCACGAGACGAGCCGTTTCGAGCGCGACGAGCACGGTTTCTGGCGCTACGTCGACGGCGAAGTAAGTGAACGTTGACAAATAGTTGCTGTGTCAGACGCCGGGTAATTCCCGCATTGCACAACCCCATTTTGTCCGGCTACGATGACCTCGAATTGGTCATGTTGCATGGCAGGGCTTACGAATGGCGTTCAGCAAGGTATTGGTGGGATGGATGGCGGCGTGTGCGCTGTCGGCCGCTCAGGCCGGTACGCTGCCGAGCGCCAATACGGGGACGGGTGCCGGCGCCAGCGGGTCGCTCGCCCACGCCGAACGCTTCGACTACGGCAATTCGAACCTGCCGCAGGTCGCCGCCGACCTGAACGAACAGATCCTCCGCATTCCGGCCGACGCATCGGGCTCCGTCACGCTCGAGGCCACGCTCTTCAAGCCGAACGGCCCCGGCCCGTTCCCGCTCGTCGTCTTCAATCACGGCAAGAACACCGGCGATCTCCATCTGCAGCCGCGCAGCCGGCCGCTCGCGTTCGCGCGCGAATTCGTGCGCCGCGGCTATGCGGTGATCGCACCGAACCGCCAGGGCTTCGCGGGGTCGGACGGCACGTACCAGCAGGAAGGCTGCAACGTCGGCAAGAACGGCCTCGCGCAGGCGGCTGACGTCGACGCGACGGTGCGCTACATGTCGCGCCAGTCGTATGTCGATGCGTCGCGCATCGTCGTCGCCGGCACGTCGCACGGCGGCCTCGTGTCGGTCGCATACGGCACCGAAGCCGCACCGGGCGTGCGCGGCATCATCAACTTCTCCGGCGGGCTGCGCCAGGACCTCTGCGACGGCTGGCAGAAGAACCTCGTCGACGCGTTCGACCAGTACGGCGCACATACGGCCGTGCGGTCGCTGTGGCTGTACGGCGACAACGACTCGGTGTGGACGCCCGGGCTCGTCGCACAGATGCACGACGCGTACGTTTCGCACGGCACGCAGGCCCAGTTCATCGATTTCGGCCGCTACAAGGACGACGCGCACCGGCTGATCGTCGATCGCGACGGCGTGCCCGTGTGGTGGCCGGCCGTCAACGCGTTCCTCGCGCAGCTGAACCTGCCGACCTCGGTGCGCTACGCGGTCGCGAACCCGCACGAGCCGAAGGCGAGCGGCTATGCGTCGATCGACTCGGTCAACGCGGTGCCGTATGTCGACGAAGCCGGCCGCGAAGGCTATCGCCGCTTCCTGAACCAGCATCCGAGCCGCGCGTTCGCGGTCTCGTCGGAAGGCGCATGGTCATGGGCCGAAGGCGGCGACGACCCGATGGCGCTCGCGCTCGACAACTGCGCGAAGCAAGGCGCGGGGTCGTGCCGGCTGTATGCGGTCAACGACCGGGTCGTGTGGAACACGACGCAGACGGCCGACAACGACGACAGCAACGCACGCGACACCGATACGCCGGCACTGGCTTCGCGTTGACGAGCGGCGGCCTTCGCCGCCGTTTTTCGTTTTTCTCCCCTCACCCATCGCGCCGAGGCCATCGCAGCGCCTCACTCATCGCTTGCACTCGTAAAATCGAGCACAATCCGCATAACGCTCGCTTTTACGAGCATCCAGCTTGCGGAAGTCTGGCAACCGACCCGCGAGTGGAGACGTGTTTCGAGGAGCGCGGCGTGCCCGGCAAGGAAATCGACAAGATCACGCCGGCGTTCCGCCACATCGAGCACGTGTCCCACCCCACACTGCGCAAAGCGTTGCCCTGACCTGACCTCACCTTCCATCGGAGTCCGTCCCGGCGCCTTGCCATGCATGGCCCCCGTTGATCGGGCAACGCGAGACGCTGGATCTTTCGATCTCCCAGTGTCGCCACAAACCACCCATTTCATCATTCCCCATATTTCTGCGCCGTCACACCCCACCCGGCCCACGATTTTTTTCGGTTGGGGGGTCTCACTCGAACGTCGTCATCTGCGGTCATTTCGAGACATCTGAACCGTACCGTCCCGAGCCGCTCCGATCTGCGCGGAACTCCCGCCCGGCAAGGCTTTGCGGCGTTTGTAACCGGTAGTGCAACGGGTCGCGGAACACGCTAATCTCAGCGCGATTCGTGTCTCGCCGCGCGGCATCCCGTCGATGCCGCGCAGCCGTTTTATCCCCCGGAGCCGCCTTGAGTACGCCAGCCACCGACGACTGGGTCGCGCGCAGCCTGCGCGCGGTCTGGCATCCCTGCACCCAGATGAAGCATCACGAGCGCCTGCCGCTCATCCCCGTCGCGCGCGGCGCGGGCCTGTGGCTGTACGACCGTGACGGCCGCCGCTACTTCGATGCGATCAGCTCGTGGTGGGTCAACCTGTTCGGCCATGCGAACCCGGACATCAACGCGGCGCTGAAGGACCAGCTCGACACGCTCGAGCACGCGATGCTCGCCGGCTGCACGCACGAGCCCGCGATCGAGCTCGCGGAGCGGTTGCACACGCTCACCGCGCGCACGCTCGGCCATGCGTTCTTCGCATCGGACGGCGCATCGGCGGTCGAGATCGCGCTGAAGATGAGCTTCCATGCGTGGCGCAACCGTGGCCGCGCGAACAAGCAGGAATTCGTCTGCGTAGCGAACAGCTATCACGGCGAGACGATCGGCGCGCTCGGCGTGACCGACGTCGCACTGTTCAAGGACGCGTACGACCCGCTGATCCGCCATGCGCACGTGGTCGCGTCACCCGACGCGCGCGGCGCGCTGGCAGGCGAAACGGCCGCCGACGTCGCCGGCCGCGCGCTGGCCGACGTGCGACGCCTGTTCGTCGAACGCGGCGACCGGATCGCCGCGCTGATCGTCGAGCCGCTCGTGCAGTGCGCAGCCGGCATGGCGATGCACGATCCGTCGTACGTGCGCGGGCTGCGCGCGCTGTGCGACGAATTCGGCGTGCACCTGATCGCCGACGAGATCGCGGTTGGCTGCGGCCGCACCGGCACCTTCTTCGCGTGCGAGCAGGCCGGTGTCTGGCCCGATTTCATGTGCCTGTCGAAAGGCATCAGCGGCGGCTACTTGCCGCTGTCGCTCGTGCTCACGCGCGACGACGTGTTCAACGCGTTCTACGACGACGACACGACGCGCGGCTTCCTGCACTCGCATTCGTACACCGGCAACCCGCTCGCGTGCCGCGCGGCGGTCGCGACGCTCGACCTGTTCGAGCGCGACGACGTGATCGCGGCCAATGCCCGCAAGTCGGCGACGCTGCGTGCGGCGCTCGCGCCGCTCGATGCGCACCCGCAGGTACGCCACCTGCGCGAGCGCGGCACGCTGTTCGCATTCGACGTCGCGCTCGACGGCGACGGGGCGCGCGGCTTCTCGCGCCGCTTCTTCGAACGCGCGCTGGAACGCGAGCTGCTGCTGCGCCCGATCGGCACGACCGTGTACCTGATGCCGCCGTACGTGATGAGCGACGACGACATCGCGTGGCTCGCGCAAAGCACGCGCGACACGCTCGACGCAACGCTGGAGGACATCACCCGATGAGTCTGCTCGATACCCTGCAACGCGGCCTCGCCGATCTCGACGCGCAAGGGCTGCGCCGCGTGCGCCGCACCGCCGACACCGCGTGCGATGCGCACATGACCGTCGACGGTCGCGAGATCGTCGGCTTCGCAAGCAACGACTATCTCGGCCTCGCCGCGCATCCGGCACTCATCGCCGCGTTCGCCGAAGGCGCGCAGCGCTACGGCTCCGGCAGCGGCGGCTCGCACCTGCTCGGTGGTCATTCGCGCGCGCACGCGACGCTCGAAGATGAACTCGCGGCCTTCTCGGGCGGCTTCTCCGACGCACCGCGCGCGCTGTACTTCAGCACCGGCTACATGGCGAACCTCGCCGCGATGACGGCGCTCACCGGCAAGGCCGCGACGATCTTCTCCGACGCGCTGAACCACGCTTCGCTGATCGACGGCATGCGGCTGTCGCGCGCGAACGTCCAGGTCTATCCGCATGCGGACACGGCCGCGCTCGCCGCGTTGCTCGACGCATCGGATGCCGAAACGAAGCTGATCGTCAGCGACACCGTGTTCAGCATGGATGGCGACCTCGCCCCGCTCGCCGAACTCGTCGCGCTGGCCGAACGCCACGGCGCATGGCTCGTCGTCGACGACGCGCACGGCTTCGGCGTGCTCGGCCCGCAGGGCCGCGGCGCGCTCGCGGCCGCCGCGCTGCGCTCGCCGAACCTCGTGTACGTCGGCACGCTCGGCAAGGCCGCCGGCGTCGCAGGCGCATTCGTGATCGCGCACGAGACCGTGATCGAATGGATGATCCAGCGCGCGCGCAGCTACATCTTCACGACGGCCGCGCCGCCTGCCGTGGCGCACGCGGTATCCGCCAGCCTGAAAGTGATCGCGGGCGACGAAGGCGACGCGCGACGTGCGCATCTCGCCGCGCTGATCGAACGCACGCGCGCGCTGTTGCGCAACACGCGCTGGCAGCCGGTCGATTCGCACACGGCCGTGCAGCCGCTCGTGATCGGCAGCAACGACGCGACGCTCGCGGCGATGCGCTCGCTCGACGCGCATGGCCTGTGGGTGCCCGCGATCCGGCCGCCGACGGTGCCGGTCGGCACGTCGCGGCTGCGCGTGTCGCTGTCGGCCGCGCATTCGTTCGACGATCTCGCGCGGCTCGAAGCCGCGCTGATCGAAGCCAGCGAAGCGCAGGCCGTGCAGAAGGCCGCCGCATGACCGCTCCGCTCTCGCTGTTCGTCACCGGCACCGACACCGAAATCGGCAAGACCTTCGTGTCGGCCGCGCTGCTGCACGGCTTCGCGCGCCACGGCCTGCGCGCAGCCGCGCTGAAACCTGTCGCAGCCGGCGCGTATGAACGCGACGGCGTGTGGCGCAACGAAGATGCCGACCAGCTCGACGCGGCCGCGAACGTCGTGCTGCCGCCCGAGCTGCGCACGCCGTTCCTGCTGAAAGCACCGGCCGCGCCGCATATCGTCGCCGCGCAGGAAGGCGTGACGCTCGACATCGACACGATCGTCGCGTGCCATCGCGAAGCGCTGACGCGCGCGGATGTCGTCGTCGTCGAAGGCGCCGGCGGCTTCCGCGTACCGATGAACGACACGCAGGACCTGGCCGATCTCGCAGTCGCGCTCGGCGTGCCGGTCGTGCTCGTGGTCGGCGTGCGGCTCGGCTGCATCAACCACGCGCTGCTCACCGCCGATGCGATCGCCGCGCGCGGCCTCAAGCTCGCCGGCTGGGTCGCGAACCACGTCGACCCGGCGATGTCGTTCCCCGACGAGAACATCGCGACGATGCGCGACTGGCTCGCCCGCGAGCACGGCGCACCGCTGCTCGGCCGCATTCCGCACATGAGCCCGGCCGCCCCCGAATCCGCCGCGGCGATGCTCGACATCGCCGCGCTCGTCGAGACGCTGCGCACCGCGCAGCCTTGACCCAACAGAAACAGATCCCCCGATCCCTCATCCCCGACCAGGACAGGAAAACGATATGACCCAAGCCCAGACTGCCGCCACCGTGCAACCCGACGCGATTCCCGTGGCCGCTCCGGTCTCGCAGCGCTGGCGCGTCGCCGACGTCGTCGCGCTGTTCGAGCTGCCGTTCAACGACCTGCTGTTCCGCGCGCAGCAGGTGCACCGCGAGCACTTCGACGCGAACGCGGTGCAGCTGTCGACGCTGCTGTCGATCAAGACGGGCGGCTGCGAGGAAGATTGCGGCTACTGCTCGCAGTCGTCGCACCACGACACGGGCCTGAAGGCCGAGAAGCTGATGGACGTCGACGCGGTGCTCGATGCCGCGCGCGCGGCGAAGGCGAACGGCGCGAGCCGCTTCTGCATGGGCGCCGCGTGGCGCAACCCGAAGGAGCGCCACATGCCGGCGCTGACGGAGATGGTGCGCGGCGTGAAGGAACTCGGCCTCGAGACCTGCATGACGCTCGGCATGCTGGAAGACGAGCAGGCGCAGGAACTCGCGAGCGCGGGCCTCGACTACTACAACCACAACCTCGACACGTCGCCGGAGTTCTACGGCCAGGTGATCTCGACGCGCACCTACCAGGATCGCCTCGACACGCTCGACCGCGTGCGTGACGCGGGCATCAACGTGTGCTGCGGCGGCATCATCGGGATGGGCGAATCGCGCCGCGAACGCGCGGGCCTGATCTCGCAGCTCGCGAACCTGAACCCGTATCCGGATTCGGTGCCGATCAACAACCTCGTCGCGATCGAAGGCACGCCGCTCGAAGGCACCGCGCCGCTCGACCCGTTCGAATTCGTGCGCACGATCGCGGTGGCGCGGATCACGATGCCGAAGGCCGTCGTGCGCCTGTCGGCCGGCCGCGAGCAGCTCGACGACGGCCTGCAGGCGATGTGCTTCCTCGCCGGCGCGAACTCGATGTTCTACGGCGACCAGCTGCTGACGACGAGCAACCCGCAGTCGCAGAAGGACCGTGCGCTGTTCGAGCGCCTCGGCATCCGGTCGAGCGATGCGGACGCGATGTCGGCGAACGCGTAAGCGCCACGCACGGCGGATTCGTTCGCCGCATGAAAAAGCCGGGATACGTCCCGGCTTTTTTTACGTGTGCGCCGCGCACTCAGCCCGCCACGCCCAACGCGCGCGGCTCCATGAACGTGTGCCGGAAATAGTCGCGCACCGCGTGCATCGCGGGGCTCAACTCGATGTCCTTGCGCCAGGCGAGACCTACACTCATCGGCGGCACCGGGTCGCGCAGCACGATCGTCTCGATCCGCCGGCCCTCGAGCGACCACGGGCGGTACACCATGTCGGACAGGATCGCGACACCGCTGCCGTTCGCGACCATGCTGCGCACCGCCTCGACGGACGACGTGCGCAGGATCACGTTCGGCCGGTACGGCGTCTCGTTCCAGTAGCGCAGCGCCGTCTGCCCGGCCTCGTCGACCGTCAGCATCACGAACGGCTCGCGCGCGACTTCCGCGAACGTGACGCTCTCGTGCCTGAGCAGCGGGTGATGCGCACCGACCCACAGCCGCCGCACCGAATGGATCACCGGCTCCAGCACGAGCGCCGGATTCGACACGTTCGACGTGAGCAGCACGGCCATGTCGTAGCGGCCCGCGATCAGCCCTTCCTCGATCGACTCGCGGTTCAGCTCGTGCAGGTGGATCGTCAGCCGCGGGTACAGCGTGTTCAGGCGCAGCACGTGGTGCGGCAGGAAGTAGCCGAGCACCGTGTAGCTCGCGGCGATCGCGAGCGTGCCGGTCAGCGTGCTTTCGAGGTTCGGGATCCGCATCGCCTCGTCGACCGACGACAGGATCGTGTACGCGTGATTCAGGAAGCGCCGCCCCGTGTCGGTGAGCGTCACGCCCGACGGCGTGCGCAGAAAGAGCTGCGTGCCGAGGCTGTCCTCCAGTTCCTTGATCGCGCTCGTCACGGCCGACTGCGAAATCGTGAGCTGGATCGCGGCCTGCGAGATCTGGCCGAGCTCGGCGGTCGCGACGAAATACTTGAGCTGTCTGAGGGTCAGGGCCATGGTCGATGAGAAAACAGATGGGCACGCGATAAACATCATAACAACCGGGCGGCGCCCATCAACCTGACTGCGTGGAAACCCTGCCACCCCTGCTGCAACGGCCCTTGGCAGCCGCTCTCCGGGGTATCGAAAAAATCGATACGGCTGCATACAAAAATAGAACTTTTTTGACGCACCCCACGCGGCTAACCTGCGTTCAACACGGTTTCGGCATGCGCCACGACGCACGCGAACCGGAGAACCTGGAGGAGCACACCGTATGAGGAAGCACAGCGTCGACCTGAACTCCGACATGGGAGAGGGCTTCGGTCCGTGGACGATCGGCGACGGCGTCGACGAGCAGATCATGCCGCTCATCAGCTCGGCAAACATCGCCACCGGCTTTCACGCCGGCGATCCGAACATCATGGCGCGCACGGTGCAGCTCGCGCGCGACGCCGGCGTCGGCATCGGCGCGCACCCGGGCTTTCGCGATCTCGTCGGCTTCGGCCGCCGCACGATCGCCGAAACGCCGCAGGCGCTCGTCAACGACATCCTGTACCAGCTCGGCGCACTGCGCGAGTTCGCGCGCCTGAACGGCGTCACCCTGCAGCACGTGAAGCCGCACGGCGCGCTCTACATGCATGCAGCAGGCAACGAAGCGTTCTCACGGTTGCTGATCGAAACGCTGCAGCGCGTCGACCCGGGCCTGTGGCTGTACTGCATGGAAGCGTCGGTCACGTACCGCGTCGCCGTCGAATACGGGCAGCCGGTGATCCGCGAGTTCTACGCGGATCGCGACTACGACCGCAGCGGTTCGATCGTGTTCACGCGTCGCGTCGGCCGCCTCGATCCGCGCCAGGTCGCCGACAAGGTGCTGCGCGCGTGCATCGACGGCAAGGTGCGCACGATCGACGGCGACGACATCGACATCGACTTCGACTCGGTCTGCATCCACAGCGACACGCCGGGCGCGCTCGACCTCGTGCGCGAAACGCGCCACGCGCTGATCCGCGAAGGCATCCGGACCGCCGGGCCGCAACCGCTCGCCGCCCATCACTGATTCAAGGAGACCCACGATGGCATTGCACGATATCGTCAGCCCGCTGCCGGGCACCTTCTACCGGCGTCCGTCGCCCGATGCGGACTACTACGTCGCGGTCGACGCGATGGTTGCCGCCGGCGCGGTGGTCGGCCTCGTCGAGGTGATGAAGCAGTTCACCGAGATCGAAACCGATGCGGCCGGGCGCGTGGTCGAGCTGCTCGTCGAGGACGGCGAGCCGGTCGACGCGGGCCAGGTACTGATGCGGATCGAGGGGTGATGCGATGAAACCGGCAACTTCCCCCGACACGTTCTACCGCCCGTCGCGGATCCGGACCGTGCTGGTCGCGAACCGCGGCGAGATCGCGGTGCGTGTGATCCGCGCCGCGCGCGAGCTCGGCATGCGCGCGGTCACCGTGGTCAGCGACGCGGACCGCGACAGCCTCGCCGCGCGCATGGCCGACGACGCCATCCACATCGGCTCGTCGCACGCGGCGAAAAGCTACCTGAATCCCCCCGCGATCCTCGACGCCGCGCGGCAGTGCGGCGCGGACGCGATCCATCCCGGCTACGGCTTCCTGTCCGAAAACGCCGCATTCGCCGCGCAGGTCGAAGCGGCCGGCCTGATCTTCGTCGGCCCGGATTCGCAGGTGATCGCCACGATGGGCGACAAGGCCCGCGCACGCGAAACCGCGCGGCGCGCCAACGTGCCGACCGTGCCCGGCAGCGACGGCGTCGTGCAATCGCTCGACGAGGCACGGGACGTCGCCGCGCGCATCGGCTACCCGATCATGATCAAGGCAGCCGCCGGCGGCGGCGGGCGCGGCATCCGCGTCGCGCACGACGCCGCGCAGCTCGACGCCGAGCTGCCGCTCGCGCAGCGCGAGGCGCAGGCCGCGTTCGGCGACGGCGGCGTGTACCTCGAACGCTTCATCGCACGGGCGCGCCACATCGAGGTGCAGGTGCTCGGCGACGGCCGCAACGTCGTCCACCTGTTCGAGCGCGAATGCTCGCTGCAGCGGCGGCGCCAAAAAATCCTCGAGGAGGCGCCGTCGCCTTCGCTCACGCCCGCGCAACGCGACGCGCTGTGCGCGTCGGCCACACGCCTCGCGCAAGAAGTCGGCTATCGCAGCGCGGGCACGCTCGAATACCTGTTCGACGACGCACGCGGCGAGTTCTACTTTATCGAGATGAACACGCGCATCCAGGTCGAGCATCCGGTGACCGAAGCGATCACCGGCATCGATCTCGTGCGCGAGACGCTGCGCATCGCCGACGGCGAGCCGCTGCGCTTCGCGCAGCAGGACATCGCGATGCGCGGCGCGGCGCTCGAATGCCGGATCAACGCGGAAGATCCGCTGCAGGATTTCCGCCCGAACCCCGGCCGGATCGACGAACTCGTGTGGCCGACCGGCCCCGGCGTGCGCGTCGATTCGCTGCTCTACCCGGGCTACGTCGTGCCGCCGTTCTACGATTCGCTGCTCGCGAAGCTGATCGTGCACGACGAGAGCCGTGCGGCCGCGCTGCGGCGGATGGCCCGCGCGCTGGGCGAGCTGCACGTCGGCGGCCTGAAGACGACCGCGCCGCTGCACGTCGCGCTGCTCGCGGACGACGACGTGCGCGCCGGGCGCTATCACACGAATTTCCTCGAGGCGTGGATGCCGCGCTGGCGCGAAGCCGCCACCGCCGCCGCGCAACGACACGCAACCGACAATGCAGACGCCGTGCGCGTCGGGGAGGCGATGTGACGACCCGTTATACGTTCGGCGGCGACGAGTTCGTGTTCGTCGAAATCAGCGAATCGATGTCGCTCGATGCGTTCTTCAAGGGCACGGCAATCACGCGCGAACTACAGCGCCGCGCGGTGCCGGGCATCACCGAGATCTGTCCGGCGAATGCGTCGTACCAGGTGCGCTACGACCCGGACGTGATCGAGCCCGACGCGCTCGTCGCGCTGTTGAAGACGATCGAGGCCGAAGTCGGCGACGCGCCGCTCGAACTCGACACGCGCATCGTCGAGGTGCCGGTGCTCTACAACGACCCGTGGACGCACGAGACGCTGATGCGGTTCCGCGAACGCCATCAGGATCCGTCGTCGACCGATCTCGAATACGCGGCCCGCATCAACGGCAAGCGCGACGTCGACGCATTCATCGCCGCGCACTCGGGCTCGCCGTGGTTCGTGTCGATGGTCGGCTTCGTCGCGGGCCTGCCGTTCATGTACCAGATGGTCGAGCGCGAACGCCAGCTCGAAGTGCCGAAGTACCTGCGGCCGCGCACCGACACGCCGAAGCTGACGGTCGGCCACGGCGGCTGTTTCGGCTGCATCTACTCGGTGCGCGGCGCGGGCGGCTACCAGATGTTCGGCGTGACGCCGGCGCCGATCTTCGACCCCGCGCAGCGGCTCGACTACCTGCACGACTTCATGGTGTTCTTCCGGCCCGGCGACATCGTGAAATTCCAGCCGATCGATCGCGATGCGTACGACGCGGCAGTGGCGGCCGTCGAGGCCGGCACCTTCTCGCTGCGCGTGCGCCCGGTGAAATTCTCGCTCGACGCATTCCTGCGCGATCCCGATGCGGTCAACCGCTCTCTCGTCGAGGTGCTGCATGCAAACTGACGCGCACAACCTGATCGAAGTCGTGAAACCCGGCCTCGCGACGTCGGTCCAGGACATGGGCCGGCAAGGCTATTACCACGTCGGCATTCCGCCGTCGGGCTCGCTCGACCAGTACGCGTCGCGCGCGGCGAACCTGCTGGTCGGCAATCCCGAAGACGCGGCCGTGCTCGAATGCACGCTGCTCGGCCCCGAGCTGATGTTCCATACGGACGCGCTGATCGCCGTCACCGGCGCCGAGATGACACCGAAGATCGACGGTGTCGGACAGCGCTGCAACGTCGCGCTGTGGATCCGCGCGGGCAGCGTGCTGTCGTTCAATTACGTGAAGGCGGGCGCGCGCGCGTATCTCGCCGTCGCGGGCGGCATCGACGTGCCGGTCGTGCTCGGCAGCCGCTCGACCTACACGCTCGGCGCGATCGGCGGCCACGCGGGCCGGCGCCTGCAGAAAGGCGACCGGCTGCCGATCGGCATCCCCGTCGGCACGCACCGCGAAGGGCGCGAGCTGCCGGCGGCCGTGAGCCGGCCGCTCGACAACCAGGTCGAGCTGCGCGTGCTGACGGGCCTGTACCACTACCGGCTCACCGACGATTCGGCGCGCACCTTCTTCGACGACGAATGGACGGTCGCGCCCGAAGCCGACCGCATCGGCTACCGCTACAAGAACGGCCGCGCGCTGCAGTTCCGGCCGCGCGAGCAGCCGTTCGGCGCGGGCGCCGATCCGTCGAACATCGTCGATGCGTGCTACCCGATCGGCTCGATCCAGGTGCCGGCCGGGCTCGAGCCGATCATCCTGCACCGCGACGCGGTGTCGGGCGGCGGCTACGCGACGATCGGCACGGTCATCAGCGCCGACATGGACCTGATCGGCCAGATGCAGCCCAACCACCGTGCGCGCTTCGTGCGCGTGACGATGGCCGACGCGCTCGCCGCGCGCCGCGAGTATCAGCGGCGCCTCGCGCTGCTGCGCGCCGTGCTGCGGGACTGAGCACCGGGCGCCCGGCCCGCGTGCCGGGCGTCGTTCGCCACCACCCTTTTTTCGCTGTCGTTTCCCGCCCGCACGGCTGTGCGCCGCGCGGCGGGGACGCTTGCGCGCTGTTTCCGTTCCTGTCGAACCGGTTGCCCGCCCGACGTCGGGGCAACCCTGCGGATCGCATGTGCCGCGGCCGAGACGTCGTTCGCAGTTTCCGCTCATCAAGGAGCACGATCATGGCCAACCTGGCTCAGGGCCGCCCCGACGAGGATCTCGACCTGTCGACGCTCGCCGTTCCCGACCACGCGCGCATGCCGCCCTTTTCGCTGACGATGGCGTGGTGGGCCGTGTGCAGCGCGGTGTTCTACATCGTCGTGGGCGCCACGCTCGCGCTCACCTACGGCGCGCGCAACGCGCTGATCGGGATGGCGCTGTCGGTCGTGTCGTACGGCCTCGTCAACACGATCATCAGCCGCTATGCGATCCGCACGGGACTCTCGGTCGCGCTGTTCTCGCGCGTGCTGTTCGGCAGCGCCGGCGCGGCGCTCGCGACGCTGATCTTCTTCGCGACGGCGATCTACTACGCGGTGTTCGAAGGCTCGGTGATCGCGGTGGCCGCGCATCACCAGTTTCCCGGGCTCGACTACAAATGGGCCGCGCTGATCGTCGTCTGCTACAGCGTGCCGCTCGTGTTCGGCAGCGTGCAGCACTGGCTCGACAAGTTCAACGGCGTGCTGCTGCCGTTCTACCTGCTCGGGCTGCTCGCGGCGGTCGGGCTCGCGACGGCCGAATACGGGTATAACGCAGCGTGGCTCGATTTCGGGCCGACGGGAGCCGCACCGGCCGGCGGCTGGTGGCACTGCTTCGTCTACTACATGGGCGTGTGGGTGCTGATGATGTTCACGTTCGACTACGCGCGCTTCGGCCGCAAGGAGGACGCGGGTTATCACGGCCGCTTCAACTTCGGGATGCCGTTCTACCTCGTCACGTTTCTCGTCAACGGCGCCGCCGGCATCTATCTCGTCAGCACGATTCCAGGGCTCGGTACGCTCTCCGAAGTATCGGTCGTGCTCGCGCTGCTGAAGCTGATGAGCGTGTGGGGGCTGCTGTTCGTGTGGGTCACGCAATCCCGCATCAACACCGCGAACTACTACCTCGCGACCGTCAACATGCAGGCGTTCTTCCTGAAGCTGGCCGGCCTGCGCGCGCCGAAGTTCGTGTGGGCGCTCGTGGTCGGCGCGGTCGTCTATGCGCTGATGATGGCGGACATCTTCTCGCGGATCCTGCAGGCGCTCGCGTACCAGGGCATCTTCGTCGTCGCCTGGGTCGGCGTCGCGCTCGCGCACATCCTGTCCGACCGGTACGGGCAACTCGTCGGCGACGACGTCGAATGCCGCGACGCGCATGTGCCGACCTTCAACCCGGGCGGGCTGGCCGCCTGGTTCGCCGGCGCGTTCACGGGACTCGCGCTGAACCAGGCGACGGGGTTCGCCGCGTCGCTGTCGGCGCCCGCGACGTTCGTCGTGTCGTGGGTGGTCTATCGCGCGCTGCTGGGCACGGCCAAGCGGACCTGGTTCGTGCGCAATACGTGACGGGACGCCCGCGCGCCGCCGCGCCTCATCCGATCGTCTGCACCGCGTTGCCCTGCGCATCGCGGATCACGGTCTTCTCCACGCGCCAGCGCACGCCGTCGAGCCCGTCGACCGCATACTCGCCGGCGCGCGGCTGCAGCGTGCGCGCCAGCGCCTGCACCGTCGCGTCGGTGAGCTGCAGCGTCAGCGTGCCGTCCTCGTCGGTCACGCCGTTCGCGTCACCGTGCACGAAGCGCACCGCGACGTCGTGACCGACCAGGCGGAACGGCCGGTCGAACGGCAATCGCAGCGGCAGCAGCGTGACGAGTTCGTCGACCTGCCGCGCGCCGACGGTGATCTCGATCACGGGCGCGCGCAGCAGCCGCTTGCGCGTTTCCCATCCGAGCACGTCGGTGAACAGGTAGCCGCTCGACGAGCCGTCGCGCTGCGTCCCGGCGTCGACCGCGGCGCGCACGTCCGCGCGTTCGAGCAGCGACGTGCGACCGAGATCGGTCACCCATAGCGGCATATGCGGCAGCAGCGTGTCGAGCAGCGCGCGCGTGCGCCAGCGCTTCGCGGCACGCTCCTCGTCGAGCGTCAGCCCGACGATCTGCAGGAACGCCAGACTGCCGTGCGGCGTCTCGATCGCCGGCAGTTCCGGATCGAATGCGAAGCCCATCGAGCAGAGCTGCGTATCGGTATCGAGCGCGATCGGGCCGTTGGCCGTCATCCAGTGGCCGTCGTCGAACGCGTTGCCGCTCTGGAACACGTAGCGCGCGAGGTTCTGCAGGAAGCTGAACACCCAGTTCGGCGGTTCTTCGTCGGCGGCGCCGCACGCGACGCGCATCGTCAGCTCGAATCCGAAGCCGCTGACGGCCGGATCGTCCGACTCCTTCGCATACAGCTCGGAGAGCCCGTACGTGACGAAATGCCAGTGCGGCACGGGTTCCGCGCGCTTCCATACGCTGACGCCGTCGAGCGGGTCGCGGCCGCCGAGCCGCCACTTGAGCAGCGTGCCGTAGTGCTTCGGCTCCTGCCCCGGATAGAGGCGCGCCAGCGCGCCGTCGATCGCGTCCCAGCCTGGCGCGCTGTCGTCGGCTGCGCCGTCCTGCGGGTCGTGTGATGCGTCCGTCATGTGGCCCTCTCTCCCGGGTGGCGCCCCGGTGGGTGGTGTCGGTGCGTGCGGCGGCGGCCAGCAGGCCGCCGTATGCGTCACACGTGTGCCGCCGCGCCGTCGATCGATGCGCGCACGCGCTCGACGAGTTGTTGATCGACCGGCGCCAGCACCTCGCCGCGCGGCCGTACGCCCGAACCGAAATGCACCGCGCGCACGCCGGTGGCACGGACGAAATCGCCGACCGCGTCGACCGTGAGCCCCGAGCCGGCCAGCACCGTGCAGGTCGAGCCGGCCGCCTGCCGCACCAGCCGCGTGATCGTCGCGACCGCGTCGAGCACCGACGGATGGCCGCCCGACGTCAGCACCGACGTGACGGCCGGCACGCGCAGCAGCGCGTCGAATGCGGCGTTGAGGTCGCGCGACACGTCGAACGCACGGTGGAACGTCAGCGCGCGGCCGTCCGCCGCAGCCGCAATGCGGGACAGTGCGTCGAGATCGACGTCGCCGCGCGCGTCGAGCGCGCCGAACACGACGCCGTTCGCGCCGGCCGCGACGGCCGCGCGCACGTCGCGTTCGATCACGCGCAGATCGTCGGCGTCATAGACGAACGACCGGCTGTGCGGTCGCACGATCACGTTGACGGGAATCTGCACCGCGGCCACGACGGCTTCGATCAGGCCGACGCTCGGCGTCAGCCCGCCTTCGGTGATCGCGGTCACGAGTTCAAGGCGGTCGGCGCCCGCGCGGGCGGCGGCCTTCGCATCGCCGACGGTCGTGGCGATCACTTCGAGGAGAACGGAAGAGGCGGCGTTTCGGTTCATGGGCGGCCCGCGAATCGTCTGGACAATTCGCGCATCCTAGCCGAGCCGCGTGACGGACGCCAGCGTGCCGGCCGCCGCGCCGTCAGCCGCACGCCATCAGTCGCACTGTCGGTCGCGCTGTCAGCCGCGCCGCGCGAGCCACACGCCGACGAGCGCGGACAGGCCGGTCACCGCGACGCCGGGTGCGAACCGGAACATCCGCGCGTTCACGTCCACGCCCTGCTGCTGCAACACGTCGACGATCCCAGGCGCCAGCAGCAGCGTCACCCAGCCGATCATCCCGAACGCGGTGGTCGCGGTCGCGACGAGGAGCGCGATGCCCGCGCCGCGCGCGCGTGGCCGGAACGCGCCGGCAAACGCACCCACGGCCAGGAGCACGGCCGACAACCCGATCAGCACGGCGACGAACACGAGCATCGCCCCCGCATGGCCGAGTTTCATGAACGCCATCATCTGCGCGGTGATCACGCACATGCCCGCGATCGTGAACATCACGATCGCCAGCGCATTGCGCACGAAGCTCACGCGTTCGCCTGGAAATACGCGGTCGCGGGGCGCCGGAACATCAGGTAGACGAACAGCGCGAACAGCAGGACGCCCGGAATCAGCACCGCGTACATCGACGCCGGCATGTTGATGAACGAGAACGCGAAACTGAACACGGCCGTCGCGATGTAGGTCTTGCGCGACCATTCGCGGCCCTTGAGGATCGCGATGCCGACCACGACATTCACGACTTCGAGGATCACGCTGATGCCGAGCGTCGCCCAGACGGGCAGCAGGTATTGCGACAGCAGCGCCTGGGTGGTCGGCATGCCGATCGTGAAGGGCGTATAGATGCACGTGATCGCGTTGGTCACGATGATGATCCACGCGAGAATGGTCAGCGAAATCGGTCTTTTCATTGTGTTTTCCTTGTTATTCGCCGCCATGGTGGCCCCCGGGACGGCGCGCTCGCGGTCACGATGGCCGCAGTCGGGCCATTGTCGGGGAAGCGCACGGCGAACGCAACGGACGGCCCGCGCCGCTCGCGCCGTCCGCCGCCTGCGGTGCGCGCGGCGCTAGCCGGCGTCCGCTTCGTCGTCGCGCCAGTCGATATCGCCGCACAGCACGCGCTGCGCATCGCCGACCCGCACGGCCACCGACAGCGTCACGCACGGCTGCGCCTCGTTGATCGACAGGTACGGCCGCGTGACCTGCACGCGCCCCGGCTCGGCGATCGCCGAGCGGAAATACGGCCGGCGCAGCCAGTTCGCGCCCTGCGCGTCCGCCAGCGGCGAGAAGCGCGCCTCGGCGAGCGCGCGGTCGGCGCGCAGCACGACGTTGCGGCCCGACTGGCGGCCGTGCGCGTCGAGCAGGAAGCAGCGCGCGGCCGCGTCGAGCGCGAGGAAGTTCCAGCACACCTCGTCGAGCGGCTCGCCGGCCGCGAGACGCTCGGCCGCGCGTTCGAACGCGCGCAGGTACGGCGCGATCCGCTGCGCATCGCGCCGCTCGCGCGCGTCGGTCTGCTGCCGAAAACGCTCGGTCAGCTCGCCGATGCAGCCCGTCGCGGCCGCGCTGTCGGGCAGCCCCGGCGCCGGCCGGCCGAAGTAGTAGCCCTGTACGAAATCGGCCTCGCACGACAGCGCGATCTGCGCCTCGTGCTCGGTCTCGATGCCCTCGACGAGCACCAGCTTGCCGGCCTCGTGCAGCAGCGTCACGAGCCCGTGCAGGATCGCGGTGAGCCCGGTGCGGTGCGCTGCGTGCGACAGCATGATCCGGTCGAGCTTCACGATGTCCGGGTTCAGCTGCCAGATCCGCTCGAGGTTCGAGTGACCCGCGCCGAAATCGTCGAGCGCGATCAGGAAACCGTGCGTGCGGAATTCGCGCACGGCCTCGGCAAGCCGCTCGACGTCTTCCGCGCGCTGTTCGAGCACTTCGAGCACGATGCGGCGCGGCGGCATGCCGAGCCGCTTCAGGTTCGCGAGCAGCGCGGCCGCCTGGAACGGGTCGGTGAGCACGCCCGGATGGACGTTGAGGAACAGCCATTCGCGCTCCGCGCCGAGCAGCGCGAAGTTCTCGAGATGCAGCGCCTGCGCGAGCCGGTCGAGCTGCAGCAGCTCGCCCTGGCGCGCGGCTTCGCCGAACACGTCGAGCGGCGACACGGCGCGGTCGAGCGCATCGTGCGCGCGCAGCAGCGCCTCGTAGCCCACCGCACGCTGGTGCGACAGGCTGAATATCGGCTGGAACACGGTCGTGAGCGTCAGGTCGCGGTGCTGCGTCGCCAGACGTTCGAAGCCGGAACTCACCTCCCGCTCGAACCGGTACGGCGACGCGGCGGCCGGACGCTCCTGTTGCACGATCGTCATGCCTTCCTCCTGGTATTGCCTTCGAACGCGGCGCCCGACGAAGCGAGCGGCGCGTGCAATGTCATGGTTGGACCCTCGGTTGCCCGGTCGGCGCCGGACGGCTGACCAACATCAAGCAAGCTCCGTGCAAGGCTCGGACAATCCGTGCGCGGCGCAGGCCCACCGGGCTGCCGCACCATCTCGGCGCATCTCCGACGCACCATTTTCGTGCACACGCACCGGCCTCTCGAACGCACCCGTCACGCTGTCACGCTACACTCCGTACGATCGTTTCATTCCCCGTATTCGCCGTATCGATGGAAATCGTCTTCACCGTCCTGATCCTGCTGCTGACCGTCGCGCTGTCCGGCGCCGTCACGCGCATCCTGCCGTTCCAACTGCCGTTGCCGCTGATGCAGATCGCGTTCGGCGCGATGCTCGCGTGGCCGAAGCTGAACCTGCACGTCGCGTTCGATCCCGAAATCTTCATGCTGCTGTTCATTCCGCCGCTGCTGTTCGCGGACGGCTGGCGGATTCCGAAGCGCGAGCTGTACCTGCAGCGCCGCGCGATCCTGATGCTCGCATTCGGGCTCGTGTTCATGACGGTACTCGCAGTGGGCTACTTCGCGCACTGGCTGATACCCGAGTTGCCGCTGCCGATCGCGTTCGCGCTCGCGGCCGTGCTGTCACCGACCGACGCGGTCGCGCTGTCCGGCATCGCCGGCAAGGGCCGGATCCCGCCGCAACTGATGCACATCCTCGAAGGCGAGGCGCTGATGAACGACGCGTCGGGCCTCGTCGCACTGAAATTCGCGATCGCGGCCGCGCTGACGGGCATGTTCTCGCTGCGCGACGCGTCGGTCACGTTCGTGATCGTCGCCGCCGGCGGGCTCGCGACGGGCGCGATCGTGTCGTGGGCATTCAGCGCGCTGTCGACGCGCTTCCTGAACGCCGAGCAGGAAGGCGATCCGGCCCCCGGCATCGTGATGACGCTGCTCGTGCCGTTCGCGGCCTACCTGTTCGCCGAGCACCTCGACCTGTCGGGCGTGCTGGCGGCCGTGTCGGCCGGGATGATGATGAACTACACGAGCTTCTCGCGTAAAAGCACCGTCGCGTCGCGCGTACGCGCCGAAAGCACGTGGGCGATGATCGAGTTCGTGTTCAACGGCATGGTGTTCATCATGCTCGGGCTGCAGCTGCCGCACATCATCGGCCGCACGCTCGTCGACGCGCACCACACGAGCGACGCGCTCGTCGGCCGGATGGTCTTCAACGTCTGCGCGATGATGCTCGCGCTGTATGCGATCCGCTTCCTGTGGGTCTGGCTGCTGCGCTGGTTCGCGAGCCGTCGCGCCGCACGCCAGGGCCTCACGGGCACGATGGCCGGCGTGCGCACGATCGCGGTGATGACGGTCGGCGGCGTGCGCGGCGCGGTCACGCTCGCCGGCGTGCTGTCGATTCCGGTCGCGCTGTCCGACGGCGTGCCGCTGCCGGGCCGCGACACGGCGATCTTCGTTGCATCGGCCGTGATCCTCGGCTCGCTCATCGTCGCGGTGATCGGCCTGCCGCTGCTGCTGCGCGGCGTGCGTTCGTCGCGCAGCCCGCTCGGCGACGAGGAACGCGCCGCGCGCGCCGCCGCCGCTCAGGCCGCGATCCGCGCGATCGACTCGTCGCACGACGCGATCTCGGTCGATCTCGACGAATCGGGCGCCGCACGCTGCGCGGATATCTCCGCACGCGTGATGGACCAGTACCGCCGCCGCCTCGCGACGCTCGCCGAGGACGGCCCCACGCCGCGCGCGGAAGCGAAGCAGGCCGAAACGATGGAACTGCAGATGCGGATCGCGGCCGTGCGCGCGGAACGTTCCGCGCTTTATCGGCTGCGCAGCGAGAGCAAGATTTCCGACGAGACGCTGACGAAGCTGCTCCGCGAGATCGACCTGTCCGAGACCGCGCTGTCGACGCGCAAGAAAGGCATTCTCTGAAGGTCCGGCCGCTGCCTGTACGCAGCAGCTTGGACCCAACAAAAAACGGCGACGCTCAAGCGTCGCCGTTTTCACATCCGACCGCGTTCGCGTTACTTCGCGACGACGACCGGAATCCCCTTCAGCATTCCCGCGCCCTTCATCTCGTCGAGCGCGTGCTGCACGGCCGCGCTCGTCGCCGCTTCGATGCCGAGCTGCAGTGCCAGCTCGCGCTCCGCGCGCTTCACGCCGGCAAGATTGCGCACCTTCACGTGCCCGAAGCCGCGCACGCGGGCATGCAGGTCGGCCAGTTGCACGACCTGCGCCGCATTGCCGGCGGTCGTCGCGGCGAGCGCACGCGCGAGCGTCGTCTCGTAGTCGTCGGCGAGCGCACGCTCCATCCTGCGCTCGACGGTGCGGCCGAACGGATCGAGCCACGTGCCGCGCAGGCTGCGCACGCGCGCCAGCATGCCGAACACCGGCCACATCCACTGGCCGAACACGCGCTTCTTCGGCGCGCTGCCGTCGCTGCCGGCCTTCGCGACCGTCGGCGGCGCCAGGTTGAACTTCACGCGATAGGCCTGCCCCGGCACGCCTTCGAACTGCGCTTCAAGCGCCGTGCGGAACGCGTCGTCCGTGTACAGCCGCGCGACCTCGTATTCGTCCTTCACCGCGAGCAGCCGGTAGAACGTCGTCGCGACCGCGCGCGTCAGCGCTTCGTCGCCCTTCGCGCGCGCCGCGCTCACGAGCGCACGGTAGCGCTCGACGTAGCGTGCGCCGCCGTACGCGTCGAGACGCGCTTCGCGATCGGCGATCAGTTCGGCGAGCGTCTCCGGCGCGGCATGCGCGGCCACCGTGTGGCGCGCGTTCCACAACGCATCGAGGCCTGCCGCGTCGCCGGCCGCCATCCGGCCGATCGAGAACGCGAGCTTGTTCATCGGCACCGCGACGTTGTTCAGCTCGATCGCGCGCATCATCGCCGCGTGCGACACCGGCACGAGGCCGAGCTGCCACGCGTAGCCGAGCATGAGGATGTTCGCGCCGATCGAATCGCCGAGGAACTTCGCGGCGAGCGCCTGCGCGTCGCAGCTCGACAGGTAGCCGTCACCGGCCGCGTGGTGCATCTTCTCGAGCAGCGCATCCGCATGCAGGTTCGCGTCGGGGTTCTGCACGAACGACGCGTTCGGGATCCGGTGCGTGTTGACGACGATCCGCGAACGCTCGTGACGCACCGTCTGCAGCGCCTCGGCGCTCGCACCCACGACCATGTCGCACGCGAGCAGCACGTCGGCCTGCTGCGTGTCGATACGCACCTGGTTCAGCCAGCGGTCGCTCGACGCGATCCGCACGAACGACAGCACCGAGCCGCCCTTCTGCGCGAAGCCCATGAAGTCGAGCACCGACGCGCTCTTGCCTTCGAGGTGTGCAGCCATGCTGATCAGCGCGCCGACCGTCACGACGCCTGTGCCGCCGACGCCCGTCACGAGCATGTCGAACGGCGCCGCGTCGAGATGCGTGGCCGGCACCGGCAACGCGTCGACGCGCGCAGCGAGCGCGGCTTCGTCGAATGCGGCACCGGCGGCCTTCTTCAGCGCCGCGCCTTCGACCGTCACGAAGCTCGGGCAGAAGCCGTTCACGCACGAATAGTCCTTGTTGCACGACGACTGGTCGATGCGGCGCTTGCGGCCGAGCGGTGTTTCGAGCGGCTCGACCGACAGGCAGTTCGACTGCACGCCGCAATCGCCGCAGCCTTCGCACACCGCGTCGTTGATGAACAGGCGCTTGTCCGGGTCGGGGAATTCGCCTTTCTTGCGACGGCGGCGCTTCTCGGCCGCGCAGGTCTGGTCGTAGATCAGCACGGTGACGCCCGGCGTTTCGCGCAGCTCGCGCTGCACGGTGTCGAGTTCGCTGCGGTGATGGAACGTCGTGCCCGTCGGGAACTGGCCATGATGGCCGTCGTACTTCTCCGGTTCGTCGGACACAACGACGAAGCGCGACACGCCTTCCGCCTCGACCTGCCGCGCGATCTGCGGCACCGAGATGCTGCCGTCGACCGGCTGGCCGCCCGTCATCGCGACCGCGTCGTTGTAGAGGATCTTGTACGTGATGTTCGCTTTCGCGGCCACGGCCTGGCGGATCGCCAGGATGCCCGAGTGGAAGTAAGTGCCGTCGCCGAGGTTCTGGAACACGTGCTTCGTGTTGGTGAACATCGCGTGCGCGGCCCAGTCGACGCCCTCGCCGCCCATCTGGATCAGCCCCGTCGTGTCGCGCTCCATCCACGACGCCATGAAGTGGCAGCCGATGCCGGCCTGCGCGATCGAGCCTTCCGGCACCTTCGTCGACGTGTTGTGCGGGCAGCCCGAACAGAAATACGGCGTGCGCTTCACCGCATCGGCCTCGTTCGACAGGATCTGCGGCGCGACGAGATCGACCACGCGCTCGCGGCGGTCGAGCGCCGGCTTGTGGCGCGCGAGCCAGTCGGCGAACACCGGCAGGATGCGCGACGGGCGCAGCTCGCCGAGCTCGGACAGCAGGCAGGCGCCGGCGGCGTCATGCTTGCCGAGCACGCGCGGGCGCGCGCCTTCCGTGCGGTTGTACAGGTAGTCCTTGATCTGCTGCTCGATGACGGGGCCCTTCTCCTCGATCACGAGCACTTCGGCCAGCCCGTCGACGAAGGTTTCGACGCGGGTCATTTCGAGCGGATACGACAGGCCGACCTTGTAGATCCGTACGCCGGCCGCGTCGAGGTCGGCCACCGTCAGGTCGAGGCGGCGCAGCGCTTCCATCAGGTCGAGGTGCGCCTTGCCGCAGGTCACGATGCCGACGTTCGCCTGCGCGCTCGGCGCGATCCACTTGTCGATGCTGTTGGTGCGCGCGAAATGGCGCACCGCGTCGAGCTTCGCGGCGAGCCGTGCCTCGATCGTGAGGCTCGGCAGGTCGGGCCAGCGGTTGTGCAGGCCGCCCGCCGGCGGCGTGAAGCCTTCCGGCGCCGGCCACTGCGTCTGCAGCGCGTCGAGATCGACGGTCGAACCCGATTCGACCGTTTCCGAGATCGCCTTGAAACCGACCCATGCGCCCGAGTAGCGCGACAGCGCCCAGCCGTACAGGCCGAATTCGAGCATGTCGGCGATGTTCGCCGGGTTCACGACCGGCATGTGCCACGCGATCATCGCGAAGTCGCTCTGGTGCGGCATCGACGACGACACGCAGCCGTGGTCGTCGCCCGCGACGACGAGCACGCCGCCATGCGGCGACGAACCGTACGCGTTGCCATGCTTCAGCGCGTCGCCCGCGCGATCGACGCCCGGGCCCTTGCCGTACCACATCGCGTACACGCCCTCGACCGTGCGCTCGGGGTCGGCCTCGACGCGCTGCGTGCCGAGCACGGCCGTGCCGCCGAGTTCCTCGTTGATCGCGGGCAGGAAGCGCACGCCGCCGGCGTCGAGCAGTTTCTTCGCCTTCCACAGCTGCTGGTCGACCATGCCGAGCGGCGAACCGCGATAGCCGCTGACGAAGCCGGCCGTGTTCAGCCCCTGTTCGGTATCGACCGTGCGCTGCATCAGCAGCAGACGGACCAGCGCCTGCGTGCCGGTCAGGAAGATCCGGCCGCGCGTCGCGGTCAGGTTGTCGGTCAGGCGGTAGTCGGACAGGGCAGGCGTGCCGTCGACGGGCAGGCGGGCAGTCATGGGGGGATGTCTCCGGATTGTGCTGTTCTGGGCTGCTCGGCAGGGCGTCGGGTGACGCGTGACTGGCGGCAGCGAATGGCTCTATTTTTTCGTGCGCGGCCGAGAATGTTTTTTCTCATCTTGCTCGGATGGGTCCTGAGTGAGAAAAACTGCGCAGCTTTTTGCCGGGATTTGAGAGAGTTTTCGCGCATGGTGGCCGGACGGGATCGGCGACCTGTCGGGGCGGGCGGGTCGTTTGCCGGGAAAGCTCGCGGCCGTCCGACGGCGGCCGGGGTAGGCGGCAGCTGACGCTCGCGCCCCGCTGGACAAGGGTTTCAGCGGCTGGAGGCGGTCATCCTCACCGTTGAGTTGCACAGCGTTCCGATTGGTCGGTGGCGCGGGATGTCCACAATGCCGCGCCCTTCCCGCAGACCTGGCTCGCGCGCTCACCGTTCGATTGCACAGCGTTTCGAGTGGCCTGGGAGACAGGGTTTCCACATCGTTGTCGACATGCGTTTGGCGCTTGCCGCGACGCTCACCGTTCGAAATCACAGCGTGGCGAGTGGGTTTCAAGCGTGGATATCCACATTGACGGGGACGTATTGCGTCGATGGGAGGCTCGTCTTCAGCGCTCGAATGCTCGGGGGCGCGGGTGGGTTTGCTGGCTGGAAGGGTGAGCCGGAACGCGCATGCCGGGCAATCGCGGACTCGTACTCATCGTGGAAATACATTGAGTCGCGAGTGGGTTTGTCGGCCGGACAGGCACGCTGGCACATGCATGCCGGGCAATCGCGGGCTCGTGCTCATCGTGGAAATACATTGGGTCGCGAGTGGGTTTGTCGGCCTGACAGGCACGCCGGAACCCGCATGCTGAACAACCGCGGACTCACACTCACTGTGGAAATACACCAGGTCGCGAGTGAGTTCGTCGGCCGGACAGGCGCGCTGGTACACGCATGCGGCACAATCGCGGGCTCGCGCTTATCGTGGAAATACACTCGGTCGAGAGTGGGCTTATCGGCCGGACACGCACGCCGGAACCCGCATGCTGCGCAATCGCGGGCGTGCACCCACCGTTGAAACACACTGGGTCGCGAGCACGTTTATCGGCCGGACACACACGCCAGAACCCGCATGCGGCACAATCGCGGGCGGGCGCTCACCGTTGAAATACACAGGGCTTCGAGTGTCTGTAAAGGCGGTTATCCACGCCCGATCCGGCATTGCCGACCGGCCACGCGAGCACCCTCACCGTTGAAAACCACAGCCCTTCGAGTGATTCGGGACGCAGGATATCCACATGGATGAGCATCCGAGGAGCGATCTCTGATCCGCGCCCCGGAACGAGCAACCGGCCGGCAAGCCATGCTGGAAGCGGCTCACCGGCCGATCGGCACTCACCCTCACCATCGAAATGCACAGTGCGGCGATTCGTTTCGGCGGCCGGATATCCACAAGGAAGTTCGTGTTGTCCCCGTTCGCATGCTCGCGCGCGAGCCTGAGATACGCGACACGTCGGACGGCACCGGTGGCCGAATGATGGCATCCTGGCGCGCTGACCGCCGGTCGCGTGTTCACGCTCACCCTTGCGTTGCGCAGCGCTTCGAGCCGCTCGCGAACGCGGCGATGCGCAGCGAAATCTGCGTATTGCGGACCACATGCCCGCGCGCACCGTTAAAATGCACGGCCTTCCGGGTAGCTGCCGGAACCGGATCTCCACGTCGCGGCACACGCGCGGTTCGACCACGCTTGCGCGCGTTCGGCTAGAATGCGCGGCGCTCCGAACCACGGCAACGATCGGAAAACCGCGCCAGGACAGGCGCATCGCCCGATCGGACACCACCCCTCACCGTTGAATTCCACAGCATTTCGCCTCGTTCCAGGGCGAGTTGTCCACAACCCGCTTCATGCATTCCGCATCATCCGGTGACCCTCACCTGTGAAATGCACAGGGCGCCGAGTCGTTTCAGTGTGGGGATATCCACAACCGATCGCGCGGCGCGACCTTCGCCGGACCCTCGGCAGGGGCGGCTCACGCATCCGCCGGCGGCTATCGGGCAATCACCGGAAAACCCCGTCCAGACGGCCTCGGCGGCACGCTCACCATTCAAATGCACAGCGTTTCGAGTCGCCTCGATGGCGGGTTATCCACATCCGTCCGGCCTGGCTGCATCGAACGGACATGCGCCCGCGCGTTGCGTTACTCGTCGATCGACCGAATGACCGCTGCCGGATTGCCGCCGACCAACACGTTCGGTGGAACATCCCGCGTGACGACGGCACCGGCCGCGACCACCGAATTCTCGCCTACCGTCACACCGCCGATGATCGTCGCACCGGCGCCGATCCAGACGTTCCGTCCGATCACGATCGGCTTCGCGATAACGGCGTCATGCCGCCGCGAAGGCTCGACGGGATGGCCGGACGTGATGAGGCTGACGTTCGGCCCGATCATCACGTCGTCGCCGATCTCGAGCCCGCCGAGATCGTAGAACGTGCAGTTCTGGTTGACGAACACGTTGCGCCCGATTTTCATGCCGGTGCCGCCTGTCGCATGGAACGGCGGGATCAACACGAAGCCGTCGTCCACCTGCGTGCCGATCAGTTCTCCGAATAATGTGCGAACCTCGGCGGCATCGTCGAATGTCAGGCGATTGATCCGCACGGCGATCGACATCGCCCGCTTGACCTCGGCCACCATCGCCGCCGATTCCGGCGTTCTTCTCGGAATGATCGTGATGCGATCGTCGTTTGCCATGCGTGAGTTGTCTCCCATGATTTCCCTGTTTCGCGATGCATCGGCGCTTGCGGAAAGATGCCGGCGTTGCCGCAGGCGCGGGCGCTGCGGACTCCGTGATGTCGTGCAAGAAACGCCGGCTCACGCCGGAATCTCCACCTATTTATAACTAGTCTTCACATAACTAGTTATCGACATACATCATTACGCCATAAGGCTTTTCCCAGTTTTCTGCACGATGCACGCACGACACACAACGCATCCTGCCATCCCCGCAGATAGCCGCCCCTGGCCGAGCGCCCCTAGCCGGGCGCCCCTGTCCGAACCGCCGGCGCTCGGGTACGCTTGAGCATCCACCGGACCGACAGCTGCACCCAAACGCGGAGGCACGATGAAGCTCTACTACTGGCCGAAAACCCGGGCATTCCGGGCCTTGTGGATGCTTGAAGAACTCGGCGTGGTGTACGAACTCGTGCCGATCGACCTGCGTTCGCACGAACAGGGCAGCGACGCGTTCGTGCAGGTCAACCCGATGGCCAAGCTGCCCGCGCTCGACGACGGCAGCGTGCCGTTCGCCGAATCGGGCGCCGTGCTGCTCTATCTTGCCGACCGCTGCCCGGGTGCCGGGCTCGGCGTCGCGCCCGACGATCCGCTGCGCGGCCGCTTCCTCCAGTGGATGTTCTTCACGCCGACCTGCCTCGAACCGGCGATGGCCGAAAAATTCACCGGCGCGTCGGGCAATCCGGTCGCGTTCGGCTGGGGCAACATCACGCGCGTGCAGCGCGCACTTTCGCAAGCGCTCGCCCATAGTCCGTGGCTCGTCGGCGACCACTTCACCGCGGCCGACCTGCTGCTCGCCAGCACGCTGAAGATCGCGTTCGACGCGCATCTGCTGCCGCACGAAGGCGTGCTCGGAGACTACGTCGCGCGCGCCGAGGATCGCGACGCCTTCCGCCGCGCGGTCGCGATCGAACAGCGCGAAGCGTCGCGTCTGCTGCATGCGTGACGTATAGACGTGTAGCGCATGGGCGGCGCGACCAGCCGCCCGCGAGCGCATCTACGCGGCCGGGCCCGACGCCGCGGTCCCGGCATTGACCACCGCGCCCGGCGAGCCGCGCTCGTCGGTGTCGGCGTCGACCGGCACCACTTCATGAAAATGCGTGTAGTCGATGTGCGTGATGCCGTCTTCGTCGTGCATCAGGTCGACATAGCGGTGGCGCCAGCGGATCTCGCCATGCTCCCAGGAATGACGCGCCTGCATCACCTGCGCGGTCGTCTCGTCCGAGCCTTCGATCGTGATCAGCAACGATGCGTCGCGCGCGGCGAGCGACTCGGGCGTCTCGCCAAACAGCGCGCTCGATTCGTCGATCACGTGCATCAGATTCCAGCCGAGCAGGAAGATCGGATGCTCGCTGCGCACGAGCGGCAGGTCGTGGATCTTGCGCAGCGTGTAGCCCTCGTGCGTGCCTTCGACGCGCATCAGCCGCAGTTTCGCCTGCGCCTCCGCAATCACGTTCTGGCGCGCATTCGCGGCGCGCACCATCAGCGTCATCCTGCCGTCCAACGGCCGCACGATCGCGTAGCGCGCGAACAGGATCTTCGCCTGCGGCCGCGAAAACCGCGCGAATACGAGCCCCGTGGCCATCGCAATCCCCGACATCCCGACGAAGATCTCGAACGTAGCGACCAAGTGCGCATAGACGGTCTGCGGATGCATGTCGCCGTAGCCGACGGTCGCGAGTGTCTCGACGCTGAAGAAGAACGCGCCGCCGAAGCCGGCCGGCGACTGGTTTGCGATCGGCGTATGGCCGAGCAGGTAGAGCGTCGCAAAACCGCCGTTGAGCAGTAGAAACAGCGCGGCGAGCGACAGGAAGAATACGGGCCAGCTCACCGTCAGCGCGCGGTGATAGAGGTCGCGCCAGCCGAGCGGCGGCATCCCGTACGCGATGACCAGGCGCGTGCCCGACCAGATCTTGCGGCCACGGCCGCGGGAGGCTGGGGAGGACGAATCGACATTCATCGCGTGGTGCCGGAAGCAGGGAGGCGATGAGCGTAGCACGCGCGGCGGCGGCCGGGTATGCGTGCCGGTTCGGAATGGAAATCCTGCGCACCGCCGGCCGCGCGGCGCAAAAAAAACCGGCCGCGGAAGCGGCCGGCTGCGTCGTCAGCGTGAGGACCAGCGCGCCGTGCGCGCGGCGCTCACTTGCGGTCGACGATCACCTGGTCGAACGTGCCGCCGTCCGCGAAGTGCGTCTTCTGCGCGTTCGCCCAGCTGCCGAAGACCTGCTCGACGCTGAACGTCTTCAGCGGCTTGAATTCGGCCGCATGCTTCTTAAGCACGTTCGCGTCGCGCGGGCGCAGATGATGTTGCGCGATGATCTCCTGCGCTTCCGGCGTGTACAGGTAGTCGAGATACGCCTGCGCGACCTTGCGCGTGCCCTTCTTGTCGACGACCTTGTCGACGACGGCGACGGGCGGCTCCGCGAGGATGCTCGCCGACGGGTACACCGCGTCGAACTGCGCGCCCGATGCGCCGGTGTCCATCAGCGCGCCTTCGTTCTCGAACGTGACCAGCACGTCGCCGATGCCGCGCTGCGTGAACGTCGTCGTCGCGCCGCGGCCGCCGGAGTCGAGCACCGGCACGTTGCGGAAGATCGCCTTCTCGAAATCGATCGCCTGCTGGTCGGTCGCGCCCTTCTGCTTCTGGAAGCCCCACGCGGCGAGATACGCATAGCGGCCGTTGCCCGACGTCTTCGGGTTCGCGATGACCACCTGGACACCCGGCTTCGCGAGATCGCTCCAGTCCTTGATCGCCTTCGGGTTGCCCTTGCGCACGAGGAACACCATCGTGGTCGAGTACGGCGAGCTGTTGTCCGGGAAGCGCGCGCGCCAGTCCTTCGGCAGCAACTGGCCACGCTCGGCGAGCAGGTCGATGTCGTTCGGCTGGTTCATCGTCACGACGTCGGCCTGCAGCCCTTGCAGCACCGACAGCGCCTGCGCGCTCGACGCGCCGTGCGACTGCTTGATCGCGATCGTCTCGCCGGTCTTCTGCTTGTAGGCAGCGGCAAAACCCGCGTTGATGTCCTTGTACAGTTCGCGCGTCACGTCGTACGACACGTTCAGGATCGACGTATCCGCGTGCGCGGCCGTCGCCGCCACGACCAGCGCCGCCGCCGCGCCCGTGTGCAGCCAGCGACCGATCCCCTTCATGCTTGCCATCGTGATATGCCCCGTTTCCAGTGGTGGTGAATGTGCGTGACGGCACGCGTACGCGCTGTCATCGAAACGTAAGCGGGCATTCTAGCGGCCGTGCGCGGCGCCCTTTCCAATCAGTCGTGGAAAGCAAATCTCGAATCCTGCTAAACGGCAGCGGACGCTCGCGTGCGGATCGGATCCGGTGTTAAGATCGCCGCTCAACCCATTTCCCGGTTCCTCCATGTCCGCTGCCCTGCGCTCGCTTCCGATCCTCGCCGCCGTCGCGGCAGGTGCGCGCGCGGTCGGGCTGAAACTGAAAAAACGACTCCTCGACTGACGGGGACGTCGCGTCCCGTCAGGCGAATGCCGGACGGGATGCC
This sequence comes from Burkholderia lata, assembly GCF_000012945.1. NCBI lineage: Bacteria > Pseudomonadati > Pseudomonadota > Betaproteobacteria > Burkholderiales > Burkholderiaceae > Burkholderia > Burkholderia lata. The sequence continues at coordinate 3,464,457 of NC_007510.1, forward strand.
CGCAGGTCGTTTCTTTCTCCTTGCTCGCACGCCTCGCTCCGGCTCTCCGCCGGCGGAACGGTTCCTTCCCACTCCGTTTCCACCATGAGGCTTTGCATGAACACACGTTTCGAAGGTATCTGGCTGCCGATCATCACGCCGTTCCACCACGGCGAAGTCGACCATGCCGCGCTCGCGCGACTCGCGCGCCACTATGCGGCCGCGGGCATCGCCGGTTTCGTCGCGGGCGCGACGACTGGTGAAGGCGTGCTGCTCGACGCGCGCGAACAGGACGCGGTGTTCGCGACGCTGCGCGACGCGGCGCCCGGGCTGCCGATCGTCGTCGGGCTGACCGCGAGCGCGACGCATTTCGCGGCCGCCCGCGCGCGCGAACTCGCGGCGTTGCGGCCCGACGGGCTGCTCGTCACGCCGCCCGTCTACGTGCGGCCGACGCAGGACGGCATCCGCCGCCACGTCGAGGCGATCGTCGACGCGGCCGACCTGCCGGTGCTCGTCTACAACATCCCGTACCGCACCGGCGTGAACGTCGAACTGGAGACGCTGCAGGCGCTTGCGCGCGACCCGCGCGTCGCGGGCATCAAGGAATGCGGCGGGTCGCTCGACCGGATGAGCCGGCTCGTGCACGACACGCCGCTCGCGATCCTGTCCGGCGACGACAACCAGAACTTCGCAGCGATGTGCACCGGTGCGCACGGCGCGATCGCGAGCAGCGCGCACGTGCTGCCCGAATGGCATGTGCGCATCCATGCACTGCTGCGCGACGGGCGGCTCGCCGATGCAAGGCGCCTGTCGGTCGCGCTGCAGCCGCTCGTCGCGGCGCTGTTCGCGGAGCCGAACCCGGCGCCGGTGAAGGCCGTGCTGGCCGCGCAAGGGTGGTGCGAGGACGGTTTGCGACTGCCGTTCGTGCCGGCGAGTGAAGGGTTGAGGGCGCGGCTGGCGGCCATTTGTGCGGAACTGGAAACGCCCACGCAAGCTGTCGCGGCAGCGTAGGATCTCGCTCCCGAAACTGTTTCAGACTGTCAGTATTCGGGACGCGCCATACTGCGCGAGGTGGCTGTCTGCCGTGACGAGCAGCAGCGGTTCACACCACGCTTGTGCAACGAGCAACCGGTCGAACGGGTCGCCATGATGGTGTGGCAGATGACGCACGGCGGCGCCATGCGTGGCCCTGACCGGTAGCTCGCGATACTTGCTCGTCTTGATCTCACCGACGAGCAGATCCACGTCGACGTCCAGCTTTCCCTTCCCGGCTTTGATCGCCATTTCCCAGATGCTCGCGCTGCTGACGAACACGACATCGGCGCAGGTGATCAGCCTGCGCGCACGTACGCTTAGTTTTGGATCATCACCCCACATCCACAGGAAGATGTGCGTATCGATCAACAACCGCATTACTTCCCTTCGAACTCGGCCAATTCTTCGGCGGAGAGGGGCGCATCGAAGTCGTCGGCAATCCATATCTGCCCCTTGAGGGCGCCGAACCGATGGATGGGTTCAAGCGGCACCAGCCGGACCGACTGTTTGCCGTCCTGCGCAATCACGACGCGTTCGCCCGCGATCGCGGCATCGAGCAGCCGCTGCAGATCGAGCGCGGCTTCGGGGACAGTGGCAACTTGCATGATGGGCTCCATTGAGTGAGCCACCATTGTCACGACCTTCGCTCCGTTCCTCCAATAGGCCGATTGTCCAGCCGAGCGCATACGTGTCGATCGATGTCACGCCGCCAGCGCCGCCCGCGCTCCCTCCGTCGCATCCTGCACCGCCTGCGTCACGATCCGCGCGAGCCGATCGACGGTCGGCGTCGCCGACGACGTGCGTCGCAGCAAAATCAGCGGCAAACTCGGCAGGGCCGGCAGCCCGCACGAAGCCGCATCGAGCACGCGCACCGACGCGGGCAGCCCGTACTGCGAGCGCACCGTCAGCCCGAGGCCGGCTGCCGCCGCGGCCCATAGCCCGGCGAGACTCGGTGTCGTGAACGCGACGCGCCACGGCACGCCTGCGCGATCGAGCGCGCCAGTCGCCGCGCCGAAGAACCGGCACGGCCGGTCGAACACGACGAGCGGCAGCGGCTCGCCCGGCACGCGCACCGCACGGCCGCCCGTTTCGTCCGCTCCGCCTTCCACGCGCTCCTCCGCACCGCCACCCGGCATGCCGAAGCCACCCGCTGCCCCGACCCACTGCATCGGCACCTGCGCGATCGCTTCGCTCTCGATCCCCGCGCGCGCCACCAGCGCCGCCGACGCCGGATCGCCCCACACCAGCGCGAGATCGAGCTGGTTCGCATCCAGCCGGTCGAGCAGGTCGGCATTGCGCGCCACGCGTGCCTCGATCCGCACCTTCGGATGTGCGCGCGCGAACCGCCCGAGCACATCGGGCAGGATCGCCTCGCCGAAATCCTCCTGCAGCCCGACGCGCACCCAGCCGTCGAGATTCATGCCGCGCACGGCCGCGGCCGCCTCGTCGTTCAGCTCGATCATCCGCCGCGCATAGCGCAGCATCGCGTCGCCAGCGTCGGTCAGCGCGAGCCCGCGCCCGGACTTCACGAACAGCGGCGTGCCGGCCTGCTCCTCGAGCTTGCGGATCTGCGCGCTCACCGCCGACGACGAGCGCGCGACGCGGTCGGCCGCCTTCGCAAAACTGCCGAGATCCACCCCCGCGACGAGACTGCGCAGCGCCGCCACGTCGAAGTTGGGCCGGGCCAGCGTGGCATCGGCCAGCGCGAGCGACTCGCCGTCGTCGCGCGGAATGTCTTGTCCTGACATATCAACCATCCTGTTTTATCGAACGATTCATCAAGAACTTTCCGATTTTCAGGATGAATGTAGGTGGCCAGACTGTCGATGTCAATTTCCAACCGGGCCTGCCGTCATGGATACCTCGTACGTCGCTTCCCCCTCCTCGCCAGCCCGCGATGCGCGCGGCCCGGCCCATCGCTGGCGCGTGCTGGCCGCCGGCGTCGCCGCGAACATGAGCTTCTCGGCCGCGGCGGCCGGCATTCCGACCACGGCCGTGTGGATGCGCACGGCCTATCACCTCGACAACGGCGCACTCGGCCTCGTGCTCGGCGCGCTCGGCTTCGGCGTCGCGCTGTCCGAGCTGCCGTGGGGGATGGCCGCCGACCGCTTCGGCGACCGCCGCGTGCTGCTCGCCGGGCTCGTCGCGACGGCCGCGATGTTCGCGCTGATGATGTGCACGATCGTGCCGACCGCACACGGCGTGCCGCCGCTGGCGCGGGTCGTCGTGGCGATGTGCTGTGTCGGCCTGCTCGGCGGCAGCGTGAACGGATCGAGCGGACGCGCGGTGATGCGCTGGTTCGGCGAGCGCGAACGCGGGCTCGCGATGAGCATCCGCCAGACGGCCGTGCCGCTCGGCGGCGGTGTCGGCGCGGCGCTGCTGCCGTCGCTCGCTTCGCACCTGGGCTTCGCCGCGGTCTTCGGCACGCTGATGCTGCTGTGCGCGGGATCGGCCGCGCTGACCTGGCGCTGGCTGCACGAACCGCCGCCCGCACCGGCCACCGTGGACGTCGCTGCAACACGTGCGCCCGAGCAACCGCATCGTGCGGCCCCGCGCACCCGCGGCCCGCTGACGAGCGGCCCGGTATGGCGCATCGTGCTCGGCATCGGCGCGCTGTGCACGCCGCAGTTCGCGGTGCTCACGTTCGCGACGGTGTTCCTGCACGACTTCGGCCGGCTCGGCCTTGCCGGCATCAGCGCGGCGATGGTCGTACTGCAGCTCGGCGCGATGGTGACGCGCGTCTGGAGCGGCCGCCATACCGACCGGCACGGCAACCGGCGCGCGTACCTGCGCCGTTCGGTGCTCGTCGCGGCCGGGTCGTTCGCGCTGCTCGCCGCGGCAACGGCCGGCAGCCCGCACGTGCCGCTCGCCGCGATCGTCGTGATGCTCGTGTTCGCCGGCATCTGCGTGTCGGCGTGGCACGGCGTCGCGTACACGGAGCTCGCGACGCTTGCGGGTGCGAACCACGCGGGCACCGCGCTCGGGATGGCGAACACGGTCTGCTATCTCGGGCTGTTCGCGACGCCGCTCGCGATCCCGCCGCTGCTCGCCGCAAGCACCTGGAGCGTCGTGTGGCTCGTGGCCGCGCTGATCGCGGGCGCCACCTATCCGCTGTTCGCCGCGCGCTAGCGGCCGTGCGTTGCCCGCGGGCATCGCGGCGCCCGCCGCGACGCCCAAGCTTGCGTCAGGCCGCTTCGCGCGCCAGCGCGCGTCGGGCGGCCGGTCGTTCGGCCTCGCGCTGCGCGTGGGCCGTCCACGCAGGATACCGCGTCATGTCGAGCCCGATCGCGACACCCCAGCGATACAGCACGAACAGGAACGGATCGACGATCGAATGCGCGCCCGGCTCGGCCCACGGGCGGCCGTCGGCGAGCGCTGCTTCGATCGTTTCGTTCGCGGCTTCGATCGTGCGTCGCCCGTGCGCGCTGACCTCACCGTGCAGGGCCGGATCGCCGATGAAGCGGCCCGGCCGCCACAGCGCGCCATAGCCGACGCCATGCACCCAGCCGACCAGCCAGGCGAGCCACTCGTGGCACCGAGCCTCGCGCAGCGGATCGCCGAGCGGCAGCAATTGCGCATCCGGGTAACGGCGCGCGAGATACGTGAGGATTGCGGGCGTTTCGGTCAGCACGTGCGGCTCGCCCGGAATCGCGAGTACCGGCACGCGCGCCTTCGCGTTGATCGCGAGATAGTGCGCTTCGAGGTTCTGCTGCTGCTGCACGGAGACGATCTCGACGTCGAACGGTGCGCCGGTTTCCTCCAGCGCGATGTGGGCGGCAAGCGAGCAGGCGCCTGGCGAAAGATAGAGACGATAGGCGTTCATGGTGGTGTGGCCCGACGGGGCTGTGGAAGACGGAACCGAGTGTAGGAACGCGTGCATGCCCGCCGCAAACGATGAATTGTCGTGCTCGGGCATTAGTGTTACTAATACCCGCATGCGACGCATCCACCTTCCTCCGCTGCAGACGCTGCGCGCGTTCGAGACCGCCGTGCGGCTGCAGAGCTTCACGCGTGCGGCCGACGAACTCGCGCTCACGCAAGGCGCCGTCAGCCAGCACATCCGCGCACTCGAGGCGCAGCTCGGCTATCCGCTCTTCACGCGCGAGCGTAACGGCGCGACGCCGACGCACGCCGCGCACGCGCTCGCACTGCAGGTGCGCCAGGGCCTCAGCGTGCTCGAGCGCGCGTTCGAGCCGGCACTCTCCGTACGCAGCCGCCCGCGCACCGGCGACGTCACGCTGAACGTCAGCGTGCTGCCGAGCGTCGCCGAGCGCTGGCTTGCGCCGCGCCTGCCGCGCTTCTCGGCCGCGCATCCGCACATCGCGATCGCGCTGCACCCGGACGTGGCGCTTGCGCCGCTGCGCAAGCGCGACCGCATCGACGTCGCGCTGCGCTACGGGCCCGGCACGTGGCCGGGCGTCGTCGCCGAGAAGCTGATGAACGAGACGATCTTTCCGGTGGCGAGCCCCACGTACCGCAATCGCGACGGCGTCGCGCCGCGCGCGCCGGCGGATCTCGTGCGCGCGACGCTGTTGCGCCATCCCGCGCAACCGTGGGAACCGTGGCTCCAGGCCGCGCGGCTCGACCTCACGGAATCCGCACGCGCGCCGCGTTTCACCGATGCAAATGCGCTGATCGACGCGACGCTGAAGGGGCGCGGCGTCGCACTCGCGCGCCGCTCGCTGATCGAGCCCGAACTCGCGAACGGCACGCTCGTGCGCGTATCGACGGTGCGCGTGACCGACGTGTATGCGCACTACGTCGTGTGGCGCCCGGGCCATCCACATGAAGCGGCGATCCGCACCTGGCTGGACTGGCTGCGCAGCGAGGTGCGGCGACGCACACCGCGTCGCTGAGGCCACGCGATCGGCCGCACACGTCCATCATGAACGGTCAAGCCACCGTGGACGCGCGCGTGCATTGCATCGCGCACCCGGGTAAAAGTGCCCGGCCCGCATCATCCACCGGGAAATATTGCATCCCTTCGACCGCGCGAAAGTACTTGGTCAGGATATCGAAAGCATTCCGCGATCACGTGCCGGTCGCAAACGATTCACCGAAACGTCGCATCGCATCGGCATACTCGAAAACGTTTCCCGATCAGCCTGCCAGGAGAGAAGTCATGCGTTGCGTTTCCGTCGTCGTCGTTCTTTGTGCCGCCGCTTTCGTCGCCGCCTGCAGTGACGACGCGCCGCACGACGCACACGCGACCGACGCTTCGCAGCAGGCCGGCGCATCGGCCGGCTCCGCCAGCGCATTCAACAACGACGCAGCCGCGAATTCCGCCGCGTCCGATGCCGCGCCGCTCGCGCCGCCCGTCGTGCACTACCCGCCCGATGACGACGACGACGCGAAGCCCGCGGCAAATGCTGCGAACGCAGCCGCGTCGAGTGTTGCAGCGTCGTCACCCGGCTGATCCCTCCGCTTCCGTCCCCCGACCGCAGCAGAACCGAGGTGAAATAACATGACGTCATCGAGCCGCCGCCGTTTCCTGCATACCGTCGCACAATCCGCGGGCGCCGCCGTCGCGCTCAATGCCTTCCCCGAATCGATCCGCCGCGCGCTCGCGATTCCCGCCGCGCGCGGCACCGGCACGATCCGCGATGTCGAGCACATCGTCGTGTTCATGCAGGAAAACCGCTCGTTCGATCATTACTTCGGACACCTGCGCGGCGTGCGCGGCTACAACGACCGCTTCCCGATCCCGCTGCCGAACGGCAAGCCGGTGTGGTACCAGCCGTCGAAGGCCGACCCGGGCAAGCCGGTGCTGCCGTTCCGGCTGAACACGCTGACGACGAGCGCGCAGTGCGTCGGCGACCTCGACCACTCGTGGTACAAGACGCACGCGGCGATCGACGGTGGCCGCTACGACCAGTGGCCCGCGAACAAGACCGACATGACGATGGGCTATCACGTGCGCGAGGACATCCCGTTCCACTACGCGCTCGCCGATGCGTTCACCGTGTGCGACAACTACTTCTGCTCGCTGCCGGGGCCGACGCACCCGAACCGCTCGTACCTGATGACGGGCACCGTCGACCCGACCGGCAAGTTCGGCGGCCCGCTGCTCGACAACAGCGACTATGTCGACGGCGACGGGCCGCCCGCCTACCAGCTGCTGTCGTGGACGACCTTTCCCGAGCGTCTCGAAGCACACGGCGTGTCGTGGCAGATCTACCAGCAGGGCACGACGGGCAACGATCCGTACAACGGCAACTACGGCACGAACGTGCTGCAGAACTTCGCGAACTTCATCAACGCGAAGCCCGGTTCGTCGCTGTACCAGCGCGCGCAGACGGTGCGCACACTCGACAACCTGAAGGACGACGTGATCAACGACCGGCTGCCGCAGGTGTCGTGGCTGTGCCCGCCCGCGGCGTTCTCCGAGCATCCGAAATACACGCCCGCGTACGGCGCGAACTACACGTCGCAGATCCTCGATGCGCTCACGTCGAACCCGGACGTATGGCGCAAGACCGTGCTGTTCATCATGTACGACGAGAACGACGGCTTCTTCGACCACGTCGTGCCGCCGCAGCCGCCGACGTCGGCCGCGCAGGGCGCATCGACCGTCACGACCGACGGCGAGCTGCACACGGTCGTGAACCCCGGTCGCGGCGGCAGCTACACGGCCGACGGCCTGCCGTACGGCCTCGGGCCGCGCGTGCCGATGACGGTCGTGTCGCCGTGGACGAAAGGCGGCTTCGTGTGCTCGCAGGTGTTCGACCACACGTCGGTGATCCGCTTCATCGGCGAGCGTTTCGGCATCGACGAACCGAACATCACGCCGTGGCGTCGCACGGTGTGCGGCGACCTCACCGCCGCCTTCGACTTCCGCTCGTCCGACGCATCGTTCCCGCCGCTGCCCGACACGAGCCAGTACCGCTCGATCGCCGACCAGCAGTGCACGTCGCAGCCCGCGCCGACGGTGCCCGCGACGCCGTCGCCGATCGACCCGCAGGAGCCCGGCGTGCGGCCGGCACGTGCGCTGCCGTACGAGTTGCACGTGAACGCAAGCATTGATGGCGGCACCAGGCTGCGCATCGAGTTCGCGAACCGCGGCAACCAGGGCGCGCATTTTCACGTGTATTCGACGAACCGCACCGACGGCCCGTGGCGCTATACGGTGGGCGCGCGCCGCGTGCTACATGCGGACTTCGACCTGACCGTGACGAACGGGGCATATACGTTCTCGGTGTACGGGCCGAACGGCTTCGTGCGCGTGTTCTCGGGCAACGTGTCGGCCCCGGCCGCGCCGCATCGCAACCCGGCGCAGCCGGAAGTGAAGGCCGGCTACGACGTCGCGAACGGCAACCTGTACCTGAAGCTGCGCAACCCTGGCGGGGCCCACGTCACGCTGACGCTGACCGACAACGCGTACGGTGCGCCTTCGCGGCAAGTCACGCTGCATGGCGGCGACGAGCGCGTCGAGCAGTGGGCGCTCGCGGCGAGCCACCAATGGTATGACGTGACGGTGAGCGACGGCGCGGCCGGTACCTTCTCGCGCCGTTTCGCGGGCCACGTCGAGAACGGCCGGCCGAGCTATTCGGATCCGGCGGCGGTACAGCCCGTCTCCGCGGCGTAAGCGCGACGGCGCGGTGTGGCACGGCACCCGCCGTGCCGCCCGCCCGGTGTCAGACCGCGTGCGCGAGCGCGCGGTCGACGAGTGCGGCTTCGAAGCCGTCGTCTGCGTCGCGAAAGCGCAGCGGTGCCGCGCAGTGGACGAGCGTGTCGATGAAGTACTTGGCGCGCGGCCACGGCCCGAAGCCGGCCGCGGTATTGATGTGTCCGGCGTCACCGAGGTTCACGAACGCGCTGCCCAGGTGCTGCGCGAGCGTGCGAGCGTCTCCGAGCGGCATCCACGGATCGGTCTCGCTACCGATCACGATCGACGGCACGGCGAGCCGGCGCGCGTCGAACGGCCCGGCAAACGTGAATTTCTTCGGACTGGCGGGCGCGACGAGCAGCACGCCCGCGACGTCGCCCGTATGCGGCCGCTGCGCGAGCGCATGCGCGGCCGCGAGGCAACCGAAGCTGTGCGCGGCCAGCACGAACGGGCCGCGTTCGCGGTCGAGCAAGGCGCGCACCGATTGCGCCCAGCGCGCGAGATCGGGCGCGTCCCAGTCGTCCTGCTCGACGCGCAGCGCGCGCGGGAACTGGCGTTCGAGCCAGGTCTGCCAGTGAGCGCCTTCGCTGCCGTGCAGGCCCGGAACGGTCACGAGCCGCGGCGGCCACGCCGATTTGCTGCATGCGCGCATGATTGCCCTCGCTTGCTTGAAGACGGGATTCGATTGTGGCGCGGCGCCCCCGGCGGCCGAACCAATATTTTGTGCTTTGCTTTTGCGTGGGGCGGCCATCCGGCGGACGGCGCCCCGGGGACGGCCATCCCCGGATCGCTACCCAAAGCGGCCGCCCACGCCCGTCTCCGGCCCCGCGCACCGGCGCGCGATGCGCCGCGAGACCGTAGAATGTGGGCTTCCCGTCAGCTTCACACGGAACCGGGGCCGGGCGTCGACGCGTCGGGCGCCCGGTCGTCAGGAGACGCCCGATGTCCGCTACGCCCGCCGGCGCGCTGCGCCCGGCCCCGCTCGCCGTTCCCGTGACGCGCCTCGCCGGCGCGCGCGCCGTCATCCAATGAAGATCCTGTTCCACTCCCCGCACCAGGAAGCCAGCGCGTGGCGCGACGAGATCGCGCATGCGCTGCCGGAAGCCGAATTGCGCGCGTGGCAGCCGGGCGACACGGCCGCCGCCGACTACGCGCTCGTCTGGCGCGCGCCGCGCGAATTCTTCGCCCCGCGCGACGGCCTGCGCGCGATCTTCAACCTCGGCGCCGGCGTCGACGCGCTGCTCGCGCTCGAGCACGCGCATCCGGGCACGCTGCCGCGGCACGTACCGCTCGTGCGGCTGGAAGATTCGGGCATGGCGCAGCAGATGGTCGAATACGTGGCGCACGCGGTGCTGCGCTACCTGCGCCGCTTCGACGAATACGAAGTGCTGCAGCGCGAGCGGCGCTGGCAGCCGCTCGAACCGCATGCGCGCGCACGCTTCACCGTCGCCGTGCTCGGCCTCGGCGTGCTCGGCGCGCAGGTCGCGCGCGCGCTCGCCGCGCTCGGCCTGCCCGTGCGCGGCTACAGCCGCAGCGCGAAGCAGCTCGACGGCGTCACGACCTTCGCCGGCGAAGGCGCATTCGATGCGTGCATCGACGGCGCAAAGGTGCTCGTCAACCTGCTGCCGAGCACGCCCGACACCGACGGCATCCTGTCGTCGCGCGCGTTCGCGCGGCTCGCGCCCGGTGCGTATGTCGTCAACGTCGCACGCGGCGCGCACCTCGTAGAAGCCGATCTGCTCGACGCACTCTCGAGCGGCCAGGTAGCCGCCGCGACGCTCGACGTGTTCCATCGCGAGCCGCTGCCGGAAGACCATCCGTTCTGGCACGCGCCGCGCATCACGATCACGCCGCACAGCTCGGCCGAGACGCTGCGCGACGAGGCCATCGCGCAGATCGCCGGCAAGATCCGCGCGCTCGAGCGCGGCGAGCGCGTCGGCGGCATCGTCGACTACGCACGCGGCTACTGAACCTACAAGCAAACCAGGAGACAACCATGACGTTCCCCACCGCCGTCAAGATCGTCGAAGTCGGCCCGCGCGACGGGCTGCAGAACGAGAAGACCTTCGTGCCGACCGACGTGAAGATCGCACTCGTCGACCGGCTGTCGCACGCCGGCTTCCGCAACGTCGAGGCCGCGTCGTTCGTGTCGCCGAAATGGGTGCCTCAGATGGCCGACGGCGCCGACGTGATGGCCGGCATCGAGCGCCGCGCGGGCACCGTATATTCGGTGCTCACGCCGAACCTGAAGGGCTTCGAGAATGCGGTCGCCGCGCGCGCCGACGAGGTCGTGATCTTCGGCGCGGCGAGCGAGGCGTTCTCGCAGCGGAACATCAACTGCAGCATCGCCGAAAGCATCGCGCGCTTCGAGCCCGTCGCGAAGGCGGCGAAGGATGCGGGTCTGCGGCTGCGCGGCAGCGTGTCGTGCACGCTCGGCTGCCCGTACCAGGGTGAAGTGCCGGTCGCATCGGTCGTCGACGTCGTCGAGCGCTTCGCGGCACTCGGCTGCGACGAGATCGACATCGCCGACACGATCGGCGTCGGTACGCCGAAGCGCACGCGCGAAGTGCTCGCGGCCGTCACGCGCGTGTTCCCGCGCGAACGCCTGTCGGGCCACTTCCACGACACCTACGGCCAGGCGCTCGCGAACATCTACGCGGCGCTGTTCGAAGGGATCGAGATCTTCCACGCGTCGGTCGCCGGCCTCGGCGGCTGCCCGTACGCGAAGGGTGCGACAGGCAACGTCGCGACCGAGGACGTGCTGTACCTGATGCAAGGCCTCGGCATCGACACCGGCATCGATCTCGCGGAGGTCGTCGCCGCCGGCGACTTCATCTCGAACGCGATCGGCCGCGCGAACGTGTCGCGCGCCGGTCGCGCACTGCTCGCCAAGGCGCAGAGCGCGGCCGACGCCGCGAATTGCGTATGACCCCGGTATTCGACGGATTCCTCAACATGACGACACCTGCTTCATTCGATTCCCTCCCCGATTCCGCGCGACGCGTCGCGCTGCTGCTGCGCGAGCGCGGCCATGCGAAAGGCATCGTGATGCTCGCCGACACCGGCAAGACGTCGGCCGAGGCCGCAGCCGGGCTAGGCTGCTCGGTCGCGCAGATCGCGAAGTCGATCCTGTTTCGCCGGCAGTCGGACGGCGTGCCGGTGCTCGTGATCGCGAGCGGCGTCAATCGCGTCGACGAGAAGAAGGTTGCCGCGCAAGTCGGTGCGGTCGGCCGCGCGGACGCGAAGTTCGTGCGCGACAACACCGGCTATGCGATCGGCGGCGTCTGCCCGATCGGCCACCTCGTCGAACCCGTCACGCTGATCGACGCCGACCTGCTCGAGCTCGACAGTCTGTGGGCGGCCGCCGGCCATCCGCACGCGGTGTTCAACCTGTCGCCGAACGAACTCGTGTCGCTGACGGGCGCGCCGGTCGCGGACGTCGCGTTGCGGGAGCCCGCATGAGCGACGTGCCGGTGACGGTGCCGGTCGGCACGGTCGCGTCGCCGTGCACCGATGTATGCCGGATCGATCCGCGCACCGACTGGTGCGCGGGTTGCCTGCGCACGCGCGACGAGATCAAGGGGTGGCGTGCGTCGGACGACGACGCGCGGCGCGCGCTGCTCGCGCGGCTCGATGCGCGGCGGCGTCTGCTGGCGAGAAGCGGCGCATAAAAAAAAGCCGTTCAGCCTGACGGGCGAACGGCATGAGATCGGAATCCTGTGAACGTGATCAACGTCACAGCCCGCATCATACGAGCGACGCGGCCGCATCGCATCGGGTGTTTCCCTACAACTTCTTACAGCATATTCCACGCGTGCGTGCGCACGGCTTCTGCTCGCAATACGCGTTCCCGAAATACGCCTTCGATGAACCGCTGCACCGCCCCGCCGCGGCGCCGAATCGTACGACCGTTTCAGTTGCCGACGGCCGCGCGACGGGCGGGCACGATGCGCCAGCCGAGATTCACGCCGGCCGCCGCGAGCAGGATCAGCAGCGCGCCGGCCACCTGCGTCCACGCGAGCGTCTGCCCGAACGCGACGTGATCGACGACGATTGCGACGACCGGATAGACGAACGACAGCGCGCCGGTCATCGCGGTCGGCAGCTTCTGGATCGCGCCGTACAGCAGCACATACATCAACCCCGTGTTCACGACGCCCAGCACGACGAGGTCGAGCCACTGCCCGGCGCTCGTCGGCAACGTGCCGAAGTGCGCGAACGGCGCGAGCAGCAGGACACCGAGGCCGGCCTGCAGCAGCGCGAGCAGGTGCGGCGGCGTGCCCTTCAGGTGCTTCGTGACGATCGACGAAATCGCATACAGAAAGGCGGCACCGAGCGACAGCGCGACACCTTCCAGATATTCGCCCGGCACCGCGAGCACGGCCGGCTCGACGCGCACCACCGCGACGAGCCCGACGAAGGCGAGCGCGAGCCACGCGACCGTCGACGCGGTAATCCGCTCGCGGAACACGATCGCGCCGAGCGCGACGAGCATGAACGGCTGCGTGTTGTAGACGGCGGTCGCCATCGAGATCGACGCACGCGAATAGGCGGCGAACAGCAGCAGCCAGTTCGCGACGATCGCGACGCTGCCGAGCGTCGCCAGCGCGAGCATCCGCGGCGAGAACAGCGCGCGGCGCAGGAACCCGAACGCCGCGCAGACGATCGCGAGCGTCGCGGCGCCGAACAGGCAGCGGAAGAACACGACGTTCGTCAGCGGCTGCTGCGAAGACATCACGAGCCAGCCGATCGTGCCGGACATCATCATCGCGACGACCATCTCGGCGGCGCCGCGGCGAATTTCATTCGAAGCCATCGTGAACTCCGTTCAGAAGAGTGGATGACTTCGATTCTAGAAACTTGCTTTCACGGCAACCACGGCTAAACTGAAGTGAATCGACCGATTCACCTTCGAAAGCAAAGCGATCATGCCGAAACGCCTTTCCCCGCCTGCCGTCGCGTCGCTCGACGCGACCGACCGCGCGATCCTCGCGGCGCTGGCCGACGACGCGCGCATCGCGACCAGCGAACTCGCCCGGCAGATCGGGCTGTCGGCGCCCGCGACGGCCGACCGCGTGCGGCGGCTCGAAGCGCAAGGCGTGATTGCCGCGTTCACCGTCGAGCTCGACCCGCGCGCGCTCGGCTACACGCTGCAGGCGATCGTCCGAGTCAAGCCGCTGCCCGGCCAGCTACATCTCGTCGAAGAGATGCTGCGACGGATTCCCGAATTCGTGGAGTGCGACAAGGTCACCGGCGACGACTGCTTCATCTGCCGGCTCTACCTGCGCACGATCGCGCACCTCGACGACATCCTGTCGAAAGTGACGGAGCGCGCCGAGACGAGCACCGCGATCGTGAAATCGACGCCGGTGCCGCGCCGGCTGCCGCCGCTCGTCGAAGACGACGGCGCGCACCGCTGACTGGCGGGTACACGCGCCGCCCGCGTGCCCGCGCGCAGCGTCACGCAGCCGCGTCGCGCGCCTCGAAGAAGGCCAACAGTTCGTCGATCAGCGCGACAGGCGCCTCTTCCGGAATGTAGTGCCCGCACTCGAGCGCACGACCGCTGACGTCGCGCGCAACGCGGCGCCATTCGTCGAGCGGATCGAAGCAACGGCCGACGATGCCGTGCTCGCCCCACAGCACGCGCAGCGGACACGCGACCTTGTTGCCACGCTCGAGATCCGCACGGTCGTGCTCGAGATCGATCGTCGCGGATGCGCGGTAGTCCTCGCACATCGCATGCACGGCGCCCGGCTGCGCGAGCGCGGCCCGGTACGCGGCGAGCGCCTCGGGCGCGAACGGCGCGAGCCCGGCGGACCGGTTGCCCATCACGCGCTCGATGTACGCATCGGTATGCGCGCCGACCAGCGTTTCGGGCAGCGGCTCTGGCTGGATCAGGAAGAACCAGTGGAAATACGCGGTCGCGAACGCGCGATCGGTTTTCTCGTACATCGCGAGCGTCGGTGCGATGTCGAGCAGCATCATCCGCTCGACGGCGTCCGCGTGATCGAGCGCCAGCCGGTGCGCGACCCGCGCGCCGCGATCGTGCGCGCACACATGGAAGTGCTCGAAGCCGAAATGCCGCATCACGGCGACCTGGTCGGCCGCCATCGCACGTTTCGAATACGGCGCATGCTGCGCGTCGCTCGGCGGCTTGCCCGACGCGCCGTAACCGCGCAGGTCGGTGGCAATCACCGTGAAATGATTCGCGAGCGTCGCGGCAACGCGATGCCAGATCATGTGGGTTTGCGGATGTCCGTGCAGCAACAGGAGCGGCGGACCCGCGCCTCCTTTGACACCGAAAATGTCGGTGTCCTGCACCGTCACGCGAAACGGTGCAAACGCCTCAAACGACATGGTTTGTTTCTCGTTGGTTTGTTATGGCGGCTATTTTAGGAGCGCTTGCGCCTCTGCACAGCGGGGCAACAGCCAGAATCCCTAGAAAGAGAACACTCACTCGATTGCCGGCACACCGCGCATTTTGTTAAGCTCGCGTAGAATCGCACGATCGTTCGTATTAATAAGAGCGACCTCGTTTCGCAGCTACACTCGAATCACCGTTCGACCGCAAAGCATGGCGTCGGCGCGACCGCGCGGCCGCCCCTGGAGACTGGAGACATCACATGGCATTGCCCACCGTCCTGCAGAACCTGACGCTGCCCGTCATCGCGTCGCCGATGTTCATCGTCAGCTACCCCGAACTCGTGCTCGCGCAATGCAAGGCGGGCATCGTCGGTTCGTTCCCCGCACTCAACGCCCGTCCGGCCGAACTGCTCGACGAGTGGCTCACGCAGATCCAGTCCGAACTCGCCGACCACCAGGCAAAAAATCCCGACGCGGTGATCGGCCCGATCGCGGTCAACCAGATCGTCCATCAGTCGAATGCGCGGCTCGAGCACGACGTGCGCGTGTGCGTCGAGCACAAGGTGCCGATCTTCATCACGAGCCTGCGCGCACCGGCGCGCGAGATCGTCGACGCGGTGCACAGCTACGGCGGCATCGTGCTGCACGACGTGATCAACCTGCGTCACGCGCAGAAGGCGCTCGAAGCCGGCGTCGACGGGCTGATCCTCGTCGCGGCCGGCGCAGGCGGCCATGCGGGCACGACGTCGCCGTTCGCGCTCGTCGGCGAAGTCCGCAAGGTCTTCGACGGCCCGATCGTGCTGTCCGGTGCGATCGCGAACGGCGGCTCGATCCTCGCGGCGCAGGCGATGGGCGCCGACTTCGCGTACATGGGCACGCGCTTCATCGCGACGCAGGAAGCGCACGCGATCGATGACTACAAGCACGCGATCGTGAACGCGAAATCGTCGGACATCATCTACACGAACCTCTTCACGGGCGTGCACGGCAACTACATCCGCGAGAGCATCGAGAAGGCCGGCCTCGATCCGGAGGCACTGCCGGAATCCGACAAGACCAAGATGAATTTCGGCAGCGACAAGACGAAGGCGTGGAAGGACATCTGGGGTGCAGGCCAGGGTGTCGGCCTGATGGACGACCTGCCGAGCGTCGGCGCACTCGTCGAGCGCCTGAAGCGCGAGTACGACGACGCGAAGGCGCGGCTCGGCATTCCGCGCTGACGAATGCGGCGGCCATCACGGCCGCCGCCGGCACGCATTCCGTCGGACCAAACAAAAAGCGCGAACCGCAGCGGTTCGCGCTTTTTTATTGCCCCACTGCCACGGGAAAGACGGCTCAGACCGCGCGCTTCATCCGCGTGATCGGCAGCACGCGCAGGCGCGATTCGATCGACGGGCACAGCGACTGCCCTTCGAAACGCGCCGCCAGGAAATCGACGAACGACCGCACCTTCGCGGACACGTGACGACGGCTCGCGTAGACCGCATAGATCGGCGCTTCGTGCGGCGGCACCGCATCGAGCAGCACCGGCACGAGCCGGCCGGACTCGATGTCGTCGCCGACCACCTCGGTGCCGAGCAGCGCGATGCCCGCGCCCGCGAGCACGGCCGCACGCAGCCCTTCGAGATGATTGACGATCAGGTTGCCGTTGAGGTTCACGCGCGACGCGGCGGCCGCGTCGATCACCAGCGAGTCGAGCATCGTCGAATTCGAGTCGCGCCGCAGGTAGTTGTGATGCGCGAGATCGGCGATCGTCGCGGGCGTGCCGTGCTTCTCGAGATACTCGGGCGACGCGACCAGCAGGATGTGCGCGGTCGCAATCTGCCGCGCAACCAGCGACGACGATTTCAATCCGTTCGGCGCCGCACGCACCGCGACGTCGTAGCCTTCCTCGATCAGGTCGACCACGCGATCGGACAGCGTCATGTCGACGGTCACGTCCGGGAACCGGCCCGCATAATCGGTGACGGCCTGCATCACGTGCCGCAGCCCGAATGCCGATAGCGACGTGACGCGCAGCCTGCCTTGCGGCACCACGCTCGCGGCGCCGACGGCCTGCCCGGCTTCGTCGAGTTCAGACAGCGCCTGCACGAGGCGCTCATAGTATTCGCGTCCTGCCTCGGTAGGGGCGACGCGTCGTGTCGTGCGATGCAGCAGCCGCGCACCGAGCTGCTGCTCGAGATGCATCACGTGCTTGCTCGCCATCGCAGCCGACATCTGCATGCGCTCGGCCGCGCCGACGAAGCTGCCCACTTCGACGACGTAGCGAAACACATTCATGCTGACGAGGGTATCCATCGAACTAGCTCGTAATGACGGGGGAATGGTCCAATTACGAGATAGGGTAACAAAGGCCGGGAAACAGAAAGGTCAAGAAAGGCAAAACGGCGCCGCGGGGTCGCGGCGCCGTTTGGGCGGGAAAACATGCAGTTCGGACGCGCTTTTCACGCGCGTCCGGCGCAGCGGTCGTGCGTGCGCGTCAGAACTTCGCGCGGATGCCGGCGCCGAACGTGTTGCCGGTCGACAGGCCGCTGATGTGGTCGTTCATGTACGCAGCGTAGACGTCCGTGCGCTTGGACAGCGGATAGTCGTAGCCGACGGCCCAGGTCTGGCGCGTCTGGTCGAGGCCGCCCGAATCGCGCGAGTACGCGTACGACGCCATCGCGTTGCCGACGCCGAGCGGCACCGACACGCCGCCCTGCGCGGTATTCACGTGCCAGCTGCCCGCGACCTGGTCATTCTTCGTATACATGTACTGGCCGAACAGCTTCACGTACTTCAGGTCGTAGGTCGCGCCGACTTGCGCGATGCCCTGGCTCTTCATGCCGGCCACCAGCGCGCTCAGGTCGCGCGGGCCGTTGTTGAAGTTCACGTACTGGTAGACCGCGGTCGCCGCGAACGGGCCGTTCGCATAGTTGAACTGCGCGCTCCACTTCTTCGAGCCGTTGTCGCCGGCCTGGTTGCCGAGCGCGTACATCGCGCCGAAATTCAGGCCACCGAACGACGGCGACGTGTACGACAGCGCGTTGTTCCAGCCCGAATCGCCGACGGCACCCTGGTCGCTCGGGTAGGTCGGGAACGTGCCGAGGCCGAGGAACACGTGGTACACCATCGGCGAGAAGGTGTACGAGTCGTAGAACGGGTTGAACAGGATCGTCGACAGGAACAGGTGCGTCGTCAGGCGGCCGGCCGTCACCGTGCCGTACGGCGAATCGATGCCGACGTATGCGTTGCGTGCGAAGAACGTGTCACCCTGGAAGCGGCCGAACTGGCCGTTCTGCGCGCGGAAGAAGCTTTCCAGCGTGAAGATCGCCTTGTAGCCGTTGCCGAGATCCTCGGCGCCGTGCAAACCCCAGTACGACGTCGACATCCCGCCGCCGCTCACGTTCCACGCGCGGTCTCCGCCCGGGAACTTGGTTGCGCCGACCCATTCGTCGACCTGACCGTAGAGCGACACGCTCGACTGTGCATGGACGGGAGCGGTAGCCGCCACGCAGGCAGCCGCGGCGATCAGCTTGACGGACGTGCGCGACGCACGGCGAGCGAATGCTTTCATTGGATCTCCAGATTTTGTCGAATTGTCGATAAGTGGCGCGAGCGTTGTTTTTTGGAGCCGAGTGCTTGCGTCGTATGGGGCGCAGCCATCTTTACGGATCATTCGTCCGGTCAAAATTGCGCACACTTATTGCTGGTATAGCGGCAGCATTAACTTCGCGGAATTGATACATGGCCGGGTACCCGCCGGCGGCCCCGCGTGAACGCGGTCGCGCGGCGGGACGGCAGCGTGGCACACGCGAGCCGGGCGCGAAAGATAGCGCAATGCGACGGGAAAATCAGCGGAAATCTGTGCGCGACTGTGGCGAATTCGCATCAGCCGGCGGAGGGACGAGCGCGCGGGCGCTCAGTTTCGGTAGAACGGGGAGAAAAACGGCGAGTGTGCAGGCTCTTCCTGCGAGCGGGGCGGCGGCATCGGACGTCCGCCGCGCTCCTCGTTGTAGCGTGCGACGTCGGCGCGGATCGACCCGGCGCGCAGCGGCACGTTGCCGCCGCCCGGCGGGCGCGGCACCTGGCGCACGTCGGCGCTGATCGGGCGATACGGGCTTTGCGCGGCGTAATGGCCATACGACGGCGTCGGCCGCAGCCCCCAGCGGGAACCGTAGCCGTTCACGCCGCCGGTGCGTGCACCGGCAGGGGGCGCCACGCGGCGCCAGACGGGGGCACCGCCAGCCGGCTGACCGTACGCGCGCATGTCGCCACCACCGAAGCCGTGGCCGCCGAACCCATGACCGCCGTGGGGCGGTTGCGCGAGCGCGAGCGGCATCAGCAGCGCGCCGAGCACGCCTGCCACCCATCGTCCGATCTTCCGTTTCACCCGTTCCGTCATCGTTCAGTGCCTGTCCACGCCCGCCGCCGGCTCCTTTCGGCCGACGCAAGGCTTTCAGCAGTAATTTATGAGCGGGCCGAAAGCGTGTCGAGCCAAAAAGTGTTATGTCGCCGGCATCGGTGTAACACCATGTTACTGCTAGGTTTTTTCACTTCTGCGGGCGACCGCGACAGAACATTCTTCTGCCGTTTTGCGCATGGCCGGGCCGGTGCCGTGAGCGCTGTTGCATGAGATTGAATCATCAATCGATTCCCACAATGAATTTGTGTAGTTAATCGCCAACCCGGACAATGGCGCCATCCGCGCGCGCGACGCGCATCTCCGTCGTTTCCGAATCGAGTTCCCGATGGCCCGTCCCCGTTTTCTTCCCGACAACTTCACGCTCGCGCTCGTCGGCACCGTCGTGCTCGCGAGCCTCCTGCCGTGCCGCGGCCCGGCCGCTCACGCGTTCAACTGGGCAACCAACATTGCCGTCGGCCTGCTGTTCTTCCTGCACGGCGCGAAGCTGTCGCGTGAAGCCGTCGTCGCGGGTGCGACGCACTGGCGGCTGCACGCGGTCGTGCTGCTCAGCACGTTCGCGCTGTTCCCGCTGCTCGGCCTTGCGCTGAAACCCGTGCTGCAGCCGCTCGTCACGCCGACGCTGTATGCGGGTGTGCTGTTCCTGTGCACGCTGCCGTCGACGGTCCAGTCGTCGATCGCGTTCACGTCGATCGCGAAGGGCAACGTGCCGGCCGCCGTGTGCGCGGCCTCCGCGTCGAGCCTGCTCGGGATCTTCGTCACGCCGGCGCTCGTCGGGCTGATGATCACGTCGCAGTCGGCGGCCGCCGCGTCGCCGTGGAGCACCGTCGGCAGCATCGTGATGCAGCTGCTCGTGCCGTTCATCGCCGGCCAGTTGCTGCGGCCCGTGATCGGCGGCTGGATCGACCGCAACCGCGGCGTGCTGCGCTTCGTCGACCAGGGCTCGATCCTGCTCGTCGTCTACGTCGCCTTCAGCGAGGCCGTCAACGAAGGCCTGTGGCACCAGATCCCGCCGCGCGCGCTCGGCGGCCTGCTCGTCGTCAACCTCGTGCTGCTCGCGATCGCGCTGTTGCTGACCGCGTTCGTCAGCAAGCGGCTCGGCTTCAACCGCGCCGACCAGATCACGATCATCTTCTGCGGGTCGAAGAAGAGCCTCGCGGCCGGCGTGCCGATGGCGAAGGTGATCTTCTCGGCGAACGCGGTCGGCGCGATCGTGCTGCCGCTGATGCTGTTCCACCAGATCCAGCTGATGGCGTGCGCGGCGCTCGCGCAGCGCTGGGGGGCGCGCGACATGAGCGGCGAGCACGACGAGGGCGACGCGACGTCGGCGCCCGGCGCGCTGAGCGCAGGCAAGCGCTGACGATCCAGGGCGACGGGACGGCCAGCGAGTGGTGCCGTCCCGGTGTTTCCGCTTTTCCGCTTTTCCGCTTTTCCGCTTTTCCGCTTTTCCGCTTTTCCGCTTTTCCGCCTTTTCGCCTTTTCGCCTTTTCGCCTTTTCGCCTTTTCGCCTTTTCGCCTTTTCGCCTTTCCGCCTTCCGCCTCCCCCCTTCCCAATACACACCGATGTGCCCCAGGCGCGATGCACCAGCAGCGCCCATCGCGTCACGAAATCTTCATTCAATTCTCCGCGAGCGATGCCGTTAAGTCGGGCGTCCTGTCGATTCGGCTGCCCTCGCCCATGCCCGCGCCCCACCCCGACTCCGCTGCCGCCAGCATCACGCGCCTGATCGCGGATCGCGCGCTCGCCGCCGTCTTCCAGCCGATCGTCGATCTCGGGTCGGGAACGGTCGTCGGATACGAGGGCCTGATACGCGGCCCGCGCGGCACCGACCTCGAGCCGCCCGTCGCGCTGTTCGCGCAGGCCGCGCGCGAAGGCGAAACCCTCGCGCTCGAACAGGCAGCCGCGCTCACCTGCCTCGACGCGTTCGCGGCACTCGGCTGCGACGGCAAGCTGTTCCTCAATTTCAGCGCCGGGACGATCCTGAAGCTCGCCAGCGAACGCGAGCGCGTACGCCAGCTCCTCGTCCGCGCGCGGATCGCCGCCGAGCGCATCGTGATCGAGCTGACCGAGCAGAACGCGATTCCCGACGTCGCCCACATCGGGCCGGCCGTCGCGTCGCTGCGCGACGCCGGCGTCCAGTTCGCGCTCGACGACTACGGCACCGCGAACGCGAGCATGAACCTGTGGCTGCGCCTGCATCCGGACGTCGTGAAGATCGACCGCTTCTTCATCCACGACATCGCCCGCGACCCGCTCAAGTTCGAAGCCGTGAAGGCGATGCAGCACTTCGCTCAGGCGAGCGGCGCGCAACTGATCGCGGAAGGCATCGAGAACGAATGCGACCTGATCGTCGTGCGCGACATGGGCATCTGCTGCGTTCAGGGCTTCCTGCTCGGCCGGCCGAACGCGCAGCCGTCGCGGGTCGTCGCACCGGCCGCGCGTGACGCGATCCGCGCGCCGCACATCGCGGTGTTTCCCGGCGCGACGCGCTCGGTGCGGCCGGCCGGCACGATCGCCGGGAAGATGCTGGTGCCGGCGCCGGCACTGCCGCGCGACGCGACCAGCAACGACGTGCTCGACCTGTTCAACCGGATGCCCGACCTGCACGCGGTCGCGCTCGTCGAACGCGGGCGGCCCGTCGCGCTCGTGAATCGCCGCGGCTTCATCGACCGCTTCGCGCTGCCGTACCACCGCGAGGTGTTCGGGAAGAAGCCGTGCCTGCAGTTCGCGAACGACGCGCCGCTGATGATCGACAACGCGACGACGTTCGAGCAGCTCGCGATGCTGCTCGCGAGCCACGACCAGCGCTATCTCGCGGACGGCTTCGTGATCACCGAACACGGCCGCTACGTCGGGCTTGGCACCGGCGAGAGCCTCGTGCGGGCGGTGACCGAGATGCGCATCGAGGCCGCGCGCTACGCGAATCCGCTGACGTTCCTGCCCGGCAACATCCCGATCAGCGCGCACATCGACCGCCTGCTCCAGCGCGACGCCGGCTTTCATGCGTGCTATGTCGACCTGAACCAGTTCAAGCCGTTCAACGACCAGTACGGCTACTGGCAGGGCGACGAGGTGCTGAAATTCGCGGCGACGGTGCTGGCCGGCGTGTGCGACCCGCAGCGCGACTTTCTCGGGCACGTCGGCGGCGACGATTTCCTCGTGCTGTTCCAGCGCGCCGACTGGCGCGAACGCGCCACCGACGCGATCGCGCGCTTCAACGACGGCGCGCAACTCTTCTACACGCAGGCCGACCGGCAGGCGGGCGGGCTGCACGGCGAAGACCGCCACGGCAACCCGGCGTTCTTCGGCTTCGTGACGATGGCGATCGGCGCGGTCGGCGTGCCGGCCGGCGCGCACGGCGCGAAGCGCTACGGCAGCGACGAGATCGCGTCGGTCGCGGCGCTCGCGAAGCGGCGCGCGAAACAGCAGCCGGATGGGCTCGCGGTCGTCGACCTCGATGCGGGGCGCGCCGCGCTGCGCCATCGCGGCGAGCCGTCGGCCGTGGCAATCCGCTGAACGGCGGGCGGCCGCCGTTTGCAGACACGGCGGCGCCCGGTGCGGCGGTGGCGCGCATTCGCCCGCCAGGCAGCGAGACCGTTAGTTGCCCATCAGCCTCCCGGCGGCCCGCGGAGGCAGTCGGGCACGGCTCCCGCGGACGCGTGGAGCCGGCCCGCTTGCCACCCACTTCCCGCTCGCCAGGCACCCGCACGTCCACCTTGCCTTTTTCGCGTTTTGTTTAGTATTTTTAGTAACGGTGTTTTCGCAGATTAGCGCTTAAAAACCGGGAATTCGCGGGTATTCCCCGGCTATCCGGCCCGAATTCCGCGATATGTTTTACTATACAATCGCTTTCACCCTAAACAAACCGGACCCCGAACGATGGGTACGACCATTCGCGATGTGGCGCGGGCGGCAGAGGTCTCGATCGGCACCGTCTCCCGCGCGCTGAAAAACCAGCCGGGCCTGTCCGAAGCGACGCGGGCGCGCATCGTCGAGATCGCGCAACGACTCGGCTACGATCCCGCGCAACTGCGGCCGCGCATCCGCCGGCTCACCTTCCTGCTGCACCGCCAGCACAACCGCTTTCCGGCCAGCCCGTTCTTCTCGCACGTGCTGCACGGCGTCGAGGACGCGTGCCGCGAGCGCGGCATCGTGCCGACGCTGCTCACGGTCGGGCCGAACGACGACGTGCTGCGCCAGATGCGCCCGCACGCGCCCGACGCGATCGCGGTGGCCGGCTTCATCGAGCCCGAGACGATCGAAGCGCTCGCCGCGACCGGCCGGCCGCTCGTGCTGATCGACCTGTGGGCGCCCGGGCTGCGTTCGGTGAATATCGACAACGCGACGGGCGCGGCGCTCGCGATGCGCCACCTGCTCGCCACCGGCCGCACGCGGATCGCGTTCATCGGCGGCTCGCCCGCGCACTACAGCATTGCGCAGCGCGCGATCGGCTACCGCCGCGCGTTCTTCGAAGCCGGGCGGCTGTTCGATCCCGCGTACGAAGTGACGATCGACGCGGGGCTCGATCCCGACACCGGTGCCTCGCGAGCGATGGAGCAGTTGCTCGACGCGCCGGGCCCGCGCCCGGAAGCCGTCTTCGCGTACAACGACGCGGCCGCGCTCGCCGCGCAGCGCGTGTGCACCGCGCGCGGGCTGCGCATTCCCGACGACATCGCGATCGTCGGCTTCGACAACATCCCGGCCGCCGCGCACGCAAGCCCGCCGCTCACGACGCTCGCGGTCGACAAGGAGGCGCTCGGCCGCCGCGGCGTCGAGCTGCTGCTCGCCGACTCGCCCGAGCGCACCGAGATTTCCCTGCCCGTCGAGCTGATCGTGCGGGCCAGCAGCCAGCCCGCCGGCTCCCCGGCACTCGATACCGCCACGGTCACCGAATCATGAACATGCCCCCGGTCCAACCCTGCACGGCCGCGCCGGCCACCCACACCCAAGCCGCGCCGTTCGTCGCGAGTTTCCGCGATCCGTCGTTCCTGTTGTCGCACATCGAGGACACGCTGCGCTTCTACGCCACGAACGCGTTCGACCCGACGGGCGGCTTCTACCACTACTTCCGCGACGACGGCAGCATCTACAACCGCACGTCGCGCCACCTCGTCAGCAGTTGCCGGTTCGTCTTCAACTACGCGATGGCGTACCGGCATTTCGGCGATCCGCGCCACCTGGAATACGCGCGCCACGGGCTGCGCTTCCTGCGCGACGCGCACTGGGACGACGAACTGCAGGGCTACGACTGGGAACTCGACTGGCGCGACGGCGCGAAACGCGCGACGCTCGACGGCACGCGCCACTGCTACGGGCTCGCGTTCGTGCTGCTCGCGGCCTCGCACGCGACGATGGCCGGCCTCGACGAGGCCCGCCCGCTGATCGCGGCCACCTTCGAGCTCGCCGAGCACCGCTTCTGGGATGCGGCCGCGGGCCTCTATGCGGACGACGCGACGCCGAACTGGATCGTGTCGTCGTACCGCGGCCAGAACGCCAACATGCACATGACGGAGGCGCTGCTCGCCGCGTACGAAGCGACCGGCCACCTCACGTACCTCGATCGCGCGGAAAAGCTCGCGTCCCACATCACGCAGCGCCAGGCCGCACTGTCGGGCGGGCTCGTGTGGGAGCACTACCATGCGGACTGGTCGGTCGACTGGGACTACAACAAGGAAGACAGTTCGAACATCTTCCGTCCGTGGGGCTTCCAGCCGGGGCACCAGACGGAATGGGCAAAGCTGCTGCTGATCCTGGAGCGGCACCGCCCGCTAGACTGGCTCGTGCCGCGCGCGGCCGAGCTGTTCGACGCCGCGCTCACGCACGCGTGGGACGCCGATCACGGCGGCCTGTACTACGGCTTCGGCCCCGACTTCACGATCTGCGACCACAACAAGTATTTCTGGGTGCAGGCGGAAACCTTCGCGGCGGCCGCGATGCTCGGCGCGCGCACCGGCAGCGAGCGTTTCTGGGACTGGTACGACGAGATCTGGCGCTATAGCTGGACGCACTTCGTCGATCACCGCTACGGCGCGTGGTACCGCATCCTCACCTGCGACAACCGCAAATACAGCGACGAGAAGAGCCCGGCCGGCAAGACCGACTATCACACGATGGGCGCGTGCTACGACGTGCTCGCGACCCTCGCGCGCGCGCAGCGCAGCGAGCCGACGCAATGAGTGGCGGCACGTTTCCGGCTTTCGTGTCGGCGGGCGACATCCTGACCGACATGGTGCGTGCGGGCGATGCGCAATGGACCTCGGTGCCGGGTGGCGCCGGCTGGAACGTCGCGCGCGCGGTTGCGCGGCTCGGCGTGCCGAGCGCGCTCGCGGGCTCGATCGGCGAAGACTGCTTCTCCGACGTGCTGTGGCACACGAGCGAAGCGGCCGGGCTCGACCTGCGTTTCCTGCAGCGCGTCGCGCGGCCGCCGCTGCTCGCGATCGTCCACGAGACCCGCCCGCCCGCGTACTTCTTCATCGGCGAAGCGAGCGCCGACCTCGCGTTCGATCCGGCGCAACTGCCGGCCGGCTGGACCGACCACGTGAAATGGGCGCATTTCGGCTGCATCAGCCTCGTGCGCGAGCCGCTCGCCGGCACGCTGGCCGCGCTCGCGGCCGACCTGCATGCGCGTGGCGTGAAGATCAGCTTCGACCCGAACGTCCGGAACCTGATGACGGCCGCGTTCCAGCCGACGCTCGCGAAGATGGCCGCGCTCGCCGACCTGATCAAGGTGTCCGACGAGGACCTGCGGCACCTGTTCGGCGGCGACGGCCCCGACGCGATCGGCGCGGTGCGCGCGCTGAACCCGCACGCGGCGGTGCTCGTCACGCGCGGCGCGCAGGCGGCGACGCTCTACGCGGACGGCGACGTGCATGAAGCCAGCCCGCCGCGCGTCGAGGTGGCCGACACCGTCGGCGCGGGCGACGCGTCGATCGGCGGCATGCTGTTCAGCCTGATGGCCGCGCCGCAGCGATCGTGGCGCGAGCATCTCGTGTTCGCGCTGGCGGCGGGCGCCGCCGCGTGCCGGCATACGGGCGCGCACGCGCC
The DNA here is from genome assembly GCF_000012945.1 of Burkholderia lata. Taxonomy (NCBI): domain Bacteria; kingdom Pseudomonadati; phylum Pseudomonadota; class Betaproteobacteria; order Burkholderiales; family Burkholderiaceae; genus Burkholderia; species Burkholderia lata. Next base: position 3,490,887 of record NC_007510.1, read on the forward strand.
AACGCTCGACGAGGTCGTCGCACTGATCGAACGATGATGGAAAAGACGGCGACCGGGCACCGTTCGGTCACCGATAAGCCGCGCTGTACATGCTGCGCCGCAGTGCTACGATGAAGTGTCCTTTTGCGGGAGAGCACGATGGACACCAACACGTTCACGAAGGGCATCTACACGGCCAAGGCGCATACCCAGCATGCGGGCAACGGGCAGTTCCAGGGTTACGTGATCCTCGCGCGGGACGACGGGGACGACACCGAGAACACGCGCTACGACGTCCACTCGACGAGCCCCAGCGAGGAAGAAGCGTTCGACGAGGCAAAAGCGCTCGCGCACCGGATCCTCGGCGAAATCGAGCTGTAACGCGCCGCCATTCAGGCGCGGCTTAGGGCCTGTTCACGCTAATAACGGGCTTGCGCTGGCCACCAGAAGGGCCGAGCGCAAGGATTGCGACGAAGCGAATACTCAACGTATTCGCGAGGAGCATGACGCAGCGATCGGCCCTTCTGGTGGCCAGCCCCACAAATGAATTTTCCCGAACAGGGGAACGTGCCTTTCCGCCCGCATTGCGGCGTCGTTCGTCGCTTGTCCCCCAAGGGGACTTCCTTCGGGGCGTTTGGCACGGCCAAACGGCGCTCCTTACTTCTTGCACTGCGAGCGGAAAGGCACGTTCGCAAGCCCGTTATTAGCGTGAACAGGCCCTAAAGCAGCCGCGCCACCATCGACAGCAGCATCGTCAGCACCAGCGTCGACATGAACGGGAATGGGTAGCGTCGCCCACCGAGCGTCAGCGTGACGTCGCCCGGCATCCGCCCGATGCCGAGCTTGCCGAGCCACGGCCAGCAGCGCGTCAGGATCATCACCGCGACGAACGTCGTCATCAGCCAGCGCAGCATGTCGGCTCCGTCAGAGTGCGTGCGAGCGGTCGCCGCGCGCGAACGCGTCGAGCGTGCCGTCGATGCCGCGCGAGAACGCGATCACCTTGAACAGCTCGCCCATCTCGGCTTCGGAGATCAGCTTCTGCACCGCGTTCGCGGCCGGCAGGAATGCGCGGATGTCCGACGGATCGATCGCGGCCAGCGCGTCGGTGATGCCCGCGTTCAGCAGGAAGCGCGCCTGCGACGTGTAGCCGAGCAAATCAGCGCCAGTCGCGACGGCCGCATCGTAGATGCCGGTGAATTCGACGTGCGCGGTGATGTCCTGCAGCCCCGGGTACAGGAACGGATCGTCGTGCGCGTGGTGGCGGTAGTGGCACATCAGCGTACCGCGGTCGCGCTGCGGGTGGTAGTACTCGTGTGCGGGAAAGCCGTAGTCGACCAGCAGCACCGCGCCGCGCCCGAGCATCGTGCAGACGGTGCGCGTGAACGCCAGCGCGGCCTCGTGCGTCTCGGTCACGTAGCCGTCCGCCGCATCGTCAAGACCCGCGAGCACCGGTGGCAGGCCGGCCGGCGCCGCCGCACGGTCTTCGAACACGAACGCCTGCTGCGCGTCGAGCGCGACGCCGCGCTCCTGCCATCCGCCACCCGCCTTCGCGAACAGGCGCACGGGCATCGCATCGAGCACCTCGTTGCCGACGACGACGCCGTCGAACCGCTCGGGCAGCGCGTCGAGCCAGCGCACCTTCGCGGCGAGCACCGGTGCGGCGGCCGTGATCGTGTCGCGCTGCCGCTCGCGCAGCTCGCCGGACAGGTCGACGATCAGGTATTCGTCGAGTTCGGCGCCCAGCGCGTCGAGCGCCGCGAGCAACCCGGCCGCGAGCTTGCCGGTACCAGCGCCGAATTCCATCACGCCGCGCGTGCCGCTCGCCGCGAGCGCTTCCGCGACCGGTTGTGCGAGCGTCTGCGCGAACAGCGGCGACAGCTCGGGCGCGGTGACGAAGTCGCTGCCGTCGTCGGCGCGGCGCCCGAACTTGCGCGCGCCGCCGCTGTAATAGCCGAGGCCGGGCGCATACAGCGCGCGCTCCATGAAGCGGTCGAACGGCAGCCAGCCGCCAGCCGCCGCGATCTCGTCGCGCAGTTGCGTGGCGAGGGTTTCGGACTGCGCAAGCGCGTCAGGGCCGGGAGCAGGTAAACTAGCGGGTTCGTGAGCTTTCGGGTTCATCCCGGCATTGTAAATGACCGTTTCAGCCGATACGTCGACCCAGCGCGTGGCGCTCGTCACCGGTGCCCTGGGCAGCGCGGCCGACGCCGCGTCGATCGGCCGTGCGCTGGCGACGGGATTCGCCCGGCGCGGCTGGGACGTCGCGCTGCAGCGCAGCCACGGCACGCCGCATGCGGCGGCCGACGCACTTGTCGCCGAAGTCGCGGCGCTCGGCCGCCGCGCGGTCGTGCTCGACGCCGATCTGGCCCTGGAAGCCGACGCCGCCGGCCTCGTCGCCGCGTGCGGCGCAGCGCTCGGCCGGCCCGCGTGCGCGGTGTTCGTGAGCGCCAGCGCAGGCGCCGACGATGCGCACACGGTGGACGGCGCGTCGCTCGCCAGCGCCCTCGCGCGCAATGTGACGGCGCCGCTCGCGCTGGCCCGCGCGCTCGCCGATGCGACGCCCGACGCCGCGCGCGAGCACGAAGCGCTGCGCGCCTGCGCGATCCACGTGCTGGATCAGGCCCTGTTTCACCCTGCGCCGGCGCAGATGTCGCACGCGCTGATGCAGGCCGCGCTGAACCGCGCGACGTCGGCGCTGGCGCTGGCGCTCGCGCCGAAAGTGCGGGTCGCGGCGCTCGTGCGCGGCCACGCGCCGCACGCGGACGACATCGCGGCGGCCGCCTGTTATCTCGCGTGTGCGCCGGGCGTCACCGGCGCGACGCTGACCGTCGACGGCGGCGAGCACCTCGTGCCGCCCGCCGCCGGCCCGAATGAATGAACTGCGCGGAAAGGCGCGGCCTGACTGCCGCCACCCGCGCCGCTTTGCGTGTGCGCACGCCAATTTGACTGGAACGACCATGTTTTCCGCTCTCCTGCACCCCCGCCTCGCGGACTGCCGCAGGCTCTACCTGCGCGACTACGAAGTGCACATCAACATCGGTGCCTTCGAACACGAGAAGCGCGGCGAGCAGCGCGTCGTCATCAATGTCGACCTGTTCGTGCCGCTCGCGCTGTCGACTCCCGTCGACGACCGTCTGCATGAAATCGTCGACTACGATCTGATGAAGCAGAGCGTCGCGCAATGTCTGGCGCGCGGCCACATCCACCTGCAGGAAACGCTGTGCGACGCGATCGCCGCGCGCCTGCTGGCGCACGATGCCGTGCGCGCGGTACGCGTCTGTACCGAGAAACCGGACGCTTATCCGGACTGCGACGCCGTCGGCGTCGAAGTCTTTCGCATTAAGGACGAGGAGCGCGCATGAACGCCCCCCACATGAATGACACGACGGCCGATGCCGCCACCCTCGACGCGACCGCCGCCCCGGCCGGCCGCCCGGCGCTGACGCGCCGCGAACAGAAGGACGCGTACGAGAACAACAAGCTGTTCAAGCGGATCGTGCGCCAGGTCGGCCAGGCGATCGGCGACTTCAACATGATCGAGCAAGGCGACAAGGTGATGGTGTGCCTGTCGGGCGGCAAGGACAGCTATGCGATGCTCGACGTGCTGCTGCGCCTGCGCGAGCGCGCGCCGATCGATTTCGACATCGTCGCGGTGAACCTCGACCAGAAGCAGCCGGGCTTCCCCGAGCACGTGCTGCCGGAATACCTGAAGCAGGTCGGCGTGCCGTTCCACATCGAGAACCAGGACACCTACAGCATCGTCAAGCGGCTCGTGCCCGAGGGCAAGACGACCTGCTCGCTGTGCTCGCGGCTGCGCCGCGGGATCCTGTACCGCGTGGCCGGCGAGCTCGGCGCGACCAAGATCGCGCTCGGCCACCACCGCGACGACATCGTGCAGACGCTGCTGCTCAACATGTTCTACGGCGGCAAGCTGAAGGGAATGCCGCCGAAGCTGCAGTCGGACGACGGCAAGAACATCGTGATCCGCCCGCTCGCGTACGTGAAGGAAACCGATCTCGAGAAATACGCGGAGTTGCGCGAATTCCCGATCATCCCGTGCAACCTGTGCGGCAGCCAGCCGAACCTGAAGCGCGCGGAAATGAAGGCGCTGATCCGCGAATGGGACAAGCGCTTCCCGGGCCGTGTCGAGAACATGTTCAACGCGCTCGCGAAGGTCGTGCCGTCGCACCTGATGGATACGACGCTGTACCCGTTCCAGTCGCTGCGCGCGTCAGGCGTTGCCGATCCGCAGGGCGACATCGCGTTCGACGAGGAACCGTGCGCGTCGGGCGACGACACCGCGGCGCCGGGTGGCGCCCAACCGATCTCGATCGTCCAGTTCGACGACCTGTAAGCGGGGCCCGAACACCCGTCGGAACGGGGCCGCAAGGCCTCTTTCCGGCGCTGTCGCCCCGCCGCGACAGGCCCGGAACGGCGGGGGCCGCATGCTAAAATAGGCGGCTTCGAACTCCTCTGACAAGCTGGCGCCATGAATATCGTGATTTTGGCGGCAGGCACCGGCAAGCGCATGCGTTCCGCGCTGCCGAAAGTGCTCCATCCCCTGGCCGGCAGGCCGCTCCTCTCCCACGTCATCGACACCGCGCGCACGCTGCAGCCGTCCCGGCTCGTCGTCGTCGTCGGTCACGGCGCCGAGCAGGTTCAGGCAGCCGTCGCCGCCCCTGACGTCCAGTTTGCCGTGCAGGCCGAACAGTTGGGCACCGGCCACGCGGTGCGCCAGGCGCTGCCGCTCCTCGATCCCGCGCAACCGACGCTCGTGCTGTACGGCGACGTGCCGCTCACGCGCGCGTCGACGCTGCAGCGCCTCGTCGACGCCGCGCGCGAGGGCCGCTACGGGATTCTGACCGTCACACTCGACGATCCGACCGGCTATGGCCGCATCGTGCGCGACGCGGCCGGCTTCGTCACGCGCATCGTCGAACAGAAGGACGCGTCGCCCGAGCAGTTGAAGATCGCCGAGATCAACACCGGCATCATCGTCACGCCGACGGCACAGCTGTCGATGTGGCTCGGCGCGCTGAAGAACGAGAACGCGCAGGGCGAGTACTACCTGACCGACGTCGTCGAACTCGCGATCGAGGCCGGTTTCGAGGTCGTCACCGCGCAGCCCGACGAGGAATGGGAGACGCTCGGCGTGAACAGCAAGGCGCAGCTCGCCGAGCTCGAGCGCATCCACCAGCGCAATATCGCCGAAGCCCTGCTCGTCGACGGCGTCACGCTCGCCGATCCGGCGCGCCTCGACGTGCGCGGCACGCTGCGCTGCGGCCGCGACGTGTCGATCGACGTGAACTGCGTGTTCGAAGGCAACGTGACGCTCGCCGACAACGTGACGATCGGCGCGAACTGCGTGATCCGCAACGCGTCGGTCGGCGCCGGCACGCGCATCGACGCGTTCACGCACATCGACGGCGCCGAGCTCGGCGCGCACACCGTGATCGGCCCGTACGCGCGGCTGCGCCCCGGCGCGCAGCTCGCGGACGAAGCGCACGTCGGCAACTTCGTCGAGGTGAAGAACGCGGTGATCGGCCACGGCTCGAAGGCGAACCACCTGACGTACATCGGCGACGCCGACATCGGCGCGCGCGTGAACATCGGCGCCGGCACGATCACCTGCAACTACGACGGCGCGAACAAGTTCCGCACCGTGATCGAGGACGACGTGTTCGTCGGCTCCGACACGCAGCTCGTCGCGCCCGTGCGCGTCGGCCGTGGCGTGACGATCGCCGCCGGCACGACGATCTGGAAGGACGTAGCCGACGGCTTGCTCGCATTGAACGAGAAGACGCAGACCGCAAAGAGCGGCTACGTCCGCCCGGTCAAGAAGAAAAGCTGAACCTTTTGCGGGCGCCCTGGCGGCGTCTGCATCGACTTACAGGACTGACTCATTCATGTGCGGCATTGTCGGCGCAGTTGCGCAGCGTAATATCGTTCCGGTGCTGATCGAAGGATTGCGGCGCCTCGAATACCGTGGCTACGACTCGTGCGGCGTTGCCGTGCTCGAGCCGGGCGCACCGAAGCGCGCGCGCAGCGTCGCGCGCGTCGCCGATCTCGACGCGCAGGTGCGCGAATCGCACCTCGAAGGCACCACCGGCGTCGCGCACACCCGCTGGGCGACGCACGGCGCCCCCGTCACGCACAACGCGCACCCGATCTTCTCGTCGAACGCGCTCGCGCTCGTCCACAACGGCATCATCGAGAACTTCGAATCGCTGCGCGAAGCGCTGCGCGCGAAGGGCTACGAATTCGTGTCGCAGACCGACACCGAAGTGATCGCCCACCTCGTGCACAGCCTGTATCGCGGCAACCTGTTCGACGCGGTGCGCGAAGCGGTGGGCCAGCTGCACGGCGCGTACGCGATCGCCGTGATCCACAAGGACCAGCCGCACACCGTCGTCGGCGCGCGCCAGGGTTCGCCGCTCGTGGTCGGCCACGGCGACGGCGAGAACTTCCTCGCCTCCGACGCGCTCGCGCTCGCGGGCAGCACCGACCGCTTCACGTTCCTCGAGGAAGGCGACGTGTGCGAGCTGTCGCTCGACGGCGTGAAGATCGTCGACCGCGACGGCGCGCTCGCGCAGCGCGAGATCCGCGTGGTCAGCGCCTACGGCGGCGCAGTCGAACTCGGGCCGTATCGCCACTTCATGCAGAAGGAAATCTTCGAGCAGCCGCGCGCGATCAGCGACACCGTGCCGCAAACGGACGCGTTCGACGCGACGCTGTTCGGTGACGCCGCGCCCGCCGCGTTCGCGGAAATCGACAGCCTGCTGATCCTCGCGTGCGGCACGAGCTACTACTCGGGGTTGACCGCGAAATACTGGCTTGAATCGATCGCGAAGATCCCGACGCAGGTCGAGATCGCGAGCGAATACCGCTACCGCGAATCGGTGCCGAACCCGCGCCAGCTTGTGCTGGTAATCTCGCAATCGGGCGAGACGGCCGATACGCTCGCGGCGCTCAAGCACGCGCAGTCGCTCGGCCATACGCACACGCTGGCGGTCTGCAACGTCGCGACGAGCGCGATGGTGCGCCTCACCGAAATGCAGTTCCTGACGCACGCGGGCACCGAGATCGGCGTCGCATCGACGAAGGCGTTCACGACGCAGCTCGTCGCGCTGTTCGTGCTGGCGGCCACGCTCGGCAAGCTGCGCGGGCACGTCGATGCCGCGCAGGAAGCCGAATTCCTGAAGCAGCTGCGCCACCTGCCGGCCGCACTGAACAGCGTGCTCGCACTCGAGCCGCAGATCATCGCGTGGTCGGAGGAATTCGCACGCAAGGAAAACGCACTGTTCCTCGGCCGCGGGCTGCACTACCCGATCGCGCTCGAAGGCGCGTTGAAGCTGAAGGAAATCTCGTACATCCACGCCGAGGCCTATCCGGCCGGCGAACTGAAGCACGGGCCACTCGCGCTCGTCACGGAAGCGATGCCGGTCATCACGGTCGCGCCGAACGACACGCTGCTCGAGAAGCTGAAGTCGAACATGCAGGAAGTGCGTGCGCGCGGCGGTGAGTTGTACGTGTTCGCCGATGCCGATACGCAGATCGTCAACGACGACGGCCTGCACGTGATCCGGATGCCGGAGCATTACGGGCAACTGTCGCCGATCCTGCACGTCGTGCCGCTGCAATTGCTCGCGTATCACACCGCGTGCGCGCGCGGCACCGACGTCGACAAGCCGCGGAACCTCGCGAAATCGGTGACGGTGGAGTAAAACCGGTCGCCGGGATGGCCCCTGCCGGGCCGTCCCGGGCGCGTACCGGCGTGAAGCAGGCCATTCGGCCAGGTCGAAATATATACCACGTAGTGGTATATAATCCTGTGCAAACTCGAACGGCCCGACATGCCTGCTTCCGTACGACGCGTCTTCAAGACGAAGTGGTTTCACAAGGCAGCGAGAAAATCAGGCATCGCCGATGCCGAACTCTGCCGCGCGGCGCAGGAACTGGCACGCGGCCAGGGCATCGCGCTCGGCGGCAACGTCTGGAAAATGCGCCTGGACGGCAATCGGCAGCGCGGCATCGTGCTGAGCAAGGTCGGGCGGGCGTGGGTGTTCGTGTTCCTGTTCGCGAAGCGCGATCGGGACAACATCGACGCACGCGAACTGCGCGCCTTCAGAAAGCTCGCCGCGGATATCGGCTGCCGCAGCGACACCGAGATCGCGACGCTGATCGCACTGAAAGAGCTTGTGGAGATTTGCAATGGCTAAGAGTCGATTCAAGAGCGATGCGACGGAGGCGATCCACAGCGCCGCGTCGGGCCTCTATCGCGCCAAGCTGATCGACAAGAAGACGATGCGCGAGTACGACGATCTCTGCATCGAGGCCGCCCCGCAGTTCGATCCGGAAGCGATCGCCCGCATCCGCAAATCCGTCAACGTCAGCCAGAGCGTGTTCGCGCTCTACCTGAACACGACAGCGTCGACGATCCGCCAATGGGAACAGGGCGACAAGCGGCCAAGCGGCATCGCGGCCCGGATGCTCCAGATCGTCGAGAAGCATGGGCTCGAGGTGTTCTCCTGAGCCGCTGCCCCGAATGCGCATGCACGGCCGGCCGAACGCGGGTCGCAAGGAATATGACGGAGAGACAATGGTGAGACTGATTGGATGCGGTGTGCTGGCGCTGACGTTCGCGTCGACGGGCTGGGCCGCCGAGCATTATGTCGAGGTCTGGAACCCGCCCGAGGCGCGGCATCCGGCAGCTCATGCGCCGGATGCCCGTACCCCGGCCGCGCACACGGGTGCCGACGCGCGCGCTGGCAAGAGCGCCGAGAAGCACGCGAATGCGACGCCCAAAGCTGCCGTGAAGCCGCACAAGCGCCGCGTCGCGCAGGCCGTGAAAGCCGGTTCGCATCGTCCGCCCGCGGCCGAGACGCCGGCCGCCCCGCGCCCCGTCGCGCAGCCCGCACCGGGTCGCCTGACGGTGATGCAACCGGCTGCGCCCGATGCGCAGCACGCACTGAATTACTCCAACATCCCGCGTCAATACACGCCGGACGGCAACGTGCTGCAGGTCGGCACGCACGGCCGCTCCGCGGAGGTGACTCGATAATGGAAGCGCAAACCTACCACGGCTACCAGATCTGGGGCCACGCGATCCTGCAGCAGGACGAGATCCTGCAACCCGAGCGCTTCGCGGCGAGCGGCACGATCACGCAGAACAACAAGCTGGTCGAGGCATCCGGCGTGCTCGGCGTGTTCGACACCGAAGACGACGCGCGCGACGCGGGGCTCGAATGGGCTCGCGCCTGGATCGACAGCCACCGCTGAGCAGGCACGGCGTGCGCAATCGGCACGCCGTCGTCACCGCATTGCACGGGCCGGCCGCGAAACGCACATGAAAAAAGGGGCGTCATGGACGCCCCTTTTTTATTCGAACCCGGACCGCTCAGGCTGCAGGCCGTGGCGGGCGCACCGCCGCCTGCGGCCGGCCGACGAGCCGTGCCAGCCCGACAATCGCGGCCAGCGTCGCGAGATACGCGACGATCTGGATGCCCGCCGGTCGTGCGGTATAGCCGATCAGCGTATGCAGCGCCTTGCCGACGATGCTGGTTTCCTTGAGCAGCCACGACGTATCCCAGATCACATCGCCCCATGACGGCACGAGGCCGGCCGCGAGCAGGAAGCCGACGCACTGGCTTGCCATCCCTGCCGCGAGCAGCACGATCAGCCAGTTGGTGACGGAGAACAGGCGCTTCAGCGGAATCTGCAGCAGGCCCGCATACATCCCGTAGCCGAGCCCGGCGCCGCCCAGCACACCCAGCAACCCGCCGACGATCATCTGCGGCGTCTGCCCCGGATCGCCCGCCGCGATGCCGTACAGGAACAGCACGGCCTCGGAGCCTTCGCGCAGCACCGCGACACCCACCACGATCGCCAGCCCCGTCAGCGGCTTGCTGCCGGCCGCGACGGCACGCCCGACCTCGGTCATCTGCATCGCCATCTCGCGGCCGTGCCGGCTCATCCAGATGCTGTGCCACGCGAGCATCAGCGTCGCGACGAACATCACGCCCGCGTTGAAGACCTCCTGCCCCATGCCGGACGCCCACTGCGAAATCACGTCGGCGAACGCGGCGATCAGGCCGGCGCCGATCACGCCGCCCACCAGCCCGCTGCCGACCCACCAGCCGCGCCGCGGCACGCCCTTCGTGGCGGCCATCACGATCGACACCACCAGCGCGGCCTCGAGCACTTCACGAAAGACGATCAGGGCAGTAGACAACATGGCGATATGGCCTTACTTGACGGTCAGGTGCGTCTTCGACTGCGCTTCGTGATACTCGTCGTGGAATTCGTACGTGCCGGCCTTCAGCGGCCCGACCAGGATCTCCACCGACTTGCCGGCGGGCACGACCTTCTCCGCCTTGAAGTCGTCGCTCTCGAATTCGGCGGGCGTCGCGTCGAGGTTCTTCACGACGAACTTCACCTTCTTGCCGGCCGGGATCGTCACGCCGTCCGGCGAAAACTTGTGGTCCTTCAGGGTCAGGTTGACGACATCGTCGGCCGCGAAGGCGGACGTTGCCGATGCGCCCAGCAGTGCCAGCGCGAAGCCGAAAGCAAAACGGTTCATGTGGGTAACGAATTGAAATATCGAAGGGAGCTGATACTAAGATCGATTCGCATTTCCAACTCGCGTACCCTTACTGGCGGCATGGTGATCCCGCTTCATGGATCGCCGTCGCGCGTTGCCCGGCAAGGCATCCGCGCCGCTTGGCCCGGAACGTTGCGCCGTCAATCGGGAGAAGTTCCGAATGACGTCAACGGCCCGATCGCGATTCATCAGACTTCACGTTTACAACATGCTGTCGCCGCACCATGCCCACGACACCGATTTTCGGCGACACGCGTACGCTTGACCTTCCCACCGTGGCAAGCTTCATGCTGTCGATGCTTGTCAATCGTCAACTCAGGAGAACACGATGGAATTCGAAGTCCAGGACATGACCTGCGGCGGCTGCGCCAACGCCATCACGCGCGCGGTGACGGCCGCCGATCCCGCCGCGAAGCTCGACATCGACGTCGCGGCGAAGATCGTCAAGGTCGAATCGGCACAAGGCGCCGAGCGCGTGCAGTCGATCATCGAAGCCGCCGGCTTCCACCCCGCGCTGCGCGCCGCCTGACGCCCGCGCGCCGCGACCCGCGGGCACACCGCCGTAAGGCGCTGCGCCCGCGGCCCGGTTTCGCGTCAGCGCAGCCGGATCAGCGTCGACTTCAGCTCGGTGTACTTCTCGAGCGCATGCAGCGACTTGTCGCGGCCGTTGCCCGACTGCTTGTAGCCGCCGAACGGGAAGTTCATGTCGCCGCCCTCGTCGTAGCAGTTCACCCAGACGGTGCCCGCACGCAGCCGGCGCGACACGTCGTGCGCGGTCGTCAGGTTCGACGTCCACACGGCCGCGGCCAGCCCGTATTCGGTGTCGTTCGCGATCCGCACGGCCTCGTCGACATCGTCGAACACGATCACCGACAGCACGGGCCCGAAGATCTCCTCGCGTGCGATCTTCGCATCGGGCTTCACCTCAAACACGGTCGGCTCCACGTAGAAGCCACCCGTTTCCTCCTTCACGCGCGCACCACCCGTGACGAGCTTGCCTTCGCTGCGCCCGGCTTCGATATAGCCGAGCACGCGCTCGAGCTGGATGCCGTCGACGATCGCCCCCATCGACACCGACGGATCGAGCGGATTGCCGGGCACGTACGCGCGCGCGGCCGCGACGAGCTTCTCGATGAACGCATCCTTGATGTCGCGATGCACGAGCAGCCGCGAACCTGCCGTGCACATCTCGCCCATGTTGTAGAAGATCGCGCCGGCGGCTGTCTGTGCCGCGCGGTCGAGATCGGGACAATCGGCCAGCACGATGTTCGGCGACTTGCCGCCGAGTTCGAGCCACGCGCGCTTCAGGTTCGACTGCGCGGCGTACTGCATGATCAGCTTGCCGACCGCCGTCGAGCCCGTAAACGCGATGCAGTCGACGTCGCGATGCAGCGCGAGCAGCTTGCCCGGCTCGCCCGCACCCGGCACGACGTTGAACACGCCGGCCGGAATGCCCGCCTCGTAAGCGAGCTGCGCGACGCGGATCGCGGTGAGCGGCGATTTCTCCGACGGCTTCAGCACCACGCTGTTGCCGGCCGCGAGCGCCGGGCCGAATTTCCATGCGGCCATCAGGATCGGGAAATTCCACGGCACGACGGCGGCCACCACGCCGACCGGCTCGCGCGTGACGAGGCCGACGAGATGATGATCGGCCGGCGCAACCTCGCCGCCCACCTTGTCGATCGCTTCCGCAAACCATTCGACGCAATACGCGGCGCCCGGCACGTCGACCGTCGTCGTGTCGCCGATCGGCTTGCCGGCGTCGAGCGTTTCGAGCAGCGACAGCTCGTCGAGATGCTCGCGCATCAGCGCGGCCCAGCGCAGCAGCACGGCCTTGCGCGCACGCGGGTTCAGCCCGGCCCACACGCCCGCGTCGAACGCGCGGCGCGCGGCCGCGACGGCCGCGTTCACGTCGGCTTCGCCGCAGTCGGCGACCTTCGCGAGCACGCGGCCGTCGATCGGGCTCACGCAGTCGAACGTCTTGCCGCCGTGCGCGTCGCGCGACGCGCCGTCGATGAATGCGCGCCCTTCGATCTTGAGCGACGCCGCCTTGTCCTGCCAGTCAGCCAAAGTCAACTTGTTCATCAGGATGCCTCAGTTTTTTGGCATTCGCGATGCAGCACGCCGCTGCGCATGACGCGCAGCCGGCCGGCAGCGAATGCAGTGACGCGCGGTGGGAAGGTCAGAAGGTCGCCGGCGAATTGGCCGAGACGACCTCGCAGATCAGGTCCGCGCTGGGATTGCGAAAACGGTGCGGCAAACGGCTTTCGAAGTAGTAGCCGTCTCCGGGGTCGAGCAGCCACGTCGCGCCGTCGACGGTCAGCTCGAGCCGCCCCGACACGACGCCCCCGCCCTCGTGCCCCGCGTGCACGAGCATCTCGGGCCCCGTATCGGCCTGCGGCTGGTAGATCTCGCGCAGGATGCACATGTTGCGGTCCTTCATGCTCGCGCCGACCAGGTGAAACGCGAGCGTGTCGTTGCCGAGGTTCGGCATCTCGTCGCGACGCGACACGACCGTACGCGATTCGACGAGCTCGAACGTGAAGAACTCCGCGAGACTCATCGGGATGCATTCGAGCAATTTCTTCAGCGAGCCGACCGACGGGCTCACGCGGCCCTGTTCGATCAGCGAGATCGTGCCGTTGGTCACGCCGGCCCGCTTCGCGAGTTCGCGCTGCGACAGGCCATGCTTGTTGCGCACGAAACGCAGGCGCTCGGCGACTTCGGTGGACATCGATTCGGTTTCGGACACGATAAGTGCGATGACAAAGTGAAACGACGCGGTGGACAGCCGTTGAATATTCTAATCACTTTATGCCGCACATCAGCGGGGAAAACCCTGAAAGGCGTTCGAAATAATGAACACCGCGCACATTATTCCGTTTGCGAATCTTTTGTTCGCACTGCTCGGGAAAGCCCTGATGCAGCACCGTTAAAAAACATTTGACGCCGTTTTTGGCTCGTATATGCTGGCTCTCAGGTTAGCGTCATCAAGCTTTCATGGGCAGCAAAAAACGTTATCGCAACGCAAAAATTGATGCCCATCAATGTAAATAACGCGTAACCGGCGCCTTGATTATTTTAAACGCCCAGCGCGTCGAAACGGTCAGGTGTTCAATACTTTCAACAACCCAGTCGAGTGTAATCGTGAGAGTCCGTGGCCCTCTGGTGAGGTGGGATCGAGGCGATGTGCGAAGTTTGCGCAGCGCGGCGCCCGCTTCCGACGACGGCAGTTGCGGCTGGCATAGTCCTCGCCTGCTTCATCTGTCGATCTACACCATCCTGTCCCGTCGTTCCGTTCGGCGTCACAACGCCGTTTCCGCACGCGCATTCGTCGCCGTCGATACCGACGAAGTGGCGTCGCTGCTGCCGTAGCGCCTCTCCTTTCTTTACGTCGTTCGTTTCGCCTGCTGATTCGCCAACCGCATCGTCCGTGCGGTGACGGAACGCGTTCGCGCATTCGTTGCCGCGTCGCGTGTCGCAAAGAAACGAACGACGGCCTGATCGTCGCGCGCAGCGCGGATCGCCACGTCATCCCGTTGCGCCCATTCACCAGCGGCCCTGCGTCTCACGCAAGGCTGCGGGGTTGTTGCACGCCGGCGTTTCGCCACATCCGGCAAGACGGACGCAACAACCCTCCGGATAACTGATTGACGTCATGGAAAGAAGGAAACCCCTCGTCGGCATCACCGCCGACCACACGCAAATCGGCGCGCACGCGTCGCATACGGTCGGCGACAAATACGTCGCCGCGATCGTCGACGGCGCGCAAGCGTTCGCGATGGTGCTGCCCGCGCTCGGCGAGCGCCAGTCGGTCGACGACGTACTCGACACGGTCGACGGCCTGCTGTTTACCGGCAGCTACTCGAACGTCGAGCCGCACCTGTACGGCGGCGAACCGAGCGCACCGGGCACGAAGCACGACCCGGCCCGCGACGCGACCACGCTGCCGCTGCTGCGCGCGGCGATCGCCGCGGGCGTGCCCGTGCTGGCCGTCTGCCGCGGCTTCCAGGAGCTGAACGTCGTCTGCGGCGGCACGCTGCACCAGCGCGTGCATGAAGTGCCGGGCTTCGCCGACCACCGCGAGGACGACGACGCGCCGATGGATACGCAGTACGGCCCCGCGCACGTCGTGCGCCTCACGCCCGGCGGCAAGCTGCACGCGCTCGCCGGCGGCCGCGACGAAGTGCACGTGAACTCGCTGCACAAGCAGGGCATCGCGCAGCTCGGCTCCGGCCTCGCCGTCGAGGCCGTCGCGCCAGACGGGCTGATCGAAGCCGTGAGCGTCGTCGATGCACCGGCTTTCGCCCTCGCCGTCCAGTGGCATCCGGAATGGCGCCATGCGCAGGACCCGCTGTCGAGCGCGATCTTCCGCGCCTTCGGCGATGCCTGCCGCGCCCGCCGCGCCACCCGCACGCGTGCCACGGCCGCTGCCGCGCTCGCCTGAGCGCCGACCCAACCAACGAGAACAGACATGCATGACATCGAAGATTTTCTGAAGCAGCACCGGATCACTGAAGTCGAAGCGATCATTCCCGACATGGCCGGCATCGCGCGCGGCAAGATCACGCCGCGCAACAAGTTCACTTCCGGCGAATCGATGCGCCTGCCGCAGGCCGTGATGGTGCAGACCGTCACCGGCGAATACCCGGAAGACGGCTCGCTGACCGGCGTGACCGACCCCGACATGGTGTGCGTGCCCGACGCATCGACGATCCGCCTGATCCCGTGGGCCATCGACCCGACCGCGCAGGTCATCCACGACTGCGTGCACTTCGACGGCTCGCCGGTCGAGATCTCGCCGCGCTACGTGCTGCGCCGCGTGCTCGACCTGTACAAGGCGAAGGGCTGGAAGCCTGTCGTCGCGCCCGAGCTCGAGTTCTACCTGGTCGACATGAACAAGGATCCCGACCTGCCGCTGCGCCCGCCGGTCGGCCGTACGGGCCGCCCCGAAACGGGCCGCCAGTCGTATTCGATCGAGGCCGTCAACGAGTTCGACCCGCTGTTCGAGGACATCTACGAGTACTGCGAAGCGCAGAACCTCGACATCGACACGCTGATCCACGAAGTCGGCGCCGCGCAGATGGAGATCAACTTCATGCACGGCGACGCGCTGTCGCTGGCCGACCAGGTGTTCCTGTTCAAGCGCACGGTGCGTGAGGCCGCGCTGCGTCACAACATGTACGCGACGTTCATGGCCAAGCCGATGGAAGACGAACCGGGTTCGGCGATGCACGTGCACCAGAGCATCGTCGACGAGGAAACGGGCCAGAACCTGTTCACGTCGCAGGAAACCGGCGGCGCGACGTCGATGTTCTACAACTACCTCGCGGGGCTGCAGAAGTACACGCCGGCGCTGATGCCGATCTTCGCGCCGTACATCAACTCGTATCGCCGCCTGTCGCGCTTCATGGCCGCGCCGATCAACGTGCAGTGGGGCTACGACAACCGCACGGTCGGCTTCCGCATCCCGCACTCGGGCCCGTCGGCACGCCGCATCGAGAACCGCATTCCGGGCGTCGACTGCAATCCGTACCTCGCGCTCGCCGCGACGCTCGCGGCCGGCTATCTCGGCATGACCCAGCGCCTGGAGCCGACCGAGCCGCTCGTCAGCGACGGCTACGACCTGCCGTACCAGCTGCCGCGCAACCTCGAGGAAGGGCTGACGCTGATGGCCGCCTGCGAGCCGCTCGGCGAGATCCTCGGCCACAAGTTCCTGAAGGCGTATTTCGCGCTGAAGGAAACCGAATACGAAGCGTTCTTCCGCGTGATCAGCTCGTGGGAACGCCGCCATCTGCTGCTGCACGTCTGAGCGTGCACCCAACCGAATACGGAATCACGGAGGAAACATGACGTACCGCAACGAATCTGCCTGGATCCAGCCGGCCGCACCGAGCGCCACGGCCGCCGCACCGCGCGCGACGCAGGCGCGCACGACCGCCGAATACCGCGCGCTCGACGCCGCGCACCACATCCACCCGTTCTCGGACATGGGCGCGCTGAATCGCGCAGGCAGCCGCGTGATCGTGAAAGCCGACGGCGTCTACCTGTGGGACTCGGACGGCAACAAGGTGATCGACGGGATGGCCGGCCTCTGGTGCGTGAACGTCGGCTACGGCCGCAAGGAACTCGCCGACGCCGCGTATCGCCAGATCCAGGAACTGCCGTTCTACAACACGTTCTTCAAGACCACGCACCCGCCGGTGATCGAACTCTCCGCGATGCTCGCGGAAGTCACGCCGAAGGGCTTCAACCACTTCTTCTATTGCAACAGCGGCTCGGAAGGCAACGACACCGTGCTGCGCCTCGTGCACCAGTACTGGCGCGTGCAGGGCCAGCCGCAGAAGAAGTTCGTGATCTCGCGCAAGAACGGCTATCACGGCTCGACGATCGCCGGCGGCACGCTCGGCGGGATGGGCTACATGCACGAGCAGATGCCGTCGAAGGTCGAGAACATCGTGCACATCGACCAGCCGTATTTCTTCGGCGAAGCGGCCGCCGGCGAAACGCCGGAAGCATTCGGTCTTGCCCGCGCGCAGCAACTCGAAGCGAAGATCCTCGAACTCGGCGCGGAGAACGTCGCCGCGTTCATCGGCGAGCCGTTCCAGGGCGCGGGCGGCGTGATTTTCCCGCCGTCGACGTACTGGCCGGAAATCCAGCGGATCTGCCGCAAGTACGACATCCTGCTGGTGGCCGACGAAGTGATCGGCGGCTTCGGCCGTACCGGCGAATGGTTCGCACACCAGCATTTCGGCTTCGAGCCCGATCTCATCACGATGGCGAAGGGCCTCACGTCGGGTTACGTGCCGATGGGGGCCGTCGGCATTCACGAGCGCGTGGCGCGACCGATCATCGACAACGGTGAATTCAACCACGGCCTCACGTACTCGGGCCACCCGGTGGCGGCAGCCGTCGCGGTCGCGAACCTGAAGCTGCTGCGCGACGAAGGGATCGTCGAGCGCGTGAAGAACGACACGGGCCCGTACTTCCAGGCGCTGATGCGCGAAACCTTCGCGCGTCACCCGATCGTCGGCGAGGTGCACGGCCACGGCCTCGTCGCGAGCCTGCAGCTCGCCGAATCGCCGGCCGAACGCCGCCGCTTCGCGAACGGCGGCGACGTCGGCACGATCTGCCGCGATTTCTGCTTCAACGGCAACCTGATCATGCGTGCGACCGGCGACCGGATGCTGCTGTCGCCGCCGCTCGTGATCTCGCGGCCGGAAATTGATGAACTCGTATCGAAGGCGAAAAAAGCAGTCGATGCAACCGCCCAGCAATTGGGTATTTCGTAACGGTTTTGCCTATAGGCGTGCGGCGGGCGCCGCACGCCGCCATAACCAGGGGAATTCCACCATGCGTGCCTGCTTTCTTCGCCAAGCCTGTTCCGTTGCCGCCCTTGCCGCCGCGGCCGCGTTCACGTCGGTCGCCAGCCCGACGGCACACGCGGCCGACGAGCTGAATGTCTACAACTGGTCCGACTACATCGCACCGGACACGATCCCGAACTTCCAGAAGCAGACGGGCATCCACGTCAAGTACGACAACTACGACAGCGACGACACGCTTCAGGCGAAGCTGCTGGCCGGCAGTTCGGGCTACGACATCGTCGTGCCGACGTCGAACTACATGGCCAAGCAAATCCAGGCCGGCGTGTACCAGAAGCTCGACAAGTCGAAGCTGCCGAACCTCGCGAACCTCGACCCGCTGCTGATGAAGATGATCGCGGATGCCGATCCGGGCAACCAGTACGGCGTGCCCTGGGCGTACGGCACGGACGGCATCGGCTACAACGCGCAGGCAGTGAAGAAGGCACTCGGCGACAAGGCGCCGGTCGACAGCTGGGCACTCGTGTTCGACCCGGCCAACATGGAAAAGCTGAAGGGCTGCGGCGTATCGTTCCTCGACCAGGCCGTCGACGTGTTCGCCGCCACGCTGCAATACATGGGCAAGAACCCGAACAGCACGAATCCCGGCGACTACCAGGCTGCGTTCGAAGTCCTGAAGAAAGTCCGCCCGTACATCACCCAGTTCAACTCGTCCGGCTACATCAACGACCTCGCGAACAACGACGTGTGCGTCGCGCTCGGCTGGTCGGGCGACGTCGGCATCGCGCATCGCCGCTCGGCCGAAGCGAAGCGTTCGTACGACATCAAGTTCTCGAACCCGAAGGAAGGCGGCCTGCTGTGGTTCGACGTGATGGTGATCCCGAAGGATGCACCGCACCCCGAGGCCGCCCTGAAGTGGATCAACTACGTGTCCGATCCGAAGGTCAACGCGGCGATCACCAACACGGTGTTCTACCCGACCGCGAACAAGGCCGCACACCAGTTCGTCACGCCGGCCGTCGCGCAAGACCCGACCGTCTACCCGCCGGAAGACGTGCTGAAGAAGATGGTGCTGATGAAGCCGATGCCGGCCGACATCCTGCGCCTCCAGAACCGCCTGTGGGCCCAATTGAAGACCGGCCACTGATCGCCCAGCATTCCGGCGGTGCAGGCAACGCTTCACGCCTGCCCGCCTGAGATCCGCGGACCTCCGTCCGCCCGCGCGCGCCGCGCGCACTGTTCCATCCGGCACGAGCCGTCGTCCGTGAGTCGCATTGCGCGCCTCGCGCGGGGACGCTCACGCCTGCAATCCGTGAAGAACGAATGGTGAATCCCATGCAATCGATACCCTCTTCCGCTGCTGCACGACAGACCCAACCGGCCCCCGCGGCCCGTACGCAAAACGACGCTTTCGTGCGCATCGAAAACGTCGTGAAGAAATTCGGCGACAGCACCGCCGTCGACAACGTGAACCTGACGATCGCGAAGAACGAGCTGTTCGCGCTCCTCGGCAGCTCGGGCTGCGGCAAGTCGACGTTGCTGCGCATGCTCGCCGGTCTCGAGACGGCCACCTCCGGCAAGATCTTCGTCGACGGCGAAGATCTCGCGTCGCTGCCGCCGTATCGCCGCCCGGTGAACATGATGTTCCAGTCGTACGCGCTGTTCCCGCACATGACGGTCGAATCGAATGTCGCATTCGGCTTGAAGCAGGAAGGCACGCCGAAGAATGAGATCAAGGAGCGCGTGGCCGATGCGCTCGCACTCGTGCAGATGAGCAAGTACGCGCAGCGCAAGCCGCACCAGCTCTCCGGCGGCCAGCAGCAGCGCGTCGCGTTGGCCCGCTCGCTGGTGAAACGCCCGAAGCTCCTGCTGCTCGACGAGCCGATGTCCGCGCTCGACAAGAAGATCCGCCAGAAGACCCAGCTCGAACTCGTGAACATCATCGAGAAGGTCGACGTGACCTGCGTGATGGTCACGCACGACCAGGAGGAGGCGATGACGATGGCGAGCCGCCTCGCGGTGATGAGCGAAGGCAAGATCGTGCAGATCGGCGCGCCGGGCGAAGTCTACGAATTCCCGAACAGCCGCTTCTCGGCCGAATTCATCGGCTCGACCAACCTGTTCGAAGGGCGTGTGGTCGAGGACGAGCCGGATCACATCTTCGTCGAAAGCGACGACCTCGAAGCGCGCATGTACGTGAGCCACGGCATCACGGGCCCGCTCGGCATGCCGGTCGGCATCTCGGTGCGTCCGGAACGCATTCACGTGTCGCGCGAGAAACCGGGGTCGAAGCATAACTGGGCGCGCGGCGTCGTGACCGACATCGCGTACATGGGCAGCTACTCGCTGTATCACGTGCGCTTGCCGAGCGGCAAGACGGTGGTGTCGAACCTGTCGAGCTCGCACCTGATGACCGACAACGCACCGGCGTGGAACGACGACGTGTTCGTGTCGTGGTCGCCGGCCAGCGGCGTCGTGCTGACGCAGTGAGGACACCACGATGAGAACCTCCGCCTCCAATCCGTCCGCGCCGGTGCCGACCGGCGCCGCGAGCGCCGGCTCCGGTCGCGCCCGCCCGGGCCGCTTCTCGATGCTGCAGCGCTTCCTGCCGTCGGGCCGCAGCGTCGCGATCGGCGTGCCGTTCGTGTGGCTCGCCGTGTTCTTCGCGCTGCCGTTCGTGCTGGTGCTGAAGATCAGCTTCGCCGACCAGGTGATGGGCATCCCGCCGTACACGTCACTCGTCGAGTTCAAGGACGGCGTCGTGCACTTCGCGCTGCAGCTGTCGCACTACGCGTTCCTGCTGCAGGACGACCTGTACATCGCGACCTACCTCAGCTCGCTGAAGATGGCCGCCGTATCGACGGTGCTGTGTCTGCTGATCGGCTATCCGATGGCGTACTACATCGCGCGCTCGGAACCGAACCGCCGCAACGTGCTGATGATGGCCGTGATGCTGCCGTTCTGGACGTCGTTCCTGATCCGCGTGTACGCCTGGATCGGCATCCTGAAGGATGACGGCCTGCTGAACCACACGCTGATCGCGCTCGGCATCATCCACACGCCGCTGCGCCTTTACCACAGCGATGCAGGTGTCTACATCGGGATGGTCTATTCGTACCTGCCGTTCATGGTGATGCCGCTGTACGCGCACCTCGTGAAGATGGACCTCACGCTGCTCGAAGCCGCGTACGACCTCGGCGCGAAGCCGTGGGTCGCGTTCACGCGGATCACGCTGCCGCTGTCGAAGAACGGGATCATCGCCGGCAGCCTGCTGGTGTTCATCCCGGCAGTCGGCGAGTACGTGATTCCGGAACTGCTCGGCGGCGCCGACACGCTGATGATCGGCCGTGTGATGTGGGATGAATTCTTCAACAACATGGACTGGCCGATGGCGTCCGCGGTGACGGTCGCGATGGTGATGCTGCTGCTGGTGCCGATGGCGCTGTTCCAGTACTACCAGGTCAAGGAACTGGAGGACGCGAAATGATCAAGCCGAGCAAACCGCTGTCGACGGGCGTCCTCGCCTTCGGCTTCCTGTTCCTGTACATCCCGATCATCAGCCTGGTCGTGTACTCGTTCAACGAGTCGAAGCTGGTGACGGTGTGGTCGGGCTTCTCGCTGAAGTGGTACTCGGCGCTGCTGGACGACGATGAGCTGCTCACTGCCGCATGGCTGTCGCTGAAGATCGGTCTCTTGACCGCGACCGCGTCGGTCGTGATCGGCACGTGGGCCGGCTTCGTGCTCGCACGCTTCGGCCGCTTCAAGGGCTTCACGCTGTACACGGGGATGATCAACGCGCCGCTGGTGATTCCGGAAGTGATCCAGGGCATCTCGCTGCTGTTGCTGTTCGTTGCGCTGGAGCAGATGTTCGGCTGGCCGAAGGGACGCGGGATGGTGACGATCTGGATCGGTCACGTGATGCTGTGCGTGTCGTACGTGGCGATCATCGTGCAGTCGCGCGTGAAGGAGATGAACAAGTCGCTGGAAGAGGCGGCGCTGGATCTGGGGGCGACGCCGCTGAAGGTGTTCTTCGTGGTGACGCTGCCGCTGATCTCGCAGGCGCTGCTGTCGGGGTGGCTGCTGTCGTTCACGCTGTCGATCGACGACCTGGTGCTGTCGGCGTTCCTGTCCGGGCCGGGCTCGACGACGCTGCCGCTGGTGGTGTTCTCGCGCGTGCGGCTGGGGCTGAACCCGGAGATGAACGCACTGGCGACGCTGTTCATCACGGCGGTGACGATCGGCGTGATCGTCGTGAACCGGATGATGATCGCGCGCGAGCGGCGCCGCATCGCCGACATGAAGGCGGCGTTCGCGGTGGCGTGACGCCCGGCCTCCTGCTTCAACGATAACAAGCACTGCAGACAAGCAATACGCGCTGCCCCAGGGGGGGCGCGCGATTCGATTCCGATTTGACAGGCGCACGACAAGGAGAATCCGCAATGAAGAAGAAACTGATCTGCCTGCTGGTGGCCGGCGCGTTGCCGGGCATCGCGCTGGCCGGTTCCACATCCGCCGAGATCAAGGCGTTGCAGGCGCAGGTCGCCGCGCTGCAGAAGCAGATGAAGGCGATGCAGGCGCAACTGTCGGTGAAGGGCGGCACCGCGACCGCGCAGGCCGGCACGAAGGCCGGGGCCAGCGCCGGCGCGGCGCCGGTCGCCGTGGCCGTCGACCCGGGCTCGCCGGACTACGGCAAGGCGCAGGCCACGCTGACCAACGACGAGGTCGGCGAGATGAAGCAGCAGATCGCGAACCAGCAACTGAAGGTCGACTCGCTGACGGACGCGGCCAACACGGGCCCGCTCGCCGGCCTGTCGGTGACGGGCTACATCGACCCGACCTACATGTACAACCGCGCGGCCGGCACGTCGTCGTTCCTGTTCGCGAACCACGAGAACGCGTACAACTACTTCAACAGCACGTTCGGCGATCTGTACCTCGACATCAAGAAGACGTTCGGCGTCGGCCCGATGGCGCCGTCGGCGGAAATCACGCTGATGCCGAACCGCGGCAACGGCATCACGCTGCTGCAGAACTCGCGCGGCTCGATCACCGACAACCTGCTGAACACCGCGGTCATCAACGTGCCGATCACCGCCGAGACGACGCTCGTCGCCGGCTTGATCCCGAGCTTCGGCGGCTACGAGGTGCAGCAGTCGAACCAGATGCTCACGCTCACGCACAACCTGCTGTACGACTTCTCCGACCCGGGCAGCTACGTGGGTGCCGGGGCGAACTACACGAAGGGCAACTGGGCGTGGAAGTTCTTCGTCGGCAACGAGCAGTACCGCACGTACGGCTCGGTCACGACGACGGGCACCAATGCGCTCGGCGATCCGATCACCACCAGCAACAAGGTGCCGACCTTCACCGCGCGAGCCGACTACACGTGGTCAAGCGCACTCGACATCGGCGGGTCGTTCAACATCGGGCGCCAGACGCTCGCGAGCTCGATCGATTCGAACGGTGTCGTGCACTACGGCCCCGGCGCCAACGCACCGAGCGGCTACGGCACGTTCTTCTTCGCGGAAGCCGACGCGACCTACACGCTCGCCGACATCCAGTACAACGCGGAACTCGATTACGGCCAGCAACAGCATGCCGCATACAACGGCGGTCTCGCGCAGTGGTACGGCCTGTCGCTGCTCGCGCACCGCAAGTTCAACGCGCCGGTGGTCGGCCGCATGGGCGTGACGCTGCGCTACGATGCGCTCGTGAACAGCAAGAACGGTGGCGGCGGTGGCGGCATCGCGCTGAACGGCAACGGGATGGATCCGAACAACGGCTTCGGTATCGATGCGGACTGTCTCGCCACGTCGAAGGCGGGTGGCGGTCTCGGCTTCGACTGCAAGGGCGCGATCCGCCAGGATGTCGCGCTCGACCTGCTGTTCTATCCGACCCAGCAGATCACCGTGAAGGTCGAATACCGCCACGACTGGGCGAACAACAAGGTGTTCCTGCGCAACGACGGGTCGTATGGCAAGTCCAACGACCTGCTCGCGACGCAGTTCATCTATTCGTTCTGACGCAGCTCGCGCGGGACGCCGTGCCGCGCGCACGGCGTCCCGCGCCGTTTCTACCGGCCGGATGACGGTGCGCGATGCACCGCCGCCGGCTGCAACGAGGGAGTCGGATTCATGACGCAGTCTTTCACCCGCCGCGCCGATGCGCTCGCGCGCGACTCGTACTACGAAGCGACGGCCGTGCGCCCCGCCGTGGACGACCCCGTGCTCGACGGGACGATCGACGTCGACGTCTGCGTGATCGGCGCCGGCTTCGCGGGCCTGTCGACGGCGCTCGACTGCCGTGCTCGCGGGCTGTCGGTCGCGGTGATCGACGCACACCGCCCCGGCTGGGGCGCGTCGGGCCGCAACGGCGGCCAGGCGATCACCGGCTTCGCGAAGGACGAGGAGATCGAACGGCAGCTCGGCGCCGACGGCGCGCGCGCCGCGTGGTCGCTGTCGCTCGACGGCGTCGCGCTGATCGCCGAGCGGATCGCGCGCTACGGGATCGACTGCGATTTCACGCGCGGCTACCTGACGGTCGCGACGAAGCCGCGCCGCATCGACGACCTGCACGCATGGATGGACGCCGCAACCCAACGCTGGGGCCATCCGTCGCTGTCATGGCTCGACACGGGCGAGATCCGCTCGCGCATCGCGTCCACGCGCTATCTCGCGGGTGTCTACGATCCGCTGTCGGGCCACCTGCATCCGCTCAAGTACTGCCTCGGCCTTGCCGATGCCGCCCGGCGCGAAGGCGTCGCGCTGTACGCGCATACGCCCGCGCTCGACGTCGTGCGTGGTGCGCGGCCCGTCGTGCGCACGCCGTCGGGCGACGTGCGCTGCCGCTTCGTCGTGTCGTGCTGCAACGCGGGCCCCGGCGGCGTGCTGCCGGCCGCGACGGCCGCCCGCATCGCACCGATCGCGTCGTACATCATCGCGACCGAGCCGCTCGGCCAGGCGCGCGCCGACGCGCTGATCGCGCAGCGTGAAGCCGTGTGCGACAACAACTTCTTCCTCGACTATTTCCGGCTGTCGGCCGACCACCGGATGCTGTTCGGCGGCCGCGCGAATTCGGCCGGCGCGTCGCCCGCCACGCTCGCCGAAACGATCCGGCGCCGCATGGTCGGCGTGTTCCCGCAGCTCGGCGACGTGCGCGTCGACCACGCGTGGGGCGGCTTCGTCGACGTCACGCGCAACCGCGCACCGGATTTCGGCACGCTCGATCCGAACTTCTTCTACGTCCAGGGCTTCAGCGGCCACGGTGTCGCGCTCACCGGCATCGCCGGACGCGCGGTCGCCGGTGCGATCGCGGGCGACACGCGCGCGTTCGACCTGTTCGCACGTATGCGTCACCGGCGCTTTCCCGGCGGCGACGCCTGGCGGCAGCCCGCACTCGAGCTCGGGATGCTGTATCACCGCGTGCGCGAGCTATTCTGAGCCAACTCCTCCGTTATCCTGACCATGCAGACATTCGCCAACCAGCCGCACGTCGCGTCCTACTACGCGGCGACCGCCAACGATACGACTCGCCACGCGCCGCTCGCCGGCACGATCGATGCCGACGTGTGCGTGATCGGCGCGGGCCTCACGGGCCTGTCCGCCGCGCTCAACCTCGCCGAGCGCGGCCATTCGGTGACCGTGCTCGAAGCGTCGCGGGTCGGATGGGCGGCGAGCGGCCGCAACGGCGGCCAGCTGATCGGCGGGTTCGCGTGCGACATCGACACGTTCGGGCAATTCATGCCGGAAGGCGACGTGAAGCGCGTCTGGGACATGGGGCTCGAAACGCTGTCGCTCGTGAAGTCGCGCATCGCGCAGCACGACATCGACTGCGCGCTGGTGCCCGGCTACCTGACCGCCGCGAACACCGAGCGCGACGCCGATGCGCTGAAACGCTGGCGCGACGAAGCCGCGAAACGCTTCGGCTACGACCGCTTCCACTTCGTCGAAGCCGACGAACTCGGCGACTACGTGCAGTCCGAGCGCTATTGCGGCGGCCTGTACGACCCGGACAGCGGCCACCTCCATCCGCTCAACTACACGCTCGGCCTCGCCCGCGCGGCGATCGATGCGGGTGTGCGCATCCACGAGGACAGCTGCGTGACGCGCGTGCGCGACGTCGCGGGCGGCCATGTCGTCGAGACGAGCGGCGGCAACGTGCGCGCGCGCTTCGTCGTGCTCGCATGCAATACCTTCGTCGGCACGCTTGCGCCCGCGCTGTCGAAGAAGATCATGCCGGTCGGCACCTACGTGATCGCGACCGAGCCGCTCGGCGACGCGCGCGCCGCCGCGCTGATGCCCGCGCGCGCGGCGATCTGCGACAGCCGCTTCGTGCTCGACTATTTCCGGCCGGCGCCCGACTCGCGGCTCGTGTGGGGCGGCAAGGTCAGCTACTCGACGCGGGAGCCGCGCGATCTCGCCGCGGCGATGCGCGCGGACATGCTGAAGACGTTCCCGCAGCTCGCCGACGTGAAGGTCGACTACGCATGGGGCGGCTTCGTCGACATCACGATGAACCGCGCGCCGCACTTCGGCCGCATCGCGCCGACCATGTACTTCGCGCAGGGGTTCTCGGGGCACGGCGTGAACACGACCGCGCTCGCGGGCAAGCTGATCGCCGAGGCGATCAACGGACAGGCGAGCCGCTTCGACCTGTTCGACAAGATCCGCCATCGCGACTTCCCCGGCGGCGAGGCGCTGCGCACGCCGGCGCTGGTGCTCGCGATGAGCTGGTACCGGCTGCTCGACGCGTTCGGCGTGCATTGAGCGGCGGCCACATCAACGAGAAACGGCCGCGCCGACACGCAGCCGTTCCCTTGCCGCCGCGCGCGACGCGCTCCCGCTAGTCGGCCACCTTCTGCCGCATCGTCACGAACTCCTCGGCCGCGGTCGGGTGAATGCCGATCGTGTCGTCGAACTGCGCCTTCGTCGCGCCCGCGCGAATCGCGATCGCGATGCCCTGGATGATCTCGCCCGCATCGCGGCCGACCATGTGTGCACCGACCACGCGCTGGCTGTCGCGCGCAACGACGAGCTTCATCAGCGTGCGCTCGTCGCGGCCCGACAGCGTATGACGCAGCGCCTTGAACGACGTGCGGTAGATGTCGACGTCGCCGTCGTACAGGTCGCGCGCGGTCGACTCGGTGAGGCCGACCGTCGCGACTTCGGGTTGGCTGAACACCGCCGACGGCACCCATTCGTGATCGGCCGCGACGCGCGACCCGCCGAACAGCGTGCGGGCGAGCAACGCGCCGTCGCGCGTCGCGACCGGCGTGAGCTGCGGCCGCGACGTGACGTCGCCGATCGCATGGATCGACGGCACCGACGTCGCCGAATACGCATCGACGGCAATCGCGCCGCGCGCATCGAGCGCCACACCCGCCTGCTCGAGCCCGAGCCCGTCGACGTTCGGTACGCGCCCCGTCGCATAGAGCACCTGGTCGTACGGCCCGTGCCGCGCATCGCCGACGCGCACGCTCAGCGTGCCGTCGTCCGCGCGCTCGATCGACTCGACCACCGAGCGCGCGTGGATCGTGACGCCCTGCTTCGTCATCTCGTCGGTCAGGAACTGGCGCACGTCGTCGTCGAAGCCGCGCAGGATTTTCTCGCCGCGATAGAACAGGTCGACGTGGCTGCCGAAGCCGTTGAAGATGCCCGCGAACTCGACCGCGATATAGCCGCCGCCGACCACCGCGATACGTTTGGGCAGCGCGGCAAGCGACAGCGCCTCGCGCGACGTGATCGCGTGCTCGATGCCGGGCCGCGCGGGCATCGACGGACGCGAGCCGGTCGCGATCGCGATGTGGCGCGCGCGGATCGTGCGGTCGCCGATCGCGACCGTGTGCGCATCGACGAGCGTCGCGCGCCCCGCGTGCATCTCGACGCCCGATTGCCGCAGCAGGTTGATGTAGATGTCGCTCAGCCGGTTGATCTCGCGATCCTTCGCGGCGATCAGCGCGGGCCAGTCGAGCGTGCCGGCGCCGAAGCGCCAGCCGAAGCCCTTCGCGTCCTCGACTTCATGCGGGTAGTGCGATGCGTAGACGAGCAGCTTCTTCGGGATGCAGCCGCGCAGCACGCAGGTGCCGCCGATCTGCTCTTCTTCCGCTATGCCGACACGCGCGCCGTATGACGCGGACATGCGCGCAAGCCGCACGCCGCCCGAGCCGGCACCGATGACGAACAGGTCGTAGTCGAAATCCATCGCATTCCCTCATCGCAGTTCGGATGAAGGCACGATAGCAAGATTCCGGAATTCTTGCGGCGCACGGTGCCGCCCGGCGCGCGCCCAATAAAAAACGGCGAGAGACGTTGCCTCTCGCCGGTCAAACCGGCTGCCGGGTGTGTCATGCGTCACCGATCGACCGCATGCCCGACCTGCCGGCTGCGCGGCACCGGTCCGGCCGGGCGCGCGAAGGGCGCGCCCACGGCCGGACCAGCCGCCATGCTCATGCCTGCGACGTGTCGCTGCCGTCCGTCGCCTGCGTGTCGTCTGCCTGCTGCGGCTGCTCGTCCTTCTTCTTTTCGAGCATGCCTTCGATCGCTTCCGCACCCTTGAAGCCGGCGACGGCGGCTGCCGCCTTGGTCAGCAGGCCCGCATCCGGATCCAGCTTTTCCGCACCTTCGACAGCGGCGACTGCGCCAGCGATTTCACCCACGGTGTCCAGGATACCCATCGTCATCCCCTTTCAAGAAAATCGTGAGCGCATCGTCCCACGAAAAAAACCGGCGGACCGCAATTGTCATCACCGGATACACAAGTTACGCACCAGGCCGGCCGCACTCGCCGAGCGCAACCGGAACGACGCACGCGCGCGCCTGACGGCACGCAACGGGCGATGCACGCAGCGTAGCGGAAAGGCTTCGCGCGCACTGTAAAAGTATGTTCTGGATTGCCGACGGAACCCTTACGGCGCGGGGGTCTCGTGATGAAGCATTCGCCGAATAGTCGAATGCGCGTATGAAGGTCGCGCGACGAAAAAAAAGAGGCGCCTTGCGGCGCCCCTTCGATGCATGCCGGACGACTGCCGGCCCATGCGTTCCGACGTTCGTCAGAAGATATTGCGCAGGCCGATCGCGATGCCGGTCTGGTTGCTGCGGCCCGGCAGCTCGACGTTCGCCGCGCCGTTCGTCTTGTTGAAATCGACGGTGCCGTAGACTTCCGTGCGCTTGCTGAGTGCGTACTCGGCGATGCCGACGATCGCGTAGCGGTTGCCGCTCGCGAGCGTGCCGTTGGTGGTCATCGCATTGCGCATATGGTCGTAGTAGAACGCGCCCGTCAGCGTCAGCGGCGCGCTGACCTGCCAGCTCACGCCCGCGAACGGACCGTCGTCGATCCGGCCGGTGCCCTTCGCGACCGGAATCGACTGCTGCGCGAGCAGGCTGTCGACGAAGCCCGTGTCGTCCTTCGAGCGCAGGTAGCCCGCATAGATCTTCGCCTTGCTGAACGCATACACGACGTTCGCGTGGTAGATCGTCTGCTTGCGCGCCGAGTTGTCGCTGTTCTGCTGCGCGCCGGCTGCGATGCTGAGCGGGCCCATCACGTACGACAGCGACACGCCCCACGCATTGCCCTTGCCGAGCGAGCCCGGGATCTGGCCCGAGAAGCCGCCGGCGCCGGTCGATTCGTAGTTGGTGCCGGTCGAGTACATCGCCTTCGCGGTCAGGCCTTCGAACTTGCCCGTGTACTTGATCTGGTTGTCCGCATACAGGCCGCCGCCGAGTGCGACCGGCAGCCACGCGTTTTCGAGGTAGTTACCGACGGTCAGCGGATCGTAGGTGTCCGACAGCAGGTCGAACAGCGGCGTCTTCTGGCGGCCGAGGGTCACCGTGCCGTACGGGCTCTGCAGGCCGACGTACGCTGCGCGGTTGAACAGGCGGCCGCTGTCGGCGAATGCGCCGTTCTGCAGGTTCACGCCGCTCTCGAGGTTGAACACGGCCTTCAGGCCGCCGCCGAGATCTTCCGTGCCGTAGATGCCGAAGCGGCTGTTCGTGATCGCGCCGTTGGTCATCGACAGCAGGCCGTCGTTCTTGGCGTTGGCGTTGGTCAGGTAGCGGATGCTGGCGTCGGCGACGCCCCAGAGCGTGACCGAGCTTTGTGCGGCCGCGTACTGGCTGGCGAATGCGAGCGCGGCGCCCCCTGCGATGGCTGCGAGTCGGGTGGTCTGCTTCATGAGCTTTCCTTTTTGTAGGTGTCTCCATTCATGGCCGGCCGCGTGCGCAACCGGGTGGCGATCGCTCGCGTTCTTGGCGCGCGCGATGTGGGCTGAATCATATGACGAGTGCAATCGCTGAAAGAAATTGAAATGCGCGGTAACGGCGGAACTGTCGCCCGCGCACAACGCTGCGCGCGCGAGGCTTGCCCGGCGGGCGTCGGGCACCACATGGCAGCGCCCGCCTGCGCGGTTTACGGCATGTCGGGTCTGTAAGGATCGCGCGGCGAGTGCCGCGACACGGGCGCACGCGGGGGGCGCACGCGGGGGGCGCATGCGGGGGGCGCACGCGGGGGTGCGCCCGCAGGATGCGCGGTCAGGCCGCCGCCGGCCCGCCGTCGGCCGTGTGCCGACGCCACGCCCGTCGCACGATTTCCGCGAACGCGCCGACGAGCAGCAGCACGGCGCCCCACAGCGCGACCTCCGGCACGAGCCGCGTGACGAGGCCGCCGACCACCGCGCCGGCCAGGAAGCAGAAGCTGATCGTCGCGAGCAGTGCCGAGTCGTGCAGCGCGCCCGCGTCGTAGCGCGGGATCAGCCCGACGAACAGCTTCTGCGCGGCGCGCCGCAGGTTGCCGGTGGTCATCACCGACGTGTACGACAGTTCCTCGAGGTGGGTGAACGACAGCGTCTGCAGCGTCGCGACGAACGAGATGCCGGGAATCAGCCAGGCACTCGATGCGCCCACGAGGCCGCTCGCGGCGACGCCGAGAAAGGCGATCTCGACGAGCAGGCACGCGAACGCCGTGTGCTTCATCCAGCCGCGCTGCGCGGCGATGCCGAGCAGGTGCGCGACGAACACCGCGATCACGAAGCCGACGAGCGGCGGCACGTGATGCAGCGCGGCGGCCCATTCGCCGGCCGACAGGTTGATGCCGAGCAGCGCGACGTTGCCGGTCATCGTGTTCGCGAACACGTGGCCGTGGCCGACATACGTGTACGCATCGAGATAGCCGCCGGACAGCGTCAGCAACGCGGCGACAGTGAGATTGCGGCTGGCGCCGTCGAGATCCATCGAGCCTCCCGTGAAGAATCGCGCCAGTATGGCGCACGGGCGGTCAGTGTGCGCCGGTCACTGCCCGATACCCGTGAGCCCGATCAGCGCGCCGCCCGCGAGCAGCCACAGCGGATGAATGCGTGTGCGCCACGCGAGCACCGCGCACGCAGCCGTGATGCCCCACTGGATCGCCGTGCGGTTCGACGCCTCGGAAATCAGCACCGCGCTCGCCGCGACGAGCCCGGCGGTGACGGGCATCATCCCCTGCTGCACGTAGCGGCGCCACGGCCGGTCGCGAAAGCGCTCCCACGCATGCAGCGCGAGCACGGTGACGATCGACGACGGCCCGAACTTCGCGAGCGACGCGACCAGCAGCCCGCTCCAGCCGGCCACGTGCCAGCCGACCAGCGACACGATCATCATGTTCGGCCCGGGCGCGGCCTGGGCCAGCGCGAACAGCGAAGTGAACTCGTGCGCGCTCATCCAGTGATGGACATCGACGACCTGCCGCTGCATCTCCGGCAGGATCGTGTTGCCGCCGCCGAACGCGAGCAGCGACAACTGGCTGAAAATCGTCGCGATGGCGATCAGCGTGTCGTTCATGGCCGCCCCCCTTGCTGCGTGTCGCGCGCCGCGGCCGGCGCGGGCTGCGGCGTGCCCGCGTCGCGGCGCCGCGACGCAAGCCAGATGCTGACCGGTGTCAGCACGAGCATCGCGGTCAGCAGCGGGATGCGCAGCACCGCGATCGCGACGAACGCGAGCGCCGCGATGCCGGCCGCCGCCCGCGCGTGCCGCAGCGGCTTCAAGACCTTCACGGCCATCGCGACGAGCAGCCCGGCCGCCGCGGCCGCGAGCCCCGCGAACAGGTGCTGCACGCGCGGATCGTTCTGCGTCTTCGCGTACAGCACGCCGAGCGCGACGACGACGAGCGTCGGGCCCGCGATCAGCCCGAGAATGCCGGCGAACGCGCCGGCGACACCGCGAAAGCGCATGCCGACGGCCACCGACAGGTTGATCACGTTGCCGCCCGGCAGGAACTGGCACAGCCCGAGCAGATCGGTGAATTCGTCGGCGGAGAGCCACTTGCGCTCTTCGACGATGGTGCGCCGCGCGAACGGCAGCGCACCGCCGAACGACATGAGGCCCAGCGACAGGAAACCGGTGAACAGCTCGGCAAGGCCGACGCTGCGGGGGGATGTGGCCGGCGGCGGAGCGGCCGGCGGAGAAGCGGATTGCATGGGGTTCCTTATCAAACGGTGACCCGAGGTTACCGCCGTTCGGAATACCGGCAAAACGATTTTATCGGCGCGTCCTTGTGATCTAGAATCACAAGCATGGCACGCGATCTCCCACCCTTTTCCGCGCTTCGGGCCTTTGAAGCCGCGGCACGACATGAAAGCTTCAGCGCCGCCGGCGACGAGCTGCATGTGACTCACGGTGCCATCAGCCGGCAGATCGCCGGGTTCGAGGCCTGGCTCGGCAAGCCCGTGTTCCACCGCTATGGCAAGCGCGTGAAGCTCACCGACGAAGGCCGACGCTACCTGGACACCGTGCGCGCGGCATTCGACAGCATCGCGCTCGCGACCGAGCAGCTGCGCAACACGGGCGCGGCACGCGTGCTGCGCATCAATGCGCTGCCGACCTTCGCGATGAAATGGCTGCTGCCGCGCCTGTCGCGGTTCCAGCGTGACGTGCCGAACGTCGAGCTGAAGCTGTCGACGTCGAATGCGCCGCTCGACACGCTCGACGGCTTCGATGTCGCGATCCGCCGTGGCCCCGGCCACTGGCCGAACTGCACGAGCGGCCACTTCCTCGACGAAAGCGTGATCCCCGTCTGCAGCCCCGCGCTGCTCAAGCGCATGCCGATCGCGCGCGCGGACGATCTCGCGCGCCATGTGCTGCTGCATTCGGATACGCGGCCGGAAGGCTGGCGCGACTGGTTCGCGGCGGCCGGCGTGACGATGAAGGGGCGCAAGCGGCAGTCGTTCGACCACTTCTACCTGGCACTGCAGGCGGCCGTCGACGGCCTGGGCGTCGCGCTCGGCCCGTTGCCGCTGATCGACGATGAACTCGCGAGCGGCCGGCTGGTGATGCCGCTGGAGGGGCCGCGCATCGCGACGCGCAGCTACTGGTGGATCGCGCCGCGCGCGCCGGCCGACGATCCGCTCGTCGCGCAGTTCTGCGCGTGGCTGCAGACGCAGTCGAACGTCGGCGCGTAGCGCCGCGACGTTCGACGCCGAAGATGACACGGGCGGCACGACACCGCCCGCCGGAAGCTCAGACCACCGGGCCCGGTTCCTTTTCCTTACGCAGGATCGCGTACAGGATGATCGCGCCGAACGTCGCGGTGCCGATCCCGCCGAGCCCGAAGCCGCCGATCTTCAGCGAGAAGTCGCCGGCGCCGAGCACGAGCGTGACGGCTGCGACGATCAGGTTGCGGTTGTCGGAGAAGTCGACCTTGTTGACGACCCAGATCCGCGCGCCCGTCACCGCGATCAGCCCGAACACGACGATCGACACGCCGCCGAGCACGGGGCCCGGAATCGTCTGGATCACCGCGCCGAACTTCGGCGAGAAGCCGAGCACGATCGCGATCACCGCGGCGACCGCGAACACGAGCGTCGAGTAGATCCGCGTGACGGCCATCACGCCGATGTTCTCCGCGTAGGTCGTCACGCCCGTGCCGCCGACGCTGCCCGACACGATCGTCGCAAGCCCGTCGCCGATGAACGCGCGGCCCACGTAGCGATCGAGGCTGGTGCCCGTCATCGCGCTGACGGCCTTGATGTGGCCAAGGTTTTCCGCGACGAGGATCACCGCGATCGGCGCCAGCATCAGCATCGCGTGCGGATCGAACA
This sequence comes from Burkholderia lata, assembly GCF_000012945.1. NCBI lineage: Bacteria > Pseudomonadati > Pseudomonadota > Betaproteobacteria > Burkholderiales > Burkholderiaceae > Burkholderia > Burkholderia lata. The sequence continues at coordinate 3,524,851 of NC_007510.1, forward strand.
CCGGCGCGCGGAAGCTCGGCACCCCAAACCAGGCCGCATGCTCGACGATCGAGAAATCGATCGGCTTGCCGAGCGCCATCCCGTTGGTCACGACCGCGTAGATCGCGTAGGCGATCACCAGCCCGACGAGGATCAGCAGGCGCTGCACCATGCCGCGCGAGAACACCGCGACGCCGCCGACGCACAGCACCGTGACGAGCGCCATCACCGATTCGAAGGTCGACCCGGACACGCCCTTGACCGCGATCGGCGCCAGGTTCAGCCCGATCACCGCGACCACCGCGCCGGTCACGACGGGCGGCATCAGCGTCTCGATCCAGTTCGTGCCGATCGCCTGCACCAGCGCGCCGATCGCGACGTACACGACGCCGCACGCGATGATCCCGCCGAGCGCGACCGGGATGTTCGGGTTCGGGCCGCTGCCGCCGTAGCCGGTCACCGCGATCACGAGGCCGATGAACGCGAAGCTCGAGCCGAGATAGCTCGGCACGCGGCCGCCGACCAGCACGAAGAACAGCAGCGTGCCGATGCCCGACATGAAGATGCACAGGTTCGGGTCGAAGCCCATCAGCAGCGGCGCGAGCACGGTCGAGCCGAACATCGCGACGACGTGCTGCACGCCCATCGCGACCATCTGCGGCCACGCGAGGCGCTCGTCGGGGCCGACCACGCGCGAGGCCGCGCCGGTCGATTGCACCCGCCAGCGCGGGAAGTAGGAATCGGACATGGGGAAAAGGGCTCCTGTCAGTCGGTCGCCGGCTGCGGAGGATGCGCCGGTCTGGAATCTGGCGCGAGTTTACGGAGCGGAAATGGGGCTGGCAAGCGGGCTGATGGACGGGCTGAAAAGCGGGCCGCCGAGCGGGGCCGCGAGCACGATGCGCGGCTTGCGGCGTGTGTGAAACGGGGCACGATGGCGCGCCCCGGTGAAGCGCCTGCCCGCGCGGGGAAATACGCGTGCAGCGACCGACGCCGGCGGCGATGCAAGCGTGCGCTCACATCGCAGCCGGCGCGGCGACCATCAGGGGTTGATGTACTGGAACAGCGACAGGTTCTGCAGCTGCGCGTACGCCTTCTGCGAGCCCGTCAGCGCGTTCTGCATCTGCAGGAACTGGCTGATCGTCGACACCATGTTGGTGCTCGTCAGGTCGGACAGGTTGCTGGTGACCTGAAGCGACGCAGTCTGGTTGACGGCCTGCATCGCCTTGACTTCCTGCTCGCGGCCACCGACCGATGCCTGAATCGTCGTGACGTTGCGCAGCGTGTTGCCAAGCTTGGTCGAGCCGGTCATCAGCGCGTTCTTCAGCGTCGCAGCCGCCACCGGGTTGCCCGTCACGGGCGTCTTCAGCGCCGCGACCATCGCGTCGAGCGTCGAGAACACGTCCGAGCCGCCGCTCGCTTGCGGCGCCGGCTCAACAGCAAATTTGTCGCCGGCGGCCGGCGTGCCCGACACCGCCACGGTCATGCCGCTGCCGAGCGAGATCGCCGAGCCCGACGAATAGGCCTGCGCCGGCGTAGTGGTTGGCGGGCTGACCGAGTTGTCGGTCACGGTGTAGGTCGGCGCGGCGGCCGTGCCGCCAAATGTGATCGAGAACTGATGGCCGTTCGTCGCGATCGACGGGTTCGTCACCGTGACCGCGCCGATCGTGCCGGTGCCCGTGTTGCCCGCGCGGGCCGACGGCACCGGCGAGCTGCCGATCGCCGGCACCGACATGAAGACGGCCGCGCCCGTGTCGCCCTGCGACACGGTGCTCGAATCGGTGATCTGCACCTGGCGCGTGCCGGTGTCGCCGACATAGGCAACGCTGCCGCTCGGCGTCGTCGAAAACGGCGCCGCCGAATTCTTCGTGCCGGCGAACAGGTAGTTGCCCGCGCCGTCGTTGGTGTTCGCGAGCGTCATCAACTGGTCGCGGTAACCCTGCAGCTGCGTTGCGAGCGCCGAGCGGTCGCTGTCGGACATCGAACCGTCGCCGGCGCGCACGAGCAGCGACTGCGTGTTCGTCAGCACGGTGCTCACGTTCTGCAGCGTCTGGTCCTCGGCCTGCAGTGACGCGAGCGCCGCGTTCTGGTTGGTCGCGTACTGCGACAGCGTCGCCGACGCCATCGACAGCTGCACGGCCTGCGCCGCGCCCGCCGGGTTGTCCGCCGCCGTCTGCAAGCTCACGCCACTCGAGATCTGTTGATACAGCTGCGCAAGCTGGGCCTGCTGATCGTTCATTTGTGAAACGTTCAGCTGGAAGAACTGGGCGCTGGAAATCCGCATCGCTTCTATCCCTCGAATCCGGTCAATTGAACAGGCCGAGCACGGTCTGGAACAGCGTCGCCGCCGTCTGGATCACCTTCGCGTTCGCCTGGTAGAACTGCTGGTACTGCATCAGGTTGGCCGCTTCCTCGTTGGTGCTCACGCCCGACACCGACTGCTGCGCCTCGGTGATCTGGCCGATCAGCCCGGTCTGCGCGGCGCTCGACGATTTCAGCTGGGTCGTCGTGTTGCCGATGCCGTTCACGTAGCTCGCATACGCGCCCGTGAGCGTCGTCGTGCCGTTGCCGAACGCCTTCGCGTTGACCAGCTTCGACAGCGCGAGCGCGTTGGAGCCGTCGCTGGTGCCGCCCGCATACGGCCCGATCGTGAACGAGTCGCCGGTCGCCGGTGCGCCGGACAGCGTGACGCTCACGCCGTTGAGCGCGCCCGCGGCCGTTCCCGACATCGTCATCGTCGCGCCGGCCGCCGGATCGTACGGGACGGTGTCCGTCGGGTTGTTGATCGTGACCGACGTCGGCGGCGTGGTGCCGATCGTCACCGTGGTGCCGACCGGGAACCCCGTCAAAGTCTTCGCCGTCGCGTCATAGGTCAGCTTGGTCGTCGGCACTTGATAGCCCGAGGTGACGCCGCCCAGCGTGATCTTGCCCGTGCCGGTGTTGGTGCTCGCCGCCGACGTGACCGCCGGCGAGGCTGCCGCGATCGCCAACGCGCTCGTCGTGGCGAGGCCGAAGCCGTTCAGCGCGCCGCGCGTCGGCAGCACGGTGAACTTGTCACCGGCACTCATCGAGCCCGACGGGATCGAGAAATTCAGCCCGCCGAGCGAAACCGGCATCGGCCCCGCCTTCTGGTCGACCACCGCGCCGCTCGCGCGGTCGGTCAGCGTATAGTTCGCGCCGTCGAAGGACAGCGTGTAGTCGCTCGTCGTCGGCTGCGACGCGTTCGCGAACGACACGGACAGCGACGCGTTGCCGGTATTGCCCTGGTTCGCGTACACGGTCGGCGACGGCGTCGTGAACAGGTTGCCGCCCTTGTTGCCCGACAGGTCGATGCCGAGCGCGTTCTGCGCGTTGACCTGCGCGGCGAAGCTGGTCGCGATCGCGCCGAGCTGAGCCTGCGCGGGGTCGAGCGTCTGGCTGCGGAACGCGAGCAGGCCGCCGAGCGTGCCGCCCGACAGCGACGAATCGGGCAACGGCTGGTTCGGCCCCTGCGGCTTCGCGCCGGCGATCCCCTGCGACACGACGGTCAGTTCGCTCGGATCCGACGGCGACGTGACGGCCGCAAGCTGGTAGCTCTTGTCGGCGACGACGAGCGGTTGGCCACCCGACATGAACACGCTGTAACCGCTGTCGTTGCGCACGACCTGGATACCGGTCAGGCCCGACAGGTTCGACACCGCGAGGTCGCGCTGGTCCAGCAGCTGGTTCGGCGGCTGCCCTTGGCTGCTCGCCGCTGCGATCTGCTGGTTCAGCTGCGCGATCTGCGCGGTGTACGTGTTGATCTGCGACACGGTGCTGGTGAGCTGCGTGTTCACGCTCTGGCGCAGCGCGTCGTACTGCTGGCCGGCCGCGTTGAGCTGGTTGGCCAGCGTCTGCGCGTTGCTGATCGCGGTCTGTCGCACCGACGGGTCGGACGCGTTGTTCGCGACGTTCTGCAGCCCGGTGAAGTAGCTCGTGATCCCGGTCGAGATCCCCGCCGTCGGGCTGCCGATGTAGTTGTTCAGCTGCGCGACGAGCGTGTACCACGTCGACAGCGCACCGCCCTGCGTCTGCGCGGTGTTCAGCTGGTCGCTCAGGTACTGGCTGTACTGCCGCTGCACGGTGACGGTGTTCACGCCTTGCGGCATGTAACCGCTGCCCGAGTATTGGCTGCTCGCTTCCGCATACACGGGCCGCTGGACCGAATAGCCGGGCGTCGCCGCGTTGCTGATGTTGTTGCCGGTCGTCGTGAGGCCCCAGAGCGCGGCATTCAGGCCGCTGACGCCGAGGTTCATGAGTGTGTTGGACATGCGCGATCCTGATGAGCCGACCGCACGTCGCGGCCGCCGGGTTGCGTGACTCCCGGTATAACGGCCGCCAATCGAAAAAATTGAGGAAAAAATGCACGTGCGACGCACACTCGCGCGTCGCCGGTTCAAGCGTGCGGCCGAGGGTGCCGCAAACGCCGTGCGGGCCGCCCCGGGCGGGGCCGGCCGCCGCTTGCGCGTCAGGCCCGCGCGAGCGAGCGGCGCTTCATTTCGAGCTGCGTGATCAGCCGCTGCAGCGTGTTTTCCGCGCTGCCCGGCAGCGACATGTAGCGGAAGCCGAGCTGGTAGCGTCGCGACCCGTTCGGCATCTGCGTCGAACGCTGCGACACGAGCTGCAGGTCGAGCGACAGCTTGCCGTGGCCGGTCAACTCGAGCTCGACGTCGGGCAGCGTCGTGCCGACCTCGAGCGCCTCGACGCGTTCGTCGGCCGTGCGCAGCCCCACGCCGCCGAGCGACAGGTTATGCACTTCGAACAAGAAGCTCTCGCCGTCCGGCAGCTTGCCGCGGCACAGGAACGGATCGACGATCGGCGCATCGACGCGGAAATACTCGCGACGCTGGATGCACATCAGCACGTCGGGGAAATCGGCGACGAACGCGGGCAGCCCCTCGTAGCGCGTCTCGCGCGGCGTGCCCGTGGAGAATTCGACCCGCACGCCCTCCGGCGCGGCCGCGAACGTGCAGTGCGACGCGCCGAGGATGCTGGCGTTCTGCTCGGATAGCGCACCCCAGTCGAACGTGAACGTCCGCGCGCCGACATCCACCTCGAGCAGGCGCGTGACAAGCTGGCCACCCGGGTACTGGACGGTCAGGAAATCGCCGCGATTGACGAGGTTGCGCAGCTGCACGCCGATTTCCAGCGGATTGCGGCGGGCATAGTCGGGCCCGGAGTGGCCTGCATCCAGGCTGGGGTCCGTCGACGTTTCGATATTCATGGCTAGCCGGTCTTTCTTGTCATGGGCGCCCGGGCAACCGGTGCGCAATAAAACCGGGCCAGAACGGGGGCCCGGTCGCAGGTCTCTCACACTTAGCGGCAGTGCTGACCGAAAGTTTAGATCGAATTGGGGATTTTTTTCGCGCAAACGTTGAAACCGCGCGCGGCGGGCTGCCGGGCGCGGTCCAGAGGGTACAACGGCGGTCGCCGGCGGGCCGGTCAGCCGATCTGCTGCATGATCGAAATCAGCTTCTTCGCGTAGTTCGGGTCGGTCGCGTAGCCGGCCTTCTGCATCCCGTGCGCGAAGCCTTCGACGCTGCGGCTCGCGCTCAGCACGCCCGAGTAGCGCGGGTTGTTCTTCAGCAGGTTCGCGTAATCGGTCATCGCGTGCTCGTACGAATCGTACGCACGGAATTTCGCGACCACGCGGCGCGGCGTGCCGTTCACGTACTCCGTGGTCAGCGCCGACACCGTGCGACCGGTCCAGCCCTTGGTCGCCTTGATGCCGAACACGTTGTAGCTCGTCGAACCGTCGCCCGCGCGGATCTCGCGCTTGCCCCAGCCCGATTCGAGCGCGGCCTGGCCGACGATGAAGCGCGCCGGAATGCCGGTCGACGCGCTAGCCGCCTGCGCGGGGCCCGCGAGCCGGTCGACGAACGCGTCGGCGTCCTGCACGCCGCTCGCGCCCTTCAGCGGCGGCGTCAGCGCGCTGCCGGCCGAGTAGCCGCGCGTGCCGGCGAGCCCGCCGTTGTTGGCCGAGTTCGCGTAGGCCTTCGCCATCGCGTTCATCGCGGCGAGGCCACCTTCGTTACCGGACGCGCCGAAGCCGTCCGCGCCCAGGCCGGCCGCGCCGACGTCGGCCGCCGTGTCGCTGCCCGCGCCCTGCCCCGCATTGCGCAGCAGCTGCTTCATCAGCGCGTCGGCGACACCGATCCCGCGCGTCGACATCTGCTGCGCGAGCTGCTGGTCGAGCATCGACGTGTACATCTTCGACGTATGCGAATCGAACAGCCCGCCGTCGGGCGACGCGTCGCGCATGCTCTTGAGCATCATCTGCGTGAACATCGCGTCGAACTGGCCGGCGACCGCCTTCGCGCCGGCCTGCGGCGACTGCTTCGCCTGCGCGCGCAGGGCGTCGAAACCCTGCACGTCGAGCGCAAAGCGCTGCGTGAGGTCGTTCGCGTTCGGGAGACTGGCTGCCATTTAGATGATCTCCAGGTCGGCGCGCAGCGCGCCGGCGGCCTTCATCGCCTGCAGGATCGACATCAGGTCCGCGGGCGTTGCGCCGAGCGTGTTCAGCGCCTTCACGACGTCGGCGAGATTCGCGCCGGCCGTCACCATCTTCAACGCGCCGTTGTCCTGCTTGAGCTGGATCTGCGACTGCTGCGCCACCACCGTCTGCCCGTTCGAGAACGGCCCCGGCTGCGACACCACCGGTTGCGTGTTGACGACGACCGACAGGTTGCCGTGCGCGACCGCGCAGCTCTGCAGCGTGACCATCTGGTTCATCACGATCGAGCCGGTGCGCGCGTTCAGGATCACCTTCGCCGCGGCCTTGTCCGGGCTGACGTCGAGGTTCTGCAGCCGCGCCATGAACGCGACCTGCTGCGCCGAATCGGCCGGCGCGGTGAGCTGGATGGTGCGGCCGTCGAGCGCCGTCGCGGTGCCCGGGCCGAAGCTCGAATTGACCGCGGACACGATCCGCTGCGCGGTGCCGTAGTCCATGTCGTTCAGTTGCAGCTGCAGCACGCCGTTCATCTGTGCGATCGCGTTCGGCACGCCGCGCTCGACGATCGCGCCGCCGACGATCCGGCCGGCCGCGAGCTGGTTCACCTGCACGCGGCTGCCGTTCGCGCTGGCGCCCGCGCCGCCGACCGCCATGTTGCCCTGCGCGAGCGCGTAGACCTGGCCGTCCGCGCCTTTCAGCGGCGTCAGCAGCAGCGTGCCGCCGCGCAGGCTCTTCGCGTTGCCGAGCGACGACACGGTGACGTCGAGCGCCTCGCCCGGCCGCGCGAACGGCGGCAGCGTGCCGGTCACCATCACGGCCGCGACGTTCTTCAGCTGCATGTTGCTCAGCTGCGACGCGCCGCCGTTGGCGGAACCGTTGTTGATCGAGATGCCGAGGTTCGCGAGCATGTTCGCGAGCGTCTGCGTCGTGAACGGCGTCTGCATCGTCTGGTCGCCCGTGCCGTCGAGGCCGACGACGAGGCCATAGCCGATCAGCGGGTTGTCGCGCACGCCCTGGATCTGCGCGAGATCCTTCAGGCGTTCCGCGTGCGCGGGCGTCGCGCCGAACACGCAGGCCAGGGCCATGAACGCGACGGCGAGCCGCGCGGCGGCATGCGCGCGGGCCGACAGGCGGTCGAGAAGCGTCTTCTGCATCGTCATCACCACGGCGCGATGTTGAGGAAGAAGCGCTGCAGCCAGCCCATCGTCTCGGCTTCGTTGATGTAGCCCTTCGCAGAATATTCGATCTTCGCGTCGGCCACCTGCGTCGAGTAGACGGAGTTCGCGCCCGAGATCGTGTTCGGGTTGACGACACCCGAGAAGCGCACGAATTCGTTGCCCTGGTTGATCAGCATCTGCTTCTCGCCGCTGACCACGAGGTTGCCGTTCGGCAGCACGTTGGTGACGGTCACCGTGATCGTGCCGTTGAACGTGTTCGCCGCGCTCGCGCCGCCGGTCGCCGCGAACTTGTTGTTGCCGGTCGCCGACAGGTTCGCCTTCGCGAACAGTCCGCCGAGGAAGCCGGCCGTCGGCACGTTGAAGTCGGTGTTGCCTTGCCGGTTCGTGTTCGCGCCCGACGACTTGGTCGCGTTGATGTTCTCCGCGATCATGATCGTCAGGATGTCGCCGACGTTGCGTGGACGCTGATCCTCGAAGAGCGGCCGCCCCGCATAACCGGGGTTGTAGATCGAGCCGGGCGCCTGCATCGACATCGGCGTCGGCGGCTGCGCCGTCATCGGCTGCTGGATGATCGGATCGCGCGGAATCTGCGCGCAACCGGCGGCGAACGCCGCCACCGCGACCGCGCATGCGGCGCGGACGGTGGCTGACGGGAGGAGGCGAACCTGCTTCATGGCGACGACGGATGTTCCGGTTAGCTCTTCATCTGCGTGACGGTCTGCAGCATCTGGTCGGACGTCGTCACGGCCTTGCTGTTGATCTCGTAGGCACGCTGCGTCTGGATCATGTTGACGAGCTCCTGCACGACGTTCACGTTCGACGATTCGACGTAGTTCTGGCTGAGCGTGCCCGCGCCGTTCAGGCCCGGCTGCGACACGTTCGGCGCACCCGACGACGTCGTCTCGGAGAACAGGTTCTCGCCGCGCGCTTCGAGACCGGCCGGGTTGATGAAGGTCGCGACCTGCAGCGAGCCGATCTGCACCGAATTGGTCGAGCCCGCCTGCGTGACCGTCACGACACCGTCCTTGCCGATCGTCAGCGAGGTCGCATTCTGCGGAATCGTGATCGCCGGCAGGACCTGGTAGCCGCTCGACGTGACGAGCTGGCCCTGCGCGTTGGTCTGGAACGAGCCATCGCGCGTGTAGGCGTTCGTGCCGTCCGGCATCAGCACCTGGAAGAAGCCCGCGCCGTTGATCGCGACGTCCTTCGAGTTGCCGGTCTGCGTGAGGCCGCCCTGCGTGTACAGGCGCTCGGTCGCGACCTGCTGCACGCCGGTGCCGAGCTGCAGGCCCGACGGCAGTTCCGTCTGCTGCGTCGAGTTCGCGCCCGGCTGGCGGATGGTCTGGTACAGCAGATCCTCGAACACCGCGCGCGACGCCTTGAAGCCGTTCGTGCTGGTGTTCGCGAGGTTGTTCGAAATCACGTCCATCTGCGCCTGCTGCGCATTCATGCCGGTGGCGGCGATGTAGAGCGAACGGTTCACTTGTCAGTTCTCCTGCGTAGGCTGGCGCGGGCGCTCAGCTGAAATTGAGCAGCTGGTTCGCCGACTGCTCGTTCTGGTCGGCCGTCTGGATCAGCTTCGACTGAAGCTGGAACGCGCGCGCGTTGTCGATCATCGCGACCATCGCGGTCACCGGGTTGACGTTGCTGCCTTCGAGCGAATTCGGCGTGACGACCACGTTCGGGTCGGCATCGGCCGGATTGCCGTCGGCGGTGCGGAACAGCCCGTCGTTGCCGCGCGTGAGCGTGGCCGGATCGGGATTCACGAGCTTCATCTGGTCGACGATCGCGACCGCCGTCGGCGGGTCGCCCGGCATCAGTGCGGAAATCGTGCCGTCCTTGCCGATCGTCACTTCCGCGTTCGGCGGCACCGAGATCGGGCCGCCGTTGCCGACCACCGGCAGGTTGCTCGCGTTGACGAGCTGGCCGTTCTCGTCGACGTGCAGGTTGCCGGCGCGCGTGTACGCCTCGCTGCCGTCGGCCGCCTGCACCGACAGCCAGCCCGCGCCCTGCACGGCGACGTCGAGCGGGTTGCCGGTGCGCGTGATCGGACCCGGCGCGTAGTCGGCGCCGGGCGTCGACGCGAGCACGTAGGTGCGCGTCGTCGTCGGGTCGCTCGTGCTGCCGTCGCCGAAATTCATCGGCACCGCGCGATACGTCGCGAGCTGCGCGCGAAAGCCCGTCGTCGACGCGTTCGCGAGGTTGTTCGCGACGATCGCCTGCTGGTCGAGCGACTGCGACGCACCCGTCATCGCCGTGTAGATCAGTCGGTCCATGGCTGCTCGTTGTCCGCGCTTACAGGTTGATGATCGTCTGGTCGACGGCCTGCTGCGTCTTGATCGTCTGCGCGTTCGCCTGGTAGTTGCGCTGCGCGGTGATCAGGTTGACGAGCTGCGACGTGAGGTCGACGTTCGAGTTTTCCAGCGCGCTGCCCTGCAGCTTGCCGTGGTTCGTGCTGCCCGGCGCCGAGATCTGCGGCACGCCCGACGCGGCGCTTTCCGCGTACTGGTTGCCGCCGAGGTTCACCAGCCCGTTCGGGTTGTTGAAGTTGGCGAGCGCGATCTCACCGAGCACGGCGGTCTGGCCGTTCGAGTAGTTGCCGGTCAGCTTGCCGTCGGCGCCGATCGTGTAGGTCGTCAGCGTGCCGCTCGCGTAGCCGTCCTGCGCGAGGTTGTTCACGCCGTCCTTGCCGCCGTACTGCGTCGTGCCGGTCAGGTCGAGCGTGAGGCTCTGCGGCGTCGCCGAGCCGTCGGTGTTCGGCACCGTGAACTGGAACTGGCCGACCGACGTGGTCGGCGTGGCCGGCGTGCCCGTCGTCGTGCTCTTGATCGCGCCCGACGAGTCGAACGTGACCGTGCCGAGATCCGTCGTGGAGCCGCCCTGCACGCCCGCGTACGCTTCCCACGTGCCGGCCGCCGACTTCACGAAGTACATGTTGACCGCCTGCGAACCGCCGAGCGAGTCGTACACCTGGATCGACGTCGAGTAGTTGTAGGTCGTGTTGTCGGTCGCGCTGAACGGCGTCTTGGTCGGCGTCGTGTCCTGCGAATTCAGGTTGAACTGCGCGGAGATCTTGGTCGTCGCGGTCGGCGCGATGTTGGTCGTCGGCGCCTGCAGCGGCACGGTCTGCGCGGTGTTGATCACGCCGCCCGCGTTGGCCGCATAGCCCATCAGGTTACGGCCTTGCGAGTCGACGATGAAGCCGTTCTTGTCGCGCTGGAACGTGCCGTCGCGCGAGTAGGTCGTCACGCCGTTGTTCGACATCTGGAAGAAGCCGTTGCCGTTGATCGCGACGTCGAGCGACGAGCTCGTCGTGTTGATCGTGCCCTGGCCGAAGTTCTGCTGCACCGCGTTCAGCGACGTGCCGATACCGATCTGCGTGTTGGTCGACGTCGCGACCGAGTTCGCATACATGTCGGCGAACTGCGCGGTGCTCGACTTGAAGCCGACCGTGTTCGCGTTCGCGATGTTGTTGCCGATCACGTCGAGCGCGTTCGATGCACCCGCGAGGCCGCTCAGACCCTGTTGATAACCCATTTCGGTCTCCGTTTCGAGATTGCTCGATCAGTATCAGTTGGAGGTGGTGCCGCTGCCGGACGAATTCGACGCGGACGACGTGGTGTTCGGGAAAATCGACGCAACCTGGGTCAGCCCCACGGTCGTGCCGTTCGACAGCACGAGCCCCGCCGTGCCGTCCGCCTGCTTGATCACGCTCTGCACGGTCGACGCCGCGAGCGTCGTGGCCGGCTGCGGCGTGCCGTTGCTGTCGGTGTACGACGCGCTGACGGTGTACTTGCCGTCCGGCAGTGCGTTGCCCGCCGCGTCGGTCGGCGTCCAGTTGAACGGCACGGTGCCGGCCGACTGCGCGCCCGCGTTGATCGTGTTCACCACGGTGCCCGCCGCGTTCTTCACGGTGATCGTCAGGTTCGACACTGAACTCGCGAGCGACACGCCGAACGGCGACGCCGCGCCGCTCTTCACCGCGACCGCGTTGCCCGGTGCGAGCACGTTCGTGCCGATCAGCAGCGCGGCCTGCGTCTGCTGGCCGGCCGTGAGCTGCGTCGACAGCGACGTGAGCGACGTGTTCAGCTGCGCGATGCCGCTCACCGTGTTGATCTGCGCGAGCTGCGACGTCATCTGCGAGCTGTCGACCGGGCTGGTCGGGTCCTGGTTCTGCAACTGCGTGACGAGCAGCTTCAGGAACGTCGCCTGCAGGTCGCTCGCCGACGTGCCGTTGGTCGACACTTTGTTGGTGTTCATCGTGTCGGTCGGCAGGTTCGACACGTTCGTGCCGTTGCTGCCGATCGTCGTGTTGGAGGAAGTCATCCTGGGTGGCCTTCTGTCGGGACTGTCGGAACTGTCGAGTCTGTAAGGTCGGTCGACGCGCGGCTTACGAGCCGATCGTCAGCGTCTTGAGCATCAGCGTCTTCGCGGTGTTCAGCGTCTCGACGTTGGCCTGGTACGAGCGCGACGCCGAGATCATGTTCACCATCTCCTGCACCGGATCGACGTTCGGCATCTGCACGTAGCCGTTCGAATCGGCAGCCGGGTTCGACGGGTCGTAGGTCGACTTCATCGGCGACGGGTCATCCATCACCTTCGTCACGCGCACGCCGCCCACGCCCTGGCCGGACGCGGTGCGTGCGCCGCCGATCGGGTCGGTCGCGAACACGACCTGCTTGGCCTTGTACGGCTTGCCGTCCGGGCCGGTTGCGCTATCGGCGTTCGCGAGGTTCGACGCGGTGACGTTCAGGCGCTGCGACTGCGCGGACAGCGCCGAGCCGGCGACGCCGAAGATGTTCATCAACGAGGGCATGGAAGCTCCTTTTGCTCGGATTCGGCGGCGGTACGCGCCGTCACTGGTTCGACGTGATCGCGGCGATCATCGCCTTGATCTGCTGGGTCATCACGGTCATCCCGGTCTGGTAGTGCAGCGCGTTGTTCGCGAACTGCACGCGCTCGACGTCGAGATCGACCGTGTTGCCGTCGAGCGCCGGCTGCAGCGGCATCCGGTATTGCGCACGGCCGTAGTCGTCCGACGGGCCGCCCGTCGGGATCAGCTTCGCGGTGCCGGCCATGTGGCCCGCCGCCGTCGACACCATCGACATCCCGCTCGTCACGCCGGCCGGCTGCGCCATCGGCAGTTGCGCCGCGTTGCTCGGCGCGAGGCCGCCGCCCGTCTGCTTCAGCGAGCGCGCGAGCGTCGACGCGAAATCGACGTCGCGGGCCTGGTAGCCGGGCGTGTCGGAGTTCGCGATGTTCGACGACAGCAGTTCCTGCCGGTAGGCGCGTACGTCCAGCGCCTGTCGGCCGAACGCGAATTCCGCATCGAGTTTGTCCAGCATGTGTGCGTCTCTCCGTATGAAGCGCTGCACGCCCCTCGCGCCGGATGGCGACTCGAGAGGCTTTTTTCCATGACAGCGATGGTAGGCGTCGGACGCAACCGGCAATCGGGCGAATAACGCGGCAAAGGCCCCCTCTATTCATCGTTTGCGCGACCGCCCCGCTCCCTAGAATGCGAAGCGGAGCAACGGATCGGGGATACAGCGATGACTGGCAGCGCACTTCGCGGAAGGAACGGGCGGCTCACGCACGTCCGGCGTGCGTTTGCGCTCGCCGCGGCGCTGTGGATCGCCGCCCCGGCCGCGCACGCGGACGACGGGATGATCGTGATTCCGGGGCGCGGCGAGACGGCCGAAACCGCGCTCGCGCACGCCAATGCGGCGAGCGGCGGGAATGCGGCGATGGCGCCGGGTTCGGTTGTGGCGCCCGACGCCGGGCGCGCGGCGAGCAGCACGGGCGCCGCTGCCGGCGCGTCCGGCACCGGCTACGCGGCGCAACCCGCGGGCACGATGGTCGTGACGACCGTCCCGCCGCCGGCTGCCGTACCCGCCCCTGCGCCGGCCCCGGCGCCTCGCCCCGTCTACGCGACCGCCCGCATGAACGCCGGAACCGGAACCGGATATGGCGCGCCGCGCGCCGCCGATCCGAACGCGATCGCGACGGTCGTCGCCGGCACGGCCGAGCCCGCATCGAATCCCGCACGACCGACCCCGCAGCAGGCCATGGCCGCGCGCCTGGCGGCGGCCCGCGCCGCGTCCGCCGCGCCGGCGCCGCGCGCCGTACCGGTTTCCGCGAGCCCGGCCCCGGCGGCCAATGCCGCCAACGCGGCCCAGCCGGCGACGCCGCCCGGCCAGCAGGATCCCGAGTCGATCCGCCGCGCGGCCCTCGCGTTCCTGCAGCAACAGGTCGCGGGCCTGCCCGGCAAGACCACCGCGACCGTCACGACCGCGTTTCCGCGCGGGCTCGCCGCGTGCACGACGCTCGAACCGTTCATGCCGACCGGCGCACGCCTGTGGGGCCGCACGACGGTCGGCGTGCGCTGCGCGGGCGAGCGGCCGTGGACCGTCTACCTGCAGGCGAAAGTCACCGTGCAGGCCACCTACTACGTCGCCGCGCGCCAGATCGCGCCCGGCGAGCCGCTTTCCGCGGCCGACCTGGTCGCCCGCGACGGCGACCTGACGGTGCTGCCGCTCGCGGTGATCACCGATCCGGCGCAGGCGATCGGCGCGACCGCGCTCGCGCGCATCTCGGCCGGGCTGCCGCTGCGGCAGGACATGCTGAAGAGCGCGGCGTCGGTGTCGGCCGGCCAGACGGTGCGGGTGGTCGCGGCCGGGCCCGGCTTCACGATTTCGGCCGAGGGCAGCGCGCTGGCGAATGCGGCGCCCGGCCAGTCGGTGCGGGTGCGGATGGCGGCGGGCCAGATCGTCACGGCGATCGTCAAGGACGCCGGCACCGTGGAAATTCCGCTGTAGGGGCGGATCCCGCCCCAAGAATGTAAAGAATTGTTTATTCGGGGCATTTCGGGCTCGCGATGCTAAAGTTCGGGCCGACCCGGCCGTTATCTGGGTCAAACCGAACAGGAAACCCATCGTGAAGATCGATTCCACTCCGAACCCGAGCCCCCTGGCGCCGACCGGCAACGGCGCGACCCGTGCGCAATCCGGCGCGGCTTCGTCTTCGTCCGCGCAGGCGGCCGACGGCGGGTCGACCGGCGGCGACCCGAGCGTGAACCTGTCGGGTCTGTCCGGCCAGCTGCGCTCGGTATCCGCGTCCGGCAACGGCGATATCGACACGGGCCTGGTCCAGTCGATCAAGGACGCGCTGAACAACGGCACGCTGACGATCGACGCGAACAAGATCGCCGACGGCGTATTGAATACCGCCCGAGAGCTGCTGCAGCAGCAGCGCCCGGGCAACTGAAGCGGGCCTCGCGGGGCCCGCCCCCCCCCCCGGTTTGCCGGCGCTACCCGCGCCGGCGCGACGAGCATGACGCGATGAGAGAAGAGCTGCTGGCCACGGTCAACGACGAACACGCGACGGTCGAGGCGTTCGCGTCCCTGCTCGCGTACGAGGAAAAGGCGCTGACGATGGCGCAGCCGCTCGAGATGCTGCCCGGGATCGTCGAAAAGAAAACCGAGCTGATCGACCGGCTCGCACAGCTCGAACGCACGCGCGACACGCAGCTTTCCGCCCTCGGCTTTCCGTCCGGCAAGAAGGGAATGGACCAGGCCGCCGAGCGCGATGCCCGCCTCGCCGGCCGCTGGCAGTTGCTGCAGCAGTCCGCCGAACGCGCGCGCCAGGCCAATGCGAACAACGGGATGCTGATCCGGATCCGGATGGACTACAACGAGCGCGCGCTCGCGGTCCTGCGCTCGGCGCCCGCGCCGGCCGGCATCTACGGCGCCGACGGCCGCGTGTCGGCTCTCACGCGCTGAAGCACTCACTGACTGACTGATCGGCGGCAGCGCCGCCACCGCACGTTCCGCCTCTCGCCGCCCTGCGCGGCATCTCACGTTTCGACAGACCGGGCCCGAGCCCGGCACTCACGGTCCCTTCCGATACACGGCCGCGCAGCCGCGCCGTCGTCCCGTCACAACAATCAGAAGAGGGCCGCATGCCATATTTCCGCATTCCGTTTTCACACCGCGTCGCCGCCGTGTCCGCCGTCGCGGCGCTGGGCACCGCCTTGACGCTCCCCGTCGCACAGGCCGCCGGCCCCGCGCCGCTGCCCACGCCGACGGGCGACATGTCGCTGTCGCCGGCCGGCCCCGACATCGTGCCGCCGGCCGCCTCGAGCGCGCCGGGCACGCCGGGCACGACACAGCGCGCGTCGCGCCGCGGGTCCGACACCTACACGTACCTGCGCTGCTGGTACCGGATCGACGCGGATCCGCTGAAGCCGGCCTCGACCTACGAATGGGCGCGCAACCCCGCCGGCGGCGACTGGTATCGCGTGTCCGGCTACTGGTGGGCGGACGGCATCAGGCAGTGGAAGAACATGTTCTACAGCACGACGTCGCAGGACGCGCTCGCCGACGTGTGCCGCAAGACGCTGGCCGCGAAAGGCATCAAGACCGACCTCGTGCAGGCGGTCGCGGCCAACAACGCGCTGTCGTTCAACTACACGGTGTGGACCATCGATGCCGCGCAGCAGGACGCGCGCGTCAACAAGCTGATCGTGTTCGGCGACAGCCTGTCCGACACGCAGAACATGTTCAACGCGAGCCAGTGGAAGCTGCCGAACGGCACGAGCTGGCAGGCGGGACGCTTCAGCAACGGCCCGGTGTGGGCCGAATATCTCGCGAACACGCTGCGGCTGCCGTTCTACAACTGGGCTATCGGTGGCGCGGCGACCGACCAGTATCTCGTCGTGCCGGGCCTCGTGCAGCAGATCGACTCGTGGCGCGAATACATGGATCGCGCGCCCGACTACCGGCCCGCCAACACGCTGTTCGCGGTGTTCGCAGGCGGCAACGATCTGGTGAACTACGGGCGCTCGCCCGAGCAGGCGGCGAATGCGGTGCGCGACAGCCTCGAGCGGCTCGCCGCGGCCGGCGCGACGCGGATCATGCTCGTCACGCTGCCGGACGTGTCGCGCGCGCCGGTGTTCGCGACCCGCACCGACACCGCGAGCGTCGCCGCGCAGGTGAAGGACTACAACCAGCGCCTCGCCGACGCGGCCGCCGCGCTGCGCGCCCGCTACGGCGCGACGCTGCGGCTCGAGGTGTTCGATGCGTACGCGCTGTTCGACGACCTGCTGAGCCACCCGGCCCAGTACGGCTTCGACGACGCGAAGCGTGCATGCCTCGACATCCCGAAACCGTCGTCGCTCACCTACCTGAGCGCGCAGACGCCGCGCGCGGACTGCCGCGATCCGGCGCGCTTCGTGTTCTGGGACACGCTGCACCCGACCACGCGCACGCACGCGTGGCTCGCCGAGCGGATCGCGCCGTTCGTGCGTGCGCGCCTGCTGAACTGACCGGCGCGGGCGGCGGTGCTTACAGCAGCGGACACGCGGTGACCTGCGTGCCGCGTTCGACGCACAGCCGCTCGTAGTCGCGCAGGTACGCGCGCTCGTCGTCGTCGAGCAGGTCGAGATCGATCAGGTCCCAGTCGTAGCCGACCGTCACGATGTTCTCGAACGTGACGGTATCCGGCTGCGCGTCGTCCCGGTGGATGATCACGATGTTCTCGATCCGCACGCCGCCCTTGCCCGGCACGTAGATGCCCGGCTCGACCGAAATCACCGCATTCGGCACGAGCCCGTACTTCGCGCCCGGCGCGAACCGGACGCCGCCCTCGTGTACGTGAATCCCGACGCCGTGCCCGGTGCCGTGGCCGAAATCGTGGCCGTGGTCGCGGCACACCTGCCGCACGAGCGCATCGACGTCGCCGCCCTTGGCGGTGCTCGGGAAGCGCGTGACGAGCCCCTTGATGCAGGCCTTCAGCGCGACCGTGTAGATCTCGCGCTGCCACGGCTGCGCGACCGTATCCGGGTCGGTCCGGCGCAGCACCACGCGCGTGCAATCCGTCGCGAAGCCGGCTTCGTAATAGGCGCCGCTGTCGAGCAGCACGAGTTCGCCTTCCGTCAGCTCGACGTCGGCGCTCGCCGCCGTGTAGTGCGCGAACGCGCTGTTCGCGCCGTTCGCCGCGATCGACGGAAACGTCAGCGCCACCGCCGAGCGTGCGCCGTATGCGTCGTTGATCGTGCGCGCCAGGTCGTATTCGGTGTGGCGCGTGCCCGGCTCGCCGGCCTTCGCCCAGCGCATCGTCTCGGCGATCGCCGCGGAGCTGCGCGCGAACGCGTCGCGAAACCGGTCGAGCACCGCCGGCGTCTTGCCGGCCCGCATCGCCTCGACCGGGTTGAAGTCGGCATGCTGCGCCTGAGGCCACACCCGCTTCACCGCGTCGACGAGCGCGCAGTTCACCGATTCGTAGCCGTAGCACACGTGCTCGACGTCGAACTGGGCGAGAAAGCGCTCGAGCGCCGCGACATCGCGCCGGATCACGTGCAGCGCCGGATACGACGCGAGCGTGACTTCGCAGCGGTCGCAGCCTTCCGGCAGGAACAACGCCACCTGCTGGCCGACCGTGAACAGGAAGCCGAGGTGCGACGACGCATTCGGGATGTGATAGCCGCGGCTGTTCAGCAGATACGCGAGGTCGTCCGACGCGCAGGAGAAAAACGCCGTCTTGCCGTCCGGCGCGCCGGTATGCGCGGCGAGCTGGCGGTTCAGCGTGTCGAGGTTCTGCGCGACGCTCAGGCCGGTCGCCGATTCCGGCACTTCGAAGATCGGCCGCTCGACGACCCAGCCCGGCAACGCGATCGCGCGATCGATTTCCCGGTCGGCGAGGCTCGTCCAGTCGAGCGATGCGGCCTGCGTCTGTTCGAACAGGCGATCGCGCTGCCCGACGCTGATCCGCAGCGCATCGTAGCCGACCCGTGCGAGCCGGCTGCCGTGCGCGACCAGCCAGTCGGCCATCGCCTGCCAGATCGTCACGTTCATCCCGAGCTTCTCGATGCGCACGCGCGCCGGATCGCACTGCTGCTCGGCCTGCAGGTGATAGCGGCCATCGACGAACAGGACGAACGGGGGCAGATCGAGCGCCTGCGCGGTCGCCGCGCTCAGGAAGATCCCGCAGCCGGCCGAGCCGTCGAAACCCGACACCGCGTAGCGCGGATTGTTGGCGAGCGGCAGGTACTCGGTCACGTATTCGTCCTGCGACGTGACCAGCACCGCGTCGAGCCGCGCGGTATCGAGCAGGCGCGACAAACCAGCCTGCGTGTCGGCGACGGACGCGTCGTACGGGGGAAGGCCGGAGAAGCTGTATTTCAGTCGATCGATCATCGGAAGCCCGTTATGCATTGTTGTCGGCGGCCGGCGGTGACGCGGCGGGGAGCAAGCCCGAGGCAGGCCTGACACGGCACGGCGCCGCTGCACGGTCGGCGCTCGACCCCGCATGGCGCCGGGCCGCCGTTCCGTTCCGGCGGCAGGCCCTTGAAAAATTTTCGTCCCACTTAACTTTGTTTGATGCGCGCAGCAGAATCTAGAGCACGCCGAAATTGAGGTCAAGATAAAATTTTCGTAGGGCTAAAATCGGCGTGACGCCTGCGCATCCTGGCACAACGTGAATTCGCCCGGCGACACCGCGCGGTACAATGCGCCGGCATCGCCGTCCCGACGGCCGTGCTTCGTGCGATGCGCGGAATCCCCTGTCCGGCGACTGCACCGCCCGTCCGCTCGCCTCCCGACTCGTTGCCACGAAAGAGATTCATGGATTCAGACCTCATGCGTATCGGCCAGCGCATTCGCCGCCTGCGCCGGGAAGCGAAGAAGACGCTGCTGGAAGTCGCGACCGAAGCGAAGCTGTCGGTCGGATTCCTGTCCCAGGTCGAGCGCCACCTCACGGGCATCTCGCTGTCATCGCTCGTCAACGTCGCGAAGGCGCTCGACGTGCCGCTCAGCGCGCTGATCGACCAGCCGCGCCAGGCCCAGCCCGATTCTCACGAGGGCCGCCGCAAGCCGTACGCGCTCGACGCCAGGTCGCAGTGGTACGAACGCCTGTCCACCACGTTCGACGGCAGCCAGATCAACGCGCTCAAGGTGCAGATGATGGAAGGCTACCGCTCGGAATGGGTCGCGCACGGCGGCGACGAATTCGTGTACGTGCTGGCCGGCCGGATCTGCTACACGGTCGGCAAGAAGGATTACCCGCTGTCGCCCGGCGACTCGCTGCACTTCGACGCGCGCAAGCGGCATCGGGTCGCCAACGTGGGCGACGGGCCGGCCGAGGTGATCGCGGTCGGCACGCTGCCGCTGTTCGACGACCGTGGCGCCGGATTCGTGTCCGCGACGATGGACCTCCGGAAACCCGCGCCCGTCGCGCGTGCGACGCCGGCCGAGCCGCGCGCGGGCCGCCGCGGGCCGGCGCCCAAGCGGGCGGAGCGCGATCGCGACGCCGGCCCGGCAGGAAAGGAAAAGAAGGCAGCAGCCAAGCCGCGCGCATCCGCCGGCAAACGTCCGGCGGCCGCCAAGCCGGCGCGCAAGAAGAAGTCGTAACGGTTATCGGGAGGCAGGCGCGGGATGCGCGCCCTTCCCCCTATTCGCCGATCTCGAGCGCCTGCGCGACGGCCTCGATCCGTGCGCGATGCACGGCTTCCTTGATCTTCTCCGTATCGTTGCCGATGCCGCGCGCGATTGCACCGGCATCGACGCTGCGCGCGGCCGCGAGCGCGACGCGCAGCCGCTCGGCCTGCGGATACGGCTGCGCGTCGAGCCCAAGCCGCCCGCGCGCATCCGATTCGCACGCCTGCAGCATCTCGGCGAAACGCGCCGGCTTGCGCAGCGCGTCGCTGCGCTCGAACAGCCGCACCAGCGCGGCCGCGCCCATCTCCATCACGCGATGCAGGTTGCCGTGCTCGCGCGCGACCACCAGCGCGAGATCGCGGCATTCGTTCGGCACGCGCAACCGCTCGCACAACGGCTTGAGCAGGTCGACGCTGCGCCCCTCGTGGCCGACGTGGCGCGGCAGCACGTCGGCCGGCGTCGTCGCCTTGCCGAGATCGTGCGTGAGCGCCGCGAAGCGCACCGGCAGCGAATACCCCTGCTTCGCCGCATAGTCGACGACCATCATCACGTGCACGCCCGTGTCGACCTCCGGGTGGTAGTCGGCGCGCTGCGGCACGCCCCACAACGCATCGACTTCCGGCAGGATGCGCGCGAGCGCACCGCACTCGCGCAGCACCGCGAACATCCGCGACGGCTTCGCTTCCATCAGCCCGCGCGCGATTTCCTGCCACACGCGCTCGGGCACGAGCGCGTCGACCTCGCCCGCGTCGACCATCCGCCGCATCAGCGCGAGCGTTTCGTCCGCGACCGTGAAATCCGCGAACCGCGCGGCGAAGCGCGCGATACGCAGGATCCGCACCGGGTCCTCGACGAACGCATCGCTCACATGCCGGAACACGCGCGCGCGCAAATCGGCCTGCCCGTCGAACGGATCGATCACCGGCCCGACCAGCTCGCCCTCCGGGCTCACCTCGCGCGCCATCGCGTTGACCGTCAGGTCGCGCCGCGCGAGATCCTCGTCGAGCGTCACGTCCGGCGCGTAATGGAACTGGAAGCCGTGATAGCCGGCCGCCGTCTTGCGCTCGGTGCGCGCCAGCGCGTACTCCTCCTGCGTGCGCGGATGCAGGAACACCGGGAAATCCTTGCCGACCGGCCGGAAACCCTGCGCGGCCATCTGCTCGGGGGTCGCGCCCACCACCACGTAGTCGCGGTCCTGCACGGGCACGCCGAGCAATTCGTCGCGGATCGCGCCGCCTACTGCGTAGATATTCATGGCGTCGGCTCGTACTCGGCGATCACGTTCGTTTCGCGGCGCGCGGCGTCGATCCAGCGCTGCACGGCCGGCAGCGCCGTCACGCGGGCCGCATAGCCGGCCGCTTCCGGCGACAGGCCCGGCGCATACGTGTTGAAGCGCATCACGACCGGCGCGTACATCGCATCGGCGATACCGAATTCGCCGAACAGGAACGGCCCGCCCGACGCCTCGAGACACTCGCTCCACAGCGCATCGATGCGCGCGACATCGGCGAGCGCGTCGGGCGTCGCACCGCGTCCCGGCATCGACGCGCGCACGTTCATGCCCATCTGCGTGCGCAGCGCCGCGAAGCCCGAATGCATCTCGGCCGCGACGCAACGCGCATGCGCGCGCTCGAGCGGATCGGCTGGCCACATCGGGAATTGCGGATAGCGTTCGGCGAGCGTTTCGGCGATCGCGAGCGAATCCCAGATCGCGACGCCGTGGTCGTCGACCAGGCACGGCACCTTGCCGGTCGGCGAATACTCGCGGATGCGTGCGGCCGTGTCATCGTGGCGCAGTTCGATGGCGATCTCGTCGAACGGGATGCCGAAATGCGCGAGCAGCAGCCACGGGCGCATCGACCACGACGAGTAGTTCTTGTCTCCAATGACGAGTTTCATGGCGGTATTCCGGAAAACGCGAAGGTGAAAAGGAGGACGCTGCCGGCCTAGCGGCGCGAGCGGAACCAGTCGAACCGGGACCGCTGCGCGGTATTGCCGAGATACGCGGGCGCGATGCTTTCGAGGCTCGCGGGCGAGATCCCGAGCTCCGGCGCGAGCGGCCCCGACAGCACGTTCGGCACCGACATCGTCGCGAGATTGTCGCGCGTGAGCACGGGCTCGCCGGGCAGGCATTCGAACACGCTTGCCTGCAGCCGCGCGAGCGCGTCGGGCAGCCGCACGATGCGTGCCTGCCGGCCGACCAGCGTGCCGCAATAGCGCACCAGCTGCTCGAGCGTGTAGACGGTCGGGCCGCCGAGTTCGTAGGTCTTGCCGTGTGAGGCCGCGAGATCGAGCGTGTTGACGAACGCGCGCACGACATCGCCGACGAACACCGGCTGGAAGCGCGCGTCGGGCATCGCGAGCGGCAGCACCGGCACCGAGCGCTGCAGATTCGCGAACGTGTTGAGGAACGCGTCGCCGGGGCCGAACACGACCGACGGGCGGAAGATCGTCAGCGCGAGCGAATCGGTCGCCGCGATCGCATGCAGCGCGGCCTCGCCGTCGCCCTTCGAGCGCTGGTACATGCTCGCGCCGTGCGAATCGGCGCCGAGCGCGCTCATGTGCAGCACGCGCCGCACGCCCACCTCGGTGCAGGCGGTCGCGAGCGCGGCCGGCAGCGTGACGTGCGCGCGTTCGAAGCCGGGCCCGTACGGCGTGCCGCGGCCGCCGTGCAGCACGCCGACCAGGTTGATCGCCGCGTGCGCACCGGCGACGAAGCGCGCGAGCGTGCGCGTGTCGAGCGCTTCGAGCTCGACGACTTCGACCGGCAGCATCTGCAGGTGACGCGCGTGGTCGCGCCGGCGCGTGCCGATCCGTACCTGCTTGCCGGATTCGATCAGCGCATTGACGAGCCGGCTGCCGATGAAGCCGGTGCCGCCCAGCAGCGCGACGGTCTGGCGATCCATGATTCGAGACCTCTAAGGGGCTGTTCACGCTAATAACGGGCTTGCGAACGAGCCTTGCCGGCTGCAGTGCAAGAAGTAAGGAGCGCCGTTTGGCCGAGCCAAACAAGCGACGCGCGACGCCGCAATGCGGCCGGCAAGGCTCGTTCCCCTGTTTGGAAAAAAACGTTCGCGGGGCTGGCCGCCAGAAGGGCCGAGCGCTGCGTCATGCTCCTTGCGAATACGTCGAGTATTCGCTTCGTCGCAATCCTTGCGCTCGGCCCTTCTGGCGGCCAGCGCAAGCCCGTTATTAGCGTGAACAGCCCCTTAAACACTGCCGCGTCTCGCGCGGCAGTGTGAAGATTGCGTATCAGGGCGAGATCATGCCTAGACGTTTCTTCAACGACTGCGGTTTGCCCTCGAAGAGCGCCGCGTAATAGACGGTGTTCGACAGCACGTTCTTCACGTAGTCGCGCGTCTCGTTGAACGGAATCGTTTCTGCGAAGATCGCGCCTTCGACCGGCTGCGTCAACACCTGGCGCCACTGGCGCGGCCGGCCCGGGCCCGCGTTGTAGCCGGCCGTGGCGAGCACCGGCGAGCTGTCGAAGTTGTTGTAGATGTCCGCCAGATACCAGGTGCCGAGCTGGATATTGGTATCGATGTCGTGCATCTGCGCACGCGAGATCGTGCCCATGCCGAGCTTCTTCGCGACCATCTGCGCGGTGGCCGGCATCAGCTGCATCAGGCCGCCCGCGCCCACCGACGAACGCGCGCTGATGATGAAGCGCGATTCCTGGCGGATCAGCCCGTACGCCCACTCGATGTCGAGGCCCGTCGATTGCGCATAGCGCTCGACGATATTGCGGTACGGCGACGGGTAGCGCAGCGTGAAGTCGTGCTCGGCCTTCGTGCGGTCGGCCGTGTTGACCGTGCGGTCGAGCAGCTCGACGCGCTTGCCGTATTCGGCTGCGGCCAGCAGCTGGCGATCGGTCATCCCGCGCAGCGGCCAGTTCCATTCGCGGTTGCCTTCGAGGCGCAGGTTCAGCGCGTAGAAACGCTGCGCGAGCGCGAAGCCCGGAATCTTGCTCATCGCGTCGATCTCGGCGTCGCTCACCTTCGTGCGCGGCGGGATCGTCGTGCGCTGGCCGAGCTCTTCGCCGGCGAGCTGCCCGTAGAAGTTGAACTGGCCCGCGACCTGCTCGAATTCCTGGTTCGCCTGCAGCGTGTCGCCGCTCTGCTTGAGCGCGCGCGCATGCCAGTAGATCCAGGCCGGATCGTCGCGCAGCGACGGCGGCATCTGCTCGATCGACCAGCGCACCATCGGCCAGTTGCCGGCGAGCAGCGCGGCGCGCGTGCGCCATTCGTAGCCCGGGTTCGACAGCGGCGCATTCGTGGATTTCGCGTACCAGACCGATGCGAGCGGCGAGCGCTTGATCGCGCCCTGGTAGCCGATCGCGCCCCACGCGATCGCCTGTTCCTGCTTGGTCAGCGAGGCGGCGACCGACGTCAGCATCCCGGCTGCCGCGTCCGGATCGTTGCGCGCCATGCGGCTGAGCGCGATCAGCGCGAGCTGGTGCGAGGTCGCGTCGGGGCCGACGCCGCGCGCGAGGTACAGCGGCGGCGCACTCGTCGCCTGGTCGAAGCCGACCGGGCGCGGGCCGAGCGCATCGACGATCTTGCCGCCGAGCGTCGTGTAGTTCTGCTCGTACGCGAGACGCGCCTGCTGCCACACGTCGTCGCTCGTGAACTGCTGGTTGACCGTCAGCGCGGTGATCAGGTCGACGCACGCGTCGCCGTAATTCTTCGGCTCGACGAGCAGCGCACGTGCCGCATCCGCGACGTTCTCGCCGCGCGCCGCGCGCGATTCGAGCGCATAGCACTTGACCTGCGTGTCGTCGTCGAGCACGAAGCGCTTGTACTGGTCGTCGAAGTTGCGCCAGTCGTGGCGCGCGCCGAGCACGAGCAGGTAGTCGTTGCGCAGGCGGTCGGCGATCGCCTGGCCGTCGTAGCGCTGCAGGAACGACTGCACGGGCGCGTCCGGCGCGTCCACGCGCGCGCGGCCCGTCGAATCGAACAACTGCGGCTTGATCTGGAAATACTCGACGTAGGACGGTACCGGATAGTTCGGGATCATCGACGCGAGCTGCGCGGCTTTCGCAGCGTCGTTGCGACGCGCGGCTTCACGAAGCTGCACGAAGGTCTGGTCGTCCCCGGAGACCGTATCGTCGTTCGGTGCGGCGCACGCAGCCGTGCCCGCGACGAGCGCGGTGGCCGAAAGCGTCAGCGCGACCGCGCGATATACTCGGAAAAGGCTGTTCGACATCGTTTTGAATGGAGCACGAAGTGAGCGAAAGCATAGCACGCAACCCTGTGCCAAACCCGAAGGTTGCGCTACGCAAAACGCTGTCCGGCGCGCGCCGCGACGCCGCGTCGCAACCCGCCGCGAACGCCGCGCTCGACGCACGGCTGCGCACGCTGCTCGAACGGCTCGCGCCGCGCACGGTCGGGTTCTACTGGCCGCTGCCGGGCGAATTCGATGCACGCGAGGCAGTGCTCGCGTGGTGTGCGGCCGGTGCCGGCCGGCAGGCCGCGCTGCCCGTGATCGACGAGCGGCACACGCCGCTCGAGTTCCATGCGTGGGACGCGCACACGCCGATGCGCGAAGGTCATCACCGGATTCCGGAACCGGCGTCGGGAATCGTCGTCGTGCCCGACCTGTTATTGATTCCCTGTGTGGGATTCGACCTGGAGCGCTACCGGCTCGGCTACGGCGGCGGCTACTACGACCGCACGCTGGCCGCATGGCCGGGCACCGAGCTGCCCGTGACGGTCGGCATCGCCTACGATGCGTGCCGCGTCGACGCACTGCCGGCCGAAGCGCACGATCTCGCGCTGCGCTGGATCGTGACCGACGCCGCGCTGTACCCGGCCGCCGGATGATGCGGCGGGCGGCGCCGCATCCGTCGTCGCACGCCCGTCAGCGCCCCGCCTCGCGCCACCTGCGGCGCAACCGTTTACAGCGATGCCGCCGCGCGCGCAGCCGTGTCGTACAGGCCCGATGCGTTGCGCAGCAACTGCGCCGCGTCGCCGATCTGCTCGTTGGTGAGCCCGCTGTCCTTCAGCGTCTCGATCAGGCAGTGCTCGCGCACCTCGCGGTACTTCAGGCACAGGTCGCGGCCCGCGTCGGTCGCGAAGAAGAACACTTCCTTGCCGTTCTTCTCGCTTTTCACATAGCCGCGGGCGATCAGTTTTTTCAGCGCATAGGTCGCGACGTGCGTATCCTCGATATTGAGCACGAAGCAGATGTCGGCGAGCTTCTTCTTGCGTTCGCGATGGCTGACGTGATGCAGCAGCGACACCTCGACCGCCGTCATGTCCTTCGCGCCGGCCGCCGACATGCAGCGCACCATCCACCGGTTGAAAGCATTGCCTGCCATGATGAGCCCGTATTCGAGCTCCGACAGCTCCGCGCTCGAATCGGAAACGAGGTGTTCGGATGACACGATCTTGGTCGCAGGACGCTTCATGGAAAGGCGGAGCAAGCCGGATGACAGGGTGTGCCGAGTGTACGCCAGAAGCCTCGACATACGGGCTAGGCGAAAACGCTTATTGGGAAGTTGTCGATATTTTATTGACAATGTGCGCTAACATTGCCGTCCGAACCGTGCCAGTCCGATGACGCAACCCCGCATTTATCCGCTCGGCGATGCCGCCCTCGTCTGCGAGGTGCCGCCGCCCGCCACGCTCGATTGCCAGCGCCGCGTCTGGGCCGTTGCCGAGGCCGCGCGCGCGTGGCCCGACGTGATCGACGTCGTGCCCGGCATGAACAACCTGACGATCGTGTTCGACGCGCTCGCCACGACGGCCGAGTCGCTCACGCCGGCGCTGCGCGACGCGTGGGAGACGGCCGACGTCGAGCACGCGGACGGCCGCGAGGTCGAGATCCCGGTCGAATACGGTGGCGCCGCCGGCCCCGACCTGCCGGCCGTCGCCGCGCATACCGGCCTGTCGGCCGACGAGGTCGTCGCGCGCCACGCGGCCGGCGCCTACGTCGTGTTCTTCGTCGGCTTCCAGCCGGGTTTCGCGTATCTCGGCGGGCTCGACACCGCACTGCACACGCCGCGCCGCGCGGCGCCGCGCCTCGAGGTGCCGGCCGGCTCGGTCGGCATCGGCGGGGCGCAGACGGGCATCTATCCGGCCACGTCGCCCGGCGGCTGGCAACTGATCGGCCGCACGTCGCACGTGCTGTTCGATCCGGCGCGGCCGCAGCCGACGCTGCTGCTGCCCGGCGACCGCGTGCGCTTCACCATTGCGGGAGTCGACGCACGATGACCCAGAGCAACGTACCGGCCACCATCGAGGTGGTGCGGGCCGGCCCGCTGACCACCGTGCAGGATCTCGGGCGCCGCGGCACGCGCCATCTCGGCGTCGCGCAGGGTGGCGCGCTCGACGGCCTCGCGCTCGAAGTCGGCAACCGGCTGGTCGGCAACCGCCCCGATGCGGCGGCCGTCGAGATCACGATCGGCCCGGCCGCTTTCCGCTTCCCGCGCGCGACCCGCATCGCGATCACCGGCACCGAGTTCGGTGCAACGCTCGACGGCCAGCGCGTATATTCATGGTGGAGCCTGCCGGTCGAGGCCGGGCAAACGCTCGTGCTGCCCGCCGCGAAACGCGGGATGCGCGGCTACCTGTGCATCGCCGGCGGCATCGACGTGCTGCCGATGCTCGGCTCGCGCAGCACCGATCTCGCATCGCGCTTCGGGGGCCTCGGCGGCCGCGCGCTGCGCGACGGCGATCGCCTCCCGGTCGGCGTGCTTCCGGCCGGGATGGGTTGCCTCGCGGCCGACGCGCCCGAATTCGGTGTCAAGGCGCCCGCGTGGTGCGCATTCGTGCGCGTCGACGAGCCGCCGCGCCGTCACCGCCCCGCGCACGCGCCGTGGGCGATGCCCGTGCGCGTGCTGCCGGGCCCCGACTACGCGTCGTTCGCCGCCGATTCGCAGCAAGCGTTCTGGGATGAAGAATGGCTGGTCACGGCAAACAGCAACCGCATGGGCTACCGGCTCGCCGGCGTCGAGCTCGCGCGCGAGCGGCCGGCCGAACTGCTGTCGCACGCGGTGCTGCCCGGCACGATCCAGGTGCCGCCGAACGGCCAGCCGATCGTGCTGATGCACGACGCGCAGACCACCGGCGGCTACCCGAAGATCGGCACGGTGATCCGCGCGGATCTGTGGAAACTCGCGCAGGCGCGGCTCAACCTGCCGATCCGCTTCGTGCGCACGACGCCCGATGCCGCGCGCGCCGCGCTGGCCGCGGAACGTGCGTATCTGCGGCAGATCGACGTGGCGATCGACATGCGCGAGGAAGCGCGCCGCCGCGCCCAGTCGCGTGCGGCATGACAATAGCGGTAGCAGTACCGAAGGCAGTAGCAGTAGAGAAGACGGGCCACGCAATCAGTGGACGAGGAACATCATGCAAATCGATCTGAATGCCGATCTCGGCGAAGGATGCGGTTCGGACGAGGCGCTGCTCGACCTCGTGACGTCCGCGAACATCGCATGCGGGTGGCATGCGGGCGGTGCGAACGCGATGCGCGACTGCGTGCGCTGGGCCGTGCAAAAAGGCGTGGCGATCGGCGCGCACCCGAGCTTTCACGATCCGGAGAATTTCGGCCGCAAGGAAATGCAGCTGCCGGCCAGCGACATCTACGCGGGCGTGCTGTACCAGCTCGGCGCGCTGTCTGCGATCGCACAGGCCGAAGGCGGGCGCATCGCGCACGTGAAACCGCACGGTGCGTTGTACAACCAGGCCGCGCGCGACCCGATGATCGCCGATGCGGTGGTGTCCGCGATCCGCGATTTCGATCCGTCGCTCGCGGTGTTCGGGCTCGCGAACAGCGTGTTCGTCGCGGCCGCGCGGCACGCGGGGCTCGCCGCGGTGGAGGAAGTGTTCGCCGATCGCGGCTACCGCGCCGATGGCTCGCTCGTGCCGCGCAACCAGCCCGGCGCACTGATCGACGACGAGGACACGATGATCGCGCGCACGCTGGACATGGTGCGCAGCCGGCAGGTGCGTGCGATCGGCGGCGAATGGGTGATGCTCAATGCGCAGACCGTCTGCCTGCACGGTGACGGGCCGCATGCGCTGGTATTCGCGAAACGGATTCGCGCCGCGCTCGAGGCGGTGGGCGTCGACGTGGTTGCGCCCGGCATGCTGCAGGCCGACGAACGCGCCTGATTCGCCGGTCGCGCCAGCGGATCCACATTCGGTCGTACAAAAGAAAAAAGCGCCCTCGTGGCGCTTTTCCGTTGGCGCAATCGCTGCGGCTTTGCCGTCTGTCGATTCGCCCCCCGAAACCGTCTTGCGACGGTGGCCGGAAAAATCTTCCGGATTAAAAAACGTCCGCCGCCGCCCGATTACTGCCTTTCCCCGGTGGGACGACGGAACGTCGCTTTATCTCGCAAGTCGGCCTGCATGCCTAGTTGTTGTCCGACGATGATTGGCCCCGCCGTACATGCAGACACTTCCGCGGCCGGCACGTGCATCACGTGCCGGCAACGCGCTAACCCCGCGCTTTATTTTCTGCTACCCCGTAGAACTTTTTCTATTCTTTTCATTTTTTCAACTTGTGGATCGAAGAATAGATATTGGCAGATCGGGATGTCAATCGTTTGAAACGCTATTTTCTGACGATTCGAGGGTTTTCCTTATCGAATCGCGTGCCCATACAGGCGTTTAAGGCGCTCGCACAACGTCAATCAAACAGGGGAGGATCGGTTCGGGCGAGGTGACGGCGATCAGTTCGCGTCGACCCTGTAACCTTGTTGACGCAACAATTCGAGCACGCCGCGCGGGCCACCCAGGTGCAGCGCGCCGATCGCGACGAACAGCGGCCGGTTCGGCGCGGCGATTGCCGTCATTCGTGCAACGAAGCGGCGGTTGCGCTCGTACACGATCTTGTTGTCGATCGCGTCCGACAGCGCCTTCGAACGCGCGAGTCGTTCGCTCTTCGCGACCGCCCATGCCGAGATCGCATCGGCGTCGCCAATTCGCCACAGTCGGTGCAGCGCCTTGATGTCGTCGGCGTTCTGCGCGGGGGTCTGCACCATGTCCTGCGCGAGCATCTCGCGCTGCTCGGCGAGCGTCAGCCCGGTGAACGCGCGCATCTGTTCGGCGAGCGTCTCGAGCCCGATCACGCGGCCGCCCTTCTTCTTCAGGAACACGTTCTGTAGCTGCGCCTCGGTGCCGTACTCGGTCTGCAGGCCGGCCGACAGCGAATCGTAGGTCTCGACGACGAGCGCCGCGAGCCACGGCCGCATCTTGCGGATCTCGGTGAGCGCGGCCGGGTTACCGCGCAGACGCGCCGCGAGCCGCTGCCACAGCGGCTCGGGCAGCAGGCGCTGCAGGCACGGGTAGCGGCAGACGCCGTACTTCGACACGTCGTCCTGCGATTCGAGCAGGTCGTCGGGCGACAGCTCGAGCGCCAGTGTGGGCGACGCGGCGAGCGCCGCGAGGATGCGCGGCCGGAACGGCTGCGCGCTCGGGTAATCGGACGGGTCGCCCGTGTGCAGCGTGCCGAGCACGTACAGCGTGACCTTGCCCTTGGTTGCAACGTAGAACGGCATGCGCGCGGGCTGCACGCGCACGGTGCCGCGCGACACCGTGCCGTCCGACACGGCGGGCGCGTGAAAGCCCGGCAGGCTCATGCCGGGCGGCGGGACTTGCGACGGATGGATCGGTGAAGTGGCCGGCGCGCGCCCTTCGGCGCGCGCGGATTCGACAGGAACCACGAGGCTGGCCGCCACGCACGCGCCGGCCAGCGCCGCGCCCGTGACGGTACGCACGCTCCAGCGCCGCGCGTAGCGGTACGCGCGCATCACGCGCGCGCTGCTTGCCCCCGCACGGCGCACGCCGGACGCGCGCGCCGCCAACGCTTCAGGCATTCGCCTCCCCTACCTCCTCGGCCCGATGGCAGGCCACGCGCCGGCCGTCGACCTCGCGCAGCTGCGGCTCCTCCGCCCGGCAGCGCTCGACCGCATACGGGCAACGCTGGTGGAACGCGCAGCCCGACGGCGGATTGAGCGGCGACGGCAGTTCGCCCTGCAGCTTGATCTGCACGCGGCGGTCTTCCTCGAAGATCGCCGGCGTCGCCGACATCAGCGCGCGCGTGTACGGATGGCGCGGCCGTGCGTAGATCGTTGCCTTGTCGCCGAGCTCGGCGACGCTGCCGAAGTACATCACCATCACGTCGTCGGCGACGTGCTCGACCACCGACAGGTTGTGCGAGATGAACACGTAGCTCGTCTTGAACTGCTCCTGCAGATCCATGAACAGGTTCAGGATCTGCGCCTGGATCGACACGTCGAGCGCGGACACCGGCTCGTCGGCGACGACGATGCGCGGATCGAGGATCATCGCGCGCGCGATCGCGACACGCTGGCGCTGGCCGCCCGAGAACATGTGCGGATAGCGCTTCGCGTGCTCGGGCCGCAGGCCGACCGTGCGCATGATCTGCGCGATGCGCTGCGCGCGTTCGGCGGCCGTCAGGTTCGCGTTGATCTCGAGCGGTTCGGACAGCGTCTGCTCGACGGTCTTGCGCGGGTTGAGCGACGCGAACGGGTTCTGGAACACCATCTGCACGCGGCGGCGCAGGTCGGCAACCGTCTCGCGGCTGGCGCCGGCCACGTTCTTGCCGTCGATCGTCAGGCTGCCCGAGGTGGGCGTCTCGATCATCGTGAGCTGGCGCGCGAGCGTCGACTTCCCGCAGCCCGATTCGCCGACGACGGCGAGCGTCTTGCCGCGCTTCAGCGAGAACGACACGCCGTTCAGCGCCTTCACCGTGCCCTGACCGAACATCCCGCGCTTCACCGAGTAGTGTTTCGCGAGGCCGTCGGCCACCAGCACGGCTTCCTCGTCGTTCGACACGCGAGGCGTTTGATTGACTGCATTCATCGTGCACCTCCCGTCAGGTCGAGGTTGGAAACGTTGAGCGGCTTGATGCAGCGTGCGCGCATCGCCTCATTGCCGGACACCAGCGTGTCGAGCGCCGGCCGCGCCTTGAAGCAGTCGTCGACGACGTACTTGCAGCGCGGCGCGAACAGGCACCCGGACGGGCGATCATCGCGGCCCGGCACCATGCCGGGCAATGCGGCAAGGCGACGCGCCCCCTTATTGTGCTCGGGAATCGCCGCGAGCAGCGCTTCGGTGTACGGATGATGCGGCGCGCGGAAGATGTCGGGCACGCTGTTCGTCTCGATCACCTCGCCCGCGTACATCACCGCCACGCGCTGCGCGACCTCCGACACCACGGCCAGGTCGTGCGAGATCAGCACGAGCGCCATCCCGCGCTCCTTCTGCAGCTTCACGAGCAGGTCCATGATCTGCGCCTGGATCGTCACGTCGAGCGCGGTGGTCGGCTCGTCGGCGATCAGGAGCTTCGGGTTGCACGCCACCGCCATCGCGATCATCACGCGCTGGTTCATCCCGCCCGACATCTGGTGCGGGAACGACGTAATGCGGTTCTTCGCATCGGGAATGCCGACCTGGTCGAGCAGTTCGAGCGCGCGCCGGTGCAGCGCGTCGCCGCGCAAGCCCTCGTGCAGCTTCAGCACTTCCTTGATCTGATAGCCGACCGTGTAGCTCGGGTTCAGGCTCGTCAGCGCGTCCTGGAACACCATCGCGATGTCCTTGCCGACGATCTTGCGGCGCGCCTTCGGCGACGCCTTCAGCAGGTCGACGCCGTTGAACGTAACCTCATCGGCCGTCACCTTGCCCGGCGCATCGATCAGGCCCATCAGCGCCATCATCGTCACGCTCTTGCCCGAGCCCGATTCGCCGACGACGCCCACCACCTCGCCCGGAGCGATCGACAGGTTGATCCGGTCGACGGCAGGCAGGCCGTTGAAATTCACCGCGAGATTGCGGATGGTCAGAAGATCTTGGCTCATGATTAGGCCATCCGTTTCAGTTTGGGGTCGAGCGCGTCACGCAGCCCGTCGCCGAGCAGGTTGATCGCGAGCACCGAAATCAGGATCGACAGGCCCGGCATCGTCACGATCCACCACGCGTTGTCGATGTAGTCGCGCGCGGACGCCAGCATCGCGCCCCACTCGGCGGTCGGCGGTTGCACGCCGAGGCCGAGGAAGCCGAGCGCGGCCGCGTCGAGGATCGCCGACGAGAAGCCGAGCGTCGCCTGCACGATCAGCGGCGCCGTGCAGTTCGGCAGCACCTGCGAGAACATCAGGCGCAGCGTGCCGGCACCGGCCACGCGCGACGCCGTCACGTATTCCTTCTGCAGCTCGCCGAGCGCCGATGCGCGCGTGAGACGCACATAGGCCGGCAGCGCGACGATCGCGATCGCGAACATCGTGTTGGTGAGGCCCGGGCCGATGATCGCGACGACCGCGACCGCGAGCAGCAGCGACGGCAGCGCGAGCAGCACGTCCATGATGCGCATCACCGGCGTGTCGGCCCACTTCTGGAAGAACGCGGCGACGAGCCCGAGCACGATGCCGGGGATCAGCGCGAGCACGACCGACACGAAGCCGATCCAGAACGACATCCGCGCGCCGTACATCAGGCGCGAAAGGATGTCGCGGCCCGCTTCGTCGGTGCCGAGGATGAATTTCCAGTTGCCGCCGTCGAGCCACGCGGGCGGGATTTTCACGAAATCGCGGTATTGCTCGGCCGGGCTGTGCGGCGCGAGCAGCGGCGCGAGCAGCGCGATCAGGATCAGCACGAGCACGACGATGCCGGCGCCGACGGCGCCGCGGTTGCGCGAGAAGTTGGCCCAGAACTCGCGCAGCGCGAGCGCACGGCCGCCGGCCGGCGCGGATTCGGTCGGCAGGGTATTTTGCAGATTGCTCATGGGATTACCTCGTGTGGCGGATGCGCGGATTCAGCACGCCGTACAGCAGGTCGACGACCAGGTTCACGACGATCACGAGCGTCGCGATCAACAGGATGCCGCCCTGGACGACCGGATAGTCGCGGCGGCCGATCGCATCGATCAGCCACTTGCCGACACCGGGCCACGAAAAGAGCGTCTCGGTCAGCACGGCGCCCGCGAGCAGCGTGCCGATCTGCAGGCCGATCACGGTGACGACCGGGATCAGCGCATTGCGCAGCGCATGCACGACGACCACGCGCGCGGGCGACAGCCCCTTCGCGCGTGCGGTGCGGATGTAGTCCTCGCGCAGCACTTCGAGCATCGACGAGCGCGTCATCCGCGCGATCACCGCGAGCGGGATCGTGCCGAGCACGATCGCGGGCAGGATCAGGTGGCTGACCGCCGACTTGAACGAGCCTTCATCCGGCGCGAGCAGCGCGTCGATCAGCATGAAGCCCGTCGGGTGCGGGAAGTCGTATTCGACGGCGATGCGCCCCGACACGGGCGTCCAGCCGAGGTACGACGAAAACACCATGATGAGGATCAGCCCCCACCAGAAGATCGGCATCGAGTAGCCGGTGAGCGCGGTGCCCATCACGCCATGGTCGACGACCGAGCCGCGCCGCAACGCGGCGATCACGCCGGCCGGCAGCCCGACCGCGAGCGCGAACACGAGTGCGCACAGCGACAGCTCGACGGTCGCCGGGAAGCGCGCGAAGAACTCGCCCGCGACGCTCGTGTTGGTAATGATCGACGTGCCGAGGTCGCCATGCAGCGCCCGGCCGATGTAGTGGAGGTACTGCATGGGCAGCGGCTGGTCGAGCCCGAGGCGTTTCATCGCCTCCGCATGCATCGCGGGATCGACGCCGCGCTCGCCCATCATCACTTCGATGGGGTCGCCCGGTATCAGGTGAATCAGCGCAAACGCCAGGATGGTGATACCGATGAAAGTCGGGATCACCATGCCCACGCGGCGCAACACGAATGTGAACATGATGCGTCTCGTATTTTCTTGTGGGAAATGTGCGACCGGCGACGGGAAGCTTTTGGCCTCCCGCCGCCGGATGAATTAGCCGGTCTCGGTCTTCGTAGACAGCTTACGCCGGGCGTGTTACTTCACGCTAACACCGTCGAAGCGGGCATAGCCGAGCGGCTCGATACGCATGTCGACCACGGTCTTGCGCACCGGCTGGTAGACCGTCGAGTTCGCGATCGGCGAGAACGGCAGCTGTTGCGCGAAGATCTGCTGAGCCTGCGTGTAGAGCTTCGTCCGCGCGTCCTGGCCCGTCGTCGTGCGGCCCTTCTGGACCAGATCGTCGAACGGCTTGTAGCACCAGTGCGAAAAGTTGTTGCCCTTGATCGCGTCGCAGCCGAGCAGCGTGCCGAGCCAGTTGTCCGGATCGCCGTTGTCGCCCGTCCAGCCGATCAGCATCGTGTCCTGCTCGCCCGCGTGCGCGCGCTTGATGTACTCGCCCCATTCATACGTGACGATCTTCGCCTTCACGCCGATCTTCGCCCAGTCGGCCTGGATCATCTCGGCCATCAGGCGGGCGTTCGGGTTGTACGCGCGCTGCACCGGCATCGCCCACAGCGTGATCTCGAAACCGTTCGGGAAGCCGGCCTTCGCGAGCAGCGCCTTCGCCTTCGCGGTGTCGTTCGGCGCCATCTTCAGGTTCTTGTCGTACGACCATTGGGTCGGCGGCATCGGCGCGGTAGCAGCCTGGCCGGCACCCTGGTAGACGGACTCGAGGATCGCCTTCTTGTTGATCGCCATGTCGAGTGCCTGACGCACCTCGAGCTTGTCGACCGGCTTGTGCTCGACGTTGTACGCGAGGTAGCCGAGGTTGAAGCCTGCCTGCGACGGCATGTCGACGTTCGGATCTGCCTTCAGCGTCGCGATGTCGGCCGGACGCGGATAGCTCATCACCTGGCATTCGTTGCGCTTGACCTTCTGCACGCGCACGCCCGGATCGGGCGTGATCGAGAAGATCAGCTTCGAGAGCTTCACTTCGCCCTTCTTCCAGTAATCAGGATTGCCGTCGAACCGGATCGTCGCATCCTTCGTGTAGCTGCGGAAGATGAACGGGCCCGTGCCGACCGGCTTCTGGTTGATGTCGGCGGCCTTGCCTGCCTTCATCAGCTGGTCGCCGTATTCGGCCGACAGGATCGACGCGAATTCCATCGCCATGTTCTGGATGAACGGCGCATTCGGCTCGGCGAGCGTGAACTTCACGGTGTACGGATCGACCTTCTCGACCTTCGTGATCAGCTTGTCGAGGCCCATGTCGGTGAAGTACGGGAACGACACCGGGTACGCCTTGCGGAACGCCTGGTTCGGGTCGAGCATGCGCTGGAACGTGAACAGCACGTCGTCCGCGTTGAATTCACGCGTCGGCTTGAAGAAGTCGGTCGTGTGGAACTTCACACCATGGCGCAGGTGGAACGTGTACACCTTGCCGTCCGGCGACACGTCCCATTTCTCGGCGAGGCCCGGCTCGACCTTCGTGCCGCCGCGCTCGAATTCGACGAGGCGGTTGTAGACGGTGAACGTGGCGGCGGTGAAATCGACGCCGGTCGTAAACTGCGCGGAATCGAAACCCGCCGGGCTGCCTTCTGAGCAGTAGACGAGCGTTTTGTTCGGGATCTGTGCGAATGCAGAACCCGCGACGCCGAGCGATGCCGCTGCCACGCCTGCAATGGCGGTAACACGCAGGGTGTGCAACAGACGGTTGTATTCCATGTTTCCTCCAGGTCTCCAGATCGGAACCGGCCCGCCCGGGGCCGGTGTACGCGGATATTACTTGAGCTAACGATGTGGCAACAAGCTGGAGAAAAAACTCTTCTAGATGCCCCGCCGGGTTTTTGCCGATGTTTAGTGTGGGTAAAAAATGCGACAACGCGCGCGAGCGACAATTCCGTTCATTTCGCGCAAGTTTCGTTCGACGACTAAACAATTCGGGCGCGAACACGAAGGTTCGACGCACCGTTTTCCCGCGTTCTGCAGCACATCATTGCGTTTTGCGAAACGATCCGGTGATCGTCTTTAAATCGTCATGTCGTCGCGTCGTCGCATCGTCACGCCGGCGCGTCGAGGTCGGCACTGCGCGCGGGCACGAACGCGACCGCGACGATCGACAGCGCAATCCCGGCCATCACATAGTAGGTCGGTGCGAGCGGCGTGCCCGTGACCTTGATCAGCCACGTGACGATGAACTGCCCGAAGCCGCCGAACAGCATCACCGCGACGTTGTACGCGATCGACAGTCCGGTCGAGCGCACGTTGGCCGGAAACAGCTCGGCGATCATCGCGCCGAACGGCCCGTAGTAGCCCGCGAGCGTGACCGACAGCACGGCCTGCACCGCGATCAGCCGCGCGATGCTCGGCGCCGCGTCGAGCCACGCGAACAGCGGATACATCAGCACGAGCGTCAGCACCAGCGACCACAGCGACAGCCCTTTGCGGCCGATGCGATCCGACCACGCGCCCGCGATCGGCGACAGCACCATCAGCAGCAGGTTGCCGACGATCACCGCGTAGAACGATTCCGCGTAGGGCAGCTTCAGCTGCTTCACCGCGAAGGTCGGCAGATAGCTGATCAGCACGTAGATCGTCACCGTCAGCGCGATCACCGAGCCGAGCCCGCACAGCACCTCGCGCGGGTGGCGCGTGAACACTTCGCCGAGCGTCGCGCGGCGCGCGCTTTGCTGCGCATGCAGGAACGCTTCGGAATCGGCGAGATGGCGGCGGATGTAGAAGCCGATCGGGCCGATCACGAGCCCGAGGATGAACGGCACGCGCCAGCCCCAGCTGCGCAGCGCATCGTGCGACAGCCCGCGCGTGACGGCCGCGCCGACGAGCGCGCCGATCAGCAGCGCGGCCGCCTGGCTCGCCATCTGCCAGCTGCCGTAGAAGCCGCGTTTCGAGAATGGCGCGGCCTCGATCAGCAGCGCCGTCGCACTGCCGAATTCGCCGCCCGCGGAGAAGCCCTGCAGCAGGCGGCCGAGCACGATCAGGATCGGGCCGCCGATGCCGATCGCCGCATACGGCGGCGCGACCGCGAGCAGGAAGATGCCGGCCGTCATCAGGAGGATCACGAGCGACAGCGCGGCCTTGCGGCCCGCGCGATCCGCGTACAGCCCGAACACGATGCCGCCGATCGGGCGCATGAAGAACGCGACGCCGAACGTCGCGGTGGTCAGCAGCAGCGACGAGTATTCGCTGGAGGTCGGGAAGAACAGCTCGGCGATCACGACCGTCATGAAGCCGAACACCGTGAAGTCGTACCACTCGAGCGCGTTGCCGATCACGGCGGCCGCGACCGCGCGCCGGTTCAGCGCACGCTCGGGCCGGATCGTTTTCGTTGAATTCGCAATCGTCGCCATGCGTGCCTCGTCCTCGTCAGTACGCCGTGTCGGGCTGCGCGGCGCGCGGGGTGCCCGCGGCGCGCTGGTTTGCAGCGAGTGTAGAAAGCGACGGAACCGATTTCAAGCAATAAAAAACGCCCGCCGTCTTTCGACGGCGGGCGTTTTGCGGTTTTCGCCACAATGCGGCATCGCACGATGCCGCACGGGCCTCAACCCATCTTCGAGAAGGCGCTGCACCAGCCCTTCGCCGACACCTGCTTGCCGGGGAAGGCGCCGCACGGGCCCGAGGCCGAGCCCTTCTTGCCTTGATACAGCATGCAGGCCGCGCAATCCTGGCCTGCTGCGTATTTCGGATACTTCGTCTTGTCGACCTTCGTGGCATCGGCCTTGTAGCCGAGTGCCGTCGCGGTCGGGTCGCTTTCCGTGAGCATCGGCGCATCGGCCAGCGCTTCACGCGACAGCGCCAGCGCGGACACGGCACCAATGCTCGTAATCAGGAAACTCCGACGGGATGTTTTCATGGGGGACTCGCTCCAACGTTATCGGTTTGAAAGCTGTTCTGGCGACAGCCGTTCGACAGAATAACGCTCATGCGAATAAATGTGCGCGCCGAAATTCCAGAGATAAGGAATTTCACACAGCCGCCACACGGCCGATACGCGCCCGCCACGGTTCCACCACACCCCCGCCACACACGCGCCGCGTCAGTGGTAAGCCGCCATGTCGCCCACGCGCTGCGCGAGCGCGAGCGACGCGGTGAGCCCCGGCGACTCGATGCCGAACAGGTTCACGAGCCCGCGCACGCCATGCTGCGCGGCGCCCTGCACGATGAAATCGGCCGGCGGCTCGCCGGGCCCCGCGACCTTCGGCCGGATGCCCGCGTACGCCGGCTGCAGCGCGTCGTCGGGCAGGCCCGGCCAGAATGCGCGAATCGACGCGTAGAACGCGGTCGCGCGCGCGGGATCGACTTCGTAGCGCAACGCATCGACCCATTCGACGTCCGGGCCGAAGCGCGCCTGCCCGCCGAGATCGAGCGTCAGGTGCACGCCGAGCCCCGCGCGGTCGGGCATCGGGTAGATCAGGTGCGAGAACGGTGCACGCCCCGACAGGCTGAAATAGTTGCCGCGCGCGAGATACAGCGGCGGCACCCAGCGCGGGTCGAGGCCGCGCGTGCGGCGCG
The DNA here is from genome assembly GCF_000012945.1 of Burkholderia lata. Classification (NCBI taxonomy): domain Bacteria; kingdom Pseudomonadati; phylum Pseudomonadota; class Betaproteobacteria; order Burkholderiales; family Burkholderiaceae; genus Burkholderia; species Burkholderia lata. Next base: position 3,564,217 of record NC_007510.1, read on the forward strand.
CCAGCGCCTGTGCGCCGAGGCCCGCGCTGTTGATCACGCAGGCGGCCTCGATCTCGGTCGGCGCGTCGCCGCCCGTGCGCACGACGAAGCGGCCGCCGCGCAGCACGTCGATCGATTCGACCGGGGATTTCAGCGCACACACCGCGCCGTCGCGCTCCGCGTCGCCGAGCAGCGCGAGCATCAGCTGGTGGCTGTCGACGATGCCGGTGGACGGCGAGAACAGCGCCTCGACGCACTCGAGCGCAGGCTCGAGCGTCTGCGCTTCGGCGCGCGTGAGCGGCATCAGGTCGAGCACGCCGTTTTCGGTCGCGCGTACGGCAATCGCCTTCAACTGCTTCACCTGCGCGGCGCTCGTGGCGACGAGCAACTTGCCGGCACGCCGGTGCGGCACGTGACGCGTCTCGCAGAATTCGTACAGCAGGTCGCGCCCGTGCACGCACGACATCGCCTTCAGCGACCCGCGCGGATAGTAGAGCCCCGCATGGATCACTTCGCTGTTGCGCGAACTCGTACCGGTGCCGATCGCATCGGCAGCCTCGAGCACGAGCGTTTCACGCCCGCGCGCGGCCAGTTCGCGCGCAATCGCAAGACCGACGACACCCGCGCCGATCACGACACAATCCATCTGCTCCATGACGTTTCGCGCCGCTAGCGCGTCGAGGGGAGAGAAGAGAATTGTACGTCCCGGTTCACCCGCTTGCCGAAGGTCGTGCAGCGTATCGCGACGACGCCGTGCATGACGCGCGACGCACGGCACGATTCGCGGCACTGCACGGCGCGCACGCCGCCGAGGCGTGCGCGCGCCGCTCGTTCAGAAACCGATCGGCCGGCGCTTCGCGGCGCCCTCGTCGGCCCGGATGTCGCGCGGCCCGATCGCATCGCGGCCGTCGAGCCGCGCGGCACCGAATGCGTGCAGCAGCGCGCGGCGCATCGTGCGCGGCGCGGTCGCGGCCAGCACGTCGAGCGCGTCGTCGCCGAGAATGTCCGGGAAGCGCCGCCCCCACGCATGCGACGTGCGGATCTCGTCGTAGATCGTCTGCGCAATCCGGCGCGCGCCGGCCGCATCGGGCGGCTCGATTTCGTACACGTTCATCCGGTTGAGCAGCGGCTCCGGAATCGCGTGCGCGTCGTTCGCGGTCGCGATCCAGATCACGTTGCCCGCATCGATCGGCACTTCCGCGAATTCGTCGATGAATGCGCGCGCGGTGTCGTGCTCGAGCAACGCGTACAGCGCGCCGAGCGGATCGTATTGCGCATCGCTGCCGGCCTTGTCGATCTCGTCGACCGCGATCACTGGGTTCGCGTAGCTGCCGTTCACGAGCGCATCGAACACCTTGCCGGGCTTCGCGTTCTTCCATTGCGACGACGCACCCGACAGGATCCAGCCGGCCGTCAGCGAACTCATCGGCACGTAGTGGTACGCGGTGCCGAGCAGTTGCGCGAGCGCCTTCGCGAAGTGCGTCTTGCCGATGCCCGGGGGCCCGAGCAGCAGGATCGGCATCAGTTCGAGCCGGTCGTCCGTTTCGAGGCACAGTGCGACCTGCTTGCGCACGTCGTCGAGCGGCTCGGCGAAATTGGGTAATGCCTCGCCGAGCGCGTCGAACGACGGCATCCGGTTCGGCTTCACGCAGAAGCGCAGATTGCCCGTCTTGAGCATCCTCTCGTAGGTGGCGCGCAGTGCGTCGCTCGCGCTCTCGTTCAGGTCACTCAGCGCCGTCTCGACCTGCTCGAGGTCGTACACCGTGCTGAAGGACGCCACCGCCAGTTCCTGTTTCACCATCGCCGTCGTCATACCAACCTCGCTGCCGCTTGCTGTCACACGACCATCAGACCCTTACGATTTCAGTGTAGCGATCCCGCATTCCCGCGCAAGCAAGCAGCCGCGTGCGTCTGCTGCTAACACCCGCGCGCACTGCACGCCGGCGCACCGCGGCGTATGATCGTCGGTTCACCCACCCGCCGCACCGGCCTGGCCGACGGCGCCCGCGCGGCGCGTCGGACCCCGTCCCGAAGGTATGCCGATGTCCGTCCCCACTGCTGTCCCGCGCGTCGATGCCGATGCGACCGGTGCCGTCGACACCGTCGACGCGGCGCTCACGTCGCGCCGCGCGATCCGCGCATTCCTGCCGACGCCCGTGCCGCGCGACACACTCGAGGCGATCCTCGAAGCCGCGAGCCGCGCGCCGTCGGGCACCAACATCCAGCCGTGGCGCGTGTACGTCGCGACGGGCGCGACGCGCGATGCGCTGGCCGCCGCGCTCACCGCGGCCCACGACGATCCCGCGCGCGACGAGAAATACGTCGCCGAATACGACTACTACCCGCGCGAATGGGTGTCGCCGTATATCGACCGGCGCCGCAAGGTCGGCTGGGACCTGTACGGCCTGTTGAACATCGGCCGCGACGAGAAGGCGCGCATGCATGCGCAGCACGCGCGCAACTTCCGCTTCTTCGATGCGCCGGTCGCGCTGTTCTTCACGCTCGACCGCGTGATGACCTACGGTGCCTGGCTCGACTGCGGGATGTTCCTGCAGGGCGTGATGACGGCCGCGCGCGCACGCGGGCTCGATACCTGCCCGCAGGCCGCGTTCGTGCCGTTTCACCGGATCGTCACCGAACACCTCGGCATTCCCGCCAACGAGCAGCTGGTCTGCGGGATGTCGCTCGGCCATGCGGACCCCGACGCGATCGAGAACCGCCTCGTCACCGAGCGCGCGCCGGTCGCCGAGTTCACGCGCTTTTTCGCTTGAAAACGCATGGCGCGGCCCTACCTTTCGGACAGGACCGCATCTTGCGGCGAACCTGCCGCGGCGCGTCCCGTCACATCGCGATCGAAATCGATCGGGCGTAAGATGTGCGTCCGTTCCCCGCTATTCCGCGTTTCCGGAGACGTTTCATGCTGAAACACGGCCTGGCCGTCCTGCTCGCGAGCATCGCGCTCGCCGCCCATGCGCAGAGCCCCGCACCGGCCTCCGTCGCGTGGGAGATCCAGGTGGTACGCGACGGTCAGACCATCGACACGTTCCAGCAGCGCACCACCGTGGGTCAGACCCGTACCGATACCCATCGCTATCCGTCCGCCGTGCCGGTCGGCTGCGGCAATGCCGCGCGCGTCGTGCCGACCGAGCGTTCGCGCTCGGTGACGGTCGCGCCGCTCACCGTCGATGCCAGTGCGAACACGGTGTCGCTCGCGCTCGACGTGCAGGAAACGATCGACGACGAGGGCGCGAAGCCGGCCGATCCGTGCCTGCCCGCGTCGCCGCGGCAAATCGTCGCGAGCCACCCCGGCCTGACGGTCGGCGGCGACGCGTGGACCGACTGGACGCTCGTCGAACAGCATCCGCACCTCGTGTACCGCGTGCGTGCGCACGTCGCGAAGGATTGAGCGTCATGTCCGCCGACGCCCTGTCCCTGCCGTTCGCCGAACCGCACGCCGCCCCCGACGAACTCACCGCGGTGAGCTGGAACCTGCACAAGGGCCGCTCGCCGCTCGGCTTCACCGCGTGGAACGCGATGCGCAACTGGATGCAGTCGACGCACGCCGACGTGTATTTCCTGCAGGAAGCGATGGCGCGCCGCATGCCGCGCCCCGTGCTCGCGCCCGGCTTCGGCGCGCCGATGGACGATGCGGTCGACGACGTCTGGCACTGCCAGGCCACCGAGATCGCGCATGCCCTCGACTGGCAGATCGCGCTCGGGCCGAACGTGTTCAAGCCGTCGTGGCGGCACGGCAATGCGATCCTGTCACCGCATCCGCTCGACCTCGGCGGCCGCTGGGACATCTCCGCGCACCGCTTCGAGCGGCGCGGGCTGCTGGTCGCGCGCGCGACGCTCGCGGGCGCCCGCCCGGTCACGCTGCTGTGCGCGCACCTCGCGCTCACGCGCGCCGCGCGGCTGCGCCAGATGCACTGGATCGCGCACTGGATCGTGCGCAACGCAGGCGACGGCCCGCTGATGCTCGCCGGCGACTTCAACGACTGGCGCAACGATTCGGTCGCGCTGTTCGGCGAGATCGGGTTGTCCGAGGTCGCGACGCTGCTCGGCGAATCGGGCCGCACATTCCCCGCGTTCTCGCCGGCGCTCGCGCTCGACAAGATGTTCGTGCGCGGGCTGACGCCGCTCGAATGGCGCGCGCCGTCCGGCGAGGCCGCGTGGCTGTCGGACCACCTGCCGTACATCGCGCGCCTGCGCCTCGATCCGCAATAACGTTCCCGATCCCGGCCGGATATCAACCGGATATCAACCGGATTGCGCGCCGCCAAAGCGCGGCCGCGCGGCGCGCGCTACATTAACGCCTTGCCCATTCCGCTCCGCCCCGCCGCCGGGCCGCGCCGCCATGACCTACCTGCCGATCCTGCTGCAAATCGCCGTCGTCTATCTCGTCGCGGCGATCACCCCCGGCCCGAATTTCTTCATGATTTCGCAACTGTCGCTCGCGGGCAGGCGCAGCCTCGGTGCCGCGTCGGCGCTCGGCGTCGGCACCGCGTCGATCGCGTGGGCGACGCTCGCGATGCTCGGCCTCGCGGCCGTGCTGCACCAGGTCGAATGGCTGTACGAGGCGATCCGGATCGGCGGTGCCGTGTACCTCGTGTATTTCGGCTTCAAGCTGCTGCGGGCGGGCGTGCGCCGCGACACGGCGCCGGCCGACGCGCCCGACGAACGTGCGCCGCTGGCCGCGCCGCACGCGCGCGACTACCTGCGCGCGTATCGCAGCGGCCTGTTCACCTGCCTGACGAACCCGAAATCGTGCGCGTTCTGGACCAGCGTGTTCGCGGCGATGCTGCCCGCGCACGTGCCGCTGTGGTTCAACGGCGCGGTGCTGGTGACGATCGGCGTGCTGTCGGCCGGCTGGTATTCGTGCGTCGCGTACCTGTTCGCGAGCCCGCGCGCGCAACGCGGCTATCGGCGCGTGCGACGCCCGCTCGACGCACTGTGCGGCGTGGCGCTCGTCGGCCTCGGCGCGAAACTCGCGGCCGAGCGCTGAAAAACTGAAAGCTTATTGAAATAATTCGTTGCGCCAAATCCGCGCGGCCACGGGGGTCAAGCCCGCGATCCGCGTCAACAGGGTAAAATAACGAGTTCCTCAATCGTCTGTCATCGAGAAGGCGCGTGTCCGACGCGCCGGCCGGCCGATCCGCGATCAGGCCGTCGCACTCGGTTTTTTTGCCCGTTTTTGGGCCCGTTACTCGCGTTCGCTACGCGCGTCCGTTTTCAAAGCCATGAGCAAATACGACACCGCCACCGTCCAATCCGTCCATCACTGGACCGACACGCTGTTCAGCTTCACCTGCACCCGTGAGGCGAGCCTGCGCTTCAACAACGGCGAATTCACGATGGTCGGCCTCGAGGTCGACGGCAAGCCGCTCGCGCGTGCCTACTCGATCGTCAGCCCGAACTACGAAGAGCATCTCGAATTCTTCAGCATCAAGGTCCAGAACGGCCCGCTGACGTCGCGCCTGCAGCACCTGAAGGTGGGCGACACGGTGCTGATCGGCAAGAAGCCGACGGGCACGCTGGTCGCCGACAACCTGCTGCCGGGCAAGACGCTGTGGATGCTGTCGACGGGCACGGGCCTCGCGCCGTTCATGTCGATCATCCGCGATCCGGACATCTACGAACGCTTCGACAAGGTGATCCTGACGCACACGTGCCGCCTGAAGGGCGAGCTCGCGTACATGGACTTCATCAAGCACGACCTGCCGGGCCACGAGTACCTGGGCGACATCATCAAGGAAAAGCTCGTCTACTACCCGACGGTCACGCGCGAAGCGTTCGACAACGAAGGCCGGATCACCGACCTGATCGCAACGGGCAAGCTGTTCACGGACCTCGACGTCCCGCCGTTCTCGCCGGAAAACGACCGCGTGATGCTGTGCGGCAGCACCGCGATGCTGAAGGACACGACCGACCTGCTGAAGCAGGCCGGCCTCGTCGAAGGCAAGAACAGCGCACCGGGCCACTACGTGATCGAGCGCGCGTTCGTGGACTGATCGATCCCCAAATTTGCGCGTCATCAAGAACCGGAGCGAAAGCTCCGGTTTTTTTTCATCCCTACTTGGCGAATTCGTAACAAATTGGGATCATCCCATCTCAAATAGTTACATTTGGATACGTCATCGTCCGGTGCTCGGGTGTCAGTGTTTTTCCTACAACACCTTCATTCCGATTATTCACATTTACCCTTAAATGTCCGCCCGACATGACCTTTTCAGAAATTTTGAGATATTATTCGCCGCGCGTGGTTGCCGTTCGGATGAGAGTGGAAGGGTCGGATGCAAGTGTTACAAGACGTAACTTTTGTTACCTCGGCAGGGGGCGATTCTCTGGCGGCGACCGTCATCAAAACGGCCGCCGTTCCACGCAGCCAGCCGGTGTCTGAACCGCTTTCTGACAGCAGGGAGAGTCATGGATACGTCGCTTAGCGCGCCTTTGGGCGCCCACGCCCCGTTCCCGTCGCAACAGCTCGTGCCGGGCTGCGTCGCGACTCCGCCCATTGCCGACGCCGCGTCGAAACGCGGTGCCTCCGCCGCGCGGATCGCAGCGCTGTCTGCCCAGTTGCTCGCCGCCGACGAAGCGGCCCGCCGCCACCTGGCAGGCGAGCTGCACGACGGACTCGGTGCCGAACTGACCGCTGCTCGTTTCGCGCTCGCAAACGTTCAAACGTGGCTACCGGCCGATGCGCCGGAGGGTTGCCTGCGCGCGCTGGCGCTTGCGCAGCAGGCACTCGACTCCGCGACCGACGCGAATCGCCGGCTGATCGACGAACGCGACACGCCGGCGCTCGACGCGGGCCTGGTCGGCGCGCTGTCGTCGTGGGCCGACACCCATGCGGCACGCACCGGCCTGCGCACAAGCTTCGTCTGTGCGGCCGACGCACGCCTGACGCAGATCGCCGGCGCCAGCGCGCTCGCGGTGTTCCGCGTCGCGCAGGAAGCGTTGTCGAACGTCGCGAAGCATGCCCGCGCGACGTCGGTCGACGTGCGGATCGCCACCGACGGCACGCACCTGTCACTGATTGTCTCCGACGATGGGACCGGTTTCTCCCGAAGCCGTCGCACCGGCTACGGTCTCGCCGGCATGCGCGCCCGCTGCGAGGCGTTCGCCGGCAGCTTCGAGACGGCCACGCCGGACGCCGGCCACGGCACGCGCGTCACCGCCCGCTTCGCTTGGGATTCGCTGCTCGCGGTGCCCGTCGCGGCCCGCCGCGCGTCGCTTTCGTGAGGTCGTCATGAGCCTGAACATCCTGCTCGTGGACGATCACGCGATCGTCCGGCAAGGGATCCGCCAGTTGCTGATCGACCGTGGCGTCGCACGCGACGTCACCGAGGCCGAGAACGGCGGCGACGCCGTGGCCGCCGTCGACAAGCAGGAATTCGACGTGATCCTGCTCGACATCTCGCTGCCGGACACGAACGGCATCGAAGTGCTCAAGCGCCTCAAGCGCAAGCTGCCGCGCACGCCGGTGCTGATGTTCTCGATGTACCGCGAGGATCAGTACGCGGTGCGCGCGCTGAAGGCCGGCGCCGCCGGCTATCTGTCGAAGACGGTCAACGCCGCGCAGATGATCGGCGCGATCCAGCAGGTCGCGGCCGGCCGCAAGTACGTGAGCCCCGCGATGGCCGAGGCGCTCGCCGAATACGTGTCGTTCGAGAACGAGCCGCTGCCGCACGAGAAGCTGTCCGATCGCGAATACCAGACGCTCTGCATGCTCGCGTCGGGCAAGCGGCTCACCGACATCGCGAACACGCTGTCGCTGTCCGTGAAGACGGTGAGCGTGTACCGGTCGCGGCTGCTCGAGAAGATGCGGCTGTCGAACAACGCGGAGCTCACGTTCTACGTGATGAGCAACCGGCTCGTCGACATGGCGCCCACGGCCGGCGCCGGATCTTCCCGCCCGACTCACCCGGTTCACCCGATCCCGCGACGCGGCGCATGCCGCGCCGCCGCCCGCGGCCGCCCGCCCGATGCGCAAGCGCTTGTTTTATCGGACGATTTTGTGACGCACCGCTGCGCTGCAGCGGGTCTTGTGCGCCAAATCGGCTAAAATTACGGGTTTTCACTCAGTCAGCGCTACCGCGCCTGCGCGCGCTGGCGATTCATCCGCAATGTCTCTCTTCCGCAAGAAAAACGTCGATCGCATGATCGCCGGCGCGCATGCCGCCGGGCTCAAGAAAGCGCTCGGCGCGATCGACCTCACCTTCCTCGGCATCGGCGCAATCATCGGCACCGGCATCTTCGTGCTGACCGGGACCGGCGCCGTGCAGGCCGGCCCTGCACTGATGCTGTCGTTCGTGATCGCCGCGATCGCGTGCGGCCTCGCCGCGCTGTCGTACGCGGAGTTCGCGTCGACGATCCCCGTCGCCGGCTCGATCTACACGTATTCGTACGCCACCCTCGGCGAGCTCGTCGCGTGGATCATCGGCTGGGACCTGATGCTCGAATACGGCCTCGCGTCGTCGGCCGTGTCGGTCGGCTGGTCGGGCTACCTGCAGTCCCTGCTGCAGGGCTTCGGGCTGACGCTGCCCACCGTGCTGACGGCCGCGCCCGGCGCGGTGCCGGGTGTCGTCACGTGGTTCAACCTGCCCGCGTTCCTCGTGATGATCGTGATCACGACGCTGCTGTCGATCGGCATCCGCGAGTCGACCCGCATCAACAACATCATGGTGTTCATCAAGGTGTCGGTCGTGCTGCTCGTGATCGCGGTCGGCGTGTTCCACGTGACGCCCGCGAACTGGAAGCCGTTCATGCCGCACGGCTGGAACGGCGTGTTCGGCGCGGCGGCCGTGATGTTCTTCGCGTTCATCGGCTTCGACGCAGTGTCGTCGGCGGCCGAGGAAGTGAAGAATCCGAAGCGCGACCTGCCGATCGGCATCATCGCGTCGCTCGCGGTGTGCGCGGTGCTGTACGTGACGGTCGCCGCGGTCGCGACCGGCATCGTGCCGTCGGCCCAGTACGCGAACATCTCGCACCCGATCTCGTACGCGCTGCAGAAGGCCGGCGAGACGTGGGTCGCCGGCTTCATCGATCTCGGCGCGGTGCTCGGCATGCTGACCGTGATCCTCGTGATGAGCTACGGCCAGACGCGCGTGATCTTCGCGATGTCGCGCGACGGGCTGCTGCCGGCGGCGCTGTCGCGCGTGCACCCGCGCTACGCGACGCCGTTCCTGACGACCTGGCTCGTCGGCCTGTTCTTCGGGCTGATCGCCGCGCTCGTGCCGCTCAACGTGCTCGCCGAGCTGATCAACATCGGCACGCTCGCCGCGTTCTCGATGGTGTCGATCGCGGTGCTCGTGCTGCGTCGCACGCACCCCGACCTGCCGCGTGCGTTCCGCTGCCCCGGCGTGCCCGTGGTGCCGATCCTCGCGGTCGCGTCGTGCCTGTTCCTGATGCTGAACCTGCAGCCCATCACGTGGGCCGCGTTCGGCATCTGGCTCGTGATCGGCCTCGTGATCTACTTCCTGTACTCGCGTCACCACTCGAAGCTCGCGCACGGTCACCACGACGCGCACTGAGCGCCGCCGTGCCGCACGCGGCACGGTGCGCACCCGCGGGGCCGGATACCGGCCCCGCACCCTCCCTGCCTTCACCCGCCCCGCCGCCACGTTGCTTTTCCTGCAACGATCCGCGCGTCAATTCCCGTTCCCGCCGTTCATTTTCCGAATGCCGATATATTCGATTCGGATCGCCATATTAATCGATTAAAAATGTAATTCAATTGAATTGAATATGAATAGAAGAAAATAATCACGCGACCGGCATTGAACTCTTGCATTCGCCAACCTAGTATTCAGGTCGGCCGATCGCATACGCCCGCCCCGCTTGGACCAGACGGGGCACAAGCCGCAGCAGGAGCGCGGCGGGATGCAATCGATTTCATCGAAGCGCCTTTTTATAAAACACAAATTCATCGCGCATTCATAAAAGAATTTTCAGCATCTTTTTAATTAAAATCATTACGACCGGATAATCCGGTCGAGGGTATTTTATTGCCTCCATCCGGAGGCATGTCGCTGCACCTGTCCGAAGTTCAACAAGAACCAGAGAGGTCTGTCATGAGCAATACATTGGTCAACGTCACGGCGAAGGTCGAAATCAGCGCGGCCAACCAGACGATCGCGGGGCTCAGGGATTATCAAAGCAAGAACTGGGCGATCGGACTGAACGGGGATACGCTGGCGCCGGACGGTTTCCTGACGTTCTTCACCGAGCGCAACCTGCCGTTCAGCTACTACGTTCGTGCGCGTGGCGTGTCGGTCGGCGAACCGAGCGCATACCAGGCGAACATCGAGACGCTGACGCAGCGCATCGCCGCGATTCGCGCATCGGAAACGAACCAGGTCCAGGCGACGATCCGCGAACTCGAGCTGTACAAGTCGCGGAACTGGGCAATCGGCCTGAACGGCACAACGCTGCAACCGGACAATTTCCTGCCGTTCTTCGGCACCCGCTCCGTGCCGTTCGAGTACTACGTGCGCAGCGGCGGCGTCGAGCTCGGCTCGCCGAACGCGTACGACAACAACATCCGCAACCTGACGCAGTACCTGGGCTCGCTCTGATGTAGCGACCCGCCGGGCGGAGGCGTCCGCCCGGCGACCTGCCGGCGGCCCGCCACAGGCCGCCTTGCCCGCCTTCCACGCCGCTCCGCTTGTCCCTTCCCCGTTTTGCGCGTTCCCCGTCGCCTGCACGCTTGCCGTGGCCGGTTCATAATCGCGCCATCAAACGGCGGCCCGCATCGGCGATGTCGCCCGGCAACAGGAAGAAGATGATGGAAAGCGTCGATCTCGATGTATTGAAATCCAGCGCGCGCTGGCTCGACGAAGGGCGCCGCGTGCTGCTCGTGACGGTCGTGAAGACGTGGGGCTCGTCGCCCCGCCCCGAAGGCGCAATGCTCGCGGTGCGCGAAGACGGGCTCGTGGTCGGTTCCGTGTCCGGCGGATGTATCGAGGACGACCTGATCGCCCGTGTGCACGCAAGCGGGATCGCGGCCGACGCGCGCCCGGAAGCGCTCAAGTACGGCGTGACGGCCGAGGAAGCGCATCGCTTCGGGCTGCCGTGCGGCGGCACGATCCAGCTCGTGCTCGAGCCGCTCACGCGCGACAGCGGGATTGCCGCGCTGTGCGCGGAAGTCGAGGCCGGCCGCCTCGTTACGCGCACGATGACGCTCGCGACCGGCCGCGCATCGCTGTCGCCCGCGCAGGCGGCCGACGGGCTCGCGTTCGACGGCGAACGGCTCGTGACGATCCACGGGCCGCGCTACCGGATGCTCGTAATCGGCGCCGGCCAGTTGTCGCGCTATCTGTGCCAGATCGCGGTCGGGCTCGACTACCAGGTGACGGTGTGCGATCCGCGCGAGGAATACACGGATGCGTGGGACGTGCCGGGCACGCGCGTCGTGCACACGATGCCCGACGATACGGTGCTCGACATGAACCTCGATGCGCGTTCGGCCGTGATCGCGCTCACGCACGATCCGAAGCTCGACGATCTCGCGCTGATGGAGGCGCTGAAGACGCCCGCGTTCTACGTGGGCGCGCTCGGCTCGCGGCGCAACAACGCAGCGCGGCGCGAGCGGCTGCGCGAATTCGACCTGAACGAAGCGGAACTGGGCCGGCTGCACGGGCCGGCCGGCATCTACATCGGCAGCCGGACGCCGCCGGAAATCGCGATCTCGATCCTCGCCGAGATCACCGCCGCGAAGAACAACGTGTCGCTGCCGACGATCCTGCAGGTCGAGGGCGCGAAGGCCGCGCGCGAGATCGCGGCGAACAGCGGCGCGGCCTGCGGCCTCTGATCGCGATCGACGCCGGCGCACGGTCGCGCCGGGTATGCGTCCGCGACGGGCGAAGCGGACGAAACCAGTGAAACGACACGCGCCGGCGCCAGGCCGGCGCGGGTCGCCGATCAGGTCAGGCCGGCGGCAAGCGCCGCGGCAATCGAACCGACCACCAGCACGACGCCGACCGTGCGGCGCTTGTTCAGCTCGGTCCACAGCAGCACGCCGGTCAGCGACAGCAGGATCAGCGAGCCCGCGATCGTGTCCATCAGCAGCACCCAGCCGAGATTCATCCCGACGCCGCGATGCAGGTTGTTCAGCGTCGTCAGGAACGTGTTGCCCGTGCGCTTCACCGCGACGTAGCCGTTGCCGACCCAGTATTCGGCCTGCAGGTTCTGGTGCGGGCCGAACAGGCCCATCTGCCAGTGCTCCGGCTGCATCACGTGTTTATCGCCCCACGCGACGGGCTGCGCGGGCTCCTTGCGCATGCGGCCCGGCTTGCCGTCGAAATGCAGTTCGTGCTGCAGCCACTTCGTCATCGCGGCGGGCGTCTTCGGCGCCGGATCCGGCAGTGCGATCTGCATCTCCTCGACCTGCGGCTCGCCGGTCGAAATCTTCAGCGGCGGCGCGCGGTGGTTGAGCAGCACGCCCGTCACGCCGAACAGCAGCCCGAGCACCGCGCCCCACAGCCCGACCCAGCCATGCACCTTGCGCAGCCACTTGATGAAGGTCGCGCGGCGCGAACGCTGGCGGCGCGCCGCCAGTTCGTCGTCGCCCAGCGGGCGGGCCGCCGGGTGCAGCACGGTGACGCCCGCGCGGGAAGTACCCGTCTGGGGCGGATTGATCGTTTCGGGCGCGTTCACGCGAGAGTTTCCATTCGTTCAAAACAACGGGCGGCGCGCAAAGCGTGCGCGCCGCCCGAGCAGCATGAAAATGAGAATGGATATCATTACACAAATTAATTGCCGGCTCAATCTGCCCGGTTACGTGGCGGCCAGCCCGACAACAGGGGAAAATCAGACGAAGCAAGCACGTTGCGGCGTGATGCCGGCCGATAAAAGAAGAATATCGACAGAATGACCTTGCAAGGTCAAGACGGCATTTCGTAAGAAATCGCGCAGTGTCGGCCCGTTCAGCGCAGCGGCGGCAGCGGAAAGCGCGGTGCGGCGTCGTCCGGCGCGGGCTCGGTCCGGTCGAGCGAGTACAGCCACGCGAGCAGATCCGCGACCGCCTGGTAGAGCTGCGGCGGAATCCGGTCGTCGAGGTCGACCTGCATCAGCAGCGACACCATCTCCGGCGCCGTATGCACGTACAAGCCGGCGTCGTGCGCACGCGCGACGATCATCTCGGCGAGCGCGCCGTAGCCCTTCGCGACCACGCGCGGCGCCGCATCGCCGCCCTTCGGATCGTAGACGAGCGCGGCCGCGCGCTTGCGGGACGTCATGCTCATGACAGCGCCTCGTCGTCGGTATCGGGCGCACGTGTCGCCGGGCCGCTGGCCGCCGCCGACGCCGAACCGCGCGCATACGCGGCGGCGGCCGCCTGGGCCGCAAACAGGTCGAAGCCGTCCGGGCCGTCATCGACCGCGCGGATCGACAGCCCGCCCACCTTGAGCCCCGACACTTCGAGCCGCTGCCGCAACGCCGCCTCGTGCCGCGTGAGACGGTCAGCACCCGCCTGGTTCGCACGCAGCCGCGCGACGAGCTGCGTGCCGTTCAGCACCAGCTCCGCGTCGACCGTGCCGAGCGACGGCAACGTCAGCGTGAGGCGCGTGCGCCAGGCAATGCCGTCGCCCGTGTCGACGTCGCTGCGCGGCGCACGGTTGCCCTGATCGTCGGGTTCGATCGTCCAGTCGAGCCGCGCGCCGGGCCATGCCTCGCCCGCCCAGCGAAACTGGTCGGTCGCGAGCGCGTCGAGCTGCTGCCTGACGAGCGGCACGGCGGCCGGATGCACGGTCGCCAGCGTCTGCGCCTGCGAATCGGACGACGCGGTAGCCAGCTCGGCCCGCGCGGGCGTCCAGCGTGTATCGGCACGCTCGCCGAGCGGATCGGCCGTATCGGGCGGCAGCGACGCGCCCTGCCGCGTGACTGCCGGCAACGCCTGCGCAGGATCGCGAGCCGACGCGCCGCCCTGGGCCGGCGTGCCCGGCTGCGCCGTTGCCCGCGCGGCCGCCGGCAAAGACGGGCGCTGCGCGAGCAGCTCGTCGAGCAGGTCGGTCGAGCCGTGCTGTGCGGCGTCCGGATCGGCCGGCGCGAGCGCGGCCGCGAGGCGCGCCTGCGGCTCGCGCATCAGCGCCGCGAGCGGACGCTGGCCGGCCAGCCACTGCGCGAGATGGGATTCGTAGAAAAGGCCGCTTTCGCTCACCGCCTGGGCGAGCGCTGCGCGCAGCGCCGCGACCGGCAAAGTCGCAGCCGCTTCGCGCGCCGCAGCAGCCGACGACGCAGCAGCGGAAGCCGGCGTGGAAGACGCAGCAAGATTGGAAGCGGCCGGCGCAGCCGTGTCGGTCAGCAGCACGGTGGGGTCGGCCAGCAGCGGCGCGCGCCCGGCAATGGCCGGCGTCGAGTCGCCGCCCACGCGCGAAATCGCGTCGAGCACGCGCCCGACATCGGATAGCGCAGTCTGGGTGGAAGCGGGCGGCGCAGCAGGCGGGCTGCCGGCCGAAGGCGTGGACGACGCGCCGGTGCCCGGCGTGCCGACCTGCGAGGTCGCGCCGCCGCCGGCGGGCGCCGACACGGTGCCGGTCAGCAAGCTGTCGAGGCGGCTCGCCAGCAGCGCGGCCGCAACGGAGTCGATACCGGTCATGATCGGAGCCTGCTTATCTCAGCCACATCGTTGCGAATCCGGGAACGGCACATTGGTGCCGCCCGCGGGAACTGCGCGCCTGCCACAGCGGATTCGTGCGCTCCCGCGCCCGTTTCCCCGGAAACGGGCCCTACCCGCGCGCGCGGTAGAGATCGGTCAATACCTTGGTCGAGCGCCGCGCCTCGAACAGCGCGGACAGCCGCGCGACGTCCGGGCTCGCGAGATCGCGAATCGCGGCGTCGTCGGCCAGGATGCGGCGGATCAGGTCGAGCTTGCGGCCGAGATCCGATTCGTCGAGCACGACGCCCGGATCGGCTTCCTTCAGCCCGTCGACCAACCGCATGAATTCGGCCTGCAACCCCGGCAACGCGCTCCAGTCGGCGCTGCGGGCGGCGCCCAGCATTCGGCCCGACACGGCGGCGAGCGCCTCGTAACGTTCGAAGTATTCGGCCTTGCGATTCATCGTGATGCTTCCACTGCCTGTTGCGCGGCCATCCGCGCGACTTCCGGGGCGATCCCCGTCCATGCTTCCTCGAGCGTCGCGAGCAGCCCGTCGACTTCGACCAGCATCGCGTCGCTCGCCTGAGCATTCGCTTCGAGCAGACGCCGGCCGATATACGCATACAGCGCGTCCAGCCGCTCGGCGATCTCGCCGCCCGCGTCGAGGTTCAGCGACGCCTTCAGCCCGCTGTCGACGATCCGGATCGCCTTGCCGATCGCTTCGCCGCGCGCGGACACATTGCCCTGCTGCAAATGCAGGCGCGCCAGCGCAATCGCCTGCCGCGCGCCCTGGTACAGCATCGCGATCAACCGGTGCGGGGAGGCGCCCATCACCCCCGTCTCGACGCCGACACGCGCGTACGCACTGGCTCCAGCGTGCCCTGGGGAAAACATGCGCTTCTCCTTGTTATGCCTTGGCTATACGGGAACCGCGGCCGTGCATCGCACGACGCGGCCTTCACCGGAGTTATCGGAAGGGATTTGGAAAGCTTTAGGCAAGCGGAGCGTGCCGCCTGGCGCAGAAGGGCCGGTCCGCAGACCCGCCCGGATGGCCGTCCACGGACAGCTTTCCCCGCATAGCCGCCCTTATCACACCGACATCTGCATGATGTCGTTGTAAGCGCTCACTAGCTTGTTGCGGACCTGGAGCCCGAACTGGAAGCCGATGTTGGCTTTCTGCATGTCGACCATCACGTCGTTCAGCGACACGTTCGGCGCGCCGACCTCGAACGCCTGCGCCTCGCCGAGCGCGTGCTGCTGGTCGCCGCTGATCTTGTCGAGCGACGCCTTCATCGCGCTGGCGAACGTGCTGGCCGTCGCCGCGCCCGAGCCGGCCAGTGCCGCCGTCGGGCTCGCGACGCCGCCGGACGCCTGCGCGGCCATCGACTGCATCTGTTGCAACACCGAACCGATTCCGCTGACGTTCGCCGTCATGCTGTCCCCGAAACTGAGAGAAGAGACCCGGACGCACCGGGAGATCCGCCGGCGCCGCACCACGCGCGCCATGCCGGATTCCGAAAAAGGATAGCAGCGTGACGCGCGTCAAAGCCGAGAAAGTACGGGGGAAACCCCGCTCTTTTCGGTCGATCGGAGTACGGCCCGGGTCACGATAATCGCATCGTGTCATTGTCCGCCCGCTCGTCCGAGCGAGCTCAGTCGTCCCGCTCCGGAGAAACTCGACGCATGGATTCGCAGGCCAACTCGCTGATCAACCCAGACGCCCGCGCGGGCCTCGCCAGCCCGGCGCCCGGCGCCGCCGCGGCCGCCGCGTTGCCGGGCGCGGGTGGCGCAGGCGCGGACTTCGGGCTTGGCGGCTTCGCGGAACGCATCCCCGGCATCTCGCGGATGAAGGGCAACCCGAAGCTGCCGTTCCTGATCGCCGTCGCATTCGCGGTCGCCGTCATCACCGCGCTCGTGCTGTGGAGCCGTGCGCCCGACTACCGCGTGCTGTACAGCAACCTGTCGGATCGCGACGGCGGCGCAATCATTGCCGCGCTCCAGCAGGCAAACGTTCCCTACAAGTTCGCCGATGCCGGCGGCGCGATCCTCGTGCCGTCGAACCAGGTGCATGAAACGCGCCTGAAGCTCGCCGCGATGGGGCTGCCGAAAGGCGGCTCGGTCGGCTTCGAGCTGATGGACAACCAGAAATTCGGCATCAGCCAGTTCGCCGAGCAGATCAACTACCAGCGCGCGCTCGAAGGCGAGCTGCAGCGCACCATCGAATCGATCAACGCCGTGCGCGGCGCGCGCGTGCATCTCGCGATCCCGAAACCGTCGGTGTTCGTGCGCGACAAGGAAGCGCCGAGCGCGTCGGTGTTCGTCGACCTCTACCCGGGCCGCGTGCTCGACGAGGGCCAGGTTCAGGCAATCACGCGGATGGTGTCGTCCGGCGTGCCCGACATGCCCGCGAAGAACGTGACGATCGTCGACCAGGACGGCAACCTGCTGACCCAGACCGCGTCGGCATCCGGCCTCGACGCGAGCCAGCTCAAGTATGTACAGCAGGTCGAGCACAACACGCAGAAGCGCATCGACGCGATCCTCGCGCCGATCTTCGGCACGGGCAACGCGCGCTCGCAGGTCAGCGCGGACCTCGATTTCTCGAAGATCGAGCAGACGTCGGAAAGCTACGGCCCGAACGGCAATCCGCAGCAATCCGCGATCCGCAGCCAGCAGACCAGCAGCGCGACCGAACTCGCGCAGGGCGGCGCGTCGGGCGTGCCGGGCGCGCTGTCGAACACGCCGCCGCAACCGGCTTCCGCGCCGATCGTCGCCGGCAACGGCCAGAACGCGCCGCAGACAACCCCGGTGAGCGACCGCAAGGACCAGACGACCAACTACGAAGTCGACAAGACGATCCGCCATCTCGAGCAGCCGATGGGCAGCGTGAAGCGGCTGTCGGTCGCGGTCGTCGTCAACTACCAGCCGGTCGCCGACGCGAAGGGCCACGTGACGATGCAGCCGCTGCCGCCCGCGAAGCTCGCGCAGGTCGAACAGCTCGTGAAGGATGCGATGGGCTACGACGAGAAGCGCGGCGACTCGGTGAACGTCGTGAACAGCGCGTTCTCGACCGTGAGCGACCCGTACGCCGACCTGCCGTGGTGGCGCCAGCCGGACATGATCGCGATGGCGAAGGAAGCGGCGAAGTGGCTCGGCATCGCTGCGGCCGCCGCGGCGCTCTACTTCATGTTCGTGCGCCCGGCGATGCGCCGTGCGTTCCCGCCGCCCGAGCCGGTCGCACCGGCGCTCGCGGCACCGGAAGATTCCGTCGCGCTCGACGGCCTGCCGGGACCGGAGAAGTCCGAGGAGCCCGACGCGCTGCTGCTCGGGTTCGAAAGCGAAAAGAACCGTTACGAACGCAACCTCGACTACGCGCGCACGATCGCCCGCCAGGATCCGAAGATCGTCGCCACCGTCGTGAAGAACTGGGTGTCCGATGAACGCTGAAGGCTTGACCAAGAGCGCGCTCCTGCTGATGTCGATCGGCGAGGAAGAGGCCGCGCAGGTATTCAAGTTCCTCGCGCCGCGCGAGGTCCAGAAGATCGGCGCCGCGATGGCCGCGCTGAAGAACGTCACGCGCGAGCAGGTCGAGGACGTGCTGCACGAATTCGCGAAGGAAGCGGAGCAGCACACCGCGCTGTCGCTCGATTCGAGCGACTACATCCGCTCGGTGCTGACGAAGGCACTCGGCGAGGACAAGGCCGGCGTGCTGATCGACCGCATCCTGCAGGGCAGCGACACGAGCGGCATCGAGGGCCTGAAGTGGATGGACTCGGGCGCCGTGGCCGAACTGATCAAGAACGAGCATCCGCAGATCATCGCGACGATCCTCGTGCACCTCGACCGCGACCAGGCATCCGAAATCGCGTCGTGCTTCACCGAGCGGCTGCGTAACGACGTGATCCTGCGGATCGCGACGCTCGACGGCATCCAGCCGGCCGCGCTGCGCGAACTCGACGACGTGCTGACGGGCCTGCTGTCCGGCAGCGACAACCTGAAGCGCAGCCCGATGGGCGGCATCCGCACCGCGGCCGAGATCCTGAACTTCATGACGAGCGTGCATGAGGAAGGCGTGCTCGAAAGCGTCCGCCAGTACGACGCCGAACTCGCGCAGAAGATCATCGACCAGATGTTCGTGTTCGAGAACCTGCTCGACCTCGAGGATCGCGCGATCCAGATGGTGCTCAAGGAAGTCGAGTCGGAAACGCTGATCATCGCGCTGAAGGGCGCGCCGCCGGCACTGCGCCAGAAGTTCCTCGCGAACATGTCGCAGCGCGCGGCCGAACTGCTCGCCGAGGATCTCGACGCGCGCGGCCCGGTACGCGTGTCCGACGTCGAGACGCAGCAGCGCCGCATCCTGCAGATCGTGCGCAACCTGGCCGAGAGCGGCGCGATCGCGATCGGCGGCAAGGCGGAAGACGCATATGTCTGATTCGGCGAGCGATCGCGCGGGCACCCTCACCGCGTACCAGCGGTGGGAGATGGCGTCGTTCGACCCGCCGCCGCCCCCGCCGCCGCCCGACGACGCGGCAGCGGCCGCCGCCGCGCTCGCCGAGGAACTGCAACGCGTGCGCGACGCCGCGCACGCCGAAGGCCATGCGGCCGGCCACGTCGAAGGCCAGGCGCTCGGCTACCAGGCCGGCTTCGACCAGGGCCGTGAACAGGGTTTCGAGGCTGGCCAGGCCGACGCACGCGAACAGGCCGCGCAGCTTGCGGCACTTGCCGCGTCGTTCCGCGAGGCCGTGTCGACCGTCGAACACGATCTGGCCGCCGACATCGCGCAGCTCGCCCTCGACATTGCGCAGCAGGTCGTGCGCCAGCACGTGAAGCACGATCCGGCTGCGCTGGTTGCCGCCGTGCGCGACGTGCTCGCGGCCGAACCCGCGCTGTCCGGCGCGCCGCATCTCGCGGTGAATCCGGCCGACCTGCCCGTCGTCGAAGCCTATTTGCAGGACGATCTCGATACGCTCGGCTGGAACGTGCGCACCGACGCGTCGATCGAGCGCGGCGGCTGCCGCGCGCACGCCGCGACCGGCGAGGTCGACGCGACGCTGCCCACGCGCTGGCAGCGCGTCGCCGCCGCGATCGGCAAGGTGAGCACGTGGTGACGCGGCCGCCCGAGGCGCTCGCGCACGACGGCATGACGCCGCTGGAGCGTGAGCTCGCGCTCGCGTCGTTCGGCCCGGAGCACCACACCGCTCACGACACCGCACAAGACACGACTCCGCACATCGCCGCTGCCGCGTCCGACGCGGCCGGCGCCACGCCGCGCGCACCCAACAACCCGCATCTCGCGCACTGGCGCACCCACCTGAACGGGCTCACAGCGCGCAGCCGCCGCGCGCTGCCGCTGCGGCCGTGCGGGCGTCTCACGCGCGCGGCCGGCCTCGTGCTCGAGGCGATCGGGCTGCGCCTGTCGGTCGGCGCCGAATGCACGATCGAATTGCCGCCCGGCAGCACGCTGCCGCACGCGGAGGCCGAAGTCGTCGGCTTCGCCGGCGACCGCCTGTTCCTGATGCCGACCACCGACGTCGCCGGCGTGCTGCCCGGCGCGCGCGTGTGGCCGCGCGAAAGCGCGCCCGTCGCCGATCCGCTCGCGGGCGCGAAGCGGCTGCCGGTCGGCTGGGAGATGCTCGGGCGCGTCGTCGACGCGTCGGGCCGCCCGCTCGACGGCCTCGGCCCGCTCGCGTCGAAGGTCGACGCGCCGCTGTCGGCGCCGTCGATCAACCCGCTCGAGCGCGAACCGATCCACCACGTGCTCGACGTCGGCGTGCGCGCGATCAACGCGCTGCTCACCGTCGGCCGCGGGCAGCGGATGGGCCTGTTCGCGGGCTCGGGCGTCGGCAAGTCGGTGCTGCTCGGCACGATGGCGCGCTATACGAGCGCGGAAGTGATCGTGATCGGGCTGATCGGCGAACGCGGCCGCGAAGTGAAGGAATTCATCGAACAGATCCTCGGCGAGGACGGGCTCGCGCGCTCGGTCGTCGTCGCGGCGCCGGCCGACGTGTCGCCGCTGCTGCGGATGCAGGGCGCGGCCTACGCGACGTCGCTCGCCGAGTATTTCCGCGACCAGGGCAAGCACGTGCTGCTGCTGATGGATTCGCTTACACGCTACGCGATGGCGCAGCGCGAGATCGCGCTGGCGATCGGCGAGCCGCCCGCGACCAAGGGCTACCCGCCGTCGGTGTTCGCGAAGCTGCCCGCGCTCGTCGAGCGCACCGGCAACGGGCCGGAAGGCGGCGGCTCGATCACCGCGTTCTACACGGTGCTGACCGAAGGCGACGACCAGCAGGACCCGATCGCCGATTCGGCGCGCGCGATCCTCGACGGCCACGTCGTGCTGTCACGCGCGCTCGCCGAGGCCGGCCACTATCCGGCGATCGACATCGAGGCATCGATCAGCCGCGCGATGACCGCGCTGATCGACGAAACGCACCTCGACCATGTCCGGCAGTTCAAGCAGATGCTGTCGCGCTACCAGCGCAACCGCGACCTGATCGCGGTCGGCGCGTACGCGCCCGGCCGCGACGCGCAGCTCGACCGCGCGATCGCGCTCTATCCGCGCATCGAGGCGTTCCTGCAGCAGGGCTTTCGCGAATGCGCGCCGTTCGCGTCGAGCCTCGCCGGGCTCGATGCACTGTTCGACGCTTACGGAGGCTGATCCCGATGGCACACGGCTTTCCCCTTCAGTTGCTGCTCGACCGCGCGCAGGAGGATCTCGACTCCGCCACGAAGCAGCTCGGCACTGCGCAGCGCGACCGCACCGCGGCCGCCGAGCAGCTCGACGCGCTGCTGCGCTACCGTGACGAATACCACGCGCGCTTCTCGCAATCCGCGCAGCACGGGATGCCGGCCGGCAACTGGCGCAATTTCCAGGCGTTCATCGACACGCTCGACGCCGCGATCGCGCAACAGCGCAGCGTGCTGGCCGCGGCCGAAGTCCGCATCGACGAAGCTCGCCCCAACTGGCAAAACAAGAAACGCACCGTCGGCTCGTTTGAAATCCTGCAGGCGCGCGGCATCGCGCAGGAAGCCAAGCGCGACGCCCGGCGCGAACAGCGCGACGCCGACGAACACGCCGCGAAGATCCTGCGCATGCGGGCCGACGCGGCCCGTTCGTCGTAACCGACCACCGCATTCGAACGAGAGAACCGACATGCCTCCCCTGCCCCTGCTCGGCGCGCTGCTCGACACCGCCGGCACCGCACTCAAGGCCGCCCGCGGCTCGGGTTCGTCCAGCGCCGCCGGCAACGATGCCGCGAGCGCGACGACCGCCGTGCCGTTCGCGCAGACGCTGAAGCAAAGCGTCATCACCCGTCACGATGCGTCGAATTCCCGCGTGCCGGATGCGTCGACGAAACAGGCTTCGTCGAAGCCGGCCGCCGGCACGAAGCCGTCCGATGACGACGACACGACCGACGATACGACCACGAACGCCGCCACCAACCCCGACGCCGCCGCGCTCGCGGCCGCCGCGGCGGTGCAGGCGCAACTGCAGGCGCGCACGGACAACGCGACGCCGACCGATGCGGCAGCCGCCGCGGCCGCGGCGCAAAAGGCGGCCGTGTCCGGCCAGCCCGATGCCACGGCTACGCTGGCGGATCACGCGGCCAAGGATGCGGCCGCGGCCACCCAGGCCACGCCGGCAACGAGCCGCGATGCGCTGCAGGACGCGCTCGCCAAGCTGACGGGCGGCTCGGGCGCGATCGCGATGCCCGCGACCGGTACGACGGCATCGACACCCGCCTCGACCGCAGCGACCGGCACCGCCGCGCCGCTGACACCGAAGGTGCCGACCTTCGACCGCACGCTCGCCGACGCGAAGGGCGCGCTCGCCACCCAGCAAACACCGGCGCAAGCCACCGCACAGGCACTGCAGGCCAACGCGAACGCGCAGTCGGGCGAGCAGCACGCGCTCGCGGCAGCCGGCGACGCAATGGATCCGGCCGCCAGCGCGACGCTCGCGGCCGGCGCCACGGCTGCGGCCGCGGCCCAGGCGAACCTGCAGCTGTCGCCGGCCGCAGGGGCGATCGCCGCCGCGAACGCGCACGTGCTCGCGCCGCACATCAGCACCCCGGACTGGACGGACGCGTTGAGCCAGAAGGTCGTGTTCCTGTCGAACGCGCACCAGCAGAGCGCCGAACTGACGCTCAATCCGGCCGATCTCGGGCCGCTGCAGGTCGTGCTGCGCGTCGCGGACAACAACGCGCATGCGCTGTTCGTATCGCAGCACGCGCAGGTGCGCGAAGCGGTCGAAGCCGCGCTGCCGAAGCTGCGCGAGGCAATGGAAGCGGGCGGGCTCGGGCTCGGGAGCGCGACCGTCAGCGACGGCGGCTTCGCTTCGCAGCAGCAGAACCCGCAACAATCCTTCGCCGGCGGCCAGTCGGCGCGGCGCGGGAGCGGCGGATCGTCAGCCGTCGATGCACCGGTCGGCGCTGCGCAATCCGCACCGGCCGCCGCGAGCGTGAGCCGCGCCGGCCTCGTCGATACGTTTGCCTGAGCATGGCCGCCGCCGTGCGCGCGCCGCTCAGCGGCCGTGCACCGCAGCGGCTGCCTCGCCGCGCGGCGCCGCGCCCTTGCGCGTGGCGACGATGAAGTCCGCCGCGCGTTCGCCGATCATCACCGACGGCGCATTCGTGTTCCCGCCGACCAACGTCGGCATCACCGACGCATCCACCACGCGCAACCCTTCGACGCCGCGCACGCGCAGTTGCGGATCGACGACCGCGCGCGCATCCGAACCCATCCGGCAGGTGCCGACCGGGTGGTAGATCGTGTCGGCGTGCTCGACGATCGTCTTGCGCAGCTCCGCTTCGCTCTGGTCGGCCCGCGTGTACAGCTCGCGCCCGCCCTGCGACGCGAGCGGCGCCTGCGACAGGATCGTGCGCATCGCCTGCGTGCCGCGCACGAGCAGGTCGAGATCCCGCGAATCGCTGAAGAAGCGCGGATCGATCAGCGGTGCGTCGCGCGCATCGCCGCTCGCGAGCGCCACCGTGCCGCGGCTGAACGGCCGCAGCGCGCACACGTGCAGCGAATAGCCGAAGCCCCAGTGCATCTTGCGGTTGTGGTCGTCCACGAGCGCCGTGCAGAAATGCAGTTGCAGGTCGGGACGCTCGAGCGACGGATCGCTCTTGATGAAGCCGCCGGCCTCCGCGACGTTGCTCGTCATCATCCCGGTGCGGCTCGAGAAATAGCGCGCGAGCGCGGGCGTCATCTTCGCGATCCCGCGCAGGCACACACCGACCAGTTCCGATGAATTCACGCGCGTATTGATGATGAAATCGATATGGTCGATCAGGTTCGTGCCGACGTCCGGCGCATCCTGCACGACCGCGATCCCGTGCCGGCGCAGCTGCTCCGCCGGCCCGATCCCCGAACACATCAGCAGTTGCGGCGAATTGAACGCGCCGGCCGACAGGATCACTTCCGCGCGCGCGTCGAGCGTCTCGACGCGCCCGTTGCGCGCAACCGCGACGCCGGCCGCGCGCTTGCCGTCGAACCTGACCCGCAGCACCGTCGCATCGGTGATCACGTGCAGGTTCGGTCGGTTGCGGCCGTAGATGTACGCGCGGGCGACGCTGCAGCGCGAGCCGTCGCGATGCGTCACCTGATAGAAACCGACGCCTTCCTGCGTCGCGCCGTTGAAGTCGTCGTTCAGCGGATAGCCGGCCGCATGCGCGGCCTGGATGAATCGTTCGGAGAACGGATTGCGAAAGCGCAGATCCGACACCGTGAGCGGGCCGTCTGCACCGTGCCACGCATCGGCACCGCGCGCGTTGCCTTCCGCCCGGCGGAAATACGGCAGCACGTCCTGCCAGCCCCAGCCGGTCGCGCCGAGCTGCGCCCATTCGTCGTAGTCTCCCGGGTGGCCGCGCGTGTAGATCATCGCGTTGATCGCGCTCGAGCCGCCCATCCCGCGCCCGCGCGGCTGGTAGCCGCGCCGCCCGCCGAGGCCCGGCTGCGGCACCGTCTCGTAGCCGTAGTTCGTACCGAGCTTGAACGGCACCAGCGCCGCGATGCCGACCGGCATGTTGACGAGCAGGTTGCGCTCCGTATGCGAACCGGCTTCGATCAGCGCGATCGTCGCATCGGGGCAGGCATCGGCGAGACGGCCTGCCAGGCTCGACCCGCCCGAACCGCCGCCGACGATGATGTAGTCGTATTGCATGTCACGTCTCCGTCGTGTCATGGAAGGCGCCCGGCACCGCCGCGCGACCGCGTCCCCTCTTGTAATTCGGGCATTGTAGGAATGGCCGTCGCACGCGCGGCGCGCGGATTCAAGAGCGATTCCTCTAAACGCCCGCGTGAACTAAATTTAAGATGTATCGATTCGCTTTGCGCGACGCGCCGGCCACCAGAAGCCGATCCGTCGTGAAACGGGAGTGACGACGATGCAGCGCCAGGTTCTGCAGGCCGCGTGCCGACCGGGTTGTCCGGATGCGATGCGCGCAGCCCGCATTTCATTTCAAACGGCTGCCCGCATGGAGAGGCTCGACGTCATGCGCGCAGTCGGTCGAAATCGAACGGCACGTGTCGTCGCCGACCGTTTGGACGGTTTCTCGTCGCAGCTGCACGATGCGCTGCGGCACGATCTGGCGTACACGTCGCGCCGCGCTGTGTCGGTGCACCAGCAGGCGCTCGCGGCGCAGCGATGCGTGCCGGTCGGCAGCCACATCGCGCCGCACGCGCATGCGCCAACAAGCGGTTTCCGGATGCGCACACCGTCGCGTGGATGCGACGCCCGCTGCACGCTTCAACCGTTTTTCGAGCACACGTCGCATCCGGCCCCGCGCCGCGCGACACGCACCACCCCGATCCGCGTCGCCGCGCTCGCCGAGCGTGCGCGTGCGGCGTGACGGCCGGCCGACCAGCCAGGCCCAACTGGAGGAGACGACATGAAGAACGACCTGCCCGAACTGGCCCCGCAAGCCCTGCCGTCGGTGGATGCACTGACGGCGCTGCTGCGCGACCAGCGCGCGGCCTACCTGCGCGCGCCGTATCCGGCATGGGAAACGCGCGTGCAGCACCTGCGTGCGCTGCGCACGATGCTGATCGACCATGCGGACGCGCTCGCCGAAGCGATCAGTGCCGATTTCGGTCATCGCGCGAAGCAGGAAGTGCTGCTGTCGGAAATCTGGATGGCGAAGGAAGAGATCGACGACGCGCTCAAGCACGGCAAGCGCTGGATGAAACCGATCCGCAAACCGATGAACAAGTGGCTGCGCCCGGCGCGCGCAAAGGTGATTCCGCAGCCGCTCGGCGTGATCGGCATCGTCGTGCCGTGGAACTATCCGGTGCTGCTCGCGGCCGGCCCGCTGATCTGCGCGCTCGCGGCCGGCAACCGCGCGATCATCAAGATGTCCGAACTGACGCCGCGCACGTCGGCGCTGTTCGAGCAGCTCATTGCCAAGACCTTCACGCGCGACCACGTCGCGGTCGTGAACGGCGATGCGGAAGTGGGCGCCGCGTTCAGCGGGCTGCCGTTCGATCACCTGCTGTTCACCGGCTCGACGCATGTCGGCCGCCACGTGATGCGCGCGGCTGCCGACAACCTCACGCCCGTCACGCTCGAACTCGGCGGCAAGTCGCCGGCGATCGTCGGCCCGAACGCACGCTTCGATGCGGCCGTCGACGCGATCGTCGCGGGCAAGACACTGAACGCCGGCCAGACCTGCATCGCACCCGACTACGTGCTGCTGCCGCGCGGGATGGAAGCCGCGTTCATCGAGCGCGCGCGCGCACGCTTCGCGAAGATGTATCCCGACCTGTCGGCCAACGGCGACTACACGACGATCGTGTCGCCGCGCCACTACGCGCGGCTGCAGCAGCTCGCGAGCGACGCGCAGTCGGCCGGCGCGCAGCTGCATCCGCTGTCCGACGCGCAATCCGATCCCGCATCGCGTCGCTTCGTGCCGTGCGCGGTCACGCAGGTGCCGGCTGCATCACAACTGATGCAGGAGGAAATCTTCGGGCCGCTGCTGCCGCTCGTGCCGTACGAACGGCTCGACGAAGCGATCGCATACGTGAATGCGCGCCCGCGTCCGCTTGCGCTCTACCTGTTCGACGAGGACGGCGGCACGATCGACCGCGTGATGCGCGAAACGATCTCGGGCGGCGTGTCGATCAACGAAACGCTGATGCACATCGCGTGCGGCAGCTTGCCGTTCGGCGGGGTCGGGGCGAGCGGCATGGGTGCGTATCACGGCTACGATGGCTTCGTGACGTTCTCGAAGATGAAGCCGGTGCTCACGCAGCCGCGCCTGAATGCACGCAACCTGCTCGCGCCGCCGTACGGCAAGCGCTTCGCCGCGCTGATCAAGCTGATGCTGAAGTTCTGAGCCAAACGGGAAACGGGCCGCGCGCATCGCGCCGCGGCCCGCACCGGCATGCCGCGCGGCGAGGATGCCGCGCGCGCCGTCACACGGGCCAGAGCGGCCCTTCCTGCATCGCGCCGATCTGCTCGCGCAACTCGAGCACGCGCGCTTCCCAGTAACGATGCGTGTTGAACCACGGGAACGCGGCCGGAAACGCGGGATCGTCCCAGCGCCGCGCGAGCCATGCCGCGTAGTGGATCAGCCGCAGCGTGCGCAGCGCTTCGACGAGATGCAGCTCGCGCGGCTCGAATTCGCAGAAATCCTCGTAGCCGGCCAGCAGGTCCGCCAGCGCACGCGACGCGCCTTCGCGATCGCCCGGCAGCAGCAGCCACAGATCCTGGATCGCGGGCGCCATCCGGCTGTCGTCGAAGTCGACGAAGTGCGGGCCGGCATCGGTCCACAGCACGTTGCTCGGATGACAATCGCCGTGCGTGCGCAGCAGGCGGATCTCGCCCGCCCGCTCGAACGCGGCCTCGACGCCTTCGAGCGCGAGCGTCACGGCCGTCTCGTACGCGGGCCGCACATCGTCCGGAATGAAATCGTGCGCGAGCAGGTAGTCGCGCGGCTCGTAGCCGAACGTCCTGATGTCGAGCACGGGGCGCGCGACATACGGCTGCGTCGCGCCGACCGCATGGATCCGGCCGATGAAGCGGCCGAGCCATTCGAGCGTGTCGCTGCGATCGAGATCGGGCGCGCGGCCGCCGCGCCGCTCGAAGATCGAGAAGCGGAAGCCGTCGAACGCGTGCAGCGTGCGGCCGTCGAATGTGCGCGCGGGCACCGCCGGAATCTCGCGCGCGGCGAGTTCGGCGACGAACGCGTGCTCTTCGAGGATCGCTTCGTCCGACCAGCGCGCCGGACGGTAGAACTTCGCGACGACCGGCGGGCCGTCTTCGATGCCGACCTGATAGACGCGGTTTTCGTAGCTGTTGAGCGCGAGCAGGCGCCCGTCGGTGCGCAGGCCAGCCGGAATCAGCACGCTGTCGAGCGCGTCGAGCACGCACTCGGGCGTGAGTCCGGCGAACGGCGGGCCGGCGGGAGAAGCGGGAGCGGAAGTGACGTCTTTCATGCCCCGCATTGTGCCGCCAGCCGGGCCGAAAGACGAGCGCCCGGTGCGGTGGTTGCGCTTAGTGAAGCGCCGCGCCGGCCGGCAGCACGGATTCGCCGGTGTCGATCAGGTCCTCGAGAAAGAACGGCTCGGTGTTGAGTTCCTTGGACTCGCCCGGTACGCCCGCGTACCAGGTCACCATGGCCATGTCGCCCAGGACGCGCTGGACGATGCCGCGCGCGCCCTTCGGCACCGCGATATGGGTAGTGCAGACAATCGACCCGACATGCATGATGGTTCCCCACTCTTGAATCTTGAAACCCGGCCCGCTGGAGGCCGGCAAATGCACGATCCGCGCGCTCTCGACGGAGCGTTGCGCGTAATCCCATTGTTCACGGTTTATCGAAGCACGAAAAGAAGAAGAAGCAGGCGAAGTGCCGCGAATTCGTCGAATGTCTCCAATCAACCACTGCACCGGGGTAGACGCTTGCCCGCCCGGTTACCCCCATCATACCCTGTCGAATGTGACTGCCCGCCGAATCCCCGGCATCACCGCGGCACACGCGTGACGGACGCCACGCGCGCATCGTGGGTCCGGCCCCGGGTCGCCACGCACATTCGCGCGACTGCGGTTGACGAACCACGTTGCACCGTCATCGCCCTCCCCCTGCATCGAACGCGGCCCGCGCAGCGATGGTTGCGCACGCATCGCCTTCGCTCTTCGCCCTTCGTCATGCAATGCCGCCGGCAGGTGTTGCGTCCGATGCCGGCCTTGCGGTACCTTTGATGCTCATTCGCGTTCAAGCGCATTCCGACACGATGCATCCGTTCACGTCCGCCCTTGCAAAATCCCGGCCGCAGTTCGACTCGCGGCCGCAGGCGTGCGCGCATCCGTCGGTCCTTCCTCCTCCTGTCGCACCGCCGCTCGTCGGCGCCGCGCCGCCCCCTCCGGCGGCACGCGCCGGCTGACCAGCCGGCTCCGTTTCGTCTTCCATTCGCCCGCAGGCCTGCATTCGTGCGTCGTGACGCACGGCGTGTTGCTGCGCGCGCGAATGGAACATTTCGATCCGTTCGACAGGTGGATTCACATGGTTTCGTTCAAACGCGCGCTCGCCGCGCATGGCGCGACGTCGCTCTTCGTGTTGCTGTGGAGCAGCGGTGCGATCTTCGCTGAACTCGGTCTGCGTCACGCATCCGCGTTCGTCTTTCTCACCGCACGTTTCGCACTGGCATCGCTCGTGCTGCTCGGGCTGGCCTTCCTGCGCAAACGCTGGCTGCCGCCGCGCGGCGAGCGGCGCATGGCCGCGCTGACCGGCTTGCTGATGATGGGCGGCTATTCGATCTTCTACCTGCTCGCGCTCGAACGCGGGATCGCACCGGGCGTGCTCGCGACGATCCTCGGCGTGCAGCCGATCCTCACGCTCGCGATCGTCGAGCGGCGCTGGCAGCCCGTGCGCATCGCGGGGCTCGCGCTGTCGCTGGCCGGCCTCGCGCTCGTCGTGTTCCGCGGCACAGGCGACGGCGGCCTGTCGCTCGTGGGCATCGCGTGCGCGCTCATCGCGCTCGTCGCGCTGACCGCCGGCTCGCTGCTGCAAAAGCGCGTGCGTGCGGCGCCCGCCGACGTGCTGCCGCTGCAGAATGCGATCGGCCTCGCGCTGTGCGTGGCGATCGTGCCGTTCCGGCCGGTGTCGTTCGACATGAGCTGGGCATTCGTGA
Source organism: Burkholderia lata (assembly GCF_000012945.1). Lineage (NCBI taxonomy): Bacteria > Pseudomonadati > Pseudomonadota > Betaproteobacteria > Burkholderiales > Burkholderiaceae > Burkholderia > Burkholderia lata. The sequence goes on from NC_007510.1 coordinate 3,593,927, forward strand.
TCCCGCTGCTGTGGCTCGGCATCGTGATTTCGGTGATCGCGCAACTGCTGTTCTACCGGTTGATGCAGCGTGGCGATCTCGTCAACGTGACGAGCCTGTTCTATCTCGTGCCCGTCGTCACCACGCTGATGGATGCCGTGTGGCTCGGCAACCGGCCCGAGCCGCTCGCGCTCGCCGGCATGGGCGCGATCATCGCGGGGCTCGCACTCGTGTTCCGCGCACCGGCCGCCCGCGTGCAACCCGACCGCGCGTGAGCGGGCGTGCCGCCGCGCCCGCGGGTACGGCGGCACGCATCGGACACATACGACGAATCCGCAAAAATCGAAAGGCACGGGAAAGATACGTGCAAGGCGTTCGTCGAACTTGCGGGAAAAATGCGCGATTCGCCGGGCTTTCCGCTGATTTTTAATGGTTCGGATAGCGAAAAGCGTCGTCGTTTGCCTATACTCGAATTGACCGCCCCGCTCGCAATCGGGTCGGACCAATACTAGAAACACCCGGCATGGGGCCGGAGCACGCGCGCAAGCGCCCACTCCGGTCGACCTTGGAGACACGCATGACGACCTACTTCACGATCGGCGACTTCATCCTGTTGATTCCGATGGCGCTGGCCGGAGCGCTATTTCTCGGCGCGGTGCCGTGCGCAACCGAATTCCGCCACAACCTGCTACGCGTGCTCGGCGTCATCCTTGGCGTCGGCGTCGCGGTGTTGCTTGTCGAAGGCCTGCCTGCGCTGATCTAGCGGCGCACCACCCGTGCGTGGCGTGCATCGCTGCATTGCAGCGATGCGATGTGCTGCGCGCAGGCCATTGATACGGCACGCGATGTTTCGCATGCCGTATCGACCGCCGGTCAGATCGCCTGATCGGTGGACGGCTTTTCCCACAAATTGATGCCGCCTTCCGTCGCGTGACGATCGATCTCCGCGAGTTCTTCCGCCGAGAATTCGAGGTTCTTCAGCGCGCCGACGTTCTCACGCACCTGTTCCGCCCGGCTTGCGCCGATCAGCGCGGACGTCACGCGGCCGTTGCGCAACACCCATGCGAGCGCCATCTGCGCGAGGCTCTGCCCGCGCCGCTCGGCGATCGCGTTGAGCTTGCGCACGTGGTCGAGGTTGTCCGCGCTCAGGTGATCCTGCTTCAGCGAGCCGCCGCCCGGCTTGTTCACACGCGCGTCGGCCGGCACGCCGTTCAGGTACTTCGACGTGAGCAGCCCCTGCGCGAGCGGCGTGAACGCAATGCTGCCCGTGCCGATCTCGTCGAGCGTGCCGAGCAGTTCGGTTTCGACCCAGCGGTTCAGCAGGTTGTACGACGGCTGGTGGATCAGCAGCGGCACCTTGTACTGCGCGAGCAGCTCGGCCATCTCGCGCGTCTTCGCCGCCGAGTACGACGAAATGCCGATGTAGAGCGCCTTGCCTTGCTGCACGGCCGACGCGAGCGCGCCCGCCGTTTCCTCGAGCGGAGTATGCGCGTCGAAGCGGTGCGAATAGAAGATGTCGACGTAGTCGAGCCCCATCCGCTGCAGGCTCTGGTCGAGGCTCGCGAGCACGTACTTGCGCGACCCGCCGCCGCTGCCGTACGGCCCCGGCCACATGTCCCAGCCGGCCTTCGTCGAGATCAGCAGCTCGTCGCGATACGGCCGGAAATCTTCCTTCAGCAGCCGGCCGAAGTTGGTTTCCGCGCTGCCGTACGGCGGCCCGTAGTTGTTCGCGAGATCGAAGTGGTTGATGCCGAGGTCGAACGCGGTGCGCAGAATGTCGCGCTGCGTCGAGATCGGCGTCGAGTCGCCGAAGTTGTGCCACAGGCCGAGCGACAGCGCGGGCAGTTTGAGCCCGGATTTGCCGCAGGTGCGGTATTGCATGCCGGCATAACGTTCGGAAGCTGCTTCGTAGGCCATGAGTCGGTTCCGTCAGGACATCGGGAGAGGAGACGCGCGCCGGCCGCGCATGCGGCGCGGCGGCGGCGAAGGAGTCATACGACGACTATGGTAGCGAAAGCGGCCGGAACGCGCTCGGCGGCACGGCGATGGACGCAGCCGCGGTCGTCGCCTACACTGCGGCGTCTCGAATCACCGTTTCAGCGAGGTTGGTATGTCCCGGGTCATCTCGGTTGCGCTGCTCGTCGGCGGCGTCGTGCTGCTGTATTTCGGCGGCCAGTCGTTCCATTCGATCAACGACAACGTGTCGCGCTTCTTCACCGGCTCGCCTGCAACGAAGACGATCCTGCTGATCGTGGGCGGCGCCGTCGCGTCGTTCATCGGCCTGATCGGCCTCGCGATGCCGGGCGGCAAGCGCTGAGCGCGCAGCCGCGCGATGCGCACATGGCCCGCGTCATACGTTCGGGCCACACCAAACGAAACGGGCGGCCAGGCCGCCCGTTGCTTCAAACGCCCGCGATGCGCCGCATCGCGTGATCGCGGCGGTGTCACCGCCCGTCCGATCCGAACCTAGAACTGCACTTCCGGCCTCGACGCCGAGCGCGTGCCCGGCACCGGCCGGTTGCTCGCGCCGTGGTACGTGTACACGAGCGAAAACTTCACCTGGTCGGAACGGTTCTGCCCGGCCGAATGCAGCGTGTTGCTGTGGAAGAACACGACGTCGCCCGTCTGCAGCGACGGGCACGTGGCCGCGTCGATCATCTTCTTGTTCGCCGGCAGGTCGCTGCGGAAGAACTTCGCATCGTCGAATGCTTCTGGCCCGAATTCGGCCGTATGCGACCCCGGTACGAGCCACAGTGCGCCGTTCTCGTTCGTTTCCGGCCCGAGCGCGAGCCACACCGACACCATGTCCGGGCGCTCGAACGACCAGTAGCGGAAATCGCGATGCCAGCCGGTCAGGCTGCCGTACGCGGGGTGCTTCGTCATCATGCAGTTGTGATGCGCGCGCGACAGCACCGGTTCTTCACCGAAATACGCACGCATCCACGCACCGATTTCAGGTGCGATCGCACGCTCGGCGAAGGCCGGATCGCGCGAGTACGCATCGAGCAGCCGCCGCACCGTATGCCCGCCCGGCGCATGCTTGGACTCGGGTGCGCCCGGGTAGCGCAGGTCCGCCTCGAACTCGATCGGCTCGGCCGCCTCCCGCAACTGGCGCTCCGCGATCTGTCTGAGCGCGGCGCATTGTTCCTCGCCGACGAGGCCACGCGCGACGACAAAGCCGCGCTCGCGCAATTCCGCGACTTGCGCGCGGATCGATTCCGACTGCAATGGAGACGACATGGGATGCCAGACGCTTATTGTGTGAATGTGACACGATTGTAAATCGGCGCCGGATGCCGCGAACAGCACCATTGTCGTGCGCAGGGGCATGCCAATCGCGGATTTGATCCGGCTCAAGGGAACTGTTCGCCGCGGCGCTGGCCTCACCGACAGGCGGTATGCGGCACACGCCTTGTGGCACAAGGGTTTATCGCGACTTTTGCCCGTCATGAATCCCCTGTAGCCTGTCGCGGCCTGTCAATTCTGGCGGGCGCGGCGCGCAGCGAGTTTCGGTAAGATCCGTTGCGCCATCCGAGGCCGTTCATACCAGTGCGCTCTCAAGGGCGCCATCCATACAAGCGAAGCATCGTTCACATGCCATTCCGTCTGACTTCCCGTCTCAGCCGCGCTGCGAAGCGCGTTGTGCCGCCCGCTCCTGCCCGCTCGCTGCGCCATCACCGCGCACGCACGCAGGCGCTGGCCGAGCGTACGCCCGCACATAGCCGGCTGGACGGTATCCGTGCGTGGTTCCACGCATTTTTCTCGATGATGAGCGCGCAGGCGTTCTCGCGCCGTGCGGGCCTGCGCTCGCTGCTGCAGAAGCCGTCGTCGCTGCGCGCGCTTGCGCTGCGCCGCGCGCTCGGCCCGCAGCGCCGCGTCAACCGCCCGCGCCGCCTCGCGGCCAGCAACGGCTGGTTCGGGTTCGGCGCGCGCTGAGCACACGCCGGCGGGCACCGCACGCGACGATCGCCGTCGCGCTGCCGCCCGCCGGTCCGATTGCCACGACGATCGGAACCCATAAAAAACCCCGGCTTTGCCGGGGTTTTTCATTTGCAGCGAACGACGCTTACGCGACGCGTGCCGTCGGCTCGACGCCGGCCGCTTCGGCCAGGGCGAGCGCCTTGTCGGTCGCTTCCCACGAGAATTCCGGCTCTTCGCGGCCGAAGTGGCCGTAAGCAGCGGTCTTCTCGTAGATCGGGCGCAGCAGGTCGAGCATCTTGATGATGCCCTTCGGACGCAGGTCGAAATGCTCGCGCACGAGCTTCGTGATCACCGCATCCGACACGCGGCCCGTGCCGAACGTGTTGACCATCACTGAGGTCGGCTCGGCAACGCCGATCGCGTACGACACCTGGATCAGCGCGCGCGACGCGAGGCCGGCGGCGACGATGTTCTTCGCGACGTAGCGGCCTGCGTATGCAGCCGAACGGTCGACCTTCGACGGATCCTTGCCCGAGAACGCGCCGCCGCCGTGCGGTGCGGCACCGCCGTACGTATCGACGATGATCTTGCGGCCGGTCAGGCCGCAGTCGCCCTGCGGGCCGCCGATCACGAACCGGCCGGTCGGGTTCACCAGGAACTTGATGTCACCCTTGATCAGGTCGGCCGGCAGCGTCGGCTTGATGATTTCCTCGATCACGGCTTCGCGCAGCGCCGGCAGCTCGATGTCCGGTGCGTGCTGCGTCGACAGCACGACGGTGTCGATCGAATGCGGCTTGCCGTCGACGTAGCGGACCGTCACCTGCGACTTCGCGTCCGGGCGCAGCCATTGCAGGCGGCCGTCGCGGCGCAGGCTGGCCTGGCGCTCGACGAGGCGGTGCGACAGGTAGATCGGCAGCGGCATCAGTTCCGGCGTTTCATCGCACGCGTAACCGAACATCAGACCCTGGTCGCCCGCGCCTTGGTCGAGGTTGTCGTCGTGTGCACGATCGACGCCCTGGGCGATGTCCGGCGACTGCTTGTCGTACGCGACGAGCACGGCACAACCCTTGTAGTCGATGCCGTAGTCGGTGTTGTCGTAGCCGATGCGCTTGATCGTGTCGCGCGCGATCTGGATGTAGTCGATGTTGGCCGTCGTGGTGATTTCACCGGCCAGCACGACAAGACCCGTGTTGCACAGCGTTTCCGCCGCAACGCGGGAATACTTGTCCTGCTCGAGGATGGCGTCGAGGATCGCGTCCGAGATTTGGTCCGCGACTTTGTCCGGATGGCCTTCAGAGACGGATTCGGACGTAAAGAGATAATCGTTTGCCACTTTTTCAGGCTCCTGTGTGGTTACGGTTGGTTTCACGTAGCCAGCTTCGTTGGGCCTGAAGCGGCGACGCTTTAGCGGATTACCAGGACCGGGCAGCGCGTGTAACGCTAACCGGCTTCGCCCCGCAAGTTGTCAGTTAACTCGGCGAAGCCCGTATTATAGCGGCTTTCCTGAATTGTCACAGAGCGCCGCCCGTGCTGCATCTTCCGCTGTTTCACCATCCTGTTTGCAAAGCGCCGGCCAGCCGGTCCCACGGAGGTTTCGCATGCTAGGTCGTCTAGGCACGCACCTCGCCATTGGCTTGCTGAAACTGCTCGCCCTGTTGCCGTACGGCCTGACCGCACGGTTCGGCGATGGTCTCGGCTGGCTGCTCTACAAGATCCCCAGCCGGCGAAAACGCATCGTACACACCAATCTGAAGCTCTGCTTCCCGGATTGGAGCGACGAGCGTCGCGAGGAAGTCGCCGGGCAGCATTTCCGCCATGCGATCCGCAGCTACGTCGAGCGCAGCTACCAGTGGTTCGCGTCGGAACAGGCCTACCGCAAGCTGTTTACGGTCGAGAGCGAAGTCGATCTCAGCGATCCGGACATGCCCCCGACCCTCCTGCTCGGCTTCCATTTCGTCGGCATCGAGGCCGGCTCGATGGCGATCAATCTCGCCCTCAACCGGCCATGCGGCTCGCTCTACACGCCGATGAAGAGCCCGGAAATCGAAGCCGCGGCCAAAGCCGGCCGCAGCCGCTTCGGCGCTGAACTGGCGAGCCGTGCCGACAGCGCGCGTACCGTGCTGCGCTGGCTGCGCGACCGCAAGCCGGTGATGCTGGGTGCAGACATGGATTACGGGCTGCGCAACTCGACGTTCGTACCCTTCTTCGGCATACCTGCCTGCACGCTGACGGCGGTCGGCCGGTTCGCAAAGACCGGCCACGCGCAGGTTCTGCCCTTCATCGGCGAGGTGCTGCCGAACTACAAGGGCTACCGTCTGAAGGTCTTCAAGCCGTGGGCCGACTACCCGACCGGCGACGACGATCTCGACGCGCGGCGGATGAACGAATTCCTCGAGGAACAGATCCCGCTGATGCCCGAGCAATACTATTGGGTCCACAAGCGCTTCAAGACGCGCCCGGCCGGTGAGCCGAGCCTGTACTGAGCCATGCTCGCGGGCGCGCGGTCACGTGCGTGCCCGCGCTCTCGCTACCTTGGGCACGCCTTTCGCGCGTGCCTGCCACAAGTCGTAAGCGGATTGCTGCGCGAGCCAAAGATCCGCGCGACCGCCGTTCTCCTCGCCGAGCCACGCCTCGATGCGCAACGCCATTTCCGGCGAAATCCCCGCATGACCATGCAGAATGCGCGATAACGCCGCACGCGTGACGCCGAGTTGCGCCGCGGCCTCGGTGACAGTCAGGCCGAATGCCGGCAGCACGTCGTCGCGCAGCGCTTCGCCTGGGTGCGGCGGATTGAAGATGCGAGTCATGGCTTGAATCACCTCAGTGGTAGTCCTGGTAATCGACCAGGACGGCATCGGCGCCCTCGAAACTGAACGTCAGACGCCAGTTGCTGCTCACGCTCACCGCGAAATGGCCGTCCAGTCCCCTGGCAAGACCGTGAAAGCGCCAGCCCGGCACGTTCATGTCGAGCGGCCGGCTCGCGACGTCGAGACGCGCAAGCTGGCGCTGTAACCTTGGCGCATGGTCGGGCCGGATGCCGGCCTTGTTCCCGTTCGTGAAAAACGCTTCCAGCCCCTTGTGCTGCCACGACTTGATCATGGATCTCCCAGATGCGAGTCGCGATGCCGACAGCATGGCCCATGCGTATAGCCACACTATACGAATCGCTTGATTGCCTCGTCAATTTGACCTGTACGAAAGTACGCGCCCGCGCCATCCCGTGTTTTCGCCGCCCCCTGCTCGCACGACGACAGGTCCGCCACACCGCATCAATCTGCCCGCCTGTCGCACACGCGACCAGTCGACCGATCGGCAGATGCACCCCATTTCACCCTCACCCGCCCCCGCCCGCGCAGGACGCCCCTGTCGGCTGCATGTATCATTTGCGGTTGAGATCAGCACGACGAACGAGGCCGCCCGGCATGGCGCGGCGTCGCGCGCACCGCGCTGACCGCCTTGTTCGCCATGGAAATCCGGACCCAGTGAAACTCTCGTTCACCAAGATGCACGGCGCGGGCAACGACTTCGTCGTGCTCGACGGCTATTCGCGCGCGTTGCCGCCGCTCACCGAAGCGCAGGTGCGTGCGCTCGCCAATCGTCACTTCGGCATCGGCGCCGACCAGCTGCTGCTCGTCGAAAAACCGACCGTCGACGGCGTGGATTTCAAGTACCGGATCTTCAATTGCGACGGCGGCGAGGTCGAACACTGCGGCAACGGCGCACGCTGCTTCGTGAAATTCGTCAGCGACCGCGGCCTGACCGACAAGCGCAGCGTGCGCGTGCAGGTGATGAAGGGCCTGATCACGCTGACGATGCAGGACAACGGCGAAGTCGTCGTCGACATGGGTGCGCCCGTGTTCACGCCGGCGCAGGTGCCGTTCGACGCAGCGGGCCTCGACGGCCGCACCGAGGGCCACGACACGCTGTGGCCGCTCGACGTCGGCGGCGCGACGCGCTGGATCTCGACGGTGACGATGGGCAACCCGCACGCGGTGCAGGTCGTCGACGACGCCGAGGCCTATCCGGTGCTCGAAGAAGGCCCGCTGATCGAGCACCATGCGCGCTTTCCGGAGCGCGTGAACGCCGGCTTCATGCAGGTCGTGTCGCGCAGCGAAGTGAAGCTGCGCGTGTACGAACGCGCGGCGGGCGAGACGCTCGCGTGCGGCACCGGCGCGTGCGCGGCGGTCGCGGCCGGCATCCGGCGCGGCCTGCTCGATTCGCCCGTGACCGTGCACACGCACGGCGGCACGCTGACGATCAGCTGGGACGGCGCGCGCGACGAAGCCGCCGCGCTGATGATGGCCGGGCCCGCCACGACCGTGTTCGAAGGCGAGATCGACCTGCCCGCCTGACCCCGCAACGTCCTTGATAACTGAACGCTCCAGCCACATGAACGATCGCGAAGTCGCCGACTACCTGCTCGCCAATCCCGAATTCTTCGCGCAGCACGCCGAACTGCTCGCGACGATCCGCCTCGCGAACCCGCACGGCAAGGCCGCGATCTCGCTGCAGGAGCGGCAGATGGAGATGCTGCGCGACAAGAACAAGCATCTCGAGCGCCGGCTCGCCGAACTCGTGCGCTACGGCCACGAGAACGACAGCCTGTCCGCGAAATTCAGCCGCTGGACCGCGCGCGTGATCGCGGAACGCGATCCGTACGCGCTGCCGCGCACGATCGCCGACGGCATCGCCGAAGTATTCGACGTGCCGCAGACGGCGCTGCGCGTGTGGGACGTCGCCGACACCTACTCGCAGGCCGATTTCGCGCGCCAGGTCGGCGAGGAAGTGCGTCTGTTCACGAACGGGCTGTCGACGCCGTACTGCGGCGCGAACACGGGCTTCGAAGCCGCGCAGTGGCTCGCGCCCGCGGTCGCCGCCTCGGCCGCGAATGCGGCGGAAGGCGCGGAAGCCACGCCGCCGGCCGGCGACGGCTCGGCCGCGTCGGTCGCGCTGCTCGCGCTGCGCGCGCCGCTCGCCGGCACCGATGCGCCCGCGTTCGGCCTGCTCGTGCTCGGCTCGCCCGATCCGCGCCGTTTCCACGACGGGATGGCCACCGATTTCCTCGCGCAGATCGCGACGCTCGCAAGCGCCGCGCTCACGCGCCTGCTGCCGCACTGATCCTTCCGCCCGCGATGACAGACGATCCGATCGCCGCCTACCTGTCGAACCTGAAGCACGTCAGGCAGCTGTCGGAACACACGCTGCGCGGATACACGCACGAACTCGACGAGCTGAAGAAGCTCGCGAACGGCCGGCCGCTCGAAGCGCTGACGGCCGCCGACATGCGCGGCGCGGTTGCGCGCGCACATTCGGGCGGGCTGTCCGCGCGGTCGATCTCGCACCGGCTGTCCGCGTGGCGCGCGTTCTACCGCTGGCTCGCGCAGCGCATCGAGATGCCCGCGAACCCGGTCGCCGCGGTGCGCGCGCCGAAACGCGCGAAGACCTTGCCGAAGGCCCTGTCGGTCGACGATGCTTCCGCATTGATGAACGCGCCGCTCGCCAACACGACCGAAGGCATCCGCGATCACGCAATCCTCGAGCTGTTCTATTCGTCGGGGCTGCGCCTCGCCGAGCTGATCGGGCTCGACGTGATGTACACGCAGGCCGACGGCTACCGCTCGGCCGGCTGGCTCGATCTCGCCGAAGCCGAAGTCACCGTGCGCGGCAAGGGCAACAAGGAGCGCAAGGTGCCGGTCGGCCGCAAGGCGATCGATGCGCTGAACGCATGGCTCGCTGTGCGCGGCGAGTTCGTGAAGCACGATCCGCATCCGCTGTTCGTGTCCGTGCGCGGCAACCGGATGTCGCCGGGCGTCGTGCGCGAACGCGTGAAGCGCGCGGCGCTCACTGCGGGCATCCCCGCCAACGTCCATCCGCACGTGCTGCGCCACTCGTTCGCGACGCACGTGCTGCAGTCGAGCGGCGACCTGCGTGCGGTGCAGGAACTGCTCGGCCACGCGAGCGTCTCCGCGACGCAGGTCTATACGTCGCTCGACTTCCAGCATCTCGCGAAGATTTACGACAGCGCGCATCCGCGCGCGAAGAAGCGCGACTGACGCGCTTCCCGTGTTACCCGCCGCGCGCGGCGACCGGCCACGGTCGGCTTCGCGCCCGGCCCATTTCGATCTCATCATGCAAACCGTCACCCTCAAGCCGTCCAAGGAAAAATCGCTGCTGCGCCGCCATCCGTGGATCTACGCCAATGCGATCGACCGCGTCGACGGAAAGCCCGCGCCCGGCGCGACCGTGATCGTGCGCGCGCACGACGGCCGCTTCCTCGCGCGCGGTGCGTACAGCCCGCAATCGCAGATCCGCGTGCGCGTGTGGAGCTTCGACGAGAACGAGCCGATCGATCACGCGTTCTTCAAGCGCCGCGTCCAGCGCGCGGTCTCGCACCGCACGACGATGGTGTCGGGCACGGGCGCGGTGCGGCTCGTGTTCGGCGAAGCCGACGGGCTGCCGGGGCTGATCGTCGACTACTACGTCGCGGACACCGCCGAAGCCGGCGCAACGCCGCGCGGCCAGCTCGTCTGCCAGTTCATGGCCGCGGGCGTCGAGGCATGGAAGGACGCGATCGTGAAGGCACTCGTCGGCGCCACGGACTGCCCGAACGTCTACGAACGCTCGGACGTCTCGATCCGCGACAAGGAAGGGCTCGAACAGACGACCGGCGTGCTGGCCGGCGATGCGCCGCCCGCGACGCTGATCTCGAACGAAAACGGCGTGCGCTATCACGTCGACGTGCCGAACGGCCACAAGACGGGCTTCTACGTCGACCAGCGCGACAACCGCGCGCTGGTCGCGCAGTACGCGGCCGATCGCGACGTGCTGAACTGCTTCTGCTACACGGGCGGCTTCTCGCTCGCGGCGCTCAAGGGCGGCGCGAAGCGCGTCGTGTCGATCGACTCGTCGGGCGATGCGCTCGCGCTCGCGCAGCAGAACGTCGTCGCCAACGGCTTCGACGCCGAACGCGCGACCTGGCTCGACGCCGACGCATTCAAGACGCTGCGCCGCCTCGTCGACGAAGGCGAGCGCTTCGACCTGATCGTGCTCGATCCGCCGAAGTTCGCACCAACCCGCGACAGCGTCGATCGCGCGGCCCGCGCGTACAAGGACATCAACCTGAGCGGCTTCAAGCTGCTGCGTCCGGGCGGCCTGCTGTTCACGTACTCGTGCTCGGGCGCGATCGACATGGACCTGTTCCAGAAGATCGTCGCAGGCGCGGCCGCCGACGCGAAGGTCGACGCGCGCATCCTGAAGCGCCTCGGCGCGGGTGTCGATCACCCGCTGCTCGCCGCCTTCCCGGAAGGCGAATATCTGAAGGGCCTGCTGTTGCAAATCGTCTGATCGCCCCGATCTACGCGCGTAACCGTCCGCCGGCCGCTACCTTGCACCCGGCGGATCCGCGCTCCCGCCTGTCGTTCGGACGACGGGCGAGGGCTTGACAGGTATGTTTCAATGGATGGTTGTGCGCCCCGGCTGGCAAAGCCCCGGGCGCGACGCACATCCTGGTTTTGACCCCGATTCACGAACCACAGGCGATTGACATGGCCACTCCCGTCACCATCCTCACCGGCTTCCTCGGCAGCGGCAAGACGACGCTGCTCAAGCGCATCCTGAACGAACAGCACGGCATGAAGATCGCCGTGATCGAGAACGAGTTCGGCGAAGAGAACATCGACAACGAAATCCTCATCCAGGATTCGAACGAGCAGATCATCCAGATGAGCAACGGCTGCATCTGCTGCACGATCCGCGGCGACCTCGCGCGCACGCTCGGCGATCTGGCCGCGAAGAAGCGCGAAGGCAAGCTCGACTTCGACCGCATCGTGATCGAGACCACCGGCCTCGCGAACCCGGGCCCGGTCGCGCAAACCTTCTTCATCGACAGCGAAATCGCCGACGATTTCCTGCTCGACGCGGTCATCACGCTGGTCGACGCGAAGCACGCGAACGCGCAGCTCGACGAGCACGAAGTCGTGCAGCGCCAGGTCGGCTTCGCCGATCGCCTGTTCATCACGAAGTCGGACCTGGTCGACGACCAGACGGTGGCCGGCCTGAAGCACCGCCTGATGCACATGAACCCGAAGGCCGTGATCAAGGTCGTGAACTTCGGCGAAGCGGACATCAAGGAAATCTTCGACCTGCGCGGCTTCAACCTGAACGCGAAGCTCGAGATCGACCCCGACTTCCTCGCCGAAGACGATCACGCGCATCACCACCACGATCACGACCATGATCACGATCACGCCAATTGCGACCACGATCACGGTCAATGCGCGCACGATCACGACCACGGCCACCACCATCACCACCACGCGCACCACGACGACAAGATCAAGTCGTTCGTGTACCGCAACGACCGCCCGTTCGACCCGAACAAGCTGGAAGACTTCCTCGGCGGCATCCTGCAGATCTACGGCGAGCGGATGCTGCGCTACAAGGGCGTGCTGTACATGAAGGGCGTCGACCGCAAGGTCGTGTTCCAGGGCGTGCACCAGATGATGGGCAGCGACCTCGCCTCGAAGTGGCTGCCGGTCGAGAAGAAGACGAACAAGATGGTGTTCATCGGCGTCGATCTGCCGCAGGACCTGATCACCGACGGCCTCGACGCCTGCCTCGCCTGACGCGCGCGGGCAACCGTCGCGCCCCCGCCGCACGGCCGCCTCGCGGGCGGTTGCTGCGGCCGCGGGGCGCCTTTTCCGGGCAGGGTTTCGCCGTCATCGCTTTTTCGCGATTTGCGCGTTATATTTTCTAGATATTGGCGCAGCCGACGGGGATCGACCCGATACGGCGCCCGCTTGCGATTCAGTTACAATACGTGCCCGCTGGAGTACGGCAACAAACAGGCCCGGTTCTTGCTGAACCAGTTTTCCGGGCATCGCAACCGCGCCGGATCGCCAATCCGCCTCCCGGCCGCGGCCGATGCGATGTGCCGCGCAGCACACCGGTTCGCAGCGCGCGCAACTCCGCGCCAGGCCTATCCTGGTATTTGAGAACCGGTTTTCCAGAGGCTTTCGGCCCCGCGGCGGCAAATCGCAAATGATTGCAAGCGCGGTTGCGGGTAATCCCAAAGTGCAGGCAATATCTCTTGATTTGCCGCACATTGAAGAAGCAAGCAGATGACGAAGAAACTCTTGACCGAAGCCGAAATCCTGAAGATGAGCGACAAGGATTACATGAATGAGGATCAGCTCGCCTTCTTCAAAAATCGGCTCGAACAGTTGCAGGCGGACATCCTCAAGAATGCAGGCCAGACGACCGAGAACCTGCGCGAGACGGTGATCGTGCCCGATCCCGCCGATCGCGCGACGATCGAGGAAGAGCACGCGCTCGAGCTGCGTACGCGCGATCGCGAACGCAAGCTCCTCAAGAAGGTTCAGCAGTCGCTCGCCCGCATCGATTCCGGCGATTACGGCTGGTGCGAGGAAACCGGCGAGCCGATCGGCATTCCGCGCCTGCTCGCGCGTCCGACCGCCACGCTGTCGCTCGAAGCGCAAGAGCGCCGCGAGTTGCGCCAGAAGCTGTTCGGCGACTGATCGAGCGGCGTTCCGCTCAGACACGCTGCTTCCCGAAAGCGCGCGGCCTGCCGCGCGCTTTTTGTTTTTCCGGCACCGGTTCCCGGTCCGCCGATTTACCCCCCCACCTCTTGATATCCCGGCGCCCGCCCTAAAATGAAACGGACGCGCGCCGGGCTGCTTCCCGGCGCACTGCGAGTTACGCGGCGGCGCCTCGCGCCGCCCGACTCTTCCCCGATTTTCTCAAGGAACGCAGATGGAGCAATTTCACGGCACGACCATCGTTTCGGTCCGACGCGGCGACAAGGTCGCGCTCGGCGGCGACGGCCAGGTAACCCTCGGCAACATCGTCATGAAGGGTGGCGCGCGGAAAGTGCGGCGGATCTACAACAACCAGGTACTGGTCGGATTCGCGGGCGGCACCGCCGATGCGTTCTCGCTGCTCGACCGCTTCGAGGCGAAGCTCGAGAAGCACCAGGGCAACCTGACCCGCGCGGCCGTCGAGCTCGCGAAGGACTGGCGCACCGACCGGATGCTGCGCCGCCTCGAGGCGATGCTGATCACGGCCGATGCCACCACCACGCTCGTGATCACGGGCAACGGCGACGTGCTCGACCCCGAAGAAGGCATTTGCGCGATCGGCTCGGGCGGCGCCTATGCGCAGGCCGCGGCCCGCGCGCTCGCGGAGAACACCGAGCTGTCGCCGCGCGAGATCGTCGAGAAGTCGCTCGAGATCGCCGGCGACATGTGCATCTATACGAACCACAACCGCATCATCGAAACGATCGAGTAAGGACCGCACCATGAGCACCATGACCCCTGCCGAGATCGTCTCGGAACTCGACAAGCACATCATCGGCCAGGCGAAGGCGAAGAAAGCCGTCGCGGTTGCGCTGCGCAACCGCTGGCGCCGCCAGCAGGTCGCCGACCCGCTGCGCCAGGAAATCACGCCGAAGAACATCCTGATGATCGGGCCGACGGGTGTCGGCAAGACCGAAATCGCTCGCCGCCTCGCGAAGCTCGCCGACGCGCCGTTCATCAAGATCGAAGCGACCAAATTCACCGAAGTCGGCTACGTCGGCCGCGACGTCGACAGCATCGTGCGCGACCTGATCGAGATCTCGGTCAAGCAGACGCGTGAAACCGAGATGCGCAAGGTGCGCAGCAAGGCGACCGACCAGGCGGAAGACCGCATCCTCGACATCCTGCTGCCGCAACCGCGCGCGGTGGGCTTCGGCGGCAACGCCGAACACGCGAACGACGACAACAACGCGACGCGCCAGACGTTCCGCAAGCGCCTGCGTGAAGGCCAGCTCGACGACAAGGAAGTCGAGCTCGACATCGAGCAGCCGTCGGCCGGCATGGACATCATGGCGCCGCCGGGGATGGAAGAGATGACCGAGCAGATCCGCTCGATGTTCTCGAACCTCGGCAGCGGCAAGAAGCAGCGCCGCAAGGTGAAGATCAAGGAAGCGCTGAAGCTGCTGACCGACGAGGAAGCGGCGAAGATGCTCAACGACGAGGAAGTGAAGACGAAGGCCGTGCAGAACGTCGAGCAGAACGGCATCGTGTTCCTCGACGAGATCGACAAGATCACGTCGCGCAACAACGAAGGCAGCGGCGGCGAAGTGTCGCGCCAGGGCGTGCAGCGCGACCTGCTGCCGCTCGTCGAAGGCACGACGGTCAACACGAAGTACGGGATGGTGAAGACCGATCACATCCTGTTCATCGCGAGCGGCGCGTTCCACCTCGCGAAGCCGAGCGACCTGATTCCCGAACTGCAGGGCCGCTTCCCGATCCGCGTCGAACTCGACTCGCTGTCGGTGAACGACTTCGAAGCGATCCTCGTCGCGACCGACGCCAGCCTCGTCAAGCAGTACCAGGCGCTGCTCGCGACCGAAGACGTGCAGCTCGAATTCGCCGACGACGGCATCCGCCGTCTCGCGGAGATCGCTTATTCGGTCAACGAGAAGACCGAGAACATCGGTGCGCGCCGGCTTTACACGGTGATCGAGAAACTGCTCGAGGAAGTGTCGTTCTCGGCCGGCAACCATGCAGGCGAGCGCGTGACGATCGACGCGAAGTATGTCGATCGCGCACTCGGCGAAGTGTCGCAGGACGAAGACCTGTCGCGCTACGTGCTGTAACGCGCACGGCGTCGGACGAAAAACGGGCGGCCCCTTCCGGGGTCGCCCGTTTTTTTATAGCCATGCGATGTGGCGCACGCGCCTGCCGCTGGAACGCGGCTGATGGCAGGCTCGGTGGTGCGTCCCTATAATCCGGATTCCTCAGACTACGACCAGACGCATCCGTCACCGCTTTCGAATGACCATCTACCCGTCCATCGCCGGCCGAATCGTGCCGGCCCTGCTCACGCTCACGCGCGCCGACATCCTGTCGCTCATGCGACGGATCAGGCGGGAGTCGCTGCGGCGCTACAACGTTGCGTTCGTGCTCGCGTGGCTGGGCACGCTGGCGGGTATCGCGCTCGCCGGCGTCGCGTTCAGCATCGGCATCCAGTCCATCGCGAGCGGCGTATCGGCAAAGCCGTGGCCGATAGCCGCTCCGATCGTGATCGGCGGGTTCGCACCATTCCTCGCGAACCTCATCTACTCGGCGCTCATCGCGCTCCTGCTGAAACGCGAGATCGTCGCCTGCCTGTCGCGAACCTCAAGCTCGCCCCGCTGACGCGCCCCGCTTACTGCCGCACCGGCTTCTTCGCGAGCTTGCGCTGCAGCGTGCGGCGGTGCATGTTCAGTGCGCGCGCCGTCGCCGAAATATTGTTGTTGTTCTCGGCCAGCACGCGCTGGATGTGCTCCCATTCGAGCCGGTCGACCGACAGCACGACCGGATTCTCGAGCGCTTCGTCGGCCTGCACTTCGGTCGCGTTGGTCTGCAGCGCGGCCAGGATCGACTCGACGTTCGCGGGCTTCGCGAGATAGTTGTCGGCGCCTTCCTTCACCGCCTGCACGGCGGTCGCGATGCTCGCGTAACCGGTCAGCACCAGGATCCGCGCGTCGGGCTGCAGGTCGCACAGCGGCGCGATCAGGCTCAGGCCCGAATCCTCGCCGAGATGCAGGTCGACGGTGATGAACTGGAACTTGCCGCCCGCGGCGAGCCGCAGCGCCGATTCCTTGTCGTGCGCCTGCTGGACCGCGTAACCGCGGCGCTCGAGGCCGCGCGCGAGCGTGCCCGCGAACACCTCGTTGTCGTCGATCACCAGGAAATTATTCTCGCTCATGTGGTTTCTCCGTCTACGTGTTGGTTGAGGCGGCCGACGCCGCGACGCGCACGACCGGCAGCCGCAGCACGGCCCGCGTGCCGCGCGCGGCGGTCGCACCGGCCGGGCGGCCGTCCGGCGTGCCGGTTGTCCGTTCGGCAACGCGCTGGCCCGCGCGCTGTGCCGATCCTGCCGCGGCGTGACCATTCGCCGCACTACCGGCCCGCCCGTTGCCGCCCGCCGCGCGCGGCACGACATCGGACAGTTCGATCTCGCCGCCGAGCCGCGCGGCCGCGCTGAACGCCAGATACAGGCCGACCCCGTGCCCGCCCTGCGTGCTGTCGACCGGCATCGCGCCGAGCGATTCCCGCAACGAGGCCGGAATGCCGGGCCCGTCGTCGCATACCTCGAATTCGATTTCGTCGGCCGTGCCGGCGTGCGCGACCTTCGCGGCCAGCGTCACGCGCTGCGGGCTCGCGCGCGCGGCGTTGTCGAGCAGGATCGTCAGGATCTGGCCGGCCGCGACCGTGTCGTCGAGCGCGACGCCCGCCGGGCGCGCGCCGAGCGATTCGAACTGGACGTGCGGATGCCGCAGGCGCCAGTGCTCGACGAACGTGTCGAGCCAGTCGTCCACCGGCTGGCGGCTCGCCGGCGCGCTCGCACGGCTGCGCAGACGCGCGAGCGCCGACGTGCAGAGCGTCATCTGTTCCTCGAGCACCTTCAGGTCGGCCTCGTAGCGGGCCAGCCCCGGATCGTCGCGGGCGGCGTCGCGCAGCTCTTCGGCGAGCATCGCGATCGTCGACAGCGGCGTGCCCATCTCGTGCGCGACGGTGGCGGCCTGCACGCCGAGCGCGACCGCCCGCTCGTCGCGCAGCAGGTGCTGCTGCGCTTCGCCGAGCGCGGAATCGCGCTGGCGCAGCGCCTTCGACATGCGCGCGACGAACCACGCGATCAGGCCGACGCTGACCATGAAGTTCGCCCACATCCCGGTACGGTAGTAGTCGAACAGGTTCGCGGGATTGTCCATGTTGAGCGGCACCGAGTCGAAACCGAGCGCCGCGTAGCACGCGACCGCGAACGCCGCGAGCCAGATCATCAGGTGCCACGGCAGCACGGCCGCGGCGATCGCGAGCGACGGCAGGTACAGCGACACGAACGGGTTGGTCGTGCCGCCCGACAGGAACAGCAGCGCGGACAGCGCACCGAGGTCGACCCACAGTTGGCCGAGCAGCTCGAAATTGGTTTCGGGCCGCGCGCGCAGCACGCGCACCCAGGTCAGCGCGTTGAAAACGATTTCGAGCGCGATGACCATCAGCATCGCCGGCAACGGCAGATGCACGCCGAAATAGGTCTGCACGACGCCGATCGTCACCAGCTGGCCGATGATCGCGAGATTGCGAAGCCAGAACAGGTGACTGAGGTTGACGCGCCCGGTGGTGGTAATTCGTTGCATCCGAGCAGTTTACCCGTTTAGCGGGCGGCGCCTCTAGCGGGGCCGGATCGGCGTGCGGCGAACGGGATACCCCGCGTGCGCGGCCGATGCCGTCAGCCGGCCGCGCCGGCCATCCGCTGCGCGATCTCGTCGGCCAGGCACTCGGGGCACCGGCAACGTGCGCCAGCCGCAGGCGGCGTACCGCCGGGCAAGACCGGCATCGACGCGCACCAGCATTCGAACGGCTGCGTGCGGGCGCCGCAGTCGAAGCTGCGCCCGCAGTGCGGGCACCGCGCGCGGCGCGGGGCGGAACGGGCGTCAACGACAGAATCGGTCATGGCGGAAACGCTCGAGCGGGCGGGAAGCCGCCCTACGCGACAAGCATAGCGCGGCGAACGGATTTTGCGCGCCGGCCTTTTGGCCGATGGCCATCGCGAACGCTCGCGAACCGCCCCGCCGCCACCGCCCGCGCAGCGCTGCCCGGATCGCGGCCCACATCGCCGCCCAAATCGCGCCGCGCCATAGCCGGCGGGCCGCCGCGTGCGGTGCCCGGGCCGCGCCGCCGGTGTTCCGGCCCGCCCAAAAACCCGATGCTGCGCTGCGCCACTCCTGTACAATTCGCCGTGTTTCAACCGTTCCCAGCCTGAGCCGCCGCCATGTCCGAGCCCATCGACCTCTCGCAGATCGCCCCCACGCTGAAAGCAGAAATCCTCGCCGAGGCACTGCCGTACATTCGCCGTTACCACGGCAAGACCGTGGTCATCAAATACGGCGGCAACGCGATGACGGAAGAGCGGCTCAAGCAAGGCTTCGCGCGCGACGTGATCCTGCTGAAACTGGTCGGCATCAATCCGGTGATCGTCCACGGCGGCGGTCCGCAGATCGATCACGCACTGAAGAAGATCGGCAAGGCCGGCACCTTCATCCAGGGCATGCGCGTCACCGACGAAGAGACGATGGAAGTCGTCGAATGGGTGCTGGGCGGCGAAGTGCAGCAGGACATCGTGATGCTGATCAACCACTTCGGCGGCCACGCGGTGGGCCTGACGGGCAAGGACGGCGGCCTGATCCACGCGCGCAAGCTGCTGATGCCGGACCGCGACAACCCGGGCCAGTACATCGACATCGGCCAGGTCGGCGAAGTCGAGGCGATCAACCCGGCGGTCGTGAAGGCGCTGCAGGACGACGCATTCATCCCGGTGATCTCGCCGATCGGTTTCGGTGAAGACGGCCTCTCGTACAACATCAACGCCGACCTCGTCGCAGGCAAGCTCGCCACCGTGCTGAACGCCGAGAAGCTGCTGATGATGACCAACATCCCGGGCGTGATGGACAAGGACGGCAACCTGCTGACCGACCTGTCCGCGCGCGAGATCGACGCACTGTTCGAAGACGGCACGATCTCCGGCGGCATGCTGCCGAAGATCTCGTCGGCGCTCGACGCGGCGAAGAGCGGCGTGAAGTCGGTGCACATCGTCGACGGCCGGATCGAGCACTCGGTGCTGCTGGAAATCCTGACCGAGCAGCCGTTCGGCACGATGATCCGCTCGCATTGAGCACCCGCAGCAAGACCGCCACACCCGACTTGCCGGCCCCGCTGCGGCGCCGGCGCGTGTCGCGCAGCCGGCCCCGCGCCGGCGCGCCGGTGTGGCTGTTCGATCTCGACAACACCCTTCACCACGCATCGCACGCGATCTTTCCCGAGATCAACCGCGCGATGACGCAGTACATCATCGACGCGCTGCAGGTCGAGCGCGCCGAAGCCGACCGCCTGCGCAACGGCTATACCGAGCGCTACGGCGCCGCGCTCCTCGGCCTCACGCGCCATCATCCGATCGACCCGCACGACTTCCTGCGCGCGGTCCACACATTTTCCGACCTGCCCGCGATGCTGCGCGCCGAACGCGGGCTGGCGCGCATCGTCGCCACGCTCCCCGGGCGCAAGTTCGTGCTGACCAACGCGCCGGAGAACTACGCGCGCGCGGTGCTGCGCGAGTTGCGCATCGAACGGCTGTTCGAGCGCGTGATCGCGATCGAGCACATGCGCGACCGCCGCACGTGGCGCGCGAAGCCCGATCACACGATGCTGCGCCGGACGCTGCGCGCCGCGAACGCACGCATGGCCGACGCGATCCTCGTCGAGGATACGCGCGGCCACCTGAAGCGCTACAAGCGCCTCGGCATCGGTACGGTCTGGATCACCGGCCACCTGCCCGGCCATTTGCCGACCACCGGTCGCCCGCACTATGTCGATCATCGCATTCGTTCGCTAAAATCGCTCCGACTGGGCACACGATCGGGGCGACAAAAATGCAGCCGACTTACCCGCAGGACCAAGCCGTAACGGAAAGCCAGGCCACACCGACTCGCGCGCGCCCGAAGCCGGGCGAGCGCCGCGTGATGATCCTGCAGACGCTCGCGGCGATGCTCGAGGCGCCGAAACCCGAGAAAATCACGACGGCCGCGCTCGCGGCCCGGCTCGACGTGTCGGAAGCCGCGCTGTACCGGCATTTCACCAGCAAGGCGAAGATGTACGAGGGGTTGATCGAGTTCATCGAGCAGGCGCTGTTCGGGCTCGTGAACCAGATCGTCGCGAAGGAGCCGAACGGCGTGCAGCAGGCGCGCACGATCGCGCTGACGATGCTCAACTTCGCCGCGAAGAACCCCGGCATGACACGCGTGCTGACCGGGGAAGCGCTGGTCGGCGAGGACGAGCGGCTGACCGAGCGCGTGAACCAGCTGCTCGACCGCATCGAGGCGACCGTCAAGCAATGCCTGCGCGTCGCGCGCACGGAGGCGAACGCGCCGCCGGACGGCGCGACGCCGTTCGTGCTGCCGGCCGACTACGATCCGGCCGCCCGGGCGAGCCTGCTCGTCAGCTACGTGATCGGCCGATGGCACCGCTTCGCGAAGGGCGGGTTCCAGAAACCGCCGGGCGAGCAGGCCGACGCGCATTTGCGGCTGATCCTTCAGTGAGATGGCGCGGGCGCTGCGGCCCCGCCCGCGCGCCCGAATCCGCGCTCCCCAATTTCCGCTATACTTTGCCGACTGTCGCCCCTCGGGCGGCAGCCAGAAACGCGCCGATTTGCTGACTCGATTGCGGGCGCGTGAACCAGCCGGGGCCTTGATTCGTCCTTGTCCCGGCGGTTCACTACAAATGCGGCTAAAGAGGTCGTCAGCCGCGCATCTCCGACTCCGCGCATCGCCGACACCATTTAGCTGCCCAGTCATAAGGCGGAACGAATGGAATCGATCGGCATCGTCGCTCCACAGACCATGCACTTCGCCGAACCGCTGCGCTTGCAAAGCGGCAGCGTGATCGGCAACTATCAGCTCGTCGTCGAGACCTACGGCGAACTCAACGCCGCGCGCTCGAACGCGGTGCTCGTCTGCCACGCGCTCAACGCGTCGCACCACGTCGCCGGCGTCTACGCGGACGATCCGCGCAGCACCGGCTGGTGGGACAACATGGTCGGCCCCGGCAAGCCGCTCGACACCAACCGCTTCTTCGTGATCGGCGTGAACAACCTCGGCTCGTGCTTCGGCTCGACCGGCCCGATGAGCGCCGACCCGTCGACCGGCAAGCCGTACGGCGCGAGTTTCCCGGTCGTCACCGTCGAGGACTGGGTGCACGCGCAGGCGCGCGTCGCCGACGCATTCGGCATCGAGCGCTTCGCCGCCGTGATGGGCGGCAGCCTCGGCGGAATGCAGGCGCTCGCGTGGAGCCTGATGTATCCGGAGCGCGTCGCGCACTGCATCGACATTGCGTCGACGCCGAAACTGTCCGCGCAAAACATCGCGTTCAACGAGGTCGCGCGCTCGGCGATCCTGTCCGATCCCGACTTCCACGGCGGCGACTACTACGCGCACGGCGTGAAGCCGAAGCGCGGCCTGCGCGTCGCACGGATGATCGGCCACATCACGTACCTGTCCGACGACGACATGGCCGAGAAATTCGGCCGTGCGCTGCGCCGCGCCGACGGCGCGCTCGACGCGTACAACTTCAGCTTCGACGTCGAATTCGAAGTCGAGTCGTACCTGCGCTACCAGGGCGACAAGTTCGCCGACTACTTCGATGCGAACACGTACCTGCTGATCACGCGCGCGCTCGACTACTTCGACCCGGCGAAGGCATTCGACGGCAACCTGACGGCCGCGCTCGCGCACACGCAGGCGAAATACCTGATCGCGAGCTTCTCGACCGACTGGCGTTTCGCGCCGGCCCGCTCGCGCGAGATCGTGAAGGCGCTGCTCGACAACAAGCGCACGGTCAGCTACGCGGAAATCGATGCGCCGCACGGCCACGACGCGTTCCTGCTCGACGACGCGCGCTATCACAACCTGATCCGCGCGTATTACGAACGAATCGCCAACGAGGTGGGAGCATGAACCAGCAAGCGCTGAATTCCCTGTCCGCGCGCGCGGACTTCCGCACGATCGCGCGCTGGGTCGAGCCGCGCTCGACGGTGCTCGACCTCGGTTGCGGCGACGGCTCGCTGCTCGCGCTGCTGATGGAAGAACTGGACGTGACCGGCTACGGGATCGAGCTGAACGACGCGGGCGTGCTCGCGAGCGCGAAGAACGGCATCAACGTGATCCAGCAGAACCTGGAAGACGGCCTGCGCCTGTTCGAGGACCACAGCTTCGACATCGCGATCCTGTCGCAGACATTGCAGACGATTCACCAGACGGCCGCGATCCTGCGCGAAACCGCGCGGGTCGGGCGCGAATGCATCGTGTCGTTCCCGAATTTCGGCTACTGGCCGCACCGGCTGTCGGTGCTGAACGGCCGGATGCCGGTGTCGAAGTCGCTGCCTTACCAGTGGCACAACACGCCGAACGTCCGGGTGCTGACGATCGAGGATTTCGAGGCGCTCGCGCCCGAAGTCGGCGTGACGATCCTCGACCGCGTGGTGCTGCACGAAGGCCAACCGATTCGATGGGGAGCGAACTGGCGTGGTAGTCTTGCTGTCTACCGCGTCAAGCGCAGCTGAGCCGGGAAGCCGTTGACGGACGCCGACGGCCCGCACGCACGTGCGGCCGCACCGCTGCGCTACCCGCGCCGCCGCCTGCGCTGTCGCCGCAATCAGTCAACGCTATCCAGTTCCAGTCCATGTCGAAAACGCCACACGAGGCGCCCGCACTCACCGCTCACGAGGATCACCCCGGCTGGCGAGCCTACCTGAACACGCACATGCTGATCTGCGTGTTCCTGGGCTTCACGTCGGGCCTGCCCCTCTTCACGCTCGTCTACCTCGTGCAGGCATGGCTGCGCTCCGAGGGCGTGAACCTGAAGGAAATCGGCCTGTTCGCGCTGATCCAGTTCCCGTACACGTGGAAGTTCCTGTGGGCGCCGCTGATGGACCGCTACGTCCCGCGCCTGCCCGGCTGGCGGCCGGGCCGCCGGCGCGGCTGGCTGCTGCTCACGCAGCTGCTGGTGGCGGGCGCGATCGCCGCGCTCGGCTTCGTGTCGCCACGCGACTCGATCTGGACGGTCGCCGCGCTCACCACGCTCGTCGCGTTCTTCGGCGCGAGCGCCGACATCGTGATCGATGCCTATCGCCGCGAGCTGCTGCGCGATACCGAACAGGGCCTCGGCAACGCCATCCACGTGAATGCGTACAAGCTCGCCGCGCTGATCCCCGGCTCGCTGGCGCTGATCCTGTCCGACCACCTGCCGTGGGACGTCGTGTTCGCGATCACCGGTGCGTTCATGCTGCCGGGCATCCTGATGACGCTCGTCGTGCGCGAGCCCGAAGTGGTCGGCACGCCGCCGCGCAACCTGCGCGACGCAATCGTGCTGCCGTTCCGCGAATTCATCCAGCGCGACGGCTGGGCCGGCGCGCTGCTCGTCATCGCGTTCATCTTCCTGTTCAAGATCGGCGACACGATGGCCACCACGCTGTCGACGTCGTTCTTCCTCGACATCGGCTTCTCGCGCACCGAGATCGGCATCGTCGCGAAAACCACCGCGCTCGTCGCGAGCGTTGCTGGCGGCATCATCGGCGGCGTCTGGCTCGTGAAAATCGGCATCGGCCGCGGGCTGTGGATCTTCGGTGCGCTGCAGATGGTGTCGACGCTCGGCTTCGCGTGGCTCGCGCAGCTCGGCCCCGGTTCGCCCGTGCTCGCGATGCTCTACGACTTCACCGTGTCGAGCAGCCATGCGATCGCGTCGGCGCTGTCGGTGTTCGGCATTGCCGTCACGCCGCAATTCAGCCCGATGACCGTCGCGCTCGCGATCGTCTACGGCGCCGAAACCTTCACCACCGGCCTGACGATGGCCGCGTTCGTCGCGTACATCGCGAGCACGACCGACCCGCGCTATACGGCCACGCAGTTCGCGCTGTTCACGAGCCTCGCGTCGGTGCCGCGCACGCTCGCGTCGGCCGCGAGCGGCTTCATCGTCGCGAAGATCGGCTGGTTCGACTACTTCATCGTGTGCACCGCGCTCGCGATTCCAGGCATGCTGCTGCTGTTCAAGATCGCGCCGTGGAACGGGGCCGCACGCAACGGCGAGGCCAGCCGTGCGCAGTAACGGCCTGCACCGCCTCGCGCGCGTTGCGGCTTCATTGAGCGTCGGCGCCGCGGCGCTCGCCGCAGGGTTCGCCCATGCGACCGACGCCGGCGCGCCCGCTGCCACCGCCGCAGGTTCCGCGCCGGCCGCGGCACCCGCTTCGCCGCCGGCGACGTCGGCTCCCGCCGCCCCCGCCCAGCCGGCCGCCGCCGAACCCGCGCAACCGACCGGCGGCGCCGCATCGACGAAGGCTTATGCGCAGACGCCGCAGCAGGTCCGCTACGGCGACGCCATTGCCTTCCGCACGCTTATTCCGTCACCGCTGCTCGAGCAGCTCACCGCGAACGAATACGCGCAGATCGTGCAGGCGGCCGCCGACAGCAACCGCCTGCTGCCGGCGAACCAGCCGCGCGTGAAGCGCCTGCGCGCGATCGTCGCGAAGCTCGCGCCGTATTCGGTGAAATGGAACGACCGCGTGAAGAACTGGGCGTGGGACGTCAACGCGATCCGCTCGCGCGACATTCGCCTGACCTGCCTGCCGGGCGGCAAGGTGCTCGTGTACGGCGGCCTGCTCGACCGGGTCCGCCTGAACGACGACGAGCTCGGCGTGCTGCTCGCGCACGGCATCGCACATGCGCTGCGCGAGCACGCGCGCAGCAACTTCAGCGCGACCTCGCAGACGTCGCTGCGCGCGGCTGCGCTGCCGCCGCTGTTCGGCGTCGGCGAGCCGCTGCCGCAGGCGCTGAACCTCGGCGATCGCCTCCAGGCGCTCCACTACAACGCAACCGACGAGACCGAAGCCGACGTGATCGGCGGCGACATCGCCGCCCGCGCGGGCTTCGATCCACGCGCGGCGATCACGCTGTGGGACAAGCTCGCGGTCGCGACGCGCGGGAACAAGGCGACGGGCTTCATCTACACGCACCCGTACAGCACCGCCCGCCGCCAGGATCTGCTGAACCGCCTGCCGGATCTCATGCCGCTGTACGCGAAGGCGGTGGGCAAGCGCGTCGACACGCTGCCCGATTACGCGGGCATCAGCGCGCAGCGTCGCAAGGTCGTGCGGCGCTGAGCACGCGGCAGCGCTGCACACCGCTTCCCCGCGCGTGGCACCCCCGCTGCGCGCCGCCGTTCGCTCAGGTCGTCAGGTCGATCGCCGCCCGATCGCCAACCGGCCGGCTTCCGCTTTCGCGCATCCAGCGCACCTCGTCACCCGGACTGCGGCCGAACAGCCGCTTGAACTCACGGCTGAACTGCGACGCGCTCGCATAGCCGACGCGCGCGGCCGCCGCGCCGGCGCCCACCCCGTCCTGCACCATCATCAGCCGCGCCTGGTGCAGCCGCGCGGTCTTCACGTACTGCATCGGCGAGGTTGCCGTCACGTGCTTGAACTGCGCATGGAACACCGCGAGACTCATGCCGGCCTCGCGCGCGAGCGTCTCGACGTCGAGGTCGGCCTTCAGGTCCGCATGGATGCGCCGCAGCGCCTTCGCGATACGGCCGAAGTGATGCTGCTGGACGAGCGCCGCGCGGATCGCATCGCCCTGCTCGCCCGTCAGCACCCGATACGCGATCTCGCGCATGATCGCGGGGCCCAGCACACGTGTGTCGTGCGGCGACGCGAGCGCTTCGAGCAACCGCACGACCGCATCGGCCAGCGGCGCGTCGAGCGGCGTCGAATCCACGCCGAGCGGCTCGCTGACGGGCACTCCGAGCGTCTCGTCGAGCAGGATCGCGAGCTCGGCGATCACCGCGAGATCGACGCGGATCGAGATCGCGAGAAACGGCTCGTCCTGGCTCGCGAAGGTCTCGCATTCGAACGGCAGCGGCACCGACAGCACGAGATATTGCTGCGCGTCGTACACGAACGAGCGCTCGCCGAGATAGCCGAGCTTGCGCCCCTGGCACACGACGACGATGCTCGGCTCGTACAACACGGGCATGCGCGGCCCCGGCCGGCTCACGCGGATGAAGCGCACGCCGTCGAGCGCCGCGAGCGTGTCGCCCTCGTTCGGCGCGAGGCGCGTATGCAGCTCGACCATGCGGCGCTGCACGCGGTCGCCTGTATCGGCGAAAAGGGGCTCGAAGCTCATCTGCGTGGTCCTGTCCGGCAAGAGAATCCGGCTCGCAATGTAGCACCTTGAACAGGTTTTGACGGCTGTTTGGACGCACTTAGAGAGGAATAGGCAAATCTTCCAGACCTTCGTGTATTTCGCTGCGGCGCCGCGCTCCTTACGATGACGTCCTGCCTCGCCGCATCGCCACATGATGCGACGGCAGTCTGTTTCGCCGGATGCTTTCCGGACAAGGAGCCCATCGCATGAGCACTACCTATGCCTACGCGGCGACCGATTCGCAGTCGCCGCTCGCCCCGTTCGAATTCCAGCGTCGCGCGCTGCGCGACCTCGACGTCCAGATCGACGTCCTCTACTGCGGCGTCTGCCACTCGGACCTGCACCAGGCCCGCAACGAATGGCGCAACACGATCTATCCGGTCGTGCCGGGCCATGAAATCGTCGGCCGCGTGACCGCGACCGGCCCGCAGGTTTCGCGCTTCAAGGTCGGCGAGCTGGTCGGCGTCGGCTGCCTCGTCGATTCGTGCCGCACCTGCCCGAGCTGCGCCGACGGCCTCGAGCAATATTGCGAGAACGGCTTCGTCGGCACCTACAACGGCCAGGATCGCGTGACGGGCGACATCACGTTCGGCGGCTATTCGACGCAGCTCGTCGTCGACGAGGCGTTCGTGCTGCGCGTGCCCGACACGCTCGACCCGGCCGGCGCCGCACCGCTGCTGTGCGCGGGGATCACGACCTACTCGCCGCTGCGGCAGTGGAACGTCGGCCCCGGCAAGAAGGTCGGCATCGTCGGGCTCGGCGGCCTCGGTCACATGGGCGTGAAGCTGGCGCGCGCGATGGGTGCGCACGTCGTGCTGTTCACCACGTCGCCGTCGAAGATCGAGGACGGCAAGCGGGTCGGCGCGCACGAAGTCGTGATCTCGAAGGACGAAGCGCAGATGAACGCGCACCTGAACAGCTTCGACTTCATCCTGAACACGGTCGCCGCGCAGCACGACCTGAACCCGTTCCTGCACCTGCTGAAGCGCGACGGCACGATGACGCTGGTCGGCGCGCCGGAGCACGACCATCCGTCGCCGCAGGTGTTCAACCTGATCTTCAAGCGCCGCCGCCTCGCGGGCTCGCTGATCGGCGGGATCGCGGAAACGCAGGAAATGCTCGACTTCTGCGCGGAGCACGGGATCACGTCGGATATCGAAACGATTCCGATGCAGCAGATCAACGCGGCCTACGAGCGGATGCTGAAGAGCGACGTGAAGTACCGGTTCGTGATCGACATGGCGTCGATCAAGCATTGAGCGCCGCCGGGCGGCATGCACGATCGCCGCCCCAAAAAGAAACGGGCCGCATGTTCGACATGCGGCCCGTTTTTGCATCCGGCGGCCGGACGATCCGGCTGCTACGCGCGCGGCGCAGCGCGGGACGTCACTTCTTGTAGTCGTAGTCGATCGTCAGCGGCGCATGATCGCTGAACTTGATGTCCTTGAAGATCGACGTGCTTTTCGCGGTGCCGGCCACACCCGGCGTCGCGATCTGGTAATCGATCCGCCACCCGACGTTCTTCGCATACGCCTGGCCGCGGTTGCTCCACCACGTGTACTGCTCGGCGCGCGGGTCGAGCGTGCGGAACACGTCGACATAGCCGACATCGTCGAACAGCTTCGTGAGCCATTCGCGCTCTTCCGGCAGGCAGCCCGAGTTCTTCTGGTTGCTCTTCCAGTTCTTGATGTCGATTTCCTTGTGGACGATGTTCACGTCGCCGCACAGGATCACCTCGCGCTTCTTCTTCAGCGCGGCGAGGTGCGGCATGAACTCGTCCATGAAGCGGTACTTCGCCTGCTGGCGCTCTTCGCCGCTCGAGCCGGACGGCACGTACACCGACACGACCGACAGCTTGCCGTAGCGCGCCTCGACGTAGCGCCCTTCGGCATCGAATTCGCTGCTGCCGAAGCCGATGATCACGTCATCGGGCTCGCGGCGGCTGTACACGCCCGCGCCGCTGTAGCCCTTCTTCTCGGCGTGGTGGAAATAGCTCTTGAAGCCGTGCGGCTCGACGAATTCGGCCGGCAGGTCGTCGGCCGAGACCTTGATTTCCTGCACGCACACGCAATCGGCGTTCTGTTCGCCGAGCCACTCGAAGAAGCCCTTCTTCGCGGCGGAGCGGATGCCGTTCAGGTTGGCGGTAATCACTCGCATCATGTCGGATTCCGTTCAGTTCGATGTTTTTTCAGGGGTGCAGCTTAGCGGATCTTCACGCCTTCGAGCTCGGGCTTCGGCGGCGGGAATTCCAGCTTCATGTCGGTCATCGTGCGCAGCAGCAGCTCGGCGATCATCACATTGCGGTGCGTCTTCGAGTTCGCCGGGATCACATACCACGGCGCATGCTCGGCCGACGTCGCGGCGAGCGCGTCGCGGTAGGCGGACTGGTACGCGTCCCAGTGCTTGCGTGCGTCGAGATCGGAGATGTCGAACTTCCAGTGCTTGGTCGGATCGTCGATGCGCGCCTGCAGCCGCTCGCGCTGCTCGTCCTTCGAGATGTGCAGGAAGCACTTGATGATCGTCGTGCCGTTCTCGACCAGCATCGTCTCGAAATCGCGGATCTGCCGGTAGCGGCGCTCGCATTCCTTCGCGTCGATCAGGTCGAGCACGCGCGGCACGAGCACGTCTTCATAGTGGCTGCGGTTGAAGATCGCGAGCTCGCCCGCGGCCGGCACCTGCGCATGCACGCGCCACAGGAAGTCGTGCGCGGCCTCGATCGGCGTGGGCGCCTTGAACGGCACGACGCGCAGGCCGAGCGGATCGACCTCGCGGAACACCGCGCGCACGGTGCCGTCCTTGCCGCTGGTGTCCATCCCCTGCAGCACGAGCAGCACGCGCTTCTTCTGCTGTGTGTGCAGGCGCTCCTGCTGCACGTCGAGCTCGGTCGACACGGCCGACAGCCGTTCGCGGTCGTCGTCCTTCGAACCGGACGAGAACGGCTTCGCGGCCGGGTCGAACGCATCGAGCTTGAATGCTGCGGCTTCCTTCTCGCGCGTGCTGTACGGCACGCGGAAATCGTCGAGCGACGGTTGTTTCGCCATTCGTTCCTCCGTTGGACGCTGTGGTGCATACGATAACGCATCCACCAAACGCAACGGGCCGCCCCGAACAGTTCGGGGCGGCCCGTCGTCATGCGCGGTTCAGGCGCGCGGTCATGCTCAGCCGAGCTTCTTCTTCAGCAGTTCGTTGACCTGCTGCGGATTGGCCTTGCCCTTGGTCGCCTTCATCGCCTGGCCGATCAGCGCGTTGAACGCCTTCTCCTTGCCCGCGCGGAATTCCTCGACCGACTTCGCGTTCGCCGCGAGCACTTCGTCGATGATCGCTTCCAGCGCGCCGGTGTCGGAGATCTGCTTCAGCCCCTTCGCGTCGATGATGCGGTCGGCCGCCCCTTCGTCGTCGGCCTTCTCGTCCCAGATCGTCGTGAAGATTTCCTTCGCGATCTTGTTCGAGATCGTGCCGTCGGCGATGCGCTGCAGCACGAGTGCGAGCTGCGCAGCCGAGACCGGAATCGCGTCGATCTCGATGCCGTCGCGGTTCAGCTGCGACGAAACGTCGCCCATCAGCCAGTTCGCGGCGATCTTCGCGTTCGCGGTGCCCGCCTTCGCGACCACGGCCTCGAAGTACGCGGCCATCGCCTTGCTCGACGTCAGCACGCCCGCGTCGTACGCGGACACGCCGTATTCGTCGGCGAAGCGCTGCTGCATCGCGGCCGGCAGCTCGGGCATCCCGGACTGCACGCGCTCGATCCAGTCCTGGCCGATCACGAGCGGCATCAGGTCGGGGTCGGGGAAGTAGCGGTAATCGTGCGCGTCTTCCTTGCTGCGCATCGAACGCGTCTCGCGCTTGTCCGGATCGTAGAGGCGCGTTTCCTGGACGACTTCGCCGCCGTCCTCGATCAGCTCGATCTGGCGACGCACTTCGAAATTGATCGCTTCCTCGAGGAACCGGAACGAGTTCAGGTTCTTGATTTCCGCGCGCGTGCCGAACTTCTCCTGGCCGATCGGGCGCACCGACACGTTCGCGTCGCAGCGGAACGAGCCTTCCTGCATGTTGCCGTCGCAGATGCCGAGCCACACGACGAGCCCGTGCAGCGCCTTCGCGTAGGCCACGGCCTCGGCCGCGCTGCGCATTTCCGGCTCGGTGACGATCTCGAGCAGCGGCGTGCCCGCACGGTTCAGGTCGATCCCCGTCATCCCGGCGAAGTCTTCATGCAGCGACTTGCCCGCATCTTCCTCGAGGTGCGCGCGGGTCAGGTTGACGGTCTTTTCGTACGCGTCCTTGCCGGCCTTTTCGTTGGCAGGCACCTGGATCGTGATCTGGCCGCCCTGCACGACCGGAATCTCGTACTGGCTGATCTGATAGCCCTTCGGCAGATCGGGGTAGAAATAATTCTTGCGCGCGAAGATGCTGCGCGGCGCGATGGTCGAGCCAATCGCGAGGCCGAAGCGAATCGCGCGTTCGACCGCACCGCGGTTCAGCACCGGCAGCACGCCCGGCAGCGCCAGGTCGACCGGGCAGGCCTGCGTGTTCGGCTCGGCGCCGAACTGCGTCGACGCGCCCGAGAAAATCTTCGAGACGGTCGACAGTTGCGCGTGCGTCTCGAGACCGATGACGACTTCCCATTGAGTTGCCATGTGCTTACACCCCCGCCGGAACTTGCTTGTGCCAGTCGGTCGCGCGCTGGAACGCGTCCGCGACCTGCAGCATCCGGGCTTCGTTGAAATAGTTGCCGATGATCTGCAGGCCGACCGGGCGCTTCGCGTTCGCGCCCGCACCGAAGCCGCACGGCACGCTCATGCCGGGCAGGCCGGCGAGGCTCACCGACAGCGTGTAGATATCCGCGAGATACATCTGCACCGGATCGTCACCCTTCGAGCCGAGATCCCATGCGACCGTCGGCGACGCCGGGCCCATGATCACGTCGCAGGACTTGAACGCTTCCTGGAAATCGTTCGCGATGATGCGGCGGATCTTCTGCGCCTGCAGGTAGTACGCGTCGTAGTAGCCGTGCGACAGCACGTACGCGCCGACCAGAATCCGGCGCTTCACCTCGGGGCCGAAGCCTTCCGCGCGCGACTTCTTGTACATGTCGAGCAGGTCGCCGTACTGCGCGGCGCGGTGGCCGAAGCGCACGCCGTCGAAACGCGACAGGTTCGACGACGCTTCCGCCGGCGCGATCACGTAGTACACGGGGATCGACAGTTCCGTCTTGGGCAGCGACACGGGCACGAGCGTCGCGCCGAGCGCTTCATACTGCTTCAGGGCCGCGTCGATCGTCGCGCGCACGTCGTCGGCGAGGCCGTCGCCGAAATACTCGTTCGGCAGGCCGATGCGCAGGCCCGCGAGCGGCTTGCCTGCATCGTTGCCGGCCGCCCACGGCTGGCCGAGGTGGCGCGTGAAGTCTTCGTCTTCGCGCTCGAGGCTCGTCGAGTCGCGCTCGTCGAAGCCGGCCATCGCGTTCAGCAGCAGCGCGCAGTCGGACGCGCTCTGCGCCATCGGGCCGCCCTGGTCGAGCGACGACGCGAACGCGATCATCCCGTAGCGCGACACGCGGCCGTAGGTCGGCTTGATGCCCGTCACGCCCGCGAACGACGCGGGCTGGCGGATCGAGCCGCCGGTGTCGGTGCCGGTCGCGGCCGGCGCGAGGCGCGCGGCGACGGCGGCCGAGCTGCCGCCCGAGCTGCCGCCCGGCACCGCGTTGGTGTCCCACGGGTTCTTCACCGCGCCGAACGCCGAATTCTCGTTCGACGAGCCCATCGCGAACTCGTCCATGTTGGTCTTGCCGAGCGTGACCATGCCGGCCGCCTGCAGGCGGGCGACGACGGTCGCGTCGAACGGGCTCTCGTAGTTCGCGAGCATCTTCGAGCCGGCGGTCGAGTGCCAGCCGCGCGTGACGAAGACATCCTTGTGCGCGATCGGCAGGCCGGTGAGCGCGCCGCCCGCGCCGCGCGCGAGCTCGGCGTCGGCAGCTTTCGCCTGCGCGAGGGTCAGATCGGCATCGACGTGGACGAACGCGTTCAGGTCGCGCGCGGCTTCGATCCGTTTCAGGTAGAGCTGCGCGAGCTCGACGGCCGAGCATTCCTTGGCGGCGAGCGCGGCGCGCAGTTCAGTCAGGCTTTTTGCGTGCATTGAGTGGTTTTCCTGGGAATTCTGGGTGGCGCGCGGCGCAAAGGCGGCGGCGCGCTTGTCATCGAATGCTTACTCGATCACCTTCGGCACAAGATAGAGGCCGTCCTGGACGGCCGGCGCCGGACGCTGGTTGTCGTCGCGATTGACGACTTCCGTCACGGCGTCTTCGCGCAGGCGCTGCGCGACTTCCTGGATCTGTTCGATCGGGTGGGCGAGCGGCGCGATGCCGGCGGTGTCGACCGCCTGCATCTGCTCGACGAGGCCGAAGAGTTCATTGAGCTGGCCGAGCATGTGCTCGGCGTCGGCGTCGGCCATTTCGAGTCGCGCCAGGTGCGCGATGCGTTTCACATCGGTCAGGGTCAGGGCCATGCGATCACCGGAAAAACAAGGCTGCGCAGCGCATCAAAAGCAGCACTGCCGCGGGGGGTTGGAGGGTGCGATCCCACCCTCAAAAATCGGGGCCGAAGCGGCAAAAATACCGGCCGTTTCGATTCAAATACCGTGAAATTATAAGGTATCATTACGCGTTCGACCCAAACCCGGCAGCCTTTTCCCGCACCGTTTCGCCCCGCTTCGGCAAGCCGTGCGTGCATCGTGCGATCCCCGGTAGACATCACTCGCAGCTTCGTGCGCCGCGGCGGCCGCTTCCGCCACGCTTCCCGAGGCTGTTATTTTTTCCGCTGCCGCCCTCAGCGCTCGCTATGCAGGGCCGGCCCAGAGCGAAACAGGATTCTGAATGTTCGGTTTTTTGCGCAGCTACTTCTCCAACGATCTCGCGATCGACCTCGGCACCGCAAACACCCTGATCTACATGCGCGGCAAGGGCATCGTGCTCGATGAGCCGTCCGTCGTGTCGATCCGCCAGGAAGGCGGCCCCAACGGCAAGAAGACCATCCAGGCAGTCGGTAAGGAAGCCAAGCAGATGCTCGGCAAGGTGCCGGGCAACATCGAGGCGATCCGCCCGATGAAGGACGGCGTGATCGCCGACTTCACCGTCACCGAGCAGATGATCAAGCAGTTCATCAAGACGGCCCACGAGTCGCGCATGTTCTCGCCGTCGCCGCGCATCATCATCTGCGTGCCGTGCGGCTCGACCCAGGTCGAGCGCCGCGCGATCAAGGAAGCCGCGCACGGCGCCGGCGCATCGCAGGTCTACCTGATCGAAGAGCCGATGGCCGCTGCGATCGGCGCGGGCCTGCCGGTGTCGGAAGCCACCGGCTCGATGGTCGTCGACATTGGCGGCGGCACGACGGAAGTCGGCGTGATCTCGCTCGGCGGCATCGTGTACAAGGGTTCGGTGCGCGTCGGCGGCGACAAGTTCGACGAGGCGATCGTCAACTACATCCGCCGCAACTACGGGATGCTGATCGGCGAACAGACCGCCGAAGCGATCAAGAAGGAAATCGGCTCCGCGTTCCCGGGCTCCGAAGTCAAGGAAATGGAAGTGAAGGGCCGCAACCTGTCGGAAGGCATTCCGCGCAGCTTCACGATCTCCAGCAACGAAATCCTCGAAGCGCTGACCGATCCGCTGAACCAGATCGTGTCGTCGGTGAAGATCGCGCTCGAACAGACGCCGCCGGAACTCGGCGCCGACATCGCCGAACGCGGGATGATGCTGACGGGCGGCGGCGCACTGCTGCGCGATCTCGATCGCCTGCTGGCGGAAGAAACCGGCCTGCCGGTGCTCGTCGCGGAAGATCCGCTCACCTGTGTCGTGCGCGGTTCGGGCATGGCGCTCGAGCGCATGGACAAGCTGGGCAGCATCTTCTCGTACGAGTGATCGTCCAGGCAGTCTTCCTGACATGACGCAACCGCGGCGTGGCCGGCTCGCTCGTTTAGAACGAACCGCCGCGCCGTTTGCGCGTCTGAGCATCATTTAACCGATCATTCGCGCCCGGCGCCGACCATGGAATACAGTCCGCCGCCCCTCTTCAAGCAAGGTCCGCCCGCGCTCGCGCGGCTCATCTTCTTCGTTGCCCTCGCCATCGCGCTCCTCGTCTCGGACGCGCGCTTCAGCACGCTCGAAATCGTCCGCGGCGTGCTCGGCACCGTGCTCTACCCGCTGCAGCGCGCCGCGCTCGTGCCGCGCGACCTGTTCATGGGCGCGGCCGACATCGCCGTCACCGGTGCCTCGCTGCGCCACGAGAACGACGACCTCCGCAAGCGCAACCTGCAGTTGTCCACGCAAGCCAACCAGGCCGCCGTGCTCACGCAGGAGAACGCGCACCTGCGCGCGGTGCTCGAGCTGCGCCAGCACATCGCGACGCAATCGACGCCGGCCGAAATCCAGTACGACACGAGCGATCCGTTCACGCAGAAGATCGTGATCGGCCAGGGGTCGCAGCAGGGCATCCAGAACGGCGCGCCCGTCGTCAGCGAGAACGGCGTGGTCGGCCAGGTCACGCGCGTGTTCCCGCTCCAGTCCGAAGTCACGCTGGTCACCGACCGCGATCTCGCGATTCCCGTGCAGGTGCTGCGCACCGGCCTGCGCAGCGTGATCTACGGCACGCCGAAGGGCGATTCGCTCGACCTGCGCTTCGTGCCGACGAGCGCGGATCTCGTCGTCGGCGACGAGCTCGTCACGAGCGGCCTCGACGGCGTCTACCCGCCCGGCCTGCCGGTCGCGAAGGTCGTGCGCGTCGACAAGCTCGCCGATACGGCGTTCGCACGCGTGACCTGCGCGCCGATCGCCGCCGTACGCGGCGCGCGCCAGATGCTCGTGCTGCATTACCAGCACGACATCCCGCCGCGCCCCGCCGAGCCCGATCCGGCCGCCGACAAGAATGCGAAGGGCAAGAAGGGCGCGAAGGCCGCCGCCAAGGGCGAGAAGGCCGACAAGGCTGACGCGAATGCGAAGCCGGCCGCCGCGGCCCAGCCTGGCGCGAAGCCCGCGCCGGCGGCACCGGCCGCTCCGGCCAAGCCCGCCGCCACGCCCGCGAAACCCGCGGCCGGGCAAACAGGAGCCCAGCGATGAATCGCCCGCAATACATCCTGCAGCCGGTCAATCCGTACTTCATCGTCTTCAGCCTCGCCGCCGCGTTCCTGCTGAACCTGATGCCGTGGGGCCGCCTGCCCGGCGTGCCCGACTTCGTCGCGCTCGTGCTGCTGTTCTGGAACATCCACCAGCCGCGCAAGGTCGGGATGGGCGTCGCGTTCGCGCTCGGCATCCTGATGGACGTGCATGACGCGGGGCTGCTCGGCGAGCATGCGCTCGCCTATACGCTGCTGTCGTACGGCGCGATCACGATCCACCGCCGCGTGCTGTGGATGCCGATCGGCGTGCAGGTGCTGTACGTCACGCCGCTGCTGGTCGTCGCGCAGCTCGTCCCGTTCGTGATCCGCCTCGTGATGGGCGCCGCGTTCCCGGGCTGGCGCTATCTGGTCGACGGCTTCGTCGAGGCCGCGCTGTGGCCGATCGCGAGCCACCTGCTGCTGATGCCGCAACGCCGCCCGGTCGATCCGGACGATACGCGCCCTATCTGAGCCAGGGGCCTGCCTTGAATACCCGCCGCCTCCACGCCCGCCGCGCGCCGCGCTTCGGGGCGGCACCTCGCCCGCGCCCGCTCGGCGCGCGCGGGCCAGATCGCTCCTAATCGCATGACCGAATTCAACGACACCCAACAGCAGCTCTCGAAGTTCCGCCTGCGCGTCGCGGCGGCGGGCGTGTTCGTGTTCGTCTGCTTCGGGCTGCTCGCGAGCCGTTTCTTCTACCTGCAGTTGATGCAGCACGGCAAATACGCGCTGCAGGCCGAGGAAAACCGCATCTCCGTCGCGCCGATCGTGCCGAACCGCGGGATCATCACCGACCGCAACGGCGTGATCCTCGCGAAGAACTATTCGGCCTATACGCTCGAGATCACGCCGTCGAAGCTCGACGACACGCTCGACAACACGATCGACAAGCTGTCCGAGATCATCCCGATCGACGCGCGCGACCGCCGCCGCTTCAAGAAGCTGCAGGAAGACTCGAAGAACTTCGAGAGCCTGCCGATCCGCACCCGGCTCACCGACGCCGAAGTCGCGCGCTTCACCGCGCAGCGCTTCCGCTTCCCCGGCGTCGACGTGCGCGCGCGGCTGTTCCGGCAATATCCGCTCGGCACGACGGCCGCGCACGTGATCGGCTACATCGGCCGGATCTCGAAGCGCGACCAGGATCGCATCGACGCGATGAGCGACGACAACGACAGCGATCAGGAAAACTACGATCCGCGCCGCGACGCGAACAACTACAAGGGCACCGACTACATCGGCAAGATCGGCGTCGAGCAGAGCTACGAGACCGAGCTGCACGGGCTGACGGGCTTCGAGGAAGTCGAGGTGACGGCCGGCGGCCGGCCGGTACGCACGCTGTCGCGCACGCAGGCGACGCCCGGCAACAACCTCGTGCTGTCGCTCGACATCGGGCTGCAGCAGGTCGCCGAGCAGGCGTTCGCCGGCAAGCGCGGCGCGCTGGTCGCGATCGAGCCGAAGACGGGCGACGTGCTCGCGTTCGTGTCGTCGCCGAGCTTCGACCCGAACTCGTTCGTCGACGGCATCGACCAGCAGACCTGGGACGAGCTGAACAACTCGACCGACAAGCCGCTCCTGAACCGCCCGCTGCACGGCACCTACCCGCCCGGCTCGACGTACAAGCCGTTCATGGCGCTCGCCGGCCTGACGCTCGGCAAGCGCACGCCGGGCTGGGGCTTCCAGGATCCCGGCTACTTCACGTTCGGCGGCCACACGTTCCGCAACGACGTGCGCTCGGGCCAGGGCTGGGTCGACATGAACAAGGCGATCATGGTGTCGAACGACACCTACTTCTACATGCTCGCGCGCGATCTCGGCGTGAACTCGATCGCGAACTTCATGAAGCCGTTCGGCTTCGGCCAGATCACCGGGATCGACATCCAGGGCGAAGCGCGCGGGATCCTGCCGTCGACCGACTGGAAGAAGAAGGCGTTCAAGAAGGCCGCGCAGCAGAAGTGGTTCGACGGCGAGACGATCAGCCTCGGGATCGGCCAGGGCTACAACTCGTTCACGATCCTGCAGCTCGCGCACGCGACCGCGACGCTCGCGAACAACGGCGTCGTGATGAAGCCTCACCTCGTGAAGGAAGTCGAGGATCCGATCTCGCGCGGGCGCCACCTGACCGTGCCGAAGGAAAGCGAAGTGATCCCGCTCAAGCAGGCCGACATCGACGTCGTGAAGCGCGGGATGGAGAACGTGATCGAGAACCCGTCCGGCACCGCGTACAAGGTGTTCCGCGGCGCGCCGTACCTCGCCGCCGGCAAGACCGGTACCGCACAGGTGTTCTCGCTGCAAGGCTCCAACTACAAGGGCCACCTGCTCGCCGAGCACCTGCGCGACCACGCGCTGTTCATCGCGTACGCGCCGGTCGACCATCCGCAGATCGCCGTCGCGCTGGTCGTCGAGAACGGCGGCTGGGGGGCGCAGGCCGCCGGCCCGATCGCGCGCCGCGTGCTCGACTTCTACCTCATCGACCGCCAGAAACCGGAGAACGAGGCCGCGGCCGTGGCTGCCGCGGCGTCGGCGACCGAACCGATCAACGCGCCGGTGATCGGCGACGCGAACAAGCCTGCTGGCGTCGCGGCTGGCTTCACGGCGCTGCCGCAGCCGGTCGTGCCGACCGCGGCCAGCGCGGCGGAAGCGGCATCGGCCGCAGCGGCCTCCGAAGCGTCGGCTGCCGCCGCCGCGAGCGCTGCCACGGCGGCCAATGCCAGTGCCGCTGCGCCAAGGGCCGCGAGCCTGCCGCCGATCCGGCGCCCGCACCGGCCACGCCGGCCCGCCAGCGACGCGCAGCCGCTCGTCGCCACGCCGCGCGACGACAATCACCGTGCCACGGCCCCCGCGAAGGCGGCGGACGCCGGCACCGCTCATTAACGGAGAAAGGCATGCAATTCGACAAGCGCGCCTGGCTCGACAAGATCAAGCAGATGTTCGCGGGCTTCGACCGCCCGCTCGCCCTCATCGTGTTCCTGCTGCTGTGCGTCGGCATCGTCACGCTGTACAGCGCGGCGATCGACATGCCGGGTCGCGTCGAGGACCAGTTGCGCAACATCCTGCTGACGTTCGTGCTGATGTGGGTGATCGCCAACATCCCGCCCACGACGCTGATGCGCTTCGCGGTCCCGCTCTACACGTTCGGAGTCGCGCTATTGGTCGCGGTCGCGTTGTTCGGGATGACCAAGAAGGGCGCGAAGCGCTGGCTGAACGTCGGCGTCGTGATCCAGCCGTCGGAAATCCTCAAGATCGCGACACCGCTGATGCTCGCGTGGTACTACCAGCGCCGCGAAGGCGGGCTGCGCTGGTACGACTTCATCGCCGCGTTCGGGATCCTGCTGGTACCGGTCGGGCTGATCGCGAAGCAGCCCGACCTCGGCACGGGCCTGCTCGTGTTCGCGGCCGGCTTCTTCGTGATCTATCTCGCCGGCCTGTCGTTCAAGCTGATCGTGCCGGTGCTCGTCGCGGGCGTGATCGCGGTCGGCTCGATCGCCGTGTTCGAAGAGCGCATCTGCCAGCCCGAAGTGCAGTGGCCGCTGATGCACGATTACCAGAAGCACCGCGTGTGTACGCTGCTCGATCCGACTTCCGACCCGCTCGGCAAGGGCTTCCACACGATCCAGGCCGTGATCGCGATCGGCTCGGGCGGCGTGCTCGGCAAGGGCTACCTGAAAGGCACGCAGGCGCACCTCGAATTCATTCCGGAGAAGCACACCGACTTCATCTTCGCGGTGTTCTCCGAGGAATGGGGGCTCGCCGGCGGGCTCGTGCTGCTGACGCTGTACATGGCGCTGATCGCGCGCGGGCTCTATATCGCCGCGCAGGGCGCGACACTGTTCGGCCGCCTGCTTGCGGGCTCGCTCACGCTCGCGTTCTTCGTCTACGCGTTCGTCAACATCGGGATGGTGAGCGGCGTGCTGCCGGTCGTCGGCGTGCCGCTGCCGTTCATGAGTTATGGCGGCACCGCGCTCACGACGCTCGGCATCGCGATCGGGATGATCATGAGCGTCGGGCGGCAGCGGCGGTTGATGAAGAGCTGACCGCGCGGCACGCACCGCACAAAGAAAAACGGCGCCTCGGCGCCGTTTTTTTCGACCGCGCAACGCGATCGCGGCCGCACTTCGCCGCACCGCCCCCCGCTCACGGCGGTGGCGCGTGCACCCCACCCGGCTCCGTGCCGGCACCCGATGCCGGCCCCTGTGCCTTCAGCCGCGCACTCAGTTCCTTGAATTTCATCCCGGCCGTCTCGTCGCCCTGCGCGGCGGCGGCCGCGTAATACGCCCGCGCGATGTTCAGGTTCTGCGCGACCCCGTCGCCGCCGCGCTCGTAGAACGACGCGGTCACGTACTGCGCGGTCGGCTCGCCGGCGTCGGCCGCCTGCTTGTACCACGTGAACGCCTGCCGGTTGTCGCGCGGCGTGCCGCGCCCGTCGAGGAACTGGTTCGCGAGCGACAGCTCGGCCTGCACATGCCCCTGCTTCGCCGCCCGCAGGAACCAGCGGTGCGCTTCGGCCGGATCGCGCGCGACGAACTCGCCGTCGTCGAACATCCGGCCGTACACGTACTGCGCATGCGACATGTTCGCGTCGGCCGCGCGCTTCAGCCAGCGCAACCCTTCGTCGACGTTCGCGGTCACGCCTTCGCCCGTCAGCAGCATCATCGCGTAGTTGAATTGCGCGAGACGGTCGCCGCGTTCGGCCGCGTCGTGGAACTGCACCAGCGCCGCACGATAATCGCCGGCGTTGTAGTCGGCGACCGCCGATTGCGTCTCGTGCGACGGATCGGGCTTCGCTTGCGGCGCACCCTGCGCGGCGGCCGCGATCCACACGACCCACAGGCCGAGCATCGCGCCGACCTGCCCGCGCCGCCCGGTCACACCCCGCGCGCGCCCACGGCACGCGCCATCGCCACCGTTCATGACCGTACCTCCTGCAGCGCCTGCCGCGTGGCACGCAACAGCCAGCTGACGTCGGCCGACAGCGTGATCATCCGGTAGCCGGCCTCGCGATACTGGCGCGCGGCCGCCGTATCGCCCGCGAAGATGCCGACCGCGACACCGGCCTGCCGGCCGGCCGCGAGCACGCGCGCCATCGCGGTTTCGACATCCGGGTGGCGGATGTCGCCGAGATGCCCGAGGCTCGCCGCGAGATCGGCCGGGCCGACGAACAGGCAGTCGACGCCGGGCAGCGCCGCAATCCGCTCGACTTCGTCGACGCCGCGCGCCGATTCGATCTGCACGATCACCGCGACCTGCGCATTCGCCGTCTGCACGTAATCGCGGCGCATGCCGAACGCCGCCGCGCGCACCATGCCCGCGACGCCGCGCAGCCCGTCCGGCGAATCGGGCGACGGATAACGCGTGAGCCGCACCGCATGCACGGCATCGTCCGGTGTCTCGATACCGGGAAACATCAGCGTGCGTGCGCCTGCATCGAGCGCGCGCTTCACGAGCCACGGCTCGCGCGCCGGCACGCGCACGACGGGCTCACTCGGCAGATGGGCGGCGGCGATCGCGCGCAACTGCGATGCAACATCGCGGCTGTCGTTCGGCGCGTGCTCCATGTCGATGCAGAGCCAGTCGTAGCCGGCATGCGCGAGCGCTTCCGCGGCCGACTCGCTGCCGAGCGACAGCCACAGGCCGTACAGCGGCTCGTCGCCGTCGCGCAGGCGTTGTTTGAGGGAATTGGTGAGCGTGCTCATCGATACGGCCTCCTGGACGGAACGGCAATCGAACGGGACAAGCAACGGGCAAAGCGGAGCGCGACACGCCGGGCAGCGATGCACGGCGGCGCCAGGACCGGGCCCTGGAACGTTAGTCGGCTATGGGCGGCCGATCTGACAGCGCCGGCCGCACGACTCGCGCACGGCAGCGTTTTTCGGCGCCACGCAACGATCATAGCGCGGCGTTACGCGAAATGTGGGAACGGACGGGGAGCGAGGCGGGACGAGGCCGCGGGGTGCGGCATCAGGCAGCCCGCGCCGGCTGGCGGGGCTGCCGGGAAGGCGGGATCAGCGGCCGGGCTGGCGCTCGACGTCGGCCCAGCAGTTCGGCGTTTCGTACAGGCGCACGCGCTCGAGCCGCAGGTTCACGCCATAGTGCGCGTCGTACACGTTCGCGAGGATGTCGAACGCGATCGCCGCGAGGTTCTCGACGGTCGGAATCCGGTCGATCACGACCGTCTTGTGGTCGGCCATCTGCTCGAGGAACGAGCGCACGACGTCGTCGCGCGCATAGACCAGGAACGCGTGGTCCCACTTGCCGACCAGGTGCTCCATCGCGAGCGCCTTCACGTCGGCGAAATCCATCACCATGCCGCGGTCGGGCGCCCCCTCGGTATCGACGAGATCGCCGCGCAGCGTGACTTCGAGCACATAGCGATGGCCATGCAGGTTCCGGCACTGGCTGCGGTGATCGGGAATGCGGTGGCCCGCGTCGAATTCGAGTTTTCGGGTAATCAGCACGATGTCAAAAGCCGGGGCTCAGGGAATGTTCAGATATTTGTGGGTCTGCATCGACAGCCGCCACTGCGGATGACGCTTGCACCAGTCGATCGCGAGCTTCGTATTGAGGTCGCGCGACGGGCCGTCCATCGGCTGGACGAGGTAATACTCGAAGTCGAGCTTCGCGTAGTCGGCCAGCCGCTGGTTGTCCTGCGGGATCACGACCTTCAGCTCGTTGCCCTTCGTGACGACGAGCGGCGCGTCAGCCTTCGGGCTCACGCAGATCCAGTCGATCGATTCGAGCACCGGCAGCGAGCCGTTGGTCTCGATCGCGATTTCGAAGCCGGCCGCGTGCAGCGCGTCGACGAGCGGCTGGTCGAGCTGCAGCATCGGCTCGCCGCCCGTGCAGACGACGAAGCGGTGCGCCTCGCCCTCCGGCCACAGGCCGGCGATCGTCGCGACGAGCGCTTCGGCGTCCTTGAACTTGCCGCCGTTCTCGCCGTCGGTGCCGACGAAGTCGGTATCGCAGAAGCGGCACACGGCCTCCGCACGATCCTCTTCGCGGCCCGACCACAGGTTGCAGCCGGCGAACCGGCAGAACACGGCCGGCCGGCCCGCGTTCGCGCCCTCGCCCTGCAACGTGTAGAAAATTTCCTTGACCGCGTAAGTCATCGTGCTTCGTCCGGCTCGCGCCGCTCGTTGTCGATCAGAATCCGTTAATCACCAGGCGCCGCCGTTGCTGCTGCATCACAGCGGCGCTTCGGTCACCCGCTCGCCCTTCAGGTAGGCCTCGTAGCCGCGCTTGCGCAGCTTGCAGGCCGGGCATTCGCCGCAGCCGAAACCCCAGTCGTGCAGTTCCGCGCGCTCGCCCACGTAGCACGTGTGCGTCTCGACGCGGATCAGTTCGACGAGCGCTTCGCCGCCGAGCTGCTCGGCGAGCTGCCACGTCTGTGCCTTGTCGAGCCACATCAGCGGCGTCTCGAGCACGACGCGCGTATCCATCCCGAGGTTCAGCGCGACCTGCAGCGCCTTCATCGTGTCGTCGCGGCAATCGGGGTAGCCCGAGAAATCGGTCTCGCACATCCCGCCGACCAGCACCCGCAGCCCGCGGCGATAGGCGATCGCCGCGGCGATCGTCATGAACATCAGGTTGCGGCCCGGCACGAACGTGTTCGGCAGGCCGTTCGCCGCCGTC
Source organism: Burkholderia lata (assembly GCF_000012945.1). Lineage (NCBI taxonomy): Bacteria > Pseudomonadati > Pseudomonadota > Betaproteobacteria > Burkholderiales > Burkholderiaceae > Burkholderia > Burkholderia lata. The sequence goes on from NC_007510.1 coordinate 3,637,389, forward strand.
TCGATCTCGATCGTGCGCGTCATCGCGGTATCGCTGATCGCGCCGAGCACCGACAGGTCGATCATGTGATCGTCGCCGAGTCGGTCCGACCACGCGGGAAAGTCACGCTTCAGCGCTTCGCGCACGCCTTCGCGACATTCGAGCTCGACGCGATGGCGCTGGCCGTAATCGAAGCCGAGCGTCTCGACCGTCTGGTAGCGTTCGAGGGCCCATGCCACGCACGTGGCCGAGTCCTGCCCGCCGGAAAACAACACGAGCGCGCCGTCTTTAGCGTCTGTCCGAATCACCGTGATACTCCGTGAATGTGTAGGCTCGCGTCGCGCTGCGCCCCGGGGCCGGCTGCCGCCGGGCGGCCCGACGCGTGCCGGCCTGGGCCGGCTCGACCAGTATAGGCAGCGGAATCGGCCGCGAACGCGGCGGAGCGCTTATACCGCCCATCGCGCGGCATCGTTGCCGCGCGCCACGGCGGCGCCACGCTGGCAGCCTGCCGTGCGCATGAAGCGATGCGCTAAGTTATTGAGCGGACACGGATTTTATCATGCCCTCACGAACACTGCCGGGCACGCCGCCTCACGCCACACATCACGCAAACCCCACCACAAACGAAAAACCCCAAGAACCTTCCGATTCTTGGGGTTTTAATTCTGGTGGCCTGGGTCGGAATCGAACCAACGACACGCGGATTTTCAATCCGCTGCTCTACCAACTGAGCTACCGGGCCAACGAAGAAGAGAAAGTATAGCGACCCTTCTTCACTTGAGCAAGTGCTTTCGCAAAATATTTTATATGGCGCCTTCGGACGGCTTCTTGCCGAGCTCGACACCGAGCTGCTTGAGCTTGCGATACAGGTGCGTGCGCTCGAGGCCCGTCTTCTCCGCGACACGCGTCATGCTGCCGTTTTCGCGCGCGAGGTGATATTCGAAGTACGCACGCTCGAACGCATCGCGCGCTTCGCGCAACGGGATGTCGAACGGGATCGCAGCCGTCTGGCCCGCGAGGCCGAGTGCCGAAGCCATGTCGTCGCCGAGCGTCGGCAGCGCGGCCGCGGACGCAACCGCCGCGGGCCCTGCCGCCTGCCCTGCACCGGCCTTCGCCGCCGCGTTCGCGGACACCGGCGCCGCGCCGCGTGCGAGACCGTGCTCGACGGACTTCAGCAGCTTCTGCAGCGCGATGGGCTTCTCGAGGAAATCGAGCGCGCCGATCTTCGTCGCCTCGACGGCCGTATCGATCGTCGCGTGCCCGGACATCATGATCACGGGCATCGTCAGCAGCCCTTGCGCCGCCCACTCCTTGAGCAACGTCACGCCGTCGGTATCGGGCATCCAGATATCGAGCAGCACGAGATCGGGCGCCTGATTCAACCGGTATTCCCGCGCGGCCTGCGCGTTCTCCGCCGCCTCGACGACATGTCCTTCATCGCTGAGGATCTCCGAGAGCAATTCCCGGATGCCCATTTCATCATCTACCACCAGGATGGTTGCCATTTACGCTGCCTTTGTCTGCTCACTTGCTTTTGTCTTGGCGGGGGCCGCCCCGTCCTGCACGCCCGATTCGGCGCCTGGCGCATCGCTCGCCATCTGCAGGAACAGGATCGACACCTGCGCACCCTCGACGGTCTCGCCGTGCATGCGATTGCGCAGATCGATCCGCGCACCGTGCTCATCGACGATCTTCTTGACCGTGGCCAACCCCAGACCCGTGCCCTTCGCCTTCGTCGTCACATAAGGCTCGAACGCGCGGGTCAGGATGCGCGCCGGAAAACCGGGCCCGTTGTCGGACACGGTAAGACGTACCGCGACGCGCGTTTTGCCCTCGGCGTCGGGATCGCCATATTCTACTGTCTTGGTTTCGATCAACACACGCGGATGCGCCGACTCCGCGACCGAATCCTGCGCATTCTGCAGCAGGTTGTGAATCACCTGGCGCAGTTGCGTCGCGTCACCGCGTATCACCGGCAGCGACGGCGCGAGCTCGGCGACGATCGCGCTCTTGCCTTCGCCCACACCGTACAGCCCGAGCACCTCGCTCGCGAGTTCGTTCAACTGCAGGTTCGAGAGCACGGCCGGCGGCGTGCGCGCGTATTCGCGGAAGTCGTCGACCATCCGCTTCATCGCGGCCACCTGGTTGACGATCATCGTCGCGCCGCGCTTGAGCACATCGGCGTCGGGCGGTGCGAGCTTGTCGGACAGCTTCATCTGCAACCGCTCCGCCGACAGCTGAATCGGCGTCAGCGGATTCTTGATCTCGTGCGCGAGCCGGCGAGCGACCTCGCCCCATGCGACCGAACGCTGCGCGGAAATCACGTCGGAGATGTCGTCGAACACGACGACGTAACCGGACGTCTGCGGATCCTCGGCCTGCCCCTCGACCGTCGATACGAGGCGCGTGCCGCGCACGAGCAAAGTCAGCGGATCGGCTTCGCCCGGCACCTCGATCGCGAACTGCTGCTGCCAGTGGCCGCGATCGCCGCTGCCGCCGTCGGACGCCGCCTCGCGATCGGCGAACGCCTTGCGCACCATCGCGCCGAACCCGGCGGCCACGCCGATCCGGTCGAGCGTCGTGCCGATCAGCGCGTTGAACGGCTGCCGGAAGATCCGCTCGGCGCCGCGATTGGCGGTCGTCAGCCGGAACTGGCGGTCGAGCACGAACACGCCGGCGGTCAGGTTCGCGAGGATGCTTTCGAGATACGTCTTCGAATGCTCTAGCGCGACGCGATTCTTCTCGACCGCGAGCCGCGCCTCGGACAACTGGCGCGTCATCGCATTGAACGACTGCGTGAGGAAACCGAGCTCGTCGCGCGTCTTGATCTCGCGCTTCGGCGTGTAGTCGCCTTCCGCGACCTCCTTCGTGCCCTGCGCGAGCAGGAACAGCGGCCGCGCGAGCTGCTGGCCGAGCGCGAGCGCAAGCATCATCGCGATGAAGGTCGCGAGGAACAGCGCGAGCGTCAGCGTGCCGATGTACATCTTGCGCAGCCCGGTGCGGCCGAGCGACTTTTCCTGGTACTCGCGATACGCGCGCTGCACGGCGTCCGCGTTGTGGGCAAGCGTCGGTGGCACCGGCTGCGTGAGCTGCAGGAAGCGTTCGGCCGGCTGCAGCAGCGACGTCGACGCATCGGGAATCGGCCGCACGACGCGCAACCGCAGCGCACCCTTCGCGCCGTGTGTGCGCGGGTCACCGTCGACTTCACCCTCGATCGCCGCGTACGCACCGTGTTCACGCGCCTGGTTCAGCATCAGCGGCGTCGGCAGGTCGTCCGGAATCAGCGCCGCGAAATTGCCAGACGCCTGCGCGACGATGTGCAGGTCGGGCGCCGCCCCCGAGCCGCCACGGCTCGGCTCGACGATCGTCGCGTCCTGCACGCCGAACTGGTCGCGCAGCCGCAGCAGCGTGAGCGTCGTGCCGTTCGTGTTCGCATCGACGCTCGCGAGCTGGTCGGACATCAGCCGCGCCTTCGTCTGCAGATCGGACAGCGAAGCATCGAGCATCCCGCGGCCGAGGTTCAGGCCGGCCGTCAGCGCCGTCTCGACGTTCACGTCGAACCACGACTCGATGCTGCGCGACACGAACTGGTACGACACGATGTAGATGATCCCGCCCGGCACCACGCCGACGAGTGCGAAGAACACCGCGAGCTTCGCGAGCAGCCGCGTGCCGAACTTGCCCTTCCTCAGGCGCACGACGATCATCCCGATCAGCCCGAGCACCACGAGCAGGAACACGAGGGCGACGACGATGTTCGTCGCGTACAGCCACGAGTAGTAGCGGTCGAAGAATTCGGTATTCGCGCTCGCGGCCGCGAGCAGCACGAGCAGCAGCAGCGCGGTGAGCGCGACAGTCGAGACGATCACGCGAACGAGGAGGCTCTTCCCGCTGGCCGCGCGGCGCACTTTATTTAGCACGTTCGGTCACCGTGAAGTTGAAGCGCTTCCAGTCCGACCCGAGCGTCCAGTCGCGGTTGTTCACGGCATCGACCTGGAACGGCTTCGGCATCAGCGCCGTATCGAGCTGCATCCGCACCGATGCCGTGTAGGTTTCACCGGAGCGCACCTGGTTGCGGTCGATCACGTGCCACGACGTGATGTGCCTGACGACCGCGAGCGCATCCTTCAGCGAAGGAAAACCGAGCTGCAGGCCGCCCGTCGACACGCGATACTCGCGCGTGAGCGGCTGGAACGACAGGCGGATCGTCTGCGTCACCGCCACCGGCTGCTCGTCGAACCAGTACCAGCGCGCACGACTCAACTCGAAGTCGGTCGTGAAGTAAAGCGGAATGCCTTTGTTGACGGCATCCTCGAGGTTCGGGTTCAGTTCGAAATCGAAGCGGGCGTCGAGCGCCCAGCCGCTTCCGTCGGACTGGAGCGACGCACGCTGCACGGCGATCGACTCGGCATGCGCCGGCCGGACGAGGGCCAGGCACAGCGTCAACGCGACCATCAGGACGGCCGCGAGCCGAAGTGGAAAAAGGTGTTTGATCGTCACCGTTTCTGAAACTGCGCGTAGAAAAATCCGTCGTGATCGGTGTTCTGGTCGAGTGCGCCGGCGGCCGCCCCTCCCTGCACTCCGCCCGGCAGCAGCTGGCCGGGGGCGTCCAATCGTACCGCATCTTCACAGGCCGCTTCAAACCAGCGGGCCTGCAATTCACCTTCTTCGGGGAACACCGAACAGGTCACGTAAAGCAGTTCGCCGCCCGGCTTCACGAGCGGCCACAACGCCGACAGGATGCGGCGCTGTTCCGCGACGAGCGCCGGGATGTCGGCCTCGCGGCGCAGCCAGCGAATGTCGGGATGCCGACGCACGATGCCGGACGCCGAGCACGGCACATCGGCGAGGATGCGGTCGAACGGGCGCCCGTCGTACCACGCGCCGGGTGCGCCCGCATCGCCGACACGCACGTCCGCTTCGAGCGACAGCCGCACGAGGTTCTCGCCGATCCGCGCCGCGCGTGTCGCATCGCTCTCCAGCGCGACGACTTCCGCATCGGCCAGTTCGAGAATGTGGCCGGTCTTGCCGCCGGGCGCCGCGCATGCGTCGAGCACGCGCATGCCGTCGCGCGCACCGAGCCATTCGGCTGCGAGCTGCGCGCCGGCGTCCTGCACCGACACGACGCCGTCGGCAAACCCCGGAATGCGATCGACCGGCAGCGCCGACGCGAGCCGCACTGCATGCCGGCCGATCGCGGTCGCTTCGATCCCGTTCGCGCGCAGCGTATCGAGATACGCGTCGACGCTCGCGCGGCGCGCGTTCACGCGCAGCGTCAGCGGCCCCTGCCGCTCGCCGGCCGCGAGGATCGCCTGCCATGCGTCGGGCCATGCGCGCTTCACCGAATCGACCCACCACGCCCGGTAGTTCCAGCGTGCGACGACATCGTCCTGCAGCGCCGCGACGAGTGCGTCGCGCTCGCGCAGGAAACGGCGCAGCACCGCGTTGACCATCCCCTTCGCGAACGCGCATTCGCGGCGTGCGCCGATCACGGTCACGGCCTGGTCGACCACCGTGAACGCCGGATAGGCGGCCTCGTCCGCCGGGTCGAGCAGCAGCGCGAACGCACCGGCGAGCACCGCGTGCACGTGCGCGGGCGGCGCCTTGCTGATGAACCGGCCGATCAGCCAGTCCGCGCTGCCGAGGCGACGCATCGTCCGGTATGCGACGTCCTGTGTTGCCCCACGCGCGAGTGCCTGCGCACCGGATGGCATCTGCGCGAATACCGCCGAGAGTGCCGCCGGCAGCGCGGTGCCGCGCCGTACCGCATCGACCGCCTGCGCGGCCGCATCGAGGGCGAAGCCGAGCGAATCGGGCGCGAGATGCAGCGCGGACAGGCGCGCCGGGCGGCTGGAAGAAGACGGAGCGGTAGAACGGGTTCGTGTCATCGGAGCAGATTCGGCAAACAAGCGCGGCAAGCGGGCACAGCAAATAAATGCGGCAAACGGCGGGATCGCGGTGCCTGCGGGCCCTGCGATCCCAAACCGGGCATTGTAGCGTGCGACGCTGCAGGCCCTTTGTCCCCTTTACGGCGCGCACAAATGAAACACCCCGCAGCGCAAAGCGTGCGGGGTGGCATGGCGGCTCCCGCGCGGCAACTGCCGCACGGTGTGCCGTAGCTTTGGCTTAGTCGAAGCGACCGGTACGCGCCATCTCCATCAGGCGCGCGATCCGTTCCTCGGTGGCCGGGTGCGTCGAGAACAGATTCTGCAGGCCGCCGCCGTGCAGCGGATTCATGATCATCATCTGCGCGGTGGCCGGATGCTGCTCGGCTGCCTGGAACGGGATGCCCGCCGCATAGCGATGGATCTTGTCGAGCGCAGTCGCAAGCGACTGCGGATCGCCGGAGATCTGCGCGCCACCGCGATCGGCCTCGAACTCGCGAGCCCGCGAAATCGCCATCTGGATCAGCGCGCCGGCGATCGGCGCGAGCAGCGCGACCGCGATACCCGCGATCGGGTTGGCCGGCCGGCCATTCTCGTCGCGCCCGCCGAAGAACATCGCGAAGTTCGCGATTGCCGAGATCGCGCCTGCCATCGTCGCGGTGATCGTCGAGATCAGGATGTCGCGGTGCTTCACGTGTGCGAGCTCGTGCGCCATCACGCCGCGCATCTCGCGCTCCGACAGCACGCGCAGGATGCCCGTCGTCGCGGCGACTGCCGCGTGCTCCGGGTTGCGGCCGGTCGCAAATGCGTTCGGCGCATCCTCGTTGATCAGGTAGACGCGCGGCATCGGCAAGTTCGCGCGCGTAGCCAGCTCGCGCACCATCCGGTAGAACTGCGGCGCCGTGTTCTCGTCGACTTCCTGCGCGTTGTACATGCGCAGCACCATCTTGTCCGAGAACCAGTAAGAGAAGAAATTCATGCCGAGCGCGAACAGCAGCGCGATCGTCATGCCCCGCGAGCCGCCGATCATCCCGCCGATCACGATGAACAGGGCCGTGATCGCGGCCATCAGCATCGCCGTTTTGACCCAATTGAACATACCCACTCCTTATCCGTCAGGGGGCCCGCCGCGCATCAAAGGGCGCGGCGGAAAATTGTAAGCGATTTGTTAGATAAGGTCTTGCCGGAAAAATTCAATCTCAGCGTTGCGATGTTGCAAGACGAAGGCCGAGGCCGACGAACGCGCTGCCGACCGTGCGGTCGAGCCACTTCTTGACGCCCGGCTTGCCGGAGAAGCGCTCCGTGACACTGCCCGCGACCCACGCGACGAGACTGGTCCACACCGTGCTCATCGCGACAAACACGCCGCCGAGGGTCAGGAACGCCAATGCCTTGTGCGGGCTGTCGGCCGACACGAACTGCGGGAAGAACGACACGAAGAACAGCACGACCTTCGGGTTCAGCACGTTGGTCCAGAAGCCCTGCATGAACAGCTGGCGCAGCGGCTTCGCGGCTTGGGTGGCCGCCTTGCCCGACGGCTCGGCCGCCTGCTTCGCGAAGATCATCCGCACGCCGAGGTAGATCAGGTAGGCGGCGCCGACCAGCTTGATCACCGTGAATGCGGCAGCCGACGCCGCAAGCAGCGCGGTCAGGCCGAATGCGCAGGCGAGCGCGTGAACGCAGCAGCCGGCCGAAATGCCGAACGCCGACATCAGCCCCGCGCCGCGGCCCTGCGCGACGCTGCGGCCAACGATATAGGCCGTATCGGGGCCGGGCGTGACGTTCAGCAGGAAGACTGCCAGCACGAAGAAGCCGAAATGGGTGATGCCGAACATGAGAACCTCGAAACCGGAGAGCGCAGGGAAATTCTACGCGCGCCTGCCGCACCGCGCGACTCGGCCGTCCGGCCGATTGCGCACGCCCGGCAGGCCGTGTCGAATGGCGGTCAGGCCGCGTCAGGCAACGTCAGTCAGCGCGAAGCGCTGGCCTGCGGCGAGCGGCGAGCCGGCCAGGAATTCGCGCGCGGGCAGCCGCTTGCCGCCCGGCTTCTGCAACTGCGTGACGCGCAACGCACCGCTGCCGCACGCAACGACCACGCCTTCCGGCGCGGCTTCGACGATCGTGCCGGGCGCTGCTTCGCCGCGCGCCGCCACCGGCTCGGCTGCCCACAGCTTGATCGCCGCGCCGTCGAGCGTCGCGACGCCGCCCGGGAACGGATCGAACGCACGCACCTGGCGCGCGAGCACGTCGGCCGGCTTGCGCCAGTCGAGCGCCGCTTCGTGCTTGCCGATCTTTTCCGCATAGGTCACGCCGTCGGCCGGTTGCGGCGTCGCCGGCAGCACGCCGTCGCGCTCGAGCTGCACGAGCGCGTCGACGATCAGTCGCGCACCTTCGGCGGCGAGCCGGTCGTGCAGCGTTGCGGTCGTCTCGTCGGGCGCGATCGCGATGCGCGCTTCCTCGATCATCGCGCCGGTGTCGAGGCCGATGTCCATCTGCATCAGCGTGACGCCCGTTTCGGCGTCGCCGGCCTCGATCGCGCGGTGGATCGGCGCGGCGCCGCGCCAGCGCGGCAGCAGCGACGCGTGAATGTTGATGCAGCCGTCACGCGGAATGTCGAGCACTTCCTGCGGCAGTAGCAAGCCGTATGCGGCGACCACCATCACGTCATGCGGGGTCGAGCGCAGCAGCTCAATCGCGTCGGCCGCCTCCGCCGGGTACTTGCCCGCGCGGCGCAGCGACGGCGGTTGCGCAACGGGCATCCCGTGCTCGACGGCGTAGCGCTTCACCGCGCTGGCCTGCAATTTCATCCCGCGCCCGGCAGGGCGATCGGGCTGGGTGAGCACGAGCGGCACCGGAAAACCGGCCTCGTGGATCGCGGCGAGGGCAGCCGCGGCGAATTCCGGCGTGCCGGCAAAAACTACGCGCAACGTATGGGTCATGACAGCGTTCGGGATCGGGCTGGGCGAACGCGCGTTACATCGCGCGTTCGAGTTTCTTCATCTTCGTCTTGATGCGCGTCTGCTTGAGCGGCGACAGGTATTCGACGAACACGCGCCCCATCAGGTGATCCATCTCATGCTGGACGCACACGGCCAGCAGGCCTTCGCAGTCGAGCTCGAAAGTCTCGCCCTGCTCGTTGAGCGCGCGCACGCGCACGTGATCGGGACGCTCGACTTCATCGTAGATGCCGGGCACCGACAGGCAGCCCTCTTCATAGATCTGCTTCTCGTCGCTCGACCACACGATCTCGGGGTTGATGAACGCGCGCAGCTCGTTCTTCTCCTCGGAGACGTCGATCACGATCACGCGCTCGTGCACGTCGACCTGCGTGGCCGCCAGGCCGATGCCCGGCGCCGCATACATGGTCTCGGCCATGTCGGCGACGAGCTTGCGGATCCGGTCGTCGACCTTGTCGACGGGCTTCGCGACCTTGTGCAGCCGCTTGTCGGGGTAATGAAGAATATTGAGTAAAGCCATGGCGTTCGGTATTCGGTGGAGCGGCGTGCCGCATCGGCCATCCGGCCAGCTGGCGCTGCCGCCGGGATGCAATGAAGATGAGGCGGACGCGCGGCGAATCAATGCCGCGGATCATGCCTCCTGCAATTGGCCGGGCGCCTGCGCGCGCGGCCCTGTCGAGTATTTCGGATGATGAAAATTTTATCATGGCGCCACGCGGTCCGCTGGCCACCGCATTCGAGGGGCGCCTCATGTCGCCGCAAGCGCTGACCACCTCCGCCGTGCGCGCGTGGCTGCAGCTCGCGCACGCACCCGGCCTCACACCCGCCGTACTGCAGGCACTGCTCGATGCGTTCGGCTCGCCGGACGCGCTGCTGCGTGCGCCCGACCAGGCCATCGCCGCCGTTACCGGCCCTGCCGCCGCCCAGGCCGTGCGCGCAAGCGAGCGCGACGATCTCGACACCCGCACCGGCGCCGTGCTCGCGTGGCTCGACACGCCGGGCAATACGCTCGTCACGTTCAACGATCCGGCCTACCCGCCGCGGCTGCGCGACCTGCACGATCCGCCGCCACTGCTATATGTAAAGGGCCGGCTCGACCTGCTGCACGCGCGCAGTCTCGCCGTGGTCGGCAGCCGTCACGCAACGCCGCAGGGGCTCGCCGACGCAACACGCTTCGCACGCGAACTGTCCGACGCCGGGCTTCCGATCGTGTCCGGGCTCGCGCTCGGGATCGACGGCGCCGCGCATCGTGGCGGGCTCGACGGCCGGTCGGGCACGGTCGCGGTGATCGCGACCGGCGCCGATCTCGTCTATCCGGCGCGACACCGCGCACTCGCCCACGAGATCGCCGCACACGGCGCGATCGTGTCGGAGTGGCCGCTCGGCACACCGGCCCGCGCCGCGCACTTCCCGCAGCGCAACCGGCTGATCGCCGCGCTCGCGATCGGTGCACTCGTCGTCGAGGCCGCGCCGCGCTCCGGCTCGCTCATCACCGCGCGACTCGCGAACGAACTGGGGCGCGACGTGTTCGCGATGCCGGGCTCGATCCATGCGCCGCTCGCGCAGGGCTGCCACGCACTGATCCGCGACGGCGCGAAGCTGACGTCGGCACCGCTCGACGTGCTCGAGGAATACGGGCTGGGCGAATCGAAAGCCGGCGTGGCAAGCGGTGCGGCGTGTTCCGGGCATCCGTGCACGGACACCGGCGACCTCCACGAAGCCGAAGCCGCCACTCAGCGCGCCGCTACCGGGGTTATCCAGACTGGCGACGCCGCTCCGGCCACCGCGCCTGCCCGAGACGAAGCACCGTCGCCGGCGCCACCGCTGCCCGGCACTCCATCCGAACAGGCCGTGCTGGCCGCATTGGGATACGGCCCCGTCACCTACGAATGGCTCGCCGAGCACAGCGGCCTGTCCGACGACGTGCTGCACCGCGCGCTGCTTGCGCTGGAACTGGCCGGCCGCGTCGCCAGCCTCCCCGGCGGACGCTTCGCGCGGCTTGACGCAGCGCGCACCCCGCCCGTGCACGGCGTGCTACATTCCCCCGCATAGGGGCGGCCAGGCCGCCAACGATACCCAAGGAAACCCATGCCCGCGCTGAATCTCGACACCGATGCAGATCGGATCGCCGAGCGCCTCGCCGATCCCGGCACGCTGCTCGTCGCGTGCCTGTGCGCCGAGTGGTGCGGCACCTGCCGCGACTACCGGACGGCCTTCGACCAGCTCGCCGATGCGCATCCGGACGCCTGCTTCGCCTGGATCGACATCGAAACGCATGCCGACCAGCTCGACGATCTCGACGTCGAGAACTTCCCGACGATCCTGATCGAAGATACCCACACCGCACGCTTCTTCGGCACGGTGCTGCCGCATGCGGCGATCGTCGAGCGGATGCTGTCCGACCTGAGCGCGGTACCCGGTGCACCGCACGCACCGAAATTGCGCAACGTCCTGGCCGTCGAAGCCTGAATTCGCAAGCCGGCCCGGTGGTTTTGCACGCATTTGCGCGCCCCGCCGCGCCGGGCGCTTGCCGCCGTTGCAGCCCCCCTCTATGATGGGCCGCTTTTTACACGCTGAGCCGCCATCGCTGCGGCGTGTGCTATAAAGCGGTCGTAAAAGGGACCCACAACCGGCGAACCCGGTCTACCAACACACACCTGTCATGTCCAAAGCACTGATCATTGCGGAAAAGCCTTCTGTCGCGAACGACATCGCACGCGCTTTGGGCGGCTTTACCAAGCATGACGAGTATTACGAAAGCGACGAGTTCGTCCTTTCGTCCGCTGTCGGCCACCTGCTGGAAATCGCCGCCCCGGAAGAGTACGAGGTCAAGCGCGGGAAATGGAGCTTCGCGCATCTGCCCGTCATCCCCCCGCATTTCGACCTGAACCCGATCGCAAAAAGCGAGTCGCGCCTCAAGGTGCTCACGAAGCTGTTGAAGCGCAAGGACGTCGACCGCCTGATCAACGCATGTGACGCGGGGCGCGAGGGCGAGCTGATTTTCCGCCTGATCGCGCAGCACGCGAAGGCGAAGCAGCCGGTCCAGCGCCTGTGGCTGCAGTCGATGACCCCGCAGGCGATCCGCGACGGCTTCGCGAACCTGCGCAGCGACGCGGACATGCTGCCGCTCGCCGACGCCGCACGCTGCCGCTCGGAAGCCGACTGGCTCGTCGGGATCAACGGCACCCGCGCGATGACCGCGTTCAACAGCAAGGGTGGCGGCTTCTTCCTGACGACAGTTGGCCGGGTTCAGACGCCAACGTTGTCGATCGTCGTCGAACGCGAAGAGAAAATCCGCCGCTTCATCCCGCGCGACTACTGGGAAGTGAAGGCCGAATTCGCGTGCGCGGGCGGCTTCTACGAAGGCAAGTGGTACGACCCGAAATTCAAGCGCGACGAATTCGATCCGGAAAAGCGCGACTCCCGCCTGTGGAGCCTGCCGGCTGCCGAAACGATCGTCGCCGCGTGTCGCGACCAGGTCGGCACGGTCTCCGAGGAATCGAAGCCGTCGACGCAGCTGTCGCCGCTGCTGTTCGACCTGACGAGCCTGCAGCGTGAAGCGAATAGCCGCTTCGGCTTCTCCGCGAAGAACACGCTCGGCCTCGCGCAGGCGCTGTATGAAAAGCACAAGGTGCTGACCTACCCGCGTACCGACGCGCGCGCACTGCCGGAAGACTACCTGTCGACGGTCCAGTCCACGCTCGAGATGCTCAAGGAGAGCAACAACTACCTGCCGCATGCGAAGCAGGTGCTCGACAAGGGCTGGGTGAAGCCGAACAAGCGGATCTTCGACAACTCGAAGATCAGCGACCACTTTGCAATCATCCCGACGCTGCAGGCGCCGAAGTCGCTGTCCGAGCCGGAGCAGAAGCTGTACGACATGGTCGTGAAGCGCTTCCTCGCCGTGTTCTTCCCGGCCGCCGAATTCCGCGTCACGACGCGAATCACCGAAGTCGCCGGCCATCACTTCAAGACCGAAGGCAAGGTGCTCGTCGAGCCGGGCTGGCTGCAGGTGTACGGCCGCGACGCCGAAGGCGCGGATGCGAACCTGGTGCCGGTGCAGAAGGACGAGAAGGTGAAGACGGACGAAATCGCCGCCGTCGCGCTCGTCACGAAGCCGCCCGCACGCTACTCGGAAGCGACGCTGCTGTCCGCGATGGAAGGCGCGGGCAAGCTCGTCGAGGACGACGAACTGCGCGAGGCGATGGCCGCAAAGGGCCTCGGTACGCCGGCCACGCGCGCGGCGATCATCGAAGGCCTGCTCGGCGAGAAATACCTCGTGCGCGAAGGCCGCGAGCTGATCCCGACCGCGAAGGCATTCCAGCTGATGACGCTGCTGCGCGGGCTCGGCGTGAAGGAACTCACCGCGCCCGAGCTCACCGGCGAATGGGAATACAAGCTGTCGCAGATGGAGCGCGGCAACCTAGGGCGCGAAGCGTTCATGCAGGAAATTGCCCGCATGACGCAGCAGATCGTCAAGCGCGCGAAGGAATACGATTCCGACACGATCCCCGGCGATTACGCGACGCTCGAGACGCCGTGCCCGAACTGCGGCGGCCAGGTGAAGGAAAACTACCGCCGTTTCGCGTGCACGAAGTGCGAGTTCTCGATCTCGAAGATTCCGGGCAGCCGGCAGTTCGAGATCGCGGAAGTCGAGGAGCTGCTGCGCGAGAAGACGATCGGCCCGCTGTCCGGCTTCCGCAGCAAGATGGGCCGCCCGTTCTCGGCGATCCTCAAGCTGTCCTTCGACGACGAGACGAAGAACTACAAGCTCGAGTTCGATTTCGGCCAGGATTCCGGTGGTGAAGAAGGCGAGGCGCCCGACTTCTCCGCGCAGGAGCCGGTCGGCGCATGCCCGAAGTGCAAGGGCCGCGTGTTCGAGCACGGGATGAGCTACGTGTGCGAGCACTCGGTGGCCAACCCGAAGACCTGCGACTTCCGCTCAGGCAAGGTGATTCTGCAGCAGGAAATCACGCGCGAGCAGATGGGCAAGCTGCTTGCCGACGGCCGCACGGATCTGCTGCCGAACTTCAAGTCGTCACGCACGGGCCGCAACTTCAAGGCCTTCCTCGTGAAGCAGCCCGACGGCAAGATCGGCTTCGAGTTCGAGAAGAAGGAGCCGAAGGCCGCTGCCGCGAAGAAGACGGCAAAATCGGCGACGAAGGATGCCGAAACCGTGACGGAAGGCGCCGAAGAGAAACCGGCACCGGCTCGCAAGACCGCCGCCCGCAAGACGACGGCGCGCAAGACGGGCTCGTAACGGCCTGACGGCCGGGGTTCTCCCGGCCACGCCGGATTCCGGCAGGCAGCGATAAAAAAACGCGGATCGATTGCTCGATCCGCGTTTTTCTTTGTGCCGGCGGCAACCGCCGCCCGGCCGTCGCGCCGTTACAGTGGCGACGGCACCGCGACGCGCGGGCGCGGCGAACGCGGCAGGCGCGGCGACAGGTTCGGGTCGGCCGATTCCGGCTGCTCCGCACGCGTCTCGACACCGATCGGCGGAAGCGCCGAATTCTGCGCGGCCCACTGCTCGCCCATCGTCGCATCGGTCGAGTGACTGAAATGCTCGACGAGGTGGTCGATGAACGTGCGCACCTTCGCAGGCAAATGGCGCCGGCTCGGGTAAGCGATGTTGATCTCGACCTGCGGCAGCCGGAAATCCGGCAGCAGCCGCACGAGCGCGCCGCGCGCGATGTCGCTGCCGATCAGGTAGCTCGGCAGGATCGCGACCCCCATCCCGAGCAGCGCGAACTGGCGCAGCATCGCGGTGTTGTTCGCGACGATCACGTTGGTCGGGCGCACGCGCACTTCACCGTCCGGCCCCGTGAACACGCGCTCGTCGCCCCAGTATTCGGTCGGCAGGCTCAGGCTCGGGTGCTCGGCGAGATGCTCCGGATGGGTCGGCACACCGTGCTTCTCCAGGTAGCTCGGCGTCGCGCACACGGTCATGCAGCCGGTGGTCAGGCGCCGCGTGACGATGCTCGCGCTACGCATCTGGCGCGTGACGACGATGCCGACGTCGAAGCCTTCCTCGACGAGATCGACCTGCCGGTCGACCAGCGTGAGATCGGGCACCACTTTCGGGAAATTCTCCGTGTACGACTGCAACACGGGCGCGAGGTTATGCAGGCCGAACACGACCGGCGCAACGATGCGCAACGTTCCGACCGGCTCGTGATTGCGCGCAACGACCATCTGCTCGACGTCCTCGAGCTCATCGAGGATCTGGCGAGCACGCTCCAGATAGACCTGGCCTGACTCCGTCAGGGAAAGGCTGCGCGTGGTGCGGTTCAGCAAACGCGTGCCGAGCCGGCCTTCCAGATCGGCGACGTGACGCGTCGCGACCGCGTTGGAGATATCCATTGCACTCGCGGCCCGCGCAAAACTGCCGAGATCTGCAACCTTGACGAACACGCGCATCGACTGCAAATGATCCATAAACGACTCCTGCCGCTGTTACAACTTCAAAAAGATGAAGCAAATGCGTAATTCTCCTACGACAGCGGAAATGATGCAGAGTTGCTCAACAAGGCCCTTGTAGACGATAAAAATAGTCAAAAATCCTCGCCTTCTGCGGATAGTTGATCCAATTATTCTGATTGGAGCAACAATTTGGTGAACCTCGTCGAGTAAGCGGCCGAATCAGGAAGGACGTATTTGATGCGACACAACAGCGCACCCTTCCGCCCGTCGCGCGAGCGGCTCCGGGTCAGGCTCCCGCCGATTGCGGCGGAGCGTAACAACCTGTTAAAAAGACACCATGGCAGCGGCCGACGTAGCATCATGTCGGCCCCGGCCGGGCGGGACGGGTGCGCGACGTGCGCCGCCGCCGCCGCCGCTTTCAACGCGCGACACCCGCTCACCATGAAAATTGCCATCCTCGACGACTACCAGGACGCCGTCCGCAAGCTGAACTGCTTCGAGATGCTTGCCGACCACGACGTGAAGGTCTTCAACAATACGGTGCGCGGATTGGGACAACTCGCCAGCCGTCTGGCGGAAGTCGAGGCGCTCGTGCTGATTCGCGAACGGACCCCGATTTCGTCGCAACTGCTCGCCAAGCTGCCGAACCTGCGCATGATCAGCCAGACCGGTCGCATTTCGAGCCACATCGATCTCGAAGCCTGTACCGACCGCGGCATCGCTGTGCTCGAAGGCACGGGCTCGCCGATTGCCCCCGCCGAACTGACCTGGGCACTCGTGATGGCCGCCCAGCGCCGCATTCCGCAGTACGTCGCGAACCTGAAGCAGGGTGCGTGGCAACAGTCGGGCCTGAAGACGTCGGCGATGCCGCCGAACTTCGGCCTCGGCCAGGTGCTGCGCGGCCAGACGCTCGGCATCTGGGGCTACGGCAAGATCGGCCGGCTTGTCGCCGGCTACGGCAAGGCATTCGGGATGAACGTGCTGATCTGGGGCCGCGAGCATTCGCTCGAGGCCGCGCGGGCTGACGGCTATACGGCCGCCGAAAGCCGCGAAGCGCTGTTCGAGCAGAGCGACGTGCTGTCGCTGCACCTGCGCATGCATGACGACACGCGCGGGATCGTGAAGCAGGAAGACCTGATGCGGATGAAGCCGACGTCGCTGCTCGTCAACACGAGCCGCGCCGAACTGCTCGAGGAAAATGCCCTGGTCAACGCGCTGTCGCACAACCGTCCGGGGATGGTGGCGATCGACGTGTTCGAGAGCGAGCCGATCCTGCAGGGCTACAGCCTGCTGCGGATGGAAAACGTGATCTGCACGCCGCACATCGGCTACGTCGAGCGCGAAAGCTACGAGCTCTACTTCAGCGCGGCATTCCGGAACATCCTGGCGTTCGACCAGGGCGACATGTCGAGCGTCGTCAATCCGGAAGCCCTGACGCCGCGCCGCGTGCGCTGAGCGCCGCGGGCCGCGCCCGCCGCGCGGCCCCGCTTCCTGCTTCCCGTCTTCAGGCGGCCACGCGGCCGCCCGTCATCGCGCCGACGCGCGTGAGGAAATGCTCGCCGTCGCGCCGCCCGAGGTCGTACGCATGCCGCATCTGCGACGGGCTCGTGTAATCCCAACTCGAAATCGGCACCTTGCTCGACGGCTGGACATACAGCCGCCGCTGCTCGCCGTGCGCGACCGTGAACATCTGCGGACGCGGGTACAGCCGCGTGACGAGCACCAGCACGTCGCCCGGCGTCGGGTCGAGCGCGTCGACCGGCACGTTGTCGACCATCCCACCGTCGAGCACGGGCCGGCCGCCGCAGCGCAGCACCGGCGTGAATGGCGGCGTACAGGATGACTGCAGGATCAGGTCGGCGAGTTCGTCGACGCGCGTGCAGGCCTGCGCGCGCACGAATTCCGGCCGAAAGCCGAGCGTGCGCCCGAGCGTCGGGTGCAGCGTCTTGCGCACGTATTTCTCGATGTTGTACGCGACAAGGCCGGCGGCCACTGCGCTGCGCGCGCCGAGCCAGCGCGGCACGTGCGACACGCCAATGCGGATCTCCGGCGCCGCGGCAAGCTTCGCGAACGGCTCGCCGTAGATGTCGAGCAGCGCCTGGCGGTAAATCCGGTAATGCGGAAACACGGGCTCGCGCCCGAACAGGTTGCCCCAGTACGCGTTCTTCCGGTTGTGGCGCAGCGCCTCTTCGTAATAGCGCATCACCCAGGCGGCGTCGCGTGTATACAGCATGCACGCGGTCGCCGCGCCGGCCGAGATGCCGGTGATCACGCGCGGGCGCAGGCCGAGCGCCGGCTGGGCGACGTCCCAGAAGCCGGCCTGCCACCAGCAGCGATTGCCGCCGCCCGCAAAGACGATCTGGTCGAACATCGCGCCGCTCAGCTGACGAGCGCGTAGGTCGACGTCGCGTGAACGGCCATCTTGCCGTCTTCGTCGAACAACTCGACTTCGCCGAATACGAGATTGCGGCCCATCCGCAGCACGCGCGCGGTGACGAGCACGTCGCCCTTGCGCACGGGACGCATGAAGTTCGTGTTCAGCGATACGGTCGTCATCGGCCGGAACTCGCCGAGCGCGGCCGAGATCGCAACCACCATCGCGGTGTCTGCGGCCGCCGTGAACACCTGGCCGCAGATGATGCCGCCCGAATGGCGGAATTCGCCGGAAAACGGCAGGCGCAGCGTGACGCTGTCGTCGCCGATCGACACGGGGACCAGACCGAGCGAGCGGACCCAGGGGGCCAGCAGGCGATCCAGCAATTCGCGGACTGCGTTTTCGTCCATCATCGAAAGCCCAGAAAGCGTTGCGCGACCGCCGCGCAACACGTGTGGCGTCATCATACCGGGACCGAGGAATCTCCGATCGCTCGTTATCGGACCGACAGCCGCCGTTGTCGTGACGAAATATTTTCAGGAGATTTGCAGAAAGGGCTTGCAAGACCTCAAATACCCATGCATAATCTTTCTTCTGTTGGGGGCGTTAGCTCAGTTGGTAGAGCAGCGGACTCTTAATCCGTAGGTCGAGTGTTCGAGTCACTCACGCCCCACCAGGAATTCCGAAGCCCGGTTAGCGAAAGCTAACCGGGCTTTTTCCTTTTCCGCCGCTGCAATCGCGGCGCGCGTCCTGTCGCAGTACGCCACCGCACGCCTGCTGCGCATCGTTTCCGCTAGAATCGTCCGACAAATATCACACGACCGGCGCAGGCACTGCCGTTTGCCCGCCGGCACTGAGAGAACATGGGACGTCAGACATGGAAGCATGTACCCGAGACGCGACCATTCAGAGAGCCTGGTTGCGCCGATATCGGCGAGTCCGACGAGACGCGCCACTCCCACGATCACGCCGGCATCCGCAGTGCGACGCACGAACCGGATCCGGTCATGCCGGGTAAGGACGCGCTCGTCGCCATGGCGCTCGGCGTCGTGCTGCTCGTGCTGGCCGGCATGCTCGCCGTCACGGCCGGCCAGGCGACCGGCCAACTGGTCAGCGCGCCGGGCACGGTCGTGCGCATCGTGCAGGACAGCGACGCGATGCGCGCGTACCGGCCAATCGTCGCGTACCTCGCGAACGACGGCCAGCGCCGCGAAGTCGCCGGCAATACCGCATCGACCGTCCCCGCCTACGATATCGGCGAGAACGTCGAGGTATGGCTCGACCCCAACCACCCCGAACGCCCCGCACTGATCGACGATTTCACGCAACGCTGGTTTCCGGCGGCCGTCGCGGCGCTACTCGCCATTGCGTCGCTCGCGATCGGGGGCCTGCTGATCGCTGGCGGGCGCCGTCGCCGGTCATCCGAGCCACCGCCGGCCCAACCGGCCCGCAAGCCCACATCGAGCCGCTGGAACGTCGCGATCGTGCTGATTCCAATCTCGATCGGCACGGGCTTCATCGCCGGCGCCGGTGCAGCCGGCCTGCGTCAGTGGCAGATCGCCCACCACTACGCACGTTCGACCGGCCATGTCGTCGAGATCGCGAAAAACGCGCGCTCGACCCGCTCGCGCACGTCGCTGTATTCGGCGATCGTCGCGTTCACGACCGACAGCGGCCGCCAGATCACGTTCGCCCAGGGCTCGGCGTCGTCGCATCCGGGCCTGCGCGAAGGCGAAGCGGTCAGCGTGCTGTACGACCCTGTCACCCCCGAGCGCGCGGTCGTCGACCGCTTCTGGGATCGCTGGGGCCTCGCGGCCATCCTGTTCGCGATCGGCGCACCGTTCCTCGTGGCCGGGCTGTTCATCGCCGCGACGCTGTGGCCGGAACACCCGGCACACGAAGCCGCTCCATGACGTTCGCGCGCCGGCCGCGCTCCGCGTGGCGCGACAACCGGCACGGCGCGCGCATCACCGCTCCCTGAACGCTTCCACCTTCGCGCGGTTCCCGCACGTGCGCATGTCGCACCAGCGGCGCCCGACGCCGCGGCCGCGATCGACGAAGAACCACGTGCACCGGCCACACTGCCGCACGCGTGCGAAGTCGTCGCTGCGCAGCAGTTGCTCGAAACCGAGTGCGGCCGCATCGACCCAGCGCGACGCGGCGCGCGCGTCGGGTCGCCACGCGAACCGGCCGTCGACCGCATCGAATGCGCTACGCGCGATCGCCTCGCGGATCGCGACAGCGAGCCGGTCCGCCGCGCGTGCGCCGGCGGTGCTACCGCCTCCGGTCGTCAGGTGCGCGACTGCGATGTACGCGTCCTCGCGAAAGCGATGCAGCGCCGCCAGCGCGTCCGCGTCGTCCTGCCATGCATGACGCAGAAGCCGCGCCAGATCGGCTGGCGCCAGCAGCCCCGATCGTTCCGCCCACCCATGCACGGCCGGCCAGTCGACGAGCTTGTCCGCGTCGCGCGTCTTGCCCGTGTCGGCCACCGTATTGAGGAAGTCGAGCGCCGGATGGCCGCCGACGAAATCGGCTGCACCCCATGCGTGCGCGGGTCGCACGGGCTCGTGTCGAGTAACCATTTATTTCTACCTATCGGTTTCACACCCGGACAATCCGGAGTAACCTGTTAACAACCAAAACAGGTTAGCACGGAGATGCCGATGCTCGAACTCGCCAATCGCTTCATTTTCGAAGGCCACCGGATTGCCTGGGGAACGCTCGGCGAAGGCCCGCCGCTCGTGCTCGTGCACGGCACGCCGTTTTCGTCGCAGGTGTGGCGGCGGATCGCACCGTGGCTCGCGCGGCGTCATCGCGTGTTCTTCTACGACCTGCTCGGCTACGGTCAGTCCGACATGCCTGACGCGGACGTGTCGCTCAGCCGCCAGAACCGGCTGTTCGGCGCGATGCTCGACGCGTGGAACATTTCGCGTCCGCGCGTGCTCGCGCACGACTACGGCGGCGCAACCGTGCTGCGCGCGCACTTCCTCGACGGCGTCGACTATGCGGATCTCACCCTCGTGAATCCGGTCGCGATTACGCCGCAGGGTTCGCCGTTCGTGCGCCACGTCGCGCAGCACGAAGCCGCCTTCACCGGATTGCCTGCGTATGCGCATCACGCGCTCGTGTCGGCCTATCTCGACAATGCGGTCGCCCGGCCGCTGAGCGACGAGGCGCTGTCGATCTACCGTGCGCCGTGGCTCACGCCCGACGGTCAGGCCGCGTTCTATCGCCAGATCGCGCAGATGCGCCAGCGCTACATCGAGGAAGTCGAGGCGCGTTACGCGCCGCCGGACTTTCCGGTGCGCATCGTGTGGGGCGAGGACGACGCGTGGATTCCGCTCGAACAGGGCCAGGCGCTGGCCGATCGCATCGCCAACGGCCAGCTGATCAGGGTGCCGCGCGCGGGCCACCTGGTGCAGGAAGATGCGCCGGAGGCGATCGTCGCGGCGGTGCTCGACGGGTCAGGGCACGGCTGACGCCCGCTGTACCGCGCGTCGCTTTTTGCGTGCCGCGCCCCGCGTCAGAACACCGGCACGCCCTGCGCGAGCGTCGAAATGAACTTCGCGGTGCGCGGATCGCGCGGGTCGCCGAACAGGTCGCGCGATGCACCGGCCTCGACCACGCGGCCTTCCGCGAGAAACACCGAGTCATGCGCGATCGACGCGGCCAGGCGCAAGTCGTGCGTCGCCATCAGCATCGTCGTGCCTTCGCGTGCGAGCTGGCGCAGCACCTCGACCACTTCGACGGACAGCTCCGGATCGAGCGCCGACGTCGGCTCGTCGCATAACAGCACCTGCGGCGACGGTGCGAGCGCACGCGCAATCGCGACACGTTGCTGCTGGCCGCCCGACAGCGTACCGGGCCATGCGTTGGCCTTGTCCGCGATGCCGACCTTCTCGAGCAGCGCGAGCGCGCGTTCGCGGGCCCGTTCGCGCGGCCAGCGCTGTACCGTGACGAGCCCTTCCATCACGTTCTGCACGACGCTCAGGTGCGGAAACAGCTGAAAGTTCTGGAACACCATGCCGGTCTGTCGGCGCACCGCAAACACGGCGTCGCGCACCGGCCGGTGCGCCGGCGAGAAGTCGATGCGTGCGTCACCCACCATCAGCACGCCAGCCTCAGGCACTTCGAGCAGGTTCACGCAACGCAGCAGCGTGCTCTTGCCGCTGCCGGACGGCCCGATCAGCGCCGTCACGCTGCCGGGCTGCAGCGCGAGGTCGATCCCGTGCAACACGCGATGCGCGCCGAACGATTTGTCGATGCGTTCGAGCCGGATCATCGCAACTCCGCCTGGAACAGCGCATGGCGGCCGAAGCGGATTTCGAGGCGACGCTGCAGCGTGGACAGCACCGAGCTGAGCAGCAGATAGATCAGCGCGGCTTCCGTATAGAGAATCATCGGCTCGTAGGTCACGGCTGCGATCCGCTGCGCGGCCTGGAAGATCTCCGGCACGGTCAGCACGGCCGCGAGCGACGTGTCCTTCACGAGCGAAATGAACGAATTCGACAGTGCGGGCAGCGCGACGCGCGCGGCCTGCGGCAGGATCGCGCGGCGCAGCGCCTGCGGGCGCGTCATCGCCATCGAGTACGCGGCCTCCCACTGCCCCTTCGGAATCGATTCGATCACGCCGCGGATCACCTCGGCGTTGTACGCGCCGACGTTCAGCGAGAAGCCGATCACCGCGGCCGTCAGCGGATCGAGCACGATGCCGACGCTCGGCAGGCCGTAGAAGATCACGAACAGTTGCACGAGCAGCGGCGAACCGCGAAACAGCCAGATGTAGAAACGCACGGCGGCCTGCGCCCAACGCGGCCCGAACAGCCTCGTGAGCGCTGCGCCGAATGCGAGCAGCAGGCCGATCGCGAACGACGCGAGCGTGAGCGGCACCGTGAACACGAGCCCCGCAACCAGCAGGGGCCGCAGCGATTCCGCCATCAGGTGAAGCCAGGCCGGCATCGTTCAGCCTCGCGTTACGGCTGCGACACGTCGCGGCCGAAATACTTGTGCGAGATCTTCGCGTAGGTACCGTCCGCCTTGATGTCCGCGAGCGCCTTGTCGACCGCGGCCACCAGCGCGGGGCTGCCCTTGCGCAGCAGCACGCCCGATGCGTCGCTCGCGCCGCCGGTGTCGGTCGCCGCGACCTTCAGCTTCGCGTCCGGCTTGTGCTTGCGGAAATCGAGGTACGACAGCGAATCGTTGATCGTCGCGTCGACGCGCCCCGAGCTCAGCAGGTCGATCGCTTCGTTGAAGCCCTGCACGGGCACGACGTCCGCGCCGTGCGACGCCGCGAGCTTGCCGAAATTGCTGGTCAGCGTGTTCGCGGATTTCTTGCCCTTGAGATCGTCGAACGAGCGGATCGTCGTGTTGTCCGCGCGCACGATCAGCACCGCGCGCGACGTGATGTACGGCGTCGAGAAATCGTATTTCGCCTTGCGCGCGTCGGTGATCGACACTTCGTTGACGACCGCGTCGTAGCGGTTCACGTCGAGGCCCGCGATCAGCCCGTCCCACTTGCCTTCGACGAACTGCGGCTTCACGCCGAGGCGCTGCGCGATCGCGGTCGCGATGTCGACGTCGAAGCCCGTCAGCTTGCCGGTTTCGTCGTGATACGTGAACGGCGCATATGTGCCTTCGGTACCGACCCGGAACACGCCGGACGACTTGATCTGCGACAGGTCGTCGGCAGCCAGTGCGCTCGTGACCGAAACGGCCTGCAGCATGGCGACGACCAGGATGGAGCGAAGGAATTTCATGGTGCGGACCCCGAATGATTGGAGGGAATCTTCCCGCGGCACATGCATGCCGTTCGAGAGGTCCGCGAATTCTACCGACGCGTCGAGGCCCGGCAAAAACGCAAATCGGCTATCGATATGAGCCGATCGAATAACGCGCGCACCGGCCGCGAAACCAGTGCGCGCGACTTACACGCCACTTACCACGGCAGCGAATACGTCTTCGTATTCGTGAAGCTCTTCATCGCTTCCTGCACGCCTTCCTTGTAGCCGAGCCCCGAATCCTTCACGCCGCCGAACGGCGTCAGTTCGAGCCGGTAGCCCGGCACTTCGCGCACGTTCACGCTGCCGACTTCCAGCTCGGTGATGAAGCGCGTGATGCTATCGAAGCGGTTCGTGCAGACCGACGACGACAGCGCGTAGTCGGTGCTGTTCGACATCCGGATCGCTTCGTCGATGTCGCTGAAGCGCATGATCGGCGATACGGGGCCGAAGGTTTCGTATTTCACCAGCGGCATGTCGGGCGTCACGCGGTCGATCACCGTCGGCGAATACAGCGCGCCGTTGCGAACGTTGCCGACCAGCAGCCGCGCCCCGCGCGCGATCGCATCGTTCACCTGCTGCTCGCAGAACTTCGCGGCCGCCTCGTCGATCACCGTACCCATGTCGACCGACGGATCGGCCGGATTGCCGTACGACCACGCGCGCGTTTTCTCGACCACCAGCTCCGTGAAGCGGTCGGCTACCGACTCGTGCACGAGCATCCGCTTGATCGCGGTACATCGCTGCCCCGAGTTCTTGTACGAACCCGACACCGCGAGCGTGCTCGCTTCGTCGAGATCGGCGTCTTCCATCACGATGATCGGATCGTTGCCGCCGAGTTCGAGCACCGCGCGCCGGTAGCCCATCCGCGACGCGATCGACTTGCCGATCGACACGCCGCCCGTGAACGTGATCAGATCGATCGCCGGGTTCGTGATCAGCTCGTCGGCGATCTCCTTCGGGTCGCCGGTGAGCACTTGCAGCATCTGCGGCGGCAGGCCGGCTTCATACAGGATGTCCGCGAACAGGTAGCACGACAGCGGCACCTTCTCCGACGGCTTCACGACCATCCGGTTGTTGGTGGCCACCGACGGCACGATCTTGTGCGCGACCTGGTTCATCGGATGGTTGAACGGCGTGATCGCGGAAATCACGCCAAGCAGCGGATCGCGCTGCGTGTACACGCGGCGTTTCTTGCCGTGCGGGGTCAGGTCGCACGAGAAGATCTGCCCGTCGTCCTTCAGCACTTCACCCGCGCCGAACGTCAGTACATCGGCTACGCGGCCGGCTTCGTAAGTCGAATCCTTGACGCACAGGCCGGACTCGGCCGTGATCAGCCCGGCAATCTCGGCCGTGCGCGCACGCACGATGTCGGCTGCACGACGCAGGATCGCCGAACGATCGTGGCGCGTAAGCGTTGGCCGGTAAGCGCGTGCGACCGCGAACGCGCGCCGCACGTCGTCCAGCGTCGCCTTCGGCACGGTGCCGACCAGCGAGCCGTCGTACGGGTTGCGCACTTCGATTACCGCGTCCCGATGAATCCGTTCGCCGTCGATTCGCAGTGCTTCGCGACGAATCTCGCGGACGTCCGTCGATGCTGCAATGGCGTTCATGAGTGTGTCCCCTTACGGATGCGTGCGCATCACTGCAGATGGTTGAGCGCGATGTCGATGATGTCGAAGTTGCGCAGCCGCGCGCGGCCCGACACGTCGCCGGCGACCGGCTTGCTGAAGATCAGCGGCACGATCTGTTCGGAGATCCCGCCATGCGAACGCAGCGGCACGTCGAGGCCCGACAGGTCGTGCTTGATGCGGCGCGTGCCGAGCACGACGTCCTGCTTCGAGATCACGATCAGGTCGCCCATCCGCGCCGGCGGCAGCTCGAAGCGCGCGCAGCCCTCGGCACCCGTCAGCACGACGTCGATGCCGTCGACCGCGGCGAGCCGGGCGCGCAGCGCCTCGGCGTCGGCCGTCGCCGGCACGTAGACGGTCGCGAACGAGCCGAGCGCGCCGTGGTGCACGACGTAGGGATCGGTGATCGGCAGGATCACGCGCGCCGCATCCTCGCCGAGCCACTCGTCGAACAGCTCCTGCAGGTAGATCACGTTCGGCTCGCCGGTTTCATCGTCGTGCTTCGCGTTCATCCCGTGGTCGGCCGTGATCGCGACGATCGCGCCGAGCTCGTCGAGGCGCTGCAGGTACTTGTCCATCATCGCGTAGAACGCGTTCGCGCCTTCCGTGCCGGGCGCGCACTTGTGCTGCACGTAGTCGGTGGTCGACAGGTACATCAGGTCGATCGGGCGCGTCTCGAGCAGGCGCACGCCGGCCGCGAACACGAATTCCGACAGGTCCGCGCTATACACGCTCGGCACCGGCTTGCCGACCAGCTCGAGCACGTTGTCGATGCCGTTTTCCTCGATGCTCGCCTCGTCGGCCTTTTCCGACGAGAAGCAGATGCCCTTCAGCCCCTTGCCGAGCAGGCGGCGCAGCTTGTCCTTCGCGGTGACGACCGCGACCTTCGCGCCTTGCTCCGCGAACGTCGCGAGCACGGTCGGTGCGACCAGGTACTTCGGATCGTTCATCAGCACCTCGGCGCCGGTGTCGCGATCGTAGAAGTAGTTGCCGCTTATCCCATGCACCGCCGGCGGCACACCCGTCACGATCGACAGGTTGTTCGGGTTCGTGAAGCTCGGCACCACGCACTCGCCCTTGAGCGCCGTGCCCGGCTTCAGCAGCGTGCGCAGGAACGGCGCGACGCCGGCCTCGGCCGCTTCTTCCAGATATTCGTATGCGCAGCCATCGACGCAGACGACCACCACGGGCCGGCTCATCCAGTTGTAGCGGCGGCCGTTCACTTCCACGGATACAGGCGTTTCAATCATGACGTTCAATCCTTTCAGTTCGAAGGGTAGAGCCGTCGGCGCCCGCGTCGCGCCGAAGGGAGGTGTTTTCCATGCTTGACATTAAAATTGATGATTTGTAGATTGTCAACAACATGCAGAGAACAGAAAGCAAAACAACGCAGCAGCAAGAGGGCTGGTCTCCACTCATCCGCCGCGTGCCGCGGCGCCACAGTCAAGGGGTCTGAAGATGAACGAAGTGCCGGTAAACAAGCGTTTGAACGCATGGGCGGCGGGCGCGGCCCGCTTCGCGCTGGTCGCGGCGGTCGCGCTCGGCGCGGTGCAGGCGGCGCACGCGAAGACGTCGCTGCTCGTCTATACCGCGCTGGAAGACGAGGCGATGAAGCCCTACAAGGACGCGTTCGAGAAAGCGAACCCCGATATCGAGATCCGCTGGGTGCGCGACTCGACCGGCTCGGTCACCGCGAAGCTGCTCGCGGAGAAGAACAACCCGCGCGCGGACGTCGTGCTCGGCCTCGCCGCGTCGAGCCTGACGCTGCTCGACCTGCAGGGGATGCTGATGCCGTACACGCCGAAGGGCTTCGACCAGCTCACGCGCAAGTACAGCGACGCCAACACGCCGCCGCACTGGGTCGGCATGGACGTGTGGGGCGCGACGATCTGCTACAACCGCGTCGCCGCGCAGGCGAAGGGCATCCCGAAGCCGACGTCGTGGGAAGACCTGACGAAGCCCGTCTATAAAGGCGCGATCGTGATGCCGAGCCCGGTTTCCTCCGGCACCGGCTATCTCGACGTGACCGCGTGGCTGCAGACCTTCGGCGACGACAAAGGCTGGAAATTCATGGACGCGCTCGACAAGAACGTCGCGCAATACGTGCACTCGGGCTCGAAGCCCTGCACGCTCGCCGGCACCGGCGAATTCCCGATCGGCATCTCGTTCGAGTTCCGCGGCCACGAACTGCAGTCGCAGGGCGCGCCGATCGATCTCGTGTTCCCGAAGGAAGGGCTCGGCTGGGACATGGAAGGCACTGCGATCATGAAGACGACGAAGCAGCCCGACGCCGCGAAGAAACTGGCCGACTTCATGGCTAGCAAGGATGCGAACCAGATCACCGCGCGCTGGTGGGCAATCGTCGCGTATCCGGGCGTCGCACGGAAGCTGGCCGGCATCCCCGACAACTACTCGGACCTGCTCGTGAAGAACGACTTCGTGTGGTCGGCGAAGAACCGCCAGTCGATCCTCGACACGTGGCAGAAGCGCTACGGCGCGAAGGCACAGCAGTAACGTCGCGATCCGCCGCGGGGCCGCGCCGCGCGCCGCCCCGCGCCACCCTTCCTATCGTCGAATCCGGCCCCCGGGCCGCCCCAGCATGGAGGCGCGCATGGCACCTTATCTGAGCGCAGAACGCATCGAGAAGCGGTACAACGACACGCAGGTCCTGACCGACATCAACCTGAGCGTGATGAAGGGCGAAATGATCTGCTTCCTGGGGCCGTCCGGCTGCGGGAAGACCACGCTGCTGCGGATCATCGCGGGGCTCGAGACGCAGAACGCCGGCCACATCATGCAGGACGGCCGCGACATCTCGCGGCTGCCGCCGCAACTGCGCGACTACGGGATCGTGTTCCAGTCGTACGCGCTGTTCCCCAACCTCACGGTGTACGACAACGTCGCGTACGGGCTCGTGAACCGCAAGATGAAGCGCGACGCGATCCACGAGCGCGTGCACACGCTGCTCGCGCTGGTCGGCCTGCCCGACAGCCATCGCAAGCATCCGGGCCAGTTGTCCGGCGGCCAGCAGCAGCGCATCGCACTGGCACGCGCGCTCGCCACCTCCCCCGGCCTGCTGCTGCTCGACGAGCCGCTGTCGGCGCTCGACGCGCGGGTGCGCGTGCGGTTGCGCCAGGAGATTCGCGCGCTGCAGCAGCGGCTCGGCGTGACGACGATCATGGTCACGCACGACCAGGAAGAAGCGCTGTCGATGGCCGACCGCATCGTCGTGATGAACCACGGCGTGATCGAGCAGATCGGCACGCCGCTCGAAATCTACCGGCAGCCGGCGTCGCCGTTCGTCGCGGACTTCATCGGCCGCGTGAACACGATTCCCGCCGAAGTCGCGCAGGACGGCACGCTGCGCGCGGGCGCGGTCGGCCTCGACTGCCGTCATGGCACGGCACGCCCCGCGCAAGGCGCGGCGGTGTCGGTGTACGTGCGGCCGGAAGACCTGCGCATCCGCGTACCGGGCGAGACGGCCGACAACGTGCTGGCCGGCCGCGTCGAGAAGCTCGAATTCCTCGGTGCGTTCTGCCGCGTGAGCTTCCGGATCGACGGGCTCGACGGCCAGGAGATCGTCGCCGACCTGTCGTATCACGACGTCGACCGCACCGGCGTGCAGGCCGGCGCGCGCATCGACCTCGCGCTCGATCGCGAGCATGTCCGCGTGTTCCCGAGCGCGAAGGAGCGACTGCAATGAGCACCGTCCTGACCGAGCGCCGCCGCGGCGCCTCCGCCCCCGCCGACGTGCGGCAGATCACGCACTGGCACGACCGCATCGCGCAGCTCGCGCTGCTGGCGATGGCCGCGCTGATGTCGATGTTCCTGCTGCTGCCGCTCGCGCTCGTCGTGCAGAAATGCTTCGTCGATGCGGACGGACGCTTCGTCGGCGCGCACAACTTCGTCGAGTATCTCGAGGACAGCGGCGTGCTGCGCTCGATGCTGCATTCGCTGACGGTCGGCGCACTCGTCACGTCGATCGTCGTGCCGATGGCGTTCACGTTCGCGTATGCGCTGACCCGCTCGTGCATGCCGTTCAAGAACGCCGCGCGTACCGTCGCGCTGCTGCCGCTGCTCGCGCCGACGCTGTTGTCCGCGGTGTCGTTCATCTACTGGTTCGGCAACGCGGGGCTGTTGAAGCCGCTGCTGCACGGCCATTCGATCTACGGGCTGCCGGGCATCGTGCTGAGCATGGTGTACGCGTCGTTCCCGCACGTGCTGATGATCCTCGTTACCGCGCTGTCGCTTGCCGACGGCCGGCTCTACGAGGCCGCCGACGCGATGGGCACGCGCCGCATCCGCAAGTTCTTCACGATCACGCTGCCGGGTGCGAAGTACGGGCTGATCAGCGCGACGATGGTGGCGTTCACGATGTGCATCAACGACTTCGGCGTGCCGGTCGTGATCGGCGGTTCGTACAACGTGCTGTCGACCGACATCTACAAGCTGATCATCGGCCTGCAGGACTTCAACCGCAGCGCGGTCGTGAGCCTGATGCTGCTGTGCCCGGCGCTGGTCGCGTTCGGCGTCGACTTCTTCATCCGCCGCCGCCAGCAGTCGCAACTCGGCGCACGCTCGACGCCATACCAGCCGAAGCCGTCGCGCGGCTTCGACGCCGCGATGCTCGCGTACTGCGGCATCGTGTGCGCGTTCTTCATCGCGGTGGTCGGCATCTCGGTGTTTGCGTCGTTCGTGAAGTTCTGGCCGTACCAGATGAGCCTCGGGCTGCAGCACTACAAGATGGGGCTGATCGGCGCCGGCATCTTCGACGCGTACAAGAACAGCCTGCGGATGGCCGCGACCGTGGCGCTCGGCGGCACGATCGTCGTGTTCGGCGGCGCATACCTGATCGAGAAGACGCGCGGCGCGCGCTGGCTGCGCGGCTTCATCGCGCTCTGCGCGATCCTGCCGATGGGCGTGCCGGGGCTCGTGCTCGGCATCAGCTACATCTTCCTGTTCAACGCGCCCGGCAACCCGCTGAACGGACTGTACGGCTCGCTGTGGCTGCTCGCGATCGTCACGGTGGTGCACTACTACGCATCGAGCCACCTGACCGCCGTCACCGCGCTCAGGCAGATCGACAGCGAGTTCGAGGCCGTATCCGCGTCGCTGAAGGTGCCGTTCTACAAGACCTTCCTGCGCGTGACCGTGCCCGTGTGCCTGCCCGCGATCCTGCTGATCGCACGCTACCTGTTCGTCAACGGGATGACGACGGTCTCGGCCGTCGCGTTCCTCTACTCGCCCGACACGCAGCCCGCCTCGGTCGCGATCCTGAACCTCGACGACGCGGGCCAGATGGGTCCGGCCGCCGCGATGGCCACGCTCGTGCTCGCGACGTCGTCGTTCGCCTGCGTGCTGTTCGCGTGCATCTCGCATCGACTGTTGCGCCGCACGCAGGCCTGGCGCAACCCGCATCGCCACTGACTTTTTAGCCGCATTCACGTGACGTCCCGACTTCATCAAGGAGACACCATGACGCTCGCCGCCCAGCCCATCCTGCTCACCCCCGGCCCCCTGACGACCTCCGACACCACGCGCGACGCGATGCTGCGCGACTGGGGATCGTGGGACAGCGACTTCAACGCGATCACCGCGCGGCTGCGCGAACGCCTGCTGCAGATCGTGCACGGCGAAGGCACGCACGAATGCGTCCCGCTGCAAGGCAGCGGCACGTTCTCGGTCGAAGCGGCCATCGGCACGCTCGTGCCGCGCGACGGCCACGTGCTCGTGCCGAACAACGGCGCGTACTGCCAGCGCATCGCGAAGATCTGCCGCGTGCTCGGCCGCCAGCTGACGACGATCGACTACAGCGAGGATCGCCGCGTCGATCCGGCCGACGTCGAACGCGCGCTCGCCGCCGATCCGACCATCACGCACGTCGCGCTCGTGCACTGCGAAACCGGTGCCGGCGTGCTGAACCCGCTGCATGACATCGCACAGGTCGTCGCGAAGCACGGCCGTGCGCTGATCGTCGATGCGATGAGCTCGTTCGGCGCGATCGACATCGACGCGCGCACGACGCCGTTCGACGCGGTGATCGCCGCATCCGGCAAATGCCTCGAAGGCGTACCGGGGCTCGGCTTCGTGATCGCGAAGCGCAGCACGCTCGAACGCTGCGAAGGCAACAGCCACTCGCTCGCGATGGACCTGTACGACCAGTGGGTCTACATGCAGCGCACGACGCAGTGGCGCTTCACGCCGCCGACGCACGTGGTCGCGGCGCTCGACGCCGCCGTCGGGCAATACGTCGACGAGGGCGGGCTCGCTGCTCGCGGCGGCCGCTACCAGCGCAACTATCGCGCGCTGATCGACGGGATGCTCGCGCTCGGCTTCCGGCCGTTCCTCGATCCGGCGATCCAGGCGCCGATCATCGTCACGTTCCATGCACCGGACGATCCGAACTACGACTTCAAGCGGTTCTACCAGGAGGTCAAGAAGCGCGGCTACATCCTGTATCCGGGCAAGCTGACCGAGGTCGAGACGTTCCGGGTCGGCTGCATCGGCCACTTCGGCGAAGCCGGCATCCCGGGCGCCGTCGCCGCGATCGCCGACACGCTGCGCGCGATGGGTGTGCGCCGCGTGTCGGCCGAAGCGGCAGCGTGACGTGACGCACCACGACGTGACGTGATGGTCCCCGCCGCATGCACGTTCGCATGCGGCGGCCGGTGTTTTTCGGGCCGTGCGCGGCACGGCCCCTTTTCGAAGCCCCCTCTCATGCGACCCTTCTGGATCGAACAAGCGCTGTTCAACGACGGCGATCTCGCCCCCGCGCTGCAAGGCGAAACGCGGGCCGACGTGTGCATCGTCGGCGGCGGTTTCACCGGGCTCTGGACGGCAATCCAGGCGAAGCAGCAGAACCCCGCGCTCGACATCGCGATCGTCGAGGCCGACCTGTGCGGCGCCGGCGCGAGCGGTCGCAACGGCGGTTGCCTGCTCACGTGGTCCGCAAAATTCCTGACGCTGCGGCGGCTGTTCGGCGAAGCCGAGGCGATCCGGCTCGTGAAGGCATCCGAAGCGGCCGTGCAGCACATCGCCGATTTCTGCCGCGCGCACGACATCGATGCCGAGCTGCGGCTCGACGGCACGCTGTACACCGCGACGTCACGCGCGCAGGTCGGCACGCTCGCGCCGGTACTCGACGCACTCGCCGCGTGCGGCATCCGCAGCTACGAGCCGCTGCCGCCCGCCGAAGTCGCGCGCCGCTCGGGGTCCGCTCGCAATCTCGACGGCGTCTACTCGCCGATCGCCGCGACCGTGCATCCCGGCAAGCTCGTGCGCGGGCTGCGCCGCGTCGCGCTCGCGATGGGCATCCGGATCTACGAACGCACGCCGATGCTCGACTTCACGCCCGGGCAACCGGCCGTCGTGCGCACGCCGTCCGGCAGCGTGAGCGCGGGCAAGCTCGTGTTCGCGATCAATGCGTGGATGGCGAGCCGCTTCCCGCAGTTCGAGCGCACGATCGCGGTCGTGTCGAGCGACATGGTCATCACCGAGAAATGCCCGGAACTGCTCGAGAAAACCGGGCTCGTGGATGGCGTATCCGTGCTCGATTCGCGGATCTTCGTCTACTACTACCGCACCACCGCGGACGGGCGGCTGATGCTCGGCAAGGGCGGCAACACGTTCTCGTGGCGTAGCCGCATCGCGCCCGTGTTCGACCGGCGCTCGCCGTACGAGGCGCAGCTCACGCAAAGCCTGCGCGAGTTCTTTCCGTCGCTCGCAGGCGTGCCGGTCACGGCGAGCTGGAACGGGCCGTCGGATCGCTCGGTCACCGGCTTCCCGTTCTTCGGCCGCCTCGACGACGCGCCGAACGTGTTCTACGGTTTCGGCTACTCGGGTAACGGCGTGGGGCCGACCTACATGGGCGGGCAGATCCTGTCGTCGCTCGTGCTCGGTCTCGACAACGCGTGGACGCGCAGCCCGATCGTGCGCGGCCCGCTTGGGGCGTTCCCGCCGGAGCCGATCCGCTATGTCGGTGCGCACGTCGTGCGCAATGCGATCCGCCGCAAGGAGCGCGCGGAGGACGAAAGCCGGCAGCCGGCCGTTGTCGACACGTGGCTCGCGAAATTCGCGAGCGCGGCCGGGAAGGCAGACAAGGCGTGACGCTGCGTTGGTCTGCAGGACCTGCATGACCTGAAGACGCAATGAAAAAGGGACGCTGCGAAGCGTCCCTTTGCTTTGTGCCTTGTGCTGTACGCGGCAACCCGCGCGAGCGTTGCCGAGCGCTTACGCGCGCACGGGCTTTTCCCGCGTCGACTTGCCCGTCGAGGGCAGCCCCTGCTCGTGCGTGCGACGCATGCGCTCGAGACCGTGCGAGAGGTGCTCGCGCACGAGCGCCACCGCCTGCTCCCCGTCGCCGCCCGCGAGCGCCTGTACGATCTTGTCGTGCTCGGCGGCGGACACGGCGATCGCATCCTCCTCGGCCTCGATCGCGGCCTGGCGCAGCAGGCCGAGCTGGCGCACGAGCCGGCGGTAGGTATCGGTGAGGTGCGTATTGCCGACGCCGACGACCATCGCGTCGTGGAACTGCACGTTCAGCTCGGTGTAGCGCGTGACGTCGTGCGTCTTCGCGGCGTCCTTCATCGACTGGATGATGCCCTTCAGCACCTTCAGCGTGTCGGGCGAGATGCGCTTCGCGAGCGCGCGCGCGACCGACTCGTCGAGCATCGCGCGCACTTCGTAGATCTCCTCGGCCTCGCGCAGCGGCACGACGCGCACCGTCACGCCGCGATTCTTCTCGTTGCGCAGCAGGCCGGCCTGTTCGAGCGCACGGAATGCTTCGCGCACGGGGCCGCGCGACACGTTCAGCTTGGTCGCGATCTCGACTTCGTTGAGCTTCTCGCCAGGGGCGTATTCGCCGGAGACAATCGCGCGCTCGAGCATGTCCTGGACGATCATCGCGAGCGACTGGCTTTGCAGGAGTTCGATGGCGCTGAGCGCGTTCGGGGCTGTCATGGTCGGGCAGGCAGCAAGGCTGCGGTAGAAAACGAGGGCGCCATATCGGCGAATGATCCTTATATACCCTCGACCCGACACATTGTCAACAGTTTTCAGTTTCCAAAAACCAATTCCGCCTGCCGGAATGCAATCGACACAAAGCCGGCAGGCGGTGGTCGCGCGGCGGGCCGACCTCGCCCGCCTCGCGCGACATGTGCCGGCCGTCAGGCCGTCGTGTGCTTCACCGGCCCCGGATCGCTGTGGCTCGGCCGGCCCGTCTCGACGTGGCCCGCGAAGCGGCGCACGACCTTGTCGTCGCCGCCGCGCAGCGTCGTCGCGCTGATCGTCAGATCGTACCAGCCGTGGCTCGACGACAACTCGAAGTGATCCTCGATGCGCTCGCCCGGCTCCAGCGTGTAGGTCCGCGCATGCTTGTGGCTGTATGCGTTGTCGACCGTCACGCGGCACGTCGCGCGCCCGCTGTTGCGCAGTTGCAGGTACACATGACGGTTGCGCACGTCGTAGCCGATCCGCGCTTCGGCGTTCGCGTGGCGGCCGTCCGCCGCGAGCCGCGTGTTGCCCTGGAACTCGCACAGATAGCCGTTCGGGCCGTAGGCCGCGAGATGGTAGTCGCCGCGTGCGGCCGACGTGTTCCACGTGTCGACGAAACGGTCGTGCGCGGACACCGCATAGCGGCGCGGCGGCGTCGTCGGGTTGCGGCGGTCGTACACGTAGAACGCCGCGCCTGCGTCACCGGTGTTCGCAAAGTCGAGCGACACGCTGTCGTCGTGCCCGCTCACGCGGCTGTGCACGAACAGTTCGTACGGCAGCGCACGTGCCGGACGCGTGCCGGGCTCCTGCGCCGGCATCGACTGCTGCGCGGGCACCTGGTACGCCTGGCCGGCCGTCGCGATGTGCTGCGGCACCGTGAAGCTCACCGTGCGCGTGTCGGGGCGCGCGGAGAAGTCGAATGCCGACGTGAGGTCGCCGCAGATCGACCGGCGCCATGCGCTGATGTTCGGCTCCTTCACGCCGAAACGCGCTTCGAGGAAACGCAGCACCGACGTATGGTCGAACGTCTCCGAGCAGACCCAGCCGCCTTTCGTCCACGGCGAGATGATGATCAGCGGCACGCGCGGCCCGAGGCCAATCGGCTGGATGCCGCCCGGGTCCGCGCCCGGCACGAGCGGGCTCATTTCGCCCGGGTACTTGTTCAGGTCGAGCAGTTCGTCGCCGAGATTCGACAGCAGGTTCGACGACACGATGCCCTGGCCGCCCACGCCGCTCGTCACCGGCGGCACCGGCGGCACGACGTGGTCGAACAGGCCGTCGTTTTCGTCGTAGTTCAGGATGAACACCGTCTTCGCCCACACTTCCGGGTTCGACGTGAGCGCCTCGAGCACCATGTTGATGTAGAACGCGCCGTCGGTCGGTGATGCCTGCGGGTGCTCGCTGTACTTGTACGGCGACACGATCCACGACACCTGCGGCAGCCGGTTCGCCTGCACGTCGGCCTTCAGCTCGGCGAGCGTGTGGTCCGATGCGCCCTTGTCGACCAGCGGGCCGCTCGCGCCTTCCTTCACCTGGAAGCGCTTGAAGAACATCAGCGAGTTGTCGGTGTAGTTGTCGGTCGGGTCGCCCGGGATGCCGGTGCCGCCCTGGTACACCTTCCA
Organism: Burkholderia lata; assembly: GCF_000012945.1. Classification (NCBI taxonomy): domain Bacteria; kingdom Pseudomonadati; phylum Pseudomonadota; class Betaproteobacteria; order Burkholderiales; family Burkholderiaceae; genus Burkholderia; species Burkholderia lata. Next base: position 3,673,028 of record NC_007510.1, read on the forward strand.
GCTGATCTTCGCGTTTTCGAGGCGTTCCGCGTAGGTCGTCCACGTGTAGCCGTTCACGTCGTCGCGCTCGCCGATGCCCGGGCCGTTCGGCGGGTTGCCGTAGATGTTGCGCGGGTCGACCGTGCCGGTCCACAGGTAGATGCGGTTCGGCGCGGTGTCGGCGTGCGCGGAGCAGAAGTACGAATCGCAGATCGTGAACGCGTCGGCCAATGCGTAGTGGTACGTGAGATCCTGGCGCTTCAGGTAGCCCATCGTCAGCACGTCCTGCTTCTGGTTCACCCACTGGTCCCACTGGCCGTTGTTCCAGGACAGGTGGCCGCTGCTCCAGCCGTGATTGGTGCCCGGCTGGAATTCGGTCGTCTGCTTCGGATCGAGGTAGAACGGCAGCACGTACGGCGCCGACGAATCGAGGCCGCGCGAATGGTAGTTCTTCGTGAACACCGACGCCGGCGGCTGCTGCCACACCGGTGCGCCGCTCGGCAGCAGGTGCGGGCGCGGATCGTTGAAGCCGCGCACGCCGCGCAGCCCGCCGAAGTAATGGTCGAACGAACGGTTTTCCTGCATGAAGATCACGACGTGTTCGACGTCGCGGATCGTACCCGTGCGATAGGCGGCCGGCATCGCCAGCGCATTGCGGATCGCGGGCGGGAAGCCCGCGTAGGCGGCCATCGCGCCGGCCGACTGCGCGGCGAGGCGCAGGAAATCGCGTCGATTGTTCGAAGACATGAAGAGAACCCTGTTGTCGGTAGGAGTGGGGCGCCGGTCGAGCGGGGCCGGCGGTGGTGCGTTGCCGTTATTACCCCGCATCGGCGTGTCCCGGCCGTGACCGGTTACCGCAGGTTTCTTTTGGTTACCCACAAGAATTTTTTCGAAGCGGCACACGACGCGTCTTTCATCCGGCCGACACACGCATGCGCTACGCTGACGCGCGATACAGAGGGGAGAAGCCGAGTCGTGTTCGATCAGCTGAAGGCGTTCCACGCGACCGTCCGGCAGGGCAGCATCACGCGCGCCGCGCGCCACCTGGGCGTGAGCCAGCCGACGATTGCCGCGCAGATCCGGCAGGTCGAGCAGGTGTACGGTGTCGAGCTGTTCTACCGCAGCGGCCGCAAGCTCGAGGTCACCGACACCGGCATCGAGCTGCTGCCGCTCGTCGAGAAGATGATCGCGCTCGAGGCGCAGGCCGACATCATGCTGCGCAATGTCGGCGGCCTGTTCGAAGGCCACCTGCGGATCGGTGCGACGGGGCCGTACTACATCATGGACGCGGTCGGCCGCTTCTCGAACGCGCATCCGTCGATCGCGCTCACGTGCCGGATCGGCAACTCCGAGGAAATCCTGCAGGCGCTGCAGGAATTCCGCATCGACCTCGCCGTCTCGTCGCAGCGCAACGATGCCGACGGCCTCGAACGCAAGGTGATCTCGACCGACCCGCTCGTGCTGGTCGTGCATCGCAACCATCCGCTCGCGCGTTTCGACGCGATCGATCCGGCGCAGCTCGCCGACGTGCGACTGCTGATTCGCGAAGAAGGCTCGGTCACGCGCCGCTGCACGGAGACGATTCTCGAAACGGCCGGTGTCGCCGCCGTCTCGGTGGCCGAGATCGGCAGCCGCGAAGCGATCCGCGAGGCGATCCTGCACAGCGTGGGCGGCAGCCTGTTTCCGCTCGGCGAGGCCGAACGTCATCCGGATTTGCGCGTGATCGCGCTGCGCGGCGTCGACACGACGATCGACGAATACGTGTACTACCTGAAAGCGCGCCGCCAGAGCCCGGCGATCGACGCGTTCCTCGCGTGCATCCTGCCGGCCGGCAGCGACGCGGCCGCGGCGGATGAAGCCGGACGAACGGCGCGGCGGGCGAACGCGCGCTGAACGGCCGCGCGTTCGCCGGTACCGCACATCAGTGGCGCTTTTCCCGCGCCTTCCCTCGTTTTTCCTCGTGCCTTCCTTCTGTCGTTGCGCTCACATCACTTCGGTAGTGCCGGAATCATCCACGTCAGTACGTGCTGCTGCAGGAACACGAGCACGCCGAGCAGAAGCGTGAGGATCACGCTGTGCCAGAACGTGCGCGCGAACACGACACCTTCCTGCCCTTTCAGGTCCGTCGTCGACACACCCGTCGCGATGTTCTGCGGCGAGATCATCTTGCCCATCACGCCGCCCGACGAGTTGGTCGCGGCCATCAACACCGGATCCAGGCCGAGCTGCCGGGCTGCGACGACCTGCAGGTTGCCGAACAGCGCATTGCCCGACGTGTCGCTGCCGGACAGGAACACGGCGATCCAGCCGAGCGACGCGGACACCAGCGGGAACAGCGCGCCCGTCGACGCGACGCCGGTGCCGAGCGTGTAGCTGATCCCCGAGTAGTTCAGCAGGTACGCGAGCCCGACGATCATCATCACCGTGACGATCGCGATCCACGTCTGCCGCCAGGTCTTGACCACGCATTCGAAGAACGCGCCGACGCCGGTGCGCGTCAGCGCGGCCGTGATGATCGCCGACACCAGGATCGCGGTGCCCGTGCCGAGCGGCTGGAAGTCCCAGATCGCCGCATAGGGCTTGTGATACAGCGACACGAACACAGCGTTGTGCAGGCCCGGCCACTTGATCTTCACGTCGCCGATCGCCGCGATGTTCGCGTGCACCCACACGATCACGACCACCGACACGACGAGCCACGGCAGCCAGCCGCCGAAGCCCGCGCGTGCGGCGCCGGCCGTTGCCGGCACGCTGCGCGCGAGCGCGTATTGCGGATCGGGCTGCGGCTTCCACACCTGTAGGAAGCCGATCGTGACGATCAGCGACGAGAGCGACGACAGCACGTCGGTGAGCTGGTAGCCGAGGAAGTTCGACGTGACGAACTGCGCGATCGCGAAGCTGCCGCCCGACACGAGCAGCGCCGGCCACAACTTCGAGATCGAGCGCAGCCCCCCGTACGCGCCGACCACGTAGAACGGCAGCAGCAGCGCGAAAAATGGCAGTTGTCGGCCGACCATCTGCGCGAGTGTCGCGGGCGGCAGCGACGTGACCGCGCCGAGCACGGTGATCGGCACGCCGAGCGCGCCGAACGCGACCGGCGCCGTGTTGAACAGCAGCGTATAGGTGAGCGCTTCGAGCGCGGGGAAACCGAGCGCGATCAGGAGTGCGCTCGTGATCGCGACCGGCGTGCCGAATCCCGAGATCCCTTCGAGCAGGCAGCCGAACGAAAACGCGACGACGAGCAGCACGAGGCGCCGGTCGTCGGGCAGGTTGTCGAGCATCCACTGCCGGAACTGGTCGAAGCGGCCCGACTTCACCGCGATGTTGTACAGCAGCAGCGCGTTGAAGACGATCCACATCACCGGCACGACCGCGAGCGCCATGCCCGCACCGACCGCATTGAACGCGAGCCCGGCCGGCATGCCCCATGCGCCGATCGCGACCGCGAGGCCGGCGACGAGCCCGGCGAGCGACGCCTGCCATGCGGGCCGGCGCAGCACGCCGAGTGCGATCAGCGCGACCGCGATCGGGATCGCGGCGACGAGAAAAGACAGCAACAGCGAGCTGGCGACCGGCGTCAACGGCTGTGCGAAGACGATGCCGGGCGGTAGGGCGTCGGTGGGGTTCATCGTGTCTCCAGAGTCGACCCAAGCTGGCATCGGGATGCCCCGGGTTCGGTACAAGGCGATGTCCTGCGGTCACGACCGAGATCAGGCGCTTGCGCACGCAACGACGTCGCACGGCCAACCGATCGGTCGCTTAAAAGAGGTTAGGAGGCGCGCGACGCTTGTACAAGGGGGACAAGCCCGATGCGTGCCGACCCGATACGAACCCGCCGCCACACGCTGACCGGCAGCGGGCAGCCCACTGTCTCGTTCGACAGGAAGCCCGCCGCGAGCGGCTCACCCGCGCAATGTTGCACATGCGGCAAAGGTGCCTGACGGCGGGCGGGATGTTTCGTTTGGCGTCCGAAGCCTAGACTGGTCGCATCGATTCCGCCCGCGCCGGCCACGGCAGGCACGGCACCGGAACCTCACGGAGTGAACACGATGAAGACGATGAAACAGGCGGCATGCGCATGCGTGCTGATCGGCGCGGCCTTCGCCGCTCACGCGCAGGCCGCGTCGACGCTGACGCGCTCCGAGGTCCGCCAGGAACTCGTGGAGTTGCAGGCCGCCGGCTATCGGACGAGCCTCGCCAGCAGTCCCGACTTTCCGGACAACATGCAGGCGATCATGCGCCGTGCCGCGCAGGCACGCGGCGAGGACGCCGGCTACGGCAGCGAAGGCGGGGCAAACGTGGAATCGGGCAAACCGGTGCTGCCGCACACGATCGATCGCGGCACCTACGCACACCATTGACGGCTGATCGAACCGGATCGAGCGCACAACGGAGCGCCCTGACCGGCGACGGAGATACGCAGCGTGCACCGCGCCGACCGACGCGGTGCACGTGCGCCAGGCATTACACGCTGAAGCGGTTCAACGTATAGGCGCGATAGGCCGCGACGAACGCGTCGAACGATCCGGCCTCCTTCGCTTCGAGCTCGGCCTGCTCGGCCAGCGATTTCGCGGCAAGCGCCTGCTCGGTGCGCAGCGTATCCGCCGACGGCGGATGCGCGCGGAAATGCGCGGCATGCGCTTCGCTCTGCGCCAGCGCGAACCCGAGGAACGACTGACCGCGTTCGCGCATCGTGCGCAGCACGTGCGCGGACGGCGTGCGCTCCGGATCGGCCAGTTTCTCGCGTTGCGCGGCAATCGCGCGCACGTGCTCGTCGCCGCCGCGGATTTCGTCGAGACGACGGCCGACGGTTTCGATATCGGCCATCAGGTCGTCCGCCCACGCCTGCAGCGTGACCGGCTGGCCGTCGCGCTGCAGCGTGAGACCCGGCTTGCGCCCTTCCATCGTCACGCTGCCGAAGTTTGCGTTCGCTTCCTTGTACGCAGGGCAATCGAGCGCCGGGCTTTCGTCGAGCGCGCACGCGAGCAGGAACGCGTCGATGAAGCGCGCGGTTTGCAGCGCGATGCCGGTCGGCTCGAACGGATCGATGTCGAGACAGCGCACCTCGATGTACTGCACGCCGCGCGACGCGAGCGCATGCAGCGGCCGCTCGCCCGAGTACGTGACGCGCTTCGGCCGGATCGTCGAGTAGAACTCGTTCTCGATCTGCAGCACGTTGGTGTTGATCTGGATCCACTCGCCGTCGCGATGCGTGCCGATCGCCTCGTAGGCCGGATACGGCTCGCTCACGGCCGTCGACAGCGCGTCGAGATAGCCGGGCAGCGTGTTGTAGTCGACGTGCAGCGCGGCCTGGGCGGTCGTGTTCGAGTAGCCGAGATCGCTCATCCGCAGGCTCGTCGCATACGGCAAGTACAGCGTATCGGCGTCGAACGTGTCGAGCTTGTGCGGCTTGCCGCGCAGGAACTTCGTGTCGAGCGCGGGCGACGCGCCGAACAGGTACATCAGCAGCCAGCTGCGGCGGCGGAAGTTGCGGATCTGCGCGAGATAGCGCTCCGACTGGTAATCGACGAGCGTGGCCGTCGAGCCTTCTTCCGCATGCAGGCGCCGCCACACTTCCTCGTGCAGCGAGTAGTTGTAGTGGATGCCGGCAATGCACTGCATCGTGCGGCCGTAGCGATACGCGAGGCCGCGCCGGTACACCGTCTTCAGGCGGCCGATGTTCGACGTGCCGTAGTCGGCAATCGGAATCTGGTCGTCGGCCGGCAGCAGGCCGGGCATCGAGTCGTTCCACAGCATCTCGTCGCCGAGCGACGCATACACGTAGCGATGCAGATCGTCGAGACGTTCGAGCGTGATCGCAGCATCGCCTTCCGCGGGCGTGATCAGCTCGATCAGCGCTTCGGAATAGTCGGTCGTCAACGACGGATGCGTGAGCGCCGAACCGAGCGCGCGCGGATGCGGCGTGAACGCGATCATCCCGTCGCGCGTCACGCGCAGGCTTTCCTTTTCGATGCCGCGCAGGCCGTCGGGCAGATGCTGCCGCGTCGGGCCCGAGCTCAGCGCTTCGAGGCGATTCAGCAGCAGTTCGGACTGGCGGTGAGTCATGGTGTTCGACATGGAGACGCAAGTGCGTGACGGCCGCGCGCAGAACGCCGCGCGCGGCCGGCTGGATTGTTGGTCGCTTCGTTGGTAGCGGGCACTTTAACATCTCGCCGAAACACGCGCTTGAGGTGGCTCCGGGCACGGTGCGCGGGCCGGAGCGGGCCGCCGGACGGGCCGGTCGCGGCGGTCGCCGCATCTGCGACCGGTTCCATGCGGAGGTAACGGGCGCGCCGGTTACGCGAATTCGTCCGATGGAAGATGACGCGCGGACGGGTGGCGGCAGGTGCAACCGTGCTGCCGAACCGACGGCGGAAAGAGGGGTAAGTGGGCATCGTGCATCCGGCATCCTGACGCCGACGGATGCGCCGAATTTCCGTGACGACTGATGTCCGGCGTCCGGCGTCCGGCGTCGGTGTCGGTGTCGGTGTCGGTGTCGGTGTCGGTGTCGGTGTCCGGCATCCGGCATCCGGCGGCCGGCGGCCGGCGGCCGGCCGTTAGGCTGCACATGTCGGCGCGACCTGCGCAGCAGGATGCATCGCGGCCTGGTGTGGTCGCACCCGGCCACGAGCCTCAGCAGTCACCCGTCGCCCTCACCCGCCGCGCGCACCGCCCGCCCGGTCGGCCACTTCATTCCACAAATGCAGCGCCGCATACGCGCGCCACGGCCGCCAGCCCTCAGTGCGGTGCTTCTGGGTCGCGAGCCGGTCGAGCGTGGGATCGCGCGCGGTAATCGACTGCATCAGCACGAGATCGGAGGCCGGCCATGCGTCCGGATCGCGCCATGCGCGCATCGCGATGTATTCGACGGTCCACGGGCCGATGCCGGGCAGATCGAGCCACGCACTGCGCAGCGTCGCGAGATCGGCGTGCTCGCGATCGACCGGCACGTCGCCGGCCGCCACCGCGCGCGCCACGCCCGTCAGTGCCGCCACCCGCTTGCCGGGCATCCCGATCTTGTCGAGGTCACAGGCGGCCAGCGCATCGGGCGTCGGAAAGCGCCACGCAGGCGCGCCGTCGTCTTCATGAACCACTCGCTCTCCGGCCCGCTCGACGAGCCGGCCGACGATCGTCGTCGCGGCCTTCACGCTCACCTGCTGGCCGACGATCGCGCGCACGGCCAGTTCGAACCCCGACCATGCGCCCGGCACGCGCAGCCCCGGCGCGGCCTCGACGAGCGGCGCGAACCACGGATCGCGCGCGAGCCCGCTGCCGATGGCGGCCGGATCGGCGCCGAGGTCGAACATCGTCGCGACACGCGCGGCGAACGCGTCATCGACATGACGCGCGACCGCGCCTTCGACCGTCGCGACCAGGCAATGCTTGCGCGGATGTTTCGCGACCGTGAGCCGGCCGGCGTCGCCGTGCAGGTCGACGATGCGTCGATACACGCCGTCCGCCACCTGCTCGACGCCCGGAATCGCGCGCCCGCTGAAGAAGCGCAGCACGCGCGCCCAGTCGTAAGGCGCATTGAAGCGCAGCTCCATTTGCGCGGACGGCGGCACCTGGCCGCCGTTCACGATGGACGTAATCGTTGTTTTTGCGATGCTCAAACTGCACTGCCCTCCGCAACGGATTCGGTCTGATCGTCGTTCACATGCCGCGCCTCGGACGCGAGCAGCGTCGCCTTGCGGCGCACGCCCCAACGATACCCGGAAAGCGCGCCGCCCTTCTGTACGACGCGGTGGCACGGAATCGCGAGCGCGACCGGGTTCGACGCGCACGCGGACGCGACGGCACGCACCGCGCGCGGCGAACCCAGCGCCTCGGCGATCTCCGAGTAGCTGCGCGTTTCGCCGTACGGAATATGCGTCAGCGCCTCCCATACGCGCTGCTGGAATGCAGTCGGCGCGATGTCGAGCGGCAGGTCGAATGCGTGCCGCGTGCCGTCCAGGTACGCGCGAATCTGCGAGACGAACGGCACGAGTCGTGCCTGTGATTCGACCAGCTCGGCACGTGCGAACGCATCCTTCAGCTCGCCGACGAGCGCGGCCGGTTCGTCGCCGAACGCGATCCGGCAGATGCCCTGTTCGGTCGCGGCGACGAGCACCGTGCCGAGCGAAGTCGATGCGGTCGCATAGTCGATCCTGAGACCCGCACCCTGGCGGCGGAACGCCGACGGCGCCATCCCGAGTTCGCGCGGCACCGACGCATAGAGCCGCGACGGCGAGTTGAAGCCGGCGTCGACGGCCGCCTGCGTGACCGGCTGCCCGCTTTGCAGCGCCTGCCGCAGCGCGGCGCCGCGCTGTGCGGCCTGGTACTGCCGCGGCGACACGCCGACCACGCGCTTGAAGAGCCGCTGAAGGTGAAACGGGCTCACGTGCACGGCATCGCTCAGTTGTTGCAGCGTGAGCCGTTCGGCATGTGCGTCGAGCACCGCGCACGCGCGGTTGACGATCTCGAGCTCGCGCGGCAGCCCTTCCGGCTGGCAGCGCTTGCAGGGCCGGAAGCCGGCCGCACGCGCGGCGGCCGTATCGACGAAGAAGGACACGTTTTCGCGACGCGGCTGCCGCGACGCGCACGTCGGGCGGCAGAACACGCCGGTCGTGCTCACGGCATAGAAGAACGCGCCGTCCGCATGCGGATCGCGCTCGGTGACGGCGCCCCAGCGGGCATCATCGGTCGGATAGGCGGTTTTCATCTGAACCTCGCACTCTCTAGTGTAGATGGTGCCTACTCTAGACATCGGCACGTGCCGTCGCGCCCTGAATCTTGCTCTGTGATTCTTGCGCTGACTCGCCCAGGATAATCGGGGGCGCATCGACTAAAAATAAATCCGACAAAACGCGCGCGCCGGCCGTTACAGCGCCGATTTCGTCATCGTCCCGTCACCATTTTGCTGCACCGCAGATGCGACAAATCGCCGTCCTGACGTTTTTTTGCATTCGAAATATTGCGTCGCACCATCGCCGTGTGTATAGTTGGAACTGTCTCCTCCATGTCTCCTCCTGATATGGATTAAGCCCGTTCCGCTCTGCGTGAACGGGCTTTTTTTCGTCCGTCGATTGTGCCGCGTTCCGGCCGGCGGCGCAGGCGCGATGCGTCTACACTCGATCCTCGTGGACTGCGAAGGAGAGCCTGCCCGTGAAACCAACCATCCGCGCGATCGATCACATCGTGCTGCGCGTGACCGACATGGCCGCCATGACGCGCTTTTACTGCGACGCCGTCGGTTGCCATGTGGAGAAGGAACAGCCCGATCTGGGCCTTGTACAGCTGCGTGCCGGCGACGCGCTGATCGACCTGCTGTCGGTCGGCGGCCCGATCGACCGTCCCGACAGCGGCCCGCCCGGCACGGGTCGCAATCTCGATCACCTGTGCCTGCGCGTCGAGCCGTTCGACCCCGACGCCTTGACCGCCCATTTCGCCGCGCATGGCGCACGGCCGGGCGCGCCCGCGGAGCGCTACGGCGCCGGCGGCTACGGGCCGTCGATCTACCTGTTCGACCCGGAAGGCAACATGCTCGAATTCAAGGGGCCACCGGCCGCGATCGGCTGAACGCGGCCGGCGCGCGGGCCGTCACGCGTCCGCGCGCGCCTTCAGCACCGTCCATTCGACCGCCACCGGATCGTGGTCGGCGCTCGAGATCCACGCGGTGCCGTCCTGCACGGTGCACTGCAGGCGCATCGTGCGCTCCGCGAGTTTCCCGAGCGCGGCCGCGACACCGTCGTTCAGCGACAGCACCTGCACGTTGCGCAGCCGCTCGACCTTGCTGCGCACGCCCTGCCACCAGATATCCGACGTCTTGCCGCCGTATGCGATCACCGTGACCTGCCCGGCGCGGCCGGCCGCCTTCGAAATGCGCCGCTCGTCGGGCTGGCCGGCTTCGATCCAGACATCGATCGCGCCGGTCAGGTCCTTCTGCCACAGATCGGGCTCGTCGACGTCCGACAGTCCCTTGCAGAATTCGAGCCGCTCGTGCGCGAACAGCGCGAACGCGACGATGCGCACCATCATCCGGTCGTCGGTTTCCGACGGATGGCGTGCCACCGTCAGCGCGTGATCGGCGTAGTAATGCCGATCCATGTCGGCGATTTGCAGTTCGGCTTTGTAGATCGTGGATTTCAGCGCCATGCGGATGCGGCCCGGGCGGGCATTCGGTTCGGTCGGGCCGTGATGATACCGAATGCTGGCCGTCCGGCGCGTGTCATGCGCCACCTCATGCGCCAGCCACAGCGCAACGGCCCGGCATGTGCCGGGCCGTGTTCGGTTCGCGCCGCCGGCTCATCAGGCCGGCGCGCTCGCGCGTCGTGTGACGGCGCGATGAAGGGACGGTTACTGTTTGACGAAGCGCGAATCGGTCCAGAGACCCTGCTGGTCGCTGTTGTCGGCGCTGACGAATTGCACGTCGCCCTGGTCGACCGACACCACGCGGAAGCGCTGACCTTCCGGCACCGACAGGCAACGGTAGTCGTCGAAGTATTGCTGCTTCGCCTGCGACTTGCCGTCACGCTCATGACTCAGTACGGAGTCCAGATTGTCTTTCGACAGGCAGCCCCATGCGTTCTTCGTCAACTGGATTTCCTGCTTCGGCTTGACGGCCGAATCGCCGCCGGCTTGGGCAATCGACACCGCGCAAAATGCGCCGACGAGGGCAAAAAGGATACCGGTACGCTTCATCATGTTCTGTCTCCAGGCTTGCGGGCACCAGGCTTGGGTTAGCTATGCGTTTACAGGTGATCGTGAACCCGCGTTTTTCACTTTAGAAGACCGGCAAGCGATATCAAGCACATTTGTTGTGCGACTGCAATAGCGGCGGATTGTCGCACCCCGTGCGCAGCCCGTTTTTCGCACCATGCGCAGGCGGGACGACGTGCGCTGCATGGAGAACGGGCCCGCGCCGCCGGGCGGAAAGCGTTGCGCGGCAACACTTTCAGCAAAGTTACAATGCGGCGATTGAACGGTTTGGATAATCCATTTCGCTATCCGGATCATTTTGATGCGCTGCACATAAAGTCATCCGAAACGATTCGACTTTACCGCAACGCGGAATCGCATTTACCTGATACAAGAAAAATGCCAGGTATAAGCGAATCCGTATTTATCCGTAGTTCTCCGCATGGTTTCGGCGCCCGCGGAAGCCCCCGCCGCAAGCGCCTTTCGCCAGCGTGTTTACCCTGCCTTATTCGGGGTGGATTGCTGGTGCTCGAAATAATCGCGTTGAAAAATGCACATGCGATAAGCATTGTGATACGCGCCGTTTCCGAAAAATTCTTCCTTCAATTCGGCCTCGTGCTGGAATCCGCATTTCTCGTACACGTGAATCGCCGCCGCATTGGACGTATCGACAATCAGGTACAGCTTGCGCATGTTCAGCACCTTGAACGCGTACTCGATCGCAAGGCGCGTCGCCTGCCCCGCATAGCCGCGCCCCTGGCATTGCGGCGCGATGATGATCTGGAACTCGCCGCGGCGATGGATGTAGTCGAGTTCGATCAGCTCGACGAGGCCGACCAGCTCGCCTTGCGCGTCGACCGTGACGAAGCGGCGCTCGCGCTGGTCGTGCACGTGACGGTCGTACAGTTGTGACAGTTCCGAGAAGGTTTCGTACGGCTCCTCGAACCAGTAGCGCATGATTTTTGCGTCGTTGTTCAGCTCGTGGACGAAGCGCAGGTCCTGACGCTCCAGCGGCCGTAGCGCGAGCGTGTTGGTATCGTTCTGGAGTTGCATGTTCATGTCCTTTTTGATGCCGGCGCACGTGCGGCAAGGCCGCATCCGGGCCTGTTTCGCACTGTAAGAAATTGAACGCGGGCGAAGTTCAGAGCCTAGAATGGGAGCAAGGGTTCCTGCCACCGCAAGGAGGCTATCGTGTTCGAGCAAGTCATACTCGGAATATTCCTCGTGCTGCCGCTCGTCATCGTAGCGGCGCTGTTTTCCGACGAACTTTGGCAGGAACATCGGCGCCAGCATCCGCGCGACGAAAACGCACCGCACATCGACTGGAAGCATCCGTGGCGCCGCGTGCGACGCGAGCATTGAGTCGATCGCCGCTCGTCCGCGGCGCGTGCCGGCCCGGCCGCCCTGGCGCGTGAACGCACAACGCGCACCGTTACGCACCCGAATACGCACCAGCCGCCCAACCCGCTCACTCCGCGAGACGCCGCCGTGAACGACCAGCCCGCCCAGCCTCCGCACGACATTCCCAACGAAACCATCGACCTGCAGATCGCCGACGTGCTGGCGGCCGTCCGCTACCCGGCCAACAAGGATGCGATCGTCGATGCCGCGCGCGACGCCGGCGCCAGCAACGACGTGCTGTCGATGCTCGACGGCCTGCCCGAACAGGACTACGCGGACGTCAACGCCGTCACGCAGTGGGTCGCCGGCAACTTCGGTCCGGGCCTCGGGGTTTGAGCACGCACCCATAACGCGATAGGATCAGGCCGCACCGGTCGCGCAGCGGCCGGTTGCCTGTCGCCCGGCGCAAGACCGGGCGTTTCCGCCTACGTGCCCGGGGAACACCATGGAAGGCATCCTGATCCAGCACACGACACGCCGTCAGCTCTGGTTCGGCGCACTGACGGCGCTCGTCATCGTGCTCGCGCTCGGGATCGCCGCGCCGCACGCGAACGTTGCGCTGCCGGCCGTCGAGCCGTTCATGCCGATGTGTGCGCTCACCGTGTTCACCACCGCGAGCATCGCGGCGTTCTTTCTTGGCGCGCAGTTCACCGTGACGCGCCAGCCGGTGCTCGGCGCGCTCGGCGGCGCCTACGCGTTCACCGCACTCGCCGTCGCATTGCAACTGCTCACCTTTCCCGGCGTGTTCGCGCCACACGGGCTGTTCGGCGCGCAACCGCAAAGCGCCGCGTGGATGTGGATCTTCTGGCATGCCGGCTTCCCGAGTTTCGTGATGGTCGCGCTGCTCGCGCGCGAGCGGCTGGCGCGCGCACCGATCGGCGCGCGGCAGACACGCTGGTGGACGCTCGCGCTGATCGGCGGGCCGGCTGTCGTCGCCGGGCTGCTTTGCCTGTTCGTGCTGAACGTGTCGCTGCCGCCCGCGTTTCATCCGCCGGGCGACGCGGCCGTGCTGCCCGTCAACGCCGTCGCGCTGGTCGTGTGGCTGCTCAACGCGCTGGCGCTCGTGGCGGTACTGGCCACCGGCCGGCTGCGCACGACGCTCGACCTGTGGCTCGCGATCGCGGTGCTCGCGTGCCTGACCGACACGACGCTGAACCTGATGAGCACCGATCGCTTCACGGTCGGCTGGTATCTCGCACGCGTGTTCAGCATGTTCACGCCAGGCGTGCTCGTGTGCGTGCTCGCGTGGGAAGTGACGATGCTGTACCAGCGGCTGCTCGAGGCGCACGCGACGCTGATCCGTTCGTCCGCACGCGACGGCCTGACGGGCGCGTTCAACCGCATGCACTTCAACGATCATTTCCACACGCTGTTCCTGCAGGCGCGACGGCAAGGCGAACCGCTGTCGTTGCTGATGGTCGATGTCGACCGCTTCAAGGCATACAACGATGCGTTCGGTCACGTGAAGGGCGACGCATGCCTGATCGCGGTCGCGAATGCGCTGGCCGGCGCGGTGCGGCGGCCGGCGGACATCGTCGCGCGCTACGGCGGCGAGGAGTTCGCGATCGTGCTGCCGAACACGGGCGCGCGCGGCGCGCGGGTCGTCGCCGAGGAAGCGCGCGAAGCGGTGCTGCGGCTCGATCTCGCGATGCCGACGGCACCCGCCGGACGCGTGAGCGTGAGCGTCGGCTGCGCGACCGTGTCGCCCGACGATCTGTCGACACCCGATGCGTTGATCGAAGCCGCCGATGCCGCGCTGTATCGTGCGAAGGATACGGGGCGAAACAGGGTCGTCACCGCCTGAAAACGTCTGCTGTTTGGCTATTTGTTACGGTCATTGTGACCGGAATAATCCGCCGTTACGGATTGCGGAACAGGGAAACGATCGCTTACAGCCGGTGTTGCGGGCGCTCGCTATGCTGGGTTTCATATTGAACCCAAGCAGGTGAACGCGATGAAGAAGACCCTTTTGCTGATTGCCGGCGTCGCCGTGCTGTTGAGCGGCTGTATCGTGGTGCCTGATGGTGGCGGGTACTACGGTGGTGGCGGGTATTACCATCACCGTCATTGGGATTGATGCGGGTGAGGGTCCGGATGGATCGAGCCGGCCCCTCTCAAGCGATCAGGCCGGCGTGATCAGCTCGGCATGCGTCAGAAATATCTGTAGCGCAGCTCGCGTTTCGTAGTGGAGACGCTCGAGGCGAGCATCCTTCTCCGCATCTTCGATCAGATTGCGTTCGGCATCGAATCGGTAGGGCTCGCCCAGTCGTTCGGCCATGTCGATCTGGATGTACGTGCACTCCCCGTACGGCCGCTTGCCGTCGATGTAGGACAGCGGCCAGAAGTCATCCATCTCCAGCACCGCGTCGATCGAGTAATCGTCGAGCGTTCTCCAGACGGTCCCCCGCAGGATCGCGAGATGCTCGGCGCGAAACTCGAAACGCCCCGACGCGTCGACACCGCTTTCCGGGTAATCGAACGCATCGCGCAATTCCTCCGGGATCAGGTATTGTCCCGGCGCCAACTCGCCCGCGACCGTGACGAATTCGGATACGACGTGGCCGAGTTCTGCCAGCGTGCGAATGGCCAGCACGTCATCGTCGGTTTCGAGGATCGCCTTGGCAAGATCGATTGTCGCGCCGTCGCCAGTCAGCGGCTGCTCAGGAACGATGGCCGGTGCGCCCGATTCGACCGGCAGCCACCCAACGCGGAGCTTTCTCATCAACGCGACGTGACGGGGTGTCAGGTCGGGATACGGCGCGTCGTCGGCAAAGACGGCGCGAAGAATGGCGTTGCGTTCAGTCGGATTGATTGACATGGGAGCCCTCGGCGTAATGCGCACGGCCAGCGTCGGCAGCGCGACGGGATTCAACTTCGGCAGACGCCCGCGATTGGCGCGCGACGTCCGATAGCGAATTCAGGCAGCGCCCGCGGTTGTCATCGGCGGCGGATAGGCGGAAGGCGACAGGTTCCGGATGACCATGCGGTCAAGGTCGGCTCGTGCATGCACGATTTTCGCGTCGGCAGCGACGATTTTCTTCTGGTGACGGTATCTCGCCACGAGAACCGAAGCGATTATCACGAGACCGAAAACGACATTCTCGATGGCCGGGGTATTGTCCGCCAGCCTGCCGGCCATGATGCCGAGGATCGAGCCGCCCATCGCGCCGAATACGGCCGCGAAAATGCCGTCGATGATCCAGTTTTTCGACGGGTATTTGAGCCGGGCAACATTGAGCGCGACAACGGCTTCCACCATGCCCTCGACCTTGCCTCGCATGGCATCAATGTGCGCTTCGATGCGCTCGACCTGGTGCTCGGCACGCTCCTTGTCCGATTGGGCAAGCACACCGGCATTCGAATAGGTCAGCAGGATGCGGTCCAGTTCCGTCCATGCGGCCTCCAGATCGGATGAAACCAGACCCTCTTCCCGCAGATAGCGCCACCCGGTATCGACGTCGTTGAGATCAACGTACGTACCATACGACGCACAGCACTCGAAAACCGCAAATGCCCGACGTATTTCAAGCCCCGTGGTGAAGTTGTCATTGGCTCGCGATCGCTGGCTTTTCGCCATGTCGACCGTCGAGTTGCCGGATGACTCGCTGCGCTTTCCGAATCCGAATCCCATGCATGCCCTCTCTTTATTTTGAGGCCGGGATTTGTTGTATCGAAATTACCCGGCCCGCCGATTTTACGACAGGCCACGTGACGAAAACGGGAGTGCGATCGTGATCGGATGTCTCGATCAAAAACGAATGACGAGCCACGAAGGGCTGTCGAACTGCAAATGCGCGGGCATTACTTCCCGATACAGAACCTGCTGAAAATCACCCCCAGCAGGTCATCCGAAGTGAACTCCCCGGTAATCGCATTGAGTTGCTCCTGCGCGAGCCGCAGTTCCTCGGCAAACAGATCGAGTGACTGCGCGCGCTGCTCCGCGTGATCCGCCGCCTGCGCGAGATGCTCCTGCGCGGCCCTCAACGCAATCAGATGCCGCTCGCGCGCGAGATACACGCCTTCGGCCCCCGCCTGCCACCCCGCGATCCGCAGCAACTCCGCACGCAGCATGTCGATCCCGTCGCCGCGCTTTGCCGACAGATGTACCTCGGTCAGGTCGCCTTCCGCCGCCGGATGCTCGACACACGCCGCCACACCGGTCAGATCTGTCTTGTTCAGCACGCGCACCACCGGCACGCCGCCCGGAAACCGCGCCGCGATCGTCTCGTCATCCGCCGTCATCCCATTGCGCGAATCCAGCAGATGCAGCACGACGTCCGCCCGCTCGATCTCGCTCCATGTGCGCGCGATACCGATCCGCTCGACCTCGTCCTCCGTCTCGCGCAACCCGGCCGTATCGATGATGTGCAACGGAATCCCTTCGACCTGGATCGTCTGCGCGACCTTGTCGCGCGTCGTCCCGGCAATCGGCGTGACGATCGCCAGCTCCGCGCCGGCCAGCGCATTCAGCAGCGACGACTTGCCGACGTTCGGCTGCCCCGCAAGCACGACCGACAGCCCTTCACGCAGCAACGCCCCCTGCCGCGCGTCGCCCAGCACGTGCGCGAGCTGGGCACGGATCTTCGCGAGCTTGCCGCGCGCGTCGGCCGCTTCCAGGAAATCGATCTCTTCTTCCGGAAAATCGAGCGTCGCCTCGACCAGCATCCGCAGCGTGATCACGTCGTCGACGAGCGCATGGATCTGCCGCGAGAACGCGCCGTCGAGCGAACGCCCGGCCGAACGCGCGGCGGCTTCGGTACTCGCCTCGATCAGATCGGCAACGGCCTCGGCCTGTGCAAGATCGAGCTTGTCGTTCAGGAACGCGCGGCGTGTGAATTCGCCAGGCTCCGCTAGCCGCAGCCCGAAACCGCGCCCCGCATCCAGGCAACGCTGCAGCAGCAGCTGCATCACGATCGGCCCGCCGTGCCCCTGCAGCTCGAGCACGTGTTCGCCGGTGTACGAATGCGGTGCCGGGAAGTAAAGCGCGATCCCGCGATCGAGCGGCGCGCCGTGCTCGTCGAGGAACGGCACGTAGCTCGCGTGGCGCGGGGCGAGCTTCTGCCCGCACAACGCGTCGATCAGCGGCAACGCGGCCGCCTCGCCGCCGCGCCCGAACGACACGCGGACAACCCCGATGCCACCCCGGCCGGCAGCAGTGGCAATGGCGACGATCGGATCGGAATCGGTAGCGAGCATGGGAATCGGATGAATCGGGTGATCAAGTGAATATGGTGCGCCCGCGCAACACTTCGGGCATCGGAACGCCGGCATTGTAGCGTGCCGGCACACGCGCCACCGGCAGCTACTCGGGATTCGGACACGCTCGAATTTATCCCGCCGGGGATAAGCCAAGTATCATCCCGGCGCCATATCACAGCCACCGTTTCGGACGAGTATGCCTGCTGGAGCGGCCCAACGCTGTGGCCCTCAATTTCACCGCACACCCCGATCAAGACCGGGATTCGTCTGAACGGGATACGTTTATCCTGAATGGTTGTCTGAAACGCGGCAGTGGAATTGCACAATCTCCCCCATGCCGACATCCGAAGAAAAAGCCGCGTTCTCGGAACGCCTCAAATTCGCCCTGCGGCGCAGCCCGGAGAAGGTCACCGGTGCGACTGAGCTGGCGAACCGATTCAACCTGCGCCACCGCGGAGCGCAGCCCGTTTCGCCGCAAACTGCGCACAAATGGCTGACGGGCCGCACGATCCCGACGTCGGACAAACTCGCCACGCTCGCCGAATGGCTGCGCGTCGACGTCCACTGGCTGCATTACGGCCCGTCGCCGAGCGTGATCGAACACCCGACGCCGCAACCGCTGCCGCGCGACGAACGCTATCCGCCGACCCCCGAGACGATCGAACTCGCGTCGAAGATCGAAGCGTTGTCGCCGCATCATCGCTACCTCGTGCAGGAACTGGTCGAGCAGTTCTACGGCGACTCGGGCGAATCGAAGAAGGCCTGAACCCGCCCTGACCCGCAAAAAGCAAAAAGCCGCATGGGCGAACCATGCGGCTTTTTTCGTGCATCGCGGGGCGAACATCTCGCCCCACGTATGCAACGGGCGTCAGGCCGGTTTCTTCTTGGCCCCGCCGAGCTTGCGCGTGATGTAGTACTGCTGTGCGATCGACAGCACGTTGTTCACGACGTAGTACAGCACGAGGCCGGCCGGGAAGAAGAAGAACATCACCGAGAACGCGATCGGCATGAACTTCATCATCTTCGCCTGGACGGGGTCCGGCGGGGTCGGGTTCAGGCTCGTCTGCACGTACATCGACACGGCCATCAGCACCGGCAGGATGAAGAACGGATCGCGCTGCGACAGGTCGTGAATCCACAGAACCCACGGCGCGCCGCGCATTTCGACCGAGGCCAGCAGCACCCAGTACAGCGAGATGAACACCGGGATCTGGATCACGACCGGCAGGCAGCCGCCGAACGGATTGACCTTCTCGGTCTTGTACAGCTCCATCAGCGCCGAGTTCATCTTCTGCGGATCGCTCTTGAAGCGTTCGCGCAGCGCCTGCATGCGCGGCGTGATTTCCTTCATGCGCGCCATCGACTTGTAGCTCGCAGCCGACAGCGGGAAGAACACGGCCTTGATCAGCAGCGTGAGCAGCACGATCGACCAGCCCCAGTTGCCGATGTAGCTGTGGATCTTCTCGAGCAGCCAGAACAGCGGCTTCGCGATGATCGTCACCCAGCCGTAGTCCTTCACGAGTTCCAGGCCCGGCGCGATGCCTTCGAGCATGCGCTCTTCTTCCGGACCGGCGAACAGGCGGGCCTGCACGTCGGCCGACTGGCCCGGCGCGATCGCGGCGACCGGCTGCTTCACGCCGACGCGGTACAGCGTCGGATCGATCTTTTCAGCGTAGATGTCGCGCTTCACGCCCTGCTGCGGAATCCACGCCGACGCGAAGTAGTGCTGCACCATCGCGACCCAGCCGTTGTCGGCGGAGGTCACGTAGTCGGCCTTGTTCTTGTCGAGGTCGCTGAAGTTGATCTTCTGGAAGTGCTTCGCGTCCGTGTAGACCGCCGGCCCGAGGAACGTGTGCGAGAACATCGGCGTTTCGACGGCCGTGTTGTCGCGCACCAGTTCCATGTAGACCGTCGGCGTGACAGGCGCCGTGCCGACGTTGTCGATCTTGGTGTCGACGCCGATCACGTAGCTGCCGCGCGTGAACGTGTAGGTCTTCACGACCTTCACGCCGCCCTTCACCGGCGATTCGAACGACAGCTTCAGCGCGTTCTGGTCACCCGTCAGCGACGTCGTGCCCGGATTCAGCTGCGTGTAGACGTCGTTGTGGTTCGGGAAATCGCCGCCGAGCAGGCCCGAGCGTGCGAGATACGTGTGGCCGGCCGTGTGGTCGAACAGCGTGATGTACAGGTCGGGCTGCTTGCCGTCGCCCTGCTTCTTCAGCGTCAGCTTCGCGAGCGTGCCGCCGCGCGTGTCGATTTCGCCGTCATACACGTCGGTCGAGAACTTCACGAGCTGCGCCTGGGCGGCCGGTGCCGTCGTCGACGGTGCGGCGCCGGCTGCGGCGGCAGGCACTTCACCTGCGGTCGTCGTCGTCGCGCCCGTGCCCGATGCACCGCCGGCAGCGGCCGCGGGGGCCGTCTGCGTGGCACTCGGGAAGAACATCGACGGGCGTCCATGGGACCGCTGCCAGTTGTCGTACAGCATGACAGCTGACATGAAGAAGATCACCCATAGGACGGTGCGTTTGATATCCATGCGTTGTCTCAGAGTCGATGGGACCGCGCGTCGGCTTCGCCGCGAGCGCGAGTGTCGGAGTTGGGCGGCGGGACGAGGTCGATGCCGCCCGCGGAAAACGGATGGCATCGGCACACGCGCCTGACGGCGAGATACGTGCCGCGCGCGGCGCCATGATACTGGATTGCCTCGCGCGCGTAATCCGAACAGGAAGGATAAAAACGGCAACGGTTGCCGAGCATAGGGCTCACGGCAACCTTGTAGAAGCGCAGCAAGGCGATCAATACCGTTTCCATACCTTGGGCGACGCCGTTCGGCGCCGCGTCAAAACCGGCCGGGCAGGCGCGAACGCCGCACCGCGGACGGATGCGTCACTCGGACGCGGGCTTCGACGCACGACGGGCGATCTCCCGGACTGCCCTGTCGAGCAGTTCGCGAATCTCGGCCGCGCACATCGCCGCGAGCGGGGCGGAAGCCGCGCTCGGCAGCGCTTTCTTGTCGAAGCGCGTGTGCTGCCGCAGCAGCAGGTCGTAACCGGCGAATTCGGCCCGGCGCAGGCGAAACTGATCGCGCGCCAGCCGCTTCACGAGGTTACGAGTAACCGCACGCGGCGCATACTTCTTGCCGATGACGAGCCCCAGACGCGCGGACTCACCCGTCGGCTTGCCGTAAATCACGAAGTGCGCGGAGCGCCGCCAGGGACGCAAACGAAAAACGGATGAAAATTCATCCGTTTTCAGAAGTCGCGCAGCTTTCGGGAAGGCGGCTTTCGTCTGCGACGGATTCGCACCCGGCTCGACGGCACCTTCCGCAGGACTGCGGACGGCGGACACAGCGCGCAACCTGCCTTAGATGGCCAGGCGCTTGCGGCCCTTCGCGCGACGAGCGTTGATGACCTTGCGGCCACCTGCCGTCTTCATACGGACGCGGAAGCCATGGGTGCGCTTGCGGCGCGTCACGGACGGTTGGTAAGTACGTTTCATGATGTTCTCACTTGTTCGAGAATGTCGAAATTCAGGGGACCGCGTGCCCTAACCGGAGGCATTCGGGCGAACGCAATCGCCGGGAATACAGGATTGGTTTTCGCGGAACCCGCTATTTAAACCGTTTTTCTGTTGACGGTCAATACTTTAGGAGTCGATCGCCTGTGCCCGCCTCGGCGGATCCGGCCCCGCGACCCACACAACCGGCCTGTGGATAACTCGCTCTGTGGCCGCGTTTGGCGGTAGAATCTCGCCTTATCTCCAAGAATCCCGCACGCCGCTTCGGCTCGCGCCTGCCCCTCCAACACTGTGACGCAGGCGTCCGAGGCACGCTCGCACGACCGC